>NZ_JFHD01000001.1 GCF_000698575.1 Caballeronia zhejiangensis
GGCGCCGATGTGCGACAGATCGAGCAGCACGTGATCCTTGTTCGGACCGACGCCGCGGCCTTCCTTGATCTCCTGATCCATCGAACGCGAAACGAAGTCGCGCGGCGCGAGATCCTTCAGCGTCGGCGCATAGCGTTCCATGAAGCGATCGCCATTCGAGTTACGCAGAATGCCGCCTTCACCGCGCACGCCTTCGGTAATCAGCACGCCCGCGCCGGCGACGCCGGTCGGGTGGAACTGCCAGAACTCCATGTCCTGCAGCGCGATGCCCGAACGCGCGGCCATGCCGAGGCCGTCGCCCGTATTGATGAACGCATTCGTCGATGCCGCGAAGATACGGCCCGCGCCGCCCGTGGCGAACAGCGTCGTCTTGCCTTCGAGGATATAGACCTCGCCCGTTTCCATTTCGAGCGCGGTGACGCCGAGCACGTCGCCATCGGCGTCGCGGATCAGATCCAGCGCCATCCATTCGACGAAGAAGTGCGTTTTAGCCGCGACGTTCTGCTGATACAGCGTGTGCAGCAACGCGTGACCGGTACGGTCGGCGGCCGCGCAGGCGCGTTGCACGGGCTTCTCGCCGTAGTTCGCCGTGTGGCCGCCGAACGGACGCTGATAGATCGTGCCATCCGGATTACGGTCGAACGGCATGCCCATGTGTTCCAACTCGTACACGGCGTTGGGCGCTTCGCGGCACATGAACTCGATCGCATCCTGATCGCCGAGCCAGTCGGAGCCCTTGATGGTGTCGTAGAAGTGATAGTGCCAGTTGTCTTCGCTCATGTTGCCGAGCGATGCGCCGATGCCGCCTTGCGCGGCCACCGTATGCGAGCGCGTGGGGAACACTTTCGAGAGCACCGCGACGGACAGACCCGCGCGCGCGAGCTGCAGCGATGCGCGCATGCCCGATCCGCCCGCACCGACGATGACCACGTCAAAGCGACGACGCGGCAGGGAAGTCTTGATTGCAGCCATGTTCTTTAAACTCTCCAGAGAATCTGTGCAGCGTAGCCGGCGCATCCGACGAGCCAGAGGATCGTCAGCACTTGCAGCAGCAGGCGCAGACCCATGGGCTTCACGTAGTCCATCCAGATGTCGCGAATGCCGACCCACGCGTGATAGAAGAGGCAAAGCAAGGCTACGAAAGTCGCAAGCTTCATCCACTGGGTCGCGAAGATGCCCGCCCAGCCTTCGTACGAGAAGTTGTGCGCGGCGAAGAACCAGAAGAGAAGAATGACGGTGTACACGGCCATCACGACCGCGGTGATGCGTTGCGCGAGCCAGTCGCGCAGACCATAGTGCGCGCCGACGACCAGGCGCTTGGGGCCGACCCGATTTTGCGTTGCCATGTTTAGAACACTCCGAAGATCTTGAGAGCCATCGCGAGCGTGAGCAACAGCGAGACGATCAGCACGATGAGCGCGCTTTGCTTGCCGCCTTGCTTGTTCACGCCGACGTGCGTGTCGAGCAGCAAGAAGCGGATACCCGCGCAGAAGTGATGCAGATACGACCACGACAACACGAGCGTGATGATCTTGACGATGGGGTTGGCGAGAAAGCCCTTGAACGCGTCGAACGAAATTTCCGACGTGAGGCTCTGATCGAGCAGATACAGGATGAACGGCAGACACACGAAGAGCAGCAGGCCGCTCACGCGATGCAGGATCGATACCTTGCCCGCCAGCGGCAAGCGATACTTCGCGATCTGACCGATCCCGATGTTCCGGTATTCCGGCCTTGGTTTTTTTAATGCTTCAGCCACATTAGACCCCTTCCCAAACTGATTGACGATTCGCGCGCCGTCGACGATCGACACGGGCGCGACCCGCCCTGCCGATTCGCTTTGACGAGCAACCGGCAACGTATTCGGGGATAGTTCTAGCCCGCGCACTGCGCGATAGCGGTATTTTGTCGCGCGATTGATATACTGTCCAATATCTATCTCGTCTTTCTGAAATAGCTTTTTCATATATCGCATGGAATTGCGACATCTCCGCTACTTTCTGGCCGTCGCCGAGGAACGCAATGTGACGCGCGCGGCCGAGCGGCTCGGCATCGGACAGCCGCCGCTCAGTCAGCAGATTCACGCGCTCGAAGACGAACTCGGCGTGCGGCTCTTTCGCCGCACGGGGCACGGCGTCGTGCTGACGGAAGCCGGCGAAGCGTTCGCCGCCGACGCGAAGCGTCTCGTCGACGACGCGCGTCTCGCCGTCGAGAAAGCGCAGAGCGCGGGGCGCGGCGAGATCGGGCAGCTCAATATCGGCTTCACGGGATCGGCGGCGTTCAATCCGGTCGTGTCGAAGCTCATACGGTCGTATCGGCAGGCTTATCCGAACGTCATGCTGACGCTGACCGAAGGCAATACCGCGCAACTGCTCGCGCATCTCGACGCCGGCCGCGTCGATGTCGCGTTCGTCCGTCTCGGCAGCCAGTCGCCCGCGGGCGTGCAGATCAATCACATCGCGATCGAGCCGATGAAAATCGTGCTGCCCGCCACGCACAAGCTCGCGAAAAAGCGCAAGGTGCCGTTGGCGACGCTGGCGGAGGATCCTTTCGTGATGCTTCCGCGCGAGGCAAGTCCGACATTGCACGACGTCATCATCGGTGCGTGCCGTGAAGCGGGATTCGAGCCGGTCGCCGGCCAGCAGGCGCCGCAGCTATCATCGGTCGTCAATCTGGTCGCGGCGGAATTCGGCGTGTCGCTGGTGCCGGCGTCGGTGTGCCAGATTCAGGTCGATGGCGTCGCCTACACCGATGCGCTCGGCAGCGCGATCACGATTCGTCTGGCGCTTGCATCGCGCATCGATGCGACAGCCGCCAAGACCGCCAACTTTCTCGATATCGCGCGGCAGATCGTTACGTCATCGACCTGACATTGTCATCAGAACAAGCGTGCATTGCATTCGACGATTTTTCGTCCAACACTTCATGTCGCAAGAAGAGCGTTGAGGAAGGCCGATTCCCGTCAGGTCGAGGAGCAAGGTCATGCGCGAAGATCTGAAGCATCCGCTGCAATGCACGCCCGCGTGCCGCCGGAGCTTTCTCAAATCAGTTGCGTCTGCAACTATCGCCGGGCTCGCGGTTCCGCCGCTCCTCATGACATCCGCTCACGCCGACGCGTTGACGCACGCGCAGCGCGACGCGATGTCGCCCGAGCAGATTCTCGATGCGATGAAGCGCGGCAACGAGCGTTTCCGCAGAGGCGAACGCAAGGCGCGCAACTACCTTGCCGAACAAAAGACGAGCGCAAAGGGACAATATCCCGCGGCCGTGCTGCTCAGTTGCATCGATTCGCGAGCGCCCGCCGAGGTAATCATGGATCTGGGCATCGGCGATATCTTCAACTGCCGCGTCGCGGGGAACATCGAAAACGACGACATTCTCGGCAGCATGGAATTCGCGTGCAAGCTGATGGGCGCGAAAGTCGTGCTGGTGATGGGACATACGTCTTGCGGCGCGATCAAAGGCGCGATCGCCAATGCCGAACTAGGTCATCTCACGGCGTTGCTCGCGCGCATCAAACCCGCCGTGGAAGCCACGAAGTACGACGGCGAGCGCACGGCGACCAATTACACGTTCGTCGACATGGTGGCGCGCAAGAACGTCGAGTCGACCATCGCGCAGATTCGCCAGGAAAGCGCCGTGCTGAGCGACATGGAGAATCAGCACGCCATCAAGATAGCCGGCGCGATGTACAACCTCGGCACCGGCGCGGTGGACTTCTTCGGCTCTTAACTGTCGACGCGCTCGCGAAGTTCTTCCGTTTGCCTGACGACACCGCGCTTCGCGGACCAATACTCGGTTCGCACGCCGATGTCCTCCGACACGAACGGTCCGCCGCGCGTCGAGCGGTAGTGCGCGAGCGCCTTGTACACGAGACGTTGCCCGATCAGCAGAATCGGCACGTTGAGCAGCACCATCACGATGTTCATCAGATCGGAAAGCGCCCACAGGTTAGGCAATTCGAGTCCCGCAAGCACGGTGAGCGCGCCGAACGGCACGAACACGAGCGAGCCGACGACGCGAATGCCGATGATGAAACCTCTGCTTCGTGAAATGAAGTTGGCCGAGATTTCGGCGAACGAAATCATGCCGAGCAACGTCGTGAACGCAAAGAGGCCGTAGCACACGCACATCACGATCTTGACGACATGCGCGACCGAAACCGGCACGAGCGTTTCGACCGATGCGAGATAGACCGTGATCTTCGATGCCCTGACCGACTCCCACGCCTGACCGTCCACCGTGCCGGTCCATACGTGCGCCATCACGACGATGAAGCCGGTCATCGTGCAGATGACCATCGTGTCGAAGAACACGCCGAGGCTCTGCACGAAGCCCTGTTCGCAAGGGTGATCGTTGTCGGCGATCGCCGCGGCCATCGTGATGGTGCCCTGCCCCGCTTCGTTCGACATCAGCCCGCGCTTGACGCCTTGAGCGAGCGCCGTGCCGATCGCGCCGCCGAAGAGCGCATGCGGCGCGAATGCACCGACGATCACCTCATGAAAGAAGTAGGGAATCAGCGGCAGATTGATGACGATGATGACGAGCGACATCAGACAGAAGAGCGTCGCCTTGATCGGCACGAGCACATCGGTATAAGCGGTCACGCGGCGAATGCCGCCCATGATGATGAACGAGCACGCTGCGATGAGCACCGCCGCGATGACGTAATACACCGTCGACTGACGCCCGAGATGCGTGCCGGTCACCGTATCGGCGATGGTGCCAATCGCGGTGAACACGTTGAACGTTTGCGGCGGCACATTGAAAAGCGCATAGACGATGAATACGAGCGACAGCAACGTGCCGACGAAGCGCTTGTCGCCGAGAATGCGCCGCCCATAGAACGGCAAGCCGCCGACGAACTCGTCGTGCTTTTTCTCCTTGAAGAGCTGCGCGAGCGTCGATTCCATGAACGCGGTCGCCATGCCGAAGAACGCGGCCACCCACATCCAGAACAACGCGCCCGGTCCGCCGACGGAAATCGCGCCCGTAATGCCGACGATATTGCCGGGCCCGGCACGCATCGCGAGCCCGAGCATGAACGACGCAAGCGCGCTGACGCCGGTTTTCGACGACTGCCTGCGCAGCATCATGCGAACGATCTTGCCGACGTTCATCGTCTGGATGAAGCGCGTGCGGATCGTGAAGTGAATGCCCACGCCGACAAGCAAAAGGATCGCGAACGAAAACTGCCCGAGCACGGGGATTTGTGAATAAGCCTTGAAATTCGTGGGGAAATCCCACAAGAAATCCGAGACGGGCGCAATGCAGGCAAACAATGCATTCACGGATTGGAAGAGACTTTCCACGCTTGGGCGTTCCTTTCTTGCTTCGGCCTGTCTGAGACAGGGGTTCGGGATGTTGATAAACGAGTCGTCGCGCGTGCCGCAATGGACGCGCAAACGTGTGCGAGGCCGCGATTATACGGGTCGGCGTCGTACATTCATCCGACGATCGTTTCGTGCAGAAAGGCGCTGGCGCAACGAGACAGTTAGTTGCAGCGAGAAATCAAGCTCATCTCATTCTTCTCTTGCACAATCACGTTCCCAACGCTGCTGGAGAATGAAGATGAAGATGACCGAACGCCTCGCGAAACTTCTCGTCGTGGCTTCGATGGCCCTGCTCGCGTCGCTCGTCAGCTTTGGCAATCTGACGGACTACGGCAGCAACCTGCAGTTCGTCGAGCACGTCATGCGAATGGACACGACGTTTCCCGGCAACGCGAACATGTATCGCGCGATCACGTCGCCGGTGCTTCAGCATCTCGGCTATGACGCGATCATTTTTCTCGAAACGCTCACCGCGCTTCTTTGCTGGACAGGCGTCATCGCGATGGCCCGCGCACTGCGCCAGGAGAGCGCGGCCTTCGCGCGAGCCAAACGCTGGGCGATCGCGGGCCTCACGCTCGGCTATCTCACCTGGCAAGTCTGCTTCATGTCGATCGGCGGCGAATGGTTCGGCATGTGGCAATCGCAGCAATGGAACGGCACCGAAAGCGCGTTTCGCTTCTTCATCACGTTTCTTCTGATATTGATCTTCGTGACGCGTAGCGAATCAGGTTGAACGCCGATCAGTTCAACGCGACCGCAGCCGCCGCGCCAACGGGCGTGCCTTCGATCGCCACCGACTTCTGCCCGTCCGGCCCCACGGGCACATCGCCGACGAGCGTCGTGCGATACAACTGGCGATCGAAGTCGAGATCGAAGATATCCGTCGGCGCGAGATGCGCGGTCGTGCGGTTGTCCCAGAACGCGATGCTGCCCGGCTCCCACTTGAATCTCACCGTGAATTCCGGCCGCGTCACATGCTCCCATAGCAGTTCGAGCAACACCTGACTTTCGCGCGGCGCGAGCCCCGCGATGTGCTTGAGAAAACCCGGACTGACATACAGCGCGCGTTCGCCGGTCTCGGGATGCACGCGCACCAACGGATGCTCGGCGACGAGCGTGTGATCCGTCACGGCCTTCGTGAACGCATCGGTGCCGCTTGCGCCTTGCGGCGGCGCGAAACGATGCACGCCGCGCAGCCCATCGACGAACGCGCGCAGCGGCGCAGACAGCTTCTCGTATGCGATCACGAGATTGGTCCATTGCGTATCGCCGCCATAGGGCGGAATCGTGACGCCGCGCAGGATCGATGCGAACGGCGGATTCACCGCGGCAGTCACATCCGTATGCCAGCCCGTCCACGGACGCAGCACCGATTGCCCTTCGAAGCGCGTGGCCTTGCGAAACTTCGAAATCGAGTAAATCTCCGGATGCCCGTCGACGTGGCCGAACACCGGATGCCCCACCGTGAGCTCGCCGAAGTGCGCCGAGAACGCGATGTGTTGTTCGTGGCTCAGGAACTGCTCGCGGAAGAAGACCACGCGCCATTTGAGCAACGCGGCGCGAATTGCTTCGACCTGTGCGGAAGACAAGGGACGCGTAAGGTCGACGCCGCCGATCTCCGCGCCGATATGCGCCGACAGCGGGCTGACAGTCACTTCCGTTTCATTCCCGGTGGCCACTGCATTCATTTCGGATTCCTTTCGATGATGGATAAATGAAAGACGTGTCAACTGCCTTGCGCGCTCGAATCGTCAGCGAAGAAATAGTCGCGCCATGATTTCGGCTCGTGACGAATCACGCCGACCTTATGCAGGAATGTGCCCAGTTGCAGCGTGTTTTGCGGCGTCGTCGCGAAGCTCGCTTCCTTGTCGCTGAGAATGCGCTCGACGAACGCAGGCGAGAGCTTCGACCCGTCCTGACGAATATAGATGGCCGCCGCTTGAGCCTTGTCCTTCTCGACGAGCTTCGCCGCATCGTCGAGCGCCGCGCGCACGGCGGCATAGGTCTTCGGATTGTCCTTGCGCCATTTGTCGGAAGTCACGACAACACTGCCCGTCGACGGTCCGCCGAGGATTTCGGTGGAACTCGTGACCTTGTGGATCTTCGGATCTTCGAGTTCCTGATACTGATAGGGCGCGTTGGAGAAATGCAGATTGACGACCGAGTTGCCCGATAACATCGCGGTCGTCGCATCGGCGTGCGGCATGTTGACTTCGAAACGGTCGAGCCGCGCATACTCGGCATCGCCGAACGCCCTGGCCGACGCCATTTGCAGCAGACGTCCCTGCTGCGACACTGCGACGGACACCACCGCGATGCGATCCTTCTCGCCAATATCCCTGATGCTGCGAATGCGCGGATCGTTCGTCACGAGATACACCGGCACCGCGCTTTGCGCCGCAATGGCCCGAAAATCCTGATGCCCGCGCGTGCGATCCCAGATCGTCATCAACGGCCCGATGCCGATAGTCGCGATATCCGCCGCGCCCGAGAGCAGCGCTTCGTTCACGGCCGCGCCGCCGGAAAGCGTGTTCCACTGCACGTCGATATCGAGGCCCGCGCGCGCGCCGGCCTTCTCGATGAGCTTCTGGTCCTTCGCGACCTTGAGCAGCAACGAGCCGATGCCATATTGATCGACGATCTTCACCTTGCCTTCGGCGTGCGCGCGATGCATCGGTAAAGCACATGCCGCCATCAACGCGAGCATGGCGAAGAGGCGATGCAATGAAGTCGTCGGGATCATGCGGGGATATCGTGGATGAGCGGCGAGCGATCAATGTACTAGCCGCTTCCTCACACGCGAACGAAGAAATCCCGATACGGATAGCTTCGTTCGCGATAAGCGCCAGGGCGGCGCTCACGACGATTCGATGCACTGCGCCGTTCGAAAGACGCAGTGCGGTGCAACATGCTTACCAGTGATAGTTCATGCCGGCGAACACCTGACGTCCGTAACCGAACGCACACCAGCTGCCGTAGTAGCACGACGCGACGTATTCCTTGTTGAAAAGGTTCTGCGCGTTCACATACAGCTCGACGCCCTTGAACTGCGGCATGGCGCGGCCGAGATCGTAGTTCAGCGTGGCATCGACGAGGAAGAAGCTCGACACCTTGAAGCTGTTGTCGCTGCTATACGTCGTGCCGGTGTAGCGTCCGCCCGCGCCCATCGAGAGACCGGCGAGCGGTCCGCGATTGACCGTGTAATACGCCCACAACGAAGCCTGATTCTGCGGAATCGCGGGCAGGAACTTGCCTTCGAGACCGCTGTTGTCCTTCGTGTACTTCGTGCTGAGATACGTGTAGCTCGCCGTGACGTTCAACGAATCCGTGAGGCTCGCCTTCGCTTCGAGTTCGACGCCGAGCGAGCGCGCTTCGCCGACCGCCGATTGGAAGTTCGGGTTGTCCGCATTGACCGTCAGCAGATTCTTGCGCGTCAGGTCGAACAGCGCGGCCGAGAAGAACGCGTTGTAGCCCTTCGGCTGGAACTTCACGCCGACTTCATACTGACGTCCCTTCTCCGGCGAGAACTGCTGACCGTTGATGTCCGTGCCCGCTTGCGGCGTGAACGATTCGGTGTAGCTGACATACGGCGCGATGCCGTTATCGAACACATACGTGAGGCCCGCGCGCCCCGTGAACGCGCGATCGAACTGATGCGACACGACGCCGTACGTCGTGTTGTTCGAATCGCTGCTCGCCCAGTCCTCGCGTCCGCCGAGCGTGAGAATCACGTTGCCCCAGCGCGCCTGATCCTGCGCATACACGCCGTATTGCGTGCCGCTCAGGATCTGGTGATAGCGGTCCGGCGGCGTGATCGCCTGGTTGTAGTTCGGCGCGAACATGTCGAGCGACGGCGCGGTGCCGAAGCCCGCATCGAAGTTGCTCGCATAGTGCTGGTAATCGAAGCCGAACAGCAGCGTATGGTCGATCGGGCCGGTCGAGACGTTGCCTTCGAGCTGATTGTCGAGCTGAATCGTGTTCAGGTTGTCCTTCGACGCAGCCGTGCCGCGATCGAGCGTGCGCAAGTCGTCTTCAAGCGCGCTCGCATAGACGCTCTTGTAGTCCTGCGCGAGATGCAGCAGACGTCCGTTCGAGCGGAACGACCACGCGTTGTTGAGCTTGCGGTCGAACTTGTAGCCGATCGCTTCCTGCACGCGATTGAAGCTCTCGAAGTTGTGATCGCCGTCGTAGAAGTCGCTCGGCAGCTTGCCGTTCGGGTTGTAGAGCACCGTGCCTTGCGGCGGCACGCTGCCGTAGGACGTGCTGTCCGGATCGTGCTGATAGAGGCCGTACAGCGTGAGCGAAGTCTTGTTGTCCGGACGCCACGTGAACGACGGCGCGATCGCGATGCGCTTGTTGTACGTCGATTGCACTTGCCCGTCTTCCGAACGCGCGATGCCGGTGATGCGGTACAGATAGCGATCGTCGCCCGCGATCGGCCCGGAGAAATCGAACTTGGCCGACTTGTGCGCGTAGTTGCCGAACTCGATGCCCACTTCATGCAGCGGCACGACCGTCGGCATCTTGCTTTCCTGATCCAGCAGGCCGCCCGCCGCCGCCTGACCGTACAGCACCGAGACCGGGCCCTTCAGCACTTCGACGCGCTCCATCAAATACGGATCGATCTGCGGCACCGCGTACCAGCCGTTGTCGAGCAGCTTGAGACCGTTCCAGTACTTGTCGGCGTCGAAGCCGCGCACTTTGAGCATGTCGTAACGCGTCGCGATGCCGCCGCGCGTTTCGGGCGTCACACCCGACACATAGCGCACGGCCGCATTGAGCGTCTGCGCGTTCTGCTGATCCATCTGCTCGCGCGTGACGACCGAGACGGACTGCGGTGTCTCGAGGAGCGACGTGCCCGTCTTGAGCGCCGTCGATTCTTTCGCGACGTAGCCTTTCGTCGGACCATACGGTTCATCGGCGTTCTGCGCCGTGACCTTCACCGCGGGCAGCGTGCTTTCGGCCGGCGCGTTCGACGCCGCAGCCGCCGATGCACCCGACGGCGCATCCGCGGACTGTGCGTGGGCGAGCGGCGCTGCCGCGAACAGCAGCAAGGCGGCCAGTTTCAAAGGCCGCATCGCGACCGGGCTCGTCGTTCCTGTCTTCATGCTCATTTCTTTTGGAGGTCCATTGCGTGTGAATGCGAATCGTTATTATTTGCGTCCGCATTGTGACAAGATGTTTTGTCTTTGTAAAGAATCAATTGGAAATCTTAAGTCCAAAAACGACAGTCTCGATCTGCCCGAGCCGCGCCAGACGCGCATGGCCTGGACTGGATTCGTTAATGCGGATGCGGTCGACATCGCCGCCTTCATCGGCGCATAGACGCGCGCAGCTTAACCAGCCGCTTTCTTCTTCGCTTTCGTCTGATTCAACGAGATCGCCGCGCGCACGAGATTCTTAAGCGCGTGTGCATCGATCTTGTCGCCTTCGAAAAAATCGATTGCACGCCGCGCGTTGCCTTCGAGGCTCGCATTGAAGAGCTTGTCGGGGTCCGGCAGGCTCGCCCCGTGCGCGAAGGTGAGCTTCACTTTGTCCTTGTGCGCGTTGACCACCGCGATCATGCCGTCGCGATACCAGACCGGGCTGCCCATGTACTTCCACTCCTCGACGATCCCTTCGTCCGCTGCGAGGATGATCTTGCGCACATTGGCGAAGGTCTCGCCGCGCCAATCCGCGATGCCCGCGATCAGTTCGTCGATACGTTCCGATGCATTCATGCATTTCTCCTGTTTTTATTCGTGAGCGACATCAGCGGATGAGGCCCGGACTGCCTATGGTGATTTGCAGCCTTTGCGCCTGATCGAGATGAAAGATGAATGAAGGACGCGAGCGGATCAGCAAGGTTCGCGCGTCCGCGCTGCGCGCCGTGCGGATATAGCCTTCGACGGTACGCACCAGCTTCTGCAACGAGACGATCTCGTGTTCGAGATACGCTTCGTCGAAGTCGTAGGTGCTGGTTTCATCGAGCTCGGCGATCTCGCTGTTGCTTTGCTTCGTCAATGCGTCGCTCGTCGCGCTGCGTTGCGGCTCCGTGCCGAAGCGCTGCGTCAGCGTCATGATCTCCTGATTGACCTGCGCGTGTTCCGACACGATCCGTTTCGCGTAGACCTGCAGGCTGTTGGAGCGCGTCTTGCGCAACGCGAGATTGGCCGCCGCGATCTCGGCCTGATTGGCGACGAAGACGACGCCGAGCATCTGTTCATCCGTAAGCGAAGGCTCTTGCGCGTACACACGAGCCGTCCAAAAGAGCAACACGAGCAACGCCGCGACGATGCGCTTGCCGTTCATGCGCGCCTCCCGATCATGTCGACGGCGATGACTTTACCTTGAAACATGTGCTTCACCTGTCCGAAACGGTGGCCTTTCGTGTTCGATATGCGAGCCTTCAGGTCGCCCACTCCTCGCAAAGCAGCGTCCAGTATGGAGTGCAGGCCGATGCGTGGACTAAGATGTAGCCTTTGATCCAAACCAAGCTCCTGCCGCTTTTTACGAAGACGGCGGCACATCAACTTTCCCTTCAACTCTATGAACGCCGAAACGGTTTGGCCCGAGCAATCCTTCGACTGTGAAGGCTGGCGCGGCGAGATGGCTTCGCGCATCGCCAGCTTCGACTGGTCGGACACGGCCATGGGCCCGATCGGTCGATGGTCGAAGAGTCTGCGGGCAGCCGTGCAACTTCTGCTTGCTTCGCCTGTGCCGCTCGTCATGCTCTGGGGCCGGCGCGGCACGATGATCTACAACGACGCCTATGCGGGCTTCGCCGGTGGACGTCATCCGTTTCTGCTCGGCAAGCCTGTCGAAGACGGCTGGCCCGAGATCGCCGCGTTCAATCGCAACGTCGTGGACACCTGTTTGTCCGGCGCAACGCTGTCCTACGCCGACAAGCGTCTCACGCTGCATCGCAATGGCCGGCCCGAAGACGTGTGGATGGATCTGCACTACAGTCCTGTTGCAGAAGACGACGGTCATCCGGCAGGCGTGATTGCCGTCGTCGTCGAAACGACTCGCAAGGTACTTGCCGAAGACAAGCTGCTCAAACTCATGCAGACGCTGGAAGAACGCGTCGCGGAAGCGGTCACGGCGCGCGTCGAGGCCGAGGAGCGGTTTCGTCAGGTGCAGAAGCTGGAAGCCATCGGCAATCTGACGGGCGGCGTCGCGCACGACTTCAACAACGTCTTGCAGATCATCTCCGCGAACCTGCAGTTGATCGAACTCGCGACGCGCGACAAACCCGATCTCACACGCAGGCTGCGCGTGATGAGCGAAGCCGTCGCGCGCGGCGGCAAGCTCGCCTCGCAGATGCTCGCCTTCGCGCGACGTCAGCCGCTCAATCCCGCCGTCATCGATCCGGCGAAGCTCGTCGCGGACATGTGCGAGTTCCTGCAACGCGCGCTGCCCGAATCGATCAAGCTGAAGACCACGGTATCGTGCGATGCCTGGAATCTCTTCGTCGATCGCCATCAACTGGAAAACGCGCTGCTCAATCTCGTCATCAATTCGCGGGACGCGATTCATGAAGGCGGCAACATTCAGCTCGAAGTCTCGAACGCGACCCTCGGCGATCAGATGACGACCGGTCTCGCGTTGCCCGCGGGCGATTACGTGAAGCTGGTTGTTACCGACGACGGCGATGGCATGCCCGACAGCGTAAAAGCACGCATGTTCGAGCCTTTCTATTCGACGAAAGCCGAAGGCCAAGGCACCGGCCTCGGCCTGAGCATGGTGTTCGGCTTCGTGTCGCAAAGCGCGGGCTGCGTGGATGTCGAAACGCAGGTGGGCGAAGGCACATCCGTCGCGTTGTACTTCCCACGCTGCACGCAAGTCGAATCGACGAATGCGCACGGCGCGCGCCCGCGTGCATCGAGCGGCGGCGAAGTGGTGCTCGTCGTCGAGGACGATGCCGACGTGCGCCTCGCGACCATCGACATGGTTGCGCAGCTCGGCTACAAGGTGCTGTCGGCGCCGAGCGCGGAATCGGCCCTTGCCGTCCTGCAGAAGCATGGCCACGTCGATCTTCTTTTCAGCGATGTCGTGATGCCCGGCACGCTGCGCGCGAACGAGCTCGCGAAGATCGCGAGCGCGCCGCCGTATAACGCGACCGTGGTGTTCGCATCGGGCTATACGCGCGACATCATCTTTCACGAAGGGCGGCTCGACAAAGGCGTCGTGCTGCTGAAAAAGCCCTTCACGTTCGATGACCTCGCACGCACGATCCGCCATGCGCTCGATGCGCGGCGCTGAACGTCAACGCGACACGCGCGCCTTCGCCCAGTCGGCCTTCTTCGCAAGCGCGATGAACGCCGCGAGATATTCGACGCTGACATCGGCTTCGCGCGCGCCGAGATAAATCTTCTTCGCAATGCCCTTCCTCCCTAGCTTGAGCACGGCGAGCGGCATGCGGTCCGCGTATTCTTCCGCGAGCCAGCGTGGCAGCGCCGCGACGCCACGCGCACTCGCGACCATCTGCATCATGATGTCGGTCGTCTCGATCGTCTTGTGCCTTCTCGGCACGACATTCGCGGGCGTGAGGAACTGGGTGTAGATATCGAGGCGATCGGTTTCGACCGGATACGTGATCAGCACTTCCTGCGCGACCTGCTCCGGCGTGACATGAGCGGCATCGGCGAGCGTGTGCGCTTCGGGAACGACGAGCACCTGCTCGTAATCGAAGACGGGCGTGAAGCGCAAGCCCGGTTTCTTCAGCGGATCGGGTGTCACGAGCACGTCGATGTCGTAACCGAACAGCGCGCCGATGCCGCCGAACTGAAAGCGCTGCTTCACGTCTACATCGACATCGGGCCAGCGCGCGAGATACGGCGACACGACCTTGAGCAGCCACTGATAGCACGGATGACACTCCATGCCGATGCGCAAGGTGCCGCGCTCGCCTTCGGCATATTGCCTCATGCGCGCTTCGGCGAGTTCGAACTGCGGCAGCATGCGATTGGCGAGGCCAAGCAGATACTGGCCCGCCTGCGTGAGCCGCATGCTGCGCCCTTCGCGCGTCCACACCGCCGTGCCCAACTGCTGCTCCAGCTTTTTCACCGTATGGCTCAGCGCGGATTGCGTGAGGTTGAGCACGTCGGCGGCGGCGGTCAGCGAGCCTTGGCGCTCGACTTCTCGCACGACCATCAGATGCGCGCGTTCGAGCATAGGCGTCTCCATGAACAAAGTTAATCGATGCATGAAATTAAACCATTTTTATTCATGCATCGGAAATTCTATCATCGTCGCCATTCACTCTCTTTCCGACGAGAACACGCAACGATGGCCACGACACACAACCTCGGTTTCCCGCGCATCGGCGCAAACCGCGAGCTGAAGTTCGCGCTCGAAAAGTACTGGAAAAAAGAGTCATCGCGCGACGAGTTGAAGGCGGTCGGCGCTCACTTGCGCGAGCGCCACTGGAAGCATCAGTCGCGTCTCGATCTCGTGGCGGCCGGCGATTTCGCGTTCTACGATCAGGTGCTCGACATGAGCTTCACGCTCGGCAATCTGCCCGAACGCGTGCGCGGCTTTCACGGCGATGCGCTCGACAACGCCTTCCGCGTCGCTCGCGGAGGCTCTTCCGAAAGCGCTGAGGAACATGCAGCGTGCTGCGAGGGCGTGGCTGCGGGTGAGATGACGAAATGGTTCGATACCAACTATCACTACATCGTCCCCGAGTTCGATGCGGCGACGCAGTTCACGCTCGATACGTCGCGTCTCGTCGAGCAGCTCGGCGAAGCGCGCGCGCTCGGCGTGAACGCGAAGCCCGTCATCATCGGGCCGGTGACGTATCTCTGGCTCGGCAAGGCGAAGGACGACTCCGACAAGCTCGCGCTTCTCCCGCGCCTGTTGCCCGTCTATGCGGCGCTGCTCGATCACTTCGCGGCGCTCGGTATCGAATGGGTGCAGATCGATGAACCCGCGCTCGTCACCGAACTCGATACGCAATGGCGCGACGCTTTCGTCACCGCTTACGATGCGCTCTCACAACGACGCGTGCGCCTTCTGCTTGCGACCTACTTCGGCCAGTTGCAGGAGAATCTCGATCTCGCGTGCAAGCTGCCGATCGACGGCCTGCATATCGATGCGATCAACGCGCGCGATGACGTCGGCGCCGCCGCAAAGCTGTTGCCGGATTCGTCGGTGCTATCGGTCGGCGCGATCAATGGCCGCAACATCTGGAAAACCGATCTGAACGCCACGCTCGACTGGCTCGAACCGCTGCATGCATCGCTCGGCGACAGGCTGTGGATCGCGCCATCGTGCTCGCTGTTGCATACGCCCGTCGATCTTGCGAGCGAAATGAAGCTCGATGCCGAAATCAGATCGTGGCTCGCATTCGCGCTACAAAAGCTCGATGAACTCGATGTGCTCGCACGCGCCTTGAACGACGGTCGCGCCAGCGTCGCCGATGCGCTCGCGTGCAACGCGGCCGCGATCGCGAGCCGCCGCGCATCATCGCGCGTGCATAACCCGGCGGTGAAAGAAGCGCTCACAAAGATCGACGCGACGCTCGGCCAGCGCGCGAGCGCATACGAAACGCGCGCGCAGAAGCAGGCCGCGATGCTCGCGCTGCCCGCCTATCCGACGACGACCATCGGCTCGTTTCCGCAAACGAACGAAATCCGTCATGCGCGTCGTCAGTTCAGGAGCGGACAGCTCGATGCAACCACCTATCGCGCCGCGATGGAACGCGAAATCACGCGCGCCGTGAAGGAACAGGAGGCGCTCGGGCTCGACGTGCTCGTGCACGGCGAAGCCGAACGCAACGACATGGTCGAATACTTCGGCGAGCGGCTCGACGGCTATGCGTTCAGCGAGTTCGGCTGGGTGCAGTCGTATGGATCGCGCTGCGTGAAGCCGCCGATTCTGTTCGGCGATATCAGCCGTCCGAAGCCGATGACCGTCGAATGGACCCGCTATGCGCAAGCGCAAACCCGGAAGCCGATGAAAGGCATGCTGACCGGTCCCGTCACAATCCTGAACTGGTCGTTCGTGCGCGACGATCAACCGCGTTCCGAATCGTGCCGGCAACTCGCGCTCGCGATCCGCGCTGAAGTGCTCGATCTGGAGGAGGCCGGCGTTCGCGTGATCCAGATCGATGAGGCCGCGTTGCGCGAAGGCCTGCCGCTGCGCCGCGCGCAATGGGATGGCTATCTGCGCTGGGCGGTGGAAGCGTTTCGCATCGCCGCGAACGGCGTGCGCGACGAAACGCAGATACACACGCACATGTGCTATTCGGAGTTCAACGACATCATCGCATCGATCGCCGTTATGGATGCCGATGTCATCACCATCGAAACGTCGCGCTCCAACATGGAACTGCTCGAAGCCTTCGACCATTTCAAGTATCCGAATCAGATCGGGCCGGGCGTGTACGACATCCACTCGCCGAATATCCCGAGCGAAGCGCAAATCGTCGCGTTGATGACGAAGGCAGCGGAGCGGATTCCGCGCGAGCGTCTGTGGGTGAATCCCGACTGCGGACTCAAGACGCGTCAATGGGACGAAGTGATTCCCGCGCTGCGCAACATGGTCGCGGCCGCGCATACGCTGCGTGCATCGGCGTAAATCGCTTCCTACGGTCAGCATGTTGCGGCCTGCGAGCTTCGTACGGTATAGCGCGACGTCCGCATGGCGGCATTGCGGCATGGCCCTTGCTCGCCGAATACACATATCCTCGTCCAAAGGAGACGCGCATCATGAAGCTCTATTACGCGCCCGGCGCATGCAGTCTCGCCGATCACATCGCGATGCACGAAGCCGGCCTGACCTTCGACCGCGTGAAGGTCGATCTGAAGACCAAGGTGACGGAAGACGGCACGCCCTTCGGCGAAATCAACCCGAAGAGTTATGTGCCCGTCGTCGAGTTCGACGATGGCAAGCGTCTCACCGAAAACGTCGCGATTCTTTCGTGGGTCGCGCAAAAAGCGCCATCGCTCGCGCCTTCCGGCGACGACGGCCATCTGCGTCTGCTGGAAATGCTTGCGTTCATTTCGACCGAGATCCACAAGCAGTTCGGACGCGTGTTCCGGCCGACATCCGATGCGGAAGCGTCGGCGGCGCGCGAGAAAATCGGCCAGCGCTTTGCGTATGTCGCGAAGACGATGCGCGGCGATTATCTCTTCGGCAATGATGTAAGCGTCGCGGATGCCTATCTCTTCACGATGCTGACGTGGGCGCAGAAAATGGGCGTCGATATGCCCGCCGAGCTCCAGGCGTTCTACAAGCGCATGCGCGAGCGCCCCGCAGTGAAACTTGCGTTCGAGCACGAAGGGCTTGAATGAGGGAAACGCGTTGCTGGCCGCAAAGCCCGGAACGCGCCTTGCGCCATGCTTCGTACCAACATCGACATACGGAGGCAGGTCATGCAAGCGAACAGAACCATCGCGATTTCGGCTTTACTGATGGCGCTCTCGGGCGGCGCATTCGCCGCAGCCGATCAGACGCAGCCTGGCGCAAGCCACGGACCGTCGAGCGCGAAGAACGCGCAGGATGCGGCAGGCATCACGCCGAACTCCGGCCACAGCAGCGGGCCGTCGACGGGGCCGTCCGGCGTGGGCGGCTCATCGAATGGAACGAGCGGCGCGGGTGCGGGCACACGCCAAGGATCGGGCGGCATGCAGCCGCGTCTGAACGGCAGCGGCGGCACGAACGGCCAGACGAGCCCGTCGACGACCGGCGGCGGCGAGCAAGGCTGGTAATGCGTCAGGGCGTGTCGGGTGTGTCGAACCAGTCGTCGGCGGCGCGAAGTTCGAGCGAGCATTCGTTCGCGTTCGCCTGACCCGAGCGCGACTGGTCGAACGCACTCCGCACGTGCGCGATCACGCGATCCTGCACGATGAGGCGCTGCGCGGTATCCATCGCGCCATATCGCTCGAACTGACGCGCCGCGATGCGCAACACGACGCTGCAACGCGCATCGAGCGTCGTGTCGCGGCCCGTCTCGATGGCCCACGATACGTTGATGACGATGTCGTAGCCTTCGTCCACCACGCCTACGAACGGCGTCTTCCGTGCATCGAACGCACGCGACAACGCCACCTGCAATTCCTCCACGCGCTGATCCTGATCGGTGTATTTCATTCCTCGCTCTCCCGAATGCCTGTTCGATAATCGCCCAGCAAGCCGCGCTCCTGTCTGTAACGCGAACGGGTCCGTTGCTTGCTGCGCCCGATACTAAGGCGCGCGCCGCGTGCCGCATCACGATTCCGGGAGGCACATCATGACGCCAGACAAGCCCGTGCCGCATGCCACCGCCGACGATATGGACGAACCCGTAGGCGAAGACACGAAGCAGCGTCAACTCGACGAACGCGAAAAGCGCACGCACGACGCATCGGAAAACGAATTGCCGTCGACGCAGGAAAAGAATCCCGTTCCGCCGGATTCCAACGCAACGTAGCCGATGCACCGCGCAGGTCATTCAACGAGGGATCAAATCATGTCTACCGAGACTTACGTTCGCAACGGACATCGCGTCGAGATCACGATCGATCACGATCCAACGGGTCAATGCACCTGGTCCTACACGATCGATGCGGACGGCTTCACCGAAATGCGCGATCGGCCGTTGGAAAGCGCGGACGCCGCGAGGGAAGCGGCCACGACGCACGCGAACGCCAAGGCCGACGCACTGCCCCCCGGCGACGAGGCCGGGGCCTAAGCGCTCCGGCGGTCTTTGATTCGGCGGATCGCCGATGGGATGCGGCGCGCCATCGGGCGGCACGGGATCGTCATCCGGTACGGAAGGATCGGGGTCGACGTCGGGCGGCGGGATTTGCATGCGTTGGTCGGCGTCTGCGGGAAAGCGCGGTGAGTTCATCCTCATCTCCGGTTTGTCGGTCAGATGAACTTCCGCATTCCCCATGCCGCGGCCCTTGTCATGGCAACAACGTCGATGAATCCAGATCGGCGAGCTTGCCGAGTTCTTCGCGCCGCGTATCGCATGCATCGCGCACGCGCTGCCCAAAGCCGATCCAGATCGCGAACGCGACGACAGACAAACTTCCAAGCGTGATGAACGCCGCCGGATAGCCATAGTGATGCGCGATCCAGCCGCCGAGCATCGGGCTCAGGCACGCGCCCGCCGCCTGGACGCCAAGCACCGCGCCCTGCCCCAGATTCACCCGTCCGCTTCCGTGCAGCAGATGCACGACGAGCGCGGGCACCGCGACGGTCTGCAAGCCCGCGCCGATGCCATCGAGCACCTGCACCGGCACGATGCCCCATGAAGGCGCGATCCACGCGGCCGTCATCGCGCGCAGCGGGAGCGTCGCGAGCGTGACGAGGATGATCCACCAGAAGCCCCATCGGCGAATCAGGCGGCTCGCATAGGCCGCCGCGACGAGCATCACGATCTGCGAGATCACGATATTGGCGGCCGTCACATGGCTGGGATCGGCAGTATGCGCCGACGCGACCGCGAGACTGTAGAGCGGCAGCATCGCGGAATTGCCGAGGTTGAACGCCGCGAGCGCGGCCGCCAGCACGAGCAGCGAGCGGTTGCGCAGCAGAACCTGTATGGCATCGGCGCGCGTGTCGGAGGGATCGTCGTTGTCGTCCTTTGCAATGCCGCGCGCGAAATGCCGATGCACCGAGCGCGGCGGAATCCACAGCGCCGCGAAGATGCAGCCCGCACCGAACGCCGCGCTCAACCCGAAGATGTACGGCATGCCGAGCCACGCGCCGAGCCAGCCCGAAAGCGCCGCGGCCGCAATATTGCCCGCGTGATTCGCCACCTGATTGCGTCCGAACTGGCGATCGAAATTCTGCCGTCCGACGATGCCGAGCGTGAGGCCGGCGAGCGCGGGGCCCATCGTCGCGCCCGCGATCGCCGTGGCCACTTGCGACAGCGTGACGGGCCAGAAGCCTTGCCACATCCAGATGATGATCGCCGCGACGATGGACAGCGCGCTCGCGACCGCGACGATGGCGCGCCGGTGCGGCGTGGCATCGACGAGCGCGCCGGCGGGCGTCGTCACGAGCATGCCGACGATGCCGCCGATGGTCAGCACCGTGCCGATGCGGTCCGGCGTCCAGCCGTGCGCTTGCAGATAGATACCGAGAAACGGGCCGACGCCCGCCTGGACGTCCGCCGCGAAGAAGCTCACGGCGATGAGCGGACGGGTTGGCTTCACATTGTGTATTGGCATGTTTTGGATTCAGAGCACGACCTGCACGCTAGGTTCGACGACACCTTCGCTTCGAAGTCCGTAGTATTCCGCGCTCGATGCCGAATGGATCTTAGCGCGCAGCATGAGGCCCGTTAACGCTTGCTTCGGCGCTGGCGTCGATCGACGATCGCTGCCGTCATCGCGCGCGGGGCGCAAGGCGCGATGCTCGCGTGCATCGTTCGATGTGAGTGTCATCCGAGGTATGCGTCTCCTTTATGCCGTGCCGAACGCACAGCAAATCGCATTCCGCGTGCTCGCGAGCAGTGGCGAACTGGGACTGTCGCTTGCTGCCTCTTCAACGTTCTGACCTTTTTCGGGAAATGTTCATGAACACCTTTGAAGAAGCGCGGGAACGCATGGTCGAACGTCAGTTGAAGGGGCGCGGCATCAGGAACGCGCGCGTGCTCGAATGCATGAGCGCCATCGCCCGCGATGCCTTCGTTCCCCCAGCCCTTGCCGAATTCGCCTACGAGGACAGCCCGTTGCCGATCGCCGCGGGTCAGACCATCTCGCAACCGTACATCGTCGCGCTGATGCTCGAAGCCGCCGACCTGCAACCTGGCGATCATGTCCTCGACATCGGCACCGGCTCGGGTTATGCGGCGGCGATCGCGGCGTGTATCGCGGCGCGCGTCGATACGATCGAGCGACATCGCGAACTCGCCGACGATGCCGCCGCCTTGCTCAAGGCGCTCGGGCTCACGAACGTCAGCGTGCATCATGCGGACGGCACGCTCGGCATGCCGCAGCACGCGCCCTTCGACGCGATCATCGCGGCGGCGGGCGGTCCATCCGTGCCCGACGCATGGCGCGCGCAACTCAAGATAGGCGGACGGCTCGTGATGCCCGTCGGCGACGCGCGCGAATCCCAGCGTCTGATGAAATACACGCGCACGGACGACGATGTGTGGCGCGACGAAGACCTCGGCGGCGTGATGTTCGTGCCGTTGATCGGCGCGCAAGGCTGGAGCGACGAACCCGACATTCGCACGGACAAACCCACGCTCGAGGAGCCCGTTGCGCGCACGTTGCCCGATCTGATCCGCGCATCGGCGGTGCGTCTGCCCGCGCTCGGTGCGCCCGACTTCGCACATGCGTTCGATCGTTTCGCGGACAAGCGCGTCGTGTTGCTCGGCGAAGCGAGTCACGGCACCGCCGAGTTCTATGTAGCGCGCGCCGCCATCACGCGGCGTCTCATCGAACGGCACGGCTTCAGTTTCGTCGCGGTGGAAGCGGACTGGCCCGATGCCGCGATCATCGACGAGCACGTTCGCGGCCGTCCGCGCGCGCGACCCGAAGCACGACCGTTCACGCGTTTCCCTACGTGGATGTGGCGCAATACCGAGTTCGCCGCGTTCGTCGCGTGGCTGCGGCAGCACAACGCCGCGTTGCCCGACGAGCGCCGCGCCGCGTTCTATGGACTCGACCTGTATAGCCTTTCCGAATCCATCGCCGCCGTGCTCGCGTATCTCGACGCACAGGACCCGGGCGCGGCGCGCATTGCCCGCGTGCGCTATGGATGCCTCACGCCCTGGCAGAAAAACCCCGCTGTCTATGGACGCGCCGCGTGGCAGGCGGGCTTCGGCACATGCGAGGAAGCCGTCGTCGCGCAATTGCGCGATCTGCTGGACAGACGGCTCGCCACGTCCGCGAGCGATCACGGACTGCTCGACGCGACGCATAACGCGCGGCTCGTCGCATCGGCGGAGCAGTACTATCGTGCGATGTACGGGGCATCGGCGGAAAGCTGGAATCTGCGCGACACGCACATGTTCGACACGCTCGACAGCCTGCTCGATGCATGGGGACCGGACGCGCGCGCGGTCGTATGGGCGCACAACTCGCATCTCGGTGATGCATCCGCGACCGAGATGGGCCGCATGCGCGACGAGTTGAACGTCGGTCAGCTATGCCGCGAGCGCTTCGGCGACGACGCCGCGCTCATCGGCTTCGGCACGCACGCGGGCACGGTCGCGGCGGCATCGGACTGGGAGGAGCCGATGCAGATCATGCAGGTGCGGCCATCGCGCGCCGATAGTTACGAGCATCAGTTTCATCTTGCGGGCGCGAGTCCGTGCCTCGTCGATCTTCGTGCCGGCGTGAACGATGCACTGCGCGACGCATTGGGCGAGGAGCGGCTCGAACGCTTCATCGGCGTGGTCTATCGGCCCGATACCGAGTTGTACAGCCATTACGCGCAAGCCGAGCTGTCGGCGCAATTCGATGCGTTCGTGTGGTTCGATACGACGCGCGCGGTCAGCGCGATCGAGCCTTCACAAGTCACGCACGAGACGCCAGAAACCTTTCCGTTCGGCGTCTGACGCGCGTTTGCGCGTAATGGAGCGCGTAATGGAACGTAAGCGTTGCTTACACATGCTCACGTCATTTTCGTTGCCCATTGCGTACAGTCCGGGCATCCAGAACATCCCTTTGCCACTTCGAGAGGAACGAACATGAAGAAGAGTCGAATCGTCGCCGCACTGGTTTGCGCGAGCATCGGACTGACGACGGGCGCCGTTTTCGCACAGCCCGCACCCGGCGGTCCGGACGGCTATCACGATGCGCATCGCGCACCGGGCGGTCCGGGCGGTCCCACTGCCAAGGGCGGTCCCGGCGCGCCGGGTCATGGTCCGGAGATGAATGGCCGCGACGCGCCCCGCCCGCCGCAGCATGCCAACGATGAGCCGCGTCGCGACTGGCGCAAGGGCGAGCGTCTTGATAACGATTACCGAAGCCGTCAGTACGTCGTCGACGACTGGCGCGGACAAGGCCTGCGTCAGCCGCCGCGCGGTTATCAGTGGGTCGGCGTCGGTGCGGACTATCTGCTGGTTGCGGTCGCGTCGGGCGTCATCGCGCAGGTCGTGTTGTCGCATTGATCTGCGTTGAATGCGCATAAAGAAAAGCCCGCCTGTCGAGGCGGGCAAGATGCGCTTAAACGAGAGGGGGTCGAAGCGCACATCCAACGCGGTACGTTACGAATCGATTCGTGCGACTACAGCTTCCTGCGAATCGTGCCGGGCGAATCGGCGCTTTCCGTGGTCCTTGCCGGCGGGTCCGGCACAGCGACCGTCTGATCGAAAACGAAGCCCATTGCGATGTGCTCGGTGTTCGTGGATCCGCATGCGGGGCACGTATCGTCTTCGAGAGCATCGTCTGAATATATGAGCTTGTTGCATGCTGCACAGCGTATAAGCATCTGGACTCCCGAAGTTCCAAGAAGATCGTCTCTCATTTATATGTCAAAACGAACGCACAGCCAATTGTTCTTTATGGGTGCCTTATGGGTCGCCTGTTGGGTCCCCTCTTGGGTCGCCTCGAGCACGCTTTAACCACCACGTTAATTCGCTGTACACCGTTCAGCGGATGATGCTCCACTCGGACTCGATCGCGCCCGCAGCCATCGCGCACTCGCTGAACGGCGGCACCGGCTGCGCATCGGGCGCGCCGTGCCAGCGTACTTCGAAGCGCTCTTCCATCCGTTCCGGTCCCTTCGCCGCGCCCGCAATCGAGGCGAGCCTGCAACCCGCGGCCTGCATCGATTCAGCCAGCGTGTCCCGCGAAAAGACGCCTCTTTCATAAGTTATCCGGAGCTCCGCATGATTCTCGCGCGGTATGCGTCTTTCGACCTCCTTCAGAAACCAGAGCACGACGATCCCGAGCCCGAGTCCCGCCGCGCCGAGTCCAAGCTGACCGCCGCCGAAGCACAGTCCGACCACCGTCACGAACCATAACGTCGCCGCTGTCGTCACGCCTTTGACGAGGCCATCCTTGCGAAGAATCGCACCCGCGCCGATGAAGCCCACGCCCGACAGTATCCCGAGCGGCAGGCGCATCAGATCGATCTGCACGAACGAACCGGGCGTCTTGCCCGCCTGAGCAAGCAACGCGTTGACTTGCAGCATCGCGAGACACGCCGCGAGGCATACGAGCAGCGTGGTTCTCAATCCGGCGACCTTGCCCGATTCGCCGCGATTCAATCCGATGAGAATGCCGGCAAGCACCGCCAGCGATATTCGAATGCAGACATCCGGCCATTCGAGGGTGAGAGGCATGAGCGCCATCGTATGTGTCCTGAAGCAATCGTCCGCGTAAAGCGCTCTAGCAATCATCACGCCCGCATGGATTCATCGCACCTTGCAGCGATTGAAAGACAGCGGCATGGCCATTGCGCGCAAGCCAAACAAGGCGTGCATGCAATGCGGCGCATTCTTTCGATCGTGTTTTCCGGAGACTTCAATCATGGCTATTACCGTCGGCGATTTTCTGGTCGATCGCCTGCATGCATGGGGCGTGCGCCGCATTTACGGTTATCCCGGCGACGGCATCAACGGCGTATTCGGCGCGCTCAGTCGCGCGAAGGGCAAGATCGAATTCATTCAGGCGCGTCATGAAGAGATGGCTGCGTTCATGGCATCGGCACATGCGAAGTTCACCGGCGAGTTGGGCGTATGCATCGCGACATCCGGTCCGGGCGCGGCGCATCTCCTCACCGGTCTCTACGATGCGCGCCTCGATCACATGCCCGTTCTCGCCATTGCGGGGCAGCAGGCACGCGCCGCATTGGGCGGACACTATCAGCAGGAAGTCGATCTGCCCGCGATGTTCAAGGACGTCGCCGGCGCCTTCGTTCAACAGGCGAGCGTGCCCTCGCAGATTCGTCATCTCGTCGATCGCGCGGTGCGTATCGCGCTATCGGAGCGCAAGGTGACGGCGCTCGTGCTGCCCAACGATCTGCAGGATCTGGAATACGAGCCGCCGGGCCGCAAGCACGGCACACTGCATTCGGGCGTGGGCTATCGCGCACCGAAGACGGTGCCTTATGCCGACGATCTGCAACGCGCCGCCGATGTGCTCAACGCCGGCAAGAAGGTCGCGATTCTCGTCGGCGCGGGCGCGCTGGAAGCCACGGACGAAGTCATCGCTGTCGCGGACAAACTCGGCGCGGGCGTCGCGAAGGCGCTGCTTGGCAAGGCCGCATTGCCGGACGATCTGCCCTTCGTCACCGGATCGATCGGCCTGCTCGGCACCGAGCCGAGCTACAAGCTGATGACCGAATGCGACACGCTCTTCATGATCGGCTCGGGCTTTCCCTACGCCGAGTTCCTGCCGAAGGAAGGCGAGGCGCGCGGCGTGCAGATCGACCTCAAGGCCGACATGCTTTCGATCCGCTATCCGATGGAAGTGAATCTCGTCGGCGACAGTGCCGAGACCTTGCGCGCGTTGCTGCCGCTTCTGGAACAGAAGACGGATGGCGCGTGGCGTAAGGACATCGAAGGCTGGATGGACGACTGGTGGAAGAAACTCGAAAAGCGCGCGATAGAGCCTGCGAAAGCCGGCGTGAATCCGCAGCGCACGATCTGGGAGCTGTCGCCGCGCGTGCCCGCGAACGCCATCGTCACGAGCGATTCCGGTTCGGTCGCGAACTGGTACGCGCGCGATCTCAAGGTCAAGCGCGGCATGAAGTGCTCGCTCTCGGGCGGCCTCGCCTCGATGGGCGCGGCCGTGCCCTACGCGATCGCGGCGAAATTCGCGTATCCGGAGCGTCCGGTGATCGCGCTCGTCGGCGATGGCGCGATGCAGATGAACAACATGGCCGAGCTCATCACGGTCGCGAAGTACTGGAAGCAATGGTCGGATCCGCGCTGGATCTGCATGGTGCTCAACAACGAAGACTTGAATCAGGTGACGTGGGAACAGCGCGTGATGGAAGGCGATCCGAAGTTCGAGGCATCGCAGGACATTCCTTCGGTGCCTTATCACAAGTTCGCGGAATTGATCGGGCTGAAGGGCTTTTATGTCGACGATGCCGAGCGCATGGCCGCCGTGTGGGACGAAGCGCTCGCGGCGGATCGTCCCGTCGTGATCGAAGTGAAGGCCGATCCGAACGTGCCGCCGCTGCCGCCGCACATCACGATCGCGCAGGCGAAGGCTTTCGCGACCACGCTCATGAAGGGCGATCCGAACCAGAGCCATGTGATCGTCGATACGGCGAAGCAAGTGCTGGGCGCAGTGCTGCCGGGCCACAAGGACAAGTGATCGTCCATGCATCTGAGGATTCACGACGGCTCGGCATATCCGACCGTCGGCGGCGTGAATCCTTCTTTCACCATTCAGGCGATCGCGCGTTGCACGGCGGACAAAATCGAAGCGCTCGCCGCACGCGGGGAGTTATCGCGATGAGAAAGCCTCGGGTCGTGGTCATCACCGGAGCGAGCGCGGGCGTGGGCCGCGCGACGGCGCTCGAATTCGCCCGACGCGGCGTGGACGTCGCGATGATCGCGCGCGATCGGCAAGCGCTCGAAGACGCCGCCGCCGACGTGCGCGCGCTCGGCGTGCGTGCGCTGAGCATCGCGCTCGACGTGAGCGAAAGCGGCGCGCTCGACAGTGCCGCCGCGCGCGTCGAAGCAGAGCTCGGTCCCATCGACGTATGGGTCAACAACGCGATGCTGACCTCGTTCGCGCGCTTCGCCGATATGCCCGAACGCGATTTCAGGCGCATCACGGACGTCACGTATCTCGGCTTCGTGTGGGGCACGATGGCCGCGTTGAAACGCATGACGCCGCGCAATCGCGGCGTCATCGTGCAGGTCGGTTCGGCGCTCGCGTATCGATCGATTCCGCTGCAATCGGCCTATTGCGGCGCGAAGCACGCGATACGCGGGTTCACCGATTCGCTGCGTTGCGAGTTGCATCATGCCAAGAGCCGCATCCATCTGACGATGGTGCAGATGCCCGCGCTCAACACGCCGCAATTCGACTGGGCCAGGAGCGCGATGCCGCACGCGCCGCGTCCCGTCGCGCCGATCTACGAACCCGAAGTCGCAGCGCGCGCGATATGGTGGGCGGCCACGCATCGGCGGCGCGAGCTGTGGGTCGGCATGTCGTCGGTCAAGGCGATAGTTGCGAATGCAATCATCCCCGGTTTGCTCGATGTCTATCTCGGACGCACGGGCTTTCGCGCGCAGCAGGACCCCGCTCTCTCCAGCGGCGAACGTCCGGGCAATCTCTCGCAACCGGTCACTGAACTGCATCGGGTGCATGGGCGCTTCACGGACGAGGCGAAGCGCGCGAGCGCGTCGTTTTGGGTGGACACGCATCGCGGCCTGCTGCTTTGCGCGGGGCTCGGGCTGGGCGCCATCATCGCGCGCTTGATGCGTCGGCGCGCGTAATGACGATGACCGGCATTCGCTTCATGCGTTGTGATCGTGCGCGGTGATGCCATGACGCGCGCCATGCTTGCGCAGCGCGTCTTCGAAGAACGCGGGCGGCATTGGCTCCGGCAAGCCGTATTGCGGCTTCAGTTCGGCAAGCGCACGATCGAAGCGCACGAAGGTCGCGAAGTCGCGCGGATAACGCCGTGCATCGACACCGAGAAAGCGCCCTTCGCGTTTCGCCTTGGCGGTCAACGCGCGCCATTCGTCGATGCTCGTCACGCCGACGCCTTCGGTGCCATGCGAGAACAGCATCATGTCGATCTCGTCGAAGGACTCGCGTTCGAGAAAGCGGCGCAGCGTCTCTGCCGAAGGGTCGGTGCAGAAGACGAGCCAGAATGGGATCGCGCGCAATCGCAGCGTCGTGTACGGGTCCATCAGAAGGAATGAATCGACGACGAGCCGCTTGGACTCGATCCCCATCTCGCGATACCACGCGCGATACAACTCGGCCGTCGCGAAGCTGAACGCTTCCGGCTCTTCGAAGCGCCATTCGACGACGCGCCAGTTCTTCTGCTTCGCCAGCGCGACGATGGATTCGGTGAGCGCCACGTCATAGCCCCATTCGGCTTCGGGCGCGCGCAGGGTCGGCGCGGGCGCGTCCCATCGCGTGCGCTTCACGCCATAACGCGCGAGATAGCGCGCGACACGCGGCCCGCCTTCGAAGTACTCGCGCTCGGTCGCGCCGCCCAGCGCGCCGAACTGATAGAACGATCGGTCGCCGGTGCGCGTAACGGGCCAGTCGCGCGTGCATCGGACGATATGAAGCGTCGCGTCCGGCGCAAGACTGCGCAGCAGAAACTCGCGATACGCCAGCGGCAGCGCGCGCAGCTTCAACCGGAAGTAGCTCATCGCGGAGAGCATCAGCCGGTCCTGATTCGGATCCTGCATATGATGAATCGCGATGCGCGGATCGGCGCGAAGCAACGCATCGACGGCGGCGAGGCCGTCATCGAAGCCGCTTTGCGCATCGTCGGGATCGCTGAAGGGCGCGCGCACCGGGCACAGAAACGTCTGCGGCAGCCAGGGCACGCCGAGCGCCGCCGCAACGTGCATGAGCGCGCCATTCGACGAACCGATGAACGCGGCATCGTAGGTGCGCTGCGGGTAAAGCCCCGCGATCCATTCGCCGATGTCTTCCACATCGAGACGCCGCGCCTGCCGCGCCGTGATGCCCTCCGACATGCCGCCCACGGTGTACACCCATTCGCGGGCGCGCTTCGGCAGCAGGTTGATCGGCGGCATCAGGCTATCGAGCAGCGGCGACTGGCTCGGGCTGCTGAAGCGTTCGCCATGCAGACACGCGGCGAGCGCCTGCACCATGCCCGCGGCCGAATCGAAGCGGGCAATGCCGCGCGGTGGCTTCGTCATCTCGATGCGCCGCCCTGGAGAAGAAACGCGCGGATCGCGAGCGCGAAGCTATGCGGATAGACATAGTTGAGCGTGTGCGTGCCGCCGTCTATCGCCAGCAACGCGCCGTTCGGCACGCGCGCCGCGACTTCGCTCGCCCACGCGAGCGGCGCGACGGGATCGCGCGATCCGGCGACGACGAGCGTCGGCGCAACAATGCGCGACAGCTTGCGCTCGATGCGATCGCGCATGAGTTCGCGCATCGTCGCGAGCGCGCGCACCACGCCCGCTTTCGCATAATCGATGCGCCCGATCGGCGCCGACGATCTCGCCTGTTCGAGCCGTCCATTGCGCCAGTCGCGACAAACTTGCGTGAAGAGCGAGCGCGCATCGCGATCGACGGTCGGTCCTTGCAGCACGAGCCGGTCGACCGACTCGGGATAGCGCGCGGCGAAATCCGCGAGAATCTGGCAGCCGAAGGAATTGCCGATGAACATCGCCCGCTCGATGCCGCGCGCGCCGAGCCAGAGGCGCAACGCATCGGCGAGTTCGGGCACCGACAGCGCGCCGCCGCGCAGTTTGCTTTCGCCGAAGCCGGGCAGATCGGGCGCGTACACGTCGAAGTCGCTGCGCAACGCGAGCGCGAGCGGCTCCATGTAGCGGCTCGATATCACGAGACCATGCACGAGCACCACGGGCAGGCGCTTCGCGTGGCCACCTTCGCATGCCGCGTGACGCGAGAACATGCGATACGGTCCGGCCTGCGTGTAGCGCGCCGTTATGCCCTTGCGGGCGCTTTCATCGGAAAGTGCGGGCGTGCGCTTGAGGCGCGTCCATTCGATCGCCGCCCAGGCCACGAACGCGCACGCGCCGACGCCCGCGACGATGCGCCATGATGGCCGCGCGGCCGTCACGCGGCGGGATCGAGCGCGACCTTGATCCATCCCGGTTGCCTTTGATCGAATGCCTTGTATGCGTCGATGACGTTCATCATCGGCTCGCGTGTCGACAGCACGCGCAGCGGATCGAACGATCCGTTCCTCACGCGCTCGACGAGTCCGGGCGTCACCGCGCGATGATTGCAGTTGCCCATCTTGATGGTGAGATTCTTGTTCATCGCCACACCGAGCGGAAAGAAGCGGTCGTTCGGCGGATACACGCCGATCACGCCGAGCGTGCCCGCCTTCGCCAATGCAGCCACGCCCCAGTCGAGCGCCTGCGTGGGCGCATCGCCGGGAATCCAGTTGCCGTCGTGTTCGTTGCGCTGCGCCGTGACGGTCCTGCTTTCCGCTTCGCCCTGCTTGACGGCATCCTGCGATGCAGCCGGCCCGCCCTGCGCGTGCACTGCATCGACGCCCACGGCATCGATCACACGATCCACGCCGATGCCGCCCGTCAACGCGAGAATCGTTGCGACGGGATCCTCCTCGTCGAAGTTCACCGCTTCCGCGCCTTGCGCGCGCGCCATCGCGAGACGATCCGTCAGGCGATCCACGACGATCACGCGTCCCGCGCCGAGCATGAACGCACTCGCCACGGCGAACTGGCCGACCGGTCCCGCGCCGAACACCGCGACGGTATCGCCGTCACGCACCTCGGCAAGTTGCGCCCCGAAAAAGCCCGTCGGAAAGATATCGGACAGCAGGATCGCGCGTTCGTCGTCGATATTCTCCGGCAATTTGATGAGGCTCGCATGGGCTAGCGGCGTGCGCGCGTATTCGGCCTGCAATCCGTCGATCGGCCCCGTCGACTTCGGTCCGCCAAAGAACGCCGTGCCTGCCGCCGCGCCATTGGGATTCGCCGAGTCGCACTGCGCCGTGTAGCCCGTGCGGCAATACGAACAGCAGCCACACGAAATCGTCGATGGAATCAGCACGCGGTCTCCCGGCTTCAGGTTGCGCACGCCGCGACCGACCTGCTCGATCACGCCGACGCCCTCGTGGCCGAGTATCGTGCCCGGCACCATCCCTGGCAGCGTGCCGCGCACCATGTGCAGATCGGTGCCGCAGATCGCGCTCGCGGTCAGGCGCACGATCGCGTCCTGATCGTGACGAATCGAAGGGTCGGGCACGTTATCGAGCGATATATCGCCTATTCCATGAAACACAACCGCTTTCATTGCACACTCCTTGAATGGCCGGGTCCGTGTGCGATTTCAGCAATGGATGCGCCCGCGCACCGCATTAGGGACTTTCGTTTCAGCGAGAAGCAACAGCGGGTCCAGACCGGGTACGGCGCTTGCCCGCATGTTCGACACACATCGAGGAATGCGCCATGAATACGCTGCGCATCGACGATCTGCATCCGACGCAGGCGACGCACGGAGAACGGCAGGTCCGCCGCAAAGCCGAGGAATATCGCGCGCTGCGCGCACATGAACTGGCAATGTCGATAGCCGCGAAGCCGATTGCCGTCGTGCTCGGGCCGGGAGGCGAGCCGTATGTCATCGACCATCATCATGTGGCTTGCGCGCTGGCCCGCATCGGCGTGCAGGACGTGCCGTTCGTGCTGGTGCGGGACTTGTCGTCGTTATCGCGCGCGGCGTTCTGGCTGACGATGGAGAACGAGGCGTGGGTGCATCCCTACGACGCGGACGGCGGCCGCATCGCTTTCAAGGACATGCCGGTGCATATGCGGGACGCCATCGACGACGATTTTCGCAGCCTTGCGGCCTTCGTGCGCAGCGCGGGCGGCTACGAAAAAACCGACGTGCCGCTTGCCGATTTTCGCTGGGCGGACTTCTTTCGCGCGCACTTCCCGCGACCGCGCGCCGATGCGCAATTCGACGCGCTGCTCGAACGCGCCGCCGGTCTGGCCCGCAGCGACGCGGCTCTCGGCCTTCCCGGTTTCATCGGATGATCTTCAACGCGGATTCGCCGCAATGAAATTATTGAGCGCGGTATAGACGGGTTTCTTCGTCACGCCGTCGTTGAGCATGATGCCGTAAGGGCCCTGACCGGTGGGCGGATCGTCGTAAAGCTCGTAGACCTGTATCGACTGAATGTTGTATTGCGGCGCGATTGCGAGAAGCCTGCCCATCATGTCGTTGGCCATGTAAGTGGCCGCCTGATCGACGGTGCCGGGAAAGTCCGGACGCATGCCCACTTCGTTGATCCAGATCGGCTTGCCGAACGACAGCAGCGTGCCGACTACGTTGTAGCAGCGGATTCCGCATGCGTGCGTGATATCGCCCTGCTCCGAGTACCAGTGCCACGCGGTGATGTCCCACGTCACGATGGGATGTCCGCTCGTGCCGTCGGGTTGCGTGCCGTTGGCGAGCATCGTATCGAGGCCGAGGTGCATCCACGTATTGCCGCCGATGATGATCTTGCCGACAGCATCCACCGACTTGATGCCCGCGATCAACCCGCGGATCACGCCGCGCGCGATCCGATAACAATCGTTGTGGTAATCGGCCGGATTCACGCCGTCGACCGCACCGACGAGACATGTCGGTGCAAGTTCGTTGGTGACTTCGTAATAGGCATATTGCTGCACGCTGACGATTTGCTGAGCGAGCGTGAAGCTCGCCTGATAAGCCGAATTCTCATCGGCGAAGTTGAGGTCTTGCAGGATCACCGGATAAACCATCACGCCGGATTGCGCCATGATCTTCGCGAACTTCGCGAGATTTTTCGCGCCGGTTACGTTGGAAATGTCGTTGCGGTACATCGTCATGTTGAGGTCTTTCAGTTGCGCGGCTTGTTGCTCCGGCGTCGACGTCTGATATGGACCGACCCAGTTGGCATGACCGTTCATGCCATAAAACACGCTGCCCGCAGGCGCAATCACAGGCTTTGCGGTGCTGCTCGTGCCGCCGGGGCTGCTCGCCGCCGACGGCGCCGATGCAACCGCTGGCGCCGATGCAACCGCAGGCGCCGACGCTCCGCCGTCCGAAGGGCTCGACGCCGCTATGGGACTCGATGCACCCGAAGGACTCGATTGCGCGCCACCGGTCGTGCTCGCGCCGCCAGTTTCACCGCCGCCACCGCCGCCGCATGCGGCCAACAGAAGCGCGATCGCGAAACCCGGCCATATCGAAAGCCGCCCCGCTGAAATAATGCGCCGCGATTTGAAGATATGAGCAACGGATCGAATGAAAGTAATGGCTTTCATGGCGCGTTCGGAATATTCAAAATGAATATCGAGCGGCCGGTTCATTGCCGGAATTGAAACGCCCGCGTCGCGCGGCGAAATGCGAGCGCGAACAGGCACAGCCGCGTTCGACGAATGACGAACGCGGCCCCGCTTCGATACGAGAGATAAGACGACGCCCCACTGACCGATGCGCGCAAACGCGATGGCGCGAGCGTGGCAATCGCCGGACGCAACAAAGGGCCTTCGGGCTGCGTTTCAATCGAGCGCGCGAAGGAGAATCGGAAACCATCGAAAGACACGAACATGCATGGACATGCATGTCGCAAATACGTTAGTACATCATAACGTCGGTGCGCGCTTATTCAAGCATTGCGAGTGAATCGGCGAAGAATACTTATCGAATCGATAAGATCCATTGGACTGATGAAAACGCTTCGCGAAATAAAGCGCATTACATGCGTTGCGCCGTAAGGCTATCGTTGGGATCGTGGATTGCTCGGGGAACGAAGCCCCGCGCGCCCGTCTGGCGTGCCGGAACCTCACTGCGAGCCAATCTTTCAAGGAGATACATGCGGATGCCTGCTACGCACAAAGCGATCCATTGTGCCAGCCGGAGCACCCGCGCCATGATCGCTTTTCTCGCCGCATTCGTTTGTCACGCGAGCGCGCGCGCCGACGCGCCGCTCAATTACTTCCTCCACGCCGACGGTCCCGCCGCCACGCCGACGATGCGTCTCGGCTGGGCGCTCGCGGCACTGGCCGTCGCCGTCGCGCTGATCGTGAGCGTATTGCTCGTCGGCGCGATCATCCGCAAGCGTCCGCCGCCCACGAAGCGCGATGCATCGCACGTGCAGGGCGAAGGCGGCGGCATGCGCTGGGTCTGGATCGGCACGGGCATCTCGTCGGTCGCGCTTTTCGTCGCGCTCGCCTATGTGCTGGTGACGCTCGAATCGGTCGCGTCGCCGAGAAAGGAGCCCGCGCTGACCATCGCGGTCACGGCCTACGACTGGTGGTGGAAGATCGACTATGCGGGCGTGACCACGGCCAACGAGATTCACATACCGGTCGGCGAGCCTGTGAAAATCGAATTGCGCAGCGCCGATGTCATTCATGCGTTCTGGGTGCCGCGTCTCGCGGGCAAGACTCAGACGATACCGGGTGTCGTCAACGAGCAATGGATTCAGGCGGATCGCGCGGGCGTGTATCGCGGGCAATGCTCGCAGTTTTGCGGCGCGCAACACGCGCATATGGCCTTCGAAGTGATCGCGGAACCGCGTGCCCAATTCGATGCGTGGTACGCGGCGCAAGCGCGCCCGCATGCCGCCGACGCCACCGCGAGCGCCGGGCAGCGACTCTTTCTCGATCGCTGCGCGGGCTGTCACGCCGTGCGCGGCAGCGATGCGAACGGCACGCAAGCGCCCGATCTCACGCATCTGAATTCGCGCAGGCTCATCGCCGCCGGCACGTTGCCGAACACCGAATCGAATCAACTCGACTGGATACGCCATGCACAGCGCATCAAACCGGATTCGCTGATGCCATCGATCGCGCTCACAGCGGCCGAAGCCGCCGCGCTCTCCGCTTATCTTCGGACACTGCAATGACCGAACACGCCACGTCCCCGCCGCCGCTGCAACGCACGCTCGCGATCGGCCGCATCGAACCCGGCAGCGCCGAAGAACGCAAGCTGCGCGAGACATGGGAAACGCCACCGGGATGGCGCGGCTGGCTTTCGACCGTCGATCATAAAAGCATCGGCTTGCGCTATCTCCTCACCGCGTTTGCGTTTCTGATCGCGGGCGGCATCGAGGCGCTCATCATGCGCGTGCAGCTTGCGCGCCCGGACTCGACGCTGCTCACGCCCGAGCAATACAACCAGCTCTTCACGATGCACGGCGTGACGATGATCTTCCTTTACGCGTTGCCCGTGCTCTCCGGCTTCTCCAACTATCTGTGGCCGCTGATACTCGGCGCGCGCGACATGGCGTTTCCGCGCCTGAATGCGCTGTCGTACTGGATCTTTCTTTTCGCCGGACTCTTTCTGTATGCGAGCTTTCCGTTCGGCGAAGCGCCCAACGCCGGCTGGTTCAACTATGCGCCGCTTGCCGGTCTCACTTACAACACCGGTCCCAACATCGATGTCTATGCGCTCGGCATGGTGCTGCTCGGCATCTCGACGACAGTCGGCTCGATGAACTTCGTGGTCACGTTCCTGCGCATGCGCGCGCCGGGCATGTCGCTCGATCGCGTGCCGGTGCTCGTGTGGGGCACGCTCACCGCATCGGGCGGCAACCTGCTTGCAGTGCCATCGGTGAGTCTCGCGTTCTTTCTGTTGTGGCTCGACCGGCGCATCGGCACGCATTTCTTCGACGTCGTCAACGGCGGCCGCGCGCTGCTCTGGCAGCATCTCTTCTGGATCTTCGCGCATCCGTGGGTGTATGCCGTGGTGCTGCCCGCGATGGGCATCGTCTCCGATGCGCTCCCGGTCTTCTGCCGCAGGCCGCTGGTCGGCTATCTGCCGGTCGCGCTGTCGACTGTCGCGACGATGGTCATCGGCTTCGTCGTATGGATCCATCACATGTTCGCGACGGGCATTCCCGCGCTCGCGCTGTCGTTCTTCGGCGCGGCGAGCATGGTGATCGCGATACCGAGCGCGGTCGCGACGTTCGCATGGATCGCGACGATATGGACGGGACGTCCCGTGTTTCGCGTGCCTTTTCTGTATTTCGCGGGCTTCGTGTTTCTCTTCGTGATCGGCGGATTGTCGGGCGTGCTCACCGCAGCGGTGCCTTTCGACTGGCAACTCACGGATACCTATTTCGTCGTCGCGCATCTGCATTACGTGCTGCTCGGCATCAACGTGTTTCCCGTTATCGGCGGCATCTACTTCTGGTTCCCGAAATTCACCGGGCGCATGATGAGCGAGAGGATCGGGCGCATCGGCTTCTGGATTCTGTTCACGGGCTTCAATATCGCGTTCTTTCCGATGCACATCGCGGGCTTGCTCGGCATGCCGCGACGCATCTATACGTACGCGCCCGACATGGGCTGGAACACGGTCAACATGATTACGTCGATCGGCGCGTTCCTGTTCGCGTTCGGCGTGCTGATCTTCATGTGGGACTTCGTGTACAGCCTGCGGCGCGGTCCCGTTGCGGGCGATAACCCCTGGGATGCGCCCACGCTCGAATGGGCGACTTCATCGCCGCCGCCGCCGTATAACTTCGCGATCGCGCCGCGCATCGCGAGCCGTCATCCGCTATGGGAGGAACGCATTTCCGGCAAGATGCGTTCGCGGCTCGACGAAGGCTACATCCTCGACAAGGGACGCGAGGCGCTCGGCACCACCGCGCTCGACGGCGATCCCGACGTCATTCTCAAGATGCCGGAAGACTCGTATGCGCCTTTCTGGCTCGGCGTCGCGTCGCTGGTGTTCTTCTCGGGCCTCGCATTGACCGCATGGTGGCTCGCGGCGCTCGGGTTGATCGGATGCGGCGCGGCCATCGTCGTATGGTTGTGGCCGCGCCGCGAACTCGGCCAGCGCGACGATACGCCCGAGCCGCACGAAACCGGAGCGACACCATGAGCGATTTCGCGGAAGCGTTGCCCGAACGCGCGCGTCTGCCCATCGGCAGTCCGGGCGAACGCTCGGGCGGATGGTGGGGATGTCTCACGCTCGTCGCGACCGAAGCGGCGCTCTTCGGCTATCTGATCTTCTCGTATCTGTATCTCGCTTCGCAGACGACACAACACTGGCCGCCCGAAGGCATGCCGAAGCTCGGCCTCGGCATTGCGAACACCTGCATTTTGTTGTCGAGCAGCGTGTTCGTATGGGCAAGCGAGCGCTTCGTGCGGCGCGGAAAACGCGGCATGGGCGTGCTGATGCTCGCTATCGCGCTTGCGCTCGGGGCGATCTTCGTCGGCATACAACTCAAGGAATGGGCCGATCATCCCTACGGCCTGACGACGCATCTCTACGGCTCGCTCTACTTCACGATCACCGGCTTTCACATGATGCATGTGCTCGTCGGCCTCGTCGTGCTCGCGTTCCTGCTGCTATGGACCGCGCTCGGCTACTTCGACCGGGCGCGTTCGGCGGCGCTGACCATCGGCGGCTTGTATTGGCATTTCGTCGATGTCGTATGGCTCTTCATCTTCGCGACGCTGTATCTGTCGCCCTACGTGCTGGCGAAATGAAATGAACGACGCATCGCCCATCGACGAAAAGCGGCATCCCGTGCGTCCGGGCGGCATGGCGCTCGCGATCGGTCTCCTGCTCGCACCCGCCGCGTGGATGACGCAGACGACGCTCGCGCAGACCATCGCCGCGTGGGGCTGCTTCCCGCATGAGCGTCCGGTGAACGCGCCCGCGATGCCTTGGCTCGAGCACGGCATCGTGCTGCTGGCGCTGGTCGCGTTGCTGCTGGGCGTCGCGGGCGGCGTCGTCGCGTGGCGCAACTGGCGGCGTACGGGCGAGCTTGCATCGACGCTGAAAGAGCATGGAACGATCGACAGACATGCGGCCCGCGATGCGTTCATCGCGCGGGCGGGGGCGCTCGCGAGCGCGCTCTTCGTGTTCGCGCTGATCGCGACGGATCTCGCGTGGCTGCTCGTGTCGCCATGTGGAGGACGCTGATCGTGACGACGTTCGGACGCCGCGCGCTCTTCTGCGCTTTCACGCTGATCGCATCGATGCCGCTCGCTCGCGGACAGACGCCCGATCTCGTCACGCGCGGCGCGTATCTCGCGAAGGCCGCCGATTGCGCCGGCTGTCATACCGCGCCGCCCGCGCCCGGCAAACCGCAGCCGCATCCGTTCGCGGGCGGCCTGCCGATGGGCTCGCCCTTCGGCACGATCTGGTCGAGTAACATCACGCCGGACCCGCAACATGGCATCGGGCGTTATAGCTACGAGGACTTCGCGCGCGCGTTGCGTGAAGGCGTCGCGCCGGGCGGCAAGCATCTTTATCCGGCGATGCCTTATCCATCGTTCTCGAAGGTCAGCGACGGCGACATGCGCGCGCTCTATGCGTATTTCATGCACGGCGTGGAACCCGTCGCGCAAGCCGCGCCCGAAACGCATCTGCCGTTTCCGTTCAGCCAGCGCTGGGCGCTCGTCTTCTGGAATCTCGCCTTCAGGCCGACGGAACCGTTCACGCCCGATCCGAAGCGCGAAGCGCAATGGAATCGCGGCGCCTATCTCGTGCAATCGCTCGGGCACTGCGGCGCGTGCCATACGCCGCGCGGACCTGCCTATAACGAACGCGGCTATACCGAATCGTCGCGGACGTATCTCACGGGCGGCACCAACGATCACTGGTACGCGCCGAACCTGACCGGCGTATCGGGCGCGGGACTGGGCCGCATTGCACCCGACGACATCGCCGCGTTTCTCAAGACGGGGCACGGCGCGGGTCTCGCCACCTTCGGCAGCATGGTGCAGGTGGTCGAAGACAGCACGCAATATCTCGACGATCAGGATCTGCTCGCGATCGCGTCCTATCTGAAGAGCCTGCCGGCGAACGGAAACGGCGGCACCTACGATGCGCGCTCGCGCGCGGCGCAACAGAGCGTGGCCGCATTGCGCACCGGCGACGACGAGCGTCCCGGCGCGGGTCTCTATCAAAGCGCATGCGCGCGCTGTCACAAGAGCGACGGCGCGGGTGAAGCGTTCAAGTATCCGCGGCTTGCGGGCAATCCGGCCGTGCTGTCGGAGAAGCCCGATTCGCTCGTGCGGATGGTGCTGCAGGGCGGCAACGCGCCATCCACGGAACATGGGCCGCAGCCGAAGAAGATGCCCGCGTTCGCCGACAAGCTCACCGATACGGAAATCGCCCGCGTGCTGACCTTCGTCCGCTCGGCATGGGGCAACGATGCTTCGCCTGTCACGACGCGCGACGTGCGCAGCATGCGCGATGCGGTCTCGAAGCGCGCGCAACCTTGAATTGACGAAGCGAAAGTGACCGATTCACTGCGCCGCATCGGCGATTCGCGGCGCGTTGTACCATGGTTGACTGGACAAAATTTCCTACTACGCGAACGTCCGCCATGGCCAACACCAAAGCTTTAGAGGAACTCGCGCGTCTTGACCTGCATATCGAGAATTGCGGGCGGCGCATCGTCGAGCAGACGGAACGCCTCGAATCGCTCCGACAGTGCGGATGGAACACCGACGACTCGGAAAGCCTGTTGCGCAATCTCATCACCAGCCTGCGCGCGCTCGATCAGCTTCGCAAGACCGTGGTCAAGGAAGTCGACGAAGCGGACCACTGATCGCCATTTCCGCGCGGATTCCGCACGCCGTGTTTCGATTCCTGGAACGCTCGATGCTGACACGACCGCATGACCGCGCATGCGGTCGTCTTTCTAACCAGCACCGGAGTCGTGAATGAAAACACTCGTCAATGAAAGAGCGCGCAGCGCCGCTCGTACAGGCGCCCTCAGGGAAAGCCGGGCCACGGTCGTTCTTGAAGCGGCAGCGTAAGGAGCACGACATGAGCAATGCCACCGATAGCGGATACCCACGCCCGCCGATGCCGGCGCAACAGCAGGACAATCGCCCGGGACTCACCGGCCCGATGGACCCGCCGCCCGATCACGGCGAATCGAGCTACAAGGGCAGCAACCGGCTCGCCGGCAAAGTCGCGCTCATCACGGGCGCGGACAGCGGCATCGGCCGCGCGGTGGCGATCGCCTATGCGCGCGAAGGCGCGGACGTCGCCATCTCCTATCTCAACGAGCATGACGACGCCGAGGAAACGAAGCGCTGGGTCGAGAAAGCCGGACGCCGCGCGCTGCTTCTGCCCGGCGATATCACGGATCGCGAGCATTGCAAGCAGATCGTCGCGAAGACGGCCAAAACGTTCGGGCGCATCGACGTGCTCGTGAACAACGCGGCGTATCAGGCGACTTACGACAAGCTCGAAGACATCAGCGACGACGAATGGGACAAGACCTATTCGACGAATATCGGCGCGATGTTCCGCATCACGAAGGCCGCGCTCGCGCATATGAAAGAAGGCAGTTCGATCGTCAACACGACGTCCGTCAATGCCGATGCGCCGAATCCCGGACTGATCGCGTATGCGAGCACGAAGGGCGCGATCCAGAACTTCACGGGCGGGCTTGCGCAACTGCTGGCCGAGCGCGGCATACGCGCGAACTGCGTGGCGCCGGGGCCGATCTGGACGCCGCTGATTCCATCGACGATGCCGCCTTCGAGCGTCGAGAACTTCGGCAAGCAGGTGCCGATGAAGCGCCCCGGACAGCCTGCGGAACTCGCGGCGCCTTATGTGATGCTGGCATCGGACGAGGCGAGCTACATATCGGGCGCGACCATCGCGGTAACGGGCGGCAAGCCGATTATTTAGCGCGGCCGGGGCACAGCGAATGCTGTATTGAAAGCATGAAAGGCTTCGCGCAAACCCGCGCGAAGCCAATGACAAGAGCGGGCGATGAGCCCGAACAATCATGCAATCCGACATGTTGAAGCTGGCCCGTGAATCCGGAATGACCGTTCTGCTCGACGGCAGGATCGGACAGCAGGCGTACATGAGCGTCAGCGGATCGGCGGATGCGCTGCAAAAATTCGCTCACGACGCGCACGCTTCGCTATCCAGGGAGCCGCGACGCAAGGCACGCGCGGCACGCTCGCCCAGCCTCAATTCGCTCGTCATGGCGCGTATGCGCGAGTGCATCGCCGCACGCGCGTTTCGCGGCGTCGGCACGCTGCATCGCCGCCGGCAGACCCCGCGCGGAGCACGTCCTACGTTAAGATCCCGCTCTTCCACTGCGCGATGCGAGCCACAATGAGCGAGCGATGCTGCATCATGGCCGTCAGCGTGTCTTCGAGCGTGCTGAGCAGCCTGACCGCATCCGTCGTGTCGTGTCCGCCGGAGCGCAGTTGCTCGATGATCTTGCGCTGACGCTCGATGCGTTCCTTGCCTTCGTTGATATCGCGATCAGCCTGGACAAGCGCCAGGCTCTCCGCTTCGAGATCCATTCGATCCTCCGTTTCCCGTCAGTTCGTCAGTTCGCGGATGAAGATGCTGTCTGCACCGCTTCGCGCAACAATTCGACGAGACGTTCCGCTTCGTCGATGCGCGCCTGCTCGATTTTTATCTGATCTTCATTGCCCGACCGCTCCGCCCAGCGCTGCCGCTCTTTCGCAAAGATGACGCGCTCGTGCACCGCGCGCATGGCCGACCAGATCGCCGTCTCCGAACGCGCTTCGATGCCCTCCTCCAGCGACAGCCCGGTGAACGCATGTCCGGTATGGCAGCGATAGCGCATCGGATGATCGTCCTTGATGCGCCACAGCGCGCCGCCGCAATCGGGACATGTCAGCGCCGACCGCTCGCCGACTTCGTCGAGCGAATCGATATCCGACAGGCGGCTGGCTGCGAGGCGAGCCTCTTTCTCGAACACGTTCTTGTTCATCTGCGCTCCCTCGGAAGCTTCGTCGGACGACATCCCGTGCACCGCCGCCTGAATGCACCGCGAGAGTTCGCGCTCGACACACAGCAAGTCGGCGCCGCACGATTCGAGTGCGGCACGCGGCATGCTCGGCGCTTCGCAATCGTCCGGATTCTGCACGATGGCGAAACCGCGTTGGGCGCGGATGTTGGCGAGACCGGCGGCGCCATCGTCGAGATCGCCGCTCATCACGACGCCGACGACACGCGCCCCGTATTCCATCGCGGCACTGCGAAACAGCGGATCGGCGGCGGGCCGCGAGAAGTTTTCCTTCGCACCCTCGCTGAGCCACACGCGCCCTTTCGACAACACGAGATGCCGGTCCGGCGGCGCTACACGGATGGTTCCATGTTCGACCTTTTCGCCATGCGTTGCATAACGCGCGATCAACCGTCCCCAACTCGTGAGCAGGTCCGGCAGCATGCTGGCGTGACGGCCGATATGCAGCACGACGAACACCGCAGCCGGAAGATCGGCGGGAAGCGCGCTAACGAGCGCCCTAAGTCCCTGAAAACCGCCTCTCGATGCACCGATCACCACGATGTCCCGTTCAGCCATAGCGCCTCCTGTCTGATCTGGGAAGCAATCGGCGGACCGGCGCCGGTGCTTCAGCCGCCGCGCTCCTTCTCGCGCCCCGGCTCGAGCAATACATCGAGTGTATGAAGCAGCTCCGAAAAATCAACCGGCTTGGTCAGATGCGCGTCGAAGCCCGCCTGACGGGCCGCGCGCTTATCCTCGTCGCGGCCGAACCCCGTCAGTGCGATCGCCTTCACATCCGCGAGCGTCGTGTCTGCGCGCACGCGCCTGATGAACGTGTAGCCGTCGATGCCGGGCAACTGGATATCCGATATCACCGCATCCACGGAACCCTTGCCGAGCAGTTCGAGACCCTGCTCGGCGCTCGATGCGATCTGCACCGACGCCTGCTCGAGCTCGAGCAGCGCGGCGAACGATGCGGTCGCTTCGACGTCGTTGTCGACGAGCAAAAGGCGCGCGCCGCTGACGGGCCGCGCGCGGTCCTCGCTGCGCGGCGGCACGGCCTGTTGCGTCGCGGCGGCGGGCAGCCAGACCGAGACCGTCGTGCCGCGGCCGAGGCCATCGGAACGCGCCTCGATGCGCCCGCCGTGCATGTCGACGAGCTGCTTCGCGAGTGCAAGGCCGATGCCGAGCCCGGACGATGTCGGATTGCGCCCGCCTTGCCGGTACATGTCGAAGATATGCGGCAGCGCGGACGCCTCGATGCCCTGCCCGGTATCCACGACATCGATACGCACCATGCCGCCGTCGCGCGCGATCCGCAGATCGACGGAACCGCCGCGATCCGTGAACTTCAGCGCATTGGAAACGAGGTTCCAGAGAATCTGCTCGCAACGCACAGAATCGGCGAATGCGTAGATCGGCTCCGCGCGATTGCTCGCGAGCAGCGCGATTCCACGTTGCACGGCTTCCGTTTCGGCGACATCCGCGATGCGCGCGAGTACGCCCGCGACATCCACCGGCGCGATGCTCAGCGCGAGCTTGCCGGTGCGAACGCGCGAAAGATCCAGCAGATCGTCGATGATCTGCGCCTGCCCGCGCACCGCGCGGCGGATCGAATCGGCGGTTTCCTGCACCACTTCGATACCGCGCGTTTCCGGCAGGCGCGGCAGGATTTCCGCCTTCATGCCGATGAGATTCAGCGGATGCTTGAGTTCGTGCGACAGCATCGCGATGAAGTCGTCCTTCAACTGGTTCGACAGCGACGCCTTCTCGCGCTCGGCGTGCTCGTGCGCGAGCGCTTCGCGGTTGGCGTCCTCGCGCATTTTGCGCTCGGTCAGATCGCGCGCGATCTTCGCGTAACCCGTGAACGACGGATCGGAGATCGGCGTCACCACGCCGCTGCAATACACGCGGCGTTCGTCGCGCGTGATGTGCCAGCGTTCGTCGTCGGCGCGTCCGTCGCGTTCCGCGAGTTCGCGCTCGTTCGCCGGCACGTTCGCCGCGCGGTCTTCGGGCGAGTAGATGAGCGAGATGTTCCTCCCGACGACTTCCTTCTCCGAGAAGCCGAAGATGCGCTCCGCGCCCGCGTTCCAGGTGACGATCGTGCCGTTCGGATCCTGCACGATGATCGCGTAGTCGGCGGTCGATTGCGCGACGAGCCGCAGACGCTCTTCGCCGATGCGCGCCGTCTCTTCGGCCACATGCCGCGCCGTGACGTCGATGAGCGTGAGCACCGCGCCGTCGATGCGGTCATCGGCCGTGCGGTACGGCAAGAGGCGCATCAGATACCATTTGCCGTCGTGGCTCTCGACTTCGCGCTCGATGAGCTTGAGCGTATCGAAAGCCTGCTTCACGTCGTCCGCGAGCGAGGAATAGCGCAGCGAATGCGTGATGTCGAAGAGCGAGCGGCCGATATCGACGTCGATCAGCTTGAACACGCGCGTCGCGCTCGTCGTAAAGCGCTTGACGCGAATCTGCTTGTCGACGAACACCGTGGCGATTTCCGTCGCCGCGATGATGTTCTGCAGGTCGTCGTTCGCCTTCGCCGTGTCCTCGACGCGCGCCTGCAATTCGGCGTTGACCGTGGTCAGTTCCTCGTTCACCGATTGCAGTTCTTCCTTGCTGCTTTCGAGCTCTTCGGTCGCCGAGCGCAGCTCTTCGTTGATCGCCTGCAATTCCTCGTTCGACGCCTTCAGTTCCTCGACGGTCGTCTCATGCTGCTCGATCGTCGTCGCGAGTTGCTCGCGCGTGTGCTGCAGTTCGCGTTCCAGTTGCAACAAGAGCGGATCCTGGCCGCGTTGCTCGGGCAGTCCTTCGTCGGCCATGTGCTCTTGCACCTCGTCGAACAATACGAGGAAAAAGTCGGCGTTCACGCCGGTGTCATGAAATGGACGCACCGTCATGTTGACCCAGACGGCGCGGCCGTCCTGAGTCAGCTTGACGCGCCGCGCCTCGACGCTGCCGCCCGTCTGATGCGCGCGAAAGAGCGTCGTGCGCAGGTCGAGCCGCAACTCGGGCAGCACGAGCGCCATGATGTTTGAGGACAATTCGCCGCCGCCGTGCCGCAGGAATCGCCCGGCCGTCGTGGACAGATGCACGATGTTCGAATCGCGATCGACAACGACGCTAGGCGGCGCATATTCTTCCAGCACGCGCTGATGCAGCGCCGCGAAGGAGAAGCTGCGGCGCTCCGGCGTTTCGGGCCCGGCGGCCATGCTCACCGGCGCGGCGGTCGTCATCAGCTCTTCGCGCGGCCCGATGTTCGTGGGGCCGAGCGAAGGAAACGAGACCGGCGGCTTCACGCGGTTCAGCACGGTGCGCGCGCGATAGATGCGGCTCTTCTTGTCCACGATGGTGAAAAGATCGTCGGCGGTATCGGCGGATTCGGCCGTGCCGAGAAAGAGATAACCGCCCGCCCGCAGCGCGAAGTGAAAGAGCTCGAGCACTTGCCGCTGCACCGCGCGATCGAGATAGATCAGCACGTTGCGGCAGGAGATCAGATCGAGATGCGAAAACGGCGGATCGCGCAGCAGGCTGTGCGCGGCGAACAGAATGCGCTCGCGCACCGATTTGACGATCTGGTAGCGTCCGCCTTCGTGCTTGAAATAGCGGCGCAAAAGCTCAGACGAGATATCGGTCGCGATCGAGCCGAGATAGGAGCCGCTGCGCGCCTGCGCGATGGCGGGCTCGTCGATATCGGTGGCGAAGATCTGATAGGTCGCCTCGAAACCGGCGGTTTCGCGTGCCTGCGCGAGCATGATCGCGAGCGAATAGGCTTCCTCGCCGGTCGAGCAGCCGGGCACCCACACGCGTATCTGCGACTCGCCCTTGGTCGCGTCGAGCAACTGCGGCACGACATCGCGCCGCAGCGCGTCGAACGCCTCGCGATCGCGAAAGAACTGCGTCACGCCGATCAGCATGTCGGCGAGCAGCGACGTGGTCTCGTCCGGATTCGAGCGCAGATGATCGCGGTATGCGCCGATATCGCGCAGCCCGTTCACCTGCATGCGCCGCTCGATGCGCCGCAGGATGGTCGCGCGCTTGTAATGACGGAAATCGTGTCCGGTGCGAACGCGCAGCTGCATGAGGATATCGCCCAGCGCGCGCTCGGCGCTGCCCGCCGTGGGCGGCGTTTCCTTCTCGGCCGCTTCGTTGGCCTCGGCGATCGGCAGGTGGATTTTCTTGGCGTTGTTCCAGAGATCCAGCAGCTTCTCGGGCATCTCCGCCGCCGGCAGGATGAAATCGACCTGGCGCGTGGTGATCGCGTGTTGCGGCATTTCGGCGAAATGCGCGTCTTCCGGTTTCTGCGCGACGGTGATGCCGCCCATCTCCTTGATGCGCGAGAGTCCCGCCGCGCCATCGGAGCCCGAGCCGGACATCACGATGCCGATCGAACGCGTGCCGTGCGCCGAGGCGAGCGTGGCGAAAAAGTGGTCGATGGTCGTGGGCGCGCCGTTGGCGGCGCGATCCACCGCACGAAGATGACCCTCCGACATTTCCAGATGCTTGTCGGGCGCGTTGATATAGATATGATTCTTCTCGATGGCCGTGGTCGCGGAGACCTGCTTGACCGGCATGTCCGTCACGCGTTGCAGGACTTCATCGGCGCGGCTCAGGCGATCCGCCGGCAAATGCACGATGACCACGAACGCCATGTCCATTTCGGCCGGCGCGTTATCGAAGAAATTGAGCAATGCTTCGATGCCGCCCGCGGACGCGCCCATGCCGACTACGGCGAAAGGCAAGGGTTCGAAGTTCTCGGATGCCGCCGCCTTCGATCGACTGCTGGTCATGTCTCCGAATCCTCCGGGTTCATCCCTTGTTTCCGATCACCGCGCATATTGTTTGAGTTCACTCGTGAGCCATGTCGTTGTAATGAAAACGCGGCGCGGGACGCGCGTCGCGCCTCTTGAGGCATCGATTGTAGTGTACGCAACGCGACCATTCGGCGCGCGGGTTTCAATTCGACGCGTTTGGCACGCGTCGTCAGACATGGAAGCATAAAACCGGCCGCTGCGTCAGGACACGCAGGGAGAGAAACGTCGCCCGGAGACGAACCGTGCGTCGCGCTACTTCGCGTCGTTGGCGGCGAGCGGCTCGGGTCCGTCCGGAGCCTCGATGACCGCATGCACCGCGCGCTCTTGCGGCGGAGCGGCGTGCGCGTTGCGCAAGCGCATGATGGTCTGCCGCGACGTGTTGAGCGAGCGGGCGATCTCGGTCACGGTGAGGCCGGCGTCGAGACCGAGCATCGCCTGACGTTGCTGCGCTTCAGAAAGCGAACTCGGGCGGCCCTGCGCGACGCCACGCTCCTTGGCGGCGCTCGCCGCCTCGCGCGCGCGGCTGCGGCGCGTGACGCGTTCGAGCTCTTCCGCGAGCCGCAGCGTCTCAACGAACGCGAGACCTTCCTTCGAGCACAGATCGCTCTTGCCGTACGCGAGACAGATCGTGGCGATGCCGCGCCGCTCCAGCAGGCCGATCGTCGCGACGACGTCCTGCACGCTGTTGCCGAGACACCAGAGTCTCGTCGTGATCATCGTGTCGCCCGCCTGCAGCCGTCGCAACGCGCGCTGGAACGCGGGGCGCGCAGCCGCGGCGATCGTGCAGCTGCAGCGCTCGACGAAGACCGCGCTCATATCGACGAGAAAACCCGCGGAGTCTATCTCCAGCAAGTCGCGCTCGTGGGTCGGTACACCTCTGCTTTCCTCGAAAACGTATACGACGGTTGCCATCGGTTCGGCCTTTTTCCGGTGCAAAGATCGTGCGCGAGCCATAACGGACAGACGCACGGATGCCTGCAGTATGACAGTCCGAAACGCGCGTTCAAGGTACGAAACCCGTTATTTTCGGACTTTCGGACGCAGTCGAAGGAACGAGCGGGATCCCGCTCGACTTGTTTCGAAACGATGCGAACGATCGTTTCAGGCGGCGGCTGCGGAATGCCACAGACGGCGGTCCACCTCGTCCTTGCCCGCGACGAGCGCGAACGCACGGGCTTCCTCGACGGACGCGAAATGTCCAAGCACGCCCGTCGCGCGCTGGAGCCCTCCGGTGTCGGAGATGATCGTCATCGCGGCGTAGAGACCGCCGTCGAATGCGGCCATCGGCATGATGACGAAGCCGCGATAGGTGACCTGAGGCTGGTTCATGGCGTGCCCTCTCACCATAATCAAATATCGTACGAAAGTAATCCCTTTAGGCGGCACGACCGTACGTTCACAACTCCGGGCGCGCCAGGTCGGCCTTCACGAGCTCGTCGCCTCGGTCGAGCGCGGCGGCGACCGCGGCCGCCTTCGACGGAAACGGACCGATGCTGTCGGCGCCGTCGAATGGAAACAGCAGCTTGCCGTCGGTTTTGCGCACGACCTTGAGCGTGCCGAAAAAACCGCTTGCGCTGCTGCCCCGGTACGAGGCGTAAATTTGAAAGTCGTCCTCGCTGGTTCCGGGCGTAGGCGTCATCGTGCGCGTCGGATACAGGACCAGCTTAGGGCGTCGGCCGCTCGATTGATTCACTGGAATCACCGCTTCTCATGTCGATGATTCATTGTGGGACACCGCACATGCGCTCATCGTGTACTTAACGCATCCCTTCGCGCCGCTGTTGCGAAGGGGGTCGACGGCATGTCCATTGCTGCATGCCAAGACCCGAAAACCGGGCGACTTGCGCATAAACCGTGCGAAGTCCCGATGCCCGAGACCGATAACAAGAACGATGAAGGAAGCGCAAATGCGGGCCACCATCCTCTCCCACGAAGTACCGTCGGAAGTATCGTCCGTGGAGGTGCATCGCTTCAGCTTCAGGATCGACGACGAGCCGTCGCGACCCATGACCGAATTCATATCGCTGCGCACGGCGCGCGTGCTCGTGCAGCACTTCGAGGATGGCAACGCGTTCATCCGGATGCTGCGGGCGATCGTCGCCGCGCGTCGCGACGAATACGACGACCTGCTCGGACGCGTGTATACGGATCATCCCGGCTGAAAGGATCAGCGGCGCGCTTCGGTCGCCATTCTCAACGCGAGGCCGGCGAGCACGGTGCCCATCAGCCAGCGTTGGAACAGCAGCCATGCGGGCTTGCGCGCGAGAAAGAGCGCGATGGTTCCGGCGGTCATCGCGACGATCGAATTGACGGTGATGCTGAGGATGATCTGCACGACGCCGAGCACGAGCGACTGGCCGAGCACGCCGCCGTGCGAAGGATCGATGAACTGCGGCAACAGCGACAGATACAGCACCGCGATCTTCGGATTCAGCAGGTTGGTGACGAAGCCCATCGTGAAGAGCTTGCGCGGGCTGTCGATCGGCAGATCGCGCACCTGAAACGGCGAGCGTCCGCCGGGCTTCACGGCCTGCCACGCGAGATAGAGCAGATAGAGCGCGCCGCCGAAGCGCAACGCGTCATAGGCGAAGGGGATTGCGATGAGGAGCGCGGTGATGCCGAACGCCGCGAATAGCATGTAGACCACGAAGCCGAGCGCGACGCCGCCGAGCGAGATGAGTCCTGCGCTGCGGCCCTGACAGATCGAGCGCGAGATCAGATAGACCATGTTCGGCCCTGGCGTGAGCGCCATGCCGAGCGCGACCAGGGCGAAAGCGAACAGTTGCGGCGTATGAGGCATCGACGGACTCCGGCGGAAATAATGTCGATGCATTCTGCCGCGCGGTTTTCCACGACGCCAGATACGGAACCGGCGTCGCCCGTCGATACACTTCGTGTTTAACGCATGCCGCCGCTTGCAATGAGACTTTCGCCGGTCATCCAGCGCGCGTCGTCGGATGCGAGGAACACCGCGATCGATGCGATATCGTCCGGCTGACCGAGACGTCCGAGCGGCGTTTGCGCGAGCGCGGCCTTGTCGAAGTCGGAATCGATGATGCCCGCGCTATGCGTGCCTTCGGTCACGACGACACCCGGATTGATCGAGTTCACGCGAATCTTGCGCGCGCCCAGCTCGCGTGCGAGCACGCCCGTGATCGCATCGACGGCGCCTTTGGTGCCGCTGTAGACCGCGCTCGTCGGCGGCGTGATACGCGTCACGACCGAACTCACGTTGATGATGCTCGCGCCTTCGCCGAGGTGTTTCGCGGCGGCTTGCGTCGTCAGCAGCGTGCCGAGGACGTTGATATTGAACTGTCTATGAAAGTGCTCTTCGGTGATCTCTTCGAGCGCGGCGAATTCATAGACGCCCGAGTTGTTCACGAGGATATCGAGGCGTCCGTAGGTCTCGATCGCCGCATTCACGATGCCCTGCGCATCGGCCGCTTTCGACACGTCGCCGCCCACGGCGATCGCCTTGCCGTTCGATGCCGTGATCTCCGCGACGACTGCATCCGCGCCCGCCTTGCTGCTCGCATAATTGACGACGACCGACGCGCCTTCTGCCGCGAGCGCCTTTGCAATCCCGGCTCCGATACCTTTCGATGCGCCCGTGACGACCGCGACCTTGCCTGCGAGTTTGCTCATGATGGAATCCTTGAAGAGGTTATTTAATGCCCGGATGCGCCGTTGCGTTTTGCAAGAGCGGCGCGACAGGATGAAATGTAGCCATCTCCGCCAAGGCGATAAAGCAGCGTAGAGTGAAAAGACTTGAGGCCTCACGCGAATAATCGATCGGAGACGGCGCATGAATACGACTATGCCTCGCACGGACGTTCAGTTCGCCGGTCAGATTCCCGAGCTTTACGAGCGGCTTCTCGTGCTGATGCTCTTTGCGCCCTACGCCGAAGATCTTGCAGCGCGCGCGGCGGCGCTCGCTCCATCGCGCGTGCTGGAAACGGCAGCGGGCACCGGCGCCGTCACGCGCGCGATGGCGCTTGCATTGCCCGCTCATGTCGATATCGTCGCGACCGATTTGAATCAGGCGATGCTCGATCGCGCCGCGACGACGCCCATCGGACGCACCGTGACATGGCGGCAGGCGAACGCGTTGCAGTTGCCTTTCGACGATGCAAGCTTCGATATCGTCGTCTGTCAGTTCGGCGCGATGTTCTTTCCCGACAAGCCCGCGGCTTTCGCAGAAGCGCGTCGCGTGCTGCGGCCGGGCGGCGCGCTGCTCTTTAACATATGGGATCGCATCGAAGAGAACGCGTTTGCCAATACGATCACCGATGCACTCGGCCATCTCTTTCCCGATGATCCGCCGCTTTTCATGAAGCGCACGCCGCACGGCTACTTCGATCGCGGAGCGATTTCACGCGATCTCGCATCGGCGGGCTTCGACGCGATGCCGCGTTTCGAAACCGTCACGCGACGCAGCCGCGCATCGTCGGCGCAAGAGGTCGCGCTCGCCTATTGCCAAGGCACACCGTTGCGCAACGAGATCGAATCGCGTGCGGGCGCGAGTCTGGACGAAGCGACATCGATATGCGCGCAAGCCATCGCCGCGCGCTTCGGCTCCGACTATCCGGACGGGAAGATTCAGGCGCACGTCATCGAAATCCGGCGCTAACCGAGCACGCGTCCGAGCCATGCAATCAACGCATCCGGCGAGCAACGCGCGCTTCTACAACCGATATGTCCGTCCGGCCGCACGACCCACGCCATGCCGTTCTTCGCGCCGAAGGCATCGGCGAATTCGCGCGCTTCGTCGCTCAACGTCCGATACGCTTCACACGCAGGCACGAACGACGCCGCCTTCGCAACGTCCGGCGACACGATCAGCACCGCGCTCGCCGCCGTGCCGAGTGCGGCGCGCCACGCATCGACCGTTGCAGCGAACGCGGCGACGCGTGCGCCATCGGCATCGTCATCGATATAGCCGATGAGCGTGTGACGTCCGCGTCCGAGATGATCGTGCAAGCGCTGCGCATGACCGATGAACGCCTCCACGAGACCGCCGGCTTGCGGTGCACGATCGCCGGGCGCGGGCAATTCGGGCGTCATGTCGATGGTTTCGTCTGCAACTATCGAGCTGCTGCCGCGATAACTCACCAGCAATTGCGTCTCGCGCATCGCGGGCTTGATCTCGCCGTGCGCGAGAACCGTGTTCAGCGCGCGGCTCGTCGATTCGACGACATCGAGCCCGACTGGCCGCCGCTCCGCTTCGTAACTGTCGAGCAGCGTCTGACTCGCGAGACCGCGCGACGCGAGCGTGAGTTTCCACGCGAGATTGTGGACGTCCTGCAAGCCCGTGTTCATGCCCTGCCCGCCGACGGGCGGATGAATATGCGCCGCATCGCCTGCGAGAAACACGCGGCCGCGCGAATACTGCTGCGCGATCCGGTAACTCACGCGATACACCGACGACCAGCGCATCGACGAAAGCCGCGTGCCCTTCGGCAGGACCGGCAGCATGATGCGCTCGATCTCGTCAAAAGCGGGCGTGGCGTTCGGCGCGTGTCTGGCGGCATCGTCGGGAAGCAGGACCATCGACAGACGATAGCGATGCACCGAACCGCGCACCGGCAACGCGGCGAGCGTCGTCGATGCGGCCCTGTCCTCACCCGACACATTGAAGCGATACATCCTTCCGCGCGGCAGATTCCAGTCGACATCGACATCGGCGAGCATGAAGGTCTGCGGATACTGATCTCCTTCGAACGCGACGTTCAGATGACGACGCACCGTGCTGCGCGCGCCGTCGCAGCCGACGAGCCAGCGGCATCGAACCGTGCGGCTCTCGCCACATGCGTCCTGTACGCATGCGTCGATGGCATCGGCCGATTCGCTGAAATCGATGAGCGTCGCCCCGTATTCGACGTGCCCGCCGTTGCGCGCGAGCGCCGCTTCGAGAATGCGTTCCGTCTCGAACTGCGCGAGCGAGAGCGCGCCGTACGGCAGCCCGGCGCGCGGCACTTCGGCGCTGAACGCGGGCGCGCCGTCCTGATACGTGTCGGCGCCGGTCAGCCACACGCCCGCATCGATCGCGTCGCGCGCGATGCCGATATCCTCGAAAATCTCAAGCGTGCGCGCCGTGACGCCCAGCGCCTTCACGAAAAACGCGCGCTCGTCGTGTGCATCGATGATGCGCACGTTCACGCCATCGCGGCGCAGTTCGGCAGCCAGCATGAGGCCGACGGGCCCCGCACCGGCGATCAGCACATCGGTCGAATCGAACATGATGCGTTTTCTCCTGAGGAAACCGGCGAATGTCATCGACTGCCGTCAGGGAGAATAACCGCTGGATGCGCGCTCGTGGCGATGTGCATCAACCGGCGAGCGGCCCGAGACGCATGCCGATCGCGCAGCCCGCCGCGATCACGAGAAGCACGGTCGCGGCGATCGTCGCGTAGAGGAAATCGCGTTGCCGCGCGAACACGGCGAGCATCAGCACGACGCGCAGCACCGGCAGCAAGATGAAGAGCGCGACGCCCGCCGTCAGAAGTTTCGTGCCGGCGAAGAGACCCGCGCCGATCAGCGCGCACGCGGCCCACGTGCCGCACGTAGAAAACCGGCGAGCAGGCGATCGAGCGTTTTCGGCGTGAGGTCTTTCATCGCAGCAGATCGATACCGATGCCTTGCATGAACATCTGACAGGCGACGAGCAGCAGCATCGACAGAAACAGCAGGCGCAGGCGCTCGCCGCGCACTTTCATCAGCACGCGCGCGCCCGCGATCGCGCCGATCACCGAGCCGAGCGCGACCGGTCCCGCGATCGCGCTCACGATCTCCCCGCGCAGAAAATACGCGCTCGCGCTCGCGGCGGCCGTGACGCCGATCATGAAGTTCGACGTCCCCGTCGATACCTTGATCGGCAGACGCAATGCGTTGTCCATCGCCGGAATCTTCAGGATGCCGCTGCCGATGCCGAGCAGCGCGGAAACGAGTCCTGCCGCGTACATCAACGTGAGGCCGACGGGCACGCGGCGCACTTCGTAAGGGATGTCGCGACGCAAGGTTCTGTCGGGATAGCTGGAATGAAGGCCGAGCGCGGCGGCGAGTCCGTTCGATGGAATCGGCCCCGACGTGCCCGCCGGATCTTCGCGGCGGATGAACATCTGCCACGCCGACACCAGCAGCACGCCCGCGAAGAGGAAATCGAGCGCGGCCACCGGTACGAAGCCCGCGACGAACACGCCCGTCAGCGCGCCGAGCGTCGTGCCGGTTTCGAGTACGACGGCGAGCCGCACGTTCGTCAGACCGCCGCGCAGAAACGCGGCCGCGCCGCCGCAGGAACACGCGATCACCGACACGATGCTCGTGCCGATGGCGGCGTGCATGTCGATATGGAAGAACATCGTCAGGATGGGCACGATGAACAGGCCGCTCGCCATGCCCAGCATGCCGCCCGCCGCGCTCGCGCCCAGGCCCGTGCAAAAGAGCCAGAATGTGGCTTCGAAACTCATCGTCAAAGCATCGGTGAGGTATCGCCAAGAAACCAATATAACATGTTATGACGAGCGGCAAAAGCCGACGATGCGTGGTCTCGCGCTATGATTGCCCATTGCACGACGACAACGACAGCCAACATGGCCCGACGAAGCAAACAGGAAGACATTCAGGCGGAGACTCTCGACACGACGGATGAGGACGCGTCATCTGGCGGCGGTTCCAGCTATCTCGTGCCGGGCCTCGAACGCGGCTTGCGCATCCTCGCCGAATTCTCGGCGCGCGAGCCGGTGCTGGCCGCGCCGGAGCTCTCGCGGCGCATCGGCATTCCGCGCACGACGACGTTCCGTCTGCTGCAAACGCTCGAAGCGCTGGGCTTTCTCGAACGCGTGAACGGCGATCGCAGTTTCCGGCTCGGCGTCGCCGTGCTGCGGCTTGGGTTTGAGTACGTCAACTCGCTGGAGCTGACCGATTTCGGCACGCCGATTCTCGAACGTCTGCGCGATGCGACCGGACTTTCGACGCATCTGCTGATCCGCGATCAGCGCGATGTCGTGTTCGTCGCGAAAGCGCAGAGTCATGAGCCGCTGTTCAGCTCGGTGAAGGTGCATGTCGGTACGCGTCTTCCTGCACATGCGACCGTGCATGGTCATGTGCTGATGGGCGATTTGTCGATGGCCGCGCTGAAGGCGCTTTATCCCGAGGCTCAACTGGAGAAGTATACGGAGCGGACGCCCGCGACTATCGAGGAGCTTTACGAACGCGTGGAAGAATGTGCTTCGCTCGGGTATGGGCTCAGTGAAGCATCGTTCGAGCGGGGGATTTCGGTCGTTACTGCGCCCGTACGGGATCATTCCGGCGCGATCGTCGCGGCGGTGGCGGCGACCGTGCCGCGGTCCGATATCGGCGCCGATGATGAGAAAGCGCGGCTTGTCGCGAAGGTATGTGGCGCTGCGGTCGAGCTTTCCATGCGGCTGAATTATCGGCCTTCTGAGGGGGATCGTACTGTGGGGCGCGCTGCGAGTGCTTGAGGTTTTCTCTCGCCGGATCCCGTTTTCTTTTTGGTCTATTAGCACTGCCCCTGTGCGGGGCGGCGGTCACTTTCTTTGCTGCAAAGAAAGTAAGTTTTCTTGTCTACGAGTTTAATATTAAAAGAATTTCTCGACCGTCGAATACCGCGAGCGTACACATTGCTAGACACTAGGAGTGTCGAGCAAAGACGCCGCATCGACGCTTTCGCGCATTCCGCCAAGTTCGGTCCTGAGACAAGCCGCGCTTGTTACGTCGCGCATTTCATAGACGCTGTCTTCATGGTTGCGCATTATGTCGACGGTTCTTTGAAGCGTGCGAAATAGCAGTCGCATGGCAGCGATACGTGGATCGAGTGTAGAAGGCTCGGAATACGCTGAGGAAGGTTGTCGCCGTGAGGATGCGTGTGAGACTGCCGATTGTTTTTGATGTAGCACCGGTCTAGCTCCTGTTTTGGACAAACCCGGAGCCGCCCCTGTCTCTCAGTTGGGGGGGTGGAAACAATGACAGGGTTGGAAGACCGGGACGCTACACCATTGCCAGCAACCCTCGCGGGTTCCCTGCCACGTCCCGCTCTTAGGCCCGACAAAGCATCGAGCGCCGTTGGTCAGATGGCGCACGTGGTCTAGCTGCGCTCCATGTCGAAAGAGCGCGACGAACGTCAGCCGGCATTGCGCGGGCTCACGGGTGCAGAGTGTCTTCAAAACCGCCGAGTCCTGGCTGGCGCTACCACGCGCCAGCGATGTAATTATGCGTCGCACCTGCGCGAAATCATTTTAAGAGAAATCCGACCTTGTATTGCTGCTTCTTGGCAGTGTCTTTGGCCTAAGGGTTTTTTTTGCTTCCTCTCGAAATAATTCCCGCCTACGTTTCGCCGGTCGTGCGCTGAATCCGTATGCGCCCGATTAGATAGGAATGTTTATCAGGCCATGGCCTGACAGCATCTCGATGCAGGGAATCCGAATGGAAGCACAATCAAAGCGATCCACCGCCCTCGCGCGCTGGATCACGGGCAGGCAGAACTACTATCTCAAGGTGCGAGGCGCACCGCCGAGCGATGGCCTCTCGATCATCTCCGTCAAGGCGATCGAGCGGCTAGGCAGTCCGTATCACATCACGATTGAACTGACTGCCAATGTGGAACTGGCGCGCGCCGACTATCTCGGGCACAACGCGACATTCAGCATCGAGCCGTTACCCGGCGACGGCACGCCGCGCGAGTGGAACGGCAACATCACGCGCTTTACGCGAACTCGCAAGACGCGCGACTTCTGCGCGTATCGCGTCGTGGTCGAATCGCCGCTGGCTCGACTGCGCATCACCAAGCGCTCGCGCATCTATCAGAACAAGACCGTGCCCGAGATCATCGAGACGATCTTGCGCGATCACGATTACCGCATTGTCAGCCAGCCGGGTGAGTCGAAGAGCTTCACCGCATGGGGCATTCTCGCCATCGACGCCATCGGCGTGATTCCAGCGGCAGGCAACGCGAGCCGTCCCGCGCGCGCGGTCGTCAGGGAGGTGCTGCTCGCATTCGCCAAGGGCGCGGGGGCGGCCGTGCTGGTCGATCTGTTCTGGGCGACAGCGGGCGGCGACGCGATCGCCTTTATGGAGCAACTCGACGAGAAACTGAAGGGCTGGCTCTCTGAAATCGACGGCGGTATTGCAGATGTTTCGCGCACCGTGCGCAGCTTCGTGAAAGACCCTGTGTCGGCCGGCAAGCAAATGGGTCTCATCAAGGAGAACACAGGCTTTCTGTCGTGGTTGCCGACCGGTGAAGAAGTCACCCTGCATGGCATCGATGAATTGCTGAAGCTCTCGGGCCAGCGCGACACGATCCTGAAATGGCTCGATGCCTTCGACGCCAACCGCAGCGCGATGCTCAAGCAGGCATTCGGCGATGCGGCCACGGCCGGCACTCTGATCTTCATGGCCGCTCAGGTCGTAGCGGAAATCAAGCGGCGCAAGGCGCGCGGCATTCCCTCGCATACCGCGCACGCCGCGCCCGGCACGATGGAAAAGCCGCACATCAAGCCTGGCGAACATCGCGAGACCACGCAGAAAGGCGCAAAGCCCAGCGACCTGCCCGCGAAGGACGGCTGTGGGTGTCCGGCAACGGCGAGCAAGAGGCCCGTCAACTACGCGATGGGCGACGAGAACCTCGAACAGACCGACTTCGCGCTCGACGGCGTGACGCCGATCGTCTGGACGCGGCGCTATCGGTCGAGCCTTTGCGCTTACGATGCAAGCCCGCTCGGTGCGCGCTGGACGAGTCCCTATCACCTGTCGATCGACGAGCACGACAGCGGCGCGCTGACCTTCTTCGATCCGGACGCGCGCGCGGTGCCGCTGCCCGCCGTCCCGCTCGGCGATTCGATCGAGGTGCCGAGCGAGCAACTCACCATCAGCCGAGTCGATGCGCGCACTCTGCAACTCGCCTATCCCGATGGCTCGCGCGAGGTCTACGAGCAAAGCCGCACCGTGAAGACGTCACGCTACCGGCTCGTCGGCCGCACGGGCCGCGACGGTCTCGGGCTGACGTTGAGCTACAACGACAAGGACGAACTGACCGGCATCACCGACGGCGCGGAGAACACGATTCGTATCGAGAACGTGAACGGGCGTGTGGCGGCAATCTATCGGATCGGCTTGCACGGCAGCCGCGACGAGGCGATCGCGCAGTACACGTACAGTCCAGAAGGCGATCTGATCGAGCACCGCGACGTACTTCATCACGCGCGCACGTATGTCTATCAGCATCACCTCCTTACGCGCTACACGGACTTCAACGGCAACCCGGCCAATCTCGAATGGGACGCGTTGGGCCGAAGCGCGGCAACGTCCGCGCAATCGCGCTGCGTGCGGACGTGGATCGCCAAGGACACAATCCTCGACCGCGAAATGAACGTTCACGCGCTGGCCCCGAAAGAGGACACGCGCTTCGAATATCACCGCGAGCACTGGTACACCAAGGTCACGGACGGCGAAGGCAACGCCACGATTCATCGATACGACCAGCACAACCGCATCATTCTGGTCGAGCATCCGGACGGAACCAGCGACGCGTTCAACTGGAACGAGAACAATCAGCTCGTCAGCACGAAGAACGCGCTCGGTCAGGTGCAACGCTTCGAATACGACGAGCAAGGGCGTGTACGGCTATGACAAACAGGGCCGGCTCGCCTCGCTGCGCAACGAAAACAACGAGTCGACGACCTTCCGTTATGACGCGCTCGGGCAGTTGATCGAACAGACCGGCTTCGATGGGCGCAGCATTAGCTACGAATGGGACGACGCCGGACGGCTCGCGGCCTCGACCGAAGCCGGGGTCCAGACGCGTTACGAGCGCGATCCGATGGGCCGATTGCTCGCGCGCAAGATCGGCAACGCCGCCATCGAGCAGTTCTATTACGACGCCCGCGGGCGGCTCGTCACCGCCAAGGGCGGCGGCGCGGTGACGCGTCTTCATTACGATGATGCGGACAACCTGATTGCGGAAGAGCAGCACGTTCATCCGTCTTTCCGGGGCAGCTATTCGACCGTCACGCGTCACGAATACGACGTGCTCGGCAATCGCACGAAGACCACGCTGCCGAATACGCGCACGGTCGACTGGCTGCGCTATGGTTCGGGCCACGTTCACGGCGTTCTCGTCGACGGCAAGCCGTTGGTGGACTTCGAGCGCGACAATCTGCATCGGGAGGTGAAGCGCACGCATCGCAGCTTCACGCAGACGCGCGAGTATGACCGCGTGGGACGGCTCGCGCAGATGTCGGTGCGTCATGCGACGAGCGTCAATCTGCTCGATGTGCTTGCACGGCGCACGTATCAGTACAGCGCGGCGGGCCACCTGACGCGTATCGAGGACCACGCGCGCGGTGTAACCGACTATACCTATGACCCGCTCGGGCGCTTGCTCAAGTCGGTCACGCCCGATCTGACCGAAATCTTTGCGTTCGATCCGGCGGGCAATCCTGTCGATCCGGAGAAGGTTCCGCCGCGCCCGGTCGTGGAGACGGATGCAGAGCGCGCCGAGCGGCACGCGCGGGAACGCGCCGAAGACGAAGCGTGGCTGCGCGCGAATCCGGGCAAGCCGGCGCGCTCACAGTGGGATCAACGCCGCTCCGACGATGATAAGAAGCTTCATGCATGGGAACAGTCGTTGCCGAAGTGCATCGGCAATGTGCTGAAGGAGTTGAACCGCACGCACTACGCGTATGACGAGCGCGGGAACCTGAGCCGCAAGACCGAGCCTAATGGCGTGACGTGGGTTTATGCCTACGACAAGCAGAACCGGCTCACGGAGGCCAAGCGCTACGGGAAGCCGCCAGCGGCGAACGAGATCGATCGACGTGAGAGGAACACGGATGGTTCTACTCGGTGGATTTCTGGCACTGCGCCGTTCGATGTTGCCGCAAGCTATACCTACGACGCATTCGGGCGGCGCGTGGCGAAGGAAGTCAGAGGCGCGACAGGCGCAACCGAGCTAACCGTCTTCACATGGGACGGCGATGTGCTGCTCATGGAAGAGCGCTTTGACGAGCTGCCGCGCGAATATGGGCGTGAGCGTAAGTCCGCGAATGCCCGCTATGAGACGGTGCGAGAGGACGCGCAAGACGCGGATTCGCTGCCGGTCGCGCAGCGCATGCATACGTTGGACGTGAGCCATCAGTGGACGCGCGCGTCGCTCTATCTGCACGAACCGGGGACGTTCGTGCCGCTCGCGCGTCTCGATGAGAAGCTGGTCGAACCGGCGTTTCTCGCGACGGGCACCGATGGTGGGTTTGTTCAGGTTCCGGCGAAGAGCCGTCATGCGACGCTGTTCTATCAGAATGACCACCTTGGCACGCCGCAGGAGTTGCTGGACGAGTCGGGTAAGGTTGTGTGGCTGGCGCGGTATAAGGCGTGGGGCGGAAGGAAACCAACGCCCTATGGCAAGACGGATGCGGCCGAAGCGGATAACGCTATCCGGTTCCAAGGTCAGTACGCGGACGACGAGACGGGGCTAACGTACAATCGGCATCGGTACTATGATTCGAGTTCGGGCCGCTATATTACGCAAGACCCGATCGGCCTTGCGGGTGGCGTCAACCTGTATCAATATGCGCCTAACCCGATTCAGTGGATGGATCCGCTTGGGCTGACTCCATGTTGCCTCACATCTAGAGCAGCACGCCGCGAAGCGATGCGGCAAGCCGGTATCCCAACGAGCCAGCAGCCAATAAGTCAGTCGCGCAATGCTTCAGGATATGAATACCGGTACAACAAAGTAAAGGTTGATCCGATTAGCGGCGAAACGCGGATGACTGATTATGATCGACCTAAAATAGCCAATCCGAAAGGAAAGGCTTATTACGGGAGCTGCCAATGAATGAGCGAGGTGTGAACCAATACAAGAAAGAGCTCCTTTACAGAAAGGCTAACGGGAAAAAGTTGCTCAATGAGTACCTTGGCAAGATAGCGTCTTTGTTCCCAACTGAAGATCGATCAGAGATAATTCCTTTGGAGGAAACGGATGCTGTATTGGATCGCTTCAAAGCGGCGTCCACTCAACTACACCAGAAGACTGAGCGGATATCCGGGAGCGGACTTCACGTCGAACTCTCAGCCATGAAAGATCATCATAGAGACATGTATGTCCTCATAGATGAAGACTGGAGGTACTGCGGGATATTACGGGTCAAAAGTACGGAAAGTCTCAATGTCGACTTTGAATTTGGCAACAAAATACTGAATGACATTGTGTTTATATGGGCTGATATGTCTGCTGCTATCAGCTTTGATTTCTTTGAGGTTTCAGGCAATCGCCTGATAGATGTGAAGAGGTGGGGTGTGAGATGAACAAAGGGCCGCTTCTGCGGTAATGCCGTTTAGTTAAGGTCTTTTCTTAGATAGCGAACGGTGTACCGTTTAGGGCGGGATTTGACGACCCGGTCGCATGTGCGTCCGGGTCGTTTTTCGTTGCGCATAGACTTGAGCCTTTCGCGCAGACGCTGAAGGCAGGCGGGTAATTTTGCAAACGCCGGCGTGAGGGCCGAGCAAGAACAACAGCTCGTGCGCGGCGTGCTCGGATCCGATTGGGTTGGCGGGGGGGCTGAAAGTCTATCAATATGCGCCCAATCCGATTGAGTGGATTGATCCGCTTGGGCTTGCGAAGCGCTGTGCATTGAGCACAAAGAGACTCGGCAAAGCGACCGGGAGTTATTCGGCAGTGAAGCCGGGTCCTTTGCCCGATGATCTAGCCGCGACGTTTGCAGGAGGGCGATACAAAACCGTCACTTTGCCCAAAGACACCGTGCTGTATCGAGCAGGAACGGCGGAGCGACCGTTGGGGCAATTCTTTAGCCAAGAGGCACCTACTGGCGTGTTGCAAACTCGGATAGACAAAGCGGTGTTGCCTACGTGGCCTGGTGGGGGAACATCGCCGATTGATACGTCATTCGGGGTCAAGATTCCTGCGGGAACTCAAGTGTATGTTGGAGAGGTTGGTTCGCAAGGTGGTTTTTACGTAGGCGGTACGCAGTAGGTGGTTGTGCCAAAACCGTGGACTATCGAGGGAGTCGAGGTCACGCATTCATGCGTTCTCAAATGATGGATATTCGACAAATTGAGGCAGTGCTTTCTAAGATGCGCGACTTGCTACGCATCGGCGGACTGAGAGACTGGGCCGATGCGCTTGATAGTTGTGTACTGGACTTGCCTGTTGATCCTAGCGGTGTGCGAATGAGAATCGTCTCGATGTATGGCGGAATGGGATCGCTGAATGATGTGGTTTTATACAGAAATGGGCAGCCTCTGATTCGCGAAAACAACGAGCTTGATGATTTATGAAGCGAATTGTATCGACTCTGTCATGCGGCACCATAACGCTGTCCCCCTCGTGTCTTGTTGTGGACTGCAAAGGGTCGCATACGCGGCCCTTTGTTCGTCTACTCGGGGTAATGATCAGCCGTCCGTGTTCAACGTTGACCGACACGAACGGCAATGGCGTCGCACTCGACGGACATTTGACCGCGTGTGGCAGCCGTCTGATCGCTTACGAGGATCACGGCTCGGTGGGGTAAGGGAAATGGTCGAGCGTTGATGCGCGGCTCGACCTTCGCGACGAGCACCCCAAAGGCCCGCCTCGCGCGGGCCCCTACTTATGCGCGCTCGACGTCCTCGCTCGCTTCGTGTTGCGCCTCGCCGCCGTCCAACTCGCGCAGTTCAACGACGCCTTCAGGTTCCGTCGCGTAGACTTCCGCCTCTCCCGGCGTGAGCGTCGAATCGTTCAGCGTGTCACCGTCCACGATGACCCGAATATCTGAAACTGCCCTGGTTCTCGATATGCACCTTCATTGCTTTGTGTCCTTGGGGTTAGCGTTGCTGCGGGTGGATGAGCCGATCGATCGAGTTCGAGCCGCTTTCATGCTCAGGTAACTGCACGCCGCCGTGTCCGCCCGTATTGGCGATGGTGTTGTGATCGCTTCTATGTAGACGAGCGTGCACCTGTGAAAAATAAGCGCGGCTAGCAGAGCTGCGGCGTAGCGGATGCACATAGCAGAGCGACGCTTTACGAGAGCGCTCCGAAAGCCTTCCACGTTCCCGGCGTGCCTGCTGCGGTGCAGGTTCACCCGGCGACGGCTGTTCCGGCTGGGTTGCTATTGGTCATGGTGTCACCGATGACCCACGTTCCGGAGGTCGGCGGAGCCGTGCCTCGCAATACGCGCTGCCCGGGCAGCCGGTTCCCGCTGTCGAAGGACTGAAATGGCGCTACCGCTGTCGTACTGTCGATAGCTCAATTCCGAACGGCATAGCGGGCACACTGAAATCGTTGCCCGCGACATCAGCGAGTGCCACGGCCCCCGCTTGAAGATTGATAAGCCCAATCGGATATTGCGTATCGCCTGGGTAGGTCCGCACGTTCCCCATAATCGATAGCTTGCTGATGGTCACAGTTGCGCTCGTCGAGGAAGCGCCAACCGTGACCGCGCGCTCGTCGCTCGCGCCCGAGCTGTTGACGTTCAGAATGGCGTTACCGTCAACAACGATCGCTTGAACTGTGCATGCTGCCGCTGGCGCACACGCGACACAACCCGCAACTTCGCACTCTGCGATGGAAAGCAAGGTTGAGCGGGTCGGCTTCGCCTTCATCGGTTCGCGAGGAGATGCTCGATGTGCCCGTCGAAGCGTGCCGGGTTCGGGCCGCTGCGCGAGCCGCGCATCGCCGCCCAATCCAGAACCTGACGGACCGTACCATTTCCGTGGTAATGGTTAGTCGAGCCTGAACAATCCTCGAAGCGTTATGATGCAAGGCTTTGCACTCTGACTGGGGTTGAGGGAATTGCAGGAAGCAGGCATATTAACGCGTAATTCCTGCATTTTTTTACGAGGTGCGGATGGGTCCGAAGGCGCCTTTGACGGAGGGAGATTTCTTCCGGCAACCGTTGCGTGAACAGATCAATTTGAAGCATCCGTTGGTCGGTTTGGCCGATCTGATCAACTGGGACCGATTGGGCGCGTCGATGAGCGAGAGCTTCGTATCGCGCAAAGGGAGACCGGCCACATCCCCAAGGCTAATCGCCGGCTTACTGTACCTCCAGCACGCGTTCGACCTGTCCGACGAGGAGGTCGTCTGGCAATGGGTGGAGAATCCGTATTGGCAGGTTTTCACCGGCGAGACGTACTTGCAGACCGAAACGCCGATTGATCCGTCGAGTCTCACGCGCTGGCGTAAGCGTCTGGGCGAAGCCGGCGTCGAAGAGTTACTGGCCGAGACGATTGAAGCCGCCAAGCGTGCCGGTGTGATCAAGGCCTCAAGCGTGAAGCACGTGATCGTCGACACGACGGTCATGCAAAAAGCGATCGCCCATCCCACTGATTCACGCTTGCTCGAGCGGTGTCGCGAACATCTGGTGAAGGCGGCGGCGCGGCACGGATTGAAATTGCGGCAGAACTACAATCGCGAGGCCCCGCGCCTGGCCAGCCAAATCAGCCGCTACGCGCACGCCAAGCAATACAAGCGAATGAGGAAAGTTCTGCGCACGTTGCGCTCTCGTGTTGGCCGAGTCATGCGTGATGTCGAGCGTCAGCTCGATTCAGTGGCCGACACTGGGCACGGCGCGCTGCACGAGTTGATCGGCCGCACCAAGCGAATCTTGACGCAAAGGCGGAAGGACAAGAACAAGCTGTACGCGCTGCATGCGCCGGAAGTCGAGTGTCTGGCGAAGGGCAAGGCTCGCACGCCGTACGAGTTCGGTGTCAAAGTGTCGATCACGACGACCCACAAAGAGGGGCTCGTGGTAGGTGCCCGCTCGATGCCGGGCAACCCATACGACGGTCACACGCTGCCTGAAGCGTTGGAGCAAGCGGCGATCTTGAGCGACGTGAAGCCGGAAGTCGCCATCGTCGATCGCGGCTACAAGGGTGTTGCCATTGAGGGTGTGACGATCTACCACCCGGGATTGCGGCGCGGTATCACGCGCGGGCTGCGGGCGATGATCCGACGGCGAAGCGCGATCGAGCCTGCCATCGGTCACATGAAGGCGGACGGCAAACTCGATCGGAACTGGCTCAAAGGCGCACTCGGTGATGCGATTCACGCCGTCCTGTGCGGCGCCGGCCACAATCTGCGCATGATCCTCAGGAAGCTGCGGCTTTTTTGCGCCCTTGTTCTGTTCGCTTTGCTCAACCGCACAACCACTGTCGTCTTCACGGCATGAGCGCTAGCGCCGCCCAAAACGAATTATTCAGGGCGGACTGGTTAATTTTGCAAAGAAAGTAGGCGCCGCCCCGCACAGGGGCAGTGCCAATAGACCGACGCGAACACGGGATCCGGCGAAAACCAAAACCAAAACCAAAAAATCAAAACGAGTGATGAATCCCCGCCAGCACGATGACCTGATTCGCCGTACTCGACACCCCAGCGGTAAAGAAAGCCGCCTTCACCCCCCCAGTAGCATGCTCATAAAGCGCATTGACATAAAGCTGCGTCGACTTCGACAACATATAGATATCGCCGATTTCGAACTGCGTCCATCGTCCGCCCGCGAACGTCGTCGTCGCCGCGCCGCCCGCGATCCAGTTCCACGCGACCGGTTTAAAGGTCAACCCCGCATCGTATGACTGAAACGTATCGGACTGCCCGTTCGATTGCAGCTTCACGCGCGTATAAAGCGCATGCACGACGAACTTGCCGATCTCATACGACGCACCTGCGCCCATCTCCTCCTGCTTGTCCGCCATGTAAGTCGCCGCCGGCTGACCCTGAAACGTCGTCAGACCGGTCGTCGCGATCGCGGGCGTGCGATTGTGCTCGTTCGAATACGTGGCCGCCGCCTTGAACGGACCGTTCGCATACGTAATGCCGAAGCCGTAGTTGCGGCCCGTCGAGAAGTTCGTCGTGTTGCCGAGGCCCATCATCGCGCCCGCAGAGAAGCCATAGAAGTTCGCCGAGCGGAATTTCACCGAGTTGTCGTAGGGCACCACGCCCGTATCCGCCAATTGATCGATGTTGCCTGGATGGAACGCGTACCAGCTCGCCGCGAGATACGCGGTCGATAGCGGTCCGAGCATGTCGAAGCTGAACGGCGTCTGATGACCGAGCGTCAGCGTGCCGACGTTTTCCTGCTCGAGCCCGAGATACGCCTGCCTATTCCAAAGCGTGCCCGCCTTCGCGAAGTTGCCCGTGTTCGTGTAGAAGCCGTTCTCGAGTTGCGCGACGGTCTTGAGCCCGCCGCCCAAATCCTCGACCACGCGAAAGCCCCAGCGATCCGGCTGCATGTTGCCCTGCTCCTCCATCCACTTCGGATGGCCGCCGACGTTGTTGATATACGCGATGCCGGCATCGAGACTGCCATAGAGCGTGACCGTGCTTTGCGCGGCCGCACCGGTCGCGACCCCGGCCCCGATGAGCCCCGCTGCGATGATGTGCTTCACCCTTCGTTCTCCTGATCGTGTGGTTCGAGCGCGGGCCTCGCCCGCTTTCCTGTTCCTGCTGATCGCAGTTGTTGCCCTTCCCCCAGCAAGACGTCCCGCCACTCGTTTACGTTCCATATCTGGATCAACGTCCTGCCTATGGAAAGTATAGTGAGCTTTCCCGCGCCAAAAAAATAGATTTGTGATGAAGCCGGGTAGACCCTGAGACGACGCGCACACGGCGCATCTGCCGGGCAAAAGGGCTTACGGATCAATGACAAACGGGCGTTCTTACTTCATCCGCGAGCTTTGAACCGCGTCGACTTAAGTGTTTTCACCTAGATATCTACTTTTATATTTTTTCCGAGCCAGTCGACTCCTATAATCACCATACACGAACTGTCGTTCCTTTAGTGGAACACAGACGAACCAGAGGAAAGGGTGAAAGATGTCTGAACAATGGCGCTGCGCCGGGCATGCCGGCGATCTGTCGGAAGACGCACCAATCGAATTCAAGCTCGATGACGGCGCGGAAATCGGAATCTACAAAGTGGGCGACGCGCTGTATGCGCTCGAGAACGTCTGCCCGCACGCATATGCGTTGCTGACGCAAGGCTTCGTCGATGGCGACACCGTCGAATGTCCGCTGCACGAAGCGGTGTTTCACATCCCCACGGGCAAATGCCTGAAAGAGCCCGGCGGCCGCGACCTGAAGACGTATTCGGTGCGCCTCGCCGGCGAGGAAATTCAGATCAAGGTGGCGTGACATGGAAAAAGTCGTGAACTTCAACCCGCATCTCAAGCCGTGGCTCGCGCCGCAGCCGAACAACGTCGCCGGCAAGGGCGTGATCGAAAAGCCGGGCGAGACTGAAAGCTTCATCTGGCAGACGCGCAAGGCCGAGCCGACGCAATACGAAAACGACTTCGGCGATGCGCTCGAACGCGTCTTCGAAGCGGGCGCGCTGGAACTGGAACAGGTGGTCGCGGGCTTGAACAAGGACGGTTTCCGCACGCCGGAAGGCACCGCATGGACCGCCGACCGCCTCGCCGCCGAACTGCGCACGCTCGCCGAATAAAGAAGGAGCTTCTTCCCATGACGTCCCCTCAGCAAACAACCGCCGCCGATCCCGTTCAGGCCTATCTCGATCGCGGCTTGCGCAATTACTGGTATCCCGTGGCGCCGAGCTGGCAAGTGGCGAATGCGCCCATCGGCTTGACGCGACTCGGCGATCAGATCGTGCTCTGGCGCGACAACGAAGGCAAAGTGCATGCGCTCGAAGATCGCTGTCCGCATCGCGGTGCGCGTCTGTCGCTCGGCTGGAATCTCGGCGGCAGCGTCGCGTGCTGGTATCACGGCATCGAAGTCGATGGCAGCGGCACTGTGCAGAAAGTGCCCGCCGTGTCCGCGTGCCCGCTCGAAGGCCAGAAGTGCGTGAAGTCGTACCCCGTCGAAGAACGCGCGGGCGCGATCTTCCTCTGGTTCGGCGACGACGCCAACAAGGAACCCGCGCCGCTCGTGCTGCCCGAAGAACTCGTCGCCGAGGAATACGCGAGCTTCCTGTGCATGTCGCACTGGAAGTGCAATTACCAGTACGCGATCGACAACGTGATGGACCCGATGCACGGCGCGTATCTCCACGCGACATCGCATTCGATGGCCGAGGGCGACAAGCAGGCCGACATGCGCGTGCGCAAGACCGAAACTGGCTTGATGTTCGAGAAGGTCAATCAGCGCGACGTGAACTTCGACTGGGTGGAGCTCGGCGAAACCGGCTGCCTGTGGATGCGCCTCGCGATTCCGTACAAGAAGAAGTTCGGGCCCGGCGGCAACTTCGGGATCATCGGTTTTGCTACGCCCGTCGACAACGACAACTGCCAGGTCTACTTCTGGCGCACGCGCAAGGTCTCCGGATGGCAGCGCGATGCGTGGCGCTTCCTGTATCGCAATCGTCTCGAAGGACTGCACTGGGCCGTGCTCGAACAAGACCGCTATGTGCTCGAAAGCCTGGCGCCGAACGCACGCGATCACGAATTCCTCTATCAGCACGATGTCGGCATGACGCGCGTGCGTCGCATGTTGAAGCAGCGCGCGCAGCAACATCTCGCCGCGCTCGAAGCATTGCCGAAGAACACGGAGCACGCTCATGCGTGATGCGTCGAAAGCGCTCGACGGCCGTCGCGTGATCGTGACCGGCGGCGCTCGCGGACTCGGCGCGGCCTTCGTGCGCGCGCTCGTCGGGCAAGGCGCGCACGTCGCGTTCGGCGATGTGCTTAGCGAAGAAGGCGAAGCACTTGCGCGCGAACTGCGTGACGTGCACTTCTTCCCGCTCGATCTGAACGAACCGCGAAGCATCGCCGAATTCGTCGAACAAGGCACGAATGCGTTGGGCGGTCTCGATGCGCTCATCAACAACGCCGCGATCACCAACTCGGGCGGCAAGTCCGCCAGCGAGCTCACACCGCAAACATGGGATGCGGTGATGAACGTGAACGTGCGCGGCACTTGGCTGATGAGCGTCGCGTGCCTGCCGCATCTGAAGGATTCGGGACGCGGCGCGATCGTGAACATCGCATCCGATACGGCGCTGTGGGGCGCGCCGAAGCTGCTCGCATACGTCGCGAGCAAGGGCGCGGTGATCGCGATGACGCGCTCGCTCGCCCGCGAGTTCGGCGCGGACAACGTGACCGTCAACGCGATCGCGCCCGGCCTCACCGAAGTGGAAGCCACCGCATATGTGCCCGCCGAGCGTCACGAGTATTACCTCAAAGGCCGCGCATTGACGCGCGCGCAAGTCCCCGACGACGTGAACGGCCCCGTGCTGTTCCTGCTCTCGGATGCGGCGCGCTTCGTAACGGGCCAGTTGCTGCCGGTGAACGGCGGCTTCGTGATGAATTGATTCGCTCTATTTGATTGGAACCTGGAGAAAGCAATGGCCGATGCAGACATCGAACGCAAGTCGTGGGATCAGCCCGCCGAAGCGAGCTTCGCACAATGGATGGACACGCGCGTCGCGCGCCTCGAAACGCGCCGTTACGACTGGGACGCGCTCAAGTTCCAGGCCGACTACGACCCGAAGTATCGTCGCGCGCAGATGCGTTATGTCGGCACGGGCGGCACGGGTGTATCGAAGGACATGAACACGATTCCCGCAGGCAGCTTCACGTTTTCGACGATGGTCATTCCCGCCGGCAACATCGGGCCGAGTCATATTCATATCGACGTCGAAGAGATTTTCTTCGTGCTGCGCGGAAAGATGAAAGTCGTCTGCGAGAAGGACGGACAAACGTGGGAAGCCGTGCTCGGCGAGCGCGATCTCATTTCCGTGCCGCCGGGCGTGTATCGCACGGAGATCAACATCGGCGAGGAAGACGCGCTGATGTGCGTGATGCTCGGCGCGCCGAAACCCATCACGCCGACGTATCCGCCGGATTCGCCGCTGGCGAAGTTGAAGCGCTGAGGCTCGCATGAACATCCAGACGCTCGCGTGCTTTCCCGACACGCATATCGAAACCGCGCACGGCATCACGGGTTATCGCGAGGCAGGTGCGATGCATCGGCGCGCGCTGCCCGTCGTGCTGCTGCATGGGATCGGGTCGGGCGCGGCGTCGTGGGTCCGGCAGCTCGACGCGCTCGGTGCGAAGCGGCGTGTCATCGCATGGGACGCGCCGGGGTATGGCGAATCTAGTTGCATACGTAACGATTCGCCGCTTGCGCTCGATTACGGGCAAGCGTTGCGCGCGTGGCTCGATGCGCTCGATATCGATCGATGCGTGATCGTCGGCCATTCGCTCGGCGCGATCATCGCGGGATCATTCGCCGTGCATACGCCACAGCGCGTCGCGGGCCTGCTGCTGATATCGCCGGCTGCGGGTTATGGCGCTGCATCGAAGGAAGTGCGCGAATCGAAACGCGATGCACGTTTGAAGATGCTGAACGAACTCGGCCCGCAAGGACTCGCACGCGAGCGCAGCGCCAACATGCTTTCGCACTACGCCGACGATGAAGCGCGCGAATGGGTCCGCTGGAACATGGCGCGCATCGTCCCCGCAGGCTATGCGCAAGCGACGCATCTGCTTGCCAACGCCGATCTCGCAGCGGATATCGCGCGCTTTCACGGACGCATCGCGGTCGCCGTCGGCGCGGACGATGCGATCACGCCGCCCGACGCATGCGAGCGCATCGCGCAGGCCGCGCGGGTCAATCTGCAAGTGATGCCGCGTGCGGGCCATGCAGGCTACGTCGAATCACCCGCTGCATACACCGCATTGATCGATGCGTTTTGCGAAAGCATCGAATGCCACACGAAAGACGGAGTACCGCAATGACATCCCTCGCCACGGAAGAAGCCGACAAGGGCGAACCGACTTACATCGTGCCGGGACTCGAACGCGGATTGAAGATCCTCACCGAGTTCTCGCCGCGCGAACCGGTGCTTGGCGCGCCCGAATTGTCGCGACGCCTCGGCATTCCGCGCACGACGGTTTTCCGCCTGTTGCAGACGCTCGAATCGCTCGGCTTTCTGGAGCGCGCGGACAAGGACCGCAACTATCGGCTGGGCGTCGCCGTGCTGCGTCTCGGCTTCGAATATCTGAGCTCGCTTGAACTCACCGATCTCGGCCTGCCGATCATCGAAGCATTGCGCGACGCGACCGGTCTCACGAGCCACATCCTCATTCGCGATGGCCGCGATGTCGTGTTCGTCGCGAAAGCGCAGAGTCACGCGCCTATCTTCAGTTCGGTGAAGGTGAACGTCGGCACGCGCCTTCCCGCCCATGCGACGACGCACGGCCACGTTCTGATGGGCGATCTTTCGCTCGATGAACTGCGCGCGCTCTATCCGGAAGCGCATCTCGAACGCTTCACGACGTCCACGCCCGAAACGGTCGAAGAGCTCTTCGAGCGCGTGAAGGAAGACGCCGAACGCGGCTACGCGACAAGCCAGTCGTCGTTCGAGCGCGGCATATCGGTCGTCACCGCGCCCGTTCGCAACGACACGGGACGCATCGTCGCCGTCATCACGACGACGATTCCGCGTCCCGAAATCGACGCAGCGTTGCTCGACAGCGGTCTCGTCGACAAGGTTCGCGAAGCCGCCGATGCGCTCTCGATGCGTCTCAACTATCGCCCGGGCGCGCGTGCGTCCGCGTCGAACCGCTACATGAAATCTCTGGGGTTGCAATGATTCGAATCGATCTCTCGGACCAGGTCGCTGTCGTCACCGGCGGTTCGTCGGGCATCGGTCTCGCGACGGCGAAGTTGTTCTTGCAAGCGGGCGCATCGGTGGCCATTTGCGGGCGCGACAGCGAACGTCTGCAAGGCGCGCAGGCAACGCTCGCCGATGAATTCCCGCAAGCGCAACTGTTCGCCGCGCGTTGCGACGTGCTCGACGCGGAGCAAGTGAACGCATTCGCATCGCAGGTAATGCAACGCTTCCGCCGCGTCGACATGCTCGTGAATAACGCGGGTCAGGGCCGCGTCTCCACATTCGCCGATACCACCGACGACGCCTGGCGCGACGAACTGGAACTGAAGTACTTCAGCATCATTCGTCCGACGCGCGCCTTCTTGCCGATGCTGAAAGATGCGCCTTCGCCCGCGATCGTCTGCGTGAACTCGCTGCTCGCGCTGCAACCAGAGCCGCATATGGTCGCGACTTCATCGGCGCGCGCGGGCGTGTTGAGTCTCGTGAAATCGCTTGCGACGGAACTCGCGCCGCAACGCATCCGCGTGAATTCGATTCTGATCGGCATCGTCGAATCGGGGCAATGGAAGCGTCGCTATCAGAACTACTTGAACGAAAACGCCGATAACCCCACGCGCCAAAGCTGGGAAGAATGGACCGGCGAGCTCGCGCGCAAGAAAAACATTCCGCTCGCCCGCTTCGGCTTGCCCGAAGAAGCGGCGCAGGCGCTCTTCTATCTCGCAACAACGCTGTCGTCGTACACGACCGGCAGCCATATCGATGTTTCCGGAGGCTTTGCTCGTCATGTCTGAAAAAACCACGGTCGGCGAACTGATCGCCGCGTTCCTCGAACAATGCGGCGTCCGCACGGCGTTCGGCGTGATCTCGATTCACAACATGCCGATCCTCGATGCGATCGGGCGTCGCGGCAACATCCGCTATGTCGGCGCGCGCGGCGAAGCGGGCGCCCTGAACATGGCCGACGGCCTCGCGCGCGTATCCGGCGAACTCGGCGTCGCGTTCACGTCGACGGGCACGGCTGCCGGCAACGCAGCGGGCGCGATGGTCGAAGCGCTGACCGCGGGCACGGCGTTGCTGCATATCACCGGGCAGATCGAAACCGAGTATCTCGATCAGGATCTCGCGTATATCCACGAAGCGCCCGATCAGTTGTCGATGCTGCAATCCATCTCCAAGGCGGCGTTTCGCGTACGCACCGTGGACACCGCGTTGCCGACGATTCGCGAAGCCGTGCGCGTCGCGCTCACTGCGCCTGCGGGCCCGGTGAGCGTCGAGATTCCCATCGACATTCAGGCCGCTGAAATCGAATGGCCCGCCGATCTCGCCGCGCCGCACGTCGGCATGCTCACGCACGACAGTCTGCGCGTGAAGCAGCTCGCCGATGCGCTCACGAACGCGAAGCGTCCGTTGCTATGGCTCGGCGGCGGCACGCGTCATGCGCGCGGCGCGGTCGAGCGCCTCGTGAAGCTCGGCTTCGGCGTGGTGACGAGCGTGCAAGGTCGCGGCGTGCTGCCGGAAGATCATCCGGCGACGCTCGGCGCATTCAACGTGCATCCGTCCGTCGAAGCGTTCTACAAGACCTGCGATGCGCTCGTCGTCGTCGGCTCGCGTCTGCGCGGCAACGAAACGCTGAAGTACAAGCTCGCGCTGCCGCAGCCGCTTTATCGCATCGACGCCGATGCGCTCGCCGATAACCGCGGCTATCGCAACGAACTCTTCGTGCATGGCGATGCATCGCGCGTGCTCGATGAACTCGCGACGCTGCTCGAAGGCCGCATCCGCATCGATGCCGCGTTCGCGAGCGATCTCGCGGCAGCGCGCGAAACGGCCGTCGCGGAAGTGTCGAAGGGACTTGGACCGTACAAGCGTCTCGTCGATTCGCTGCAACGCGCGGTGGGCCGCGATTACAACTGGGTCCGCGACGTGACGATCTCCAACAGCACGTGGGGCAACCGCCTGCTGAAGATTTTCAATCCGCGCGCGGGCGTGCATGCGCTCGGCGGCGGCATCGGGCAAGGCATGCAGATGGCGATCGGCGCCGCGCTTTCGGGCGCGGCGAAGAAGACTGTCGCGCTCGTCGGCGATGGCGGTCTGATGGTCAATGTCGGCGAGCTCGCAACCGCCGTGCAGGAAAAGGCCAACGTCATGATCGTGCTGATGAACGATCAATGCTACGGCGTGATCCGCAACATTCAGGACGCGAACTACGGCGGACGCCGCATGTTCGTCGATCTGCATCAGCCGGATTTCGCGCAGTTCTGCGCGAGTCTCGGCCTTGCGCATCGCCGCATCACGTCGCTCGATCAGGCCGATGACATCGTGCGCGAAGGGCTCGCGATCGATGGCCCGGTGCTGGTCGAAGTGGACATGCTGTCGGTCGGCTCGTTCGCGACCGCGTTCGCCGGGCCGCCCGTCAAGAAGGAAGAGCCGAAGGAGCCGGAATATGCGTGATCCCCTCCATGCACGGCAAGCGATCGACATCGCGATGATCGGCTTCGGCGCGATCGGTTCGGCGGTGTATCGCGCGCTCGACAACGATCCGCTCGTTCGCATCTCGCATGTGATCGTGCCGGAACGCGATCGCGACAACGTGCGCGCGGTGCTCGGCGATAACGTCGATGTCGTGTCCCACGTCGATGCGCTCGCCAGTCATCCGGAATTCGCGCTCGAATGCGCGGGACATGCGGCGCTCGTCGATCATGTCGTGCCGTTGCTGAAGTCGGGCACGGATTGCGCGGTCGCATCGATCGGCGCGCTGTCGGAAGCCGGCTTGCTCGATGCCCTCGCCAATGCCGCCAATGAAGGCGCGGCCACGATCACGCTGCTCTCGGGTGCGATCGGCGGCGTCGATGCGCTCGCCGCCGCGAAGGAAGGCGGCCTGGACGACGTGCAGTACACCGGCCGCAAGCCGCCGCTCGGCTGGCTCGGCACGCCTGCTGAAACGCTCTGCGATCTGAAGTCGCTGACTGAAGAGAAGGTCATCTTCGAAGGCACTGCACGCGATGCGGCGCGTCTCTATCCGAAGAACGCGAACGTCGCGGCGACCATTGCGTTGGCGGGACTCGGGCTCGATGGCACACGCGTGCGTCTCATCGCCGATCCGGCTGTCGAGCGCAACGTGCATCGCATCGTCGCACGCGGCGCGTTCGGCGAGATGTCGCTGGAAATGTGCGGCAAGCCGTTGCCGTCGAATCCGAAGACATCGGCGTTGACTGCATTCAGCGCGATCCGTGCGTTGCGCAATCGCGCCGCGCGTTGCGTCATCTAAGGAGCTTCAGAAAGATGAATCATCCCGACACTTCGCTCGTAGCGTCCGGCGATATCTATATCGGCGGCGAGTGGCGCAAAGGGCGCGGCAATCAGTACGCGAGCATCTATCCCGCCGATCAATCCGTCAACGCGGAGATCAGCACCGCCGATGCCGACGACGCGCGCGAAGCCGTCGAGATCGCGGATCGCGCTTACAGGCAGGCCGATTGGGCCGGACTGAAGCCGCATCAGCGTGCTGCGGTTCTGCATCGCATCGCGAATCTGATCGAAGCGCGTCATGAAGCGCTCGCGCAATTGCAGCGCCGCGACAACGGCAAGCCGATCAGCGAAACGCGCGCCCTGGTCACGAGCGCGGCCAACACGTTCCGCTACTTCGCAGCGTGCCTCGAAACGCTCGAAGAAGAACTCACGCCTTCACGCGGCGATTATCTGACGATGAGCGTGCACGAACCGCTCGGCGTCATCGCGGCAATCACGCCGTGGAATTCGCCGATCGCATCCGATGCGCAAAAGCTCGCGCCTGCGCTCGCGGCCGGCAACGCGGTCGTGCTGAAGCCCGCTGAAGTGACGCCGCTGGCATCGCTTGCGCTCGCGCGCATCTGCGAGGAAGCGGGCGTGCCGAAAGGCGTCGTGAGCGTGTTGCCCGGCAAGGGCTCGGTCATCGGCGATGCGCTCGTGCGTCATCCGCTCGTCAAGAAGGTCGCGTTCACGGGCGGCACCGAAGTCGGTCGCGGTATTGCGCGTCTTGCCGCGGAAAAGCTGATGCCGGTATCGCTCGAACTGGGCGGCAAGTCGCCGACCATCGTCTATGCCGATGCCGATCTCGATCACGCAGTGAACGGCGTGCTGTACGGCATCTTCAGTTCATCGGGCGAATCGTGCATCGCGGGATCGCGGCTCTTCGTCGAACGCAAGGTGTACGGCGAGTTCATGTCGCGTCTCGTCGATCGCGCACGCGGGCTGCGCGTCGGCGATCCCACGCGCGAAATCACGCAGATGGGTCCGCTCATCACATCGCAGCATCGCGAGAGCATCGAACGCTATGTCGCGCTCGGTCTCGAAGAAGGCGGCACGCTGTTATGCGGCGGCGAACGTCCGACGGGCGATGGCCGCGAGAAAGGCTTCTTCTATCTGCCGACGATCATCGAAGGTCTCGCGAACGATGCGCGCATGTGTCAGGAAGAAATCTTCGGCCCGGTGCTTGCCGCCCTGCCCTTCGACGACGAAGCCGCGTTGTTGCAGCAAGCGAACGACAGCGTGTTCGGTCTCGCCGCCGGCATCTGGACGCGCGACTACAAGCGTGCATGGAACCTCGCGCGCGCGTTGAGCGCGGGCACGGTCTGGATCAACACGTACAAGCAGTTTTCGATTTCGACGCCTTTCGGCGGATGGAAAGACAGCGGCATGGGACGCGAGAAAGGCCGTCTCGGCCTGCGCGAATACATGCAGCAAAAGAGCCTGTACTGGGGCTTGAACGATGCCCCGCTGCCGTGGGCGAACTGAAGGAGTTGCCATGACGATCCTTGGCATTGAACGCATCACCTACGGCGTGACCGATCTCGACACCTGCCGGCGCTTTTTCGCGGACTGGGGATTGAAGGAAGTCGCGCACGATGAAGCGCGCGCGCGTTTCGAAACGCTCAACGGCTGCGAAGTGCTGCTTGCATTGGCCGACGATCCCGCGCTGCCGCCCGCATTCGAAGGCGGTCCGACGTTGCGCGAAGTGACGTGGTCCGTCGCGACGCGCGCCGAACTCGACGCGTTGCGCGGACGCTTCGCGGGCCAGCCCGGTCACATCGAAACCGACGATGCGGTCGGTTGCATCGATCCGAACGGCATGGCGATTCGTGTGGAAGTGACGAAGAAGCGCGACATCGACGTGAAGGGCTCACTGTCGAACGTGTGGGGCAACGCGCAGCGCATCGATACGCCGAGCCCCGTCTATGAGCGCGCGGAACCCGTCGAAGTGGGACACGTCGTGTTCTTCACGAACTGCGTCGCGGAGCAGGAAAAGTTCTATCACGAGCTGCTCGGCTTCGAGACATCGGATCGCTATCCGGGACGCGGCGCGTTCATGCGTTGCGCGCCGCATGGCGGTCATCACGATTTGTTTCTCTTGCAACTACCCGATGGAAAACGCGGCCTGAATCACGTCGCGTTCACGGTGCGCGACATCCACGAAGTCTTCGGCGGCGGCCTGCATATCAGCCGCTGCGGATGGACCACGCAACTCGGACCGGGACGTCATCCGGTTTCGTCGGCGTACTTCTGGTACTTCAAGAATCCGGCGGGCGGTCTCATCGAGTATTACGCGGATGAAGACGTGCTCACGCCCGAATGGCAGCCGCGCGAGTTCGAGCCGGGTCCGACCGTGTTTGCGGAATGGGCCGTCGATGGAGGTCTCGACGGCAACACGCGCCGCCAGAAAGAGGCGAAGGCGCCCGAAGGCAAGTTCATGACGGAGCGGAAAAATGGCTGATCTTCAGACAGTCGTCGTGATCGGCGGCGGACAGGCGGCGGGCTGGATCGTGAAGACGTTGCGCAAGGAGGGCTTCGATGGCCGCGTCGTGATGATCGCCGACGAGATTCATCTTCCTTATGAGCGCCCGCCGTTGTCGAAGGCCGTGCTCGCGGGCGAAGCGGATATCGAAACCGTGCGTCTCGTCGATCACGATGCATTCGCCGCGTTGAACGTCGAAGCGTGGCAGCCGGAACGCGCGACGTCGATCGATCGCGACGCGCGCATCGTGCGTACCGCGAGCGGACGCGAAGTGCAGTACGACCGGCTTGTCATCGCAACGGGCGGTGCGGCGCGCCGTCTGCCGGCATCGCTCGTGAAGACTTCGCATCTTGCCTATCTGCGCACGCTCGACGATGCGGTGCATATCGGCAAGCGTCTGCGCGAGAGTCATGCGAAGCGCCTGCTCGTGATCGGCGGCGGATGGATCGGCCTTGAAGTCGCGGCGACCGCGAAGAAGCTCGGCGTCGATGTGACCGTGATCGAAGGTGCGCCGCGTCTGTGCGGACGTTCGGTGCCCGCGAGCGTGTCGGACTTTCTGCTGAAGTTGCATCGCGATAACGGTGTCGATGTACGTTTGAATGCATCGGTCGTATCGCTCGAAGACTGCGAACGCGGCGTGCGCGCTTCGATGGCCGATGGCACGTTCATCGACGCCGGCTTTGCCGTCGCGGGCATCGGTCTCGCGCCGCACACGGCGCTCGCGGAAAGCGCGGGCATCGAAGTGAACGACGGCATCGTCGTCGATGAATTCGGCGCGACCCACGATGCACATGTGTTCGCTTGCGGCGATGTCGCCAATCATCCGAATGCGTGGCTGAAGCGCCGCGTGCGTCTCGAATCGTGGGCGAACGCGCAGAACCAGGCGATCGCGACGGCCCGCGCCGTGCTCGGCGTTCGCACGCCGTATGCGGAGATTCCGTGGTTCTGGTCGGATCAGTACGACGTGAACCTGCAGATTCTCGGCGACATTCCGCCGGGCGCGACGCCTGTCGTGCGCGGCGATCTGGACGCGCGTCGTGCATCGCTCTTCTTCTTCGAAGGCGATGTATTGCGCGGCGTCATCGCGATCAACGCGACGCGCGATCTGAAGGTCGCGAAGAAATGGATGAGCCAGGGACGCGCGGTCGATATCGCGTCGCTTGCGGGTACGGCGAAGGCACTCGCATAACACATTGACGGGAGCAGGCATGAGGAGCATGAGCAACACGGCCGTTGAGCACGGCGGCACGGCCACGACAGTCGCGGACGCGAGCGCGGCCGCTCACGCGGTCACGAAGGGATCGATCATCGCGCGCATCGAACGGCTGCCCGCCAATGCGATGCAGGTGCGCGCGCGGATTCTGATCGGCGCGGCGACGTTCTTCGATGGCTTCGATGTCATCGTCATCGCGGCGACCTTGCCGCTGCTCATCCAGCGTTGGGGGCTTACGCCGGGACAGGTCGGCTTTCTGATCGCGTCGGGATCGATCGGACAATTGATCGGCGCATTCCTGTTTCCTTCGCTTGCGGAACGCTTCGGGCGCGTGCGTTCGATCGCGTGGAGCTCGGGGATCATCGGACTGACGAGCATTGCATGCGGCTTCGCGCCTTCGTTCGCCGTGTTCGTCGCCTTGCGCATCGTGCAGGGGCTCGGACTCGGCGGCGAGTTGCCGGTGGCGGCGACGTACATCAACGAGATCACCCGCGCGCATGGACGCGGGCGCTTCGTGCTGCTGTATGAGATCGTGTTTCCGATCGGCCTGCTTGCATCGAATGCGCTCGGCGCGTGGATCGTGCCGCGATTCGGATGGGAAGCGATGTATTTCATCGGCGGCATTCCGCTCGTGCTGTTCTTCATGTTGCGCGCGCTGGTGCCGGAATCGCCGCGCTGGCTCGGTGAACGCGGCCGCATGAAGGAAGCGGGCGATGCGCTTTCCGCATTCGAAGCGACCGTCAAGCGGCCGTTGCCGCCGCTCGGCAATCTCGCCGAATTCGAAGCGATGGCGAATCGGCATCCGAAGCGGCGCCGTCTCGATCTGATCGGGCCGGCGTATCTGAAGCGCACGATCGCCGTCGCGCTGCTGTGGATGACGTGCGGCGTGCTGCAGTACGGTCTCTCGACGTGGTTGCCGACGATCTACAAGACGGTTTATCACGCGCCGCTGCAGCTTGCGCTGAATCTTGCGGTGGCGGCGTCGGTGCTGGGCGTGATCGGCTCGCTGACGTGCGCGCTGATCGTCGACAAGGTCGGGCGCAAGCCGGTCATCAACTGGTCGTTCGTGTTGTGCGCGCTGTCGCTGGTATGCGCGGGCGTGTTCGTCGCGCAGTCTGTGTATGTGGTTGCGACGTTCTGCGCGCTCGCGCTCGGCTTCATGGCTTGCGGGTTTATCACCGCTTATGTTTATACGCCGGAGTTATATCCGACGAGTATCCGCGCTTTCGGTTGTGGTCTCGGTGGCGCATGGCTCAAGATCGCGGCGATCTTCGCGCCGGCGCTCGTCGGCAAGACGCTGATGGGCGGGAACATGGACATCGCGTTCTATGCGCTCGCGGTCGTGCCGGTCGTCGCGGCGGCGGCGGTGCATTTCATGGGGATCGAGACGAAGGGGAAGGTGCTGGAGCAGTTGGAGGTTTGAGAGGATGGTTGCCCCGCTTTGCGCGGGGCTTTCTCTTTCCTGTTGAGCGGAGGCCAGAGGGGGCCTCGCTCGTTCGGAGGGTTTTCTGAGTTTTCTAGGTGGAACGTCCGGGGCGATCATGCTGCCGATTTAATCGCGGTTAGCGTCGCAAAGTATGCCTCGTCCGGCGTTTGATCCGCCAGGCTCGAGTGGGGGGCCGCTTTCGGTTGCACAGTTCGATGTATTCGCCGATGGGGCGCTTCGGACCACGCACTCGCGCGTTCCAGATCGGCGTGAACTAACGCGCCGCGTGCATCAGTTCGCCCCCGGTAACGGGACGCCAACCTTCTGCGCGGCAGCCAGCGCACCAGGTGGCAAGGGCGGCGGCGGCGGCCCGGTTGCCTTCTCGGCGAGCGTCTTCGTCACGAGGATGCGCGAGGGCAGTGTGAAGTGACGCAGCGCCAGCACGTCAAGCGGACCGGCGAATTCGACATGACGGTCTGGATAGAAGTGAACTTCCAAGATGCGGGTTCCGACTTTGTCAGGAATAGGCATTGATGGCATTGAGACCTTTGTTTCGGCGTGGAACATTCTCTCGTCTCCCTTGTGCCACTGATCGACATCGTAGTAGTCCCACTTCACCGTGAATTCCGTCCCTTTAAGCTTGTAGCAGCATGCTATGCCACCACCACCGGGCGGTTCATCGCCGCCGCCGCTCGCCTTATTCCCGTAGGCGTCGGTAATCGTGAAGCCATCCATGTTGTAGGGAAGATAGTTCCGCCCCATCGTGGAAATCCCGCTATACACTGGCTCTGACTTTCCACAGGCAACAAGCGTCGAAAGGGAAAAGATAACGATCGCGGCTCGCGACAGGGATTCGACTAACTTAAAGTCACTACGCATTCTGTTTAGCCTCTGTACGCGGCGGCGGCAACAGACCATCCTCGATGACCGGCACGGCGACTGCTTCAAACTTATCTCGTTTCAAATCGTCAAGCAGATCCTTAGGCAGATTCTGCATGGCTTTGGCAAATTGCCCGGGCTGGTCCTTGCTTTCTTGCAGGATGCGCTGAACCTCTGACTGTGCATCGAACCTGTTGTTGACCAGCAATGCAAAATATGCGAACTGCTCGAGATCTTTCTGATCGGTGAGCCTGTATTTCAACCAAGCGGCAGCGACAACACGTGCAATGCGCCGGTGCGACTCCGCCCAGTTGTCAGCGAACTTCGCATCCAGATCTTTCTCGTAGTGTTGTGACATCCAACGCGATACCTCGACCACCGGAACGCGGGATGGATCGAGCAATCCGCCTGGAAACTGCAACTCGACATGGCGATCGGGAAAGAAGTGGACTTCGAATATGCGCATGCCGACCTTGTCGGGCGTTGCGGTCGCAGGCATCGATACTTTCGCTTCGGCGTGTTTTATGTGTGAATTCTCCGGAGACCACTGATCGACATCGTAGTAGTCCCACTTCACCGTGAACTCAGTCCCTTTGAGCTTGTAGCAGCATGCTATGCCACCACCACCACCGGGCGGATCATCGCCGCCACCGCTTGCCTTATTCCCGTAAGCGTCGGTGATCGTGAAGCCATTCATGTTGTAGGGAAGATAATTCCGCCCCATGGTGGAAACTCCGCTGTATAGCGGCTCGGCCTTGCCGCAGGCAGCAAGTGTCAGAACTAAAAGCGTTGCCTCCAGCATCCGAAACACGGAACGGCTGCGTTTCTTTTTGTTAAGCATGACCTTTCCTCTGAATGGCATTCCATATGTCATCACCCACTCCCTCCAGTGCTTCGACTGACGACATCTCGCCTTTCGCGACAGCACGCAAACGCTCATTAACAAAGGGATGCTCGTCGAACGATGGCGAAACGAGTACGCCACAGGTCACGTAATCCAATGTCCCGGGTCCATCGTTTATGCGGTATTTTTCTGCCCGCTCGATTTGGCCACAAATCAACGTATAGAGGTCAATCACCGTCGGATGATCTAGCCGCACCCCGCATGTGGTTCGCAATTGGAGCGCGAGCTTGTCCGCATAGAAAAGGTTAAGTAGTTGACGATGTTGCTCGTTTGTGATGCAAAACTTATCAGTCTCGAATTCCCATGAGGGTTGAGGGTTTTCCCAGTGCACATCAACCAGCAAGCGATTGCGGTAGTCGATAGCGACACACGGCGCGATGAATTGCTGACATTCCACCTCAGTCCACACCTTTCTCAGGTGTTCGAGAATCCGGTTATCGTAAAAATGCAGGTAATACTCTTTTCGATCCGGAAGCGAGTAGGTGACATATCGCCGGTAGTGCGATGCCATTGCATCGAGGGCATTGTATGACCAAAGCCACGTCACCATAGGAATGGTTGCCTCGCGCCAAATTCGCCGAGCTAGACGATATTGCAAACTTCGCTCATCTTGAAGTTGCCATCGATCAAGGGCGATCAAATAGGGCGCGATATCCGTGTAGGACTCGATTTCCGTACCGTGCCACAGCGATACGTAGCTTAGACCGGGAACTCGTTCAAGCAGATTAACTAACCCCGCATTTCCGCGCCCATCGACCATCATGTACAAAAAAACCGGCTGCGCTTCGCCAGCATACCTATCGAACATCGCGCAGAGTCTCTCGACACAGCTTTGCCAATCGGCATCACGATTCGACACAGGCAACGCTGACGAGTCACCATGAGCCTCAGCAGGCCGTGGGAAGGCAGTCGCACCGATCTTAGGGGAGTTGGTCACGCCACCTCCGTCATCGCTTCAACACCGCGATGCGCGTCCAGCAGGCATTCTTTGCACGGCCCGATCGGCATGTTCGGCATCGGCAGTGACACACTGCCCGGTCCGGTCCAGTTGAAGCTGCCGCACTTCAGCAGAACACTGCCCGGAGCGCCCAACTCGATGTTGCCGCCTTCGATCTTGATATAAGCGCCGCCGCTCGTGAGCGTCATCGCCCCCTTTGAATGCGCCACGATCGAGCCGTCAATGCTATTGAATTGCATATCCTTCGACGACGACAATTCCATGCCACCGGTTCGCGCATGGACCACGATGTCCTGTTTGGCCGCCGTCAGCCGCATACCCTGAGTCTGCGCAAAAAGCGAAACAGCTTCGGCGGCGCCGGTCCATGCCGACGAGCAAGAGCGGTGTGAATCGCGTGATTGTTCTCGCGAGTTCCGCTTCCAGTTCTGCTCGTTCGTCACTCATGGCGCATTCCGGCGCTGTGATTCACGCGTATTCCAGTGCGTCCCCAGACAAAAATGCCGGGACCCCTTAAACGGGAATCCCGGCACACTCAGCACCTACTGGACGAAGCGAAGAATCAGCTCTTCGCTTTCGGCATCTGCGAAACCAGCGACAAGCCGATATCCATGCCTTCCACCTGGAAATGCGGCACGATAAAGAGCTTGATGCGGAAGAAGCCCGGGTTATCTTCGATATCCTCGACCGTCACCTTCGCCTCACGCAGCGGATGCGATGCCTGCAACTCATCGCCCGGATCCTTCATCTCGGTGACGAGACCCTTGATCCAGTTGTTGAGTTCAAGTTCGAGAAGACGCCGGTCCTTGGTCGTGCCGATGTTCTCGCGCTGAATCAGCTTCAGATAATGCGCGATGCGTGAAAGCAGAAAGATATACGGCAGACGCGCATTGATGCGGCTGTTCGCGGTCGCTTCCTTGGTCTCGTATAGCGCAGGCTTCTGCGTCGAATTCGCCGAGAAGAAGCACGCGAAATCGTGGTTCTTGTAGAACGACAACGGAATGAAACCGAGGTTCGCGAATTCGAATTCACGCGTCTCGGGAATCAGCACTTCGGTCGGGATCTTCGGCTGCACGCCCGTGCCGAGGTCATACAGATGCACCGGAAGATCCTCGACCTTGCCGCCTGCCTGCGGGCCGCGAATCTGCACGCACCAGCCGTTGTTCACGAAGCTGCGCGTCATGTTCGCCGCAAACGCGAACGATGCGTTCACCCACAAATAACGATCGTGGTCCGGACCCTTCACCTGCTCTTCGTAGTTGAAGGCGCGCACGGGCGTCGTATCCTTGCCGTACGGCAGACGGCCGAGCACGCGCGGCATCACGAGCCCGACGTAGCGCGCGTCGTCCGTGTCGCGGAAGCTCTTCCACTTGATGTATTCCGCGCGGTCGAAGTAGTTGCCGATATCCTGAATCGCAGCGACTTCCTCCATCGACTTCTTGCCGAAGAAGGCCGCGCCCACCGAGCCGATGAACGGCATGTGCGCGGCCGCCGCCACCTTCGAAATATTGCGCAGCAACGCCACATCCTGCGGCGAGTTGGCGAACTCGAAATCGCTGACCATCGCGCTGATCGGCTGGCCGCCCGGCGTGTCGTACTCTTCGATGTACGTCAGGCGATACAGGCCGCTCTGGATCAATTCCGGCGCGTCCTCGAAGTCCCGCACGAGCGCATCCTTCGATACGTCCAGCACTTCGATGCGCGCGTTCTTGCGAAAATCCGTGCGCGACACGAGCATCTTCAGACCGCGCCAGCGGCCTTCGAGCGCTTGAAATTCGGGGTTGTGCATGACCGAATCGAGTTGCCGGCTGATCTGGCGATCCAACTGACCGATGAAGAAATCGAGCAGCGACTTGTCGAGACGATCCACCGGCTTGCTCGTCTGCGCGACGAGATCGAGAAACGCGCCCATGCCGCGCGCGAGGCGCTCGTCGGCGGATGCTTCGGAAAGCATGTCGTTGTCCCGGAATGCCTCCAGCGGACGCGCCTGCGCCACCGGACTCAGATTGATCTTGTTGCAAAGCGATGCATAGACGCTGTCGCCATACGACTCTTGCGGAGCATCGAGCACGACGGTTTCGCCTGCGGCGCTCGCGCGGACTTCTTTCTTAGTCATTGATTGTCCTGTCTGGGATTCTTGTCGATTGAAGCGTATGGAAGGGTGCCGAGGTTCAGGCGTGGCCTTCCGGCTGCGTCGCCGCGGTGGCGATTTGCGAGAGTTCCCCGCGCAGCTTGTCCGACAGTTCCTTGTTCTTCAGGATCTTTTCGAACTCGCGGCGGAAAGTGCCGTTGTCCAGCAGATTCGACTTCAGATCGCGCAGCAGATTGCGCACGGCGAGCAGTGCCTGCAGTTCCGGAATCTGACGCGCCACCTGCTCCGGCTCGAAATCCTTCATCGAACGGAAAGAAAGGTTGATCGGCAGTTCGGAGCCGTCGTTGGAGAGCGTGTTCTCGGCGGCGAACTTCAGGTCGGGCGCGTAGTCGGCGAGAACGGCGTCGATATTGTTCTTGTCGATGTTGACTTTCTTGCGTTCGGAAAGCGGCGCCTGCTCGCGTCCCGCGCTGAAATCGCCCGCGACCAGCAGCTTGAGCGGCAATTCGACCTTCTTTTGCGCGCCGCCCGTGTGTAGATCGAGCGTGATCGAAACACGGCTTTTGGGAATCTCTCTCTGGAAGCTATCCATCAATAATCCTTAATAAATTGATCAAACCCATCTCGAAACCGAGAAACCACCTTGATTCTTCTTGCGCATATCGAGCGCCGATCAGACTCACGCGCCCAATGTGCCCTTCGGATTTTCGCGGGCATATTAGAACAGGTTTCGCCGCATTCCAAAAGAATCCAACGCTTGCCTAAATAATCGGCACGACACCCGTCCTCATCCGCCATTGCCGTTGATAAACAACGGCTTCGCAGTTTCCCGGATTGACTGCGCATGCTCGCGAAGCGCGCGCGACAGGGATCGAATGAACACTAATTGACAATCGTCACCCTCGCCATCTTCTTCTTGAAAATAGTCCAAGATCCATTTCCGTACATGCAAGTGGTTGTTATCGATCGACTTTCTCCTTGCCACTCTATAAATCCACTATTCATCCAGCAGGTATACGAATCACTTGGCCGACGATAGAATCCGCCCTTACATAAACCAATCAGTATCGCGAAATACATTCATGCGGATCGATAAACCGCTTTGGCACGAAGGCCTGATTCTCACGCAGCAGCATTTTCAACAACAGGAGCGATGGGCGGAATACCGGCTACGCAGTTTGCGGTTCAGGGCTACGGCGACACACGCCCCATCGTCGCGAACGACACGCCACAAGGGCGCGCGAAGAACCGTCGCGTGGAAATCACTCTCGTACCGGACACCGCGAACGTCGCGAACTGACATCGTTAATCGAATTCCCGGAGTTCTCTCTTCGGGATCTTGTCGCTCAGGAGTTGTTTTTCTGAGCATTGCTTGGCAGTACCAAAGAGGAGTAGTAAATGGCAATTCCCGCATACATGTGGCTGAAGGATGACGGCGGCGCCGACATCAAGGGTTCCGTCACCGTGCAAGGCCGCGAAGGCAGCGTCGAGATCGTCGAGTTCGGTCATGGCGTGCATATCCCGACCGATGGCAACACCGGCAAGCTCACCGGCACGCGCGTGCACGCGCCGATCACGCTGACCAAGGAAACCGATTCGTCCACGCCGTATCTGTACAAGGCGGTGACGAGCGGCCAGACGCTGAAGTCGGTCGAGATCAAGTGGTACAAGATCGACGACGCGGGCAAGGAGAAGGAATACTTCAACACCAAGCTCGACAACGTCAAGGTCGTCGCGGTCCGTCCGAAGATGCTCGACATCAAGAACCCGGCTTTCGAGAAGCACAACCATCTCGAAGAAGTCGAACTGCGCTACGAGCAGATCACCTGGTCGTTCAAGGACGGCAACATCATCCACAAGGACACGTGGAACGAGCGCGCGTAAGCGCGTGACCCAGCGGCTCATGACAACGTGAGCCGTCGAAGCCAGCCTGCTTGCGGGCTGGCTTTTCTTCTGCAATTCATCCCCACCGTACGCCCTCTTTCATTCACCTCGGCACCGACTTCATATGACAATGCGCGACTCCACTCATCTGCTTCGCCGGCTCAACCAGCACTGCGCCCGCACGCTCGAAGCGGCCGCGAGCCTGTGCCAGACGCGCCTTTCCGACGAAATCACCGTCGAGCATTGGCTGCTGAAGCTCATCGAGGCGGACGAAGGCGACATTCCCGCGATCCTGCGTCACTATGAAATCGATGTCGATGCGATCTGGAACGCACTGCTCGCCGCAATCGACCGCCTGCCGCGCAATCTGCGGGGCATGCCGTCGCTTTCCATCCAGCTCGCGAGCGTGCTTCAGGACGCGTGGCATCTCGCATCGCGCGAGGATATCGACGGTACGATCCGCTCGGCGCATCTGCTGCGCGCGCTCATCGGCGCACCGCATGTCATGCGGACGCAGGACGCGTGGCCGCTTTTTTCGCTTTCCGATGCGCAGATCGAACGGCTCGTGCCGCGTCTCGGACGCGCGTCGTGCGAGAACGCGCCCGCGCAGGAAGACGAAGGCGACGCAAGCGCACCAGTTGCAGATGCTCAAGCGCCCGTCAAGCAGGCGGCCCCGCGCTCGACCGAAGGCCAGGCGCTCGAGCGCTTCGCCATCGACCTGACGGAGAAGGCGCGTCGCGGCGAAATCGATCCGGTGTTCGGCCGCGATCGTGAGATCCAGCAGATGATCGACGTGCTCGTGCGGCGGCGCAAGAACAACCCGATCCTCGTGGGCGAGCCGGGCGTCGGCAAGACGGCGCTAGTCGAAGGGCTCGCGCTGCGCATCGCCGAAGGCTGTGTGCCGTCTCTCTTGCGCGACGTGCGCATTCTCACGCTCGACCTCGGGCTGCTGCAAGCCGGTGCGGGCGTGAAAGGCGAATTCGAGCAGCGCCTGAAAAACGTGATCGATGAAGTCAAGGCATCGGCGACGCCGATCGTGCTGTTCATCGACGAAGCCCACACGCTGATCGGCGCGGGCAACTCGGCCGGCGGCTCGGACGCTGCGAACTTGCTGAAGCCTGCACTCGCGCGCGGCGAGTTGCGCACCATCGCCGCGACGACGTGGTCCGAATACAAGGAATACTTCGAGCGGGATGCGGCGCTCGAGCGGCGCTTCCAGATGGTCAAGGTGGAAGAGCCGGACGACGATGCCGCCTGTCTCATGTTGCGTGGCCTCGCGACGCGCTACGCACGGCATCACAACGTGCATATCCGCGACGAAGCGCTCGTTGCGGCAGTCAGACTGTCGCGCCGCTACATCCCCGCGCGCCAGTTGCCGGACAAGGCCGTCGATCTCATCGATACCGCCGCGGCGCGCGTGCGTATGGGTCTCGACGCGCCGCCCGCCGAACTGCAGCGCGCGCGCGCGGTCGTGGCCGCGCTGGAACTCGAAGGCGCAAGCATCGATGCCGACGAACGGGCGGGCATCGACGATACAGCCGCGCATCGCGACGCGCTCCGCGCCTCACTGGCGCAAGCGAATCAGGAACTCGCGGACGTTCAGGCGCGCTACGACCGCGAACTGTCGCTGGTGCGCGCGCTGCTGGAACAACGCGGCGACGGCAAGACGAAGCCGGATGCAGACGCGTTCGCCGCAGCGAAGCACGCCCTCACGGATGCGCAAGGCAAGTCGCCGCTGATCTTCGCCGATGTCGATGCACAGGCCATCGCGCGCGTGGTCGCCGAATGGACGGGCGTGCCGGTCGGCAATCTCGTCGAAGACGAGCTGCTCAATCTGCTCACGCTCGAAGATCAACTGGCGAAGCGCGTGGTCGCGCAAGACGACGCGCTCGGCATGCTCGCGCAAAGCCTGCGCACCGCGAAGGCGGGGCTCAAGAGCGAACATGCGCCGCTCGGCGTGTTCCTGCTGACCGGACCCTCGGGCGTCGGCAAGACGGAGACGGCGCTTGCGCTCGCCGATGTGCTGTTCGGCGGCGAGGCCGCGCTCACCACGATCAACATGTCGGAGTATCAGGAAGCGCACACGGTGTCGCAGTTGAAGGGCTCGCCGCCGGGTTACGTCGGCTATGGCCGCGGCGGCGTTCTGACCGAAGCGGTGCGTCAGCGCCCATATAGCGTCGTGCTGTTGGATGAAGTCGAGAAGGCGCATCGCGACGTGCTCGACATGTTCTATCAGGTGTTCGATCGTGGCTCGATGCGTGACGGCGAAGGTCGGGAAATCGACTTCCGCAACTGCGTGATTCTGATGACGTCCAACCTCGGCTCCGAACAGATTCACGATGCGACCACGGACACGCCCGGCATCGCGCACGCCGCGTTGCTCGACGCCATCCATGATCCGCTCGTGAAGCACTTCCAGCCGGCGCTGCTCGCGCGTTTCCAGACGCTCGTGTTCCGCCCGCTCGACGTAAGCGCGCTCGGCGATATCGTGCGCCTCAAGATCGCGAAGATCGCCGATCGCCTGAAGCGTCAGCACGATGTGACGCTCGCCTGCGAGGAATCGCTGATCGCATCGCTGGCTCAAATGTGCCTGTCGCGCGATTCGGGCGCCCGCAATATCGACGCTTTCCTCGACCAGCGCATTCTGCCGACTGTCTCGCGCGAACTCCTGACGCGCATGGCGAGCGGCGCCGCACCCGCGGAGATTCGTCTCGCCTATTCAGAGGAAGGCAATCTGACGATCGAGTTCATCGATCGCGACTCGTCCGTGCCCGCAACCGCCTGAAGCGAGAAAAGATGCCAGGCCCGTCCCTATATGAAATGCTGCTCGGTCAGATCGACGGCGAACCGCTCAGCGATTTCGATGACCGCACGCTCGAAGTCCTGAGCGTGCAGCAGAACGTGCGACGCATCCTGAACACGCGCGCCGGTGCCCTCAAGCATTTGCCGGACTACGGGCTGCCCGATCTGACCAACATCTACAAGGCGCTGCCGGCTTCTTCACAGGCGCTGAAGGAGCAGATGGAAGTCGCGCTGCTGAAGTACGAGCCGCGCATCCGCGCGATCGACGTCGCGATGGTCGATACGTCCGAGCCGGGCCTGCAAGTGAGCTTCGAAATGACCTGTCATCTGAAGCGCGCGGGCCTCGTGCGCTTCGGAACGTACTTCGTGCCGCCCGGCGTTTTCCGGCTGGAGCGGCGCGTGCGCGAGGGCAGGATTTGACTCAGCTTGCGCGCGGGCTGATTCGCGCGCTACACCGAAGCCCCCCGCTCGCCGACCAACTCGCGAAGATCGTGCGCGATCCGGCCAATGACCGGCTCCCAGTCATGCAGCTTCTTCTGTCGATACAGACGCACGGTGGGATACCATTCGGTTCGCTCGCCCTGCAGTCCCCAGCGCCACTCGGGCGCGGACGGCAAGATTCCCCATGTCGGCTTGCCGAGCGCGCCAGCGAGATGCAACGGCGAAGAGTCCACCGATATCACGAGATCGAGATGATCGATGAAGCCGGCGGTATCTGCAAAGTCCGTCCACTGAGACGACACGTCGTGCGCGCGAATGCCCGACTGCCTCGTCAAACTGGCGTTCGCCTGGTTCTTCTGCAGCACGAACCATTCGATACCCTCGATCTCCGACAGCGGCTTCAATGCGCGCGCAGGCACGAAGCGGTCAATGCCGCTGAAGTTGTGCGGCCCGCTATACCAGCACAGTCCCACCTTCAGCTTGCCCGCATACGGCTGCATGAAGCTGTCCCAGCGAGCGCGGGCATCAGTTGGCGCCTCGATGTATCCGCGTCGACTGTCGGAGATGGCCGCTGCTGTCTCGTGCACGTATGCGGGCAGCAAGTAGTCGAAGACCCAGTAATCGTAATTCGCCAGTTCGTCCGGCCGCCAGCCAGATGCAACGGTTTGCGCGCCGTCGAGATCGCGAAACAGCCGGTGCAGTTCCGGCCGGCAAACGAAGTGAACCGACGCGCCCGCCGCTGTCAGCCGGCTCGCGTAACGCGCGAGCATCAGATTGTCGCCGACGCCCGCATGGTAGGCGACCAAGATACGCTTGCCTTGCAGCGATTGACCCCGCCACCATTTTGAAAGATACGGGGCAATATCCGGATCAAGCGCAAGAACATACTCATCGCTCGACACCCCTTCGAGCTTGCGCCATCCCTCGCGCTCGCGTCCGAGCAGAATGAGCACGTCCCCGAGCGGACCGAAGGCATCCACTCGGTGCGGTGCAATCTCTTCGGCTCGGCTAAATGCATTCAGCGCTTCGAGATAACGGCTCTGCATGTACAGCGCTTTCCCCAACATCAGCCAGATGTCGACGTCGTCGGGAGTCTGCGCGAGCAGCGCGCCCGCACGTTCGATGACCCCGGCATAATCGGAGAGGAATCGTCCGCGAAGATGCAGCGCGCTCTTCTCGTCGGCCCGGATAAGCGCCTGCTTCGCATGGAACCGCATCAGTTCCGGTCGACCAGCGAACAGGTAAATCTGCGCGAGGGCGGAATGTGCGTCGCAGTTGTCGGGATCGAATTCGAGCGCCTCGACAAAGCACTCGATCGCGCTTTCCCGATCCCCGCATTCGTTCAGATAGATGATGCCGCGCTGTACGCGGACGATCGCGTTGTCGGGGTTCCGCGCGATCCATCGCGTACACATTTCCAGCGCGAGAAGCGGCTCACCTAATCGGATGAGGCCATTGGTGGCCTCGATCGCGTAATGAGCCTCGTGAGGTTCGATATCGAACGTCCCGTGCCACAAGGCGATTGCCTGGTCGCGTTTGCCACGCTCGATTGCAGCCTGAGCAGCGCTGGCGAGCGCCGTCGCTCGCTCCCTGATGTCATGCTCCACCATCGCTCTTCCGTCGTTCAATAAGGATGCCAGAGCGTAACAGAGCCGAGCGTCTCAACCGTAACAATGCGACGCGCGAACGCCGCTACTCATGCCACTGCCCCGCCCCTCCCGCGAACGCCGGCACGCCCATCTCCTCGCGACTGCGCGCCGCACGCGCTTCGTCGGCTTCCACGGTCTTGCTCGTATCGATGAAAAGCGCCGCGACCGCACCGACCGCGAGCAATCCCGCTGAAATCGTGAACGGCACGTTATAGCTTCCTGTCTGCTGGATCAGATAACCGAACGCGACCGGCGACACCATTCCCGCGATGCCGAAGCCCGTGTTCATCATGCCGCCCGCCGTGCCCGCATACTTGCCCGCGATATCGAGCGGCAACGTCCACAGCACCGGATTCGTGATCTCGAGGAAGAAGAACGATGCCGTCAGGAACCACACCGCCATGATCGGGCTCGGCGCATTGACCATCGGCAGAAGGAAGGCGAGCGACCCGCCCATGCCCACCACGAGAATGCTGCAGCGCGCGAGCCGCAGTTTTCCCGTGATCCGGTAGATGCGGTCCGACAGCACGCCGCCGAGCGTATCGCCGATCACACCGGCAAGCAGCGGCAAAGCGGTGAACAGCGCGAGATGCTTCAGATCGAAGCCGCGCGATTCCTTCAGATACGAAGGCAGCCACGTCAGATACACCCACAGCAGCCAGCCATAGCAAAAGTCGACGAAGGTCACGAGCCACATGCGATGAATCAGCATGCGCCACGGCGTCGGCTGCTTTCTCGCGCGCGCGCATTCTCCCGCGCGATAGCCGATCTCAGCGGTTTCCTCGGGCGTCACGCGGCGGTTTTCATCGGGTGAATTGGTGAAGACGAAGAGATACAGCACCGTCCACGCAAGGCTCGCGATGCCCAGCAGAATGAATGCCTCGCGCCAGCCGCTCGCTGCGACCACGGCAAGCACGAGCGGCGGCGTCACCGCGCCGCCGAGCCGCGCGAAACTATGCGTGATGCCTTGTGCAAAGCCGCGTTCGCGCACCGGCATCCAGAACGTGAAGGCGCGCGTGGCGGTCGGAAACGCGCCGCCCTCGCCGATGCCCAACGCAAGGCGCAACAGCACGAGCATGCCGATGCTGCCCGCGAAGCCCGTCGCGAGCGTCGCCGCGCCCCATATCAACGAGAGCACGGTCAATACGAGCTTCGGGCCGAATCGATCGGCAAGCCATCCGCCGACGATCTGCATCACCGCATACGGATACGCGAACGCGGAGAATACGAGCCCGAGCTGCACGGACGTGAGGCCCATCTCCTGCCGGATCAACGGTCCTGCCACGGCGATGTTCACCCGATCGATGTACGAGATGAAGTACATCAGACACATCACGCCGAGAATGATATGGCGCGTCTTCACGCGCTGACGTTGCTTGTTCACAGTGTCTCCTTCCTTTGGTCCATCTGATGTGCAATATCGAGCCGTGTCAGCTAGACGAGCTTCAGGCGCTGCACCTTGCCCGAAGGTCCGCGCGGCAATGCATCGGTGAAGCGGAATTCACGCGGCGTCTTGTAACGGCCGAGTTCGCGCAGACAGTGCGCGCGCAAGTCGGCCACATCGAGCGATGCCGCGCCGCCGTTCGGCACGATGTACGCGACGATGTCCTGGCCATACGCCGCATCGGGCACGCCGACGGCCGCTGCTTCGAGCACGCCGGGATGACGCAGCAGCGCTTCGTCGATCTCGCGCGGCGCGATGTTCTCGCCGCCCTTGATGATCAGTTCCTTCGCGCGTCCATTGATGTAGAAGAAGCCCGCCTCGTCGCGGTAGCCGAGATCGCCGCTGCGCAGCCATCCGTCTTCCGTGAACGCGTTGCGCGTTTCTTCCGGACGCTTGTAGTAGCCGCTCATCAATTGCTCGCCGCGCAGCACGAGCTCGCCGGTTTCGTTGGGCGCGCACTCACGTCCATCGATGTCGACGATCTTCGCTTCGCCGCCGGAAGGCAAGCCGATACTGCCGATTCGCCTTAACGTTTCGTCATACGGATTACTGAATATCGGCGCGGCGGTCTCCGTCATGCCCATCGTTTCGATGACGCCGATGCGAAAGCGCTTCTCGAACGCCCGATGATGATCGGCCGGTAACGCTGCCGACGCGCTGCGGCAAAATTTCAGCGCCGACAGATCGCAGCCCTCAGCGCCCTCGCCGTTCAGCAGATAAGCGACGATGGTCGGCACCACGTTGATCCATGTGCATCCGAACTGCGATGCCTCGTTCCAGAACGTGCGCGCCGAGAAACGCGGCGTCATCACCGCCGATCCGCCGTGCCACAGTGGCGACAGCAGCGCGACGACGAGACCGTTGATGTGATAGAGCGGCAACGATACGAGCACGCGATCATCATCGGATAGCCGATGTTCCTCGCTGATGTTGCGCATGTTGGCAAGCAGGCTGCGATGACTCAGCAGCACGCCTTTAGGCGCGCCCGTCGTGCCCGACGTGTACATGAGCAGCGCCGTATCGCCGGGATTCATCGCGCCCGCATCGCTCGCGACGATATGCGCGCCGGGCGTTTCGTCGCGCACGAGTCCGATCGTGCGTGACGGAAGCGTCGGGATATCGGGTAAAGCGTTCGCATCGGGCGACGTACGCACCACAGCGACGTCACGGTCCATGCCTTCGCGACGCAACACGTCGATCGCTTCGACGATGGTGTCGTGCGTGTCATCGGCGACGAAGATCGCGCGCGTCTCCGAATGCTCGACGATATAGCGCACCTGCGAAGGCTGACACAAGAGATTCAGCGGATTCGCCACCAGGCCGCTATACATCGCCGCCAGCAGCAGCCGCGCGGTCTGAATGCCGTTGCCCATGAAGACGGACACGACATCGCCCGCACGCAGGCCCGCAGCATGAAAACGCTCTTCCAGCGCGAGACATGCTTCGCGCAACGCGCCGAAGGTCAGCATGTCGTCCCCGACCGCGGAGAGCAGGAAGGGTTTGTCCGGCGCGCGTCCGGCGCGAGCGTCGATCAATGCGCGCAACGTGGATGCAACGACCGGCGCACGATCGGAAGGAACGATTCGATCCGCTAACGCGTTCATCGCCCGATCCTCCTGAAGTAATCGCCGAGCAACGCGTCGACTTCCGGCACGCGCTCCGCAATCCGATACGCGATGCGCGTCACGTTCAGGTATTGCCGATAGCCGAGATTCGCCGAGAAGTTGTTGCCGCCCCAGGTGCCGCATCCCATCGACAGCGAGAACGGCAGGCCGTTGTCGAAGTTGCCGCCGGTCGCGAGGCAGTGCGCCTGATCGACGATCACGCGCGCCACCGGCAATTCTGTGCCGAGCCGGACGGCGAGGGCATCGTCCGCGCCGTGCACGCCGACCGAATGTCCCGCGCCCATGTATTCGTAGATGCCGCGCACGATGCCGATTGCGGCGTCGATGTCGCGCGCGCGATAGACCGTCAGCACGGGCGAGAGCTTTTCGCCGGAGAACGGATACTCGGCGCCGTAGCCGCTCTCCTCGACCATCAAGAACTTCGGCTCGCGCGCCGCGATATCGTCGAGGCCCGCTTCGCGCGCAATGGCCGTCGCCGAGCGCGCGGTGCAGCGCGCCGAGAGCTTGCCGTCGTGCCACATCGCCGCCTGCAACCGCGCCTTCTGCGCAGCGTCGAGCAGCACGCCGCCCTGCTTCGTCAACGCATCGAGCATGCGTGCATGGATCGCGTCTTCGATCACGACGCTGTTCTCCGATGAACAACTCGTCGCGTTGTCGAACGTCTTGGACACCGCGATCTTGCGCGCCGCATCATCGGGAATCGCGCTCGCCGCGACGATCGATGCGACGTTGCCCGCGCCCACGCCGAACGCGGGCGTGCCGCTCGTATAGGCCATGCGGACGTTCGCCTGCGAGCCCGTCGCGACGACGAGATCCGCGAGCTTCATCAACGCGGCGGTCGCGGCCTTGCCGATCGGATGCGGCAACATCTGCACGAGATCGCGATCGAGACCGGCCTTCGCGAACTCCGCATGAATGAACTCGATGAGCAACGCGCACGACGAATAGCCCTTCGGTGAGGGCGCGACGATGACCGCGTTGCCGCACTTGAGCGCGTTGATGATCTTGTTGGCGGGCGTCGCGGCCGGATTCGTCGATGGCGTGATCGCCGCCACGACGCCGACCGCGCGCGCAATTTCGACGATGCCGTGTTCCTCGTCGCGCACGATCACGCCCGTCGTCGCGACGCCGTGAAGATCGCGCAGCAGGCCGAGCGTCTTGCGATGGTTCTTGCGGAATTTGTCGTCGGCGTTGCCGAGGCCCGTATCGCGCACGGCCAGGTCCGCGAGTTGCCGGTTGCGCTGCGGCTCCATGATGGCCCACGCAGCGGCCGATGCAGCTAAGTCGAGCGTCTCCTGGCCCGCTTGTTCGAAGCGTCGTTGCGCGGCGCGCGCTCGCGTCACGAGCGCGGCAACGATGCGCTCCACATCGGGTTCTGGTTGATTCGGCGCATCGTCGTGAGGACGTGCGAGCGTCGCGCCGCTTGCCATGTGATTCATGCGATAAACCTCGGCTGTTGGAAGATTGAAGGTGCTCTCCAATCTAGTCAGCCGCGTCCGTCGCGCGGTCCCGTTTTCTGGACTAACGCGTGCAGCGATAGCGCGAGCATCGGAAATTCAGCTTTTCGGGACTTTTTAGAGTCCCGAAAACCGGTGTTTTCGACGCACAATGAAATAAAACCGAAAAGTATGCAGACGGAGACAAGCGTGACTTCGAATCAATCGAATGCCGCCGCCGTGCGCGCGTTTCGCGTGCTCGAAACGCTCGCCGAGGCGAATCGCCCGCTCTCCATGACCGAGCTCGTCGATGCATTGGGTCTGCCCAAACAGACCGTGCATCGCATCCTGGTGCAGTTGATGGACGCATGGCTCGTCACGCGCGGCGCAAGCGACAAGCTTTATGAATGCTCGGCGCGCGTGCGTACGCTCGCCATCAACGTGCTGATGCACGCGGGTCCCGCTGCGGCGCGTCATGCGCTATTGGAACAGCTCGTCATGCGCGTCGGCGAAACATGCAATCTGACGATGCTCGCGGGCAACGACGTCGTCTATGTGGATCGCGTCGAAACGGGATGGCCGCTGCGCATGCATCTGCAGCCAGGTTCGCATGTGCCGTTGCATTGCTCCGCAAGCGGCAAGCTGCTGCTGAGCTTTTTGCCGAAGGATCGGCGCGAACGCATGATCGAACGCTTGCCGTTGCGTTCGTATTCGGAGCGCACGATCACCGATCGCGACGCACTGCGCAAGGAGCTCGCATTGACACGCCGCCGCATGCTCGCCATCAACAATCAGGAGCATTTGCAGGGACTCGTTGCGATCGCGGTGCCGGTGATGCTCGATCGCAATCGCGCGTGTGCGGCGATTGCGATTCAGGCGCCGGTGGGGCGCGTGGCGCTCGATCATGTGCTTGCGTTCGAACCCGATCTGCGCCGTGCTGCGGAAGAAACCGCGAAGACGTTCAAGGATTGAAGGCCGGTTTTCGATTCGGCAAACCGGCCTTTGCTTCAGTGCTTATCGTTCGCTGGTCTGGAGATGCCGCGTCGAATGATGTTCGTCTTCGACCTCGACTTCCTTGCGGCCGCGCTTGAACACGACATACGCGACGATCAGAATGCCGAGACTCGCGACGCCCAGCCACAGCGGCTTGCGTTGATCGGGAATGAAGGCCATCGCGACGAGAATCGCCATCATCCCGAAGATCGCGAGCCACGTGAGATAGGGAAATCCCCACATGCGTACGCGCAGGTCGCTTACTTCGAAGCTCGTCATACGGCCGCGCAAGCGCAGTTGCGAAAACGCGATCAGCAGATACACGAAGATCGCCACCGTGCCATACGAATTCACGAGGAACGCGAACACCGTATCCGGCGATACATACGACATCACCACCGACACATACCCGAACACCGTGCCGAGCAGAATGGCGCGCGTCGGCACGCCGCGCTTGTTGACCTTCGCGAGTCCGAGCGGCGCATCGCCGTGACGCGTCAACGCGAACAGCATGCGCGATGCCGCATAGAGGCCCGAGTTCAGCGCGGACAGCACGGCGGTGAGGACGATCGCGTTCATCACGTTGGCTGCGGCGGGCATGCCCATTACTTCGAGCGCGCTGACATAAGGCGTCGCCATCTGATGCGAATTCCACGGCACCAGCGCGACGACGAGCGCCACCGATCCGACATAGAACACGAGCACTCGCGTGATGACGGAATTAGTTGCCTTCGCAACTGCCTTCGCAGGCTCCTTCGCTTCGGCCGCCGCGATCGTGACGATTTCCGCGCCGAAGTAGAAGCCGGTCGCCGCGACCGCGCCCGTCATCACGGGCCCGATGCCCTTCGGCATGAAGCCGCCATGGCCGAGGAACGTCGCGGCGACATCGGTCGTGTGCATCGATGCGGGCCAGAAGCCGCAGACGTACAGGCCGCCGAGAAACAGGAACACGATGATCGCGCCGACCTTGATCGACGAAAACCAGAACTCGAATTCGCCATAACTGCCGACCGAAATGAGATTGGTCAGCGTGAGCACGACGAGCAACACGAGGCTGATCATCCATGCAGGCACATCCGGTATCCAGAACTGCACGAGCTTCGCGCCCGCGACTGCTTCGAGCGCGATCACGATGACCCAGAAGTACCAGTACATCCAGCCCGTCAGGAACCCGGCGAGACGGCCCGGCCCGCGCTGCGTCTTGAACGCGAGCCGCGCATATTCGTAGAACGAGCCGACGGCGGGCATCGCGCAGGCCATCTCGCCGAGCATACGCATGACGAGAACCACGAGGCCGCCCGTGATGAGAAACGAGAGAATCGCCGCGGGTCCGGCCTGCTGGATCACCACGCCGCTCCCGACGAATAGTCCGGCGCCTATGACGCCGCCCAATGCGATCATCGTCATGTGGCGCTGCTTGAGGCCACACTTGAGATCGCTCTGCTCCGTACTCGATTGCATGTCGTCTCCTGATTTGCTTGTACCGATTCGGCGCTCGCCCGCGGGTTCGTTGCCGGCGGGTCGAGACGTTCGTTCAATGACGCTTCAAAGCGCCGGACGATCCTTTCGATAGGCGTTCTTCACCGCGATCCTGCCATCGCTGAACGTGAAGACGTCCACCATGCGCGCCTCGATGCGCGAGCCGTCCGCCTTCGTGCCGCGAAACGTCGATTCCGATACGCCGCGATTGCCGCTCACGAAGTGCTCGCCGTCATTCCACGATGCATCGGGAAAGGTTTCCCACGCAAGCGTGAAGCCCTTGCGCACTTCGTCCCGGCCCTTGAACGTGCGGCCCAGCGCATCGGGTCCGGCCACGCCGTGAAAAACGCATTCGTCCGCCATGCAGTTCATCAGCGCGTCGATGTCGTGGCGGTTCCATGCATCGTTGAACGTCTGCAAGAGGCGAATGTAATCCTGATTCGTTTGTGTGCTCATGTGTCGATGTTTTCAGTGCGTTGCGAAAGAGACCAAAATGCGTTCAGCGCTTCTCGTCCTGCGTCAGATACTTGTGATACAGAAACCGTTGGCCGACGCGGCGGAACGGCGCGAAGCCTTTCCACTTCACCATGCCCATCACGTTCGGATATTCGAGCGCGGAGTCGTAGATCGGCAGATCGTCGCGGCTGTGCTGCCACTTTCCCGCGACGCGCTCGGCCATGCGCCGCCCCGCATGCGCGGAGAACGACACGCCGTTTCCGCCATAACCGACTGCATAAAAAATGCTCTGTTGCGGATCGGGTTGTGCGACGCGCGGCATCATGTCGTGACTCACATCGACCCAGCCCCACCACGAGTAATCGATGCGAATGCCTTTGAGCGATGGAAACTTGCGATGCAAGCCCTCGATGAGCACGTCCATATGGCGAGGGTTTGCCGCATCGGCGCCGGTGATCGCGCTGCGGCTGCCGATCTGCACGCGGTTATCCGGCAACAGCCGATAGTAGAAGCGCAGCGTGCGCGTATCGGTAATGACCTGGCGCGAGAGGAAATTGGTCGATGCGAGTTCTTCCTGCGTAAGCGGCCGCGTAACGAGCGAGTTCGAGAGTATCGGCATGATCTTCGCGGATAGCGCGCGATGCATGTCGTTGCGCGTATAGCCGCCGGTCGCGAACGCGATCGCCTTCGCGCGAATCACGCCGCGCGGCGTGCGGACATGATGCACGCCGCGAATCGTCTCGACGTTGAGGACCGGCGTGCCCGGATGCACCTTCACGCCGAGCGAGCGCGCCATACGCATATAGCCGAACGCGAGCTTCAACGGATGCACGCCGATGCCATCGGGCTCCAGCAGCGCGCCGCAATTCTCGCGATCGTCGACATACGATTGGGCGACTTCCTTCGCGCTCAGCATGCGCGCGTCGTAGCCGAATACGTCGCGCATCACTTTGCATTCGTTCGCGAGAAAGTCCATCTTGCGCGCGCGATGCGCGATGTACAGATGCCCGCCCGGCTGCGGATCGCATGTGAACTCGCCGATCAATTGCTTGAAGGTGTCGAAACCTTCGCGGATCTCGGCATCGAGCCTGAGCGCCGTCTGCTTGCCCCAGCGTTCGATCCATTGCGAGCGATAGAGGCGTCCGCTCGCGTTCTGCCCTTGCCCGCCGTTGCGGCTCGTGCAGCCCCATGCCGTGCGATTCGCATCGACGATGGTCGCGCGGATGCCATGTTCGCGCGCCAGAAAGAGCGCCGTCGAAAGGCCGGTGAATCCCGCGCCGACGATCAGCACGTCGACGTCGGCATCGCCGGGCAAGGGGCCGTCGTCTTCGGGCGGCTCGCCTGCGGTCGCGACCCAGTAGGTGGGCGCGTAATCCATCGGCTGACGGCCGATGGGCGAAACGAGCGGGTCGTAGAGCGGATCGTATGGGGCGCACGCGCCACGAAAGGCCGGCGCAACGTAGTCGAGAGTAGCCACCGATGACTCCTTGGAAAGTACCCTCATACTGCACCGAACTCGACGTACCGCTTAGAGCCACGCCGAAACCATCGTTAGTGCCAGGATGCCGCCGCCGCTGGCCCCTGCGATTGGTCGCGTCTGGCACTACGACGCGCGCTTTTTGTCTGGTCATACTGGGCCGAATCCCTTCTCTCTCGCACCGAATGTCTCGGGAGGCCAATGATCATGCGGAGTGACCCATGCCGAAGCGCTCTCAGGCATCGAAGGGCAAGCATTCATGCCTTCGAGTCATCTTCGCGCCGATCTGCGCAGCGTTGCCTTTCGCTCCGATGAGCGTTTCGATCGCCGCTTGCCCAAGGCCACGTGCGCGTCGATCGGCGATCGCCTCTTGCGCGCGAAGAGCATCGCGCGGCTCGTGATGGAACGTGTGCCGAGATTCACGTCGTCGGCAAGCGCTGGCAAGTCATGCCATGCCGCGATGTCGACGAAACCGCCATCGTCTTCATCGGCCTGTTCGAAAACGACGACATACATCGCGCGTTAAGTCGTGCGTCTGCGCCGCGCACCGAGCCATGCGGCGAGCTTCGCGAATAGCGTCATGTCCGGCGCAACGCTCAGATCCACTGCGAAGTGATGCCGATAGTACGTGCTCAAATCGAGGCCGACGCCAAGGCCGAGCACTTCCACAGCGCGCGATGCTTCGTGCTTCTCGACGACCTCTCTCAAGTGCTGATCGAGATAGTTCGGATCGTTGGCTTGCGCGGTCGCGCTGTCCATCGGGCTTCCATCGGAGATGACGACGAGGATGCGGCGCGCTTCGTCACGCGCGATGAGCCGCGAGCATGCCCAATCCACCGCTTCGCCGTCGATACCTTCGCGGAACAGATCGGCCTTGAATAGCGCCGCGATATCGCGTCGCCCGGCACGCCAGCCTGCATCCCCTTCCTTGAAAATCATGTTGCAGGCTTCGTTGAGCCGGCCCGGATACTTCGGCCGGCCCTTCGCGAGCCAGTCGAGCTTCGCGCGCCCGCCATTCCATGCGCCGGTCGTGAAGCCGAGCACTTCCGTCGTGACGCCCGCCATGCCAAGCGCTCGCACGAGCACGTCGATCATCACCGTGACCGGCTCGATGCTCGCCTTCATCGAGCCCGAGCAGTCGATGAGAAAGCCCACCGCACAGTCCGCGTGCGGACGTTCGCGCTCGCGTCTGAATACGCGCCGCTCATCCGGCGATGCCACCACTTGCGCGAGCCGCCGGCCGTCGATGCGCCCGTCTTCCTCGCCGAACGACCAGCCATCGCGACGCGGCACGGTGATGGACGCCTGCAACATGCGCGCGAGACGCGGCACGTTGATATGCCGCGCGGCAATCAGAGCGTCCAGCCGCTCGCGATATTCGCGCAACAACGCGGCCCGGATCAGCGTCGATGGGCGAACGGTCTTGTCGTAACGCGTGGTGAAGATGCGATACGCCTCGCCCGTCGCCTCGCGCGCGCTGCTGTCGCCACTCGCAGCGAGCGCCAGCCGTTCGAGTTCGCCATGTTCGTCGTCGGTATCGAACCAGGTGCCGAGCATGGTGCGCGCGGCATCTTCTTCTTCGTCGTCGGATGAATCGCTCTCGACGAACGTGTGCCGCACTTCCTGCACCATTTCGCCTATCGTTCGCGCGATTTCCAGCGCATGGACCGCATACGCGCGCTGGTCGTGACGATGGCGGCGCATGCCCGCAAGCGCATTGCCGAGCGATGGCGCGAGCGCCGCACGGGTCGCTTCGATGAGCCCTTCGGTTTCTTCGAGCACGGCGCGGCCCGAAAGACGCGACTGCGCCATTTGCGCGGCCGTGTAAATCAACAAGCCGATTTCGCTGTCGAGCAAGCCCGATTCGTAGCACGCGAGCGACCACGCATCGAAGCGATGCCGCACATTGCGCTTCACGCCTTCCATGCCGGAAGGCACGCGCGTTTCGCAGCGCAACTGTTCGAGCATGTCGAAGACCATGCGCGCGACGGGTTCACCGGGAGCGAGTTCGCGATGCAGCGCGGCATCCGAATGCGCGATGCGCAACGCGGACGCATCGGCCGCGCCGCGCGTCGAATCGGCGTCATCTTCCTCTCTGTGCTCGCCGCGCAAATGTGGCGCATGCAACGGCACCGGCCGCAGATGCCGATACAACTTGCCACCGCGGTAATGCAATGCGTCGTCGCCGGTCAGGGCTCGCACGGTGGCCGCGCACAGCGCATCGCGTCGCGCGCGTTCGCGCGAGTCGTTCATCGCGCCGACTCGTCGTGCCACTGCGATGGCGTATCGAGTTCCTCGCCGAACGCGCGCTGAAAATATTCCGCGACGATCGGCCGTTCCGCTTCATCGCATTTGTTCAGGAAAGTGAGACGCAGCGCGAGCTTCGTATCGCGGAAAACTTCGCGGTTTTCCGCCCAGCTAATGACGGTGCGCGGCGACATCAGCGTCGAAAGATCACCCGCCGCGAAGCCGCGCCGCGTGAGGCCCGCCATGCTCACCATCGAATCGACGAGCGCGCGGCCCGCGTCGTCATCGAGCTGCGGCACGCGCGCGAGCACGATGCGGGCCTCTTCCTCGCGCGACAGATAGTTGAGCGTCGCGACGACGTTCCAGCGATCGATCTGCGCGTGATTCAACATCTGCGTGCCGTGATACATGCCGTTCAGATTTCCGAGGCCGATCGTGTTGGTCGTCGCGAACAGCCGAAAAAAACGATGCGGCTGGATCACGCGGTTCTGGTCGAGCAGCGTAAAACTGCCGTCGCGTTCCAGAATTCGTTGAATCACGAACATCACGTCGGGACGGCCGGCGTCGTATTCGTCGAACACGAGCGCAACCGGCCGTTGCAGCGCCCAAGGCACGATGCCTTCCTGAAACTCGGTGATCTGCACGTCGTCGCGCACCACGATCGCGTCCTTGCCGACGAGATCGAGGCGGCTCACGTGGCCATCGAGATTGACGCGCATGCAAGGCCAGTTGAGCCGTGCCGCCACCTGTTCGATGTGAGTCGACTTGCCGGTGCCGTGCAGCCCCTGCACCATCACGCGCCGGTTGAATGCGAAGCCGGCGAGAATCGCCAGCGTGACCTCGGGATTGAAGCGGTACGCCTCGTCGATTTCCGGAACGTGCGGATCGCGCGTGCTGAACGCAGGAACGTCCAGATCGGTGTCGATTCCGAAAAGCGAGCGCACGGACACCTTCCGATCCGGCTCGTCCATCCATGTGTCGCGCATCATGAGGCTTCGTCTCCCGTAGCAGAGACTTCAGCATAGCAACTATTCTTTTTCGGAACAATTCATTTCGTTTATTTTTATCAAAACGGCGTATGAGGCGGCGATCGGCACCTCATTTAAAATAATGTCGACAAATTGATATGGAAATCATGCCGATGGACAAGCCCGACACGCCCACGCTGCGCGCCTTCGCGCTGCTGGAATATCTGGTCCAGGCGGGCAACCCCGTGTCGCTGACGGACATGGCCGACGACATGGGTATGCCGAAGCCTTCGCTGCATCGCATGCTCGCGTCGCTCGAAGCGGGCGGACTCGTGATTCGCGAGCCCGGCGACCGAAACGCGTATGTCGTCGGCCCGCGTCTCGCGCAACTCGGTCTCAACGTGATGACGCACGCGGGCGCACGGCGTTTGCGTCATGCGATCCTCACCCGGCTCGTCTCCGATCTCGGCGAGACCTGCAATCTGACGATGCTGCATGAAAACGAAGTGCTGTATCTGGATCGCGTGGAAGCGCCGTGGCCGCTCAGGCTCGACCTCAAGCCCGGCTCGCATGTACCCGTCTGGTGCAGCGCGAGCGGCAAGCTGCTACTCGCGCTGCAACCGCGCGAGGAACGCAATGCGCTCGTGCGCGCGATGAAACTCGAGCGCTACACCGCAAACACGATCACCGACACGGAAATGCTGGAAGCGGAATTGGACCGCATCGCGAAGAAGGGCGTGGCGATCGACAACGAGGAGTTCGTGCAGGGCATCGTGTGCGCGGCCGCGCCCATCGCCGACGCGCACGGCACATGTATCGCGGCGATCGCCGTTCACGCGCCTGTGTCGCGCACGCCGCTCTCGCGCGCGCTGGAAATGGTGCCGCGTCTGAAGGAAGCCGCGGTGGAGTTGGGCAAGACATTCTAAAGGCCCGTTCCGGATCAGCCGTATAAAAAAACGCAACCGGACGTTCTGAAAATCGTGGCGTCGCCGCCGCTTCCCGGCGTAAAGTAGTCGTAATCCGAAACCAACCGTTCCGTTTCCGATTCATGCGCGACGTCACACATCTCGATCCTTCCGAACACGCCGGCGATGAAGCACGGACGCTTCGCCCGCTTGCCGTGCTCGAACAACTGGCGGCCGCCGGCCACGCCTACACGCTGTCGCAACTGGCGGCGCGCGTACGCATTCCCAAGGCCACATTGCTCCGGCTGATCGATTCGCTCGAAGCGCAGGGCTATGTCACGCACATGCCCGACTCGCGCGGCACCGATCGCGGCATCGCGCTCGGGCCGCGCGCCGCCCAGCTTGCACTCGCCACGCTCGCCAACAATTCGTTCACGCGCGCATGCCGGTCGATCCTGCGCTCGCTCGTCGACGTGATCGGCGAAAGCTGCAATCTCACCGCGCTCGACGGCGATACCGTCCTTTACATCGAGCGCGTCGAAACGGCCGAGCCGCTGCGCTTGCACATGCAGGCCGGCATGCGCGTGCCGCTGCATTGCACGGCGAGCGGCAAGCTGTTTCTTTCGCAGATGCCGCTGGCCGAGCGCCGCCAGATTCTCGGACGCCTCACGCTCACCAAGAAGACGCATCGCACGCTGACTGACCGGTCGTTGCTCGAAGCCGAGCTCGACCGGCTCGCGGCGCGCGGGATCGGCATCGATAACGAGGAGTTCGTGCTCGGCATGGTCGCGGTCGCGGTGCCCATCACCGACGCCTCCACCGGGCGCGCGCTCGCGTGCCTCGCCGCGCATGCGCCGACCGCGCGCGCGAATCTGAACGATCTGCTGCAGGCGGTTCCGCAGTTGCGCGAAACCGCCGTGAAACTCGCAACGCTCATCGATACGTCCGACGGACTGACGCTCATGACGCGTCAACGCCCCGCCGCACGCTGACTCCGCTTTTCGCCGAACTTGCCGCCGAACTTCCCGCCGAAGCCCGCCGCACGGGCATCGGCGGCGATTCGCCCTTCTTTTGAACGACTTCATTCCGATTCTTTTAGAGACGAATCATTCCGTTTATTCGAAAAACAGGTTGACCGCGGAATCGGCCTGTCCTACGATGTCTTCACGATACGAATTCCGGAACCGAACGTTCCGTTTTATTTCACCCGGAGACATTCATGAGCGAGCACGACCAAGCACGTCCGTCCAAGACCACCCTCGCCGCCACCGGCGCGGCGCCCAGCGGTCCGCAGGCGATGACCCCGTCCGAAGCATTCGTCGAAACGCTCGCCGCCAATGGCGTGACCGAGATGTTCGGCATCATGGGTTCGGCATTCATGGACGCGATGGACATCTTCGCGCCCGCCGGCATCCGTCTCATTCCGGTCGTGCACGAGCAGGGCGCGGGTCATATGGCCGACGGCTATTCGCGCGTGTCCGGTCGTCACGGCGTCGTCATTGGTCAGAATGGTCCGGGCATCAGCAATGCGGTGACGGCCATCGCTGCGGCGTACTGGGCGCACAGCCCGGTCGTGATCGTCACGCCGGAAGCCGGCACGATGGGCATCGGCCTCGGCGGTTTCCAGGAAGCGAAGCAACTGCCGATGTTCCAGGAATTCACGAAGTATCAGGGCCACGTCACGCATCCGGCGCGGATGGCCGAATTCACCGCGCGCTGCTTCGATCGCGCGATGTCCGAAATGGGACCGACGCAGCTCAATATTCCGCGCGACTATTTTTACGGCCAGGTGAAGGTCGAGATTCCGAAGCCGCAGCGTCTCGATCGCGGCCCCGGTGGCGACCAGAGCCTGAACGAAGCGGCCGATCTGCTCGCGCAAGCGAAATTCCCCGTCATCATCTCGGGCGGCGGCGTGGTGATGTCCGATGCCATCGAAGAGTGCAAGGCGCTCGCGGAACGTCTGGGCGCGCCGGTCGTCAACAGCTATCTGCATAACGACTCGTTCCCGGCGAATCATCCGTTGTGGTGCGGCCCGCTCGGTTATCAAGGCTCGAAGGCGGCGATGAAGCTGCTCAGTCAGGCCGATGTCGTCATCGCGCTCGGTTCGCGCCTCGGACCGTTCGGCACGCTGCCGCAGCACGGTCTCGACTACTGGCCGAAGGAAGCGAAGGTCATCCAGATCGATGCGGATCACAAGATGCTCGGCCTCGTGAAGAAGATTTCCGTCGGCATTTGCGGCGATGCGAAGGCGACTGCCATCGCGCTCACGCAACGTCTCGCGGACCGCAAGCTCGATTGCGATGCGACGAAGGATGCCCGCGCGAAAACCATCGCTTCTGAAAAAGCCGCGTGGGAGAAGGAGCTCGACGAGTGGACGCACGAGCGCGATCCGTACAGCCTCGACATGATCGAAGAGCAGAAGGGCGAGAAGCCCTTCAGCGGCGGCCAATATCTGCATCCGCGTCAGGTGTTGCGCGAACTCGAAAAGGCGATGCCGGAAGACGTGATGGTCTCGACGGACATCGGCAACATCAACTCGGTCGCGAACAGCTATCTGCGCTTCAACAAACCGCGCAGCTTCTTCGCGGCGATGAGCTGGGGTAATTGCGGCTATGCGTTCCCGACGATCATCGGCGCGAAGGTCGCGGCGCCGCATCGTCCGGCCGTGTCGTATGCGGGCGATGGCGCGTGGGGCATGAGCCTGATGGAGACCATGACATGCGTGCGCCACAACATTCCGGTGACGGCCGTCGTCTTCCATAACCGTCAATGGGGCGCGGAGAAGAAGAATCAGGTGGACTTCTATAACCGCCGCTTCGTCGCGGGCGAGCTCGACAATCAAAGCTTCGCCGAGATCGCGAAGGCGATGGGCGCGGAAGGCATCGTCGTCGACAAGCTGGAGGATGTGGGCCCGGCGCTGAAGAAGGCCATCGATCTGCAGATGAATCATGGCAAGACGACGATCATCGAAATCATGTGCACGCGTGAGCTCGGCGATCCGTTCCGCCGCGATGCGCTCTCGAAGCCGGTACGCATGCTGGACAAGTACAAGGACTACGTCTAAGTCCTGCCTCACGCCGCTGCGCGCCCGCGCAGCGGCGTTTTCCGACCGACCATCGAGAGCCCGCCATGAAAGCCATGCATCGCATCATCGATCAGGCTCGCGACCTGCCGATGCGCGTCGTCCTCTCCGAAGCCGAAGACACGCGCGTCCTTCAGGCGGCGCAACGCGCGCACAGGGAAGGTATCGCGCGCATTGTGCTCGCGGGTGCGAAAGCGCGCGCGTATCAGGTCGCGGATGGCGCGGGCATCGATCTCGAAGGCATCGAGGTGATCGATCCTTCTCAATCATCGCTTGGCGAACGCTTTGCGGAAGAGCTTCTCGCGTTGCGCGAGAAAAAGGGCATGACGCCCGATCAGGCGCGCGCCGCCGTGCGCGATCCGCTGTGCTTCGCGAACCTCATGGTGCGTATGGGCGAGGCCGACGGATCGGTCTCCGGCGCGGTCAACACGACGGCGGATGTCGTGCGTAACGCGATTCAGATCATCGGCGTTCGCCCTTCATTCAAGCTCGTTTCCAGCTTCTTTCTGATGATGCTCTGCGAGCCCTTTCATACGATGAAAGGCGGCCTCGTCTTTTCCGATTGCGCGCTCGTCGTCGAGCCGAATGCGGAGCAACTCGCCGAAATCGCGATGGCCGCGGCCGACAGCGCACGCAGTCTGCTGATGGAAGACCCGCGCGTCGCGATGCTGTCGTTTTCGACGAGCGGCAGCGCGCATCATGCGGCCGTCGACAAGGTCATCGATGCGACGCGGCGCGTGAAGGAAGCGCGCCCCGGCCTCGCCATCGATGGCGACGTGCAGCTCGACGCCGCGATCGTCGCCGAAATCGCGATGCGCAAGGTGCATCACTCGCAGATCGAAGGACACGCCAACACGCTGATCTTCCCGAGTCTGGAAGCGGGCAACATCGGCTACAAGCTCGCGGAGCGCATCGGCGGTGCGAAGGCTATCGGCCCGTTGTTGCAAGGGCTGGCGAAGCCCGCCAACGATCTGTCGCGCGGCTGCAGCGCGGACGATATCTTTCACGTAATCGCCGTGACTTGCGTGCAGGCGCAGGCAGCGCGGCATCACCCGGCGTGAGCGCGCATCATGGACACGCGAGCCGATACGGAAGCCTTCGCTCACCCTGAATCGACGGATGGCGCGCCGCTCGCCGAAAGCGCCGCGCGCAACGAAACGCCTACGCTGCGCGCATTCAGCGTGCTCGAACATCTGGTCGCGGCGAAGGGCGCGCTGTCGCTCGCGGAGCTGGCGAACATCATCGAGCAACCGAAGGCATCGCTGCATCGCATGTTGCAATCGCTCGAAGCGGGCGGCTTCGTCGCGCGCGAGCCGGGCCAGAAGAACGCTTACGTGATCGGCCCGCGCCTCGAACGGCTCGGCGTCGACGTGATGATGCACAGCGGCGCGCGGCGCCAGCGTCATGCGATTCTGGAGCGTCTCGTCGCCGATCTCGGCGAAACGTGCAACCTGAGCACGCTGCACGACACGCAAGTGCTTTATCTCGACCGCTGCGAATCGCCGTGGGCGCTGCGACTGGAGCTCAAGCCCGGATCGCATGTTCCCGCGCATTGCAGCGCGAGCGGCAAGCTGCTTCTTTCGATGATGCCGCGCGACGAACGCAGCGCGCTCGTTCGCGCGATGCGGCTCGAACGCTTCACGCCCAACACGCTCGACGATCCGAACCTGCTCGAAGCGGAACTGGATCGCATCGCGAACAAGGGCATCGCCGTCGATAACGAAGAGTTCGTGTTGGGCATCGCCTGCGTCGCCGTGCCGGTTTTCGACTCGCGCGGCAAGTGCATCGCGGCCATCGCCGTGCATGGGCCGGTCTCGCGCATGGCGCTGTCCCGTGCGCTGACGTTCGTGCCGCGCCTGCAGGAAGCCGCCGCCGAGCTCACGGCCACTTTCTGACGCGCCGCAGCATCGTTACTTCGGATGGCGAATCAATAAATCGCGGCTCAGGGACTACCCCAATCCCCCTTCCGCTTCTGAATCGGAATTCGCACTTTCCGTTTCACTTTCGCGAGCTTCCGCGCTTTTCTCTTGGCTTCCTTGCCCGCTTCTTCCACATTGAACGAAACGCAAGCGAAACGATTCGTTCCAAAAGAAGACCTCAGGAGACAGGTGTCATGCAGCAGGAAGTCGATTACGTCATCGTCGGTGCGGGCTCGGCAGGTTGCGTGCTCGCCAACCGTCTGAGCGCCGATCCGTCCAACACCGTGCTGCTGCTCGAAGCGGGCGGGCCCGATGCGAGCCCGTGGATTCATATCCCCGTCGGCTACTTCAAGACCATGCACGATCCCGAGCTCGACTGGTGCTATCGCACGGAACCGGACGATGCCGTCGCAGGACGCAGCATCGACTGGCCGCGCGGCAAGGTGCTGGGCGGCTGCAGTTCGCTCAACGGGCTGCTCTATGTGCGCGGTCAGCGCGAGGACTACGATCGCTGGGCCGAACTCGGCAACGCGGGATGGAGTTACAAGGACGTGCTGCCCTACTTCAGGAAATCGGAAGATCAGGAGCACGGCGCGAGCGAATATCACGGCGCGGGCGGGCCGTTGAAAGTATCGGATTTGCGCTTGCGCCGTCCGATCGCCGATCACTTCATCGCGGCGGCGCAGGAAATCGGCATCCCGTTCAACGAGGATTACAACGGCGCGACGCAAGAAGGCGTCGGCTATTTTCAGCAGACGGCCTACAAGGGCTTTCGTTGGAGCACCGCGAAGGGCTTTCTCAAGCCGGTGCGCGACCGGCGCAATCTTATCGTCGAGACGCGGGCGCAAACGCGCAGGGTACTGTTCAACGGCAAGGAAGCGGTCGGCATCGAGTACATGCATGAAGGCGTCGTGAAGAAAGTTCGCGCGCGTGTCGAAGTGATTCTCGCGGCTGGCGCGATCGGCTCGCCGCAGATTCTGCAGAACTCGGGCGTCGGGCCTTCGAGCGTGTTGAACGGCGCAGGCGTGCAAGTGAGGCACGACCTGCCGGGCGTGGGCCGGAATCTGCAGGATCATCTGCAAGTGCGGCTTGTGTTCAAGACGCGCGAGCGGACGTTGAACGACGAGGTCAACAATCCGCTGAAGAAAGCGCTCATCGGCTTGCAATACGTTATCTCGCGCACCGGGCCGCTGACGCTCGCGGCGAGCCAGGTCGCGATCTTCACGCGTTCGTCGCCGGATGTCGCGCGTCCCGACATCCAGTTTCACATGCAACCACTTTCCGCCGACAAGCCCGGACAAGGCGCGCATCCGTTCTCGGCGTTCACGTCTTCGGTGTGTCAGTTGCGGCCGTACAGCCGCGGCAGCGTCGAGATTCGCTCGAACGATCCGCTGCAATATCCCGCGATTCATGCGAATTATCTTTCCGACGAACGCGATCATCCCGTCGTGATCGGCGGCATCAAGGTGGCGCGACGCATCGCGGCGGCGCCTTCGCTCGCGAAGCACATCGTGTCGGAGTTCATTCCTGGTTCGGAGTATCGAACCGATGCCGATCTGCTCGACGTCGCGCGCAAGTTCAGTCAGTCGATCTATCACCCGGCGGGCACCTGCAAGATGGGCAACGATGCATCCGCGGTCGTCGATGAGCGCCTGAAGGTGCGCGGCATCGGACGACTGCGTGTGGTCGATGCGTCGATCATGCCGGAGCTCGTATCGGGCAACACGAATGCGCCTGTCATCATGATCGCGGAGAAGGCGGCCGACATGATTCTCGAAGACCAGCGCTATCAGCACGTCACGCATGTGGAAGACGTAACCCAGGTCGTTGCGGAAAAGCCCATGGCCCATGCAGGCCAAAGAGACTGAGCACAAGTCTCGAACCCATCACGGAGACAAACCATGAACGCACTGCCCCGAACCGATGGCAAACAGATGAGAAAGGTCGTCGTCGCGAGTCTGATCGGCGCGACGATCGAGTGGTACGACTTCTTTCTATACGGCGTGGTCGCCGGCATCGTCTTCAACAAGCTCTATTTTCCAGGCAGCGATCCGCTCATCTCGACGATGCTCGCTTACGGCACCTTCGCCGTCGGCTTTCTCAGCCGGCCGCTGGGCGGCGTGATCTTCGGGCACTTCGGCGATCGCGTCGGCAGAAAGAGCATGCTCGTGATGACGCTGACGATCATGGGCGTCGCGACGGTGTTGATCGGCATGGTGCCGACGTATGCGCAGATCGGCATATGGGCGCCATCGCTGCTGCTGTTTCTGCGCGTGCTGCAAGGCATCGGTCTCGGCGGCGAATGGGGCGGCGCCGTGCTGATGGCGTTCGAATACGCACCCGAGAACAAGCGCGGCTTCTATGCGAGCATTCCGCAGATCGGCCTCGCGCTCGGCTTGTGTCTGTCGTCGGGCGTCGTCGCGGGGCTCTCGCTCATGCTGACCGACGCGCAGTTCCTCGCGTGGGGCTGGCGTATCGCGTTCTTCCTGTCGTTCGCGCTTGTGCTCATTGGCATGTATATCCGCCTGAACGTGATGGAAACGCCGGAGTTCGCGCGCATCCAGAAGACGGGCAGCGAAGCGCGCATGCCGATCGTCGATGTCATCACGAAGTATCCCGGCAATACGCTTGCGGGCATGGGCGCACGCTTCATCGATGGCGTGTTCTTCAACGTGTTCGGCGTGTTTTCGATTTCTTATCTCACCGGCACGCTGCATCTGCAACGCACGGACGCGCTGCTCGGCGTAATGGTCGCCGCGTTCGTGATGATCTTCACGATTCCGTTCTTCGGACGGCTGTCGGATCGCGTTGGGCGTGCGCGCATTTACTTCTGGGGATCGCTTGCGACCGGGCTTTCCGCGTTCCTCGGCTTCTGGCTCATGAAGAATAGCGGCGGCAATACGATGCTCGCGTGGCTCGCGGTCGTGATTCCGCTCGGCGTGGTTTATGCATCGATCTATGGTCCGGAAGCCGCGCTCTTCTCCGAACTCTTCGACGCGAAAGTGCGCTACTCGGGCATCTCGTTCGTGTATCAGTTCTCGGGGATCTTCGCGAGCGGCATCAGCCCGATCATCGCGACGTGGCTCTTGCAACGCAACGGCGGCGATCCGTGGATGATCGCGGGATACTGCCTCGCAGCGGGCATCGTCAGTGCGATGTCGGCGGCGTGGGTCGGGTTGCGGCAGAGAAGGGAGATGGCGTTTTCGGTGCGGGGCGCGAGTTGACTTGCAGCTCAGAAGAAGAGACTGATCAAAAACTTCACCGGCCTGAACGACACCGGCTCGGCGTGCTCGTCGAGCGAGAGCCGGGCGAAATAGACGGCGTATGCGGGCACTTCGCGCCAAATCGAATACGCGTCCATCGCCCTGACTTCACGCGGAAACGCACCCGGCAAGACCGTTGCGCCAAGGCTCTCGAACGCGAGCTGCGCTCGTGGAAGGTGGAAATAGCGAGCAAAGACCCGCACGATGACACTTCAAGGCGGTCTCGAGCCGCGCCGCGAGAATGGGCTTTGGCGTGCCGTCATCTTGGAGCGCATTTCGGAAGACCACGGCGACGTCGGCGCGTTCGAAAGGCACGGTGATACGTCGCAGGCAGATCAGCACCATGCGAATCATGGAGGCGCGCATCACGCGGGACTCCCCGCAACGCCAACCTGCCGCCTCAACCATTCGACATCGACGTGCTGCAGATAGCTTCTGATGTTTCCCCACACCGGATGAAATCCATAGCCGCCATGCAGCAACTCATCTTCGGCCTGTTGCCTGGTCCACCCTTGATACACCACGCGATACAGCGCCGATACCAGCCCCGTGCGATCCGCGCCATGCTGACAGTGAATGAGAATCGGACCATCGCGGTCGACATCGCGCAGCGCCTTGAGCGCGGCGATCATGTCCTCGTCCTTGATGTTCCATGTGTTGATACGGAGGCGCTGCAGCGCGATGCCGCTGCCTTCGAGAACATCCTCATCGGAATGAAACGAACGGAAGCTGACGATCTTGCGGATACCCAGTGCGCGCAGTTGCACGATATCGGCCGCCGATATCTGCGCGCTCCGATAAAGCGAAGGCGTGATGCGATGAAGATTGTCGACGCCTGCGTACACGATCGGTTCGGCCCAGTTCAGCGGGCGTTCGACCGTCATGGATGCAGACGTGGCCGGAGCGGGCGCTGCCGCCATCTTCGACTGCAGGACGTATGCCGCAGCGATGAAGCCCGCGCCGTAAAACAAAATGCGGAAGACTTCATTCATGCGACGACCGCCCCGTGCCAGGCTCACGCGACAGATGAAACAACACGAGCGCTGCAATGCTCATGGTCCAGTGATCGGTTGGTGCGAACCCGATCCAGTGCTTGTGCCAGGGCACATGAAGCGCATCGAAGCGATCGATGCCGAACGCGGGATTGAGAACGAACCAGAGAAAGTCTTCGATCAGCCAGAACGTCATGACGCATGCGACGATGCGCGCCTCGATGCGCCATGACCATCGACCGAAAAAGATCACGGGCAGATGAAAGAACAACGCGACGAATGGAAAGACCCACGCGTGATACCCCGTCATCGGTCTGCCGCCCCAGAAGATGTCGAGCAACCAGTGATGTTCGATGCGCCATGTCGGCAAGCTCGCGGCCCAACCTGCGTTGCCTTCGATCTGTATTTCGACGTTGGCGAACAAGAAGCCCAGCAGCGCGACCCAGCCGACGAGCGCGAGCGTGCGCCCGCCAGGCACGAGGGCACGTGCGTTCATGCCGCCACCTTTGTATCCGGATTGCCGAGCGCATCGCACACCGTATCCAGAACGAAACGTGCTGCATACGGACGCGAGAGCGGCGCGATTCGCTCGCGCATCGCATCGAGCCGGGCCGGATCGTCGAGCAGCGCGCGAACGCGATACTCCAGCGCCACTGCATCGACGGCTTTCAGCGCGACGCCGTGTTCGAGCAGGTAATCCGCATTGCGCTCTTCCTGCCCCGGGATCGGCGAGGTGACGATCATCGGCAGTTTCATTGCGAGGCACTCGGACGTGGTCAGCCCGCCAGGCTTCGTGATGACGAGATCGGAACACGCCATCAGGCGCTCGACGTTGGGCGTGAAGCCGGAAACGTGCAAACGTGCTGGATGGAACGCGCACAGTTTTCGCAACGCGGCGCGCATCGCTTCGTTGCGACCCGCCAAAGCGATCAACTGAAAATCGCCGTCCATGTTCAGCAGACGTTCGGCGAGTGCGTCGAGCGCGCCAAGACCTTCGCCGCCGGACATCATCAACAGAGTCATGCGCGCAGGGTCCAGGCCGCATTGCGCCGCGCACGCCGCGCGGTCGAGAGGCTCGCTGAAGGCGGGCATGACAGGTATCCCGCCGATGTGAACCGATGCCGATGAAACGCCGCGGTTCGTCATGCGCCAAGCGACTTCGTCGTTTGCGGCGAAATATCCCTGCATGCCCGGCACGACCCACATGCGATGAAGATCGAAGTCCGTGACTTGCACCCACACCGGCGTATGAATGTTGCCGAGACGACGTTCACGCGAAAGCAACTCGGCAGGCAGGAAATGCGTGCAAATGATCGCATCGGCGCGATGCCGCTCGATCTCCGTTATCAGCGCGCGGCAGTTGAGCCGCTCGACCGCGCGTCGAAGACGTTCGCCGAATGATCGTGGCGAAGCGCTGTCCGTCTTCTGATAGAGATAACTCCAGAGGGCCGGCTGGCGAGCGACCAGTTTGATGTAGAACTCCGCGTAAAGCGCCTTGAAACTTGCGGGAACGAAGTCCATGACATCGAGATGCACGGCTTCGACACTTGCGGGATGAGTCTTTGCATACGCGCACAGCGCCTCTGCTGCGCGAACGTGGCCGGCGCCCGCGCTCACGCTTAGAACAAGAACCTTGGGCATACTTATCGGAAAGCTCGATGGGGTGACTGTTCGATTCGGCTTGGAGATCACGCTAGCGCGCCGCCGATATCGTCAATAGAACCAACTTACGAAGTCGTCATCCGTGAAAAACGCAGGCGATTCTATTCAATCGTCGCGCCGCATCCGCTATCCGGGATCATTTTTTACTTCAGCGTCATCGCGCGAACGGATTCGCGGCTAACAGCTCGTCTGCCTTCGGGCTATTTTTCAACTGGCGCGACAGGCAAGCCCCACGTAATATCGACACATCCAATAAACGTTCCACAAGGAGACATGCATGCCCATCCGTCCTACCGCGATGCTTTGGGCGCAGCTCTTCGAGCGCTCGCGGGTCTCGGGGATGAGCCTGCAAAACCAGATCCGCCAGATGATCGTCAATGCGATCCTGAGCGGTCATATCGCGCCCGATTCCGCCTTGCCTTCGAGCCGCGAACTCGCCGATCAGCTCAACGTGTCGCGCAACACCGTCGTGCTCGCGTATCAGCAACTCGTCGAGGAAGGCTATCTCGTCTCGCGCGAGCGCAGCGGCCATTTCGTGAATCCTGCGACCGACGAGTTGCAACGCGGCTTCACCGCAGCGGGCGTCGCGGAAACATCGAGCATCGAGACGCAGCAAGGTCATCCCGACTGGAGCGCGCGCATCCGGCACGCGCCGTCGCATCAACGCAATATCGTCAAGCCGTCGAACTGGCAGAGTTACGAATATCCCTTTATTTACGGGCAATTCGACACCGAACTCTTCCCGACGAGCGACTGGCGCGAGAGCTGCATGCACGGCTTGTCGGTGATGGAGATCCGCAACTGGGCGCCCGATCTCATCGAACGCGACGACGAAACGCTCGTCGAACAAATACGCACGCGCGTGCTGCCGCGTCGCGGTGTCTTCGCGATGCCCGAAGAGATCGTCGTCACGAACGGCTGCCAGCAGGCGCTCTATCTCATCGGCGCGTTGTTGTGCGGCACGCAGACGAAAGTCGGCATGGAGAACCCCGGCTATCCCGATGCGCGCAACATCTTCCAGCATCACAACGCGCAAATCGTGCCGCTCGAAGTGGACGGAGACGGCGCCGTCATCGACGATGAAAGCGTGATCGCGGCTTGCGATTACGTGTATGTCACGCCGAGCCATCAATGTCCGACGACCGTCACGATGCCCATCGAGCGGCGACGCAAGTTGCTCGACCTGTCGGTGAAGCATGATTTCATCGTCGTGGAGGATGACTACGAGAGCGAGAACACGTTCTCGGGCACGCCGCATCCCGCGTTGAAGAGCCTCGATACGGCAGAGCGCGTCGTCTATATCGGTTCGCTGTCGAAGACGCTCGCGCCAGGACTGCGGCTCGGTTATATCGTCGCGCCGCGCGAGCTGATACGCGAGCTGCGCGCGCTGCGCCGTCTGATGATTCGTCATCCGGCCGCGTACATCCAGCGCGCATTCGCGACCTTTCTCGCGCTCGGTCATCACGACACGCTATTGCGCAAGCTCGGGCGCGTCTACAAGGAACGCGCCGAAGTGCTGATGGATGCGCTCGCCACGCATCTGCCGGAATTGCGCGCATCGAACGTGACGGGCGGCGCTTCGTGCTGGGTCGAAGGTCCGCCGTGGCTCGACGCGACGCGTCTCGCGAAAGACGCGCAAGCGCTCGGCGTGCTCATCGAACCGGGCAGCGTGTTCTTCGCCGATCCCGCCGATGGTCAGCGATGCTTCCGCATGGGTTTTTCAGCGATACGCGCGGAGCTGATCGAGCCGGGCGTGCGGGCGCTCGCCCAAGTCGTGCAGCAGCGGCGCCCCTGAACGTGCGCGTCTATTTCCACGGCGCCATCGCGTGAAAGACGCCATCGCGACGCACGAGCGCATGAAACAGCGCCGCCGCGAGATGCACGACGATCAGCGCGAAGAAGCACAACGCGAGGAACCGATGCGCGTTCCAGAGCAGCGTGTGCAACGAATTGCTATGCGGTAAAAGTGACGGCAGGCGATAGCCGCCTATCACGACCGGATAATCCGCCGCCGACAACATGCCATAGCCGAGCAATGGCAACGCGATCATCAACGCATAGAACGCATAGTGCGATAGATGCGCGGCGAGCTTCATCGGCTCGGGCATGTTCGCGGGCAGCGGCGGCGCACCGCGCGCGATTCGCACGGCGAGACGGATCAGCGCGAGCACGAGTATCGCGATGCCGAGCGGCTTGTGTATCGACACGAGCGTCAGATAGTCCGGCCTCACCGTCGACACCATGCCGACGCCGATGAACAGCATCGACAGAATGCAGATCGCCATGATCCAGTGCAGGGCGCGTTGCAGCGGCGAGAACCGCTCGTTGATCGCGTTCATTGCTGCGCTCCTTGCGAAGGCGTGTGCGGATAGGCCTTGTCCTCGGCGGTGCGTCGATTGAACGATACGGAATAGGCAGCCGAGCGCGCGGCAGGAAACGGATCGTCCGATACGCGCATGCCCGAGGGCAGCACGGTCGGATCGAAGTTGAGATCGCGGCAAGGACCGTCCGGCTCCGGTTCGATGGCTTTCACGACGAGCGTGCCCACTTCGACCGTATGCCGGTCTTCCGGCCACGCCTTGCTCGGGTCCGCGGTCGGATCGCCGGGATTCGCGACGGTGACGACCATCGCCCAGCGTTGCGGCGCGCCTTGCACGCGCTGCGTGATCTCGGCATCGAGAAAATTCGCGCCCTTCTGCTTCAATTCGTCCGGCGTCAGCGTCTCGGGCTTCGCGGCGGGAACGAAGGACCAGCGCACCGTCTGATCCTGTCCCTCCGCGTTCGTGAAGACGAAGCTGTTGAGGCTGTTGTAACGCTCGTCCGCATACGATGCCGTCCACGGCGCACTGCCGGCCCACGCGCCGAACGCAGCGATCTCCGGGTGCGCGGCGGCGAACTTCTGCATCGACTCGGGATCGCTCTTGTTCGCGAGCGCGCGTTGCAGGTCGAAAAAGGCCTGCGGTGTCGCAACGGGGAAGAACGGCGCATCGATCATCGCGGAGCGCCACTCGCTGCCGTCGGGCATCACGATGCGCAGGCTCAGGCCGCGCACGCGCGCCATCGCATCCGATGCTTTCGGGTCCGGCGTCGCGAGATTGAAGCGCCCCGTGACGGGATACGTACCCGGCATGAACATCCTGGCTTTGGAGATTGCCGCGCCCGAGCCGTTGGATTCGAAATCGCCGCTGAAGCAGATGCCCTTCGCATGATTGCGTCTGAAGCCCGGCACCGCGCCGCCCGGTGGCGCGAGGCTGCCCACGATCTTCGCCGGTGTGAGGCGATTCGGCGTGAGCCAGCCCGCCGTGTAGGCGAAGGCCGCGACCAGCACGGCGACGATGGCCGCGATGAGGATCAGCGCGGGAAGAGGCGAACGCGGGGAAGCGGATTTGTCAGGCATCGTAGTCTCTCGATCAACGATTCTGTTGCACGGTAATCTAGCAGCGTGACGGAAATCGTGCCAGCAACGCGCAAAATTCGCAGATACCCCCGCTTCGCATTGTCTCCTGGTTCGAAATGGAACGAAGTTATGGCCTGCCGATAGCCGCTCGCGATAACTTCGCGTTCATCGCAAGTCGAGCCATTGCTTCAATGCGGGATGGCTTTTGATCGAGTCTTCGAGCAATCCGGTTCTCAATGTCCTGCCTTCGGTGTTCATGTGGAGGTCGGTGTTCAGAAACAGTTTGCGGTTGAAGAGAAGCTGGTTCCGGTCGTCGAGCACGGTTCCGAGCGGAGAAATGGCGCTGGCGAATTGCTTCGATGCTTCTTCGACCCGATCCGCGCGCGTCGTGCTCGTCTGCACATAGGGCGTATTGGCGAAGTAGACCGACACGCCCTTGTCGTGCATCGCATGGACGAATCGCTTCAGCACGAGAAAGCTATCCGGACAGATTTCCGTTTCCTGTTCCGCCGATTCCGGACGTCCCGTGTAATTCGAGCCATCGATCTGCTGCATGTTGCCCAGGCCGTCGAGGTGATACGCGGAATAGGCGAATGATGTCGGCGGCGGCGCATCGATGAATCTCGTCACGATTTCCTGATCGTGAAATGCGCGAAGCCTGTCTTCGATGGATTTCGGAAACCATGTCTCGCGAATTCGAGCCTGCGCGAGTTCGAAGATGAGTCCAGGACCCATCGATGTAATTGCGTCCAGCCGCCGGAATATCGACCACGTCCGCCAGCGGTCGTGATCCCAGGCGATGGCGTTTCGCGCTCTCCAGGTGGCATTCTCCTTGTTGGCATCGTCGCAATAGTATTCGCGCTCCAGTGCGAGAATCACGGTGTCGTCGTTCTCGGCGACGGACGTCACTTCGCCAAGGATTTCATCGAGCGCGAGTCCCGCGTGAAATCCGTAATTCAAAACCGGAATGCCGAGATCCTTGCTCAGTTGCGTCGTGTCCACGCTGAAAAGCACGTTCGATCCGGCCGCTACGATCAGCTTTCGCTGTCCCTTGTAATGCTGCGCGATGCTCCGCTTCACGACCGTCATTTCCCGTACCCAATACTCGCCGGCAATTGGCGCGGGCGCGAGCATCAATGCCGCCGAGAACCAGGCGATCGCGATAATGGCCAGCGACGTCGCGAAGATTTTCAGATACGTCATGGTCAGAACTCGAAATAGAGAAACTCCGATGGACCCGCTGATCCAATAGCCAGAACCACGACGAAAAAGAGCAACGCCGAAAGACTTGCGGCCAATAACGTGGCGTCGACCCGGCGCGGCAATATCCGGTTCCGGACGCGCGTGAATGAAAGTTCAGCCGACCTGTAGCGCTCCAGCAAACGCTGCAGGTTCGGGAATCCCCACACGAGAACGAAGCCGAACAGCAGCGTGACGAACACCATCGACGGAATGCCGACGGATGGCAGAAAGCCGTCGAAACGCAGCTTCGAACCGAGAACGGGAGCGATATGCCGTTCCAAAGACGCGGGTAGCGAAACACCGTGAAAGCCCGCCATGCCCGCGAGCATGTTCCAGGCGGTCTGAAAGTTCTCGGCCCTGAAGAAAACCCATCCCACGACGACGGCTAAAAAGGTCAGCGCTACGCCTGCGATTCGCGCGAACCGGCTCGAACCATCTATTCCCAGACGCGGAGACACGGCGCGCCAGCCGTGATTCACGATCAGATACGCGCCATGCAATCCGCCCCACGCGATGAACGTCCATCCGGCGCCGTGCCACAAGCCGCCCAATAGCATCGTTATCATCAGATTGACGTAGCGGCGCAGCGGGCCGCCGTGTTTGCTTCCGCCGAGCGGTATATACAGGTAATCCCGCAAAAACGCGGATAACGTCATGTGCCAGCGCCGCCAGAAGTCGATGATGCTGGCCGCCTTATAGGGCGAATCGAAATTGATCGGAAGTTTGACGTTGAAGAGCAGTGAGATGCCCACGGCCATATCGCAATAGCCGGAAAAGTCGAAATACAACTGGAGCGTGTACGCGAGCGCGCCCGTCCAGGCTTCGAAGAAAGTCAGCTGCACGCCCGCACTCGCCGCGCTGAAAAGCGGCACGGCGCCTTTGGCTAGCGTGTCTGCAATCAGAACCTTCTTCGCGAGCCCCAGCACGAAAACCGTCAATCCGGCGGATATGTTCTCCGGATTCATCCGGAAGGTTTTCGGATTGCCGAACTGCGGCATCATCTGACTGTGATGCAGCACCGGTCCTGCGATCAGATGCGGGAAATACGTGACGAACAGTAAGTAGTTGACGAAGTTGTATTCGCGCGCGATGCCGCGATAGACATCGACGAGAAAGGCGATCTGCGTGAACGTAAAGAACGAGATTCCCAACGGCAGAATGATGTCGAGCGCCGCAAGATTCATCCCCAGCAGATGATTCGATGAATCGATGAGAAAGTTGGCGTATTTATAGTAGCCGAGCAGACCCAGATCGATTGTTATGGCGCCGATAAGAATCAGCTTCGGATGGCCGCTTTTCCTTTCGCTTTCCCTGCCGATCCACCACGCGGCGGCATAGTTGAACAGGATGGAACCGAGCAAGAGCACGACAAAGCGTGGCGTCCATATTGCGTAAAACCAAAGCGACGCCAGCCCGAGCCAGAGCGCAGCGAGCCGATGGCTATAACGCCCGAGCAGAAACGCGCCGACGAAAACCACGGGAAGAAACGCGAAGATGAACGAATAGGAATTGAAAAGCATGCTCGAGACTCCGCGGCAAACGGCGTCCGGGCGTGCATCACCGCGGATGCGTCGTCGTTCGTTGTCGGTCGAACAGGATGCTAGATGCTGAATGGGACGGCGGGCGGCGCTTGGCCGATGTCACCATCGCTTTGGCTGACGGAAAGGGGCACGCCGAAGCCCGGCGCGCTCGCGTTCAATGAGGAATGCGTCGAACTAGCCCGCTTTCAGCACACGCAGGGCCACCGCGCCCGCCGCCTCGCCTTCGGCCGCCTGCTTCGCCTCGCGCATCGACAGATAGCGCAAACAGCACACGCGCAGAAACGACGCGAAGTTGGTCGGCGCTTCGCCGCGCAGCGCGATCAGTTCGTCGTAGAGCTTGACGGCGAACTGGCTCGTCGTGAGATTTTCGCGCCCGGCGATTTCGTGCAGCACGTCCCAGAAGAGATTTTCGAGCCGGACGGTAGTGATCACACCATGAATGCGCAGCGAACGCGTGCGCGATTCATAGAGGATCGGATCGGCGTTGATGTACACCCGACACATGACGTTGATCTCCAGGAAACGGGCCGCCATGCTCGTCGCACGACGGCCGACCGAACAAACTATTCCGCTACGCAATCATCGGCAATCACGTCAAACCCTGCGCTGCTTCATCTGGCCGGCGATGTAGTCGGCCTGACGGATCGCCAGCGTGACGATCGTGAGCGTCGGGTTTTCCGCCGCGCCCGTCGTGAACTGGCTGCCATCGGAGATGAACAGGTTCGCCACTTCGTGCGTCTGGCCATGCGAATTGCAGACGCCGTCGGCGGCTTTCGCGCTCATGCGCGCGGTGCCGAGATTGTGCGTCGACGGATACGGCGGCACGAGATACGTCGCCTTCGCGCCCGCCGCTTCGTACACCGCGCTGCCCTGCTTGTACGCGTGCTGGCGCATCGCTTCGTCATTCGGATGATCGTCGAAGTGGACGTTCGGCACCGGCAAGCCGTACTGATCCTTCACGTCGGTGTTGAGCGTGATGCGGTTCTGTTCGCGCGGCATGTCCTCGCCGACGATCCACATGCCCGCCGTGTACTGATACTGATCCATCGCCGCCGCGAAGTTCGGCCCCCACGAGCCGGGATCGAGAAACGCCGCATAGAAGGGCAGCCCGAGCGAAAGCGTCTCCATGTGATAGCCGCCCGCGAAGCCGCGCTTCGGATCGAACACGGATTCATCCTCGATGATGCCGGCCATCGTCGTGCCCTTGAACATCTCGACCTTGTCGTTGAACACGCCGTAGACCGAGCCTGTCGTGTGCCGCATGTAGTTGCGGCCGACCTGGCCCGAGCCGTTCGCGAGGCCATCGGGGAACTTGCTCGACTGCGAGTTGAGCAGGAGCCGCGGCGTCTCGATCGCATTGCCCGCCACCGCGACGACGCGCGCCCTCTGCCGTTGCAGCTTGCCGTCCTTGTCGTAATAGACGACGCCCGTCGCCTTGCCGCGCGCATCGTGCTCGATCTTCACGACATGCGATTGCGGGCGCAATTCCATGCGGCCCGTCGCCTGCGCGCGCGGCAGTTCGGTATAGAGCGTCGACCACTTCGCGCCCATGCGGCAGCCCTGAAAGCAGAAGCCGCGCTGAAAGCAGTGCGTGCGATCGTCGCGGACCGTGCTGTTGATCGCCATATGGCCGGTGTTGCACTCCTTGTAGCCGAGCTTCGCCGCGCCCGCCGACATCACTTTGAAGTTGTTGTTGCCCGGCAGGCCCGGATTGCCGTTCGTGCGCGTGACGCCCATCTTCTTTTCGGCGCGGTCGTAGTAGGGATCGAGCTCCGCGCGCGTCACCGGCCAGTCGAGCAGATTGGCGCCCTGCACGTCGCCGTAAGTCGTCTTGGCCTTGAACTCGTGCGGCTGAATGCGCAGGCTCGCGCCCGCCCAGTGGACCGTCGTGCCGCCCACGGTCTTGCAGATCCACGCGGGCAGGTTGGGGAAATCTTTCGCGACGCGCCAGTTGCCCGATGTCGTGCGATTGTCGAGCCATGAAAGCTGCTTGAACGCGCTCCACTCTTCCGTCGCGAAATCGCCTTGCGTGTGCATCGCGCCTGCTTCGAGCACGACCACGTCGACGCCCTTCTGCGCGAGTTCGTTGGCGAGCGTCCCGCCGCCCGCGCCCGATCCGATGATCACCACGACGTGATCGTCGTTGTGCCTGAACTGCACCTTGTTGTCCGTGTACATGTCTGTCTCCGTTTTCCATCGGATCGCTCGAATGGGTTAGCTGTCTTTCGGAATCGGACCGCTGTTCGCGAGAGGCGGATCGGGCAGCCATGACAGGTTGTTGAAACCCTGATAGAGATAGCCGCCATCGCCCTTCGATGCGCCATAGCCGAAGTGCTGATACGCCAGCGCGTTGCTGTACAGGGACACGACGGCCGTGCTGCGTACGGTGTTGAAGAACGGCGTGCCCGCGAGCGCGGCGACGTCCTGCGCCTTGTCGTTCGCGCCGCGCCTCGTCCAGTCGGAGCCGGCTTTGGCGTCGAGCTGCGCGACGCCGTCGGCGAGTTGCTGGCGCACGGCGGGATCGGCTTTCGCCTTGGCGTCGAGATCCTTGACGACGAGCGCGTAGACGGCGTCATCGAGTGTTGCGTGCGGATAGATCTGTCGCGTGACTTGCAGCAGCACTTCGCCCTGATGCGTGTCGAGCCCCTGCATTTCGAGCGCCCAGACGCGGCTCGGCGCGAGGCTCGCGAAGATCGAGGTCGCCGCGATGGTGCCGACCAGCACGCCGGTGCCGCGCAGAAATTCGCGTCGCGTCAGTGCGATGTTCGGTGGCGCGGCGATGTCGTCGTGGTCGTGATGCTCTTCACCGTCGTGCGCGCGCCGCTGCGCGACGATCGGGATGATCGTGTCTCGCATGTCTCTCTCCTTGTGGGGCACTGCAACAGCTTATTTATGTGTGTGGTCCCGCGTGATGCCGCTGACTATCTGACTATTCGTAATGTCCATGCCGTTCGAGAACCTCGATCTTGTAGCCGTCCGGATCCTGAATGAAGAAGTAACGCGCGATGAGCGAGCCGTCGTCGTTCTTGAATTCGCGCACGTCGTTGGGTGAGAGACCGAGGCCGATCAGACGCTCGCGCTCCGCCTTCGCATCCGGCACGCTCACCGCGACGTGGCCGTAGCCGTCGCCATGTGTGTATGGCTCGGCGCGTCCCTTGTTCCAGGTGAGTTCGAGCTCGGCGTTGGTTTCGTCGTTGCGCAGATAGGCGAGCGTGAAGTCCGGAAAGTCCAGCCGGTGCGCGACGCCGAGATCGAAAGCCTTCTCGTAGAAATCGAGCGAGCGTTGCAGGTCCTGCACGCGAATCATCGTGTGAATGAGCTTTGACATGAGAGCCTCCCCTTTTTAGTGAAGTTTAGGAAGCCGCGCGCGCAAAGGGTAATGGCCGGTTAAATCGGGCGTAGGCGTTTGCCCGGGGCTTGCGCATTGGCTCGACGCCACATGATCGAAAACGAACATCCGAACGCTGAAACGAAACTATTTGTCGCAATTGAGATAAATTTCGGTCGCCGAGAGTAGGATTGAACCGGCTTTTCGATGCCGAACGTTCGAATTCGATCATCGCGATAGCCGAACAGAAAGGGCACGGCGCGCCGCCGCTCATCGCCCGTCGAGAACAACGGAGACTCAATCTTGAAAACAGTCATCGGCTTGCGCTGGTGGATCATCGCGCTCGTCTGCGCGGGCACGATCGTCAACTATCTTTCGCGCAACGCGCTCGGCGTCATGGCCGCCGAGCTGAAAACGCTCATGAACATGAGCACGCAGCAGTATTCCTATGTCGTCGCCGCGTTTCAGGTCGGCTATACGATCATGCAGCCGGTGTGCGGACTTATCATCGATGTAATCGGGCTGCGGCTCGGCTTCGCGCTGTTCGCGTGCCTCTGGTCCGCGACCGGCATGGCGCACGCGCTCGCCGGCGGCTGGGTGTCGCTCGCGGCGCTGCGCGGACTCATGGGCCTCTCGGAAGCCGTCGCGATTCCGGCGGGGATGAAGGTCGTCGCCGAATGGTTTCCGAATCGCGAGAAGTCGGTCGCGGTCGGCTACTTCAACGCCGGGACGTCGCTCGGCTCGCTGTTCGCGCCGCCGCTCGTCGTCTTTCTTTCGCTGCGCTACGGATGGCAAAGCGCGTTCGTCGTGACCGGCGCGATGGGCTTCGTCTGGGCCGCGTTCTGGTACTGGCTGTATCGCGGGCCGCGCGAGCATCCGAAGATCGGCGAGCAGGAGAAGAACGCGATCATCGAAGGGCAAACGCCCGTGACGAACCGCCCGGGCGAGCAACGCCGCATCCGCGAAGTGCTCGGCACGCGCCGCTTCTGGGCCATCGCGCAGGCGCGCTTTTTCGCCGAACCCGCGTGGCAAACCTTCAGCTTCTGGATTCCGCTCTATCTCGCGACCGAGCGTCACATGGACCTCAAGCAGATCGCCATGTTCGCGTGGCTGCCGTTTCTCGCCGCCGATCTCGGCGGGCTGTTCGGCGGCTATCTTTCGCCGTTTCTGATGAAGCGTTTCCGCGTGCCGCTCATCGCGTCGCGCATCGCGGGCGTCGTGCTCGGCGCGTTCATGATGATCGGGCCCGCGTGCATCGGGCTCGTCGCGTCGCCGTATGAAGCCATCGCGCTGTTCTGCGTCGGCGGCTTCGCGCATCAGATGATCTCGGCGCTCGTCAACACGCTCGCCGCCGATGTCTTCGAGCCCGGCGAAGTCGGCACCGCCGCGGGCTTCGCGGGCATGGCGGCGTGGATCGGCGGACTGGGCTTTTCGCTCGTCGTCGGCGCGCTCGCGGATTCGGTGGGCTTCACGCCGCTCTTCGCCGCGCTCGGCGCGTTCGACCTGATCGGCGCGGCGCTGCTCGTCGTGCTGATGCGCGGCGTGACGAGCGACGCGAATCCGCCCGGCGCGGCGCATCGGGCCGCCTGAGATCGAATGAACGGGAGACACATCATGGCCAACTTGAAGAATCGTCCGCGTTTCGCGATTTCGGAGCGAACGGACAACCGCGTCGCGCTGAGTTCCGCCGATGGCGCGGGCATCGAACTGTTCGTCCTCGCCGATGACATCATCCGCGTGCTGGTCTTGCCGCACGGCGAACTGCGCGGGCCGCGCACCTGGGCGATCGCGCCCGGACAGGACGACGTGCCGCTCGAAGGACGCGACCGCTACGATACGAGCGGCTTCGCGAGCGCACCGTTCACGATGTCGGACGATGACCAACACGTCGTCATCGAGACAGCGATGATCCGCTTGACGATTGCGCTCGACGGCGGCTTCTGCTCGTGGCAAATCGTGCGCGACCGCCAGTGGCATCACGTCATGAACGATCGCAAGACGCAGGCGTACAACTTCGGCTGGTGGGACGAGCGCGTGTATCACTACATCGCGCGCAAGCCGGGCGAAATGTACGTGGGACTCGGCGAACGCGCGGGTTCGCTCGACCGCGCGAATCAAAGCTACGAGATGCGCAACGTCGATGCGATGGGCTACAACGCCCGCACGACCGATCCGCTCTACAAGCACATTCCGTTCTACGTGACGTGGCAGCCGGAGACATCGACGGGCTTCGGTCTCTTCTACGACACGCTCGCCGATTGCCGCTTCGACATGGGCCGCGAGCTCGACAACTATCACGGGCACTATCGGCACTTCATCGCGGAGCACGGCGATCTCGACTATTACTTCATCGCGTCGCCCGACACGCCGCTTCACGCCGTGCGCCGCTTTACATGGCTGACGGGTCGTCCCGCGTGGATGCCGAAGTGGGGCCTCGGCTACTCCGGCTCGACGATGAGCTACACCGACGCCCCCGACGCGCAAAAGCGCATGGCCGAATTCATCGACCGATGCCGCGAGCACGACATCCTGTGCGATTCGTTCCATCTTTCGTCGGGCTATACGTCGATTGGCGGCAAGCGCTACGTGTTCAACTGGAATCGCGACAAGTTTCCCGATATCGACGGTTTCGTGACGAGCTATCTGCGCGAAGGCGTGCGGCTGTGTCCGAACATCAAGCCGTGTCTGCTGCGGGATCACCCGCTGTTCGATTCCGTCGCCGATGCCGGTCTCCTGATCGAAACGCGCGACGGCGAACCGGCGTGGGTGCAGTTCTGGGACGAAGTCGGCGCGTATCTCGACTTCACGAATCCGCGGACCATCGACTGGTGGAAAGCGCGCGTGAAGGAAAGCCTGCTCGCGCACGGCATCGCCGCGACGTGGAACGACAACAACGAGTTCGAAATCTGGAGCGCGGATGCAATCGCGCGCGGCTTCGGCGAGCCGTTTCCGGCGCGCGAGGCCAAGGTCCTGCAGACGCAACTGATGATGCGCGCCTCGCGCGACGCGCAGCGCGAACATGCGCCCGGCGTGCGGCCGTTTCTCGTATCGCGCTCGGGCGGCGTCGGCATGCATCGATATGTGCAGACGTGGTCGGGCGACAACTACACGTCGTGGGACACGCTGCGCTTCAATCTCAAGATGGGCCTCGGTCTCGCGATGTCGGGCGTGTCGAACAGCGGACATGACATCGGCGGCTTCGCGGGGCCCGCGCCGGATCCTGAACTGCTGTCGCGCTGGGTCGCGTTCGGCATCTTTCTGCCGCGCTTTTCCATCCACTCATGGAACGACGACGGCACCGTCAACGAGCCTTGGATGTATCCGCAAACTACCCATCTCATCGCCGGTCTCATCAAGCTGCGTTACCGGCTGATTCCGTACCTGTACCAACTGCTGTGGCGATCGCATCGCGCGTACGAACCGGTGCTCCGTCCGATGTTCGCCGAATTCCCCGACGATCCGCTCTGCCTCGAAGACGGCGACGACATGATGCTCGGCTCGTCGCTGCTCGTCGCGCCGGTCGTCGAGGCGGCGCAAAGCGAGCGACGCATCCATCTGCCGAAGGGCGCGCGCTGGTCGTCCTACTGGAGCGGCGAAGTCTTCGACGGCGGCCAAACGGTCACGCTGCCCGCGCCGCACGATCGCCCCGTCATGTTGATCCGCGAAGGCCATGTGATTCCGCTGAACATCGCGGAGCAGCACTTCGCGCGTCCCGCCGATGAACGCGCGTTCATCGCGTTGCCTTGCGCGGGCGCCGGCGTCGCGCGCGGCGATTGCATCGAAGACGACGGCGAATCCGAAGCGTGGCGCGACGGCGTGCACGGGCGCTGGCGCGTCGTCATCGAAAGCGATGCGCGAAGCCTGCGCATCGCGATAGAACGCCACGGCGCGATGCCACGCGTACAGAACGAAGTCCGCGTGAGCGTGCCCGCATCGGATACGCGCGTCGCGACCTGCGCGACGGGCGAGCTGGCCGGCGAGCGCATCGCGGACGGCTGGCGTCATATCACGCTGCGTCTTGCAGACTGAGCCTCAACACTTCACGGGAAAGTAATCAGCAATGAAGTCCTTGAATCGCGCACGGACGCGCGCAGGCGTCCTCACGTTCATTTCTCTCGCCGTCGCCCTGTTCAGCGGCACGGCGACGGCCCAAAGCAGCGTCACGCTCTACGGCGTCGTCGATAACGCGTTCGCGTATGTCAGCAACCAGCGCGGGCAGTCCAACGTCTACATGAGCCAGGGCAATCTGCAGGCGAGCAAGTTCGGGCTTCTCGGCGCGGAAGACCTCGGCGGCGGCACGAAGGCGATCTTCCGGCTCGAAAGCGGCTTCAATTCGCTGACGGGCGCGCAAGCCAGCGCAAACGCGATGTTCAATCGTCAAGCCTATGCGGGCTTGAGCCACGAGCGTTACGGCACGCTGACGCTCGGCCGCCAGTACACGCCTTACTTCAGCATGGTCGGCGCGCTCGGACCGACGGGCGTGCTGACCGGCGCGACCGGCGCGCATCCCGGCGACGTCGATGCCCTCGACACCACCCTGCGCTTCAACAACGCGGTCACGTATGCGTCGCCGGTGATCGCGGGTCTCGCGTTCAGCGTGCAATACGCGCTCGGCGGCGTGCCGGGCAGCATCGCGAGCGGCAGCAACTTCAGTGCCGCGCTTCGCTACGACTACAAGCCTTTCGCGATCGCGGCGGGCTACGTGAAGCTGAAAGACATCGCGACCAGCCCGGCGCTCGGGAGCTTCGCGATCAACTCGCCGGTGAACAACGGCTACGCGAGCGCACAAAGCGCGCAACTGATCGCGGCGGCGGCGCGCTACACGTACAACGATCTGATGCTCGGCCTCAACTATTCCAACGTGCACTATGCGCCGGGCTCGCGCTCGCTTTTCGCCGATGAAGCCGTGTTCAACAGCTACGGCGCCATCGCCACTTACCGGTTCACACCCGCGGTGAATGTCGCGGCGGGCTACAGCTACACGCGCGCGAGCAGGGCCAACGGCATCGGCGATGCGGCGCAGTATCACCAGATTTCGTTCGAGGAAACGTACAGCCTGTCGGCGCGCACTACGTTCTATGCGCTGCAGGCGTATCAGCACGCGCGGGGTCAGTCGCTCATCGCGTCGGGCGGAACGGGCGGCGTGGCGATTGCGAATGCCGTGGCGGTCGTCGGCGATTCGCAGAACGCGTCGCCTTCGTCGGGACCGTCGCAGTTCGTCGCGATGGTCGGCATCCGGCACGCGTTCTGATCGACGCGCCGCTACGACAGCATCCAGGTTCGCGCGAACGCATCGAAACGCGCGATTTCTTCCGCTTGCCATTGCGCGCCGTGCCCGAGTTCTTCGGCCATGATTCTGGCGACTTCGGGCGCGGCATCGCGGGCGGCGGCGGCATCGAGAAACAACGCGCGATTGCGCCGCGCGAGCACATCCTCGACACAGCGCGCGAGTTCGGCCCGCGCCGCGAAGCGCGTCTGCGCCTCGGTCAGGCCGCTCGCCTTCACCAGAACGTTTTGCGCGCCCGGCAGACGATCGATGATTGCCCCATCGGAACCGTAGTAGCCGTGTTGCTCCGCCGTCGATCCATGCAGCGGCAACGACGCCGTTCGGCACGGCGCAGCGCTCAGCAGTTGCTTCGAGACGGCGAGATCGATCACCTGCTGCGCCATCAGACGGTACGTGGTCCACTTGCCGCCCGTCACGGTGATCATGCCGGTCGCGTTCATTTCGATGGTATGTTCGCGCGACAACGACGCGGTCGATGCCGCGCCGTCACTCTTCACGAGCGGACGCAGCCCCGCCCATACGCTCAGGACATCGTCGCGCGTCGGCTTGACGGACAGATAATCGGCAGCCGTCGCGAGAATGAAATCGATGTCCTCGTCGCTCGCGCGCGGATCAAGCGGCAAGTCGTGACGCGGCGTGTCGGTCGTACCGACTATCGCGTGACCGTGCCACGGCACGATGAACAGCACGCGCCCGTCCTGCGTCTTGGGCACGAGGATCGCGCTATCGCTGCGCAGGAAGCGGCCGGGCAAGGTCAGATGCACGCCCTGGCTCGGCGCGACGATCGGGCGCGCGCCGGGCTCGGCCATCGCGCGGATCGAATCGACCCAGACGCCCGTCGCATTGACGACGCAGCACGCGTTCACCGCGAACCGGTCGCCGCTTTCGACGTCCTCCACCTCCAGCCGATGACGCCCCGCCGCGCGATCGAACTGCACGCCGCGCACCGCCGCATTGTTCAGCGCGACGCCACCGAGATCGAAGAGCGTGCGCATCAGCGTGATGGCGAGACGCGCGTCGTCGAACTGGCCGTCGAAATAAAGCGTGCCGCCGCGCAGCGCGTGACCGTGCAGCGATTCGGCGAGCATCGGCGATTTCGCGCGGGTTTCGGCGAGATCGAGGCTGCGGCTCGCGCGCAGGTTGAGCGAGCCCGCGAGCCAGTCGTAGATCTTGAGGCCCGCGCCGTACGTCAGCTTGTCGCCGAGCCGGTACGCGGGAACGATGAAACCGAGCGCGTGCACGAGATGCGACGCATTGCGCGCGAGCAGTCCGCGCTCTCGCAACGCTTCGCGAACGAGCGGGATGTTGCCCTGCGCGAGATAGCGCACGCCGCCGTGCACGAGCTTGGTGGCCTTGCTCGATGTGCCCTTCGCGAAGTCGCGCGCTTCGAGCAGCAAGGTCCGATAACCGCGCGACGCCGCATCGACGGCCGTGCCGAGACCGCTCGCGCCGCCGCCGATCACGACGACATCGAAGAACGGCGTCTGATCTGTTTCGCGCAAGAGCGCCGCGCGTCCGGATGGCATGTTCGTTTTCATGTCAGACCGTGGAAAGCGGTTCTTCGGCGGGATGTTCCCAGGCGCGGGCGCGATCGATCGCGCGATGCCAGCGCTCGATGTGCATCGCGCGTTCCGCCGACGCCATCGCGGGTTCGAACCGGCGCGCGGGCGGCCACGCGCTCGCGATTTCGTCGCGGCTCGACCAGAAGCCCGATCCGAGTCCGGCGAGGCAGGCCGCGCCGAGCGCGGTCGATTCCGTGACGCTCGGGCGCACGACGGGACGGCCGAGCAGATCGGCCTGAATCTGCATCAGCAGGTCGCTCTGCGACGCGCCGCCGTCCGCGCGCAGCTCGCTCACGGCGATGCCGGCATCGGCTTCCATCGCGTCGAGGACATCGACCGTCTGGAACGCGATGGCTTCGAGCGCGGCCCGCGCGATATGCGCGCGATTCGTCCCGCGCGTCATGCCGAGCAGCGTGCCGCGCGCGTAGGGATCCCAATACGGCGCGCCCAGACCCGCGAATGCGGGCGCGAGCACGACGCCTTCGCTCGACGAACATTGCGCGGCGAGCGCGCTGATTTCCGCCGCGCTTTCGATGAACCCGAGACCGTCGCGCAGCCACTGGACGATCGCGCCGCCCATGAAAACCGCGCCTTCCAGCGCGTAGGTGCGCTGCCCGCCGAATTCCCAGCCGATCGTGGTCAACAGCCGATGCCGCGATGCGACCGGCTGCGCGCCTGTGTTCATCAGCATGAAAAGGCCGGTGCCGTAGGTATTCTTGACGAGGCCCGGCTCGACGCAGCCCTGCCCGAAGGTCGCGGCCTGCTGGTCGCCGGCGACGCCTGTGATCGGAATCGGCGCGCCGAACAACGCGGCGTCGGTATGGGCGATCGCTCCGCTCGATGCCACGACTTCGGGAAGCACGGCGCGCGGGATATCGAAGAGCGCCAGCAGCTCGTCGTCCCATGCGCCTGCGCGGATGTCGAAGAGCGCGGTGCGCGCGGCATTCGATACATCGGTTACGTGGCGGCGGCCTGCGCTCAGTTGCCAGAGGAGCCAGCTATCGACGGTGCCGAACGCCAATTCGCCGCGGCACGCGCGCGCGCGCAGGCCGGGCGCGCTGTCGAGCAGCCACGCGAGCTTGGTCGCGGAAAAGTATGGATCGATGCGCAAGCCCGTCTTTTCTTCGATGAGCGATTCCGCGCCGGATTCGATCAGACGGGCGCAATGCGCGGCGGTGCGGCGGTCCTGCCAGACGATCGCGGGTCCGACGGGCGCGCCCGTTTGCCGGTCCCAGAGCAGCGTGGTTTCGCGCTGATTGGCGATGCCGATGGCGGCGATATCCGAAGCCCGCGCGCCGGCCTTCTGCATCGCTTCGTGAGCGACGGCGAGTTGCGACTGCCAGATGTCGGCGGGATCGTGCTCGACCCGCCCCGGCTGCGGATAATGCTGCGCGAACTCCCGCTGCGCGCTCGCTATCACGCTGCCCGAATGGGCGAACAGCATCGCGCGGGAACTGGTCGTGCCCTGGTCGAGGGCAAGGATAAAACGTCGCTGGCTCATGCGGCCACTCCAGACAGCCGGTTCGGAGAATGTTCGAATACGAATCTGAATATTCGTTTTCAACCATCGTAGCATCGCGTGGCGTCGACGGAAAGATGGCGGACGCACTGTTCGAGCGCATGTGAACCGGCAATTTCAGAGCCGGCGTTGGTCGGCGGCGGCTTTCGTCGTACACTGCGCGCATCCGATAATTTTCATTTTTTTGCGATTCCGAGCAGCTTTCGATGACATCCGACCAAGCACTGAACGGCAGGCAGCGCGCGCTGCTGGATCGCGTCGCCCGAGACGGCTTCGCGACCATCGAAGACCTCGCGGCGCAATTCGACGTCACACCGCAGACGATCCGGCGCGACGTCAACTGGCTGTCCGATCGGAACCTGCTGCGCCGATATCACGGCGGCGCGAGCGCGCTGACGAGCTCCGAGAACGCCGCGTACACGGCGCGTCAGCAGATGTTTCTCGACGAGAAGCGTCGCATCGCGAGGCGGGTCGCGGCGGAGATTCCGAATCACGCGACGCTCTTCATCAATCTCGGCACGACGACCGAGGAAGTGGCGCGCGCGCTGCGCCAGCATACGGGCCTGCGCGTCATCACGAATAACCTGAACGTGGCGAACATTCTCGCGGACGAGTCCGACGCGGACCTGATGGTCGCGGGCGGCAAAGTGCGCGCGCGCGACAAGGGCGTCGTGGGCGAGCAGGCCGTCGACTTCATCCGGATGTTCAAGGTGGACTTCGGGATCATCGGCATTTCGAGCATCGAGGAAGACGGCACGCTCCGGGACTTCGACATCGCGGAAGTGCGCGTGGCGCAGGCGATCATCGAGCAGTCGCGCACGGTGTTTCTCGTTGCGGATCATTCGAAGTTCGGCCGCGCCGCGCTCGTGAAACTCGGGCATCTCAGCCAGATCGACGCGCTCTTCACCGACGCCCCGCCGCCCGAATGGATCGCGGAAAGTCTCGCCGATGTCGCCGTGCATGTCGCGGATTAAGGCGACGCGATCGGCGAACCGTCCTTGTCGTCCGCAGCGTCGCGGACACTACAATCGGGTACTTTGACAGCATCCGCTTACAAGCACGGGGACGCGAACATGGCGCAAGCGCCGCACATCGGCCGGAAGGAAGACCGCAGCACGCACAACGAACGCCGCTGGCTCACGACCGGCGGTCCGATTCTCTTTTTGCTGCTCTGGTCCGCCGGCTTTCCGATTGCGAAAACCGGCCTGCATTACGCGTCGCCGCTGACGTTTCTCGCAATACGCTTCGCATTGAGCGTCGGCCTGCTGCTCGCGGTATGCGCCGTGAAGCGTCCGCAATGGCCGCGCAACGCGCGCGCGTGGCTGCATCTCGGCGTCGTCGGCTTTCTCGTGCAGGTGATGTACTTCGGACTGAGTTATCTGTCGATGACCGCGGGCATCGCGACGTCCGTGCTCGCGCTGATCGTGTCGTTGCAGCCGATTCTCGTCGGCGTGCTCGCGCCGAAGTTCGTCGGCGAACGCATCGGCGTGCGCAGATGGATCGGCTTGCTGCTCGGGCTCGCGGGCGCGGCCGGCGTGATCGTCGCGCGCGGGCCGCTGCATGCGGAATCGCTCGGTCCGGTGCTGATGGCGATCGGCGCGCTCGTCGGCATCACGGCCGCGATGCTCTATGAAAAGCGCTTGGGGACCGCGCAAGATCCGGTGACATCGAATCTCGTGCAATACAGCGTCGGCTTCGTGTTTTGCGCGCCGATGGCCTTGCTCTTCGAGCACACGCAAGTGCAATGGACGCCGGCATTCATCGCGACGCTCGCGTATCTCGTCGTCGGCAATTCGCTGATCGCGATCACGCTGCTGCTCGCGATGACGCGTGCGGGCAAGGTCTCGCAAGTCGCGTCGCTGTTCTTCTTCGTGCCGCCGGCAGCCGCCGTGCTGTCGTACTTCTTTCTCGGCGAAGTGCTGCCGAGGACCGCATGGTATGCGATGGGCGTCGCCGTGCTCGGCGTCGCCATCGCCACATGGAAGCCGCGCAGATAGCGGCTAGTGCGAATGCTTCGGCACTTCCGCGCCACGGCATCCGACGAGAAAGTCGAAGTCGCAACCTTCATCGGCCTGAAGAACGTGCTCGACGTACAGCTTGCGATAACCCGTTTTATCCTCGGGAATCTCGCTCTTCGCCGCGTTCCACGCATCGAGGCGCGCGCGGATTTCATCGTCGCCGATGTCGATGCGTAGCACGCCGTTGTCGCAATCGAGCTCGATCCAGTCGCCATCGCGCACGATCGCAAGCGGCCCGCCCGCGCGTGCCTCGGGCGCGACGTGCAGCACGACGGTGCCATACGCGGTGCCGCTCATGCGCGCATCCGACACGCGCACCATGTCCGTCACGCCTTGCGCGAGCAGCTTCGGCGGCAAGCCCATGTTGCCGACTTCCGCCATGCCCGGATAACCCTTCGGCCCGCAATTCTTCATGACGAGCACGGAGTCCGCCGTGACATCGAGATCGGGATCGGCGATACGGTGCTTGTAGTCGTCGAAGTTCTCGAACACGACCGCGCGCCCGCGATGCTTCAGCAACGCAGCCGTCGCCGCCGACGGCTTCAGCACCGCGCCATTCGGCGCGAGATTGCCGCGCAGCACGCACAATCCGCCATCGGCGACGAGCGGCTTGTCGAGCGGGCGAATCACTTCGTCGTTGTAGAGCGGCGCTTCCTTCACGTTCTCCCACAGCGTGTGGCCGTTCGCGGTGAGCGCATCCGGATGCGGAATCAGGTTCGCTTCGCCGAGACGCCGCAAGACGGCGGGCAAGCCCCCGGCGTAGTAGAACTCTTCCATCAGGAAGCGGCCCGAAGGCTGCAAATCGACGAGCGTGGGCGTGCCGCGACCGATGCGCGTCCAGTCGTCGAGTTCGAGCTTCACGCCGATACGCCCCGCGATCGCCTTCAAATGAATCGCCGCATTCGTCGATCCGCCGATCGCCGCGTTCGCACGAATCGCGTTTTCGAAGGCCTCGCGCGTGAGCAGCTTGGACAGACGCAAATCCTCGAGCGCCATTTCGACGATACGCATGCCCGACAGATGCGCGAGCACATAGCGACGCGAATCGACCGCCGGAATCGCGGCGTTGTGCGGCAGCGTGACGCCGAGCGCTTCGGCCATGCACGCCATCGTCGATGCAGTGCCCATCGTGTTGCAGGTGCCCGTCGAGCGCGACATGCCCGCTTCCGCCGACATGAACTCGTGAATCGAAATCTTGCCCGCCTTCACCTGCTCGCTGAGTTGCCATACGACCGTGCCCGAGCCGATGTCGCGTCCTTCGTGCTTGCCGTTCAACATCGGTCCGCCCGAGACGACGATCGCGGGCACGTCGCAGCTCGCCGCGCCCATCAGCAACGCGGGCGTCGTCTTGTCACAGCCGACGAGCAGCACGACCGCATCGACGGGATTGCCGCGTATCGCTTCCTCGACGTCCATGCTCGCGAGATTGCGCGTGAACATCGCGGTGGGACGCAAATTCGATTCGCCGTTGGAGAACACCGGAAACTCGACGGGGAACCCGCCCGCTTCGAACACGCCGCGCTTCACGTGCTCGGCGAGCTTGCGGAAGTGCGAATTGCACGGCGTTAGTTCGGACCACGTATTACATATGCCGATGATCGGCTTGCCCGCGAACTCGTGGTCCGGAATGCCCTGGTTTTTCATCCAGCTCCGGTACATGAACCCGTTCTTGTCGGCGGTGCCGAACCACGCGGCCGAACGGAGCTTGGCTTTTGGGGCGCTCATGGCTTTGATCACTTGATGGGAAAGACCTATAAATAGCATGACTATATCGATGGGGCGTACCGGGAAAACGCTAATCGCCACGTCAAAACACTCTGCATATAGTTTGTCTATTGAAGTCAGCGCGCGGGCTTCGTCGTCCCAATTACTAGTTCAAAACGCCGCGCTCTCGAATCGCCCTCTCGCACTGTTCGCACGGTCATCCGCAACGCTTCGTTCTTTCATCGATGAAAGCCGCGTGTGTATGACGTGCCGTGAAACCCAGTATCTGACAGCGATCGACGATGAGTCGACCCATCGACCAACGAAGAAGAGACCGGAGGAACACATGGCGCAGAATCGGGATGACGACGCAAACGACAGCAAGCTCATCAGCGCGGGCCGGCGCGGCATCATGCAGGGCGCGGGACTCGGCGCGGCGCTGTCGCTCCTGGGCGGCGTGACCGGTGGCGGCGGTTTGATCTCGTCCGCGCAGGCGGCCGAAGCGGCGTTTCCGCAGCACAAGAAATGGAAGATCGTGTTCGTCAATCATGTGACGACGAACCCGTTCTTCGTGCCGACGCAATACGGCATTCAGGATGCGTGCTCCATGTTCGGCATGGACTATCAGTGGACCGGCTCGGCCACGTCCGACGCGGGCGAAATGGTGCGCGCGGTGAATTCTGCGATCGCTGCGAAAGCCGATGCGATCGCCGTGCCGATCGTCGATCCGAACGCATTCGACAAGCCCATTCAGGCCGCGCTCGACGCCGGCATTCCCGTATTCGCTTACAACGCCGATGCGCCGCGCGGCAAGACGAATCCGCGGCTCGCTTACATCGGACAGGATCTGTATCTGTCGGGTTATCAGATGGGCGAGCGAATCGCCAGCATGATCGACAGCGGCATGGTCGCGCTTTTCATCGCGACGCCGGGACAGTTGAACATTCAGCCGCGTCTCGACGGCGCGAGCGATGCGATCAAGAAATCCGGCAAGAAGATCGACATTCAGACCGTTGCGACGGGCGCGACCGTCAACGAAGAACTGTCGAAGATCAAGTCGTTCTATCTCGGGCATCAGGACCTGAAAGGCATGTTCGCAGTCGATGCCGGCAGCACGCAAGGCGTCGCGCAAGTGATGAAGGAATCGAACCTGCCTTCGAAGGGCGTGCATGGCGGCGGCTTCGATCTGTTGCCGCAGACGATCCAGCTCATCCACGAAGGCTTCCTCGATTTCACCATCGACCAGCAGCCGTATGTGCAGGGCTTCTACACGGTGATGGAAGCGTTCGTGTTCCTCGCGTCGGGCGGGCTCGTCGGGCCGGCGAACATCAATACCGGTCTCAAGTTCGTGACGAAGGATACGGTCGAGCCGTATCTCAACACGTCGACGCGTTATGAAGGCAAGACCACCAAGCCGCAAATCGTGCCGATGAAAGGGGCCATCAAGTCCTGATGAACACAGTGAACGAACCCCGTAAAGCAACGACGCCCGCGCGGATCGCCAGTCCGCGCGGTGCGTGGGCGTCGCATTGGGCGCCGGAGTTGCGCATCCTCCTCGTGGCCGTGCTGCTCGCGGCTTACTTCCAGTTCATCAACCACGACTTCCTGTTCAGCAACGCGAGCCTCGTCAACCTTTCGCAGTATGTCGCGCCGGTCGCGATCATCGCGTTCGGCGAGATCATGCTGATGATCGGCGGCGACATCGATCTGTCGGCGGGCATGGTCTTCGCATTCGCGCCGTTCATGATGGTGTTCGCGAACGAAGCGGGCGCGCCGATGTGGCTCGCGGTGATCGCGGGGCTCATCGCCGCGGCGATCATCGGCTTCGTGAACGGCGCGGTGACGGTCTTTCTGCGCCTGCCTTCGTTCGTGACGACGCTCGGCACGCTCTTTCTCATCAACGGCATCACGCTGACCGTCTCGCGGGGCACGCCCGCCGCGACGCCGGGCTCGCCGGAATTCGCCGCCGTGATGGGCGCGTGGGGCTATAGCGAGATCATCTGGACCGTTGCGATTGCGTTCGTCATGCATGTGCTGTTGCGGCATACGCGCTGGGGTCTGCACACGCAGGCGGCGGGCGCGAATCCGCTCGGCGCGAGCGAAGCGGGCATTCATGTGAACCGGCTGCGGCTCGGCAATTTCGTGCTCGCGGCGGTGCTCGCCGGATTCACGGGCATTCTCGAAAGCTTTCGCATCACGTCGATCGATCCGCAAGCGGGCGGCAATCAGATCATGTTCCTCGCCGTGGCCGCTGCCGTGATCGGCGGGACGCCCTTGACGGGCGGCTCGGGCACGATTGTCGGCGGACTGCTCGGCGCGGCGGTGCTCGGCATTCTGAGCGATGGCTTCACGCTCATCGGCATCAACGCGTTCACGTTCAACATCATTCTCGGCGCCGCGATTCTCGCCGCGATGATCTTCAATATCCACATCGGCCGCATTCGCCGCAAGGGAGCACGGTGATGGCAGACCCGCAAGCAGCAGCCGCCACCGATCTCGCGCTGCGCGGCGACAAGCTCGTCAAACGCTTCGGCGCGGTGACGGCGCTCGACGGCGTGTCGCTTACGCTCGGCCGTGGCGAGATTCTCGGCATTCTCGGCGACAACGGCGCGGGCAAGTCGACGCTCGTGAAGATTCTCACGGGCTTTCATCAGCAGACGAGCGGCACGCTGCATGTGCACGGCGAGGAAACGCTGCTGAAGTCCGTCGATCATGCGCGCGCGCTCGGCATCGAATGCGTGTATCAGGACCTTGCGCTCGCGAATTCGCTGTCGATTTATCACAACATGTTCCTCAATCGCGAGATCGTGCGGCGCGGTCCGTTCAGGCTCGTCGACCACAAGCAGATGCGCGAGCGCGCGGCGCAATGTCTCGAGGATATCGGCGTACATGTGCCTTCGGTCGATCTGCCGGTCGAGCGTCTGTCGGGCGGTCAGCGTCAGGCGATCGCGGTCGCGCGCGCGGTGCATTCGAACGCGAAAATCCTGTTGCTCGACGAGCCGCTCGCCGCGATGGGCGCGCGCGAGGCCGCGCTCATCATCGATCTCGTGATGCGTTTGAAGGAAAAGGGCGGCCTCTCGATCATCATGATCATGCACAACTATGCGCAGACGCTGGACATCGCGGATCGCATCATGTTGATGCAGCGCGGCCGCGTGACTTACGAGCAGCGCAGCGCGAACACATCGGTCGCGGAACTGATGGATATCGTGAGACGGGAATATCGGGCGATGCGCGCGACGACCGCTCAATAGCCGTTTCGAGCTGCGCGTCATGGATTACCGCAACCCCAAGCAACGCAAGAGCATGCACGGACGCATCGTGCAGGAGCTCGGCATGCAGATCGTAAGCGGGCGCATTGCGCCGGGCGAGCGTCTGCCCGCCGAGCCCACGCTCTGCGAAAGCTACGGCGTGAGCCGTCCCGTGCTGCGCGAAGCGACGCGCGTGCTCGTCGCGAAGGGGCTCGTCGTATCGAAGCCGCGCGTGGGCAGCGTCGTGCGCGCGCGCGACGAATGGCACATGCTCGACCCGGACGTGCTCGTCTGGACCATCAGCCATCTTCCCGAAGGCGAGTTCTTCCGCTCGCTGATGACAGTCCGCCAGATCATCGAACCGGCCGCTGCCGCGCTCGCGGCCATCTCCGCGACGGATGACGACATCGCGCGCATCGGCGCTGCGTATGAGCGCATGGAAGGTGCGCAGACCGCCGCCGATCTGCTCGTTCCGGACCTCGAGTTTCATCGCTCGATCATGGCGGCCACGCACAACGACATGCTCGCGTATATCGGCAACATGCTGTCGCTCGCGCTCAGCGAGTCGATCAAGCTCACGAGCCGCCACCCGAATACGCACGCGCTGTCACTACCGCGTCACAAGGCGATCTTCACCGCGATCGCGAACCGCGATGCGCTCGCGGCGCGTCAGGCGAGCGTCGTGCAGCTCGACAACGCACGCGCCGACGCCACGTCCATCCTCGGCGGCGCGGCGCTCGAACCGGACCGTCCCCTCTCCGGGTAAGTTTTCCCGATCTTTCGCGTCGTAACGTTTGCATCGGACGAAATTCGTTCAAGTCCCGTTCATCCCTGCCGTAAACCCTATTGAGACCGGCTTCGACGCGGTCTCCTCTTCGCCCCACGTGTCCGGCAGCGCCCTCTTCCGGACGGCTCACCGGGGTTAATCGACAAGCATTCCACCGTTCCTGCGTCCGACGCGGGACGAAGGTCCGTTACCGGTCCGTCCGCGTTCGTCCGGACGACTCGCGCAACGTACGCCTACTTCGTGGAGATGGATGTCAGCCACTTAGTAATCCGTATTGAAATGACGAACTTCGCTCCGGCCTTCCGCTTCATCCGATTCAAGTCTATTGCGCTCGTTGCAGCGGTGAGCGTGTTGGTCGCCGCATGCGGCGGCGGCGGTGGCGGCAGCAGCGACAACGCATCATCGAGTAGCGCCGCGCAGAGCGGCAGCGCGTCGGCTTCTTCCGCGAGCGTGACGGGATCGGATACATCGCCATCGGGCACGGGGACGACCAAGCTCACGACGAGCCCGCCCGCCACCGCGAGCGACACCTCCGACGACACCGCGTCGAGCGGCACATCTTCGCCCACGGCCAGCGCGCCCGCTCCCGCGTCGAGCACGGATAGCACGAGCACCGATAACTCGAGCACCGGCAACACAGGCACCACGACGCCGACGCCGACGCCGTCCGCGCGACTCTTCTACGGCGTGAACGGTCACAACAATGAAGGCGGCGCCTACGATATCTCCAGCCCCGCGCTGCAGCTTTCGCAATTGCAGGATCTCGGCGCGAAGCTGTATCGCAACGAGGTCTATAGCCAGGGCACCGCGAACAAGCTCGCGGGCATCGCCGACATCATGGCGGCAGGCGGCGTCACCGTGTATCCGGTGATCCTGATGGACATCGCCACGTTCATCAACGAAACCGACGGCTACAACGCCGGTTTCGCGCTCGGCCAACAGACGGCGAGTTCGCGCCGCTATGCGTACTACGAGGTCACGAACGAGATGGAATCGGCGCTGCTGCTCGGCAATGTCGATGGCGTGCTTCCGTCGCAATACGATGCCGCCAAGTTCAGGATCCTGCGCGGCGTCATTCGCGGGATGATCGCGGGCATCAAGTCGGTCGATACGTCGGGGAAGATCATTCTGGGCGGCGGCACCTGGCTGCACTACGGCTTCGCGCAAATGCTCGCGGCCGGCACGGAGCCGGATGGCAGCACGGGGCATGAGGTCGTGAATTGGGACATCACCGCGTGGCACTGGTACTCGGACATGAACGACATCACCAACGCGTGCGGCGGCACGGGCTGTCACAACGTGCTCGCGGCGCTTCAGGCGCTCGGCAAGCCGATCTGGATCAACGAGGCCGGCGTGCGCCCGAACTTCGGCACCGATCAGCAGATCGCGGCATATCTCGTCGGCAACAAGATGTTGGCGCAGTTCGTCACGCTCGCATCGACCTACGGCATCGAATCGGTTCAGACGTACCAACTCTACGACGATCCGGCGGGTCTTCCGGGCGGCGGCGCATACGGCTTGCTCGAGAACGACGGCCACACGCAGAAGGACGCCTATACCGCGTACAAGAATTTCGTCGCGGCGCATCCTATGTGATGCTTTCGCCTTCGATCAGCACGCGGCCATTGTCGATGCGGATGGGTATGTGCCTGAGGCTCGCGCCAAGGCATGGACCATCGACGCACACGCCGTCTTCGAAGCGAAACATCGCGCTGTGATGCGCGCACATCAGCAGCGCGCCTTCATAGGTCCAGAACGCGTCGGGCTCGTAGTTGAGCGGTATCGAGAAATGCGGGCAAACGTTGCGATACGCCCACGCATCGCCGCCGCGTCGCAGAACGAGAACCGATGGCGCGGCTTCGAAGCCGCCGCCATCGGGAATGTCGTCGAGCGCGCAAAGAACGTTCACGCGGGCTCCTTCACGAGCAGCGTGAAATCGCGCGCCACCTCGTAACCGCCCTCCTTCGCCACATACTCGATGACGAGCGAGCGCTTCACGCCGAACACTGCATCGGAGTTCACATACGGATCGTCGGACGAGTAGAGCGCGGTTGTCAGCGGCTCGTAGCCGGGTGCGTCGATACGAAAATGGATGTGCGCGGGACGCATCGGATGACGTCCCGTAGCGACGAGCATCTGGCCGACGGGACCATCGGTCGGAATCGGATAGCTCGTCGGCTTAATCGAATGGAACGCGTACGCGCCGTCGGCATTCGTGCGAAAGCGCCCGCGCAGATTGCCTTCCGGCTGATCCGGGTCTTGCCCTTCGTACATGCCGTTCGGCGCGGTTTGCCAGACTTCGATCAGCGCATCGGCGACGGGCTTGCCGTTCACGTCGCCGACCGTGCCATGAAAGAACACCGGCTCGCCATCGCTTTGCGCGATGTTCGCGCCGAACGCCGATTCCTTCACGCCATCGCGATAGAACGGGCCGAGCAGACTGCTCTCGGTCGCGGCTTCATCGTGATGCTGATTGATGTCGTCGAGCACGATGGAAAGCCCCAGCGTATCCGACAGCAGAATGAACTCCTGCCGGATGCCGTCGCACTTCTTGCCCGTCGCCGTGAGGAACTCGATGCCGCGTCGCCATTCGTCGTGCGTGAGGTTCACTTCGCGCGCGAACGCATGCAGATGACGCACCAGCGCGACGACGATCTCCTTCGTGCGCGCATCGGCGCATTGGCCGAAGGCGTCAGTGACGGATTGCGTGAGGTGTTCGTTCATGGTCGTCGTCCTTCGTAGGCCGCTTCGATCAGCGCACGCAGCGGCGCGCGTTCGACCGGACGCGGATTCCAGTACGGGCTTTTCAACGCGATATCGACGGCGATGTCGATATCGCTCTCCTTCATGCCGATGTCCTTGAGCGCGGTCGGCGCGCCGTTCGTTCGTGCGAGTTCGAATGTGCCTTGCGCGGCATCGTCGGCGTTCAATGCGCGAGCGATGCGCTTCATGGCGCCGGGCGCGGCATCGCGGTTATAGGCGAGCGCGTGCGGCAGCACGATGGTATGCGTTTCCGCGTGCGGCAGATTGAACGTACCGCCGAGCGTATGACACAGCTTGTGATGCAACGACATGCCTACGCTTCCGAGCACCGCGCCGCACAGCCACGCGCCGTAGAGACAATCGCTGCGCGCATTCATATCTTCAGGATTCCGGGCGACCTTGCCGATGCCTTGCGCGAGCGCGCGAATGCCTTCTTCGGCCATCAGGCTCACGATGGGATTCGCGTCCTGCGCGTACAGTCCTTCGGCAGCGTGCGCGATCGCGTTGATGCCGCTCGTCACTGAAAGCGACGCAGGCAGCGAGACCGTGAGTTGCGGATCGTAGATCACGGTTTTCGGCAGCACGCGCATGTCGCGGCCGGTCTTCTTCAAGCCGGCTTCGGTGAGGCCGTAGATCGGCGTCATTTCCGAGCCTGCGTAAGTGGTCGGCACGGCGAGTATCGGCAATGACGATGTCAACGCGATCGCCTTGCCGAGACCGGTCGTCGAGCCGCCACCGATGGCGATCGCGCAATCCGCGCCGATGCGCTCCGCATACTCCCGCGCCGCGCGCGCCGTTTCGACGGGAACGTGCATCACCGCTTCGGCGAACACGCCCGCCGCGCGATGTCCGATGCGTTCGGCGAGCGCTTCGGCCTGATCGCGTTGCGGCGGCGTCGAGAGAATGAGCGCGCGCCTTGCGCCCAGACGTTCGATCTCGCGTTCGACGTGTTCGATGCTTCCCGCACCGAACACGACGCGCGACGGCATGCCCTGATAAACGAACGATTGCATGATTTCGGGTGCGCTCAACGTGGATAGTAAGGCGGAATATTGGCGTCGACATTCACCCACACCGACTTTGCCTGAGTATATTCGCGCATCACTTCGAAGCCCATCTCGCGTCCGTATCCGCTCGCGCCGACGCCGCCGAAAGGCGATCCCGGATTCACGCGCTTGTAGCAGTTGATCCACACCATGCCGCTCTTCAGTTGCCGCGCGAAGAGATGCGCGCGTTGCAGATCGCGCGTCCAGAGTCCCGCGCCCAGGCCGTATTCGGTGCCGTTGGCAATCGCCAGGCCTTCTTCATCCGATTTGAACGTGCTGACGGTGACGAACGGGCCGAACACTTCCTCCTGCGCGACGCGATCGGTCGGCTTCGCCTGCACGATGGTCGGTTCGACATAGCAGCCTTTCGCGAGCCCCGCGGCGTCCGGCGACTTGCCGCCCGCGAGCACGCGACCGCCCTGCTCCCGCGCGACATCGACATACGAAAGCACGCGATCGCGATGCATCTGCGATGTGAGCGGACCCATTTCCGTAGACGGATCGAGCGGATCGCCGATGCGGATCGAGCGCGCGAGCGACGTGAAGCGTTCGAGCAAGTCATCGGCGATGGATTCGTGCACGATCAGCCGCGACGCCGCAATGCACGCCTGCCCTTGATTATGAAAGATGCCGAACGCGGAACCTTGCACGACAGCGTCGAGATTCGCGTCGCCGAACACGACGTTCGCCCCTTTGCCGCCGAGTTCGAGCTGCACTTTCTTCAGATTGCCGCTCGATGCCTGCACGATCTTGCGGCCCACCGCCGTCGATCCGGTGAACGCCACCTTGCCGATCTCGGGGTGCTCCGCGATGTATTGACCCGCGACGTGACCGAAACCCGGCAGCACGTTCACGACGCCCGCCGGAAAGCCGACCTCGGCCATCAACTGCGCGATCGCGAGGCTCGACAAGGGCGTGAGTTCGGCGGGCTTCATCACGACGCAATTGCCCGCCGCGAGCGCGGGCGCCATCTTCCAGCTCGTGAACATCAGCGGAAAATTCCACGGCACCACTTGTCCGACAATGCCGACCGGTTCGCGCGTCAGATAGTTGAGAAAGCCGGCTTCGACAGGAATCACCGAGCCTTCGAACTTGTCGGCCATGCCGCCGAAATAACGAAACGTCGCGGCCGTGCGCGGCACGTCGAGATTGCGCGTATCGCGAATCGGATGGCCGGTGTCCATCGATTCGAGGCGCGCGAGTTCATCGGCGTTCGCTTCGATCGCGTCGGCGAGTTTCAGGAGCAGGCGTCCGCGATCCGCCGCCGCCATCGCGCTCCACGCCGGGAATGCCTTTTTTGCGGCTTGAACCGCGCGATCGACATCCTCGCGGCCGGCCATCGAGACTTGCGCGATCTCGCTGTTGTCGTGCGGATTCAGTGTCGCGAGCGTTTCGCCGGACAGGGCGGCCACGAAGCGGCCGTCGATGAAGAGTTGCGTTTGCATGTCTTGCTCGTGTCGAAGATTGAAGACGAAGCGTTCCCCGCGACGCCTTTTTCAAGGCATCGTTCTTGTCGAAGGGAAACCGTAGGCGGCTTAGAACGCGACCGGATACGGCGGCAGTTCGCCGCTTTCGTAGCGCCTCGGCAGATCGGGCGTCGCGTTCTCCCAGACGAGAAGCATCGAGCGTTTCTGCGAATAACCCTTGTGGCGGATGTCGGCGGGCATCGCGGCGATATCGCCGGCGTTCATCGTGATGCGCGCGCGCGGCTCGCCGGTGTCCTTGTCGGCCACATCCCAGATGATCTGATCCGACAGTTGCAGGAACCACTCGACGCGATCGTTGCCGTGAAAAACCGGCAGCACGAATTCCTCGGTCGTCGGGCAAAAGAGGCTTTGCTTGCACACGGACGTGACCGATGGATTCCACGTCACGTCCGAACGCGACAGATACTTGAAGAGGCTGAACGCGTGCAATTGCCCTTCGAATTCAGGCTCCGCGTGAATCTCCGGCTCGTCTTGCGATACATCCGCGAACTGGCGATTCACCGGGAAGTCGTCGCGCAACGGCGAATCGCCTTCGAGGCCCGGCATGCGCTTCGTCGCGATGCGCGTGCGGTCGATCGCCGCGATGTTGTCGCCGTGCTTGGCGCCGAATGCCGAGCCGGTTTCCTCGGGAGCCGCGAACGGATCGAAGCCTTCGTTCACCCAGTCCTTCAGGATTGCCTTGAACGTCGCCATGATGATCGGCGTTTCGAATTGCTGCGTGTAATCGACGCCCGCTTCGCGGAAGCTCGCGTTGTACGCGCCGGCATACATGTCGACCTTGCCGTAGTGATTGCGCGTGCCGATCACTTCATCGAAATTGACCCAGCCGTAGAAGAAACCCCACGCGACGTCGCGCATCATCGCGCGCAGGAAGTCGTCGGCGTGCATCTGATGCGAGCGCGTCTGTCCTTCTGCCGGCCACTTCACGGTGACGAAATACGCGTCGCGGCTGAACTCGAACTCGCCGAGCTTGAACGTGCGATAGCCGGTGGACGCATCGGGGTCGGTGGCGACGACGCTTTGCAGAAAAATGGCTTGATCCATGATGTTTTTGCTCCGAAAGATGAGAGTTCGCGGCGGCGTTACTGGATGCAGATGTCGGCCCATTTCTCGACCGATTCCGCGCCGGCAATCGTCTGCACGAGCAGCACGCCGGTCTTTCTCGCTTCGAAGCGATACGCCGCGCCCGCAGGCAGCAGCGCCTGATGTCCGCGACGCAAGCGCACGAAGCCCATCTTCTGGCCTGAGGGCTCGCCTTCGAGTTTCACCGAGCCTTCGATATCGGCGCTTACGAGCGCGCCATCTGAAGGCTTGATGAAGTGCACGTCGATCTCGCCATCGAGCGCGACGACGAATTCATCGTGCGATGCCGTGAACCACGCCGACACGCCTTCCGCGCGCAGCGTTTCGATCACGTACTTGAGGTTCTTGCCGACGACCACTTTTTCGTACGGCGCGGATTGGCTCGCCACGTCGAACACGTTGGACATCACGTAATGCGATGCCTGTCCCTTGATGATTTCGATATTGCCTTTGCGATAGTTATCGAGGCTGCCGAGTCGGGTCTGTTGCATGTCTGTCTCCATGTCCGCGGTCACGTTCGCGGTGTCGCGCTGGAATCAAGATTAGGGCGGCGAGCGCTGCGAGGCAATGAATCGAGGTTCGCGTTTGCCGAACGATGCGTGCTCGATCGCAGCCCTAGGGAAAGTACTTACTTTTGCGCGTTTTTATCCGCGAGCCACGGATAGCGCTGCGTGTCCGCGCTTTCGTAATCCGGGTCGAGATAGATGAAGCAGCGCTGGATCTTGAAGTCGCGGATCTCGAAGACATCGATCCAGCGGCCCGCGTGCGTGACGCCCGCGCGCCAGTCGACGCCGCTTTGCGTCGTGCCGTAACTCGTGCCTTCGATGACCACCGTATCGCCCTGCTGGATCACGTTCAGATACGCGAGGTCGTGCTTGAACTTCGCGACGATCGAGCCGAGGTCCGCGAAGAGTTGTTCAAAGGCCGCGCGGCCTGTCGCGATGCCCCATTTGGGGAAATAGACTTCGGCGTGATCGTCGAAGAGATCGAAGAATGCTGCGCCGCGATCGAGCCTGCGCAGATATTCGAGCGCGATGGTCTTGCGCTGTTCGTCGCTCATGGTGATGGGGTTCATGCTTTAGTCTCCTGATGTCGGATTCAATGCAGCGTGCGCAGATACGCGATGATTTTTTGCCGCCGTGCTTCGTCGCCTTCAAAATAGGTCATCGCGTTGCCGGGCGCGACGGCTTGCGTGTCGGTGAGCCACGCGTCGAGCAGCTTGTCGTCCCAGACCTTGCCCGACGCAGACGCCTTCATGCCCGCCGAATACTTGAAGCCGGGCTCCGATGCCATCGGCTTGCCGACGATGCCGAAGAGATTCGGCCCTTGTCCGTTGGGTTCGCCCTTGCCGAAGGTGTGGCACACGGCGCAGTTGTTCGTCGTGAGTTTCTTGCCGATCGCGACGCTGTCCTGCTGCGCATGTGCCGCAGAACTGGCGAGCGCGAATATCGCAATTAAGTTAGCCATCCGAATCATGATTGACCTCCATTGGCTGATTGCGCCGCGCGATACGCGAACGCGATGATCGGTCCGAGCGTGCCGCCGCCCGCCCAGTAAGCACGCGCGGACGCCGACGCCACGCAATTGCCCACGCCGTACAAACCCTTGATCGGCTCGCCGCGCGTATCGAGCACTTGCCCATGCGAATTGGTCTTCGGACCGCCTTTGGTATCGAGATTGCCTGCGACGATGAGCGCCGCGTAATACGGTCCTTTGGCCGAGAGCGGATACATCGTCTCGTTCTTCTGATCGGCTTTCTTCGATACGGGTCCGTTGAAAAGCTTCTCGACGATGCGCTCGCCGCGATGGAAGTCCTGATCCACGCCCGTCTTCGCGAAGCCGTTGAAACGCTTGATCGTCGCGTCGAGACTGCGCACGAAGTCGTCGCTCAACGTGGCGCTACCGAGCGCGCTCTGGTACTTCGCCATGCGTTCGCGAATCGCGCCCGCCAGTTCCGCAAGCGTGTTGCCGCGCAGTACGTGCCGGTCGTTCGATCCCTTGGGAACGATGAGGCTGCCGTAGTCATCGCTTGCGCAATGCTCCTGCGCCTGCTGATCCCAGATGGAAACGAGCGTGAGATTCGGATACTCGCCCTTCGCGCCGTCCCATTCGGAGAACGCCGCACAGACCTCGTTGTATGCGAGCTTCTCGTTCACGACGCGCTTGCCGTACTTGTTCACGTAGAGCATCGAATCGCCCGTCGGCGTGAAGATGCCGGACAGCGAGCCATCCTTCGCGATGGCCTTGTCGAGCGAGATCGGCGCCATCCACGAGTAGTTCATGTTGCGCAACTGCACGTCGAGCGCGCTGGAAATCCGCACGAAATCGCCTTCGTTGGTTGGCGCTGCACAACCACCATACACCGCGCCGTGCAGGAAGTTCTTGCGCAACTCGGGATCGTGCGTGAAGCCGCCGGTCGCGAAGATCACCGCCTTCTTTGCGCGCACGCGAAAGAGCGTGCCCTCTTCCGTCAGCGATTCGACGCCGATCACCGCGCCCGTTTCATCGACGAGCACTTTCTGCACGCGATAACCCGTCTTGATGTCGATGCCGTCTCGGCGTGCTGCCGCGCTCATCGTGCGGATCGCGACGCGGCCGCCGTCCGACATGCTCGGCAAGCCGTCTTTAGGAAACAGCACGCGGCCGCGCGGCGCCTTGTCTTCGGGCAACTCGGCCCAGTAATCCGGCACCGCGCCTTCATGCCGATACGGCAGCGCGCCCTTGCTCGCGAGCAACTCCGCCGCCGGCGATGCGCTGTCGTAGATCGCCTCGCACATCTCGTACTCCCAGTCGGACAGACCGAGCTTCGGCAACGACGGATCGTATTGCTCGGGCCGCGACAGACGCGCGACATAGCGCATGTAATCAGGCTTCGGATCGGCGATGCCCGCGCGGCGCATCGGCTCGTTGTTCGGCACCCAGTACCAGAACGCGGCCTTCGCGGCCGTGCCGCCGACGCTGCCTGCCTTCTCGAGAATCACGACGCGGTTTCCCAGCCAGCGCGAGAACAGCGCGCACGGCAATCCGCCGCCACCGCCGCCGCACACGACCACGTCATACTCCGCGTCGAACTTGACATCGCTCGCCGCGCGCGCCGTGAGCGATACCGCGCCGAACGCGGCCGCCGCCGTTCCTGCGCCAGCGGCCTTGATGAAGCTGCGTCGCGATGCGGCAGAAAGCTTGTTCGTCTCACTCATGTTTGTCTCCATCGTTTGAATGTGCTCACCAGTAGTGCCACGCCTGCACGAGAATTCCGTTGGTGAGCGTGGTGTTGCGGCCCGAAACCGAGTGTTGGTATTGGATCGAAAGCTGGTCGTACATCTTCTGGTGCAGGAACGGCAGGCTATTCGGCTTGAACTGGAACAGCACGCCGAGTCCCACGGTCGTTTCGCGGCTCGCGCTGTTGGAAAGCGGCATCCCCGCCGTCTGATTGAAGGTGCCCCCGCTCGTCTGATAGTCGAGGCCGACGAAAGGAATCGCGAAGGGGTTGTCGGGCGGCGAGATGCTGTAGCCGACACGCAAATTCAGATGGAACGTGTTGCCCGGGCTCAGATCGTCCTGACCCGAGCGCAGCGTGCGTCCGCGCAGAATGCCGCCGAGCAGGAGGTCTACGTTCAGGTGTCCGTACCAGTCGTCATAGAAGACTGACGGCCAGAACGACCACGTATTCGTCGATACCGCGTTCTGCCCGACGGGCACTTGTACATAGGTCTGAAAGCCGAGCGTCGTCGCGGGCGCGGGGTTGTACCAGACGAGCCCGCCGACGAGCGGATCGCCAATGCCGCTTGCCGAGAATTGCGAGCCCTGCGTGCGGATCGCGGGCACCGTGATGCTCGCGTTGAAGCCGACATGCGGCAGCGACGGCACTTTCCAGTAGTGGATGAACGTCGATAGCCCGACGAAGGTGTTCGTGCCCGGACCCGCGACCTGATTGCCGTGTGAATCGAATGCGCGGCTGTCGTGATTCCATTCGAGGTTCTGGCCGAAGGAATCATAGGTGCCTTCGAAGTCGCTGCTGAACTGCCACGTTTGCGGACGGTCCGTCGCGAAGGGAATGCCCGACGCGTGGGCCATCGTGCAGGTTGCGCCAAGCATGGCGAGCGCCCATGCGTGACGTCGTCGTATCTTTGATTTCGGGTGCCGCATTTGCATCGTCGTCTCCGGTCGTTCGTGTCGTATGAGCGAACGTTACGAAGGCGCGGCGTATCGGTCTTTCAGGTTTCGGAAATTACAGATTCCGGCGGATGCGGGTTTACACCACGCACAAAGCACGCACGCGGCGTTCGCAAACGGCGACCCATCGCGCGTGCAAGAGCTTTGCGCTCGCATCTATACTCGCGTGGACAGCGGCATCGAAAGCCGCGAGAAAAGGAGACGTAACGATGAGCGCCATTGCAGCGCCCGCTCGCATCGACCGCTTCAGCAAGCTCGCGGGCGTTCCGGGACTCGAATACTGCAGCTCGGGCCCGCGACCTTATTCGCTGGAATTGAGCAATTCGTCAGACATGATCTGCCTGCTGCTCGGCACGATCGTCTCCGATACGCGCTACGACGACGGCCCCGCCGCGCCCTTCACGTTTCGCGCAGAAACGGCCGCGTATCATCCGCGCGGCGGCAGCATGCGTATCGACGCGCACGATGTGCGGCATGGCTTCATCGCGTTTCGATATGCCGATGCGTTCGTGGACCGCATCGCCGATCGCAACGCGGAACCGTTGCGTCGCGCGGGCAGCCGCAGCAATCTCGACGCCGATCCGATCCGTCATCTCGTGCGCTATGCGCGTCAGAAAGCGCATGACGGATCGGGCAAGACCGATCCGTGGGAACTGCAGTGCGTCGCTACGCTCGCGTGGATCGAAACGACGCGTCATCTCGAACGCGCCGCGCGCGAACGTAAATCGGCGCTGACGGACGCTACATTCGCAACGCTCGCAGCCTATGTCGCCGACAACATCGATCAGAACCTGTCCTGCGCGGATATCGCCGCCGAGCTCGATCTGCCCGTGCGCGCGGTCTTCGATGGCGTGAAGGCGCGTACCGGTTATTCGCTCTATCGCTATGTGCTGGAGAAGCGCATCGGCGCCGCTGCGCGCATGTTGCGCGCGGACGATGCGCCGCTTGTCGATATCGCCGCCGCGTGCGGATTTTCGTCGCAGCAACACATGACGGCGCTCTTTTCGAAACGGCTCGGAACCACGCCACTGCGCTATCGAAAAGCCGCGGGATAAGCCAGGAGGAAGCATGGACCTCTTCATGTCGATGGAGGCCTTCGTTCGCGCAGCCGAAGCGCAGAGTTTCGCGAGCGCGGCGCGGCAGCTCGGCGTGGCGAAATCGGTTGTCACGTCGCGTGTGAAGCAACTCGAGGAGCACTTCGGCGTCGCGCTGTTTCATCGCTCGACGCGTGCCGTGCGGCTTTCGGAAGTCGGCGAATCCTACTATCAGGATTGCCTGCTGCTCGTGTCGAAAGTGAACGAGCTGTCGGGACGCGCGATTCCCGAAACGCAATCGCTCTGTGGCACGCTCAACGTTCATGTCTTGCCCGGCTTCGCGCTCGGACACTTTTCGCAGGCGCTGATCGCGTTTCGCGAGGCGCATCCGCGCATCGAGTTCGTCGTGACGGTGAACGATCGCGTGATCGATCCCGTGCAGGAAGGCTTCGATCTCGCTCTGCAGATTTATCCGCCCGCGTCGAACCTGCTCGTCGAGCGCAAGCTCTTTCCGGTGCGCGGCGTATTGTGCGCGACGCCCGCGTATCTCAAGGAAGAGCCTGCGATCGAGACGCCGCTCGATTTGCTGCGTCACGATTTCGCGCGTTACGCGCACTATCCGTGGGGCGACAACTGGCCGCTCATGAAGGGCAACGAGTGCTATGAGATCGCGCTCAACGCGGTGCTTAAAACCAATAGCGTGCATCTGCTGCTCGAGTTCGCGCGCGCGGGCGCGGGCGTCGTCTATCTGCCGACGATGGTCGCTGCCAGCGATCTGCTCGAACGCCGTCTCGTGCGCGTGCTGCCCGATTACGCTGCGCCGCCGTTGTGGCTGTCCGCGGTGTATCCGACTTCGCATCGTTCGACGACCAAGGTGAAAGCGTTCGTCGACTTCCTGCGCGAGCGCTATCTGAGCGAGCCGCAATGGGACAAGGCACTCGGCATTTCGCCGCCCGATGACGAAGAGCGCAACGTCGACGAAGAACTCGGCGACGTGTGATCGCAACTAGAGCACGTAGAGCCACGCGAGCAAGGTGACGATCGAAAAGAGCGTGGTCATCGAGATGACCGCGCCGACCACGCCCTTCTCGACGTCGTATTCCGAAGCAAGCACGTATGCGCTTTTCGCGGTCGGCACGGCGGCGCACACGACCGCGGCGATGGTCGCGTCGTGACCAAGTCTTGTCGCGAGGCACAGCGCGTACACGACGAGCGGCACGATCGCGAGCTTGAGCGCGGTCAACAGCGCGTAGAGATTGACGCGTCCGCGCAACTCGTCGAGCGTGAGATCGAGACCGATCGCGAAGAGCGCGCATGGCGTCAGTGCTTCGCCGAGTATCGTGAGAAACGATGCGACAGGAACCGGCAGCGTCAATCCGACGACGGACCACAGCAGTCCGCAAATCGTCGCGAGAATGACGGGATTGGTCGCGATCTGCCGAACGAGCGCGGTGACATCGATCTTGCGCGATGCATCCATCCGGCCGATCTCGACCAGCACGACAAGCACAGGAAACATGATCGCGCCGACGAACACCGTCGCGACCGCCGCCGCGAGCACGCCGGGCTTGCCGTAGAGCGTCTTCAGGATCGGCAGCGCGACGAAGCCGGTGTTGGTCATCGCGACGGCAGCGGCGAGCATCGCAGCGGATGCGAGACTCGCGCCGCGCACGATGCGCGCGACGAGCAACACGGCGGCGAAGCAGATCATCGAGCCGCCGCCGAACGCCGCGAGAAAGCGCCATTCGAGCAGCGAGCGAAGCGACTCGTCGGCGATGGTCAGAAAGACCAGCGCGGGCATCGCGACGTAATATGCGAAGCGCATCAGGGAAGGCGCGAGCGCATGCGGCATGTAGCCCGACACGCGCGCCACCCATCCGGTGAGAATGATGGCAAAGATCGGAAGGATCATGCCGGCAAGATGCATGGCGGACTCCGATATCGATGCAGCGCCCGGCGCGAGCGCTCGCTGCTGAAATGGGCATCATTATCGGAGAAAAACGTCGCGCGACGTGCGATCTTGCGCAGCCGCGCGACGCTCGTCCGCTAGCGTGCGGCCAGCAACGCTCTCGCTTCCTCGCTCGACAGCACGCCTCGCTCCTCGCGATTCGCGGCGCTCGCCGCGTAGACATCCTTGCGTGCGTGCGTGATGCCGAGCGGCGCGAAGCCGTTGGCCGGATTGAACGCGAGCCGTTCGATACGCGCTTCGTCGTCGACGGATGGCGGTGCATCGATTTCGAGTTCGCCGATGGTCACTACGTCCGACTTCCACGCGATGGATGCATCGTTGACGGGCGTCGTTTGTTCATCGACGAAGAATTGCACGCCGAGTTGCCACTTGACCGGACCTTGCTCCAGACGATTGCAGATATCGGCGCGCAGATAGTTGTCGCCATGACGCTCGGCGTTCGTCCCCGAGGACGTCGACGGATGCGGATGCAGCGAATACTTGATCGCCGCCTGCCCTAGTTGCACGACCGATCCCCAGTAATGCTCCGTCGCCAGGCTGTCGACGTGATGCACTCTGGTTTCCTTGAAAAGGATCGCCAGAATGCGCGCGCCCTCGGCGGGCCCGAGTCTTGCCATCATCATCTCGCGCAAGCCCTGCGCGATCCCGCTCACCGTGCCTTCCGCAAGCAACGCGACGATGATATCGGCGACCGCCATGAACTGAGCGGCGTCGCGCGCATGTGAGCGACCGCCTTCGTTGGTCATCAGCAGATCGGTTTCCGCGCCCTCTTCCGTGAAGAACTTGAGCGCGATGCCGCGAACGTCCGGCGACGTGTCCGGCTGCGGACACGGCTGTCCGTTGGAGATGCGGCATGCGGCGCGATACGTCGCCGGGTGCTTCGCGAAGGGGCCGAATCGCGCGGCATCCGGAATATCATCAGCTATCCGAAGCACTCCGAAAGCGCCGAGCAATGACTTCTGATGTTGCGCTCGATCGACCTGTCCGTTCAGCCCCGTGTGTTTGCTCGCGGCCAGCTTCGTCTGCTGCGCGCCGATCGCCGTGACGAGCATCGCGAGCGTGGCGGCGTCATCGAGCTTGTCGGTCCAGCCGGCGCCGTCGCCGGCGGATTGAGGGGAGTTCACGATCAACCTCCGTTCGCGCCTGGAGTGATAGCGCGCTGTTTAAGTGTAGGTGCGTCAGCTGACTCGTCTGACTCACGCGCCGGCACCGCGCCTGCCGCAATGCTGCCGTCGGCGCGCGCCGCGAAGTAGCGATAGATCGCGTCGATGTGATTCTCGATCAGCGCGTTGCCGCGATAGGCCGGCATACCCAACGGCGGATTGCCGTCGAGAATCGCGGCGATGAAGCGCTCGCGGCTCTGCGTGCGCGCAAAGCCGACGATCGACGGCGCGGCGAGTCCTTCATGATCCTTGCCATGGCAGCGCGCGCAGTCGGCGACGCGCACGGCCCGCCATGCATCGATCAGCGAGTTGTCGGCTGCGGCCGCTGCGTGAGCATGGGCGACCAGCCAAACGCCGACGATGCCGGCAAGCGCTGCGCGAATCAATGATTGCGTCCTGAGATTCGGCCGACGTACTTCCATCCCTGATCGCGTATCCATACGTAAGTGAAGCCCGTTGGACCGTCGATGAACACGGTCATCGGCCGCTCGCCCGCCGACGCTTCCTTTTGCGGTTCCGTCGACGCCTGCGTGATGCGCGCTTCCGTCGGCTTCAGGTTCGCATCGCGATCGTCGAGGCGCCAGCCGTCGTCATCGGCGTAAATGAGGCGTGACGTTCCGCCCGTTGGCGTCTGAACCGTGAACGCGAGCGGATCGGCGTCGGTCGCGGCAGTCGCGGCGAAGGTGCTGGCGCACGTGAGCATCGTGATCGCGAGGAACGTCGCACGCTTTGTCTGATGGGATCTCATTTCGGGTACCTCCTTACGGGCCGCGCGGTCGCGGCTGTCCAGATGGGCTTATGCATAGAGAACGAACGTGGCCTCGACGAATGTGAAGCCCGGAGATCCGCGTGGCTGACTATTTGATTTCGCTGCGGACAAGAGTCTGTCGTGTGGGAGCATCGCCACGCGGGGCCGATGAGCGGCCGTCTTTTGATGGGCTCAACTATCGACCGAACGATCGTCTGGAAAAACCATGCATCGGGAGGGATTCAGCCCCGCCATTGGGGGACTGCGAAATGGAACGAGGATCGAATTCGTCGAAGGCGTCCCCGCCGCCTTCGCACATTGCTACTGGCCGCTATAGATGTTGCAGCTCAGGCCCGGCGTGCAGAGTTGCATCGTGCTGCCCGTCCAGGCATCGCGCGATGCGCTGCCGGACTTGCTCGTCGACATCGCTCCGCCATAGCTGGAATCGCTCGTTGCCGTGCTGCCGTCTTGCGCATTCTGCTGCGCGGTGCTGCCTTGGGCCGGCGCCATCTGCATGTTCTGCGTTTGCGCGACGGCGCTCATCGCGAAGACGCTTGCGGCCGATGCGGCCAATAGAAGAGTTGCTCTCATCGCCATCACCTTCTTGAGTCAAGAAACCGATTGAGGACTGCAAGCCTGCGACGAACTCGCGGGCACGCATGCTGGGACCCGGTTTCGAGCGCGAAACGCCGCGCCTTCCGGGCTTCTGATCGAACTTGAGGATGGGGCTTGTAAGCCCCGAAAGCGCGTGGCGGGTAGCACGCACTCCTACCCTATACCGCGGATCGGAAAAGTAAATTCCCGATCCGCAGTTTCCTTGGCCGGCGCGCATGGCAGCATCTGCGCGAACGCGCTTGCTTAAGCAGATTGCGATATCGCGGCATGCATCGAGCTTTCAATCGCGTGGCGTTTCGAAGACGATGCACGGTTTTGCTATATTGGATTTCCCGCCCGGGATTTTCGACGATGCGTGTCGGCCGACCTGTCAAACCTCTGCCTCATCCGAATTGCGATTACTGCGGCGCGCCCGCGACCCTGACGCGCGCGGGCGACGAGGCCTATCCGTATCGCGAAGACCACGGCCCGCTCTGGTTGTGCGCCGATTGTCAGGCGTGGATCGGCATCTTTCCACGCAGCACGCGTAATGTCCCGCTCGGCCGTCTCGCCGATGCCCGCCTGCGCGATCTCAAAGTGAAACTGCACGCCGTTCTCGAACCGCTCGTGCAGGCGAAGGTCCGGCGCGACGGCTGCAATGTTTTCGAGGCGCGCTCCAAGGGCATGAAGTGGCTCGCGCAGGCGATCGGCGTCGAGCCGGAGAAATGCAGCATCCACACGCTGGACGCCGATCAATGCGAGCGCGCGATCGCCGTCGTCGAACATTTTGAACACGAACGCGCCCGGCACCCTTCAGATTCGACGATCGATGAACGTTAACCTGAAAAGGTCAACGTTCATCGGTCCTCGCATGTCACGCACTATTCCTTTTCAGCGCTCGCCGCAAGCGACGCGCGCGCGGCTCAGCAAAGCGCAGCTGCTTCCCATCCCGCGCGCAGTGGCGGACGAGCTCGCACTCGTGGCGCATATGTCGCTGACGGCGTTGCGCTCGGGTTCGTCGGACGTCGCGCCGGCGCAGCATGTCACCGAGGCGATTTATCTCGCCAAGTTCCTCGCCGAAGCGGGACACGGCGATTTCTCGCATGAAGAACTGCTGCTCGCGGACCAGTCGATGGCCGCCGTCTTCGACATCGGACGCACGTCCGGTTCGTGGATCCTCGCGCCCGAGGACTTCGAGCGGATCGCGGCGATCGTGTCGCTCTACGATCATCAGTTGCGGCGCGCGTCGCTCGCGGCCTTGTCGGTTGCGAGCGAACGGCTCGAACGCTTCAAGGCCGGCGAGCCGTATCAGTCGACGCAAGCCCGCAAGTCGGCGCGCGTTTGACGCTCGCGTTCGCCGTCAAAAGGCGGTACGCAAGCCGATCATCACGCTGCGGCCGCCTTCCGGCGCGATGTCCCGCACGACCGAGCTCGCGTAGCGCACTTCCTGATTAGTCAGGTTCTGGCCGCGCAGAAAGGCGAGCCAGTTCGTCGCGCCGACGCGAAATTTGTACGTCAGGATGACGCCGAGCGTGGTGTAGCTCGCGGTCGGCAGTTCGTTTTCCGGCACGCGATGCTGCGCCCACGCGTGAACCAGTTCGGTTCTCGCGCCGTACGGCCCATACGCGTAGTCGAGCGCGAGCGTCGCGCGCAGCGGCGAGATGCGTGGCAATGCCTCGCCGGTATCGATGTTGCGAGCGTGCGTGTAGTCCGCGACGATTTCGACATCGAGACGTTGCGCGCCCTTGTCGAAGACGCGCCAGGTTCCGTCCAGTTCGACGCCGTAGAACTCCGCGCGCACGCCGCGATAGACGGCTTCGTTGAGCGCATCGTCGGTGCCGGGCGCGACGGGTTCGTCGTCGTCGTTGACGAGCCGGCCGGTGTTGAATTCCGTCAGATAGTTGCGAAAGCGGCTGTAGAAGACGCCCGCGCTCGCCTTGTTCGCGCCGCTCGCGAAGCGCATCGACAAATCGGTCGAGATCGCTTTTTCTTTTTGCGCGTCAGGGTTGCCGATCAGATATTGGCCGGTCGCATCGTGCGGACCGTTCGAGTAAAGCTCGTAGTACGTGGGCGCGCGTTCCGTGTACGCGACATTGCCGGCGAGGCTCCACGCCGAGTTCAGCTTGAACAGCGCGCCGGCCGAGACGCTGCCTGCGTTGAAATCGCGCTTCGGGGAATCGGCGAATTTTTCGTTTCCACCCGACGTCGGATCGATGTTCACGTGTTCGTAGCGTGCGCCGATGCTCAACTTCAGCGCATCCGTGACCGTCCACTCTTCCAGACCGAAAAGCGCCGCGTTCGTCGTCTGCGATGTCGGCACGAGCGCTTCATCGCCGAGCGCGGAGAACGTGTTCTGGCCGAGTTGCACGCCGATCGCGCCATCGAGCGGACCGATCTTCCGGTGCCGCGCCTCGATGCGCGCCTCGTATCCGTGATTGCGGAAAATCGTGCCGGTCTCGCCGTCGTCGATCTCCTTGTGCTCGTAGTCGGTGTAGGCGAAGTCGAGCTTCAACCGGCTGAAGGGGCCTTGCAGATCGCGTATCTCCGACGACGCCGCGATGTGATCCTGATGCATGCGAAGACGCACATCGTCCTCGGCGACCGAGCCATAGTTCGCCTCGTATCCGTTGTAGCTGATGCCCGCGTAACCGTCCGTCCACGTGTAGGACGAGCCGACGGCGCCGCCGTGCCAGCGGCCGTCACTGTTCGGGATGCTGCCGTAGGGTTGCGCGACATCGGGGCCGTCGAGCGCGCGTTGACCATCCGAGTGCGCGAATCCGGGGATGCGCTCGTTACTCGTCTCGCGATCGAAGGCATCGACGTGGAAAGCGAATCGGCCATTTCCGCCTTCGACTTGCGCGGCGCCGGCGCGGGCATCGTTGGCGCCGCCGTAGCTGGCATCGACTTGTCCCGACACGCCTTTGATCGGGTCGCGCGGGATGCGGTTGTCGATCGTATTCACTACTCCGCCGATCGCGTTCCCGCCGTAGAGCAACGCCGCCGGCCCACGCACGATTTCCACCCGTTCCACTGAGAGCGATTCTTGCGGCACGGCGTGGTCGTAGGACAACGACGATGCGTCGTAAGCCGCGACGCCGTTCTGCAGCAAGCGGATTCGGTCCCCGTCCATGCCGCGGATGATCGGCCTTCCGACCATCGGACCGTAGGTTGTCGTCGAGACTCCGGGGAGTCCGTTCAGGGTTTCGCCGAGGGAGTCGGCGCGTCGCAGTGTGAGGGCAGTGCCGTCGAGGACGCTTGTCGGGGATGCCAAAGCGTTTGAGCCTAGCGGGTTCGCGGTTACGAAGATCGGTTGGAGCGATGTGTCGTTTATCGGTTGAGATTGGGCGCTGGCCGCAGTTGTGATTAGGAGCGCCGTCCAAGGCAGGACGTTGAAGGCGCGGGCGGGCGTCGATGTTGGGTTTGGACTGAACACGGTCGCTCTATGTGATGTTATAACGTTTCGTTTGGTCGGCGCTGTCCGGGCATGGAGGCGGCACATCGCTGTGAACGACGAAATGATATAACGTATCGCGTGGTTTGGCTCGGTCGGATTATGGTGATTTTCAATGGTCGACGACTTGAACTTTACGGATTATGTAGTGTTTGATACAGACGGCGAGTTGCGGGTGTCTTTCGGGCGTTCAGATTTGGCGAGCGGGCTGCTTCGCGATGATTCGGACTGTTCGGTGGACCTCTTTTCGTGAAACAAGTTGAGTTTGTTTATCTAACCTATTGATTTTTAATCGGTTTTTTGAATTCTATTGTGGTTCGCTTTGTTCCACGCACGAGTAGAGCTTTCGATACCCGTCACGTTGGCGCATTGGTCTTTGGTTAGCCGCGAATGATCGGCCGGCCGCACCCGAGCACCGATTTTGTTCGCCTTGCGATGGTCCTGAGCCACCGTTGAGTCAGTCCGCGGACATTCGTTATCCATGCACGCTAAATACAAGGTATGGCGTGGCGAATGGACCAGTTTGGATAGCGTCGCATGGTCCGCTCTTGTCTCTGGCGGCAACGATAAAGAATCACCACTCCTCCTCGACCTTCGCCAGTCACTTCAGCTAATGGCAATCAGGCGCCAAGGTGGGTTGCAGGTTTAACAGCGGTAACGGCGTCGGCGCGCCTCATTGGGCGAGACAGGGACGTACTCGGCGTTTTTCATTTTCGAGTGCCGTCGAGCACTTCCGCTTTCCGCGGTCGCAAGCAGAAGGTCGCGGTCCGTCGGCTTGGGTGTGAATGAAGATGGCGGTGTTCGCGAATAGACGCGAGGAGCACAGGCGCGGGCAGAGCATTCCCCCACGCGTACCGATTGCCGGAGATTCGTCGTCGCATGCTGTCCAATCGATGTGCTCAGTGCGTGCGTTTTGATGTTCTCGTCTGCCACAGAGTGTCCGAATTCGGACAGTCCGCGTGCAACCGCTTCCGCTGGTGAGAAGCGAAGTGATCGGTGGCCTCGAGTCCCGAACACGGCTGAGCAGCGTCGCGCCTTCCGGATTCGGATCGCTCGTTACGGTCGCGCTGTCGGAGCGGAAGACATTTTTCGGCTGGTGCGCTCCGTCATGCGATCGAGGCCCGTTAGCGAAAGCCTCGCCTGCAGCCCACGGCGGGCAGGCCGGCCATACATGTCCGAATTCGGACACTAAGGTCGCTGGCAACGATGGTCTCGTATCCTGCCTACGCCGTCGAACCGGGGCACGTGTCCGAATTCGGACACCAAGGTCGTTCGCAACAGTGGTCGCGCATCGTGCCTACGTGCTCGAACCCGGACATGTGTCCGAATTCGGACACCAAGGTCGTTGGCAACAATGGTCGCGCATCGTGCCTACGCGCTCGAACCCGGACATGTGTCCGAATTCGGACACATGCCACTCTCGCCCTTGAACTTTCGTCACGCGAAACTTGGTTTGTCGCCCATAAAGAAACCCGCCGAGGCGGGTTCAAAAAAATCACTCAGACCGAATCGAGAACATCTTCCCTATGTGTTCTCTAAGTTGACTTTCCTGCTCCTCTGTCATCACTCCGGCTTTGAACTTGAAGGTCAGTCCCTTGACATCCTTCGTGATGCTCCCGGCTTGGACCTTTCCGGCGAAGATCTTCAGGATGCTCCGCCCACCGGCATCCGTCGCCGATTCTCCACGGCTGGCCTGTGCATTCAAACTCGGCGCAACCTTCGTCTGAACCAGGTCGCCCGACAGCACCATCGGCCACAATTCTTGCAGCACCTTGAGTCCATGTTCGCCCGTCTTCTTCAGTGCGTTCGCGATATCCTGAGCCGACGATGCTCCGAGCACGGACGGGTTCAAATCCAGATCCCGCTTCACGAAGTCCGGGAGCGCATCATATGCAAGAAACCGATACAGGTCGCTACGAGTAATGCCCATAGCTTCCGCGAGCCGCGTTCGGTTCGGAAATTCCGCTTCCGCACGACGAATCGCGATGGCGATTTCATAATCAGACAGATCATCGCGCGTCACGTTTTCCATCAACGCCAAAGCCGCCATGTCCTGATCCGTGCAGTCGATCACAACTGCGCGAACAGTCGCCTTGTTGATCAGCTTATGTGCGCGCCAGCGTCGTTCGCCCGCAACGAGTTGGAACGATTCTCCGACTCGTCGAACCGTTACCGCCTGCAACAGCCCAACCTCACCGATCGACCGCGCCAACTCGGAAAGCTTGCCTTCGTTGAATTGACGACGCGGTTGCCATGGATTCGGCACGATCGCATCGACCGAGATTTCTGTGTCGACACCTCGGGCTTCGAGTTCCTGGATCCGAAGCTGTGCAGCAGCTAGCGCACTCGTGATTCCCGGCATCGTCTGCGGGCCACGAGTGGTCTTATCCTTTTTGTTCTCGCCTTTGAAATCCGCGGGCTTCGGCAGGTTGGCCGTCTTGGCCATGAGTTGTTCTCGGATGTTATTACTCATGCCGACTCCCTCCACGATTTGACGAACATATCATCCAGCCATTTGGCATATTGCATCATGGGCTGTCGCACTCGCTGAAGCGACTTCGCCGTTGAATGCGTGCTGACCACGTCGAGTGCCGTCGAGAAGGAAAGCGCGCCTCCGCTCATGACCGAGCTGGCCGGAATCTCGAACGGGTCGAGCCAGCGCCCGTATGCGCTTTGCGCCCATTGCCGAACAACCGGCGCGGACGACGTCTTGCCGTAATCCACCTTCGACAACAAAATAGAGATGAAGTCGTAGACCTTATCCTCCTCGTAAGGAAGGAAGTCTTCGGCAACGTCCGAGAAGAGTCGCCAGAACGCGAGCGAACTAATGAAGTCGAGATTCTCGGGAATCATCGGCATGACGAGCGCGTCGGCGGCGAGCAGCGCGTTCAAATTCATATACGACAGCGACGGTGACGTATCGATCAGGATGTAGTCGTACTGCGAGCGCAATGGCTCGAGACCCTCGCGCAAGACTGCCCAGAATCGATAGCCCTGAATGGTCTTCTGGCGAGCCGGCAGCAAGAACTCCGCTCCATATAAGAATGTATGGCCGGGGATGATGTCGAGGCCATCCCAATACGTCGATTGCACGCTCGCGCCGAGACCGCCCTCTACGTTTTGATCGTAGATATAGGGCAGCACGGTGTCGTCGCCGGAGATTTCCTTTTCGGCATAGAGACCGCACAACTCCGAAGCCGAAGCTTGCGGATCGAGGTCGATGAGCAATACTTTGCGGCCAAGAAGCGTCAGAGCCTGTGCGAGGCAAACCGTCGTTGTGGTTTTAGCGGAGCCGCCCTTCAACTGAGCCGTTGTCAGCACCTTGCCTCTGAAGGTGCCGTTGCTGTCGTCGAGCCGGGTCTGGTAGATATCAGAAGCCATCTTCACCCAGACGCGCACTTCAGGCAGAGTAAATGTCCGGCTGCGGCCGCTGCCGTTCAGCGTGCCTGTCGGAAGCCCGCCTTCGCCTTTCGTGACCAGATATTGAATCTGCTGCCGAGTCAGATTGCACATCTCGGCCAGTTCGCTAATCGTATAGAACGGCGCGAGCTTACGCGGACGCGGCGCCAGAATCTGTTCACGAAGGTTATCCGAGAAGGGTTCCAGGTTATCCGCGAACTCAGCAACTTCGCGGAGCGTAACCTTCCGGTCTTCCATAGGTAGCGTGCCTACGTTTGCCATTCTGCGCTTTCTCCAAGTATTGACGTCGAAGCGCAGAATACACGAATACGCGTAAACAAGGTTGTATTGCGTCGAGTTTTAACCGATCGGCCAGCGGTGTATATCCAACCCCTTGATTTTTCGTTCTTTTCTAAATAGGCCGCTCGGTGCCGTGAATTGAGTAGACGGCGAAGAACGAGTTGAATCCTAAGCATCGTGAAATCACTGCGGCGTCCGCACAAAAACCACCCCGGGGGCGGTTTTTGTGCGGTTCGCTCTCATCCGCTTTTCTATATTAGATTCAACGACTTAACGAAATTCATTCGCCGCAGCGAGCGTAAACTCAGTCGATGTCAGTTCAGTCTTTTTGTAAACCTAAACCCACCCACCAACAAACAGCGCCACCCATTTCCCTTAAAAATCAACACGCAACCCTGTGGATAGAGGCGCTTTTTGTGACGCCTAGGGCGCTTTTTGTGCGGACGGCGCCGCAAATTGGGCCGCACGAGGCGGAAATTGTGGCGACCGGGGTGGAAATTGTGATCCGCCTCAGCGAACGGGGCGATTTTTGTGCGGATAACGTCAAGCAGGAGCGGGGTGGTTTTTGTGTTGACACCCCTCGCTCGCCTGATAGAGTGCCGGGGATCGAAGCCGAATCGGAAGCATGGAAAACCAAGACCTCACTGTCACACCGCAGCAGTTGGCGCTGGACATCTACGAAGACATGTCCGCGCAGGGATCGGCGATCTGCGAGTCGACGAGGGACATCGGTTTCCTGCGCAACAACATCTTCACGCGGGTCGGCGGATTGGGCATCGCCGCGCGGCGCGTGCTCGATGCGGCGTACTTCATCGTTGCGACGAAGGCGCCCGAAGAACTCATCGACGACAAGGTCTATACGTTCACGGCCGACGTCAACTACTTCAAGTGGTTGATGCGCTACGACAGCCGCAACCACAGTCATCTGATCGCGCAGATGCGAGCCGCGGCCCGGGCGCGCGTCGAAATCATGACCGCGCCGTCGATCGAGGAACTGACCGAGAAGGACTCGTGGGGCACCATCAGTTTGCTGGGTGACTGCTACATCGAGCGCAACGTCGTGTGCGTCCTGCTTGCCGGGCGGGTCATCAAATATCTGATCAGCCCGTACAAGGCGCATTGGCTGAGCCTGCGCGCATCGACGGCTTTTTCGCTTTCGCTCGCCCGCGCGATTTACGACCGCCTCATTCCGTGCGAAGGCCACGGTGTGACCGAGTGGTTCGCATTCGAAGACGTGCTCGAATGGCCCGGCAAGGTCGGCGAATCGCGCAAGGAAGTGAAGGAATTCAAGAAGCGGTTCCTCGAGCCCGCCATCGACCAGCTCAACGAAGTCTCCGATTTCGATGTCAGCTGGGAGCCCAATGCCGATCGCGTTCCGGCGGACAAGCTGAAAATCCGTTTCCGCTTCACGAAGAAGCAGGGCGCCGACGCGGCGCGCGCCGGCATTCAGGATTCGATGTATCTGCTTCTGCACAACGAATTCGCTTTCGATACCCCCGACTTCGAGCGCCTCGCGAAGCGGCGCGACGTGTGGACCGACGAGCGGCTCGAACAGGCGATCGAATACACGCGATACAAGCTCAACGAAGGCAAGGTGACGGTCAGCCCGCGCGGCTATCTGTTCAAGGCCCTGGAAGGGAATTACCGCATCGGCGAAGCGGACCGGAAGATGGCGTCGATCAAGGCGAAGCAACTCGAGGACGACAAGAAGGACCGCCGTTCGCGCGATACGGCGCAGGCGCATCTTGAAGCCAGCATTCAGGTTCAGAACGATACGGCCAAAGCCAAGATGAGCGAGGAGATCCGCGCCGGCCGCGAGTACTTCGAATCCGTCGATGCGCCGGCACGCAAGGAACTGTGTCACTCGTTCGTGAGCCAGCTGATTCCACAGCGGCTCATCGAGAAGCAGGGCGTTTCACGCGAGAGCCTGAGCGCCGACAACATTCTCACCGTCAATCGCGTGGTCGCCGACGCCTTCTGCTCGCATGTCTACGCGAAGATGAAGAAGGCGCGTGCGGGCAACCGAATCTGATCTGCGCGAAGGGTCGAGAATTTCTCAGGCATCCTGTCTATTCAGCAAGGTTTTCTGACAGCCCGCGAGCACCGCGCCGGCAGCCAGCACGAGCGCCGAATAAACGAGTCCGCGAGTGAGCCCGGCGCTGTCCGACACCCGTCCGATCACGACCGGACCGACGATCTGCCCCAGCGCGAACACGATCGTGAACGCGTTGATCCCACGCGGCCACTGATTCGCCGGCAGATTGTGCCGCACGAAAGCCGTCGTCGATGCCACCGCCGATAAAAACGTCGCGCCGAACAACGTACCCGAGACGAACGCCGCCAGCGGATGCGCGAACATCGCGGGAATGAGCGTTGCGGCGGCGAGCAGTCCGTTGAGGATCGCGAGCGCCTGACCGCCGCGCATGCGATCGAGCAGCCCGGACCACATCCGCGCCGATACGACCGTCGCCACGCCCAGCAGGATATAAAAGCCGATCACGACCGCCGCGCTCATGCCTGCGTTGCGAAGCAGGGCGACGATGAACGTCATGTAGCCGATATAGCCGATACCGAAGCACCCGTATCCGGCGAGCGCGAGCGCGAAACGCCGCCGCCGAACCGGCGCGCCCGCGGCGCTGTCCGTACCTTGACGCGTCGCCGAAACAGGCTGCGCGGATTCGATACGCCGCGCGGCCCAGACGGCGGCGCCGGAACACGCCGCGCAACCCGCGGCGAGCGCGAACCACGCGACGCGCCAGCCGTGCGCGACCGGCAGGACCGTCAGCGGAACGAGTATCGACGAGATCACGATGCCCCAGCCCGTGCCGCCGTAATACAAGCCGATGACGAGTCCGGCGTCGCGCGGCGACATCGATGCGAGCCGTGCCGCCAGCACGCCGCCGCTCACGAAGACGAGCGCGCTGCCGATTCCCGTCGCGACGCGTAACGCGAGCAGGGCGTCGGTATCGGTCGTCGTGCCGCTCGCCGCCATCAGGACGACGGTGAGCGCGCAGCCCGCGACGAACAGCGTGCGCGACGGCGCGCGCATCGACAATCGTGAGAACGCGAGTGCGCCGAGCAGGTAGCCGAACGCATTCGCCGTATTCATCGCGCCGGCCTGGGCGAAGTTCCACGCGAGGTCGAGCCGCATCGGCGGAAGCAGCAGCGCGTAGGAGAAGCGCGCGAGCCCGAGCGCGATGGCGCTGCCGAGCGATAGCGCCATCGCGAGCAGAAGCGCCTGTCTGCGAAGTTCCCCGCTTGCATCGTCACGTTGTATCACGCTCTTTTCGTCCTGTTGTCGATACGCGGCCTATGGTATCGCGGACCGGTCATATTGCTTACACAAGCCGTGGCTAAGCTTCGCAGCGCTGTATCGATCTGCGACCGAAGCCGGAGAAACCGATGTCCACTGTTGCATGCCGTCACGCGCTCGTGGCGTGTCTCGTCGTTTGCGCCAGTGCAATCGTTTGCGGTTGCGGCGAGCGGGACACGGAATCATCGGCCTCCGCCGGGCTCACGCGCGACGTATCGTCCGAAACATCCGCGACATCCGGCCCATCCGCGACGAGCGAGCTTCAGAATTGGGCGAAACAGGCCACAGGAGGCGCATCCGATGAAGCGGCGCAGCCCGCGATAGCGCGAGCCGCGTCGGAACCGCTCGCGACACCGGTGATTCACACGGTTGACTGACCCATCCATTTACTTCCCGCAAAACGAATGAAAAACACGAACCGTCGTGACTTTCTGCGCGCGGCCGCCCAGGCGGCAGGCGCGACCGCCGCACTGAACGTGATGCCGCTCGGCATTCGCCAGGCGCTCGCGATTCCCGCGAACAACCGTCATGGATCGATCGAGGACATCGAGCACATCGTCGTGCTGATGCAGGAGAACCGCTCGTTCGATCACTACTTCGGCACCATGCGCGGCGTGCGCGGCTTCGGCGACAAGACCGCCGTGACGCTGCCCAACGGCAAGCCGGTGTTCAATCAGCCGATCGCGTCCGGTGCGGGCGAAGTGCTGCCGTTCCACCCGGACGCCGCCAATCTCGGCCTGCAGTTCCTGCAGGATTTGCCGCACGGATGGACGGACGGGAAGGGCGCGTTCCACGACGGCCGCTATGACCAATGGGTGCCGTTCAAGGGCACGACGACGATGGCGTATCTGCAGCGCGACGACATCCCGTTCCACTATCAGCTCGCCGACGCCTTCACGATCTGCGACGCGTATCACTGCTCGACGAACACATCGACCGATCCGAACCGCTACTACATGTGGACGGGCTATGTCGGCAACGACGGCACCGGCGGCGGCCCGGTCGTCGATAACGCGGAAGCCGGCTACGGCTGGTCCACGTTCCCCGAAGTGCTGGAGCGCGCGGGCATCTCGTGGAAGATCTATCAGGACATCGGCACGGGGCTCGACGCGAAGAATTCGTGGGGCTGGACCGACGACGCGTACATCGGCAACTATGGCGACAATTCGCTGCTGTACTTCAAGCAGTATCAGAATGCGCAGCCCGGCAGTCCGCTGTATGAAAAGGCGCGTCGCGGCACGAACGCGGTCGCCGGCGACGACTACTTTTCGATCCTGAAGCGCGATGTGGCGGCGGGCACGCTGCCGCAAGTCTCGTGGATCGTCGCGCCCGAGGCGTTTTCCGAGCACCCGAACTGGCCCGCGAACTACGGCGCCTGGTATATCGATCAGGTGTTGCAGGTGCTGACGTCGAATCCGGATTTGTGGAGCAAAACGGCGCTGCTCATCAACTACGACGAAAACGACGGCTTCTTCGATCACCTCGTCCCGCCGTTTCCGCCGACGTCGAGCGCGAACGGTCTTTCGACGGTCGATACCAGCGCGGAGATCTTTCCGGGCAGCGCGAAATACGCGAGCGGCCCCTACGGCCTGGGCGCGCGCGTGCCGATGCTCGTCGTGTCGCCTTGGTCCAAAGGCGGCTGGGTATGCTCCGAAACCTTCGACCATACCTCGGTGATCCGCTTCATCCAGAAACGCTTCGGGCGCGCGCACAACCTCGCCGAGCCGAACATCTCGCCGTGGCGTCGCGCGATTTGCGGCGATCTGACGTCCGCGTTCGACTTCCGCAATCCGAATAGCGCGATGCCGACGCTGCCGGCGACGAGCGGCTACGTTCCGCCCGACAAGCAGCGCCATCCCGACTATGTGCCTGTCCCGCCCGCCGCGCAGGCGCTGCCGAAGCAGGAGTCCGGCGTGCGCGCCGCGCGCGCGTTGCCGTACGAGCTTTTCGTGCGCGCGCGCCCGGATGCGTCGAAGGACGCCGTCTCGTTCGACTTCGTCAACACCGGACGCGCGGGCGCGGTCTTTCTGCTGTATCGCAATGCGAGCGCGGATGCGCCTCGCACCTATACGGTCGAAGCGCGCAAGCGTCTCGCGGACAGCGTCGCGGCGAACGCGGACGGCAGCTTCGATTTCGTCGTGCACGGCCCGAACGGCTTTCTGCGGCGGATCGCGGGCAAGGCGAGCGCGCAGTCGCACTGGTGGTCGCGCGAGCAGGCCGCGCCGGATGTCGCCGAAGGCTACGACGTCGCCAACGGCAACCTGCAACTGCGGCTCGCGAACCGCGGAACCGCGGCATGCACCTTCAGCGTGAAGAATGCCTACGATCCATCGAAGACGGTCACGCGGCGCGTGCGGGGCGGCGACACGGAGCAGCTCTACGTCGATCTGCGCGACGCGCACGGCTGGTATGACATCGAAATCACGGTCGACACCGATTCCGCGTTCCTGCGCCGTCTCGCGGGTCACGTCGAAACCGGGCGCGACAGCATGAGCGATCCGGCGTTCGGCGCCTGACGCAATCGCGTCGAGCATTGCCGGCCGCGCGCATCGACCCGCGCGGCCGCGTCGACTTTTCCTCCGCCATCCGCCAGTCCAGCGGAACTCCGCAGCTCGAGTCCACTCCCAAAGTCTCGCAAAGGCGGGCATTTTTTGCCGGCCAGCCTCGTCGTGCAGCGCACATACGTGGGACATCACGCATTGCGAAGCGCGACAAAGCCTGTGAAGATCGAACGTGCACGTCAATTCACGCTCAGGTTCGACGCGACGGTGAAATCAAAATGGCACGCCGCGCGCCGTATCGCAGCATCGATCCAATAACGAATTGGGGTGCAACACGGAGACGGGGATGAGAGAACGAGCAACCGTGCTGCTGGTTCGTCGCCAGTCAGTGCTGCTGGTCCGGGAGCGTGGCGGACCGTGGCTTCTGCCGGGCGGAGCGGTGGCATACGACGAATTGACGATTGTTGCAGCGATCCGAGCGCTGCACGAAGACACCGGCGTCGAGGCGAGCGCTGCGGCGTTTCTGTTTCAGCAGGCGTCGGCGCATCATCTGCATCATGTTTTTCGCATTGCGATACCGGACGAGGTGCATCTGCGGCCGAAAGCCGGCGCGCGATTCCATGAGTTGCTGTGGATCGATGCGCCTCAACTCGCGCAAGTCAGTGCGACGCCTGGCACACGCGCGATCCTGACCCGCGCGATGGGCGGCAGCCGGGAGCCGGCGCGGCACGCGTGGAAAAACGGCGACGCCGATGCGGCCATGACGGCCGGCGCCGGCAGGCGCGGGCGCTGAATCGGGTCGCCGATCGGTCGCATCGAGGCTTTTTTCGTCTGCGCAAATCGCGAAGGCACCTTGTTTCGCCACGAAATGAATACTTTTCCGGCGAACTTATGCCTATGCTAGCGTTGGGACGGTTGCCAGGCGCACCGGCGAGTATCGTCGGACGCGAGCGGCAGCTTGAGCAACGGAAGCATTCGCCCTTTGACTGGCGGAGGAAACCATGAAGCTCGTCAGCCTATTCGCCGGAACCGTCGGGTTCGTGGCGGTGGTCGGCCTTTCCTTATTGGCGGTAGCGGACATTTTCTTGACAACGTCCGACAAACCCGCGGAAAAAGAGGGGCTCGCGTGAAACGCGCTTTCTTACTTGCTGAAATGATCGGTTAATCGTCGGTCAAATAGGCGAGACGACTGGCGGCAAATCGGGAATATCGACGCGCGCATTCGAATGACGCGCCGTTGTCTTTCGAAATCCGCATCTCGACGTGTAATACGCTCTGCATCGGTCTCCGAATAAATCGCGCCGGCCTTCGCGTCGCAGCGGTCGATGCGCGTCCCCGGCCCGCGCCGCACCATGCCGTTCGTCCGCCCGCGCGGCCGCGCTGCCCGGCGAGCGGTCCACGGAAAAGATGCGCTTTCACCCTTTTGTTCAGGGATTTGCGCGGGCCGCATCCGTCCGAAAATCATCCACATAGGTCCGTCACGCGGAAATTGGCCGATTTCCGATGTGATATAATCCGCGAATAAATCAAAATTTCATTCGGCCAAAACTTTCAGCGGCAGGTTTTATCTAATGCTTGATTCAACGCGTACGAGCGCGGAGGAAGCATGTCTGTAGGCGGTGTTATAGGCGCAATTGTTTTTTTCGCAATAATCGGCCTCGCTTTGCTGGCCGTGTTCGAAATTATCTTTTCGCCTTCTTCCAAACATAAGGCAGATGAAATGAGCAAGCCGGCTCATAAGCGGCCTACGTGGTATCGCAGGCGCGAGGTCGCCGTGCGCCGCGACGAGCCTTGATCCACGACAAAATTTCCTGATCCGCCAACAAGTTAGGTCTCCCTCCGTATCGGCCCGTGGCCAGCGCCAGGCGCGCCGGCCATCGCATCGCGCAGCCATTCCGGCACAGCCGTTCAAAATCCCTCGCATTATTTAGCTGTCGCAACTGTGTGCGATAGCGCACCGCAGTCACGTTCCCCAGACTCTAGTCTTTCTTCGCCGGCATCATCATGAAATGTAGGTTCATCATTTCGAAAGCGCCGGAACACAACACATATAAAAGACAGTTAAGCGCTTAGCTAAAGATTTCAATTCTATCGACTGGCGAATCCGCTGCTGTCTGAGGGAAAAGAAAATGGCGCAACCCGCATATCCTTCCGTGCTTGAATGGTGGACGCGCATCGAGAAGCGGCTCTACGGCGACTCCGAAGAGACACCGCGACGCGCTCACGTTCGTGCTCCAATCACCGTCCTGTACGACGGCCACGAGAACATCGAGGCGCTGTGGAAAGCGCTGCTTCAGTGCCGAACGCCACATATCCAGGCCGTCTGGAAGTCCCCCGACTCCGGCGAAATGCGACTGCTCGCCGAGTCGTATGTCGCGATACCGGAGAAGCTTTTCTTCCTGAAGTCGTTGCAGACGAGCCTGCAGCGCGTCGCCGTTCTCGTCGACCGGGCGCAGAAGCGGCTCGACGCGAACCCGCCGCTGCGCGATCTTCCGCTCGTCAAGCCGAAGGCTCGGCCCGCGCGTCTGTCGGGTTTCACTTCGGCGTGCTTCGCGCTGCGCCATCTCGGCCGCAAAGTGCTGAATCAGCCGCTCAAGCTGCTGGTTCAGCGCGGACACTGGGTCCTGGCGTATCGGCGCACCGATGCCCCGTCCGCGGACGGCGACGAAAGCCGCAACTGGGTGACGCTTCCCGGCATGACGTCGCAGTTCCATGCCGATCCGTTCCTCTGGCGCGGCAAGAACGGCGACTATCACCTGTTCTTCGAAAGCCTGCCCTACGACACGAATCGCGGCACGATCAGCCATATCGCGTTCGATCCGGCCACGCAGACTTGGCAAGAGACGCCGCGCGTCGTGCTCGACAAGAACTATCACCTGTCGTATCCGTTCCTCTTCGAGCATGAGGGCGAGGTCTTCATGATTCCGGAGACCTGCGGCAACCGCACGATCGAGATGTACCGCGCCGCGTCGTTCCCGACGGAATGGGTGCTGCACAAGGTGATCATGCGCGATGTCGTCGCCGCCGATACGACGCTCCATCACGACGGCAAGACATGGTGGATGTTCACGAGCATGACGGAGGACGGCGGATCGAACTGGGACGAACTGTCGATTTTTTATTCCGACAGCCCGTTCGGCGAATGGACCGCGCATCCGATGAACCCGGTCGTTTCCGACTGCCGCCTCGCGCGCATGGCGGGCAACCTGTTCAAGGACGGCCAGAACCGCCTGATTCGCCCCGCGCAGAATTGCGAGCGCGAATACGGCGCGGCGCTGACGTTCCGCGAGATCACCGAGCTCACGACGACGACCTATGCCGAGCGCACGGTGTCGGTTCGCACGCCGCCGCGCGGTCATCAGGGGTTGCATACGTGGAATGCGGTCGGCGGGATCACGGTCATCGATCTCAAGACGCAGCTTCGCAAATGGAATCCGTGGCGCGGTGCGATGAGGCGCGCCTGACGCCCGCAGGACGCGCGCGGACAGGAGAACCGGCGTGTGGCACGTCGCACAGTGCGTGCCACCGCGCCGGCTTACATTGATGACTCGCCGGAGCGTGCCCCGGCGAGGCAGCCCATCGTCATAAAACACACCCGTCAGTACAAGCATTGCCGCCAGCGACGCGCGCGTCGGTTGCCTGGAGACGGGCCCATCGTAGAAAAACGGCAGCCGGGACCATGAAGCTTCTCCATGTCATCGTTGCGCTCAATGCGGACGGCGCTGAACGTATGCTTCAGCGCCTCATCGAGTCGCACATCGAAGATCCGCGATTTCGTCACGTCGTCTGCTCGCTGACGACCACCGGCAAGATCGGCGAAGAACTCGCCGCGCGCGGCATCGACGTTCATAGCCTCGGCATGAAATCCCCGCTCGGCTTTCCGCGCGCGTTGATGCGCCTCGTGAAACTGATCCGCGAAGAACGCCCCGACATCATTCAGACGTGGATGTATCACGCCGACTTTCTCGGCGGGCTCGCCGGACGGATCGCGGCGCACAAGCGCATCGTCTGGGGCGTGCGCACCACCGATGTCCGATCGGGCGGCTCGCGCGTGACTGTGCTGCTGCGCAAGATCTGCGCGTGGCTGTCGTACTACGTGCCGCAGACGATCGTCTGCGCGGCCGAGGCGTCGCGCCGCGCGCATGTGTCGGTCGGCTACGACGCGAGCCGCATGATGGTCGTGCCGAACGGCTTCGACGTCGCGCGCCTGTGCGCCACGCCGGAGCAACGCAGCGCGATCCGCGAGCAATGCGGATTCGGCGAGCGCGACGTCGTCGTCGGCGTGCTCGGACGCTTTCATCCGGTGAAGGATCACCAGAATTTCGTGCGCGCGGCGGGCATGTTGGCCGCGCGTCATCCCGATGTGCGCTTCATGCTCGTCGGCCGCGATCTCGACGCGAACAATCGCGAGCTCGCGGACTGGATCGCGCAGACGGGGTTCGCATCGCGCTTCGTGCTGCTCGGCGAGCGGCGCGACGTGCCCGCGTGCCTGTCGGCGATGGATGTGTTCTGCCTGTCGTCGCGCACCGAAGGATTTCCGAATGTCGTCGGCGAAGCGATGGCGATGGCGCTTCCGTGCGTCGTCACCGACGTGGGCGACGCGGCCATGCTCGTCGCGAATACGGGCGTGGTCGTCGAGAAGGAAAACAGCGACGCGCTTGCGGCGGGACTCGATCGCATCGTCGACATGAAACCCGACGAGCGCCTTCGTCTCGGTCAGATGGCGAAAGCGCGCATCCACGCCGAATTCACGATGATGCGCGCGCGCGAGCGTTTCGAAGATATCTACCTGCGGCTCGTCGAAGAGAAATGAGCATCGCATAAGCGCGGCCTATGGCCGGATCGTAAGGAGAACCAATATGTGCGGTATCGTCGGCTTTCTGGGTGGACGCGGCTTCGGCGCGGGCGACTCGAAGACAACGGTGCGGAAGATGGCGCTCGCCATCGCCTATCGCGGCCCCGACGACGCGGGCGACTGGACCGATGATTTGCGCGGCATCGCGCTCGGTCATCGGCGGCTGGCGATCATCGATCTGTCGTCGGCGGGACATCAGCCGATGGCGTCGGGCAGCGGGCGATATGTCATCGCGTTCAATGGCGAGATCTACAACCATCTCGACCTGCGCGACGAGCTCGAAGACACGCAACGCGCGCCCGCGTGGCGCGGCAGCTCCGACACCGAGACGCTTGTCGCGGGCTTCGATGCGTGGGGCATTCAGGCGACGATAGAGCGCGCGGTCGGCATGTTCGCGTTCGCGGTGTGGGACCGGCAGGAATGCCAGCTCACGCTCGCGCGCGACCGGCTCGGCGAAAAGCCGCTCTACTACGGCTGGCAAGGGCAGGGCGAGGAAGCCGCGTTCCTGTTCGGCTCCGAGCTCAAAGGGCTGCGCGAGCATCCCGCGTTCGAGAACAACGTCGATCGCGGCGCGTTGACGCTGCAAATCCGCCACGGCTGCGTGCCGTCGCCGTATTCCATTTTCGAGGGCATCCGCAAGCTCGAACCGGGCAAGATGCTCACCGTCTCGCTCGAACGGCGCGAGCCGCGCGTGTGGTCGTACTGGTCGGGCGTCGATGCGGCGGTCAACGGATCCGCACGCGGTTTCGCGGGCAGCGCCGAAGACGCCGTCGATGAACTCGAGCATCTGCTCACGGACGCGATCCGTCAGCAGATGCTTTCCGACGTGCCCCTCGGCGCGTTTCTGTCGGGCGGCGTGGATTCGTCCACGATCGTCGCGCTGATGCAGAAGCAGTCGTCGCGTCCGGTGAAGACCTTCACCATCGGCTTCAACGAAAGCGATTTCGACGAAGCCAAGCTCGCGAAGGCCGTCTCCAGGCATCTCGGCACGGAGCACACCGAGATGTACGTGACGGCGCGCCAGGCGCTCGATGTGATCCCGCGTCTGCCGGAGCTATACGACGAACCGTTCGCTGATTCGTCGCAGGTGCCGACGTTCCTCGTCTCGCAACTCGCGCGGCAGCACGTCACGGTCTCGCTGTCCGGCGATGCCGGCGACGAGCTTTTCTGCGGCTATCAGCGTTACAAGACCGCGCCGGGCATGTGGGACAAGATGACGATGATGCCGGCGCCGTTGCGCAAGCTGGCGGCATCGGGCATAGCCGGAATCTCGCCGAAGCGCTGGAACAGCATGGCGGGCCTGATGGAGCCGATTCTGCCGTCGTCGCTGCGCGGCGTGAAGGTCGGCGACAAGCTGCACAAGGGCGCGGAACTGCTGTCGTGCCAGTCGCGCGACGAGGTGTATCTGCATCTCATGTCGCAATGGAACGACCCCGCCGCGCTCGTAATCGGCGGATACCAGCCGCCCACGCTGATGACCGGCAATGCGCCGGCCTTCACCGGCCTCGACGACGTGCAGCGCATGATGGCGCTCGACATGATTACCTATCTGCCCGACGACATTCTCACGAAAGTCGATCGTGCCGCGATGGGCGTGTCGCTCGAAACGCGCGTGCCGTTCCTCGATCATCGCGTCGTGGAGTTCGCGTGGCGTCTGCCGCAATCGATGAAAGTGCGCGACGGACAGACCAAATGGGCGCTGCGCCAGGTGCTCTATCGCCATGTGCCGCGTGCGATGATCGAGCGGCCCAAGCAGGGCTTCGGCGTGCCGATCACGCACTGGCTGCGCGGCGAGCTGCGCGACTGGGCGGAGGCCTTGCTCGATGCGTCGCGGCTGCGTCGCGAGGGCTTCTTCGACGCCGCCACGGTGCGCGCGAAATGGCAGCAGCATCTGTCGGGCGAGCAGAACTGGCATCGTCAGTTGTGGAACGTGCTGATGTTCCAGCAGTGGCTCGAGCACCAGCAGGCATCGTCGATCCCGCTCTTCGCGTCGCACACGTCGGATCTCGCGAGCGTCGCAAGCTGATATCGAATGCGCCGCGCTCGACGCGGTTCGAATGACGAAGGCCTTGATCGGAAGTGAACTGCACCCCAAAAGTTGGACACCCGTTCAACGATTTGGGGTGTTTTTTCATGAGCAAGTACAGCGCACGACTCAAGAGCAGAGTCGTTCAAGACTATTTATCAGGCGAGCGCGGTGGTTACGGAGAGGTGGGGCGTCAACATGGCGTGGGCCAGGGCACGGTGCGTAAATGGGTGGCGGCGTGGCGGGCGCATGGCGAGGCGGCGTTTAAGAAGAAGTACAGTTTCTACGACGGCCCATTCAAACTGAAGGTGCTGCAGTTCATGCACACCAAGGCCCTGTCGTGCCGAGAGACGGCCGCGATCTTCGATATCCGCAATCCGAGCGCGATTAATGTCTGGAAGCGCCGGTATGATTCGGGAGGTATGCAGGCCCTTGAGCCGCGCCCCCGAGGACGCTCCGTGAAGCAACCCAAGTCATCTGCGCCAGCGGTTTCGTCCAAATCCGACGAGGCCCGCACGAAGGAAGAGCTCCTGAAGGAGCTGAACTATCTGCGCATGGAGAATGCGTACCTAAAAAAACTCGATGCCTTGATCCGCTCGGAAAGCCCTACAGCGCAGCGCAAAAAGCGCAAGTAGTGGCCGGGTTGAGGCATGAGTTTGCGCTCGACGGCCTGCTGAAAGTGGCCGGCCTGGCGCGCAGCACGTTCTACTACCAATGCAAGGCTTCACGCAAGGCGGACAAACACGCGCAGCTCAAGGCGCGTATTCGTTCTGTGTTCGAGCAGCACAAAGGGCGTTATGGCTATCGACGCATTACTCACGCAGTCCGGCATTTGGGCACTGTTGTGAATCACAAGACCGTCCAACGGTTGATGCACCTCATGAAACTGAAGTCGCTGGTGCGCCCGAAGAAGTTTCAAGCCTTCCGCGGGACGGTGGGACGGGTTGCGCCGAACGTGCTGCAAAGACAGTTCGATGCCGCGGGGCCGAACCAGAAGTGGGTCACCGATATCACTGAATTCCGGGTGGGCGAGCGAAAGCTTTATCTATCGCCGGTGCTGGATCTGTATAACGGCGAGATCATCGCCTACGAGACGGCCACTCGTCCGGCATTCGCGATGGTCGCCAACATGATCAAAAAGGCGTTCAGAAGGCTGGAAGTCGATGATCGCCCCTTGGTCCACTCGGATCAAGGCTGGCACTATCAGATGGGCGCTTACCAGGCGTTGCTCTCGCAACGAGCCCTGACGCAAAGCATGTCGCGCAAGGGCAACTGCCACGACAACGCCACCATGGAAAGCTTCTTCGGCACTTTGAAGTCGGAGTTCTTCTACCCCAACCGCTTCGAGAGCATCGAAGCCCTTCAGGCCGGAATCAGACGCTACATGCACTACTACAATCACCACCGCATCAAGCTGAAGCTGAAAGGGCTGAGTCCTGTGATGTACAGAACTCAGCCCTTAGCGGCCTAGCCCAAAACTGTCCAACTTTGCGGGGTGCAGTTCAGAAGCGATCAAGGCCTTTTTTTATGCGTCGATTGCACGCGCCTCACTGCTCAGGCTTCAGTGCATCGCTGCTTCACCGCTTGACTGCATCGCTAAAACTAAAAGGCCCCGGTCGATTCGACCGGGGCCTTTCGTGATTACGTCTGGACGAACTGCTCAGGATCACTTGTGATGTGTCGTCTGCTCGGCAACCGCGCTGGCAACGACGCTGCGCCGCTGACTGCCGAGGAGCCATCGCGGCGTCTTGAACCGCACGATCGCCGTGTAGAGCCAGACGTACGCCACCGCGAACACGACCGCCGTCACCGCGAGCACCACCGGGTTGTGCCAGAAGAGCGACGCGGGCACGATGCCGATCATGCTCAGCACCCACAGATACGGCGACGTGCGCGCGTTTCTGCGCTGACGCTGACGCGGGTCCGTTCCTTTGCGCACGACTCGCTTGAAGATGAGCGTGTGCAGATGGATGCCGTCGGGCGCGCCGACCGGACGCCCGCGCACGATCCGACGGCGGTAGATCGAGAAGAGCGTTTCGAAAAGCGGATAAATCGCGACGACCATTGCATACCACGCACAGACGTTCGGATGCCGCGCGACCAGCAGCACGAGCAATTCGGCGATCGTGAAGCCGATGAAATACGCACCGCCGTCACCGAGAAAAATCGACGCAGCCGGATAGTTCCAGATCGCGAAGCCGCCGATCGCGCCGATCATCGTGAGCGCGGTGCTCATCACGAGCAGGTCGCCGACTTCATGCGCGACATAGCCGATCGAACCGAAGATCAGAATCGCCACGACGGCGGCGAGTCCGTTGAAACCGTCGATGATATTGACCGCGTTGGTGAGTCCGGCGACGGCGAGCACGGTGAGTCCGATCGCAATGGGCGTGACGGCGAGGATCGGATCGACGAGCGGCAAATCCACACGGCCGACGACGCCGTTGAGAATGAACGCGCCGAGCAGCGCGGCCAGCATCGCGCTCAGCAGCCGCGCCCGCACGCTCACGCGCTTGGTCAGGTCTTCGATCACGCCGCTTCCGAATGCGGGCGCTGCGCAAAGCAGCAGCAAAAGGGACTCGTCGCGCGGATTGCCGCCGAAGATCGCGGCGATGGGAAACGTCACGCAGGCCGCGACCATCAATGCGATGCCGCCGACCCGCGGAACCGGATGAGAATGGTTCTTTTGAACCCCGTTCAAATCATGATCCAGGGAAAGCGCCCCGTAGCGTCCCGCGAATCGAACTATAAGTAGCGTCATGCAGAAAGAACTGATGAAGCCAAGCGCAAGGTTTAACATTTTTTTCACTCACGAAGAGGGCGCATCTCTTTTCGAATATCAATACCCGAAAGCCTATGGTAGGTACAACCCCTGCCATTGTCCACGCATTTATGGCGCTTTAATGTGTGAAACCGAGCCTACTGCGATTTTATTGGGGCTTCCCCCGATTATTCATACAAACCCGAAATTAATAGCGCGTTAAAACACGGATTTCATATAAAGGACTTAATGCGCACTTTTGAAATTCGCGCCTTGTCCGTACGCAAGCCCACCTTCGCGCGCATATTCTTGTGAGTGCCGGTACGTTTTTCCCTGCGTTAGAGCCCAGCGGGCCGGCGCTGCCGGCACAACAGGCCCGACGAGCCCGTCGCGGGAGGCGAAAAAATGTCCGCAAATCGAACCCAGGCTAAACCGGTTTTCTTCATAGAATTAGCAGTTCGATTAATAGCGATTATATGTGCGGTGCCGCGCATACAACAAGGCGGCCTATGCTACTTTTCGATTTGCTCAAATGGCCCGCATACTCGTTAAATTCTTAAAAGCGGGAAAGCGAACACTCGGTCGCTCTGAAAGGTTCGATAAACAACAAAAATCGTCTGTGGGAATTTCTCTTTTTTTGGGTCGTGTGTTTCAATACGACTGCAATGCCGGGGCGGGATTTTAACGGCCCTGAATGCAGGCCTGAATTCAAGAATAAGGAAATGATGTTTGCGCCCTTAGGGGTGCGCCGCAGGTGTTTCGATCCGCATCCGGTGCGCTTGCCGCGCCGGTCCCATAAGAGCCTGTAACGAGACGTTCTATGAAAGTTAAAAATCAGGCGTCAGCCGTAATGGCCGAGAGCGAGAAAGAGATCGAGCTGACGTCGATTCTCGAAACGCTGGGCCGTCACTGGAAGATGATCGCGGCGACCGTGGCGGTCGTCTTCAGCATCGGGGTGGTGTACGCGTATTTCTCGGCCCCGATTTATCAGGCCGGCATGCTCGTCAGAGTCGACGACTCGAGCAATGGACAGCCGGCCGACTCACGCGACATGGTTCGGACCGCGGCCACGCTGTTCGATCAGCGTGCGACGGCCGAAGGCGAGATCCAGGTCATCGGATCGAAGTTCGTGCTCGGTCCCGTCGTCGATGCGCTCAAGCTGTACATCCAGGCAGCGCCGCATCGCTTCCCGATCATCGGGGGCATGGTCGCCCGCATGAACGATGAAACGTCGACTCCCGGTCTCTTCGGCCGCGGCGGTTACGCATGGGGCGCCGAATCGATCGACGTGTCCGCGTTCGACGTGCCGAAGAAATACGAAGGCAAGGAATACACGCTGCGCTATCTCGGCAACGGCCAGTATCAGGTGCGCGGCCCGGGCGTCGAGACGGGCGTCGGCGGCCAGGTCGGCAGCGTGCAGCGTTTCGACACCGACGCCGGTCCCATCTCGCTGCTCGTGGGCTTCATCCACGGCGAGAAGGGCGTCGAATTCGATCTGACGCGTAACTCGCGCGTGTCCGCTATCGATCGTCTGCAGAATTCGCTGGCGATCGCCGAGCAGGGCAACAAGTCGGGCGTCATCAGCACGACGCTGGAAGGCAAGGACCCGGTGCTCGTGGCGGCGACGATCAACGAACTGTCGCGCATGTACGTGAAGCAGAACGCCGATCGTCGCGGGATCAACGCCGAGAAGTCGCTCGAATATCTCGAGCAGCAGCTTCCCGACGCCAAGCGTCAGATGGAAACGGCCGAAGACAACTACAACGCGTATCGCAACAGCCGCACGCTGTTCAATCCGGACGAAGAAGGCCGCATCGTGATGCAGCAGGCTTCGCAAGCGGATGCGCAGTTGCTCGACCTGAAGCGCCGTCGCGCCGACCTGGCCGTGCACTTCTCGCCCTCGCACCCGAGCGTGGTGGTGATCGACCAGCAGATCGCGGCGACCGAGAAGTACATCAACGACCTGGCAGCGCGCGTCAAGGCGATGCCGCAGGCCGAGCAGGGCGCGCTTCGTTTGCAACGCGACGTGCGCATGAGCACCGACGTCTATTCGGCATTGCGCAACAACATTGAAACGATGCGCCTCATCAAAGCCGGCCGCACGCCGACGGTGGAGCTGCTCGACCACGCCGAAGTGCCCGAGCGTCCCGTCAAGCCGGTCAAGGCGCTGGTGCTCGTGATCGCGGCTGGTATCGGTCTGTTCCTCGGCATCGTGATGGCGTTCGCTCGCGACTTCCTGTTCAAGGGCGTGCTCGATCCGAAGGAACTGGAATCGAAGACGGGTCTTTCGGTATTCGCGACGATTCCGGACAGCGAGCGTCAGAAGGAACTCGCGAAGCGCATCGCCGAGAAGAAGCCGGAACAGCTCGCGCTCGCCTCGCGTTACCCGACCGATCCGGCTGTGGAAGGCCTGCGCATGATGCGCTCGTCCCTGCAGTACGCGTTGATGGATGCGCCGAACAACGTCGTGATGCTCGCGGGTCCGCTGCCCGGCATCGGCAAGTCGTTCGTCTCCGCGAACCTGGCGACGCTGCTCGCCGCCGGCGGCAAGCGCGTGCTGCTCGTCGACTGCGACCTGCGCCGTGGCCACCTGAACCAGTACTTCGGCCTGCCGCGCGGCAAGGGTCTCGTGGATGTCGTGAACGGTTCGGCCACGCTCGAAGAGACCGTGCATCGCTCGGTGCTGAACAATCTCGACTTCGTCCAGTGCGGCTTCTATCCGCCGGACCCGGCCGAGCTGCTTTTGTCGGACGCATTCACGGAATCGGTGAATCGCGCATCGGCGGAATACGACATCGTGCTGCTCGACGCACCGGCCATTCTGGCGGTGTCCGACACGGCGATCATGGCGCCCGTCGCGGGCTCGATCTTCCTGGTTGCGCGTTATGGGGATACGCGTTCCGGGGAAATCTCGGAGTCCGTGAAGCGGCTCGAACAATCGGGCGCAAGCGTCACCGGCGTGTTGCTCAACGGCTTCAAGGTGCACTACGGCAACTATGCCCAGGCGCGCCAGTACGGCGGCTACGCCTACGCTGCCTACAAGGCCGACAAGGAAGACTAGAGACTGACTCATCCGGCATTTGCTTCAGCTGGACCCCGAATCGAACAGCAGTACTAAATAAACGTCCTGAGTTGCATAACGAGGAGAAGTGAATATGTTCTCGCCGCAAGAGTTGAAACTCGGCATTGTCGGATTGGGCTACGTTGGCCTGCCGCTCGCCGTCGAATTTGGCAAGCGCCATCCCGTCGTGGGCTTCGATATCAATCGTGCGCGCATCAACGCGCTGCGCGAAGGGCGCGATGTCACGCTCGAAGTCGACGATGCCGAGCTGGCTTCCGCGACCTTCATGCAGTACAGCGCCGATGTAGAAGACCTGCGCAGCTGCACCGTGTTCATCGCGACCGTGCCGACACCGATCGATCACTACAAGCGTCCGGACCTGTCGCCGCTGATCGGCGCATCGACGACCATCGGCAGCGTGCTCAAGAAGGGCGACGTCGTCATCTATGAATCGACGGTTTATCCCGGCGCGACCGAAGAAGAGTGCGTCCCGGTGCTCGAAAAGATGTCGGGCCTGAAGTTCAACGAAGACTTCTTCGTCGGCTACAGCCCCGAGCGCATCAACCCGGGCGACAAGTCGCACCGCCTGCCGGACATCAAGAAGGTCACGTCCGGCTCGACGCCCGAAGTGGCCGATTTCGTCGACGAGCTCTATCGCGGCATCATCACGGCCGGCACGCACAAGGCGAGCAGCATCCGCGTCGCCGAAGCGGCCAAGGTGATCGAGAACACGCAGCGCGACGTGAACATTGCGCTGATCAATGAACTGTCGATCATCTTCAACAAGATGAACATCGACACCGAATCCGTGCTGCTCGCGGCCGGCACGAAATGGAACTTCATCCCGTTCCGCCCGGGCCTCGTCGGCGGCCACTGCATCGGCGTGGATCCGTATTACCTGACGCACAAGGCGCAGGCGATCGGCTATCACCCGGAGATCATCCTCGCCGGGCGCCGCCTGAACGACAGCATGGGCAACTATGTCGTCTCGCAGCTCGTGAAGACGATGACCAAGCGCGACATCGCCATTTCGGGCGCGCGCGTGCTCATCATGGGTCTCACGTTCAAGGAGAACTGCCCGGACCTGCGCAACACGCGCGTGGTCGACATCATCGCCGATCTCAAGGAGTACGGCGTCCAGGTCGACGTGTACGACCCGTGGGTCTCGAAGGAAGAGGCGCATCACGAGTACGGCATCGATCCGATCGATCAGCCCGCCAAGGGCGTCTACGATGCGGTCGTGCTCGCGGTGGCGCACAAGCAGTTCGCCGATGAAGGCGCGGAAGGCATTCACGCCTACGGCAAGTCGCAGCACGTGCTGTGCGACCTCAAGTACGTTCTGCCGCCCGAGGCGAGCGACATGCGTCTCTGAGGTTCGGTGGCATCGGCATTGACCGGTGCAGGCCGTCGCACAACATCGCCGCGGTTCGGCTCCCGGAATTTCGGGGGTTGCCCGCGGCGATGTCAACCGGACGTTCGGAGTTCGCAATGAAGATGCCCAAGGTAGTTCTGTACGCCAACACCGATTGGTATCTGTTTAATTTCCGGCTTTCGTTCGCTCGCAAACTGCGCGACGCGGGTTTCGAAGTCATTCTGTTGTCACCCGACGGCGAATACGGCCCGAAGCTGCGCGATCAGGGTTTTCGCTGGCATGCGGTGCCGATGAACCGGCGCAGTCTGAATCCGCTGCGCGAACTGGCGCTCGTGCTCTGGCTCGCGCGCTTCTTCCAGCGCGAAAAGCCGCAACTGGTGCACGGCTTCACGATCAAGAGCGCGGTGTACGGCTCGTTCGCGAGCAAGCTCGCAGGCGTGCCGGCGCGCGTGAACGCGGTCGCGGGGATGGGCTACGTCTTCACGAGCCGCGATCTGAAAGCGCGTATCTTGAAGCCGGTCGTGCGCACGGTGATGCGCTCGGCGCTGAACGGCCGCGACAGCATTCTCGTCCTGCAGAATCCGGACGACATCAAGCTGTTCGAAGCCGCGCGCATCGTCGAGAAGCAGTCGATTCGTCTGATCAAGGGATCGGGCGTCGATCTGACGCGCTTCAAGGTGCGCGAGGCGTCGCCGGACGATGCGGCCAAGCCGCTGCGCATTCTGCTGGCGGCGCGGCTCGTGTGGGACAAGGGCATCGAAGAATATGTGGAGGCGGCGCGCATGCTGCGCCGCGAGAATCGCACCGTGCGCTTCCTGCTCGCGGGTTCGCCCGACGACGGCAACCCGGCATCGGTGAGCACGGCGATGGTGCAGGGCTGGGTGAAGGAAGGGCTCGTCGAATGGCTCGGTCATGTGAGCGATATGCCGAAGCTCTTCACGGAAGTGGATGTGATGGTGCTGCCGAGCTATCGCGAAGGCTTGCCGAAAGCGCTGATCGAAGCCGCGGGCTGCGCGCTGCCGCTCATCACGACGGACGCGCCGGGCTGCCGCGAAGTGGTCAGCGAGTCGGGCGTGGATGGTTTGCAAGTGCCGGTGCGCGATGCACGCGCGCTCGCCGATGCGATCCGCCAGCTCGACGACGACCGCGCGCTCGCGAGAAAGCTGGGCCTCGCCGCGCGCGAGAAGGCACTGAAGAATTTCGACGAACGCATCGTCATCGAGAAGACGCTCGCCGTGTATCGCGAGCTGGTTCCCTCGATCGCGATCGAAGACGAGCGCCGCGAACACGCCGCGCCCGTCGGCAAATTTGGAGACTTTCATGTCTGATCGTTACGAATCGATCCGTCAACAACTGACGCGCACGCCGCAGAAGTGGCTCATTACCGGCGTCGCCGGGTTCATCGGCTCGAATCTGCTCGAAGCGCTGCTGAAACTCGACCAGGACGTCGTCGGGCTCGACAACTTCGCGACCGGGCATCAGCGCAATCTCGATGAAGTGCGCTCGCTCGTGACGCCCGCGCAATGGGCGCGCTTTCGCTTCATCGAAGGCGATATCCGCAATATCGACGATTGCCGCACCGCGGTGACAGGCGTCGCGCACGTTCTGCACGAAGCGGCGCTCGGCTCGGTGCCGCGCTCCGTGAACGATCCGATCACGACGCACGAAGTCAACATCAGCGGCTTTCTGAACATGCTCGTCGCCGCGCGCGACGCGAAAGTCGAGAGCTTCACTTACGCCGCGTCGAGCTCGACGTATGGCGACCATCCGGGCCTGCCGAAAGTCGAGGATCGCATCGGCCAGCCGCTTTCGCCGTATGCGGTGACGAAGTACGCCAACGAGCTGTACGCTTCGGTCTTTGCGCGCACGTACGGGTTGAACGCCATCGGTCTGCGTTACTTCAACGTGTTCGGCAAGCGCCAGGATCCGGACGGCGCGTATGCGGCCGTGATCCCGAAGTGGACGGCCGCGCTCATCGACGACGAACAGGTGACGATCAACGGTGACGGCGAAACGAGCCGCGATTTCTGCTTCATCGACAACGTGGTGCAGATGAACATCCTCGCTGCGCTCTCCGAGCCGCAAGCGCGCAATCAGGTCTACAACGTCGCGGTCGGCGATCGCACGACGCTCAATCAGCTCTATGACGGCTTGAAGCGCGTGCTCGCGGATCACGGCGTCATCAACGAAGGCAGCCCGGTGTATGCGCCGTTCCGCGCGGGCGATGTGCGTCATTCGCAAGCGAACGTCGATAAGGCCGCGCAACTGCTCGGCTATGCGAGCGCCATTCCGCTCGCCGACGGGCTCGCGATCGCGATGCCGTGGTACATCCGCTTTCTGTCGCAGCGCCGCGTGCCGGTCGAAGCCGAACTCGCGACGAGGCCCGCATGAAAATAGTCGTTTTCATCTACTCGATGCACGGCGGCGGCGCTGAACGCGTCACTGCCAATCTCGCGAACGAGTGGGCGGCGCTCGGCTGGGAAGTGACCGTCGTCACGCTGACAGCCGGTGAAGGCGATGTCTATCCGTTTCATCCGGGCGTGAAGCGCCTCGAGCTGGGGCTCGCGGGCGGCGTCGAGGGCGGCGGCTTCGTGCTTACGCTGATGTCGAACGCGAAGCGCGTGCTCGCGTTCCGCAAGGTGTTGCGCGAGACGAAGCCTACTGTCGCGCTCGGCGTCATGGCGACGGCCAACGTGCTCGCCGTGCTTGCGGGCATCGGGCTGCCGTACAAGATCATCGCGAGCGAGCACACGCATCCGCCGCGCGCGCCGCTCACGCCGTTCTGGGAGCGTCTGCGGCTCTTGACGTATCGCTTCGCGGACAAGGTCGTCGCGCTCACCGACGAAACCCGCGACTGGATCGAAACGCATTGCCGCGCGACAGACGTCAAGGTGATTCCGCCGCCGTTCACGCTGCCAATCGCGCGAACGAATCCGATCATCGAGCCGAAAAGCGTCGTGAAGGACGGGCGCAAGTTGTTGCTCGCGGTCGGACGGCTCTCACCCGAAAAAGGTTTCGACAGTCTCATCGATGCGTTCAGGAAGATTGCCGGCGCGCTGCCGCAATGGGATCTGGTGATCGTCGGCGAAGGGCTTGCGCGTGCGAGTCTCGAACGCCGTGTCGAAGAGGCGAAGCTGCGCGGCCGGGTGTTTCTGCCTGGCCGCGCGGGCAACGTCGCGGACTGGTACGAGCGCGCCGATCTCTACGTGCTGAGTTCGCACTTCGAGGGCTTCTCGATGACGCTCGTCGAAGCGATGGCGAGCGGCTGCGCGGCCGTGAGCTACGACTGCGATTCGGGTCCGCGCGTGATCGTCACGCACGGCATGAACGGCCTGCTCGTGAACCCGGTCGGCGATGCGAGCGCGCTCGCGAAGTCGCTCGAATCGCTGATGAAGGACGACGCAGAACGTCATCGCATGGCGCTGTGCGCGACGTCGGTCAACGACACGTTCGCGTTGTCGAAGACCATCGCGCTGTGGCAGGAAGTGTTCGAAGAGTCGGGCGTGAAGGTGCCGCGTCGCGCGGAACTCCACGTACCCGCAGCCGGACGATGAGGAGCCACGACCGATGAAGATCATGCTCGTGGTCAGTTCGATGGGAAGCGGCGGCGCGGAGCGCGTCGCGGCCTCGCTCGTCAATGCGTGGGCGCAACGCGGCGATACGGTGACGCTCGTCATCACGTATAGCGGCCGTGGCGCGTGCTTTTATCCGCTCGCGCCGAACGTGCGCTGCGTCTTCCTCGCCGATCGCGTGAAGGCCGGCGCGCGTATGCTGCAATATCCCGCGCGCTTTCGCGCGCTGCGTGCGCTGATCCGCGAAAGCGCGCCCGATGTGGTCGTGTCGTTCCTCTCGAACGTGAACATCACGACGATTCTCGCGACGCGCGGCCTCGGCATTCCGGTGATCGCGAGCGAGCACATCGATCCGTCCGCCGACGGCCGTTCGCAGCTCATGAGCCAGATGTGCCGCTTCGTTTATCCGAGCGCGGACCTGCTCACGCTGCTCACGGACAACATGGAGGCATCGTTCAGGAAGATGGTGCCGCGCGTGAAGCGCATCGAAGTGGTGCCCAATCCGCTGCCGGACGAGTTGTTGCTGTTGCAGCCCGAAACCATCGAGAGGAGCGCGCGCAAGCGGCTCGTCGCGGTCGGGCGTCTCAACACGCAAAAACAGTTTGATCTGCTGATCGATGTATTCGCGACGCTCGCGCCCGAGTTTCCGGACTGGGATCTGTGGATCTGGGGCGAAGGCCCGGAGCGCGCGGTGCTCGAAGCGCAGGTCGCGCAACTGAAGATGAACGAGCGCGTGCTGATGCCCGGCAAGACGACGACGCCTTGGGAAGAGATGGCGCGCTCGGATGCGTTCGTGCTGTCGTCGCGCTACGAAGGTCTGCCGATGGCGATGCTCGAAGGCATGGCGCTCGGCCTCGCGACGGTCGCGTTCGACTGCAAGAGCGGCCCGCGCGAACTCACGCGCGACGGCCAGGACGGTCTGCTCGTGCCGGCCGGCGACAAGGCCGCTCTGATCGATGCGCTGCGCCGCGTGATGTCGGACGAAGCGTTGCGCGCCGAGCTCGGACGCAAGGCGGCGGCATCGGTACGGCAGCGTTATTCGTCGCCGGCGATCCTGCGTCAGTGGGACGCGATCTTCGCGCAACTCGGCGCACGCTCGCGCGGCGGCGAAGGCAAGAGCACGGCTTATGCGCGTGCGGTGACGGGAGAGAAAGCGTAATGGTCGACCGGCGACAAGTGATCCGCTCGCTGCTGATGGGCGCCGTCGCCAGTGGAGCGGGCGTCGCCGGCTTCGACGCGCGCGCGGCGCAGAAACGCGATGTCGTCACCGACAAGTCGTTCGGCGTGAAGGGCGACGGCAAGACGAACGATCGCATCGCGCTGCAGCGGGCCATCGATCAATCCGTCGATTCGACCTTGCTCATCACGGGCAAGTGCCGTATCGACGACAAAGGGCTCGACCTGCGGCGCGATAGTCACCTGCGCTTCGCACCGGGCGCGTCGATCAAGCTGCTGCCGCACGATACGTCGTTCTATTCGATCTTCCGCATCTGGGACGTGAGCAACGTGCTCGTCGAGAACGCGGTGCTCGACGGTAGCAAGGAGCTTAATGCCGCGAAACCGGCGCTGCGTGAAAACGGTCACGGCATGGGCTTTTCGATTGCGGGAAGCACGGAGGTGACGCTCATCTCGCCGAAGACGATCGGCTGCTGGGGCGATGGCATCTATATCGCCAACAGCTACAACGTCGCGTTTAAGTACAGCAGCGGTATTCGCGTGGTGAATCATCATGCGGACCGCTGCCGCAGACAAGGCGTGTCGATCATCAGCGGACGCAACATCGTGTTCGAGAATCCGCTGTGGGAGAACATCGGCGGCACGCAGCCGGAAGCGGGGCTCGACGCGGAGCCGAACAGCAACGCCGATATTCTCGAGAACATTCGCATCGTCAATCCGACGACGCGCAATTGCCGGTACGGGATCATCGTCTGGCTGGAGGAGATTGTCGGGCCGATGCCCAAGCATGTCGATATCGGCATCACGAATCATCGCGACGAAGGCGCGAGCGATGCCGCGTTCGCCGTGTCATCGCTCAAGCTGAATGGGCGCAAGGTGTCCGGGCAGATCGCGAGTCATTCGCCGACATGGGTGAGTCCGAAGATGTCGACAGTGGAAAGCATCGATTACGACAAGGCGGGACCGAAGATCATCGTCACCAACCTGAGGCTCGTGCCATGAAAGCCGCGCCCACACACAATAACTAAAGCGGAAAAAAGGCCAATACGATGCAAGCAACGACAATGAACAATACGGCGCAGCAAAGCGCACAGAGCGCGCAGAGCGAACCGATACGACGCATGACCGGATTCGCGTACTTCATGACGCCATCCGGCTGGGCGTTCCTTGTGCTCGCGGCCACGGCGCTCTCGATCGTCGCGTTCCGCGAGCGCAGCGTCGGCCTGATCTTCGACCAGGAAGCGTACATCCAGTACTTCCGCTCGACCGACTGGCACTGGCTCGTGCAGTTCTATCAGAACCGCGAGTCGGATATGGGCTTTCTCATCAGCCTTATCACGGAAGAGCTGGGCTGGCGCTCGTGGGTCATCCTCCTCAATGCGTTCGGCGTGTCGCCCGAAGGCGGCATCCGCATTACGGTGGTGCTGCTTAACCTGGTCGTGATGTATTCGCTGTTGCAGACGCGCAGGCCGCTCATCGGTCTCGTTCTGTGGCTCGTGATTCCGTATGCGCTCGCTACGGTCGGTCTGTTCCAGATCCGCCAGGGCTTCGGTCTTGCCATCGCGATGCTCTTCGCGCTGCGCTTCAATAAGCCGACCATCGGCATGGGGCTCGCGAGCTTCGTGCACACGACCTTCGCGGTGCCTACAGCGTTCCTGATGACCGCCGGTTTCATCGGCGAGCAAAGGAAAGCGCGCGCGCTCGTCGCGGTGAGCGTGGTGGCGATCGTGCTTGCGTCGGCGGCGAAGTTTCTGTTTGCGACCTACGGCGGCCGTCGTATCGACGAGTACTCGGGCTATCAGGAAAACTTCACGATCAAGCTGCTGTCGCTGCTGCTGTTCTACACGATGGCATCGGTCATGGTGCTCTACTCGACGTGGCGCGCGCAGGATACGCAGCGTCAGCGCGCATTCACGCGGCTGTCGATCATGCATGTCGGACTCTTCGTGTATCTCGTCGTTGCGTTCTTCGTGTTTCCGTTCGCGAAGGGCCGCGTCTGGTATTGCGTGCCGCTGCTGCTGCCGTTCCTTGCGCCCGAGATCAAGTTCAAGAACGCGATGGTTCTGGTCATCACCTTCGGCGTGTTCGTGGCCGTCGCAGCCGACGCCACGAAGAGTTATTTCGAAGGCGTCTATCACTACTTCCTGATGCCCTGACGACGATGTCCTACTTCCTGATTTCGCTCGATTTCGAACTGATGTGGGGCGTGCGCGACCATCGCTCGATCGCTACATACGGAAAGAACATTCTCGGCGTGCGCGAGGCGATTCCGGCGATGCTCGACATGTTCACGAAGTATCGCGTGAAGGCGACGTGGGCGACGGTCGGCATGCTGCTGTTCGATAACAAAAAGGACCTGCTCGCGAATCTGCCCGACGTCCGGCCGACTTATACCGATACGAAGCTGAGTCCATACGCCAACGGTTATCTCGATTCGATCGGCGATAACGAAAAGAGCGATCCGTACCACTATGGTCTGTCGCTCGCGCGTCGGATCGTCGATACCGAAGGCAGCGAGCTCGCGAGCCATACGTTCTGCCATTACTACGCACTCGAAGCAGGGCAGAACAGGGCGCAGTTCGCCGCCGACATGGAAGCATCGGTCGCATCGATCCGGCGTCTCGCCGATCCGCCCGCGAGCATCGTGTTTCCGCGCAATCAGGTGAACAACGCGTATCTGTCGGTGTGCGCGGAGCAAGGGCTCGTCGCGTATCGCGGCACGGAGCGCAGCTGGATGTATCGCGAAACCTCGCGCGCCGATGAAGCGGCGATGCGCCGCGCGGCGCGTCTCGTCGATACGTACATCAATATCTCAGGCGATCACGCGTTCGATCCGCGCCCGGCTCGCGGACTCATCGACGTGCGTTCGAGCCGCTTCCTGCGTCCATATGCGCGCAACAAGCGCGCGCTCGAATGGCTGCGCATCCATCGGATCAAGCAGTCGATGACGTCGGCGGCGCGCACGGGGCGTTCGTTCCACTTGTGGTGGCATCCGCATAACTTCGGTGCGAATCTGGCCGAGAACCTCGGCGTCCTCGAAGCGGTGCTGAAGCATCACGTGTACTTGAGAGAGACCTACGGCATGCAGCCCGCGACCATGGCGGAAGTCGCGCGGGCGACGCAATCGGAAGAAAGCCGGCTTGCGGAGATGGAATTCGGTTTGTTCGTATGACGAAGTAATCAGGAAAGACAAGACGCTAGAAAATAACCCGCACCGCGGGCGCGATGCAATGGCGATGTCCATTGCATCGCGCTGGCGCGTGCGCGGCAAAAAAGAAGTTCTTGGGGGAAGCGCGATGAACTTTCGTAACGACATCAACGGCCTGCGCGCGTTCGCGGTTCTCGCGGTCGTCCTTTTTCACTTCGATGTGCCCGGCTTCAAAGGCGGCTTTCTCGGCGTCGACGTGTTCTTCGTGATCTCCGGTTATCTGATGACGAGCATCATCTTCAGACGCCTTTCGAAGGACAGCTTCTCGGTGCTCGAATTCTATGGCGATCGAGCGCGGCGCATCATTCCGGCGCTCGCGTTTCTTTGCTTCGCGCTCGGTGTGTTCGGCTGGCTGATATTCCTGCCTTCCGAGTTTCGCGCGTTCGGCAAGGCGGCGGGATCGAGCCTCGGCTTCTTTTCGAACATCGTTTACTGGCGCGAAGCGGGTTACTTCGATACGCGCTCGCATCTGAAATGGCTGCTGCATACGTGGTCGCTTTCCGTCGAGTGGCAGTTCTATCTGCTGTATCCGCTCGGCATTCTGCTCGTGCGCAAGCTCTTCGGGCGACGCGGGACGAAGATCGCGCTCGTCGGCGCCGCGCTCGTTTCGTTCGCGGCGTGCGTCTATCTCTCCGATCCGACGAAATGGCCGACGGCCGCGTTCTTCCTGCTGCCGACGCGCGCATGGGAAATGATCGCGGGCGGGCTCGTCTATCTGTTCCCGTTGACGGCGGGCAGGCCCGTGCGCCGCACGCTGGAATGCATCGGCCTCGCGATGATCGCGTACGGCGCGGTCATGTTCAACGAGAACAACGAATGGCCGGGCTACCTCGCGCTCGTGCCGGTGCTCGGCACGGCGTTCGTGATTCTCGCGGCGCGCAGGCATTCGATCTTCACGGGCAATCCGCTCGCGCAGTTCATCGGCAAGATTTCGTACTCGGTCTATCTCTGGCACTGGCCGTTCGTCGTCGCGCTCACGTACTTCGACAGGGAAGGTTCGCTGCGCTGGCGCGCGGCCGCGATCGCGGGCGGCTTCGTCATGGGCTATCTGTCGTATGCGCTCGTCGAGTCGAAGACCAGGAAGCCGCCGGCGCGAGACGAGGCGCGCGCCTTTCCGCGCTTCATCACGCTGCGTCCGATTCTCGCGTTCACGCTGCTGCTGGCAATCGGCGGCGGCAGCATCTATGCGAGCCAGGGCGTGCCGAATCGCTTCGACCGTTCGGTGTTCATCGCCGATAGCGAGACCTACGACACGAATCCGCATCGCACGAAGTGTCACATGATGATCGATCCGTGCGATGTCGCGAACAAGCAGAAGGAGAGCCGCGTCGTGGTGCTCGGCGACAGTCACGCGGAAGCGATCGCCGAAGCGGTCGTCGACGCCGTGCCGAACGGCAAGCCCGATGATGTGCTGCTCATCACGATAGAAGGTTGCCCGACGATCTACGGCATTCGCCGCGGCAATGGCGATTGCTTCGATCAGGACCGCAAGTACATCGATATCCTGAGCCGCGATCAGAGCGCGAAGACGCCGGTCATCATCGCGAATCACTGGTCGCAGTACTGGTCCGGTCCGACGATGGACGACTTCGCGTTCGTCAATCCGGAGCAGCCGGCGCAGACATCGACGCCGTTCACGACGGAGTTGTATCGCGAGCACTTGCTATCGACCGTTTGCCGCATCTCGAAGATTCGCCCGGTCTATCTCGTCGAACCGATTCCCGAGTTCGACTTCAACGTGCCGCTGACGCTCGCGCGCGAGAAGATGCGGGATCCGAAGGCGCCCGATCTGTCGATCACCATGTCGGATTACGTTCAGCGCAATGGCGCGTTGCTGCAGGCGATGCATCAGGCACACGATCAATGCGGCATCCATCTGCTCGACCCGCGTCCGTTCCTGTGCCCGGACGGCAAGTGCATGGGCTCGCACGATGGCCGGCCGCTTTACTCCGACTTCCATCACATGAGCGAATACGGCAACCGCTTCCTCGTGCCGATGTTCCGGCGCGTATTCGAACAAGGTTGAAAGCAGGTGCTTATTGCGGCGTGCCGGTATCGTGCTGCGCGTCGTTGCCGGTGAACGGCGGCGCATAGCGCGTCCAGAAGATATAGCTCGCAAGCACCGCGATCGCGCCGATGCCGGTCGCGAGCAGCACGCCCTGCGCGCCGTAGTAGCGCACGAGAATGACGTTGCCGATGATCTTCGTCGCGAAGCCGATCAGCGAAATGACGGAGATCGCGCGATAGCGTGTCTCGCTCGCGAACAGCTGCACGAGCACGCACATGCCGAAGTAGAACGGCACTTGCAGCAGCCCGTAGCGAAAGAGCGTGGTGACGGCGATGGTGTCGTCGGCGGTGAACGCGCCTTTCTGAAACAGCAGCTTCACGACGTACGGCGCGAGCGCATACGCGAGGATGCTGCCGGTCAGGCCCAGTACGGTCATGATGCCGGACCACTTCAGCGCGGTGCTGCGTGCGCGCGCATGATCGCCGCGATGAAGAATCTCCGCGAGAATCGGCAAGGTCGCGCGCGTGATCGCAAGCGCGCCCATGCTGAGCACGAGCGAGAGCAGCCGGTTCGCGTAGCCGAGCGTCGCGATGGCGCCGTCGCCTTGCTGCGCCATGAAGTACTGATCGATCGGAAGCCACAGACTCGCGACGACCGCGCCGATCGTGAGCATGCCCATCGAGCGGATCGTCGATGGCCACTGCTTCGCGCGCATCGAAACGCGCGGCCGGGCGGGCATCGTGTCGGCGCGCCTGGCGAGCACGCGCAGCCACGAGGCCTGCACGACGAAGCCGAGCGACGTCCCCATGACGAGCGGAAAAATCGATTCGTTGTTGCGCGCGGCAAGCACGAAGACCAGCAGGCCGATGGCCGGCACGCATTCGAGCAAGGTGTTGATGTGCTTGCCCGACGCCTGCAGCCGCGACGACGAAATGCAGATCGTGAAGGTCAGCACGCCGACCGGCGTCATGCTGATGATCATCGCGCGGCACATGTCGCGTGTGGATTCGGCGAGACTGCCCGCGATGACATCGGCGAGATTAGGCCAGAAAAGCCATAGCAGAAGCGACGAGCCGAGGCCGAGCACGAGGCCCACGCCTTCCAGCTCGCCGAGAAAACCGTTGCGCTGCGACCTGTCTTCCTGAAGCGAGACGAGCGCGGGAACGAGCAGCACGGCGAGCACGTTCGTGAGCATCGTCGGCAGCCAGGTGACGAGCGTGAGCGCGAACTGATAGGCGTCGACCGTGCCGCTGATCCCGTAGCGATACGCGATCGCCATTTCCTTCGACGCGCCGATGCACTTCCCGGCGATCACGAAGATCAGCAGGACGACCGCGCTTCTTGCGATTCTCTTGTGATCCTGATGCACGCCGCCGAGACGTCGTCTCACCGATTGCACTGCTGCGCTCAGCACGGGTCCTCCTGCGTGGGAGCCTTTCGCCGCATGGCCTGACGTCGATACGAAAGCGCCATGCGACAGAAATCACGCGAAGGCCCGCGGCTTTCGCGTGAGAGAGGAGAGCGTGCACCAAAACGGGCGGCGTGACTGTTCGCTAAGGCACCTCGCCATGCCGAAGCCGGCCCTTCATACCGCGCCTGTCTGCCACGGACGCATGATGTAGCGCGCCGCCCGCTCGGGCGTGGCGTCGTCGGTCAGAATGCGCGCCGGGCAGCCGGCCACCGTGACGTTCGGCGGAATATCCTTCGTCACGACGCTGCCCGCGCCGATCGTCACGTTGTCGCCGATGGTCACGTCTTCGATGATGCAGACGTTCGGCCCGATATACACGTTGTTGCCGATGGTCGCCGCCTTGCCGTGATTCGATCCGATGGTCACGCCCTGCGAGATGTTGCAGTTCGCGCCGATGACCGCCGTCGGGTTTACCGCGATCGTGCCGATATGACTGATATAGAAGCCCGGCCCGATGCGCGTGCGCGGACTGATGACGAACCCGAAGCGGCGCTGCTTCAGACGCACGATGTGGTTGAGCACGAGGCGCATGGGCCGCGACGACGCGGCGCTCGCGAGGCGCAGCCAGAACATGTAGTTGAACCCTTCGTTCAGCATCAGTTGCTCGAGAAGGAGCATGACGCTGTACTCGCCCGTATAGCGATAGAGATCGCTTTTGATCAGATCAAAGGTTTTCATCGCGGTGTATCCGCTGGTCGTGTGATTTCTTGTAATACCTCCGGCCGGAATCGGCCGTTCCCCCAACTGTGCTGAGCGCACCAAATCCGAGACTAGTCTTTCTGTCCAACCGGATCAGTGCGAAACGGAACATATGACCGGCTGGCAATCGAAACGATTCCAACTTTCGCCTGTTTTGTCTGTTGAATAAGCCCGTTTCTTTAAGCAGATCATTAGCGTTCCGGTCGAATCCCAGGCTGCGCGCGGGATTCAGCGGAAAGTGATCCGGTTCGTAAAAACCCGATAAGGGTATGCCCTGTAGGGTCTTTCGTCTTTTGAATGAAAAAAGTTTTTGGACCGCACTTACAAAATCCGATTCGTCGGATGAAATCGTTTAAAACGGTGCTTACTTGAATGTAATGTTGGGACTGCAACCGTGCAGAAGCGGCAATTTTGGTGCGCGTCTGGATAATCGTCGGCGGATTGACCGGTCAATAAGGCGAAATAATCGGCGGATTGTTGCTCGTTTCGGCATACGAAAGGCGCTCTGCAAGCCCAACCGGGCCTTCCGAGGCCATAGGTCGCGCTCTCGGCGGGTGAACGTTCGTGTCGTTATAAACGATTCTTCAGATGATTATTAGTCATCGTACCTCAACTGGTTTGAAGTGGTGTTATTCATCTACCGTATTAACATTAAAAAAGCCGTAGATTAATTTGCTCGCCGTCGATTAAAAGCGGAAATACACAGCAATAAAGACGCGGAAAAGCAAAATAATAAGTTACAAGCGTACATTTTGTAACAAGTGCCGGGTAGAAACGCCTCGTAACAATCTGTAGGATTTAAAAAAGACGGTAATTACTGCCGTCAGACTTCAGCGCTTCATAAGCCCGTTCGCGGGCCAATCAAGCGCGGGGTTGAGTGGGTACTTCCGGATTATCTGGCTCTCCCGACTCTGGTTCGTCCAATCCCGAAGTCGTCATGTTTTTCGCCGAGATGCCTTTCGGAGTCGCCGTGTGCGGCTGTCGAGCGCTGAGCGGCGCAATCGTTTGCGCCTGCTGAATTTGCGTTGGTCATCTCACGCCCATAAAGAAACGTTGCGTGCGGCCGTAGTCGCATGAACGGGTCCGCCCGTCGACAACGCACAACCAACTCGGAAAGACAATGCTTTCGAACAACACTCAGGCAGACACCCAGGCAGACAACACCGTCGTCGACACGCGTATCGCAACCCGCCGCAAACTCCTGACCTCGCTTATCGCGGGTAGCGGCGCGTTTGTGCTCGCCGCATGCGGCGGCGGCAGCGACAGCGCGGCCCCCGATTCGGTCGCCGATCGCTGGAGACGCCGTAACACCGGCAGCGGCGCCTCGACGGCGACGCCCGCGAGCTCGGCTTCGTCGGCAAGCGCCACGACGACCGCCAGCGCGCCGGCCGCGGCAAGCTCGACGAACGCCGCCAGCACGAACACCGCAGGCACCATCAACGCATCGTCGTTCGGCGTGAAGGCCGACGGCTCGACCAACGACCGCGCCGCGCTGCAAGCCGCCATCGACGGTTCCGTCGGTCAGATTCTCCTGATCTCGGGCCAGGTCCGCATCGACACGACGGGTCTCAAGCTGCGCACGAACACGCACATCCGCTTTGCGTCGGGCGCTTCGATCAAGCTGCTCCCGCACAACGCCGACATCTACCAGATGATGCTCATCGAAGACGTGAGCAACGTCATCGTCGAAAACGCGTACCTCGACGGCAGCAAGGAGCTGAACTCGGCTTCGGGCGGCGAGCACGGCATGGGCTTCTCGATCATCGGCGCACAGAACGTGCACCTGATCGCGCCGACCACGATCAACACGTGGGGCGACGGCATCTACATCAACGATAGCCAGAGCAAGAAGAACACGCCGACGTACAACCTCGTCGTCGACAACCACAAGGCCGACGGCTGCCGCCGTCAGGGTGTGTCGATCATCTCGGGCGACACGATCACGTTCAACAGCCCGATTTGGCAGAACATCACCGGCACGGCGCCGGCTTGCGGTCTCGACTTCGAACCGAACGACAACTCGGCCGTGTTCAAGAGCATCACGATCAACAGCCCGACGACGGCGAACTGCAAGGGCGGCGGCATCAACGTGTGGTTCGGCTCGCTGCCGGGTCCGATCAGCAAGACGGTCACGATCGCGATCAACAACCACGTCGACACGACCAGCCCGGGCGGTTCGTTCGCGGTTCAGGGTCTGTCGCTCGACGGCTACATCGTCAACGGTCAGATCAGCAGCACGAATCCGAAGTGGAAGTACCCGCTGATCGTCGAGCAGTGGGACAACGCGGGTCCGCGCATCAACGTGCAGAACCCGACGATCGTCAAGTCGTAATCGGCGATGAAACGAAAAACGCCATGCGGATGAATCTTCCGCATGGCGTTTTTTGCTTTTCCGCGCCGCCTACTTGAGCCAGTTGAGATTCACGGAATTGGCGATCGCCTGCAGCCCCGCCTGATTCGGATGCAGATGGTCGCCGCTGTCGTACGCACCGAGCATGACAGGCGGATTGGCCGGATCGCCGAGCGCGGCGGCCTGATCGAGCACGGCGTCGCAGCCGCTGTCGGGCGTCGCGACGAACGCGTTCACCGCTTGCCGCGTCGCTTCGATGTCGGCCGTCCACGGCGACACGCCCTCGAACGGCGTGAGCGTCGAGCAGATCGCCTTGACGCCCGCCGCGTGCGCGCTCTGCGTCAGTTGCGCAAACGCGCTGTTCAGGCGCGCGGCCGTCGGCGGCGATCCGCCGATCAGGTTGTTGACGGCATCGTCGGAAATGATGACCCACTTGACGTTGTACTTGTCGAGCACGTCGCGCTGGAAGCGCGTGAGGCCGGCATCGCCCGCGTCGTTCGTGAAGAAATCGTTGCCGGCGATACCCTGATTCAGCACGCCGACCGTCATGCCCGCCTGCTGCAGACGCGCGGCGAGCAGGTTGGGCCAGCGGCCGTTCGTGTTCGGCGGCGAATCGATGCCGTCCGTGATCGACGCGCCGAACGCGACCACCGCGCCCGTCGCACTGGCGTTCTGCACGACGACGTCGGTGAGGAAGTAATACGACTGCGCGCCGAGCGCGTTGACCACGCCGCCCGCGAATTCGGTGTCGGCGCTGACATCGCCGGGCGCGACGTACACGTCCTGCAGGCCTTCGGCGTGACCGGTGGTTTCCGATGGCGTCTGCTGCGGGAGATAGGCGCTGACGACGATGTCCGACATCGCCGGCACCGCGATCGCGATCGGATCGCTCATCTCCGTCTTGCCGGGCGGAATCGTCACGAAGGGCTGACCGTTGAAGGTGACGGCCCGGTCGCTGCCCGGCACGGTGCGTTTGCCGTCGGCGCGCAACGCGACGCGCACGTCGCCGATCACGAGCGGCTCGCTGCCGTACTGATTGGAAAACTGGACGCCGGCGGCCGTCCCGCCGATGCTCGTGTGCACGATCTGCCGGATCGTCTGATTATTGAAGCCGCCGCCGCCGACGATCATCGGCGCGGTGCTCCAGGTGCCGGTCCACGGCAGGGTAGCGCTGATGTTCTGCGCAAAACTCGACGACGTAAGCGGCAAGGCGAACGCGGTGGCCACGAGGGCTCGCTTGAGGCGAGGAAATCGCTTGTTCAACTTGTTCTCCGAAACCAGCCTGGAATGAGATAGACGTCTCGCAGTGCGCGAGACTTTTGGCGGGCGCATGTGGCCACAGCGCGCCGGGGTGCGCGGCGAAATCTTTGAATGCGTTTGTTTCGCCTTGGTGAATCGGAGCACCATTTGTGCGCGTGCTCTGTGCGCGCGCGCTCATTTCGGCCGATAGGCAAGTCTTTCGTCGCTAGCTCGCAACTAACTGTCTACGCAAGCACCCGCCTTTGTTCGCGGGCGGCGTAAGCGTTTACGGTTGCACGTCGGAAGCGGGCGCCGGAGAGCTTGCAGTTTCGCCGGGCGTGGGCAGGATCGGCGGCATCGTCGTAAACACTGGCGGTTGCGGCGGCTCTTCGGTCACTTCGGCGGCGGGCTCCGAAGGCGGCCGCTTCGGACGCACCGGATGCTGCGCCGCCGTCTGCGCGGTTTTCGGCTTGCCCGGCTTCGGCGCTTTCGAGAACGTCTCGTCGAACCAGGTTTTTGCGTTCGTGAGCATCGTTTGCCACATGCCCGGCGCTTCCTGCGTATCGAAGCGCGCGCGGGCATCGATCAGATGCGAACGCAGCGAACGCTGCATGAAGTCGCCGACGATCGGCAACGCGCTGTGCGCGCCTTGGCCCCAGTAATCGCTGCGCAGCGTGACGCGGCTGTCGTTGAAGCCGACCCACGCGCCCGCGACGAGTTGCGGATGCATCAGGATGAACCAGCCGTCGGCGTTGTCCTGCGTAGTGCCGGTCTTGCCCGCGACATCCGCGCGAATGCCGAAGCGCGTGCGGATCGTCGTGCCGGTGCCGCGGTTGATGACGTCGCGCATCACATCGACGAGCTTGCGCGTCGCATCGACGGACAGCGCGCGCTCGGGCGTGCTCTCGAACTGCGCGAGGACTTCGCCGTCCTTGTTCTCGATGCGCGTGACGAGCAGCGGCTCCATATAACTGCCGTCGTTCGCGATCGTGCCGTACGCCGACACCATTTCCCTCAGCGTCACCGGGCTCGTGCCAAGCGCGAGCGACGGCACCACGTCGAGATGACTGTCGCGCACGCCCATGTCACGCGCGAGCCGCGCGACGCGTCCCGGACCGACTTGTTCCATCAACTGCGCGGTGATGCGGTTCTTCGAATACGCGATGCCGTCGCGCAGGCTCACGGGACGGCCCGACGGCGGCGAGTCGTCGGTCGGGCGCCAGATTTCGTCGCCGCGAATCGGGATTTCGACGGTCTGATCGACGATCGTATCGGCCGGCTTCGCCCCGCGCTCGAACGCCGCGCCGTAGACGAAAGGCTTGAAGGTCGAGCCGGGCTGGCGGCGCGCCTGCGCGACGTGATCGAACGGATCCTGCGTGAAATCGCGGCTGCCGACCCACGCCTTGATCTGCCCGTTGCGCGGATCGAGCGCGACGAACGCGGCCTGCACGCGCGTCTTGTCCTCGCACAGCGCCTGCATGAAGGCGCGGTCCGAGTCGAGTTTCTTGATGGCGTCGGCGTCGTTCGCGCCGCCCGTGCGCAGCGCGCGGTATGCGTCCGTCTCGCGGATGAACGCGTGCCCGAGATCGGCGTTCGCGTTCGCGCAACCGGCGCGGCCGCCCCACGCCGCGTTGGCGATCGATTGCAACTGGTTGCCCTGCAGCGCGAGCGCGTTCGTCGCCATCGCCTGCAGACGCGAATCGATGGTCGTGCGCACGACGAGGCCATCGGAATAGATGTTGTAGTCGTTGTCGTCGGCCCAGCCGATCAGCCATTTGCGCAACTGCTGCGCGAAGTGCGGCGCGCGGCCGGGCTCTTCCGTCTGCCGCTCGAAGTCGATGCGCAGCGGACGTTTCTTCAGCGCGTCTAGTTTGGTCGCCGGCAAGTGGCCGAACTTGACCATCTGCCCGAGGACGATGTTGCGCCGGTCGAGCGCGCGCTCCGGATTGATCACCGGGTTGTAGTAACTGTTGCCCTTCAACATGCCGATGAGCGTCGCGCTTTCGAGCACGTCGAGCTGGCCGGCGGATTTGTCGAAGTAAGTGCGCGCGGCCATTTCGATGCCGTACGCGTTGTACAGGAACGGCACCGTGTTCAGATACGTTTCGAGAATCTCGTCCTTCGAATAGAGCGCTTCGATCTTGAACGCCGTGATCGCTTCCTTCAGCTTGCGCGTGAGCGTCTGCGAGCGGCCGATTTCCTCGGGATACAGATTGCGCGCGAGCTGCTGCGTGAGCGTCGAGCCGCCTTGCCGGTCGCCCGAGAACGTGCGCAGCGCCGCGCCCGCCGTGCGCCGGAAGTCGATGCCGTGATGCTGATAGAACCGCCGGTCTTCGGTCGAGATGAGCGCGTCGATCACCTGCGGCGAAATCTGCTTGAGACTCACCCATTCGCGATGCGTCGGCTTGAATTCGGCGAGGAGCTTGCCGTCGGCGGAATAGATCTGCGCGGGCTGATCGACTTTTGCACGGCGGATATCGCGGATACCGGGCGTGAACGGAATCAGCACCAGCACATAGATAAGAAAGAGCGCCGGCAGAAGGAGCAGCGAACGCGCACGCAGATGCGGACGCAGCCGCGACGCGAGGCGAGCCAGAATCGCCTTGGCCCAGGCTTTGAAATCAGACGCGGTCACAACGAAACGGGATGCCCGGACATGGAAAACCCTGAATCGTAGCGTAATTTTTCAGCAGGTCTTTCGCAAAAGTGTCGCCGACGCTACACCGCCCGCGTTCCCGCCGATTCGCCGATTGGAAACGCCGTCGTCGAAAGCACCTCACGCAACACGACGAACGTGCGGATCTGCCGCACGCCCGGCAGATAGAGCAGCTTTTCGGCGTGGAGCCGGTTGAAGCTTTCGCTGTCGCGCGTGCGGATCAGCATGAAGAAGTCGAATTCGCCGGTCACGACGTGGCATTCCATGCAGCCGGGCACTTTCTGCGCGGCTTTCTCGAAGGCGTCGAAGGAATCGGGCGTCGAGCGGTCGAGGATCACGCCGATCAAGACGAGCATGCCGGCATCGAGCGCTTTCGGATCGAGCAGCGCGACGGTCGCGCGGATCAGCCCCGCTTCGCGCAGCCGCTCGACGCGCCGCTGACACGCGGGCGGACTCAGATTGACCTTCTCCGCGAGCGCGACGTTCGAGATCGACGCATCGCGCTGCAACTGACGCAGGATCGCGCGATCGACGCGATCGGTCTGGACGCTTGCCGGATGCGGGTTTGGAGCGGATGCGATTTTTTTCATTGCTTCAATGGGCTCTTGTGCGAAATAAAAGTTAGCGAACAGCGTCTCGCGTCCAAAAACGTTAGGCCGAACGGCATTTTTTCGCAACCCGATCCGTCGCGAGAATCTCTACGATTCTGTCCATGCAGTCCCACCATCACGAGGATGCCGACATGAATCTGCAACGTTTTCCCCGCTATCCGCTCACGTTCGGACCGACGCCCATTCAGCCGCTCAAGCGCCTGTCCGCGCATCTCGGCGGCAAGGTCGAGTTGTATGCGAAGCGCGAGGACTGCAACAGCGGCCTCGCGTTTGGCGGCAACAAGACGCGCAAGCTCGAATATCTGATTCCCGAGGCGATCGCCGAAGGCTGCGACACGCTGGTTTCCATCGGCGGCGTGCAGTCGAATCAGACGCGCCAGGTCGCCGCGGTCGCGGCGCATCTCGGCATGAAGTGCGTGCTCGTGCAGGAAAACTGGGTCAATTACTCCGATGCCGTCTATGACCGCGTCGGCAATATCCAGATGTCGCGGATGATGGGCGCGGACGTGCGCCTCGTCGCCGATGGCTTCGATATCGGCATCCGCAAAAGCTGGCAGGACGCGATGGAAAGCGTGCGCGCGGCGGGCGGCAAGCCGTTTCCGGTGCCGGCGGGTTGCTCGGAGCATCCGCTAGGCGGCCTCGGTTTCGTCGGCTTCGCGGAGGAAGTGCGCGCGCAGGAAGCGGAGCTGGGCTTCAAGTTCGACTACATCGTCGTGTGCTCGGTGACGGGCAGCACGCAGGCGGGCATGGTGGTCGGCTTCGCGGCGGATGGGCGCGCGCGGCGCGTGATCGGCATCGATGCATCGGCGAAACCGGAGCAGACGCACGAGCAGATTCTGCGGATCGCGAAGCACACAGCGGAACTCGTCGATCTCGGCCAGGACATCACGCGCGACGACGTGATTCTCGATACGCGCTTCGGCGGCCCCGAATACGGCCTGCCGAACGAAGGCACGCTCGAGGCGATCCGTCTGTGCGCGCGGCTCGAAGGCGTGCTGACCGATCCCGTCTACGAAGGCAAATCGATGGACGGCATGATCCAGATGGTGCGCAACGGCGAATTCCCCGAAGGCTCGAAAGTGCTCTACGCGCATCTCGGCGGGGTGCCCGCGCTCAACGCGTACAGCTATCTGTTTCGCAACGGCTAGAACGCGCTGCGGAATGCGTCGAACAATGCGGCGACGCGTTCCGACGTATCCGCTTCGAAGACTGGCATGCGCGAGCCGAGCATGTGCGTGAGGATCGGCGGCGCGGGATCGCCGGGGCGCAGGATCGCGAGAATCTGCGCGCGGAGGTTTTCATCGACGAGCGCGGCCGTGTCGCGGCCGAGAAGCGCCGCGCCCGCGATATCCGGATCGTGTCCGTGGCGCTCGACGAGATCGAAGGCATCGGCATAAAGACGATCGAGGTTGCCGGCTTGGGCGTAACGCGCCATCAGAAAGAGCAGGTCGATCGCGTCCTTGCGGTCGGCGGCGTGCCGGTCTTGCCACGCGATGATCTTCAGCATCGCCTGCGCGGGCAGCGAAGCGACCGGCACGACGAGATCGCGCGTGACGCGCACGGCGAGCGCCGCATCGAGCGCCTGGCGAAAACCCGCGACGTTCATCCGCACCGAACCATCCGGCGGCCACGCGATTTCGCCGTGCGCGTCCTGCACGCCGCCGAAGGGCACGATATCGAGCCACGTGCGCTCGCCGGTCTGCGGCGCGTTGAAATTCAGCCGATGCGCCGAGCCTTTCGGCGCGGTGAAATGCCCCGACGCGACGAGCGCTTGCCGCAGCGCGTCGTGGCCGGTCCAGCTTTGAATCGAGATGCCGATATCGACGTCGGCGGTGGCGCGCGTCGCCTCGATGTCGTGGACGTGCGTGAGCAGGATGTCGCGCGCGCTCGCGCCGCCGACGAACCACGCGATGTTCGTCGCGTGCGACGCGGCGACGACTTCGCGCAGCATCGCGGAAAAGACGCCGGCGAGCGGGCGATGCGGCAGCAGTTCAAGCGGCAAGATAGCGTTCACGCAGCATCCTGGCGGTTTCGAGATTGCGCGGGTCGCCGCTCGCGACGAGATCCGCATAGACGATGAGCGGCGCGACGACGTTCGGCGGAAGACCATCGACGGGCGCGAGCGCCACGGGCGCGCGCAGGAATTCGACGTTTCCGGCGGGATCGGGCCGCAACCGCGCCGCCTTGATCCATTCGCGCGGCGCGGCGTCGGCGCAATACGCGGTGACGGTCGCGGGCTTCAGGTATTCCGTGAGTATCGCTGCGGCCGGCTCGCCGCCGAACTGGCATTGACCCGGCAGGCCGGGCACGTCGCGCCACCAGTCGTTCGACTCCGCGCGATAACGCCCGATCAGCAGCGATTCGCGCAATTGCCGCGGATACAGCGTCACCCATTCGTCGATGAGCCGTTCCTTGTCGGCGATTTGCAGGCCGGCGCCGTCAGGCCGCTCGAATACATCGCGATGATCGATGAGCGCCCGCACCGCGTTTTGCACCGTGCCGTGGCTCACGCCCGCGTGTTGCGCGATATCGCGATAGCCCCGTTGCAGCAGCGCGGGCGTGATGAGCAGGGCGGCCGTGACGCGCAACGTCGACTTCGTCCAGGTTTTCGAGCGGCGCGCCTTGCCGTGCGCGACGCGCGGACGGCCCGACACGATCACGACGACGCCATCGCCTTCGATGACGCTCGCGTTGCCGGCGAGATCGAGGGCATCGACGTTCAGATCGCGGCAGGCGCGGATCATGTCGGGTGAGAGATGCGCGGTAACGAGCGCGGGTTTCGCGCCGCCGTTCTGCGCGACCGAGGCGCTGAACGCGGATAACGCGCTGAACCGGTCGATGTTTTCCCGCACGATGACAGGGCGCTTGAAGCGCGCGCCGCCGACGCGGAATTCGATGGCGGCGTCGTAGCCGCCGCGCGCGGGTGGTTTGACGCTGCGTGCGGCGAAGCCGGTCGCCTCCGTGAAAGCGGCTGCGGCGGCTTGGGAGAGTTGGTCGGTGGGTGGCATCGGCGGGTTGGGCGTCCAATTTTGGTCAGTGTACACGAAACGTGGACAGACATAAAAGTTAGACGGAGTTCGTCTTGCCGAAATCCACTCTAAGAATCATGAGGTGCGGAATCCCTACCCGACACCGCATTTCCCCTTCACGCCAATCAAAGATAACTACAAACGTAATCCAGCGTTTCCGTCACGTCGATATCGAATCGGCTTTTGCCCGGCACCGAGAACGATTCGCCCGCCTTATACGTCTTCCACTCATCGCTGCCGTCGAGCCGAATACGGCACTGGCCTGCCTGCACCTCCATGAGTTCGGGCGCGTCGGTGCCGAAGTTGAGCGTGCCCGGCAGGATCACGCCGAGCGTTTTCCTGGTGCCATCGGCGAAGAGAACCGTGTGCGACACGCACTTGCCGTCGAAGTAGACATTGGCGCGTTTGATGACGGAAACCTGATCGAATTGCGTTGCGGCGGTCATGATGATGGTCCTTTGGACGGTTGCGAGGGATGGTCCGCCATCATACAAAAAAGGCGATGCGACTCACATCGCATCGCCTGTTTCGAGCCAGCAGGAACAATCAGCGATTCACGAGCCGTTTCGGCATCAGGATCCAATGCAACCGCATGTGGAGGCAAGACAGTCGCGAGAGCGTTTCAGGTATAAACCGCGATTGTCAGAGTTCCAAAACCGATACGATAGAATCGCGAACCAACTTCTGCTCGCGTTGGCAACGTTAGCGATCTTTCGCTTCATCTATTTATTCGCCGATCAATAGCTAGTTCGGACAGACCCATGGCAATAGCGATTCGAGGCGCTGGCATGCCCTTCAAGACATGCTGACGCTGTCGGCATACGGAGGATTGTTTCTTGCCGCATTCGGCGCAGCCACCCTTCTGCCTCTTCAATCGGAGGCTGTGCTTGTGGGCTTGCTGCTGAGTAAAAGCTATTCAACTGCAACGTTGATACTGGTCGCGACGATCGGCAACGTGTTGGGTTCACTGGTCAATTGGGTTTTGGGGCGATACATCGAGCGCTTCAAGAGCCGCCGCTGGTTTCCAGTGTCAGACGAGAAATTGGACCGCGCGCAGCGCATGTATCAACGTTTAGGGAAATGGTCGCTCTTGCTTAGTTGGGCGCCCGTCATTGGTGATCCTCTTACTCTCCTGGCTGGGGTGATGCGTGAGCCTCTTCTGCCATTCGTCGCGTTGGTCACGGTTGCGAAGCTCGGACGTTACCTTGTCTTGGCGGCTGTGACGATGCGATTGATCTAGATCGGTCGGCATCTTCAGATGTGTCCGCGCGCTGATACCCAGGCGACGCCGGGAACGCTTGTCTCGACGTAGTCATGGGGAATCGCCTCGCCTTTCTCCGAAGGCGAGGGGCTGCAACATAATGGAATCAGTCGAACATGTCGGGCTGCGTGGCGACGAGATCATTCCAGATCGTCTGGAAGTGCAGCCAGCCGATGTAGTCGCTGCCCACATGCTCCCGGCTATAGCGCGCGCGGTCTTCGGGCACGAGCTTGGGCGTGATGCCGGTCGCTTCGATCATCAGTTGTTGCTGGCAGCAACGCTCGAGCGCGATGAACCAGAACGCCGCCGAATCGATGCTGTGACGGCTCGCCGTGAGTAGGCCATGATTCTGATGGATCGCGGCCTTCACGCCCTTGAACGCATTCGCGACCTTGTTGCCGCCCTTCACTTCGACGGCGACCTTGCCGGCTTCATCGCCGATCACGACGTGGTCTTCGAAGAACGCGCACGCGTCCTGCGACATCGGGATGAGCGGCTTGCCGAGCGCCGCGAAGGCGGTGCCGTAGACGGTATGCGCGTGGCACATCGCGACGATGTCCTGATGCTGCTCATGCACGGCCGCGTGCAGCACGAAGCCCGCGCGATTGACCGCGTAATCGCCTTCGACCACGTTGCCCTGATGATCCGCGCAGATCAGGTTAGACACCTTCACTTGCGCGAAGTGGACGGCCATCGGATTGGTCCAGTAAAGCGACGGATGCTCCGGATCGCGCACGGTGAGATGGCCCGCGAACCCGTAATCGAAGCCCTGCAGCGCGAAGGCGCGGCACGCGGCGACGAGGCGCTCCTTCAGGTACTGACGATGTTCCGCGTGGCTCGCAAACGTGGGCAGCTCGGGGAAGATCAAGCCTTGCTGCTCCGGCTGATAGATCGATACGCGGCCCTTGAGATCGATGGCCTGATCGGCGGTCTTTGCGGGGGTCTCCATGACGTCGCTCATCTTTTCGCTCCATGCGGATAGAAGTGGGTATGTCACGCATGGTGCCGGTAGCGATGCTTGCGCACAAACGAAGGTTGTTCAACGTGGCATGAGTCACATTCATGCGCCAAAGGTTTGAAGCGGCTGCCGAATTCGAAATTCACCGAGGTTTAGGCGATGCAACATTTTTCGCCGCGCCGCGAAACCGCGACGGTTCACGTCCGCATCCTGTGCCAAGCCTTTGAGAATCCCGCGGACGCCTGTCGCATAAGGCTTTCGCGCGACTCCGCATCGGGGCCTTAAAAACGACGCGCATCGCCGTTAACCACCTTTGCAACATTTTTAGCGTGCGGGCTGTTTCTGCTACGACAAGGCTTTCGAGCCTCCGATTGGCTTCGTTTCGCTAGATGAGCGCATCGGCGGAGCCTGCTCTGACAAGACATTCGCCAGACGAAAACGTTTGGCGTTCTGCCGCCATCGCCCGCGATCCGTCTGAAGGTCGCTTTTCACGGGTGAATCAATTTTCTTCGTACTTGAGCGCACGTTCTCCGCGCTTTGCGTGGGGAATCGCGCAAAGTCCTGTTGGTATAAGGATTGGCGTTCGCTGGCACACCTCTCGCTAATGTATGACCACGCACGAACATCGCTGCGGTATCAAACAAGAAGAAGCAGCGGGTTCGTACTACGGGGCTGGACGCAACAGGTTCGATGTATGCCATCAGATGCATGCGCGAATCCTGTTGCGAGCCAGAAGAAATCAAAAGCGCGAAGCGCAAACGCACGAGACTAAGAAAAATGTTGACACTTCAATCCGATCTGCACGGCAATCATCTGTTGGGCGCGCTTCCGGCGCAGGAATGGCAGGCTATCGCACCGCATCTCGAGCTGGTCCAGTTGCGCACGGAGCAGTTGTTGTGCGATTCCGGGCAGCGCATTCACCACGTGTATTTCCCGACTACGGCGATCATTTCGCTGCTGCATACGATGGAAGACGGCGGTTCCGTTGAAGTCGCGGCGGTGGGACGTGAGGGAATGTCGGGGGTTCCGGTGCTGACGGGCGGCGACACGATGCCGACGCGCGTGCAGGTGCAATGTGCGGGCTTTGCGTATCGCATGAGCGCGGGTGCGTTGCGTGAGCACTTCGGCCGTTCCGACTTTCTGCGCCGCGTGATGTTGCTGTACATGCAAGCCCTGCTGACGCAAGTGGCGCAGACGGCCGCGTGTAATCGTCATCACTCGCTGTCGAAGCAACTGTGCCGTTGGTTGCTGATTCAGACGGATCGCACGCCGTCGGATCAACTGCGTGTGACGCAGCAGATGATCGCCGATATGCTCGGCGTGCGCCGTGAAGGTGTGACGGAGGCGGCTGGCAAGCTGCACGATGCGGGGCTGATTCATCACAGCCGTGGGTGTATCAAGATTCTCGATCGTGCGGGACTCGAGGAGCGGGCTTGTGAGTGCTATGGCATCGTTAAGCGCGAGTTTGATCGGATGTTGCCGCGGCGTGCGGCCGAGGCGTTGGCTTAAGCTGTTTTTGGTTCTGTCGCTGGATCCCGTTTTCTTAGTGATCTATCGGCACTGCCCCTGTGCGGGGCGGCAGTCACTTTCTTTGCCGTCGACCAGAGTTAGCGCTTTAGTGCTTACTCTGGTCCTGTGCAAAGAAAGCAACCAAAGAAAGCAGCTTTTCAGGCCCGCGGTCACACGCACGTTGGGTAATTCTCTCGTCGCGGATGGCACTCGCCTAAAGAGTGCCCTCATCACAATAACGGGGCTTGGATCGCGCACGGTCTGACGAGCTAGGTTTCCAAGGACACTGGTTCAGCCCGAAAGAGCTTCGGCACAGCGCTACGCGCTGCCTCCGGGTAAGCAAGGGAAACCAAGGGGGCGGCGATTGCAGTGAGATGGAGACGTTAGTAGAGAAGCACGCGCGGACCCGATTGACCGGTCGGCCGCGAAGCGGGCCGGAGCTATTTGGTGCTGAACCCGTTTGTTATGTGGTGCGATGTGGCAGACCGTGCGCGAGCCAATCCCGGTTGGGCCTATGAGGGCACTCTTTTAGGCGAGTGCCGCCTAGGACGAGAGAACTACCCAAATTGCGTGTGACCGCGGGCATCAGTAGCTGCTTTCTTTGCTTACTTTCTTTGCAGCAGCAAAGAAAGTGAGTGCCGCCCCGCACAGGGGCAGTGCCAATAGACCGACGCGAAAGCGGGATCCGGCGAAAGCGAAAGCACGGCGAACAGAGGGCGATTCAAACTTCAAACAAGAGCCCGACTAGCCCGCCCCCGCAACCAATTGATGCTGGCAAAGAGCAGAACAGCAAACACGATCAGCATCGTAGCAACAGCAAGAATGGAAGGATCGATGGAATCGCGAATACCGCTCCACATCTGCCGCGGCACGGTTCGCTGATCCGGCCCGCCGATAAAGAGAATGACGATAACTTCATCGAACGAAGTAGCAAACGCGAACACGCTGCCGGTAGCCACAGCCGGCGTAATGAGCGGCAAGGTCACGCGCCGGAAGGCGATCCACGGCGTCGCCCCGAGCCCCGACGCAGCACGCAAGAGACTTTGATCGAAGGACAACAACGACGCCGTCACGGTAATCACGACAAAGGGCGTGCCAAGCGCCGCATGCGCGAAGATCACACCGGGATAAGAGTTGACGAGCCCGAGCGGCGCAAAGATCAGATAGAAGCCGGCCGCGACAACGACAATCGGCACGATCATCGGCGAAATGATGATCGGCATGATGACCGAGCGCAGCGGAAACTGCGAACGCGAAAGGCCGAGCGCTGCAAGCGTGCCGAGACACGTCGCGATCAACGTCGACGCCGCACCAATGCCGATGCTGTTCAAAAGCGAGCGCTGCCAGTCGGGACTCGTGAGCGCCTGCTCATACCAGCGCAACGAAAACCCCTGCAACGGATAAGAAAAGTAGGATCCCGAATTGAACGACAAAGGGATGATCGCAAGAATCGGCGCGACGAGAAAGAACAGCACGAGCGCGGTATGCACGCGCACCCATCGGGAAGCGATGCGTTCGGTCAGCACCCTGTTGCGTGATTCCGTCATGGAAGAATGGCCCCTTAACCGAAGCGCAACCGGTCGATGCCGACGATGCGGTTGAACAGGAAATAGAAGATCGCGGTGAAGATCACGAGGTACGCCGAGAGCGCGCCCGCAAGCCCCCAATTGAGCTGCGTATTCGTCTGCAGCGCGATGAGCTGACTGATCATTTCATCGCCAGCGCCGCCGAGCAGCGCGGGCGTGATGTAGTAGCCGAGCGCGAGCACGAAAGCGAGAAAGCATCCCGCGCCGACACCCGGCAACGTCTGCGGTATGTACACGCGCACGAACGCGGTGAACGGATGCGCGCCGAGCGATTGCGCCGCGCGCAGATAGACCGGCGACACGCCTTTCATCACCGAGAAGATCGCCAGAATCATGTACGGCAGCAACACATGCGTCATGCCGATCAACACGCCCGTGCGATTGAAGATGAGCGGCAGCGGATGCGTCGCGAGACCGAGTCCCGTCAAGAGGCCATTGATGACACCGCCCGGCTGCAGCAACACATACCACGCAGTCGTGCGTACGAGCAGCGACGTCCAGAACGGCACGATCACGAAAAGCATTAGGCGGTTGCTGCTTTGCGTCGGCAGATTCGCGAGCAGCCATGCGACCGGATAACCGAGCACGAGGCACAGCAGCGTGACGGACGCGCTGATCGATATCGTGCGCAGAAACGCCTGTCGATACACCGACGAGTTATCCGCCACGAACGCGACGTTGCCTTGCGGCGTCACTTGCGCATCGACGGCGGCAAGCAGATAGTCCGGCGTCGGCGACGTGGCCGCGCGTTTCAACAGACGCCAGATCTCCGGCGAATTCCAACGTTCATCCATGTCGATCAAAACCGGCTTCCACGCGGGCGGCGTCTCCTCGCGCACGCTGCGCGCGGTCCGCATCAGCAAGCTGCGAAACTCGGGCTGCGCGAAGTTGAGCCTGCGCGCGACGGTGCCGAGTTGCCCGTTCTGTTGCGCATCCTTCAGGCCCGAGGCGAGCAGCGCGAACAGATGTTCATCGGGCACGCCGCGGCCGTCCCAGGCATCGAGAGCACGAGTGAGCGCCGGCATGCTGTCCGGCACCTCCTTGTTCTCGACACTGCGCGCAAGCAGCATCGCGATTGGCGCGATGAACGTCGACAGCAAAAACACGATCAGCGGCAAGGCAAGCAACAACGCCTGCACCGATGCGCGGCGGCGCGCTCTTTGATACGAGGCGCGGCCATCGGCTCTCGTCGGAGAACCGGCGGCGTGCGCGTGAATCGATGCAGGCATGTCGTTACTCTCATCCATGAACAGCGTTATTGCGTGAGCCAGACCTGGAAGCGCTTGTTGATCTGATCTGCGTTGTCGGCCCAAAAGTTCGCGTTGATCTGCACCGCGCGCTTGAAGTTATCCGGCGCGGTCGGCATGTCGGCGAGTCGCTGCTTGTCGACGAGCGCGACCGCATCCTTACGCGGCGGCGCATACGCGATGTACTTCGAGAGATCCGCCGATGCCTTCGGCTGCGCTTGCGACACGATGAACTTCGCCGCGGTATCGGCTTGCTTCGCGCCCGTCGGAATAGCCCACCACTCGAAGTCGTAGACTTGCGCGTCCCACACGGCCTTGAACGGCTTGTTGTCTTTCTTCGCGGCGTCGTCGATGCGGCCGTTGTAGGCCTGCACCATCACGACCGCGCCATCGGCGAGCAGTTGCGGCGCCTGCGCGCCCGATTCCCACCACACGATGTTCTTCTTGATCGTGTCGAGCTTCTTGAACGCGCGATCGACGCCGGCGGGCGTGCCGAGCACCTTGTAGACATCTTTCGGGTCGACGCCATCGGCGATCAGCGCCCATTCCATCGACACCTTCGGCGACTTGCGCAGGCCGCGCTTGCCGGGGTATTTCTGCAAATCGAAGAAGTCGTTGACAGTGGTCGGCGCGGTCTTCAGCTTGCTCGCGTCGTAGGCATAGACCGTGGACCACACCATGCTCGCAACCGCGCAATCGCTGATCGAGCCGGGGATGAAGTCGCTCGTCTTGCCGAGCATCTTCTTGTCGAACTTCTGCAGCAGGCCTTCATCGCATGCGGTGATCGCGTCGTTGGTTTCCAGATCGATGAGATCCCACGTCGTGTTCTTCGCCTGCTCCATCGCGGAGAGCTTGGCGAGGCCGCCGTCATACGATTCGGTCGAGAAGTTCACGCCCGTTGCCTGCGTGAACGGTTCGAACCAGGCTTTCTTGGCGGCGGCTTCGAACGCGCCGCCGAACGTCACGACGGAGAGTGTCTCCGCCGCCTGTGTCGAGATAGTTGCAAATGCAAATACTGCGAGTGCGGCGCATTGTGCTTTGATGTGATTGCGCATGTCAGTTGGCTCCTGCGGGTGCGGTCGGGATGAGAGAAGGTGAGGGCGGTGTGCTCGGGGCAATCGCGGGCGCGTTTTTTGGCGCCATCATCGCGAGAATCTTGCAGTCGTCGTGACGCCACGCGATATCGATCGTGCTGCCTGCGCAGGGCAATGCGTGACGCTGGGTATTGGGCACTTTGACGACGATGGACTCGCGCGAGCCGAGCTTCAGATGCACGCGATGATGATCGCCGCAGTACACGAGCTCCTCGACGCGTGCGCGCACGACGTTGCTGTGCTCGTCCGCGTGCGCGTCTTCCGTGCCGGGAATGTGCGCGCGTTCGGGGCGCAGCGCGAGCATCGCTTCATCGCCGGCGCGCAGGCCGTGCTCGCAGCGTCCGCGAATGACGCTGCCGTCCGATAGCGCCAGCGTCGCCCATTCGCCGTTCGCACTGGCGACGCGCCCCGTGAGCCCGTTGTTCTCGCCGACGAAGTTCGCAACGAACGCGTTCTGCGCGTTCTCGTAAAGCTCGCTCGGCGTCGCGGCCTGCTGGATGCGGCCATCGGAAAAGACGGCGACCCGGTCCGACATCGTCAGCGCTTCGGCCTGATCGTGCGTCACGTAGACGATCGTCAGCGAAAGCTCGCGGTGCAGCCGCATGATTTCGTATTGCATCGTTTCGCGCAGGCGCTTGTCGAGTGCGCCGAGCGGCTCGTCCATCAGCACGACGCTCGGCTCGAACACGAGCGCGCGTGCGAGCGCGACGCGCTGCTGCTGCCCGCCGGAAAGCTGTGAGGGTCGCCGGCTCGCGAGATGGGGCAACTCGATCATCTCCAGCGCGCGCTTCACGCGCGTCTTCTGCTCGGCGCGGCTCACGCGTCGCACGGAAAGCGGAAAAGCGACGTTCTCCGCGATCGTCAGATGCGGAAAGAGCGCGTAGTTCTGAAAGACCATGCCGATGTCGCGCTGATGCGGCGGCTTGTCGTCGAGACGCCTGCCGTCGAGACGAATCTCGCCTTGCGTCGGCGTTTCGAAGCCCGCGAGCATCATCAGCGTCGTCGTTTTACCCGAGCCGGACGGACCGAGCAGCGAAAGAAATTCTCCCTTGCGCACGTCGAGGTTCAAATCCTCCACGACGTAATGGGCGCCGTCATACGATTTGCTCACGCCGGAGAAGGAGATGAAGGAAGGGGCTGACATCGTGTTCGTGTCCTGTCTTTCAGTGCTGTGCGAGCTTCGTCGCGATATAGCGCGCAAAGTCGAAATTGGGCCGTTCAAGGTGGCTCAGATTTCCGGGCTTCGCGAGCGGCGCATGCACGCCGCGAAACACCGCTTCCACGCCGCGCCTGTCTTCCGCGTTCACTTCGTCGAGCAGCTTCTTCAATGTCGACATATGCGCGTTCGCTTCCGCGTCGGCGATGAATTCAGGCGCGAGACCGCCGCCGAAGCGGATATGCACTTGCCCGACGCCGCGCGGCTGCAACACGAGATACCAGAAATAGCCGGGCGTAAGCGTGACGAGATGCGTCGGATAGATCGCGAGCAGTGCGGTCGTCTTGCGCCAATGACCCGTTAAACGCGGGTTATCCGGATGAGCATTGCCAATGGGCAAGCTCGCTTCCTTCGTGATCCAGTGATAGTTGAACGCGGGATAACCCGGTGGACATTCCATCTCTTAGAGCTTCGAATGCGGCCCTACGGTCGCGCGATGCAGCATTGGCAAGTGATAACTTTCCATGAAGTTTTCGGCGAGGATCTTCCAGTTGGTATCCCACACATGCTCTTCATAGAAAGTTTCGATGTAGTCCGTCATGCCATACGCGCCGATCAATTCGCTCAGTTCGGCTAGCTGCGTTGCGACGGGCGGCGCGCTTTCATCGAGCGTCACATAGATCCAGCCTTGCCATTCCTCGCAGCGCACGGCGGGCAGCCTATAACTTTCCTTGCAGAAGCCTTCTTGCCGGTCCATGAGCGGCGCGCCCTTCAATTCGCCGTCGAGTCCATAACTCCACGCGTGATACGGGCACACGATGCGCCGCTTGTTGCCGCGCCCTTCCAGCAGCACCGACATGCGATGCAGGCACACATTCGACATCGCCTTGAGCTGCATCTGCTCGTCGCGCAATACGACGATCGGCTGCGCGCCGATCTGCGCCGTCAGGTAATCGCCGGGTTCCTTCAACGCGCTCGCGCGGCCGACGCATTGCCATTCATGCGCGAAGATCTCGCGCTCTTCGAGTGACAGGAAGTCGGGCGATGTATAGACGCCAGGCGGCATGGCGTGCGCATCGCTGAATGGTCGTTCGCAATTCGACCGTAACTGGTCGATGAGCGTGTCCACTGCGATCATGAAGCCCTCCTTGTCTCAACTCGTGAGAGCGCGCTGGCGCGGGCTTTGACCGCATTGCGCTCGACATGGACATCAATCTATCAAGCCAAATTGCCAGCCAAAATATTGTTTTCGGATACAAAGCAAAGCTTTTATCTATGCAGCGCCGATAACTTCACGTATCGATATGCAGTCGCCTAATATAGTTCTCGCAGAACGACGAGAAGCGATGCACCACTTGCCGCGGACGCATTGTGCGCGATTGCGCGATGCCTAACGTAGTCGCGTTGACGTTGTCCTTGAAGCGCTTAATCACGAAGTCCTCGCCATCCACCGTGCGATTCGACTTCAGCGGAAAGTTGAGGATGCTATAGCCGAGGCCGTTCGCCACCATGCCACGCACGACTTCCGGTTGCGATGACCGGAACGCGGGCACGGGACGGCTGCCGACCGCATCGAAGAGCGCGGCGAAATACTCGCGGCTATGCGGCAGATCGAGCATCACGTAAGGCTCCGATTGCAAATCGGCGAGCGATACCTTGCGCGCTCGCGCAAGCCGATGCGTCTTCGGCAAGATCGCATAAGGCGGCAACGAAAGCAGCGGCGTGAACGCGATGTCCTCGGTCAAGTCCAGACTATAGGTGAGGGCGATATCGAGCGAACCGTCATGCAGGCCGCGCAACAAGCCGTCCTGATGCGCTTCGACCGTGCGAAACGAAATGCCCGCGTGCCCCGCCGTGAAGCGGCTGATGAGTCCCGGCATCAAAGGCGGTGCGAGCGACACGAGACAGCCGAGCGCGATGGAGCCGGTCATGCCGCCATCCATTTCTTTCGCGGCCATTTGCAGTTCTTCCGCGATCTTCAGCAGATTGCGCGCTTGCCCGAGCAGATCGCGGCCGGCCTGCGTGAGCGACAGACCGCTCGCATGATGGCGAATGAATAGCTGCACGCCGAACGATGCTTCGAGATCGGCGAGGGCGGTCGATATCGACGGTTGCGAAATATGCAGTTTTTTCGCGGCGGCGGTGAAGGACAAGGCTTCGGCAGCGACCACGAAGTAGCGCAATTGCCGCAGCGAATAGCGCAAGGGATGGCTTTCCATCGATGACATTCCGGAAATGGAGCTTCGATGAGCCGCATTGTGAAGTGCTCAAAATTCATTGCATAGCCAAATCCGATGCCGTGCATTTCTTAAATATATTTTTCGGATTCGATCGGGACGCGTAGATTTTCACGAAGACATCACGGATACAACGGCCTTTCAGAAGGACATAGCCATGACAGTGGAAACAACGTCTATCGACACGCTCGTGGTCGGCGCGGGCCAGGCAGGCGTCGCGATGAGCGAACACCTGAGCAAGCTCGGCGTGCCGCATCTCGTGCTGGAACGCGATCGCATCGCCGAACGCTGGCGCACGGGCAGGTGGGATTCGCTCGTCGCCAATGGTCCCGCATGGCACGATCGTTTCCCTAATCTCGAGTTCGCGGATTTCGACCCCAATGGTTTCGCATCGAAAGATCAGGTCGCGGAATACTTCGTCGAGTACGCGAAGAAATTCGATGCGCCCATTCGCACCGGCGTCGAAGTGAAGAAGGTCGTGCGCAATGCGGGGCGGCCGGGCTTTACCGTCGATACATCCGACGGAACCATCGAAGCGAATCGCGTGGTCGTCGCGACGGGTCCGTTTCAGCGCCCCGTGATTCCGCCGATCGCGCCGTCGTCCGCAAAGCTCACGCAGATCCATTCCGCCGACTATCGCAATCCGCAGCAACTGCCCGAAGGCGGCGTGCTCGTCGTGGGCGCGGGATCGTCGGGCGTGCAGATCGCCGATGAATTGCAGCGCGCGGGCCGGCGCGTGTATCTGTCGGTCGGCGCGCACGATCGTCCGCCGCGCGGATATCGCGGACGCGATTTCTGCTGGTGGCTCGGCGTGCTCGGCGAATGGGACGCGGAAGTGATGAAGCCGGGCCGCGAGCATGTGACCATTGCCGTGAGCGGCGCGCGCGGCGGCCATACGGTGGACTTCAGGCGCCTCGCGCATCAGGGCATCACGCTCGTCGGTCTGACGAAATCGTTCGACGATACGCGCGTGAGCTTCGAAGCCGATCTCGCGGATAACATCCGTCGCGGCGACGAGAACTATTTGTCATTGCTCGATGCCGCCGATGCCTATGCGCAACGCAACGGCCTCGATCTGCCCGAGGAGCCCGAAGCGCGCCATATTCCCGCCGACCCGGAATGCATGACGCATCCGCTTCTCGAACTCGATCTCGCGCAAGCGGGTGTTACGTCGATCATCTGGGCGACCGGTTATGCCGTCGATTTCAACTGGCTGCAAGTCGATGCATTCGATGACAAAGGCAAGCCGAAACATCAACGTGGCGTCGCCAAAGAACCGGGCATCTATTTTCTCGGCTTGCCGTGGCTTTCGCGGCGCGGCTCCGCGTTCATCTGGGGCGTGTGGCACGACGCGAAACATATCGCCGATCACATCGTCACGCAGCGCAAATACCTCGCTTATTACGACGCGCCGCAACGTGCTGTCGAGACGAAGCGCGAAGAAGGCGTGACCGATGCATCGCGCGTCCACAAGGTCAGCGAGATGGGCGTCAACTGATCAGAAACTATCCGGAATCAAGGTGCATTCGATGAGCCAACCTACGCATACCCGTATCCGCATGTTCAACACGAAGGATACGTACCCGAATCAGACCCTCGATAACGACCTCTGCCAGGCCGTTCGCGCGGGCAATACCGTTTATGTGCGCGGTCAGATCGGCACGGACTTCGACGGCAATCTCGTCGGTCTCGGCGATCCGCGCGCGCAGGCCGAGCAGGCGATGAAGAACGTGAAGCAGTTGCTCGAAGAAGCGGGCAGCGATCTCTCGCATATCGTCAAGACGACGACTTATCTCACCGATGTGCGCTTTCGCGAGCCGGTGTATCGCGAAGTCGGCAAATGGCTGAAGGGCGTGTTTCCGATTTCGACGGGCCTTACCGTCGTCGCGCTCGGACAACCCGAATGGCTGATGGAGATCGATGTGATCGCCGTCATCCCCGATGGATGGACGCCGCCCCAGGAGCGCGCATGACATTCTCGATCGTCGGACGATGTGAAGAGACCGGGCAGCTCGGCATCGCGATCAGTTCGTCGAGCATCGCGGTGGGCGCGCGCTGTCCGTGGGTGCGCGCGGGCGTGGGCGTCGTCGCGACGCAGAACGTCACGCTGCCCGCGCTCGGTCCGCAAATTCTCGATTACATCGAAAGCGCCAAGCTCGATGCGAACGCCGCACTCGAACGCGCGTTGAGCGCGAACGAATGGAGCGAGTATCGGCAGGTGACGGTCGTCGATGCGCAAGGCCACACCGCGTTCTTCAGCGGCAAGCAAGCGCTCGGCACGTATCACGCGGTCGCGGGCAGGCAATGCGTCGCGGCGGGCAACATGCTCGCGGGCGTGCATGTCATCGAAGCGATGATTCCCGCATTCGAGAACGCATCGGGCCAGCTTGCGGATCGTCTGCTTGCCGCGATGCATGCGGCGATCGCGGCGGGCGGCGAAGCGGGGCCGGTGCATTCGGCGGCGCTGAAGATCGCGGGCGAGCAAAGCTGGCCGCTCGTCGATCTGCGCGTCGACTGGGCCGATGACGATCCCATCGGCAAGCTCGATGACCTGTGGCATGCGTACGAGCCGCAGATGCAGGACTACGTGACGCGCGCATTGAACCCGACCGCTGCGCCGAGCTACGGAGTGCCGGGCGATGAGTGACACGACGAGCCGCGATCTGCTCGACAAGCTGATTAGTTTCGCGACCGTCAGCCGCGATTCGAATCTCGCGCTGATCGAGTTCGTTCGCGATTACCTCGCGCAGTTCGACATCGAAAGCGAGCTGTTCTACAACGCGGAGCGCACGAAGGCGAATCTGTTCGCGACGATCGGACCGCGCGATCGCGGCGGCATCGTGCTCTCGGGGCATACGGATGTCGTGCCGGTCGATGGCCAGCCGTGGACCGTCGATCCATTCCGTCTCACGGAAAAAGATGGACGGCTCTATGGCCGCGGCACAGCCGACATGAAGGGCTTTCTCGCGTCGGTGCTGGCCGCCGTGCCGATGTTGATCGAGCGCGAACTGAGATTGCCCGTGCATCTGGCGTTTTCATACGACGAGGAAGTCGGATGCCTCGGCGTGCGGCCGATGCTCGCGCAACTGGAGAAGCGCGCGCACAAGCCCGTTCTGTGTCTGATCGGCGAGCCGACATCGTTGAAGCCGGTGCTCGGTCACAAGGGCAAGCTCGCGATGCGTTGTCAGGTGAAAGGCGCGCCTTGTCATTCCGCCTATGCGCCGTATGGCGTGAACGCGATTCAATATGCAGCGCGCCTCATCAATCGGCTTGAAGAAATCGGCGAACGGCTGGCGCAGCTCGAGCATCACGACGAGCGCTTCGATCCGCCGTATTCGACCGTGCAGACGGGCGTCATCAAGGGCGGTCGTGCGCTCAACATCGTGCCGGCCGAATGCGAATTCGACTTCGAAGTGCGCGCGCTTCCCGGCTTCGAAGCGAGCACGGTCGCCAAGGATTTGCAGGCGTACGCACAAGCCGAACTGCTGCCGAAGATGCGCGCCATTGAACCCGAGACAGACGTTCGCCTCGAAGCGCTATCCGCGTATCCCGGACTCGCGACATCGCCCGAAAGCGAAGCGGCGCGTCTCGTCGCGCTCTTGAGCGGATCGTCGGAATTCGGCACGGTGGCGTTCGGCACGGAAGGCGGACTCTTCGATCAGGCAGGCATTCCGACTGTCGTATGCGGTCCCGGCAGCATGGATCAGGGACACAAGCCCGATGAGTACGTAACCCTCGAACAACTCCACGATTGCGACGCGATGCTGATACGCCTCGCCGATCATCTTTCGACCACAGCCTGATTTCTCACACGCCGCAGGCGATACGGGCGCGATGCGCGGCAGGGCATCGCTTTGCCGCGCACAAACTGGAGACGACTTTGACTAGTGCATCACGCAACGCTTCTCCGTTGATCGAGAAGCACACCATCGGCTATGTGCCGCCCGAGGATCGTCACGGCAAAGTGCGCGACCTGTTCACGCTATGGTTCGGCGGCAATATCGCGCCCTTGCCGATCGTGACGGGCGCGCTCGGCGTGCAGATCTTTCATCTGAACCTGCTGTGGGGCATCGTTGCGATCGTCGTCGGACAGGCGGTCGGCGGCGTGCTGATGGCGTTGCATTCCGCGCAAGGGCCGCAAATGGGCATTCCGCAGATGATCCAGAGCCGCGCGCAGTTCGGATCGTGGGGCGCGTTGCTCGTGACCGTCATCGCGGGCGTGATGTACGTGGGCTTCTTCGCGTCGAACATCGTGCTCGCGGGGAAGTCGCTGCATGGCATCGAGACGTCGGTGTCGGTGCCCGTGGGCATCGTGATCGGCGCGCTGGGATCGGGACTGATCGGCATCATCGGATACAAGTTCATTCATATCCTGAACCGCATCGGGACGTGGGTCCTCGGCATCGGCATTTGCGTGGGCTTCGGCTACATCCTCACGCATGTCTCGACGGACGATTTCCTCACGCGCGGCGGCTTCAACTTCGCCGGCTGGCTCGCGACCGTATCGCTTTCCGCGCTGTGGCAGATCGCGTTCGCGCCTTACGTGTCCGACTATTCGCGCTATTTGCCGGCGACCGTGCGCGTCTCGTCGACGTTCTGGGCGACGTATCTCGGCTGCACGATCGGCTCGACGCTCGCCTTCGTGTTCGGCGCGGTCGCGGTGCTCGCGGTGCCGCCCGGCGCCGACGCGATGGATGCCGTGAAGCTCGCCACCGGACCGCTCGGCCTGCCGATGCTCGTGTTGTTCCTGTTGAGCGTCATCAGCCACAACGCGTTGAACCTGTATGGCGCGGTGCTCGCGGTGATCACGTCATTGCAGACGTTCGCGTATCGCTGGATTCCGACGGCGAAAGCGCGCGCCGTGTTGTCGGTCGCGATTCTCGTCGCGTGCTGCTATGGCGCGATCGGCGCATCGACGAACTTCGTCGCGAATCTCGTCGATCTCGTGCTTGCGCTGCTCGTCGTGCTGGTGCCGTGGACCGCGATCAATCTCATCGACTTCTATGTGATCCACAAAGGCAAGTACGACATCCAGTCGATCTTTCAGGTAGACGGCGGCATCTATGGACGATTCAATCCGCAGGCGTTGATCGCTTATGCGATCGGTATCGTCGTGCAGATTCCGTTCATGAACACGCCGATGTATGCGGGCGCGGTGCCCAAGTATCTCGACGGCGCGGATCTGTCGTGGATCGTTGGATTGCTGCTGACGTCGCCGGTTTATTACTGGCTTGCATCGCGCGATACGAGTTATCGGCGCAGACAGAACGGTGCGCGTGTGGCGTCGAACGTGGCGCGGTGATTCATAAGCGATGTCGGGCGGGACTCTTTCCCGCCCGACAATTCTGTTGTAACCCCGGCTGCATTTACGTCGAGTGTGCACATGCACATAATCGCGTCACCTGCTGCGAAAACCCTTCGCGGCGCATCGAGGCGGTGACGATCCCGGGCTTGCCGAACGGCGGCCTGCAAGTGCGGTTCAGTGATTCTGATTCGTTGCGGCACACATCGCTCCTCCTCGCACCCGCATTCAGGAGCTTGTCATGTCGAACGATCTTCCTCTCCGGACGGCTTCGCGCCGTCATTTCATCGGCGTCGCGGCGGCGAGCATCGCGGCGAGCGCATTGAGCCGCGTCGCATTCGCCGATTCGATCCAGAGCACGGCGGACATCGTGCAAGTGAAGAGCGGCGACAAGACCGCGATTCGCCCGCTTCGCGTCCACGCAACGGATGCGCAACTCGCCGATCTGAAGCGGCGCGTGCAGTCGACGCGCTGGCCCGAACGCGAAACCGTTGCCGATGCCTCGCAAGGCGTGCAACTCGCGACGATGCAGCAACTCGCGCGCCATTGGTCGACCGCTTACGACTGGCGCAAGGTCGAAGCGCGGATCAACGCGGTGCCGAACTTCGTCACCGAGATCGACGGACTCGACATCCACTTCATCCACGTTCGCTCGAAACATGCGAACGCGTTGCCGATGATCGTCACGCACGGCTGGCCCGGCTCGATCATCGAGCAACTGAAGATCATCGATCCGCTGACGAATCCGACCGCGCATGGCGGCAATGCATCGGATGCGTTCGATGTCGTGATTCCGTCGCTGCCCGGCTACGGATTTTCCGGCAAGCCGGCGACGACCGGCTGGGACCCGCAGCGCATCGCGCGCGCATGGATCGCGCTGATGCAGCGGCTCGGCTACACGCGCTATGTCGCGCAGGGCGGCGACTGGGGCAACGCGGTGACCGAGCAGATGGCGCTTATCGCGCCGCCGGAACTGATCGGCATGCACACGAACATGCCGGCGACGGTGCCGGACGATATCGCCAACGCGCTGAAGTACGGCAATCCCGCGCCCGCGGGTTTGGCCGGCGATGAAAAGCACGCGTTCGATCAACTCGATTACTTCTACAAACACGGCCTCGGCTACGCGCAGGAAATGGCGAATCGGCCGCAGACGCTGTATGGCATCGAGGATTCGCCGATCGGTCTCGCGGCATGGATGATCGATCACGACGCGGCGAGCCAGGCGCTGATCGCGCGTGTGTTCGACGGCCAGGCGGAGGGTCTCACGCGCGACGACATCCTCGACAACATCACACTTTATTGGCTGACGAACACGGGCGTTTCATCGGCGCGGCTGTACTGGGAAAACAAGCTCAACTTCTTCGCGCCGAAGCATGTTGCGATTCCGGTGGCGGTGAGCGTGTTTCCGGACGAGATCTATGCCGCGCCGCAAAGCTGGACGGAGAAGGCGTATCCGAAGCTGATTCACTACAACCGTCTGGCGAAAGGCGGGCATTTCGCGGCATGGGAGCAGCCGCAAGCCTTCACGGATGAAGTTCGCGCGGGCTTCCGTCCGCTGCGTTCGGCGTAAAGGCGGCGCATCACGTTCAGCGCGCGCATGGACGCGCGGCCGATGCATCGGGCGGAACCCTGTCACAATCGCAATCTCCGACGTTTCTCGACGATGCGCTCGGGAGTGCGATTGACCGGGCCGTCTCATCCGATTGCGGCGCGCGAGGTGCGCCGCGCGTGTTTCTCCATGACAAGGAGCAAGCGATGCCAACGATGCAGGCAGTGCAGGTAACGAAAGCGAATGGTCCGCTGGAAGTCGTCGAGCGCGATGTGCCGGAACCGCCCGCCGGACACGTGCTCATCAAGGTGCAGGCGTGCGGGATCTGCCACAGCGATTCGCTGACCGTCGAAGGACTCTGGCCGGGTCTGCAATTTCCGCGCGTGCCGGGACACGAGATCGCAGGCGTGATCGAGAAGCTCGGCGCGGACGTCGAAGGATGGGAAAAGGGTCAGCGCGTCGGCGTGGGCTGGCACGGCGGGCATTGTGGCCATTGCGAGCATTGCCGGCACGGCGACTTCGTGCTTTGCCAGCGCGCGCTGGTGCCGGGCATCAGCTATGACGGCGGCTACGCGGAATACATGGTGGCGCCGCAGGAAGCGCTCGCGCGTATGCCCGACGATCTCTCCGACGTCGATGCCGCGCCGCTTCTTTGCGCGGGCATCACCACGTTCAATGCGCTGCGCAACAGCGGCGCGCGAGCGGGCGATGTCGTCGCGGTGCTCGGCATCGGCGGGCTCGGTCATCTGGGCGTGCAGTTCGCGCGCAAGATGGGCTTCCAGACGGTGGCCATCGCGCGCGGACAGGACAAGGCGCCGCTCGCGAAGCAACTCGGCGCGCATCATTACATCGACAGCGAATCGCAGAACGTGGCCGACGCGCTCAAGGCGCTCGGCGGCGCGCGCGTGATACTCGCGACGGCGACGAGCGGCAAGGCGATGAGCGCGACCATCGGCGGGCTGGGGCTGAACGGCAAGCTCATCATGGTCGGGATATCGGAAGAGCCGGTCGAGGTGCCGATCACGCAGTTCATCATGGGGCGCAACTCGGTGCAGGGCTGGCCGTCGGGCACGGCGGCGGACTCGCAGGAAACGCTCGCGTTCAGCGCGCTGTCGGGCGTGAAGCCGATGATCGAGGAATATCCGCTGTCGCGCGCGGGCGAGGCGTATGAACGGATGATGAGCGGCAAGGCGCGGTTCAGGGTTGTGTTGACGCCGGGGAAGTGAGGTGAGCGAAGCCCCGCTGGGCGGGGCTTCGAAAGCCGCCTAATCCCCCTCCCTCGTCAACAGACACCAGATCGCGAAAAACGGCACATCACCCGACCGCATCGCGTGCGGATTATTCCGCACGTTATGAATCCCGCCGCCGATGCCCGGATCGCGCCATTCTCCGCCGTTCTGCCGAAACTCACCCGGCGTGAACAGCACATAAGCTTCCTCGGGCGGATGACTGTGATCCGGATAACGCGTATGCGGCAGCATCAGCGAAAAGCCCAGTTGCACGTCATAACGGCTCTCCGCGCCGCCGGGACCGCAGATCATGCCGTGCACGTGTGCATCGATATAGCCGTCGCTACCGTTCAGGCCCGATGATCGGCGCGACCAGCCGAGATCGGGTTCGAGCGCCTTGATCGCGCGCGCGGCGGTGCCGAAGCCGGTGTCATCGTCGATGAAAGGCGCGAGCGTCGCGTCGAGCCATTCGCATGCGGGATAGCGCGTGCGGTGCCGCGCGCCATCGTCGGATGGCGTCCGCAATCGCTCGAACACGCGCGCCGCGACGCGACGTCCCGCTTCCGGCAGCTTCTCCGATTGAAACAGCTTCTCCGCGATGGCGATGTAAGCCGCCACGTTCTGCGCACGACGATTCATGAAGCGCTCTCCGTCACAACCAGTCGGTCTCGAAGCTGCATGCCGTGAGCGGCACGCAGCCGTGCTCCGTAAGCACCACTTGTTCCTCCAGTTTCACGCCCTGACATCCGCCTTCCGCGCCGATATAGCTTTCGATGCACAGCGTCATCCCCGTTTCGAAGACGCCGTCATAGCCCGCGCTGTCCCAATCGACCTGATGCGCGATGGCCGGCGCTTCATCGACCATGCCGATGCCATGCGCGATGCAGCTATACCGGTTCTTCACGTACGGCGCGGGAATCTTCCACGCCTTCTCGGAGAACCCGCGATAGGTCATGCCCGGACGCAGCAGGTCCATGTTGAAATGCACCTGAGAATAAGCCAGTTCGTACAGCTTGCGTTGCTCGTCGGATGGACGCGTGTCGCCCACCGTCCAGGTGCGGGAAATGTCGGAGCAGTAGCCGTGCGGGCCGACCATGTCGGTATCGAAGGCAAGCAGTTCGCCGTTTTGCAGCACGCGCGACGAACATTCGCGCATCCACGGATTGGTGCGCTCGCCGGACGCGAGCAGCCGCGTCTCGATCCATTCGCCGCCGTGACGGATGTTCTCGAAGTGAAGATGCGCCCATAGCTCCTGCTCGGTCATGCCGGGCCGAAGCTCGCGACGCATCCGTTCGATACCGGCCTCGCACGCGCGCAGCGATTCGCCGATCAGCACGAGCTCGCCCGCCGACTTGATCGCGCGGGCGTCTTCCATCATCGCCTGACCGTCGAGCAAGGTAAGGCCGCGATTGACGAGCAGCGCCGAGCCGATCGGATCGAGCCGGTCGACCGCGAGCCGGCTGTCGCCGCGCGCGTGCGCGCGAAACACATCGACGATTTCGTTCGCCCACACTTCGGCGCGGCTTTCCGCTTCGTGGCCCGCGCTGAAATAAATCCAGCTCACCGCGCCGCGCATTTCGACGTTCAACTCGATGCCGTCCCAAACGTGCTCGCAGCTATGAAACTCCCACGCGACGATGCGGCCATCCGCGAACACCATGATGTAGCGCGACGGATTGCGCGCGGTCCATATCTGCATGTTGGACGTGTCCGTCGCATAGCGGATATTGACGGGGTCGTACAGCAGGATCGCGGGACATTCGTGTCGCTTCAATTGCGCAAGCACGCGCGCGAGCCGATAGGTTCTGACATCGCGCATCGTCCGCACCGGGTCTTCGACCGCCATGTGCGCGTCTCCTCACAGTTCCAGTACGAGGTCCGAAGTCGGACGGCTGCAGCACAACAGGCGAAATCCCTTCTGGACTTCCCTTTCGCGAATGCCGCCGTTGTGATTCATGTCGACGGTGCCTTCGAGCACCTTGGTCTTGCACGTCCCGCATATGCCCTGACTGCACGATGACGCCACCGCGACGCCCGCCTTCTTCGCCGCCGACAGCACCGTTTGCGATGCGTTCATCGTGAACGATTTCGACGAGCGCGACAGCTTCACGGTGAAGGTTTCCTGCGCAACGCCGGCTTCGTTCGGCGAAGGCGCGGGCGCGACGCCCGCACCGATATCGAAGCTTTCCTGGTGATAGCGCGCCGGATCGTGACCGCCTTCGCGAAGCAACGTCCGCACCGCGCTCATGTAGCCGGCCGGGCCGCACGTGAAGACCTCGCGCTCCAGATAGTCGGGCGCCCATTGCGACAGCAATTGCAGGCTGAGACGGCCGATCGGACCTTGCCACTGCGTCTCGTCGCCGATGCCTTCGCACACGAAGAACACGCGCAGGCGCGGCGAGAGCTTCGCGAATCGCGCGAGTTCATCGCGGAACACGATATCCGCAGGCGTACGCGCGCTGTGGATGAACACGATGTCGCGATCCAGCCCAAGGTCGATGCTCGCGCGCGTCATCGACATGAGCGGCGTGACGCCCGATCCCGCCGACAGATACAGCGATTTCCTCGCGGGCGCGACGCTCGGCGTGAAAGCGCCGGAAGGACCGTATGCACGCAGGTCGCTGCCGGGCTTCATGTTGTCGTGCAGCCAGTTGGACATCGTTCCGCCCGGCACGCGCTTCACCGTGATCGAGAGCAAAAACGGGCGCGTCGGTGCGGAGGAGATCGTGTAGCAACGCTCGACCGATTGCCCTTGCACCTTCGCCGACACCGTCATGAACTGGCCCGGTTCGAACCGCACGGGCAGGCCGTCGGCGGTGCGGAATTCGAAGCTCTTGATATCGTGCGTTTCGTCGACGACGCGGCAGCACGTCAGCGTCTGTTGCTCGCCGCTCGGCCATAGCTTGCCGCCATGTTCCCAGGTGACGACATCGGCGAGGCGATCGTCGAGATCGACCGCGGGAGCAAAAAATCTGTCGACTGAATTCATGGCGCGAAAAAGAGTGCGTTGGCGATGAGCGAAGTATTGGATCGCCCATAAACACCGTCAACGCGCTTTATTTTCCGCGTTCCATTACTTGATGTTATGCGTCAGCCGTCGACCGGCGCGACGGGCGTTTCGAGCTTGAGCTGATAGAACGCCGCATCCAGCCAGCGGCCGAATTTGAACCCGGCTTCGGTGATCGTTCCCGAATGCGTGAAGCCGAGCCGCGTATGCAGGCGGATGCTGCCCGCATTCGTCGCATCGACGCAGCCGACGAGCACATGCACTTGTGCTTCGCGCGCGCGCCGGATCAGTTCGCGCAGCAGCCGCTCGCCGAGCCCGAGGCCACGGCAATCGCGATGCACATAGACGCTGTGCTCCACGGTGTACTTGTAGGCGGGAAACGCGCGGAACGTGCCCCAGCTCGCAAAGCCCATGAGCTTGCCCGACGCATCGACGGCGCCGACAACCGGAAAGCCGCCCGCGCGTTTCGCGGCGAACCACGTCGACATGGCTTCGGCTGGGCGCGGCACGTAGTCGTACAGCGCGGTCGAGTTGACGATGGCTTCGTTCAGTATCTCGAGGATGGCCGGCGCGTGTTCGGCCTCGTTGCAATCGATGAGGCGCACGTCGTCGTGCGGATCGGTGGTGTTCATTCGATATCCGTTCAGGGCTGAAGATGAATCAGTTGGCGGACGCGTCGCCGATGGCGAGAATGTAGCGCGCCGCTTTCGAAGCCGGGTTGCTGAAGATGAGCGGGCGGTCGAGGCGCATCGCGAGGCAGTCGCCTTGCTGAAGCGCGTGAAGCTCGTCGCCGATCACGATGTCGATGCGTCCGCTCATCACCCAGACTTGCTGGTGCATGTTCGATTCGCGTCCGCCGGTTTCATACGCGACGCGCGCGCCCGGCGGAAAGTCCACTTCGACGAGCTGAAACGGCGACGGCCAGCCCGCAGGCGATAGATTGCGGCGCGTATAGCCGGATTCGGGATCGCGCCATTTCAATTGCTGGCGGCGCCGCGCGAGCGGTTGCGCGGGCGCGCCTTCCGCTTCCCCGCCGAAAAGGCTCGCGAGCGATACGCCCAGGCCCGCCGCGAGCTTGTCGAGCACGACGGCGGTCGGGCTGGCCGCGCCGCGCTCGATCATCGAGATCATCGAGCGGCTCACGCCGCAGCGCGCCGCGAGCGCGTCCAGCGTGTAGCCGCGCGCGGCACGCAACTCGCGGACGCGATCCGCGATGCGCTGGTTGATGTCGGCTTCAGCGGAAGGCTTGACGGTATCTAGCATAGTGGACGGAGTGTCCAATAAACTAGACGTCGATGTCAAGCGAAAGCGGGCTTCGCTGCACGAAGACAGCGAAGCCCGCCGATGACGCCTATAACCGGTTCAGATCAGCCGTACACGGGGAAGCGCTTGGTCAATTCCGCGACCTGCTGACGAACGCGTTCGAGGTTGCCCGCGTCTTCCGGGCTTTCGAGCACATCGGCGATCAGGTTGCCGACGATCTCCGCTTCCTTCGTGCCGAAGCCGCGCGTGGTCATTGCGGGCGAGCCGAGGCGCACGCCGCTCGTGACGAACGGCTTCTCCGGATCGTTCGGAATGGCGTTCTTGTTGACCGTGATGTGCGCGGCGCCCAATGCGGCTTCCGCGGCCTTGCCGGTGATTTTTTTCGCGCGCAGATCGACAAGCATCACATGGCTTTCCGTGCGGCCCGAGACGATACGCAGACCGCGCTTCACGAGCGTTTCGGCCAGCACGCGCGCGTTGTCGACCACGCGCTGCTGATATTCCTTGAACTCCGGCGACAGCGCTTCCTTGAACGCGACGGCCTTCGCGGCGATCACATGCATCAGCGGACCGCCTTGAATGCCCGGGAAAATGGCCGAGTTGATCTGCTTCTCGAACTCGGCCTTCATCAGAATGACGCCGCCGCGCGGGCCGCGCAGGCTCTTGTGCGTGGTCGTCGTGACGAAATCGGCGTGCGGCACCGGATTGGGATACACGCCCGCCGCGATCAGGCCGGCATAGTGCGCCATGTCGACCATCAGATACGCGCCGACGCTCTTCGCGATCTTCGAAAGACGCTCGAAATCGATCTTCAGCGCAAACGCCGACGCGCCCGCGACGATCAGCTTCGGCTTGTGTTCGTTCGCGAGTTGCTCGGCCGCTTCGTAGTCGATGTCTTCGGCTTCGTTGAGACCGTAGCTCACGACGTTGAACCATTTGCCCGACATGTTGACCGGCGAGCCGTGCGTAAGGTGGCCGCCGTGCGCGAGGCTCAGGCCCATGATGGTGTCGCCGGGCTTGAGCATCGCGAAGAACACGCCCTGATTGGCCTGCGAGCCGGAATTCGGCTGCACGTTCGCGGCTTCGGCGCCGAAAAGCTCCTTCACGCGATCGATCGCGAGCTGCTCCACCACGTCGACATATTCGCAACCGCCGTAATAGCGCTTGCCCGGATAGCCTTCCGCGTACTTGTTGGTGAGCTGCGAGCCTTGCGCGGCCATCACGGCCGGGCTCGTGTAGTTCTCCGACGCGATCAGCTCAATGTGATCTTCCTGGCGTCGGTTTTCATTCGTGATGGCCGCCCAGAGTTCCGGATCGACGTTTTCAACGGTGCTGGCTGCGCGATTGAACATGATGGTACCCATGTAAGAGAGAAGCGGGTTGCTGCGGGAACGCGTGACTGTCCCGTATTCCATCGAAAGCCGGCTCGCGCGGATAGAAGAATTACGACATTGCGCTGGAATGCGGGCACCTGCGCATTCGCCGCAAGTGAATGCTTATTTCATCGGGCGGCTGATTCGCATCAACGTGAACGCGTGACGCAGCTCGAAGCCGAGCCGTTCATACAGCGCGATGGCGCTTTCGTTGTGACTGAAGACATGCAGAAACGGCGTGTCGCCGCGCTCGCCGATTTCCTTGCGCAGGATGTTCATGAGCCGTCCGGCCAGGCCGCGTCCGCGGCAACGTTCATCGACGCACACCGCGCTGATCTCCACATGACCGTCGATGGCCATGCGCTCGCCCGCCATCGCGATGAGTTCGCCTTGCTCGCGAATCCCGATGTAGCGGCCCATTTCGCGCGTGCGCCTGCCGAACGGACCGGGTTTCGTGCGTTGCACGAGCGCGAGCATGGCGTCGATATCGGCAGCGCCGAGCGCGATCACGTCGCGGTCGTCGATGCTTTGCGTGAAACGCGACGTCGCGATCATCTGATGGATGGCGCCGACGCGCTCCGCGTGCAATGCGCCGATGTCCGCGAGCGCATCCGCCGACAGCATCGCGACGTGTTCGCCGGGTTGCAGCAGCGCGTGCAGCGCGCGCCAGGCATCGGGTGTATCGGAGGCGATGGCCCCGAACGGCGCGACATCCGGATGGAAACGCCGCGCGAGTGTGTCGCCGAGGCCGAGATGCGCCTGCTTCGTGGTCAGCGCGGTCCAGATCGGGCGGTCGAGTGCGGCGTGGGTCGGGCGGATCATATCGGCTCCGGTTGCGAAAGGTGATCGAATGCCGATCACTTTAGGCGAGTCGGAGCGTTCCGGCTATTGTCGGAAATGACAGTTTCGGGGGCATTTGCGCCAAACGAAACGCGTCAGGGGTAGCGGGCTTCGTCCAAATCGGCGATGAGCGTCGGGCCTGTCGGTTTCCATCCGAGGCGCGCCTGCGTCAGCGCGCTCGACGCGGGCATGTCCAGGCCGACGAACATCGCCATCCAGCCGAAATGCGCGGCTGCATCGTCCGGAGAAATCGACGTGACCGGCAGCTTCAGCCCGCGTCCGAGCGCTTCGGCAATCGCGCGGCTCGCGATGCCTTCCTCGCCGACCGCGTGATAACGCGCGCCGCTTTCCGCCTTCTCGACGGCGAGCCGGTAGAGCCGCGCGGCATCGGAGACATGGCCCGCCGGCCAGCGATTGCCGCCATCGCCCACATAAGCGACGACGCCCTTGTCGCGCGCAATGCCGATGAGCGGCGTGATGAGACCCTGCTTCAACGGATCGTGAACCTGCGGCAGTCTCACCACCGACACGTTGATGCCGGAATCGAGCAGCGTGTTCCCCGCCAGCTCGGACGCGATGCGCGGATTCGGATGGCGCGTGTTGAAGACGTCCTCGCGCGCCGGTTCGCCGTGCTCGCCGCTGCCCATGCCGGTGCCCGACGTGATGACGAGCGGACGATTCGTGCCCGCGAGCGCCGATCCGAGCGCGGCGATCGCGCGCTTGTCCTTTTCGCAGTTCTCGACGAAGCGCGAGAAGTCGTGATCGAAGGCCGTGTGGATGACCGCATCCGCCAGCGCCGCGCCGCGCGCGAGGCTTTCCGGATCTTCCAGCGTGCCGCGATGCACTTCGGCGCCGGCATCTTCGAGCGCCCGCGCGCCCGCATCCGAGCGCGTCATGCCGATCACCCGATGACCCGCGTTGATCAATTCGTGCACCAAGGCCGAGCCGATGAAGCCGGTCGCGCCCGTCAGAAAAATTCGCATGGTGAAGCTCCCTGGTCGAATGGCGCTCACTATCCAACGTTTTTTTATCCCGTTAAAGTAGTGACGTCATCCTATTAAAACGACTAACAGGGTTTCATATCCGTGGATACGGCCAGATCGCTCGGCGATTTTCTGCGCAGCCGGCGCACGCGTCTCGATCCGGCGAGCTTCGGTTTCGCCGGACGCCGCCGCACGCCCGGCCTGCGCCGCGAAGAGGTCGCCCAGCGCGCGAACATCAGTCCGACCTGGTACACGTGGCTGGAGCAGGGACGCGGCGGCGCGCCGTCGGCCGATGTGCTGGAGCGCATCTGCGGCGCGCTGTTGCTCACCGATGCCGAGCGCGAGCATCTCTTCATGCTCGGGCTGGGACGGCCGCCGGAAGTCCGTTACCGGTCCGCCGATGGCGTCAGTCCGCGGCTTCAGCGTCTGCTCGATTCGCTGCAGACGAGCCCGGCTATCGTCAAGACGCCGACGTGGGATGTCGTCGCGTGGAATCGCGCCGCGGCCGTCGTGCTGACCGATTACGGCACGCTGCCGCCCGGAGGGCGCAATATCCTGCGATTCCTGTTCCGCAATCCCGATGTCCGCGCGCGGCAGCACGACTGGGACAGCGTCGCGCGCTTCGTCGTCGGCGCGTTCCGGGCGGATGTGGCGCGCGCGGGGCTGGTGTCGGAAGTCGGCGAGCTCGTCGAAGAGCTTCGGCACGCGAGTCCCGAATTCGACGCGCTCTGGCGCGACAACGACGTCCACAGCCACGAAGAAGGCGGCGGCATCAAGCGTCTGATGCATCCGGCGCTCGGATCGGTCGAGCTGGAATATTCGGCGTTTTCCGTCGATGGCCGGCCGGATCTCGGCATGATCGTCTACACGCCCGTCGACCGCGCGATGGCCGAGCGGATCGGCCAGCTCGCCGCGAGCGCGTGACGCTTCAGAACTTCTCCACCCACGGCCGCAGCTCGATTTCCCACGTCCACGCGCTGCGATGCTGGCGCAGCACATCGAGATAGGTTTGCGCGATGGCGTCGGGATCGAGCGTGCTGTCCGGCGCGTCGGGCGGATCGGCGCGATGTTCGGCGCGCACGCCGCCGTCGATCACGAAATGCGCGACGTGAATGCCCTTCGGCGCCAGTTCGCGCGCGGCGCTTTGTGCGAGGCCGCGCAACGCGAACTTGCCCATCGCGAAGGGCGCGGACAGCGCGAAACCCTTGACGCCCGCCGTCGCGCCCGTCAGCAGGATCGCGCCTTTGCCGGCGGGAATCATGCGGCGCGCGGCCTGCTGGACGGCGTGAAACGCGCCGAGCGCCGAGACGGCGACAGCCTGCGCGACTTCTTCGGCATCGAGTTCCGCGATGGGTCCGCGCACGCGCCCGCTCGCGTTGTAGATGACGATTTCCGGCGCGCCGATGCGGGCTTCGGTCTGGGCGAAGAGCGTTTCGATCTGACCGGCATCGGATGCATCGACGGGTAGCGCGATGGCGCCGGTTTCATCGACGAGCGCCGCGAGCTTTTCGACATTGCGCGCCGCGATGACAACCGGAATGTTTTCGGCGCGCAGACGCCGCGTAAGAGAGCCGCTGATGCCTGGCCCGGCACCGACGATGAGGGCGCTGCGGTAGGGAAGTGTGCTCATGGTTTCACGCTCGGACGAGAGGTGGAACCGATGATAACTGGGGTGGGAAATCGGCGCGCGGACCGGCTGCTGCGGGGCTGTTTTTGATGAAAGTCGATGGGTTTCTCAGCGCGACGTGATCGTCCCTACATCCGGCGCGCTGACGAACGGTGGCACGCTCGCGGCGCAGCGGAATACGAGCGTCAATGCGGGCAGCGCAAGACCGATGCAGGTCATTGGCGCATCAGCAAAAAAGGGATTCTGACTCGGCAACGCGGCGCGTGTCGGACGTTGGTGATCTGAACATCGTCAGCGTGCAGGATGTGACCACGAGCAGCGCGCATCGGAGCAGCGCGGGCGGCGGGTTCACGATTCGTCAAGCGGAGGCAGCGCGAGCTTCGGCGCGCAGAACGCGTGTTGTATGCGCTTGATCGTGATCACGTAGATCCGTGATCACGGCCCTCGATGTCGCTGTACGTCAGCGTGCCAGTGTACTCAAGCTGTTCTGCGGTGCGTCCGCGGCACTTGCAATCACCGCGCCTTTCAGATCGATGTTGCCCTTCACATTGACGTTAAAGCCGCCTTCGCCGGCCAGAATCTCGGCCCGCTGATTGACCTACGCATAGTCGCCGTCGGCGTGACGCGCGAGGCCGAACCGCAGCCGACAGCACGACGGAATGACTCTCAACGTCTGACCCGTATTGAAATGGTCCAACGATAGTCACAATCTTTTTCTGATTGAATGGAAAGATCAGGAAAGGATTATTTACGGCCACGACGGAGACGGCGATAGTAAGAAGTTTCCGTCGGTCGTCCGAGAAGGCGAAGAAAAAGTAAAAGGACGGATCGTAGTTAATCAGAGCACGGCTCATTCACCGGGCCGGGTTCAGGCGCTCATGAGCGTCGTTCATGGTGATGACGACGCTCTCTCCACGTCCGACACACGCATCAGCAGCGGCGTTCTGCTCGGCCTTGGTCGGGTAAGTCGCTCGGGTTTGGCGTATGGATGTTGTCGCCGCCCGCGACGGTTTTTTTGTTCCATTCAGACCTAGAAGTTAGTTGATGATTTACCGAAAAAGGCTTGCGGCTCTGTCGTTCACAGCCCTGATGTCGCTCGCAGCAAATGCGCAGCAAATTCCATTCACAGACGAAGCCGCCGCCGCGCGCGCGAATGCGATACAGGATCAGCAAATCCAGCAACAACGCGAGGCACAGCAACGCGAATCGGCGATTCGAGCGCCGGCCGTGCGCTCGGAAATCCCTGACGAAAAGCGATATCCGTTGCTTCCTTCAGAGACGCCGTGCTTTCGCATCGACGCCTTCGAGCTCGATGTGCCGCAAACGCTGCCCGAGCCGATTCGGAAGCAGGGCGCATCATCGCTGCCGCTCGATCCGTTCGCGTTCGCCCGCGAGTGGCTCGACCACTACAAAGGTCAATGCATCGGCAAGGACGGCGTGAACGTACTGACCAAGGCGCTTCAGCAGGCAATCCTGAGCCGCGGACTGATCACGACGCGTGTGCTGCTGCCCGAACAGGACCTGTCGACCGGCACGCTCAAGTTCGCTCTGATCCCCGGCGTGATCCGCGAATTGCGCTTTGCCGATCCCAACACGTCGGGCACATGGAAGACCGCTTTTCCGGCGCGTCCCGGCGACGTGCTGAACCTGCGCGATCTCGAGCAAGGCCTCGAGCAGATGAAGCGCGTCGCGAGCCAGGACGTCGACATGAAGGTCGATCCGACCAGCTCGCCCGGTGAGAGCGATGTCGTCATCACCGTCAAGCGCGCCAAGCCTTGGACGTTCGTCGCCTCTGTCGACAACTCCGGCAGCCGTGCAACCGGCAAGTGGCAAGGCAACGTCAGCCTGGGCATCGACAATCTTCTTGGACTGAACGACATCCTGAGCGTAGGCGCGAATCAGGACCTGTACTTCGACGACAAGACTTTGGGCTCGCACGGCTTCAACGGTTCCTACTCGATCCCATGGGGCTATTGGACCGCGACGCTGTATGGCAACACGAACACTTACTATCAGCAGATCGCCGGTGTGAATCAATCGTTCGTGTCGAGCGGCAATTCGCAGAGCGCGGGGCTCAAACTGCAGCGCGTGCTGCGCCGCAGCCAGAGCGACGTGCTCAGCAGCTATATGCAACTCTCGAAGCGCTTCGGTGCGAGCTTCATCGAAGACACGGAGATCGGGCTACAGCGACGCAACAATACTTTCCTCGAACTGGGACTGACCGATCGACATTACTTCGGCGGTGCACAGTTCGACGCGACATTGGCGTATCGCCAAGGCATCGGTGGTCTGGGCGCGAGACCCGATCCGGAACCGGATCCTTACTCCATATCCACGCGCGCACCGACCTACCGCTTCAAGATGGCCGTGCTCGATATGAACCTGTCGATGCCGTTTGCCGTTGCGAAGCAAAGCTTCCGCTACGTGACGACCGTACACGGGCAATACACCAACGATCAGCTTTACTACATCGACGACCTGACGATCGGCAGCCGCTACACCGTGCGCGGCTTCGACGGCGAACAAATGTTGGCCGCAGAAAAAGGCTTCTACTGGCGCAACGAATTGCAGATGCCGATCGGACAGACGCGCCAGTCGCTCTACGTCGGCGTGGATTACGGTCGCGTGTTCGGCCCGAATACCGAGTTTCTCGCGGGCACGCAGCTCGTCGGCGCGGTGATCGGCGTTCGCGGCGGCATTCCGTCGAAGTACGCTGGGTTCAGCTATGACTTCTTCGCGGGCACGCCGATTTACAAGCCGTCTTCACTCGAGACATCGCGCGTGACGGTCGGATTTCAGATGACCGCGCAATTCTGACGCGCGATCGACCTCGGGCTGCATTGCATGGTCAAGACACTGCGGCCCAAATAACAAAGGAGAAAACATGGCCAACGAGAAGAGTCTGACGCTCGCGTCGATTCATTCGACAGCGAAGGCGCTCACTGCCGGACTGCTGCTCGCGCTCGCCGCATGTGGAGGCGGAAGCGGCAGCGGACTCTCGGCTGTCGAGAACAACGGCAACGGGGCGACGGGAGGGACATCGTCGAATTCGGCGGATACGGCATCGACTTCATCGGACGCGCCCACATCATCCAGTACGGCCGCGAGCTTCTTTAACAGCATCTTCTTGAAGGACAGCGGCAGCGGCTTCTATCAGTTCGATGCGAACTATCCCGGCAGCGGAGGCTACACGCCCGTCGCTTCGGGCAGAACCCGGTTCTACGTCGACAGTGATAGCGACGACAACTTCATCGCAGAGACCACAACGATAGCGGGCGCATATACGCAAGACTATGAGACGCAGCTGTATATCACGGCGGAAGGTGCGTTCACGTCGCGATCGAGCCCCTACATCCATTTCGGTTCGAACTCGAAGATCTTCCAGAAGCTATCGCAAGGTTATGAGCTCGGCATGCGAGGCATGTCGACGGCCTTGGAGCGAATCACGATCAAATTGGACGACGTATCGGGTCTGCCGATCTCGGATGCCATTCGCAAGGACGAGGGTCCGGCCATCAACGGACTGCCGTTTCTGCTTGCCGCCGACAAATCGCCGATGCCGAAGGGATCCATCATCTATCAGTTGCCGTACACGGTCGTGACCACGCACTTGTGGGCGAACCTGACAAAGGGGAAGGATCCGTTTGCGTCTCTGGAGGAGATCCAGGCCAGGACCGGAGGGGCCATCCAATCGTTGGGCGGCTATCGCTATCTGCAGCCCGCGCCGAACAGCATGATTCATATCGAGTACGACGGGGCTCTGTACCACGGTGAACTGGTGAAGGCCGGTGACATCCACGATGTCGTTCCGGCTGCGTATAACAGCATTGCCGCGGATTTCATCGCGCAGCGCGAGGCAGTTGCGCTCGCAAAGTAGTGAAGAAAGGAGAAGGAAGCACAATTGTTCCTTCTCCCGTCGACGGTGCTGCTTCAGTTCTTCACGCTTTCACGCCGTGCAGCAGGCTGCCGATGGCGTCGAGCGACTTCGTCACGTTGGTCAGATCGACCTTGGTGTACTGCGATGCATCGACCTGCGTCACCGGCGCCACGTTGATCTGCGGGCTCGCGAACGCGAAGCCCGTGATCGAGTTGGCGTTGATGCCGTTGTTCTGGAAGATGCTCGCGCCGCCGACGATGGCGCCCATTTCAGCGCGACCAAGTTCCTTGCTGACGGCGAGGTTTTCGATTCTCAACATGATGTCTCTCCTGATGACGTGAATGGCTGTGTGAGGGCTTACAGCTTCACGCCGCCGAGCACGCTGCCAACCGCATCGATCGACTTCGTGACGTTGGTCAGATCGACGTTCGTGTGCGTCGAGGCATCGACTTGCGTGACGGGCGCGACGTTGGTCTGCGGGCTGGCGAACGAGAAGCCGCCGTTGACATTGGCGTTGACGCCGTTGTTCTGGAAGATGCTGGAGCCGCCGACGATAGCGCCCATTTCTTCACGGTCGAGTTCTTTGCTGACTGCGAGGGATTCGATCTTCAACATGATGGTTCTCCGCATGCGTGGATGATTGCGATGAGATGGGGAATCAGAGTGCGACGCCGCCAAGCAGGCTGCCGACCGAAGCGAGCGACTTGGTGATGTTCTTCACGTCGACGTCGGTGTGTTGCGAGGCATCGACTTGCGTGACGGGCGCGACGTTCGTTTGCGGGCTGGCGAAGGAGAAGCCGCCGTTGACGTTGGCGTTGATGCCGTTGTTCTGGAAGATGCTGGAACCGCCGACGATGGCGCCCATTTCAGCACGGCCGAGTTCTTTGCTGACAGCGAGGTTGTCGATCTTCAACATGATGTAGCTCCTGACTTGGTTGGTTGGATGAGCACCAATCGTTGCGCTCGCAGCTACATATGCGAGGGCTGTGCCAGCGGCTACTAGAGGATCTGTTCGGTTAATGCAAGTCATTGATCGACATACAAAATCGAGGTGCTCAAAGCAGATCTCTACGCGCAGTCCAGGTCGCTAATGGTCGCCGCCTGTCGGCCGTCCAAAAACAGATATTCGAAACATGTCTGGAGCCGGCGAACACGCATGGTAATCAGACACGCGACGCGTTTCACGCCGCAAGAAGAGAGACGAAACTACGGAATACGAAGTATCGATGAAAAAGACGAACGGCGCTCGCATCGAGCGTTGGGTCGAAACTCGGGGAAGGAAGAACCGGCAGGAAGGGAGTACAGCGAAGAGAAGCAAGGAGAAGGAAGCAGCGTTGTCCCTTCTCCCCTTGTAGACGATGCCTTACAGCTTTCCGCCCACGATCAGGCTGCCGACGGAATCAAGCGTCTTCGTCACGTTCGTCAGGTCGACGTTGGTGTGCGTCGAAGCATCGACTTGCGTGACGGGCGCGACGTTGGTCTGCGGGCTGGCGAACGAGAAGCCGCCGTTGTAGTTGGCGTTGATGCCGTTGTTCTGGAAGATGCTCGCGCCGCCGACGATGGCGCCCATTTCAGCACGACCGAGTTCTTTGCTAACGGCGAGGTTTTCGATCTTCAGCATGATGTGTCTCCTGGGACGGGTTGGGTTGGACGAGCACCAATCGTTGCGCTCGCATCTCCATATGCGAGAGCTGTGCCAGAAGCGTCCGGATGTTGTCCGGTTAGGCCGATCCATTGAATAGCAAGGCTCACCGGGCATCTACAGCATCATTCACGAACGAGCGGCGCATCGATTCGTCGGCTGCGCGATGACAGATCGCCGAACATGTCGGCGCACGACCGACGGTCCGCGTACACGAATGCGACGGGCTCAGTGAAACAGCCCATATCACATGCACGCGCCGTACAACGCTGGTGACAAAGCCACTTGCAGGCGATTGCCTTGGCGGAAAAAAGCCAAAAGAGGAGCGGCCTGGTCAATCCGCGCAGTGCGCGCGTGCGGCCTTCGGAACAATGACGAGAGGGAGAAGGAAACGTCGTCGGTTCCTTCTCCCTTCGAGGGATGATGCTTACAGCTTCGCGCCGAGAATTTCGCTGCCGACCGTGGTGAGCGACTTCGTGATGTTCTTCACGTCGACGTCGATATGTTGCGACGCATCGACTTGCGTGACGGGCGCGACGTTGGTCTGCGGGCTGGCGAACGAGAAGCCGCCGTTGACATTGGCGTTGACGCCGTTGTTCTGGAAGATGCTGGAGCCGCCGACGATGGCGCCCATTTCTTCACGGTCGAGTTCTTTGCTGACTGCGAGGGATTCGATCTTCAACATGATGGTTCTCCGGATGCGTGGATGATTGCGATGAGATGGGGAATCAGAGTGCGACGCCGCCAAGCAGGCTGCCGACCGAAGCGAGCGACTTGGTGATGTTCTTCACGTCGACGTCGGTGTGTTGCGAGGCATCGACTTGCGTGACGGGCGCGACGTTCGTTTGCGGGCTGGCGAAGGAGAAGCCGCCGTTGACGTTGGCGTTGATGCCGTTGTTCTGGAAGATGCTGGAACCGCCGACGATGGCGCCCATTTCAGCACGGCCGAGTTCTTTGCTGACAGCGAGGTTGTCGATCTTCAACATGATGTAGCTCCTGACTTGGTTGGTTGGATGAGCACCAATCGTTGCGCTCGCAGCTACATATGCGAGGGCTGTGCCAGCGGCTACTAGAGGATCTGTTCGGTTAACTCGCCGGCCTGATAGGAAAGGGATTGCGGGGTGGAAGCGCGATTCGCGCGCCGAAACCATCCGCAATAGGCGAGGCCGAAGTGTGGGCCGCAGAGAAACAGAGGGCGGGGACTTGTCGGATTCCGACGAACAGCGTGGTCAACGATACGGGACGCGCGTGCGCGGACGAGCCACGTCCCGTATCAGAGTCGATGAGATGAAGATCAGCTTAGAGCTGCGGAGAAACACCGAGCGGCGCAATGGGTTCCATGACCGGCGCGCTTTCCGGCTTCAGATCCTTGATGAAGGTGTCGGACATCGCGATCACGGTGGCGAGCGCGCGCGTGTCGTAGAGCGCGTGATCGACGTCGCCGCACACGGCGGCCCGGACGCGCGTCGTTCGAGACAGCTTCTTGCCGTGCCTGCCGAAATGCGCGTTCAGTTGATCGAGACCTTCGTCGCCTGCGCCGTACACGAGCAGCGTGCGCACGCCTTTGCGTTCGAGCGCATGGACGATGCTGTGCGGATCCGTGAGCGAACCGTGATCCGCCTGAACGACCTTCTTGCGCGTCACGCCGGGCATCTGCGATTGCAGCCGCGCCGCCGCATTCGATGCGAAAGCTTTCAGGATCGGCTTGAGTCCGCGCTTGCCGCTCAGCACGAGCCACCATTTTTGCGGCTTCAGGATCGCGGGTCCGAGACGCGCCATCGTGTTGCGCCGCTGCGCTCTGAGCTCTTGCAGCGTCAGATGCTCAGGTACATGGAAGCGCTGCAGATTCACGGCGATGACAGCGCCGATAGCCGGCTCGATCAGCGACGCGCGCAACGCGCTATACGCACCCGAGCAGATGCCGAACACAACGACGTTATCGTAGCCCTTGCGTTTGAGCCATGCAGCTGCGGTCGCGACATCCTCGATCGTGGTTTGCGCATGAATCGACGCAACCGTGTCGTGCGTGCCATCCGGCGAACGTGCGGGACTGTCGCCGATGCCACGCGCATCGAAGCGCAACGATGCGATGCCGCGTTGTGCCATCTCCCTCGCCATGCGGACGGACAGCCGGCTGTCGCCTTGATGCACGCTGCCCGCCGTATTCGTGATGACGATCACAGGGCCGCCCGGCAGTCCGTCGCGCGGCTCGCACAAGATGCCGAAGAGTCCTGCAGCGCCGAAGATCACCGGGCGCTCGATCGCTTCCGGCGTTTCGATGATCGCATCGTCGCTCATGCTCGGGCGCGCTGCCTTTCTCGCGCGGGCCGGCTTGAGATCGCGGGCCATGCCTTCGGCCACGCCCTCCTCGATCCATTGCGCGGCGCGCTTGAGCGTCTTCTCGGGCAAGACCGACGATGCAGTCTCCTGCATGAATTCGAAGTAGTCGTCGAAGGCTTCCGTCTGCACGTCGACGCCTCGATCGAGCAATACGTTGCATAGCGACCGGCTCGCGCCCGGCCGCAAGTCGGCCACGAACACGCGCTTGGGCAGAGCGGACTGATGACTCATCGCCTTGCCGAGATCGAGCCCGCTCAGGCGGCTGCGAAACGCTTCGCTATAAACCTGACCGAGCACGTGATATGGCGAATCGACCTGCACCGCTCTCACGACGACGGGAAGATTTTCGACCCACGTCTGTCGCAGCGCGGTGAGTTCGCGCAGATAGTGGCGTCCGTTGACCACGGGCGCGAGGAGCGCGAGCGAATCCACCAGCGGATGATGCGATGCCAGCGCAGCCAGTGTGCCGCCCAGACGCAAGCCGCACAGCGTGACTTTCGTTACGCCCGTTTCCTGTCGCAAACGTTCGATAGCCGCGCCGATATCCACGATGAAGTGATCGACCCGATCGCTCTCATGATCGATGCCGACTGAATCGCCGGTCGCCAGATAGTCGAAGCGCAAGACCGGAATACCGCGTCGGGAAAGCTCTTCGGCCAGATAGCGCATGGCCTTGTGGCCCCACGCTTCCTCATGCCCGAATGGGTTGCATAGCACGACGCCGTGGCTTCCATGGCCGACGTGAAGCCACCCGAAGCGGCCTCCGAAGACGATCGGCGTCATGCGTCGGCCCCACTTCCAAAATTACCGACGCATAGGCGCTCGCTTCGGTAAGAAGCGATATTGGCAACGCACTGAATCCCTGGGCCGCTCGATGTTTTATTTAGGTCGCGCATTTGTTGAGGTTCTCATTGCACGTTTTGCAAGATTTAACCTCCTTTCGTTTCTGGCCTTCGGTGCGCTGGACAACAAAGTGATGTTTTGCCGCATGCATGGGGTATACCGCCATGCATGCACGAGACCGGACATCTAGACGTCGATGCAATGTTCGCTATCGCACATTCGCGTCTCTTGGCACGGAAAGAAGTTAAGTAGATCTACATGAATGGAAGGCCGGAATGAAGCGGTTCGCGAGGATCGACATAACGCTTGGCAATGGTAGAAGGGCATCTATTGACTATTCGGAGGCATCGTCTAGATTTTCGTCGTGGCCGCGCTCAATCCATCGATTCGATTCGCCAAGGAGACGATCATGTGCACTCGCCTGAAACCCGGACGCCCTCACTCCATCTATTGCATTCTGCCGCCGCACATGCTGGAGCACATCGCGAAGCATGGCGACGCGAAGCAGCGCGAGATCGCCATCGACACGCTGTCGAAGGATCACACGATGCGGTCCTTCCGTGCCGTGGAGGCCACGCTCGCAGTCCGGCGCGCAGCGCCGATGCCCACTGCCGCCGCGCCTTCCGCGCATCGCACGATCTACACGGCCGACGAAACTGAAACGTTGCCCGGCACGGTCATTCGTACCGAAGGCGCGAAGCCCGTAAAAGACGATGCCGCCAACGAAGCCTATGACGGTCTCGGTGCGACCTTCGAATTCTATCTGGAGGTGTTTCATCGCAATTCGATCGACGATGCGGGCATGCCGCTCATCGGCACCGTCCATTTCGGCAAGGACTATGACAACGCGTTCTGGAACTCGCAGCAGATGGTTTTCGGCGATGGCGACGGCGAGCTCTTCAACCGCTTCACCATTGCACTGGATGTCATCGGTCACGAATTGACGCATGGCGTGACCGAACATACCGCCGGCCTGAATTACATGACGCAGGCGGGCGCGCTGAACGAGTCGATATCGGATGTGTTCGGCTCGCTCATCAAGCAATACGCGCACAAGCAGACGGCGGACAAGGCGGACTGGCTTATCGGCGAGGGATTGCTCGCGAAGGGCGTCAATGGCGTCGCGCTTCGCTCGATGAAGAATCCCGGCACGGCCTACGACGATCCGAGGCTCGGAAAGGATCCGCAGCCCGCCGACATGAGCGAGTACGTTCGCACGACGCAGGACAACGGCGGCGTGCATATCAACTCAGGCATTCCAAACAAGGCGTTCTGCATGACCGCTCTTGAAATCGGCGGATATGCTTGGGAGAAGGCGGGGCGAATCTGGTATGAGACGCTGACCGACTCGCACCTCAAGCCGACCGCGACCTTCAAGACATTCGCGAAGCTGACGCTAACTACGGCGAGCAGGCTATATGGCGCGAGCAGCGCGGAGGCATCGGCGGTCAAGAAGGGATGGCACGAAGTCGGTGTATTGTGATCGTGCGCGCGCTCGCATCTTCGCCGCGCTCCTGTTGTCGGGCGCGGCGCTGGTGTGCACGGGCTGCGCTTCACATCAATCGTCGTGGGAGCCTTCAATGCACGCGGAGCTGACGACCGATGGCGGGTTAGCTGCCTTTCCCGGACTTGCACGGCCGATCGTTCTCGACGAGAAGGATCTTTCGCCCGACGATGGCGTTGCATTCGCGCATCTCGTCGTGGCGGCGCGCGCCGAGGCGAGCGCATCGAGGCCACGCGCAACGAAACCTGTTCCGGACGGCCGCACCTATCGGATCCATGTCGATGGCGACGATACGCTTCATCTTCAGGCCGCCGATCCTTCCATACCCCCTGCCTTTGCCGCCTTGATGGAGTTCATCAAGCGGCATGGACATCGCTAACTTCCGGCTGTGCATGCGTCGACACTTCGGCTGAATTGGATAATTCCCAGCTAACTCTGCATTCTTAAGATGTGCTTGCAGTTTGCTGATTCCATACATTCAAACGGAGTGTCTATGAAGCCCGCCAAAGTTCTGCTTCGATCATCATCGAGATGCCCTCCGTCGATCGATCGGCGGCGATCAGAAGCATCTACACGTCAATCAAAGGCAGAACGGCAATCGCTCGATAACTTCGGCGACTGCCGTTCTCGCGTTCGATCACCTCACCCGCGCGAGCTATCAAACCAGCCTTAGACCGAGGCTAGGATTCAAGAATTATGTATGTGCGTTGGCTCATACAAAACACCGGTTTCTCGTTTGCGCAATTCCGGCGTGCTGTATAAGATTGCCAAACATTACAGACTGTAATGTTGATGATGAACGTTTTCCTTGCCTCTTTGTCTGTAAATGCGCAAGGCGCCGAAACCTTGACGGAGCCAGATTGCTGAATGAGCGAGCGCAGACTCTCTCCCGCTCTTTCGATGACCGATCAAGCCGCACCATAAGGAGACTTCATGCCAACTCCCGTTTTCGAGTCCGTACGTCTAGACGATGTGTTGCTCGAACCAGATCCGATCGACCCCGCATGGATACTCGAAGGCAATCCTGTCGCCCGCAGTGGCAGATGGTCGCAAAGTCTCGACACGACGACCTCCTCGTGGGTCTGGGATTGCACCGCTGGCCGCTTCAACTGGTACTTCGAGCAAGACGAGACCATCTATGTGATCGAAGGCGAAGTCATCATTACCGCCGAAGGTCAGGAACCGCGCACGCTGCGCGCGGGACACGCCGCATTGTTTTACGCGGGCACGCGATCTCAGTGGTACGTTCCTAAGTATGTGCGCAAGCATGCCATCCTTCGTCCGCACATCACGAAGCCTGTGTTGTTCGCGCTCAAGGTGAGCCGCAGATTGCAGGGCAAGCCGAGCGGCTATCTGCCTCGCACGTCGCTCTGACAATCTCCTTCGAAGAACATCACGGAACTATCGAAGTGATGAGTCACGCGATGGATAACCTCGTCCATTGGTCAAGGCATTGCGAACGGATCAGGCAGGAGAGCGCACGGTTCCCGAGTTCCTGCGAGGCGCGTGGCACGCCGGAGTAGTCCGTAATACGCCAGCGCTTTAGTTCATTGCCGATGCCATCTGCCGCCGATTCGCAGAAAAGAATCAAACGCGCCAATGCCGGCATGCATGACCGCGCGTGATGCGAATTGGCTCTTTGCTCATGGAGAACTTTTCGCGAAACGTCGCATTCGCCTTTGGCGAATCAATCGACGCACGCTCGTCATAACATATGATTTGAACGCAACGCGAGATAGCTTTTGATTCTGCTGCATACGTAAAGATACTTCCAGCGAGAGGCGGGCGCGAATTCGCGCCCGTTTTTGTATTGCTCGGCACTGCGCGAATACGCTTCTTCACCTAACTTCGCGAAACGCTACGAAAGCAAACGATTGCGAGTGCGATCACGCCGGCGTTTGCAAATGTACCGTCCACGACTATGCCGTCTGTCCATACGAACGTGCGTATCCGTTCAACGCCGCGAGCGATTAAGAAGTTTTTTCATATGGATGTCTATTTTTATCGTTGCCTCGACGCAATTTTTTCTTACCTGTAACCTGCGTCTGTGAGAACGCCTGGTGACTCCCAAAAGTTAAACGACGCCCACAGTCGACACGCTCGTTCGGAAGGAATAACACTAACGCAACGAATTGGAGGCTCCGCGATGTCAACCTCAACTGACGTCCTCGAAGCTACGTCCGTCGCTGGCGACTGCGCGTATGCGATGCATGATTCGACGGTAATCAAGCACATCGGCATTGTTTTATACGATGGTTTCTCTTTGCTGGCCGCAGGCACCCTCGCCGAAGCGCTGCATGTGGCGAACGAGTTGCAATCCGAAGCAGCGAATCATTCTTTGAAATATCGCGTGAATCTGGTATCGGCTCGAGGGGGTACGGTCTCGTGTTCTGCTTCCATGTCCGTGTGGACGGACCAACTCGCCGGAGGAAAATTCGATAGTCTCGATAACCTTTTCGTCGCAGGAGGCAGCGGCGTGGCACGCGCGTCCTCGGACGACAATCTTATGGAACTCCTGAGACGCGCGAGCGGGAAGAGCGTCACCATTACCGCGATGGGAAACGCGCACATGCTCTTGTCGGCCGCGGGCGTTACGCCGCGGGACTGGCCTTCGATGAAGCAGGATATTCCGCCCAGTTCGGCGACCAAAACCCTATCAGAGCATGAACGCGATCAGGCATTGATGACATCGCTTGCATTCGTCAAGAAGGACTTGGGCGCCGATCTGGCTATGCGTGTCGCGGACCGTCTCGAATCGGGCGGAGGCTTGTCGCTCGAGGCGGCGTTCGAAGAGATGTATGACACGACGCTGGCCGAGAAGGCGCGCGCGGCGGCGCGTTGGCTCGTGCTGAACTGCGCAAAGGCGATATCCGTCGTCGATGCAGCGCGCATGTCTTCGATGAGCGAGCGCAACTTCCTGCGTCTGTTCAAGCGCGAGATCGGCGTCACGCCTTCGAAATATCTGCTTCGCGCGCGGCTCGATCTCACTTGCAAGCTGCTCGAAAATAGCGATCTTCCGGTCGACAAGATCGCCCGTCGAACGGGCCTCAGCAACGGAGAGAGACTGTCGAAGCTATTCCGCAAGGAATTCTCGATGTCCCCAACCGAATTTCGCGCACGAAGCCGGAATAAGCGCTGAGAGCGAAGCGCTCAGGTTGTCGGCGCCTGATCGCCGACACCTCGTTTGGCCTTGACCGAACTACGCAGACGCGCCTCGAATTGCAGAAGGATCGATTCCTTGGCGAGATTCGATGCCGCGTATTGTCGGCCGAGCGCACCAAGACGCTCACGAAGCGAGCGGTCATTGGCGAGACGAAGTATGGCTTTAGTCAATGCAGTTGGAGACTCGGGTTCGACCGCGAGGCCGACGGAATTCACGACGTCCCATAGCTCGGTGCCTTCATTCGCCGTGGCGATAACCGGCCGATTGCTCGACAGCATGGCGCCGAGCTTCGATGGCATGACGAGATCGGCGGCATCGGCGCGTTGCGGCAGAACATGCATGTCCGCGAGCGCGAGCAGTTCGTGGAAGCGCTCTTTAGGCTGCAAATCGAGGAATTTGACATTGGGTAAGTCGCGGGCCTTATCGAGCAGGAACGATCTTGCGGGCCCGGCACCGCAGATCACGAACATGATGTCCTCGCGCCACGCGAGAAGCTTTGCCGCATCCGCGATAACTTCCAGACCTTGCTTGAGCCCCAGATTGCCGGAATAAAGTACGACCTGCACGCCGCGACCGAGAGCGAGTTGCCCGCGATACGAGTTGTCCGCGCTGTCCGATTGTGCATGCTGCATGTCGACCCAATTCGGAAATGTAAAAGCGTTCTCGCATAGGACGCCTTTTTGCACCGCCAGTCGCGTCATCGCGGCTGAAGGTGTGGAGACCACGTCGGCGCGCGACATCAGCCATTTTTCAGCGGACGATGCGAGCTTCTTCGCCGCACGGCCCTTCAGGATTCCAAGCCGGAAAGCGGCATCGACCTCGTAGTCCTGTACGTGAAGCCAGAACGATGCACTCGCGATGCGCGCTGCCAACAGCGCCATGGGCGACGCGAACAAGGGCGGCTCGACGAGCCATACGGCTTGCGGACGCCACGCGATTTGCACTGCCGCGGCGGGAATGGAGAAGAGTGCGAAGCTCATCAGATGCAATATGCGCTTCAAGCCCGAAGGGCGTTTCGGGCACCAGAAGGGCACGCGTATCACCGAAACATTGTTGAGCTGTTCCGTCACGTATGTGTGCGAGTTATAGCCGGCGCGAACGCGCCATTCCGGATAATACGGAGAAGCGGTGATTACGCGTACCGTATGTCCGCGCAATGCGAGCCATTCCGCCAGCTCGGCAGAATACTTTCCAACCCCGGTTACTTCCGGGGCGTAGTTGAGCGAGATCATCAGCACTTTCATCGAGCCACCCAATGTGGTTGAAACTGAAAAATCGGCGCGCCGAACGCGCTGACTTTCAATCGAAGCGCTTGCGAATGAAGCGGCATGGGTTGCCGCCATAAACGCCTTCGGGCTCGAGCGAACGATGTACGACGGAAAGCGGTGTAACGACCGCCGAACGGCCGATGGTCACGCCCATTTGCACGACACAATTCGCCGTGATCCACACGCCGTCTTCAATGACGATCGGTGCAACGCTCAGATTCATCGTCGTGCTCATTGCGTGCGAGCCGGCTGTGAGGAACGTGCCTTGTGAAATGCACACATGCGATCCGACGCGGATGGGCGCCTGGTTATAGATCCACACATCGGCGCCGAACCATGAGTGATCGCCCACTTCGAGATTCCACGGTGCTTTCACGCGAAGCTGTTGCAGGAAGCGGCAACCGACGCCTATCTTCGCGCCGAAGAGACGGAGTAACGCAACTCGCACATTCGAAAACGGGTTGAGCTTGTTATTGATGACGCAGGCTTCGACAACAAACCATAGTGCTTCGATGAGCGTCGATCGCGCCTTCTCATAGTTGCCCTTTCCTGCTCGGCTCAGATCGATGATGCGATTGGCAGCGTGCTCGTCCTTGACGTCGTGGACAAGGGTTTCCGCGTTCGACACCGCATTGTCGGTGAGGAGTTCTGACGCCATTTGGAAGCTCTCCCAGCAGTCGTTGCACGTTTCAGGTATTGGCGGTGCGGACAGATCGACTTAACTGTCGCCAATCCGGGACATCTTCGGAGAGGGCTGCCAGCACATACGGCGCACTCGAAACGTCTCCAGTGCATGACGAAGCACCGACAGCCTGCGGTCGTCCGTCAAGGATTCGATGCGCTGCTTGCCTCGCTGGATCAGCCGCATTCTCAGGTCGGGGTCGATGATGAGCTCACGAAGTGCATCGGCCATGCTGTCCGGGTTCACAAGATCGATGAGAAGCCCCGCGTCGTCAATCTGGTCTCGCAGGTTCTTCAGGTCGGAATACAGCACGGGCACGCGAAGCTGAAACGCCTCGTAGGGCGGCAGGTTCGTGGGACCGAAATACGTGGGCATCACCAATGCGACCGCCTGACGATAGAGGCAGGTCACTTCGATATCGGACACGAAGCCTGCAAAGCGGATTCGGTCCGCCAGCCTGAGCTCATCGGCCACTGAGCGTACATGAGCCAGGTTGCCGAAGTCGCGCCCAGAGAATATGGCGCCGACCCTGATCCCGAAGCGATCCTCCAGGCTGCGCAATCCCCGCAATAGATAGACATGGTTCTTATGCGGCCAGAACTGGGCGGGATAGTAGACGTAGTCGCAATCCAGGCCATACTTTGCCTTGATGTCGATAAAGCGATCCGGATGATCAAGCTCATGCTCGGACAACTGCGTTCCAATCGCGGGAGAAAAGGGAATCACATGAACTCTTTCCTCATCGACGGCATATCGTCGGATCACGTTATCGCGTCCCGCTTCTGAATCGACTACGACACCGGTCGCTTTCTTCAGCGCAAGTTGATAGATCTGCTCGCGGCGCTCGAACTCGCCGCCACAGCGAACTTCAGGAAAGTCCACTTCATCGCGGTGCGCCAGATCCCAGACCGTAAAGAGATAGCTGAAACGTGCAGTCACGAGAGCCAGATAGGACGGACCCGTGAAGTAGACGAGGTCCGCGCCCATTTCCCGTAAAGACCGGTCGAGCCAATTGAAGTACACGTGCTTTCTGAATAGTTGAGGCGGATTGAGCAGGCGCCACATGACATGGAAACGCGCAAGCAGCTTTTGCCAGCGGTGAACGCGAAGATAGCGAGCATCGATTCCAACCCGATGCAGTTCTTCGATCGCGGACCTGCGCGTCGTGATGAAGGTCACGTTACAGAGTTCGGGCGGCAGGCGCTTGGCCAGAAGCGCAGCGTTCGTCGCTTGCTGAAATCCTCCGCCTACTGAATTGTCCAGTTCGATAAAGACCACCATCCGGATCGGCCGGACATGAAAGCCGATGCCGGTGACATCCGCGCCGCTCGCATGTTCACGAGTTTCAACGCGGCGATGGGCGAATCGGGGAACTGCCAGATCACTTTGATAGGTAGTGCTCGAAGCGGCTCTCTTGAACAACATATCTTGAGTTCCCCGCAGAAGAAAGGACATGTTGCGTTCACAGCGACACGATCAATATCGGATCGTCTATCGTGGGCTGGTCTAACGATAGGCTGCCGTATATCCGCGCGACCCGTTATGACGGATGACGGCAAGACGTTGGCTGACCGATGAGTGAGACCGCGCCCGCCATCGCCGCGGACTCAGCACGCGGATGCCCGGCCAAAAGCTTGATGATTTCCGCCAATGGACCTTGCCGGGCATCCGCGGCGCTACGATGCCTTTCCGGGGCGTTGCACGAGGCTGTCGAAAGGTGTCGACGAACATTGCCGCTCCCGCATGCGTCTTGGCTCACTGGAGAACGTCTTTGAAAACGCTCCACATCATTCCGTCTATCGAGGCAAGGAGTGGCGGTCCGGCGGAGGCAATCAAGAAGCTCGCTGCAGAACTGCGGCTGTTTGGACACACGGTCGATATCGTCTGTCTCGATCCTTCGGCCCATGCCGACACGTCAGATGACGCTGTGTTCGATCGAGTGGTCCGCCTTGGACACCATGCAGGGAAATACTCGTTCAACTTCCGCCTCGTTCGCTGGCTGATCGAGCATGGCAGGCAATACGATGCGATTGTCGTGGATGGCATTTGGCAGTTTCATAGCGCGGCGGCCGTGTTTTCGCTGCGTCCGCGGAAGATTCCATACTTCGTCATGCCGCACGGAATGCTGGATCCATGGTTCAACATAGGCCATCCACTGAAGTTCGCGAAGAAGCTTGTCTATTGGTTATTCGTTGAACGACACGTCCTGAGCAACGCGAAAGGCGTTCTTTTCACTACGGATAGCGAGCGAACCCTGGCGCGCAAAGCATTCCCGCTATATCGCGCCAAGGAAAACACCATGACGATCGGCACCGTGCCGCCACCTTTGATCGAAAAGGCAGAGGTTATAAAGTGGCGCGCGTCGGGGCATTCGAATGACAAGAAGTTGATGTTGTTTCTAGGGCGGCTCCATGAAAAGAAAGGCTGCGACCTGTTGATTCGCGCCTTTCATGATCTGCGAGACGCCGCGAACGACTATCAACTAGTTATTGCGGGGCCTGACAACAACGGCGTCGCGGCGAAGCTGCGTCGTGAAGCCGAGCAACTCGGGCTTGCCAGGAAAATCACCTGGATCGATATGGTGACGGGCGCGGACAAGTGGTCCTTGTTGCGGGCGGCGGACGTCATGGTCTTACCTTCGCATCAGGAGAACTTCGGCGTCGTGGTGGCCGAGGCGCTCGCATGCGGCGTGCCGGTGCTACTGACCGACAAGGTCGGAATCTGGCAGGAAGTCGTGGCGGACCGAGCGGGCCTCGTCGATGTGGATACGCTGCCCGGCATCACTCGGTTGCTCATGCAATGGACGAGCTTGCCGGAGCATGAAAAGGATGCGATGAGATCAGCTGCGAGGCAGTGCTTCGACGACCGCTTTCATGTATCTCGCGCGGCCAGGAAATATATTTCGCTGATGAGTGACGGCCGCGCCTAATGATCGAGGCAAGATACGTGCGTTCGTGCGCGCGACCTTCGCATGCGCTACTTATATGACGAGAAAGGGTGGAGCCGCGACGCGAATCGGTCAACACCTTGCCAGATTCCGTCACTTGACGAGAGACGAATCACAAGGGGCGCTAAGCTTCAGTTACGGACGATGCGCGTTCTGGCCTCTGCTACGCGTTTCAAAGCGCGTCCATGTCGGACATTCTCCAGTCGGGACACATCATGAGGGTATTTTCGGCCGAGCAGGACATTGGGCTTGAAGAAAGCGTCGATATCATCGCTCACGACGGCGTCACACTTGCTCTTATCATCCGTGCTTCCTTCTCGAGAGAAGGCGTGAATTTTTTCACGCCGCGCGAATACTCGCAGCAACTCGCGCATATGGAGCATGCCGCCGGAACGAAGATATGCGCGCATGTGCATAACATCATGGCGCGTGAAGTAAAGCTGACGCAAGAAGTTCTGCTGATCAAAAGAGGACGCGTTCGCGTCGATCTTTATGGTGCGAACCTGCACTATGTGACGAGCCGGACACTTGGGCCCGGAGACGTCATATTGCTGTCCGCGGGCGGTCACGGCTTCGAAATGCTCGAGGACGCGGCCTTCATCGAGGTGAAACAAGGGCCTTACATGGGCGATCACGACAAGGTTCGATTCGAACCGCGGTCGTGAGTTACGGCGTTGAAGAAAGCGGCATCAAGACCCTGAGATTGTTGTTCGCATGTGACTTGGCATAAGAGGAGAAGAAACGATGCCGAATAAGGTCGCGCTTGTTACCGGAATAACCGGTCAGGATGGTTCCTATCTCGCTCAATTCCTGCTCGATAAAGGATATGAGGTGCATGGCGTCAAACGCCGTTCATCGCTCTTCAACACCGACCGTATCGACCATCTTTACGAAGATGATCACGTAGCGCAGCGAAGGTTTCATTTGCATCACGGCGATCTCACCGATTCTTCGAGCATCCTGCGTATCATCCAGCGCGTTCAACCGGACGAGATCTACAATCTCGCCGCGCAAAGTCACGTAGCGGTCTCGTTCGAGGAACCCGAATACACGGCCAACGCGGACGGTCTGGGCGCTCTGCGAATACTGGAAGCGATGCGCATATTGGGTCTCGAGAAACGCGCTCGCTTTTATCAGGCATCGACATCCGAGTTATATGGGCTGGTCCGGGAAATACCCCAGCGGGAAACCACGCCTTTTTATCCGCGAAGCCCGTATGCCGTTGCGAAGCTGTACGCGTACTGGATCACGGTGAACTATCGCGAGGCTTATGGCATCTATGCGTGCAACGGCATTCTGTTCAACCACGAATCGCCGGTTCGTGGAGAGACGTTCGTCACGCGTAAGATCACGCGCGCGATTGCTCGCATCGCAATCGGATCGCAGGACTGCCTGTATCTCGGCAATCTGGGCGCAATGCGCGACTGGGGACACGCACGCGATTATGTTCAGATGCAGTGGCTCATGCTGCAACAGCCCGAGCCGGAGGACTTCGTGATCGCGTCCGGCGTGCAATACAGTGTGAGGGAATTCGTGCAACTTGCTGCCGCGGAGCTCGGTATCGTTCTGCGCTTCGAGGGCAGCGGTGTCGACGAGGTCGCGATCGTGGAGCGGATCACCAGCAAGGAATGCCGTGTCGCGCCAGGGACCGTGATTGTGCGTGTCGATCCTCGCTACTTCAGGCCGACGGAAGTAGAGACCCTGCTGGGCGATCCGTCGAATGCTCACGCGAAACTCGGTTGGGCGCCAACGGTGACTTTTCCAGCGCTCGTCAAGGAAATGGTGCAGTCCGATTATCAGATAGCGAAGCGCGATGCTCTGATCACCCTAGCCGGATACCGTGCGCTGGAACATCACGAATAAGCGCGCACGTGCGAGTGTCGACCGGGCCCGCTGGCTTCGCAGCCAGCGGACCTTTGATCGCAGAGTCGGTTCATTTTCCGGCTAACCTGCAGATCAGCGGTTGCAGACCCCGAGGCAGCTTCGCGAATCCGGCGCGTGTCAAGCGGAAGAAAAGATATTCGCCCAGCACGGACATCATCGTTCGATTGAGCGGCGCTGTGTTCATCGAGGTCTTTGGAAAGACGTCATACTCCGAGGGCTGTCCGAATCCGAGGAACATCGACGTTCGTTCGTTGACTTCCGAAATAAATTCCGTGTTCACGATGATGGGCTCGGACTTCTGTATTTCACTGTCAACCTGGAAGAACACGCTTTTCCTGACGAAGTTCCTGTCGGTTACGGGTCTCGCTCGATGAATGCCGTAGGTGTTGTAAATGACGAGCGATCCGCGCGGCATCTTGAAGCTCTTGACGTCCGACGCGAGGTTATCAGCGATGAACTCATCCGTGTAGTCGCTATACGCCTTTTCTCCGGACCAGAGATGCGAGCCCTCGATGTACTGGAACTCGCCGTCGTCGACATCGGAGACATAGAAGATAAAGATGATTCCGGGAATATGAGCGAAGGCTTTGTCGGTCTTGTTGTCGGTATGCCACTGCATGTGGTGCCCGCCGTACGTTTCGTAGTATCTCAGCGCCTTGAGTCTGAACTTGTCGCCCAGATATCCTTCGCAGACCCTGAAAACAAATGATGAGGTCGCGAAGTCGTAGAAGGTCTTCGACACGGCGAGCAGGTTCGTCAGATAGTATTGCTTCTCCCAGAATACACCGGCGACCTTGTTGACGTTCAGGCCCAGCTTCGTTGCAGTCGAATCCTGTTCTATGCGTTCGATGGCCGCTGGTGCAAGGGCGGAAGGAAACGCAAAGTATCCTTTTTGATTCAGCTCTGCGACTACCTGTTCGGGATTGACAGAAAGGAATTCGCGAGTGAAGAGCGCCTTCTCCGTCTGGCTCCACGATAAGCCAGCTCGAACGGAAATGTCAGGCGACGAGTGCTCGATCGCCTCTTCATTGAGACCTGGTTCTGCGGCGTCGAAAGGCAAGCTTGCCATTTGATTCTCCGGTCGTAAGTCGCGTGTCAAGCCGACACGGCACGCGGTGGATCGTCAACAGGCCATACTAGTCGCGCACAGCTCATTGACCGATGCAAGGCGGATGTCGGCAAGGAATTGGCCGAGACAGGGCGAGGTGTGAGCGCTCTCCCGACACATCGACCCGATTCGGCCAACCTCATGGCATATTCCGTCAACTCCGTCATCGGCCAGACGTGCGCTCCTATGCTTCGTGCACGTGCGAAGGTGGTTCACGGGTCGACATGTGCCGCGAGCAGCCAATTTCCGCAGGATCGCGTCGGGCGTGAAACCACCGGGGAGAGGCATGGACGTGACGAAGATCGAATGCGTGCTTGCGATGCTCGACAGAGCCTGAGCGATGCCACCACCTTTGGCCGCCTCGCGCCGTGCCCTCTTCGCGATGTCCTCGCGTCTGTTCGAAATGTTGCCATTCGGCGTCGGCAGATCGGAAGGACGCGACAGGGATCGGTATCGGCGAGCTGCGCTTACGATCGCGTGCAACGTCTGCAGTTCCGGCCTGGCGTTCATTGTCCTGATTGCATCCGTCTCGTGGACGCTGCCGTATCTGGGCCAACAACGTTTCGGCGTATGGATGACGTTCTCGAGTCTCGCCGCAACGCTCGCCATGCTCGACTTCGGCATAGGCAATGCGCTTCTCAATCTCGTTGCAGGGGCGCGAGCGAATGAAGATGCTCGGCGCATTCGTGAGCTGATCACACATGGGGTATGGCTGCTCGGCACTGTCGGCGCGATTTGCGGAATCTGTTTGTACGCTGCGCTCCACATATTCGACTTGCGCCTCGTCTTCGGCCATAGCGCTGACGCCGCTGATGAAACGCTGGTGGCTGCGACGCTCTTTCTCGTTCTAACCTGCCTGAACATTCCTCTCGGTGGAGTGAAGCGTGTATGTCATGGCCTTCAAAGAGGCTGGGAACAGCATATCGTCAGCTCGATCGGTTATCTGATATCGCTGCCGCTCTTGTATTGGTGTTGTCTGCGTCAAGCATCAATTCCGTGGCTCTTGTTCGTCACCTATGGCATTCAGATCTGCATGTCGTCGTGTCTCGTTGTGCGATTGAATCGACAAGGATTGCTCGGCTTGATTTCGGGTGGGGCGCACTCGACGATGTGGACTGATTCGAAGAAGATCCTCAGCATGGGATCGTTGTTTTTCGGACTGCAGGTCGGCGTCATGTGCGCAAGCGGCTTCGACGCGCTCATCGTCGCAAAGTTATTGGGCGTGACGGAAGTCGCGAAGCTCGCCGTCGCACAGCGTCTGTTCCAGTTCCTTACTGTCGGGATCTCGATGCTGACGGTGCCGCTGTGGGGCCTCTATGCCGATGCGAAGGCGAGGGGCGACACGAATTTCCTGTCGATGACGTTAAAGCTGTCGATGCTCGGCACCGGTGCGATCGCCATCGTGACCAGCGGATCGATATTCGCCGCCTCCTCGTGGCTTCTGAGCAAGTGGGTCGGCAACCACCTTAGTATTCCCGTCGCGCTGCTCTGCGCGGTTGCGGTCATGTCGGTAGTCGATGCGTTCGGCAATGCTTTCGGCATCTTTCTAAACGGCGTCGGCGAGCTGAAATCACAACTGGTCGCGGTGTGTGTGAGTTGTGCGCTCGCCTTGTCGCTCAAATTCTGGCTCGTGTCCACATTCCATGAAGTCGCCTGGGTGGTGTGGTCGACGGTGATCGCAAGCCTGGTGTCTGACTACTGCGTGTACCTGTTCCTGTTCAGAAAGCGCATATTCGCGCATCTGAGCGTGTTCGACGACAAAGGTGCGACTTCCGCATAAGCGAACGACCGGCAGGAAAGCGCAGTAACGTCTTCAACCACGATGCCGTTCGCGCCAATGTCTTGCCACATTCGGTCAAGCAAGCCGGCGCAGCGGCGGGCTGGCTACATTCAAGGCTGTCGGAGCGGGTGGAGTATTGGATCGGCTATACGAGCATTCTTTTCTGACGATTGCCGGAGCGCTACAGATGACTAAGGACTTCGCAGACGACGTTGCCTTGCCACGTGGCGATAGCGCGGAAACGGTCACGGAATCGTATATACGGTTTCTGAAGCGCAACTATAAGGTTATCGTCGGGACGACCGTAATCGTTGGCAGCGTCGCGTGCGAGTACGCGATCCTCGCAACGCCGATCTATCAAACAAGCATATTGCTGCAGGTTCAGGAGCCTCCCGAATCGTCGGGCAGAAGCTCGCTCGAAGATGTGTCGTCACTGTTCGCGGTGAAGCCTCGCGCTGCAGCCGAAGTCCAGAAGATCACGTCGCGCAGTGTGCTGGAATCAGCTATCGCACCGATGCATTTGGACATCTCGCTCACTCCGCGTCGCGATATCTGGACTCGCGCGCAGTCGAAGTTAGGCGCGGCGTGGCGCAGAATCACCGGCGAGGCCGAGGTAGGCGGCGTTCAACCGGGTTCGGCTTCGATTGCAGAAGTGCCCGAAAGCCTGCGCAAGAAGGCACTGGAAGTAGTGTCGGAAGGCAACGGACACTATCGTCTTTTAACCCCCGACGGGGAGACTTTTAAGGGCAACGTATCGACATTGGAAAACTTCGAGACGAAGCGCGGCGCGATCGCGTTGAAGATCGATGCGCTTCCTGGAGGTGCCGGTCAGGTTTTCGATCTTCGGCGGCTATCGCGATCGGCAGTGGTCGAAAAGCTTCAGGAAAGACTGAGCGTCACGGAGCGAGGGAAAGAATCGAATATCGTCAGCGCATCCCTGGAAGGCACCGATCCGGTTTTCATTCGAAACATACTTCATGCAATCGGCACGACCTATGTCGCGAGTGAAGAGGCGAGAAGAAGCGCCGACGCACAGAAATCGATGGAGGCGTTGAGCACGGAACTGCCGATACTGAAGGGTCAGATAGAGAAATCGGAGGACCGGTTCAGCCGGTTCAAGAACGAGACGGGCTCAGTCAATCTTAGCGAGCAAGCGAACGTCGTCATCAGACAGCTGGCCGACGTGCAGGCCAAGATGACGGATCTCCAAGTGCAACGGCAGGAACTTCTGCGAAGGTTCACGAAAGACGACAGCACGGTGCTTGCGGTAGATCGGCAAATCACTACACTGAGCGCGCGTGCCACGCAGCTGGAAGCCGAAGCGCGAATGTTGCCGGAACTCGAGCAACAGGCGCTTCGGCTTTCACGCGATATCAGCGTCAACAATCAACTCTACGCAGGCTTGCTGGCGAACATGCAGCAGTTACGCTTCATCAAGGCCGGCCGGGTGAATGAAGTACGACTGATCGACGACGCCACGCTTCCTGAAGATCCGATAAAGCCACGGCGATTGCTCATTGTTGTGCTCGGAATTGTTGGCGGCGCTTTTCTGGGAATTCTGCTCGCGCTCGCGAGAAAAGCATGGTCGGGCAAAATCGACGGTCCCGATGATATCGAGCGGCGCACGGGTTTGCCTGTGTTTGTGAGTGGCGCGTTCGGAAACATAGCAGGGGCCGCATCGTATCGCCAAGGCATCGACGTTGCTCGCGCAGGCGCGAGTACCACATCCAGAGCGCCGTCGATCGAGAGCCTGCGTCGATTTTCTGCCATCTTCGAGCATAAGATGCTCGAGTCCGGTTCTCGCATTGCGGTTTTTAGCGGGGTCAATGCGTGGACGGGAACATCATTCGTAGCGGAGCAAGTCGCGGCTCAACTTGCTCAGAGCGGCGCGCGCGTGCTCTTGATCGATGCCGACGCGCGCGCGGGACGCTTATCCAAGAGGCGAAACGCCGGATCTGCGCCCGGGCTATCGGATGTTATCTCCGGACGCAGCAAGTTCGACGAGGTCGTTCGAATCGGCTCCGCAGGTGACTTCGACTTATTGCCGAGCGGAGTGCGAACGGACGGAGTACCTTCCAGCCTTTCGAGGGATACACTACGAAAATCGCTGACGTCGGTTGGCGAGCGTTACCAGTTCGTCATCCTTGACGCTGCGCCGGTGCTCAGCGCGGCCGAGACGCTCGTCATGGCGCGGCAGGCGGGTTGTGTGTTCATTGTCGCGCGAGCGAATTTATCGAGAATCGCCGATCTGACAGCTTGCGTCGACGCGTTCGAATCGATCGGCGTTCGGGTAACCGGGGCCGTGCTTAATACCTTGGGCCGCAGAAAACATAACGCGCTGACAGCCGCCCCCGTCGTCGGCGCCGAGTCGTCTTCGACGGCCGGCAACTCGCGCGCTTCGCCGAGCGCCTTCGGCGGCGCTTCACTGACCACGCAACGCGACGCGATTCGCGACGGCATCGCGCCTCGTCCATCGGGACTTCACGAGACATGAACGATCTGCAAATGTGTAGCGTCGGCCGGGCCGCCGCAGCCCGCGGGTGTCATGACGGATCCCGTCGCGCTGTAGCGGTCTTTGCGCTGGCCTCGGTGGTCTCCGTGGCGTCGACTTCGACGCGCGCCGCCGATCTTACCAGCGCCCAATGGACCGCCTTGCAGAAAAACGCACAGTCGATCGTCGATACGGAATCACCGGCATCGGCATTGCCTTTCACGATAAGCACTGCGCTCATAGGAACCGGGCGTCGACCTATTGTATTTGCTCATTACTTCACTCCATTTCCTCTCTCTATCGATAACCTTCCGGCACGTTCCGATTACTATTGCACGGAGTATCTGAATCGCTCCGGTGAAGGAAGCAAATACGCGAGCGTTGGCGGCTATCTGCGCGACCGGCCCTTACCTTTGGCCCGTTACACCACTAACGTCTATAAGCAGCGCGCCCTGGCCGTGGAGATACTGCGCGCGAGGAAGATTGACATAGACGGCTTCGGCGTAGACCTTCTGCAAATCAACAGCGGCTCGCTATGGGACGACGTGATGCGGGTCTATTCCGTTGCACAGCATGTCGCGCCCGACTTCAAGATTCTGGCCGAACCGGATATGGCGGCGCTCGATGGTGTCAGTGTGTCGGATATGGTCGCGGCCATACGTGTCATTGCAGGACAGAAGAACGCGTATCGAATGGCCGACGGAAGCCTTGCAATTGCGCCGTTCTACGCGGAGAACGTCAGCCAGAATTTCTGGTCGGATGTGATTCGCGGAGCTGCGGCTGCAGGCGTGAACGTCACGTTGATTCCCATTCTCCTCGATCCCGCCAAATCCGCCGACTTTCGCACAATCACGAATTCCTTTTCGTTCTGGGGCGTTCGAACGGTGCCGGAATCGACCGATAAAGGCGGTTGGGAAGATCAGGCGCTTACAAATCTCGAATCGTTCGGTGCAGATATCATGACGCCCGTCGCGCCTCAGGATTCACGGCCAAAAGACTCGGTGTTCTGGGAAGCGCAGAATTCCGCACTCTTTCGGGCGCAGTGGTCTCAGGTGACGTCGCGAGATCCAGCCTACGTGCAGCTCGTCACCTGGAACGACTACTCGGAATCGACTCACGTCTCGCCCTCTGTCGGTACGCAGTATGCCTTCTATGATCTCGCGGCTTACTACATCGAATGGGCCAAGACCGGAAATCCGCCGCCGATCGTTCGGGATAGCATTCTCTACTTTCATCGCAGGCAGATCTTTACGCCGGGCCGGTCTTCGACGCCGGAGACCGCGATGGTCGAAGAAGGCGTGGGCTCAGTCGTCAACGACATCGAAATGGTCGCCTTCCTGACCGCGCCCGCTGTCTTGCGGATAACCTCCGGCGGAACGGACCACACGTCGAATGGCGTGGCGGGCTTGAACGTATTCCGTGTTCCGGCGGTCTCCGGCGTACCGAGCTTCGCCATTATCCGCAATGGAGCCACAGTCGCACAGGTAACGTCGACCACATCGATCGTGTCGGTAGGCGCGGCGCAGGACCCGTTATACATCGGCGGAGGATCGGCGCGCTCGCCCGTAAGTCTGGTATGCAGCCAGTAGCGCACTCAACAAACGACATGGCGGCCACATGAAAAGCCCGGCGAACGTGGTTTCATATCTTGCATTGGGTATCTTCTTGTTCGCGGCCGAGTTCTATACCCTGGGGATGAGTCCCGGGCATAGCCCGCTGATGCTCGTGTCTCACGTTCTCTTGCTTGGCGTGGTCCTCTTTCACCTCGGCATGCACTTGTTCGACAGCAAGCCGTCGTTTGCGGACGCATCTGTCGTGGTGTTCGAGATAACTTTCCTGATACTCGCACCGGCTCTTCAGTTGGCGCATGACGCGCAAGTGCTCGTGAATACGATGCCCTTCGACGACACTTCGGCGCTGCATGCGAATCTCATATTTATCGTTTTCATTGTCACTTACCTTGGCGCGCGACATCTTCTTCCGCGCACGATTCAAGCGTCGACGGCCCGCGCTTCGGAACCATTGACGATCCGTTATGCGGCGCTTATTCCGGCCCTGGCGATCTGCGTCGTGGCTGCGATGAGCGCATTCAATTTTGCCAGCCAACTGCAGGCCGGCGATCTGGATGGAATCGACGTCACCCCTTTGGACATGATTCGCGCGAAGGTGCTTTTCTTTCTAATCGTGCCCGTGTTCATTCTTATCGTGTTGCATCGTCCTCGTCGAATCGGACTGGTGTGGATTGCGCTCGCGCTTTTCGCGTTCGTCTTGCTACTCATTTGCCAGAATCCGCTGACGGAAAAGCGAAACGCACTCGGTCCCATCTATCTGACGCTGCTCGCATTGGCGTTTCAGCGCCACCTCAAGAGTCCATCCCGAGTGTTCTGGGCAATCTTTGTTTTGAGCGGACTGTTCTTTCCCTTTTCCGAGCTGTTCACGAACAGCAGAATCGATAAGTGGCCGCTTTCTTGGGCCACGATAGAGAGCTTCTTCGAGGAGCACTTCGCATCCACGACCTATGACGCGTGGGCCAATACGGAAGCCATTGTGGAAATGGTGAGTCGGGAAGGAATCAATGCGGGCAGGCAGCTCGCGGGCTCGCTGTTGTTTTTCGTTCCACACACTGTCTGGCCCGACAAGCCTCTGGCGACCGCGATTCTGGTGGGCGAATATCTGCAGCGAAATTACAGCATGTGGTTTCTAAACCTTTCCGCGCCGTTGCCTGCCGAAGGCTATTTCGATTTTTCGTGGGCGGGCGTCGTAGCTTATGGTTTCTTGCTGGGTCATTTCTCGCGCCGCGCCGACGCGTTGGTCGAATCGCCGATACCGCTTCGGCGAGCGCTGGGATGCTATCTGTCGTTCTACGTTGTGTTCGTACTGCGCGGGTCATTGATGGTCGCGGTCGCTTACGTGGTGCCCGTTCTCGTCACGTTTCAACTCGTGTCCGTGCTCCTCACATCGCGAGAGAACAGACGCGCCGAGCCGCGCACGGCGAGGCCGCTCTATAGCGGTATGGCACGTCGAAAGTAACCTCTCGCCGGTTTAGAGAACGGTGAGTGCTTCAGGCGGGGACGCCGCTCATGTTCTGCTCTTGCCCAATCCAGATCTGACTGTCGGGAAACCAGAACTCTCTGGATTTTGGCGGCGCAGCCAATGTCACTGGCAAGTCAGGATTGAATATTTTTGACCAGGCCGACAGATAGGACGGCATCTTCACAAGATGGCCGCAGTTCGAAAGCAGCAGACTCGATACCAGCGCTTCTCGTCCGATCTCCAGCCCGGGATGACCGCTGAAGTGCACTGGCTTATCGCCGTTGGATAACAGTTTCGCGGGCGCGACATTGATCGGACGCTCGAACGGCCACGCACTGAAGAATTCGATGAAAGCCGGCTCGTCGCTGGAAACAAATATGTTGGTCAATTGCGGGTTGAGCATGAGCGTCTTATCGACAAGCCGGCAGAAATCGACCCACGGAAGCGTCACCGCTTCAAATTTCTTGTCAGTGCCTCTGAAGTGCACGCCCAACGTGGAGGCGCTGATCCCGAGTCTTGCGCAGGTCGATTCGACTTCTTCGCGGATGTGCGCCGCGGGCCGGTAATACGAGCGGAACAGATCGCTCGCGCTTCGCAGACGAAGCGCTGCGTCATACCGTTGCCGGAAACCCAGTTGAACCGGATCGCGCACGGTGGATGTCCGAACGTTATGCGACGTGGCGTGCCCGTTCTCCGGCCGGACGCTTTCGAAGAGCGCCGAAAACCAGTCGATCGTTCCTTTCACATCGCCGTACAGGCCGCCTCGCGCCGAAATTCGCGGAGTCAGGCGGTTCTCTTCACAGTGCATAAGGATGAAGAGAACCATTTGCATGATCGCGAAGAAGCCGCAGTTTTCCCTGATCTCGATCGAAAACACACCGTGATTCTGCCGCTGCCGTGCAAACAACATCGCGCGGCTGGGCGCGGCAAGCGAGTACTTGAATGTTTCACTACGACGGAGTTTCCTCAATTGATCCACCACCATGCGAAACATGTTCGATTCCTGTTGATTATGTTCGCGTGAATACCAGCGTCACGCGTCGACGTACCCGGTGCGCTGTGCGTTCTTCGTGAAGTCGGCATAAGTGGCCGCGATGCCTTCTCTGAGCGAGATCGTGGGCGTCCAGCCCAAAGCGGATAGCCTGGATACATCCAGCAATTTCCTCGGCGTGCCATCCGGTTTCGAGCTATCGAATTCCAGTGAGCCCTGAAAGCCTACGACGTCGCAGACGAGGCGGGCGAGGTCCGCGATTGCTATGTCGCGTCCACATCCGATATTGAACATGCCCTCGGCGTTATGGCTGTCGAGCAACGCGAATACCGCCGACGCCAGATCGTCGACGTGCAGGAATTCCCGTTTCGGCGAGCCCGATCCCCAGACCGAGATCGATTGGAGTCCGTTCAGCTTCGCTTCGTGTGCCTTTCGGATCAGCGCGGCCAGAACGTGCCCGTTCTGCAGATCATAGTTATCGTTCGGACCGTACAAGTTCGTAGGCATCACCGAGATATACCGCATCCCATGCTGGCGGTTATATGCCTCACACAGCTTGAGCCCCGCAATCTTGGCGATTGCATATGCCTCGTTGGTCTGCTCGAAGGCGCTCGTCAGCAGATATTCTTCCTTGATGGGTTGAGGGCAATACTTCGGGTAGATGCACGACGAACCGAAGAAGACCAGCTCGGGCGTGCGCTTCTTGAAGGCCGCGTGGATCACATTCGTTTCGATGACGAGATTCTCATAGAGAAACGAGGCCGGTTGAGTGGAGTTGGCGTGTATGCCGCCGACCTTCGCAGCGGCGAGCAGCACGACATCGATGCGCTCGTGCGCAAAGAAATCGGCCACAGCGCGCTGATCGAGCAAGTCGAGTTCCTGTCTGGAACGGGTAACCAAATGGTGATCGCCGCGACTGGCGAGATGCCGGAGAAGGGCCGAGCCGACCATGCCCTTATGCCCGGCAATAAATATCCGAGAGCCTTTATTCATGTTGGTGCTCAATCGTCCATTGATGTGCGTTGATCGGAACGTGAGGCCCGATGTGCGATTGCCAGATTAGCGAGGCATTCGGTCAATCATCAGCTTGTGGCGGACGTTGGCAAGGTATTGTCGCGACCGGGCTTTCTCGTCATCGATGACGCGGCCGCCATCTATGCGCCACGGACGGCTCATTACCCGCGAGACCCGCCTCAGCCAACGTCATGGCAGATTCGGCCACCCCGCCTGGCGCGGCTTTCCCCAATCCTATGCTGCGTGAACGCATGCAGGCCGTTACGGGATCGATTCGTCCTTGAACGGACCGGCTCAGACGAGCCATCGAGCATCGATCTTGACACCAGGAGAGGGACCTGATGATTCCAGTAAACGAACCCCTGCTCGAGGGAAACGAGAGGACATACCTGAACGAATGCATCGAAAGCGGCTGGATCTCGTCGGACGGCGTATTCGTCGAGCGCTTCGAACGCGCAATGGCTGCATATGTAGGCCGCAAGCATGCGATCGCCGTCGCAAACGGAAGCGCGGCGCTCGACGTCGCCGCCGCTGCACTGAGTTTCGAGCCGGACGATGAAGTCATCATCCCGACGCACACGATCATCTCCTGTGCATCGGCGATCGTTCGAACCGGCGCGCGACTGCGGCTCGTCGATTCGAATGCGGATACATGGAACATGGACGTAGCGAAAATCGAAGCGGCCATCACGAGCCGCACGCGCGCGATCATGGCCGTACATACCTTCGGCTTGCCGGTCGACATGAAGCCGGTGCTGGACCTCGCGAAGAAGTACGGCCTGGCTGTGATCGAAGACGCGGCGCAGGCTATCGGGCTCACCTATGAAGGAAAGCAATGCGGCAGCTTCGGCGATATCTCCTGCTTCAGCTTCTACGCGAACAAGCACATCACGACGGGCGAAGGCGGCATGATTCTCTGCGACGACGATGCACTGGCGGCGCGCGCGAGGAGTTTGCGAAATCTTTGCTTCAAGCCCGAGAGGCGGTTCGTGCATGAGGAGCTAGGCTGGAATTATCGTATGAGCAGTCTTCAGGCTGCGGTCGGGCTTGCGCAGTTCGAGAAGCTCGATGAACGCATAGCGAGAAAGCGCACACTGGGGCGGCGTTACGAAGCGCTTTTGCATGATGTAAGGGGCCTGGAACTTGCTCCTGTTGCGTGTTCCTATGCCGAGAACATCTATTGGGTGTTCGGCGTGGTGCTGGATGATCGCCTGCCCATCGGCGCGGACGAAGCACGCGCAATACTCGCCGATGCGGGCGTTAGCGCGCGGCCATTCTTCTGGCCCATGCACGAGCAGCCTGTATTTCGCAAGCAAGGGTTATTCGAGGGCGAAAGTTATCCGGTCGCCGAGCGCATGAGCCGGCGCGGTTTCTATTTGCCGAGCGGACTTGCACTAACCGAAGCGCAGCAGGATCAAGCGGTGGCCGCGGTCCGGAACATGATGGCCGAGTATGTCTAGAAGCTCCGCAAGCCATGCTCGCGGACATTGCCTGCTTCATATGACCGTCATCAGTCACATCGATGATGGGTCGTAACACCACGGAGTGCAGCCATGGAGAATGCAATGCGTTCGACCGACTCGATATCGATGGCCAACGCGCTAGCGCCGCATATGCAGTCTTGCCGTCGCATTGTGCCGGTCATACTCGCGGGAGGATCGGGCACGCGCCTCTGGCCGATGTCGCGCGAGCAGTTTCCGAAGCAACTGATTGGCGTGGTCGGACGTGACTCGCTGCTTCAGGCTACCGTGTTACGAATGGACGGATTCTCCGGCGACTTCGACGTCGATATGCATCCGATCATCGTGTGTGGCGAAGAGCATCGTTTCACGACCGAGGAACAAGTGCGGTTATGCGGCGTCGATGCGCGGATCATTCTCGAGCCCGCGCGTCGTGATACTGCGCCCGCGCTGACGCTCGCGGCGCTTGCGGCCGTCGAAGGCAACGAAGACGCGATTCTCGTCGCGATGCCTTCCGATCATTCGATCGCCGATCTTTGCGCGCTGCATGAAGCGATATCGATCGCCGCGGACTACGCCGATAGCGGAATGATCGTGACGTTAGGGGTTCCGCCGACGCGTCCCGATACCGGCTTCGGCTATATTCGTCTCGGCGAAGCGCTGGAGAAGGGTGCTCATCTTATCGACCGCTTCGTAGAAAAGCCTGCCGCCGAACTCGCCGCGCAATACCTCGCTGCACAAACATACTGGTGGAACAGCGGCATCTTCGTCGTTCGCGCGAGCGTGTGGCTCGATGCCCTGGCGCGTCTCAATGCCGATATGCATGCGACATGCACGGCGGCACTGAAAGACGGCAAAGCCGATGGCCATTTCTTTCGTCCGTGTCCGAATCAGTTCGGCCGTGTGCCTTCCGATTCGATCGATTACGCGGTGATGGAGCATATCGGCGACGCTGGCTCGCCTTGCAACGGCGTAGTCGTGCCGCTGTCGGCGGGATCTTCAGACCTGGGATCGTGGGACGCAGTATGGGAGGCCATGGAAAAGGACGGCTTGGGCAATGTCGGAAGCGGCCGCGTGGTCTTCGAAGGCGCGAGGTCGAGCTACGCGCGCTCCGATGGCGGACGGCTCGTCGCGTGCGTCGGCACGTCGAACGTCGTTGTCGTCGATACCGACGATGCCGTGCTGGTCGCCGATCGCTCGCACGCGCAGGACATCAAGCGCCTTGTCGCGCGCATCCGCGAACAGCATGCGCCCGAGGCCGAAACGCATCGCAAGGTTCGTCGTCCATGGGGCTTTTACGATTCGATCGAACATGGCGAGCGTTTCCAGGTCAAGCGCATCGTCGTGGCGCCTGGCGCACGACTTTCGCTCCAAATGCACCATCATCGTGCGGAGCATTGGGTCGTCGTGCGCGGCACCGCGCTCGTCACGCGCGGGGACGATCAGTTTCTGTTGTCGGAAAATGAATCGACCTACATTCCGCTCGGCGTCCGGCATAGGCTGGAAAATCCGGGCAAGGTGCAACTCGAGATCATCGAAGTTCAATCGGGTTCGTATCTCGGCGAAGACGATATCGTGCGGCTGGATGACTGCTATGGCCGTATCTGATGTTATCGACAAAGCTCACGAAGGCGGGGCATGACATGCGCGATATTCAAGGATTGCTGGCAAGGCTCTTCGATGTCGCGATGGTCGTCGGAGGGGCCACCGTTGCATCGCGGATCAGGTTCGACAACATCGCCGAACCGGGCTATTACGTGCCGTTCGTGGCCTTTGCTGCGGCGTTTTCGCTCGTATTGTTCCCGGGCTTCGGCGTATACGAGTCGTGGCGCGGGCGCAGCAAGCTCGTGCTGACGAGCCGCGTGTCGCTCTCATGGCTCGTGGTGCAGGCGTGCGTCCTCGTGCTGATGTTCTCGCTGCATCGGCTCGATGATGTCTCGCGCCTCTGGTTCGCGTACTGGACTGCGATGTCGGGCGCGCTGATGATCGTGGGCCGTCTCGTCACGCATGCGGTGCTCGCGCGCATGCGTCACGCCGGGATGAACTTTCATGACGTGGCGGTCGTCGGTTGCGGGCGGCATTGCGAGTCGATCATGAAAAGAATCGAGCGCGCGAGCGATTCGGGTTTTCGTACGGTCGCGTTATTCAACGCATCGCCCGAATTGCCGATAACTTCAACAGTGCCGGTCTTCGAAGATTTTGACACCTTCGTGCGCCACGCTCGCGAGCAGCATGTGCATGAAGTCTGGCTTGCATTGCCGCTATCGCAGGAGAAAGCCATTCTGCGGTTCGTGAATGAGTTTCGCGACGATCTCGTCAACGTGCGATTCATTCCCGACGTGCGCAGCCTGGCCCTCTTCGAAAGCGGCGTGAGCGATTTGCTCGGGGTGGCGGCGATCAATCTCGTCGCTTCGCCGCTTTCGCAAAGAGCGCTATTGCAGAAGGATGTTTTCGACCGGCTGTTCGCGCTCGCGGCGCTCATCGCGGTCGCGCCGCTTCTGATCGTTATCGCAATCGCGGTCAAGCTTAGTTCGCCCGGGCCCGTATTCTTCAGACAGCGGCGCAAGGGCGCGGACGGACGCGAATTCACCATCTACAAGTTCAGGTCGATGCGCCTGCATATCGAACAGTCCGGCATGCTGAAACAGGCTACGCGCAATGATCCGCGCGTGACGCGTGTCGGTGCGTTTCTCCGGCGCACGAGTCTCGACGAGCTGCCGCAATTCTTCAACGTCCTGCTCGGCGACATGTCGGTCGTGGGACCGCGTCCACATGCGCTCGAACATGACGATCTCTACCAGAAAGTCGTGCAAGGTTATATCCATCGATACCGCATCAAACCGGGCATCACCGGATGGGCGCAGGTCAATGGCTTTCGTGGGGAAACGGACCGGATCGAAAAGATGGAGGCGCGCGTGGCCCATGATTTGTACTATTTGGGAAATTGGACTTTCGCACTCGATATGCGGATCATTGCCGCGACGGTATTCAAGGGTCTGCGCGGGGCCAACGCTTACTGAAGCGTAAGCATCGCGCCCGGCGTGCGCGATGCAGGCATCATCTCTTTCTCGCGACGAAGGTCGCCGACAGATCGGCGGCGCTAAGTTCGCCGCCCATCCATCTCACGCTGTCGAGCACTTCGAAGCCGCTGAGATCCAGCATCAACTCGACTTCAGGCTTGAACATATAACGCATGACGTGCGTCTCGAGAACGGTTTCGACGCATTGCGTCTTTCCGTCCGTCATCATGATGGTGTAGTTGACGGTGACGGTATTCTCATGAGGACGCATCAGCGGTTCGGCGATGCGGATTACCGCCGTTTCATCGCTCGTGGCGCGCTTGATGCGAACCTTGGGCGGGTCGGCCAGCACGGCGGGACCGTACCAGCAATCGAACAGAAAGAGTCCTGAGCGCGGCAGATGAGTCGCTGCGGTGTGGCACATCGCCATGAAATCGGCGTTCGTCGTCTGATAGCTTGCGACATGAAACAGCGAGACGACCGCGTCATATAGCTCTTCGGTGCGGACGCTTCGCGCATCGCCCTGCTGAAACTTCAGTCTCTTCGCCACCATGCCCGGCAGTGAAGTCCGTCTCGCATCGGCGCGTGCGAGCATGTCGAAACTCATGTCGATGCCGGAAACCGAAAAGCCGGTGGCCGCAAGCTCCGCCGCGTGGCGTCCTGTCCCGCAACCGAGATCCATAAGATGGCCGCTGACTATTCCATATCGACCGAGCAGGTCGGTGACGAACGCGGCCTCCGCCTTGTAGTTCTTCTCGTGATAGAAAAGATCATAGTATTGCGAGTATCGCGTGCTGAAACTCATGTGAGCCACTCCGAATTAGAGTTGGTGCCCAACGCATGTCCGCGCAATGGCGCATTCGTCCAGGTGACCGAAGCGCCGCTCGATAACAAGTCTCACTTGACGTTCCGGTTCAAGACAGAGCGTAGCCTTCGCACGAATCGCGACTTCATGCGTGACGGAATTCGGCAAGATGTTGGCCGGGCCGCCTGTGCAGGCCGCGAGGCCGGTTTTGACAAGGCGATGACGGAAATAGAAGTTATGTTTCGGAGATCATCGAGTCTTCGATCCCGGAGGATGAAGGTGATCCGAATAGGTCATTCCGCAACACAGTCTTTTGTTTAGGCGCCGCGAAACGACATAGTTCGAACTCCGTATTAAGCGCCTTTCCATAACTTTCATGCACTTATTTTCAAACAGCCGAAGAGATCGAACAGTCGTGTTGTTATCGCGGCCGAACGCGCCGATCTCGGCCAAAACCATGCTTTTCGCCGCCATGGCGGAAAGAACGGATGCAATAGGAAACTACGCTCCCGAAATAGTACGGAATCGACGGCATTGGTACGGCTTGCGATCCGCAGACCTGCAACCGAAACATAGGAAGATAACGCCATGTCGAACGTTACAGCCTTCGGCGATGCAGAGTCGAGCGGTCTCTATCATGCAGCGGAAGAGAGAAGCACAAAGCTCATAGGAATCATGTTGTATGACGGATTTTCTCTTCTGGGCGCTGGAACGCTTGCCGAGGCGCTTCATATCGCCAACGAGTTGCAATCCGCTATCCTGAGCAATGGCGTGACCTATAGCGTTCGTCTCGTCTCCGCCCGCGGTGGCGCGATAGCTTGTTCATCGTCGGTCTGTGTGTGGACCGAGCGCTTAGGTGGCCAGCGCTTTCAGGGCTTCGACGCGCTATACATCGCAGGCGGCGCTGGCGTGACGCGCGCAGCTGCGGATGAAAGTCTCCTCGAGTCATTGAGGATCGCGTGTTCGCAAAGCGGCGCGGTCGGTTCGCTCGGCAATGGCGACGCGCTGCTCGCCGCCGCGGGCGTCGCCCGGCGCGACTGGGCTTCGATGGGACGCGGCGTATGGGCTGGCGGAACATTGAAAAGCACGACGTCGACCGAACGCGGCGATGCGCTCGTCAACTCGCTGGCGCTGGTGAAGCGCGATCTCGGCTATGACATCGCAACGGCTTTGGCAGACCGGCTGGCCTCGTCCAACGATCAGCATCTGCCAATCATGCTGAGTACCATCGGCACGACGACGCTCGCCGAGAAAGCGCAGGAATCCGCGCGCTGGCTGGAGCGCAATTGCGGCCGTCCCATCTCTGTCGGCGACGCGGCTCGCACCGTTGCGATGAGCGAGCGCAACTTTCTGCGGCTGTTCAAGCGTGAGATCGGTCTGACGCCTTCGCAATATCTTTTGCGTGCGCGTCTCGATTTGAGTTGCGAATTGCTTATTAAGAGCGACTTGCCGATCGACAAGATTGCGCGCAGGACCGGTTTGACCAATGGCGAAAGATTTTCGAAGGTATTCAGAAAGCAATTTCTGATGTCGCCAACGGAATACCGGTCTCGAAAGAAGAGCGGTGACGCAGTGTGATCGCACGTTTCGCGCTTCACAGGCGCAGCCGGAATAACTTCCTCCAACTCGATAGCGCAGGCATATCCACGTCGGGCGGAAAGCGCATCCTAACCATGGCAATGTCCCCCTAATCTGCCAACAGCACTTTCACGCCCTCGGCGGCTTCGTGTCGCAGGGCGTCGAGATCGAGGCCCGGGATCACGCCGTCATCGACGACCACGCGGCCGTTCACGATGTTGTAGCGAACGCGCGCCGGCTCGCCCGATGCCACGGGCGCCACGGCGAGATCGTGATAGCCATAGAAGCGCGGATCGTCGATGTCATAGAGAACGAGGTCCGCCGCCTTGCCGACTTCGAGCGTGCCTACTGCATCGAGACCGAGCACGCTTGCGCCGCCCGCGCTGCCCCAGTGAATCGTCTCCTCGATCGTCGTCGCCGATGCGCCCTGCGCCGCGCGATGCACGAGCCACGCGAAATGCGCCTCGTTGATCATGCTGCCCGATTCGTTCGACGCGACGCCATCGACCCCGAGCGACATCGGCACGCCTGCCGCGGACATTTGCGGTGCGGGGGCGATGCCGCTGCCAAGCCGCGCGTTGCTCACCGGGCAATGCGAGCAGCCGCTGCCGGTCTCCGCGAGCATCGCGATCTCGCTCGCTTCGAGATGCACGAGATGCGCGAACCACACATCGGGTCCGAGCCATTCGTGATCGGCGACGAATTCGACCGGCAACTTGTCGAAGCGCTCGCGGCAGAAATCGACATAACGTTGCGTCTCCGAAAGATGCGTGTGCATGCGCAAGCCCATGCCGCGTGCCGCGCGTGCGATCTCAGGCAGAAGATCGGGCGGCAGAGAGAAGGTCGGCGTCGTCGGCGCAACGACGACGCGGCGCATCGATGTCGCGCGGGCATCGTGATAGCGCGCCTTCAGGCGTTCGATATCGGCAAGCATCTGATCGAGCGTCTCGGGCTTTAACGCGACCTTCGAGAAGCCCGGATGATCGCCTGCCGCCTGCAACGCGCCGCCACGGCACAACACGAAGCGCAGGCCGAACGACGCCGCTTCGTCGAAGAGCAGATCGCCTGTTTCCGTGGTGCCTTCCGCGTGATAGAGATAGTGATGATCCGCGCACGTCGTCACGCCCGACAAAAGCAGTTCGGCCATGCCGAGGCGTGCAGCGACACGCGCGAGGTCCGGCGTGAAGCGAGCGAGCCGCGGATACGGCACCGCGGCGAGCCATTCCTGCAGATCGGCGTTGATGCCTGAAGGCACCGCTTTCAGCAGGTTCTGGAACAGGTGATGATGCGTGTTCACCCAGCCTGGATAGGCGACGCACGAGCGCGCATCGATGACGCGTTCGTCGTCGCGCGCGTCGAGATTCGGCGCGATGGCGCGGATGACGCCATCGCGGATGCGAATATCGACGTTGCCGAGCCGTGCGGCGTCGCCACACAATCCGCTCATCACCGCGACGGGATGTTTGATTAGTAATGCTTCGTTTGAGATGTTCATGAACGCTTGTCCTTTCAACACGTTTTACTCGCGCACCATGCTGGGCGCAGGTACGACGTCTTCCTCATGTGCGCCGTTGAGCACGGCGTTCAGCACGACCGACACGAGACACGCGAGCACGACGCCGCTGTGCACGAAGGGCTGCGTCCAGTCGGGCATCTGCTTGAACACTTGCGGCGCCATCACCGGGATGAGCGCGGTCGCGATCGTGAAGCCGACGATCAGCACGTTGTAGCGGTTGCGCTCGAAGTCCACTTTGGAGAGCGTCTGCACCCCCGCCGCGACCACGACGCCGAACATCGCGATGCCCGCGCCGCCGAGCGCAGCGGCAGGCGTCGATGCGACGACCGCGCCGATCTTGGGCACCAGCGCGACGACGCACATCAGCACGCCGCTCACCGCCACGACCCATCGGCTGCGCACGCCTGTCAGGATCACGAGTCCCACGTTCTCCATGAATGCGATGAACGGGAACGCAGCGAACATTCCGGCTATCGCGCTCGCGAGACCATTCGCGCGCATGCCGCGCACCGCGTCTTCCTCGCTGATGTTCTTGTCGACGATATCGCCGATCGCGACGAAGAGACCCATCGATTCGATCATCTGCACGACCATTACGACGATCATCGTCAGAACGGGCACCACGGAGAACACGGGCATGCCGAAGTGAAACGGCAACGGCATCGTGAACCACGGCGCGTTGGCGACGTTGGCGAAGTCGCCCATGCCGAGCGAGCAGGCAAGCACGCTGCCCGCGACAAGTCCGATCAGCACCGACAGATTGCGCAGGAACGCATCGGCAAAGCGGTTGACGGCGAGAATCACGAGCGCGACGAACAACGCGACGCAAAGGAACGGCAACGCGCCGAAGTGCCGCGCGTTCTCACCGCCGCCCGCCCATTGATACGCGACCGGAAAGAGCTGCAGTCCGATCACGGTGACGATGCAGCCGGTCACGACAGGCGGAAAGAAACGCCGCAAACGTCCGACGAGCGGCGCGGCGAACATCGTGAACACGCCCGCGCCGATCACCGCGCCGCACACGCCCGCGAAGCCGACGCCGGGGCTCAGGCCGATCGCGATGACCGGTCCCACGCTGCTGAACGCGACGCCTTGCAGAATAGGCAGACGCACGCCGAACTTCCATACGCCGACGGTTTGCAGCACCGTCGAGATGCCCGAGCAAAAAAGCGCCGTGCTGATGAGCACGGTGGTGTCAGCGGGCGACATCTTCAATGCGGATGCGACGATCAACGGCACGGCAATCGCGCCGATGTAAGCGACGAGCATATGTTGCAGGCCGAGCGTGATCATCTGCCGCTTGGGCAGGATGCGATCGACGGGATGTTGGTCGGTGTTCATCAACGTGTCTCCTGATTATCGTTATCGGCGGCTGCGTTCGTCAGGCCGCGACAGGCACCGCAAGGCAGGCATGAAAGCGCTCGGTCAGCGCGGCGCGGTCGAGTTCGCGTCCGATGAACACGATTCGGCTCGAACGCGGCTCATAGCCCCACGCCTGCGCCGCGCGCAATTCGATGATGTCGTGCACGCCTTGCAGCACGTAGCGATACGGCTGTCCTTTCACGGCGAAGATGCCCTTCATGCGAAAGAGGTTCGTCGCATCCGATGCGCGCAGTTCGGCGAGCCACGCTTGCAGCGCGTCGAGTTCGATATCGGCATCGACTTCGATGCCTACCGAGCTCACGCTTTCGTCGTGGTGATGATCGTCGTGGTGGTCATCGTGATCGTCGTCCGCTTCGACGAGCTGCTGCGCGAACTCGTTCGCGCCCACGCCGAGAATCGTGTGCAGATCGATCTGCGCAAAACTCGATTCGACGATTTCAGCCGTTGCGTTGAGCCCGCGCAGCCGCTCTTTCAATGAAGCGATGTCCTGCGCCGTCACGAGGTCCACCTTGTTGACGACGATACGATCCGCGCACACGATCTGATCGACCGCCTGGTTGTCGCGGCCGTCGAGCACGAGATCGTCCAGATGCGCGGCGATATGCTTTGCATCGACCATCGTCACGACGGCATCGAGGGTCACGCGTTGCGCAATCGGATCGTCGATGAAGAAGGTCTGCGCGACAGGATACGGATCGGCGAGCCCGCTCGTCTCGACGATGATGTGATCGAGCCGCTCGGGCCGCTCCACCAGCATCCTCACGATGCGCACGAGGTCTTCGCGCACTGCGCCGACGCAGCATACGCATCCGTTCGTCATCTCGTAGATCTCTTCGGTCGATTCGAGCACGAGCCCGCCGTCTATGCCGACTTCGCCGAACTCGTTCTCGATCACCGCGATCTTGTGTCCATGCTTTTCGCGGAGGATGTAGTTGAGCAGCGTGGTTTTGCCCGCGCCGAGAAAGCCGGTCAGCACCGTGACCGGAATCTTCTGGAACGCGTTATGAGTCGTATGGATGTGAGTCATTGCTTGTCTCCTTTGAGTCAGTCAGCTTTATGTTCTTTCCAGCGTCGAACCACGTTGCAATCGAGGCCGAAGAGATCCAGCACGCGGCCGAGCGTGTGATCGATCATCTCGTCGAGCGAAGCAGGGCGCGCGTAGAACGCGGGCACCGGCGGCGCGACGATGCCGCCCATTTCGGTGACGGCGATCATGTTGCGCAGATGGGCCAGCGTGTACGGCGTTTCGCGTGCCAGCAGCACGAGCGGGCGTCGCTCCTTGAGCGTGACGTCGGCGGCGCGCGAGATGAGGCTCGATGAAAGTCCGCCGGCGATTTCGGCGAGCGTCTTCATCGAGCACGGCGCGACGATCATGCCGAGCGTGCTGAACGAACCGCTCGAAATGGCGGCGGCCATGTCATCGCATCGATAGGTGAAGCTCGCGAGCGGGTTGACATCGGCGAGCTTGTGTTCGGTCTCTTGCTGCATCGTCAGAAGCGCGCTGCGCGAGATCGTCACATGCGTTTCGATGTCGAGTTCGCGCAGCAATTCCAGAAGGCGCACGCCGTACGTGAAGCCCGATGCGCCGCTGATACCGACCGCGATGCGCCGCGTGCTCATCGTGCGGCTCCTTTCAAAATGGCGGCTGCACGTTGCATCGCATCTTCGTCGATGCGCGCACGTATGCCGTCGAATTGCGAGCCGCGCGTCGCGTCGATGCCCATGCGCGATGTGGTGCCTTCGACGGACGACGAAGGATCGAGCGGGCTGCCCGGCAATCCGCCGACGATGAACACATCGTCATGCGGTTGCGCATGTGCCGCGATCGCCCAGAGCACTTGCGAGTCGTCGGTTATGTCGATATCGCCATCGACGGCGACGACATGCTTGAGATACGGATCCCAGCCCAGCAACGCGAGCATGATCTGACGCGCTTCGCCATCGCGCGTCTGATTCAGCGCCACATAGCAATGAAAATGCGTGCCGGAGTTCGGGTAATGCAGCGCAGTGACCGCTGGAAAGCGCGCCTTCAGCTTCTCGCTCATTTCCGCTTCGCGCGGCAGACGAGCGAGCGTGAGATGCTCGGCATACGGACCACCGACGACATCGACGAGCCATGCATCGCGGCGGCGCATCATCGTATCGACGCGCATAACGTTGTTGGTCGAACGGTCCGACGAATAGCCGGTGAACTCGCCGAACGGACCTTCATCGGCGCGCGCATCGGGATCGATCGTGCCTTCGAGCACGAACTCCGCGGCCGCCGGCACGCCAATGCCATAACGCGGCGTGCGTACCAGTTCGAGCGGTGCGCCGAACAGTCCGCCGGCGATGGCGCGCTCGTCTGTGCCGAACGGCACGCGCGATGCCGCCGCGAGCATGAACATCGGATGCGCGCCGATGACCATCGCAACCTTGAGCGTGTCGCCGCGCGCCTTCGCCGTCTGCAACATGCGCCACAGATGACCGCGCGAATGCAGGCTCGTTGCGAGCGCGTTCCTCGCATGAAGCATCGAACGGTGATAGCTCATGTTCGCGATGCCGGTCACCGGATCTTCGGCGACGATTACCGCGTTCGTGATGTACGCGCCGCGATCGGTGGCGAAGTGGCGAATCATCGGCACATGCGCGAGATCGACCGCGTCGGCTTCGACGACTTCATCGAGCACGGGACCGCGCGCGACATACAGCGGCGCGATCGGTGCATTCGCGCGTTGCTGATAGGCGTCGAAGAGGCCGCGCGCATCGACATCGAACAGACGGGCGATACGCTCGCGCGATGCGAAGAAGTTGGTCGCCAAAGGCGTTGCGATACCTTCGACGTGCTCGCATACGAGCATCGGATGCTGCCCGCGCGCGGCAAGCGCGGCGACGATCGCGGTGACGTCCTGATCGGCGGACAACTGTTGCGTGAGCGTCAGCACATCGTGGGGATATTGCTCGCGATAGGCGTGCGCAAAGCAATGAAAGTCCTGCGTGGCGCGAAAGAGGTTATCGGCCATCGTGAGCTCCGTCGAGAGAAAGAAGGGCGCGTGAGCAACCGCGCCCGCATGACATCAGGCCGTCTGCGCGACTTCGTCGTTCTTTACATACGTGGCCTTCAATCGTTTCTCCGCTTCGGCAAGGTCCTTCGGCGGTTTGGTCGGCTCGATGCCCACCAGTCGCGCGATGTTATTGCCCATGTAGTCTTCGAGACCGTCCTCATCGAGGTCCATGCCTTGCGGCGCGGGACCGCACAGCATCTCCAGTTCGCGCAGCCACATGCCCGGCTCGTTCGGCGGCGAATCGGTGCCGAACACGATCTTGTTGCGCGGCAACTCGCGCGCGAACTCGACGATGCGCGACTGATAGCACCAGCCCGATTCGCAATACACGTTGGGCGTATCCATCGCCATCCAGAAGGCTTCGAACGAGTAATTGCCGCCCGTCTGGATCCCGAAGTGACCGATGATGAAATTCACCATCGGGAATTCGCGGATGATCGGATAGAACTGCGTGGGAATCGTGTACGGTCCATCGCCTGTGTGAATCAGCACGACGACGCCCAACTCGGCGCATTTCTTCATCGCAGGGCGCAGCCAGTCGAGCGCGCGATCCGGCCGATAGCCATGCATGTTCGCGTGCAGCTTGAGCATCTTGAAGCCGTATTCCCTGACGTGAAATTCGAGTTCCGCCGCGCCGTTTTCCGGACCCCAGCGCGGGTTATACGTGAAGTTGCCGATGAAACGATCGGGATACTTCTGCGTCAGCTCCGCGATATACGACATGTAATCGCGAATGCCTTCGCGCCCGCGCCGGTTGCCGTCGCGATAGCCGGTGTTTCCCGGCGGCGGCTGGATGAAACCCATGTCGATGCGGCGCGGCTTGCCGTTGATGATGTACGGGCCGTCCATCATCTTGAGAAGGCGTTCGCCGGTGAACGGCTCGCCCGTGTGCCGCCAGGCTTCGTCGACGAGATTGGTCGGATGCAGATGGGTATCGATGATCATCAGCGCGCTCCTGCGTAGTCAGCTTCTTTGTATTGGTCGAGATGGGCTTGCGCTTCTTCGACGCTTTTAGGCGGCGCGCTCGGTTCGATGCCGAGCATGCGCGCGAGGTTGTTGCCGAGATAATCCTCGAGCGTGTCTTCGTCGAGATTGAGGCCTTGCGGCGGTTCGTGACACAGCACTTCGAGCAGGCGCAGCCACATGCCCGGTTCGTTGGGCGGCGTGTCGGAGCCATAGAGAATCTTGTGCGTCGGCAATACCTTCGCGAATTCGACGATGCGCGATTGCAGGCACCAGCTCGATTCGCAATAGACGTTCGGCGTATCGAGCGCCATCTGATAAGGCTCGAAGCAATACACGCCGCCGGTCTGCACGCCGAAGTGCGCCATGATGAACGGCACCGACGGAAACTCGCGGATTAGCGGATACCATTCGCTCGGAATGCTGTACGGTCCGTCGCCGGTATGCAGCTTCACGATGAGCCCGAGGTCCGCGCATTTGCGCAACGCGGGACGCAGCCAGTCGAGCGCGCGGTCCGGCCGATACGCGTGCATGTTGGCCTGCAACTGCACCATCCTGAAGCCGTGTTCCTTCGCGTAGAACTCGATTGCGTCGGCGCCGTTCTCGGGGCCGCAGCGCGGGTTATAGACGAAGCAGCCGAGCAGGCGGTCGGGATACTTCTGCGTCATCTCGACGGTGTACGCCATGTAGTCGTCGATCGACTCGCGGCCGCTTCTCACGCCATCGGTCCACGTATAGATGGTGTTGCCTTGCGGCGGTTGGATGAATGCCTTGTCGATGCGACGCGGCTTGCCGTTGATGATGTACGGGCCGTCCATCACCTCGATCAGACGCTCGCCCGAAAAGGGTTCGCCGTCATGGCGCCAGGCGAGGTCGACGAGATTGGTCGGATAACAGCTTGTGTCGATGATCATGGGTCTCGATCTCCTTGAGGGGAACTGGCGTGTCCAGTCGCCGGATCGCGGGCAGGCGCGTCGATGGAACAAGAGCTCTTGCGAGCTTGCCCATGCGGCCTTTTGCAAGACGCGTTGATGCGCCTTCCCCTCGCCGGCATCGAGTGTCACACTGACGTGCACTGCTGCTTGCGATGCAGTCTCACAAGTTATGCGCGCTCTGTACAATATTTTTAGACCACGATCTTGATACGTTAGCGATATGGACATGCGGCTTTTGCGGTACTTCGCGGTGCTCGCCGATGAACTCCATTTCGGCCGCGCAGCCGCGCGCCTGCACATTTCGCAGCCGCCCCTGAGTCAGCAGATCCGCATCCTTGAAGAGGAAATGGGCACTGCGCTTTTCTTGCGCTCGCAACATCGCGTCGAACTCACCGAGGCAGGGAAAACACTGAAAGAACAGGCGCCGCTGATCTTCGCGCAGTTCGAGCGCGCGATCGATCTCACGCGTTGCGCGGGACGTGGCGAAGTGGGAAGTCTCGAGATCGGCGTCATCAGCTCGGCGATGGTCGAGCCGATTCCACGCGCGCTCGGCGAGTTCGCGCGCAAGCATCCGCAAGTCAGATGGACGCTTCACGAGATGACGCCCGCCGCGCAGATTCAGGCGCTGAAAGAGCGGCGGCTCGACGTGTGCTTCTTTCGCGTGTCGCACGAAGATCCGGAGATCGTCAGCGAAGTCGTGTTGCGCGAGTCTGCCGTGGTCGCATTGCCGCTCGCGCATCCGCTCGCTTCACGCGCGGATATCGCGCTGCGTGAGCTTGACGCCGAGCGCTTTCTGTCGTTTGGTCTGCTGCAATCGCAACTCGCGCGGTTTCTGCGCGACTGTTGCGTCGAAGCGGGATTCACGCCGCGCATCGAGCAGGAAGTCGTCGAACTGCATACGCTGCTATGTCTGTTGCGCGAAGGGCTCGGCATTGCGCTGCTGCCGGCATCGGCGCAACAGCTGTCGGGCGGCGGCGTGGCATTCGTGCCGCTCGCAGCGCCCGCGCCCGAAGTCTCGCTTCATGCGCGTTATCGCGCGGACACGCCGTCGCCGGTGCTGGCGCGGTTTCTCGATACCGTGCGCGAAGTCGTCAGTCCGGATCGCGCGCGTTGACCGTTTGCGCGACGAGCTCGCGTATCGCATCGACGAGCGGCGCAACGCGTGCCGACTTCTCGCGCGGCCACACGGCGTAGAGGTTGTAGTGCGTCGGAATCTCGACGCGTGTGAGTTCGACGAGCTTGCCGTCGCGTTGCGCGTCGGCGGCGAGCAGGCCGCGCGCAAGTCCCACGCCGACGCCCGCGCTCGCGGCGGCGATCAGCCCCGCAGCGTTGTCAAAGACGGCGACTGCGTGCGGCTCCGCTTCCGGCAGGCCCGCCGCGGCGAGCCACGGAATCCACGAGCGCTTGGTGTAGCCGAGCAAGGGCAGCGCGAGCACTTGTTCCGGCGCGAGCGGCACGCTGAGTCCGCGCGCGCTCAACAATGCGGGCGAGCCCATGACCGTGAGACGGTCGCCGCAGATGAGCGCGTTCTCGAAGCCGTCCCATTCGCCATAGCCGTAACGCAGCGCGAGATCGACGCGTTCGAACGCGCTGCGGTCATGACGTGGCGCGGAAAGCATCGTCAGCGACGTGCCCGTCAATGCGCCGAGCAACGCGGGCAGGCGCGCGACGAGCCAGCTTTGCGCAAGCTCCGGATCGACGTCGAGCGTAATTGACTGCTTCACCGCGCGCTCCTTCACCGACGACAACGCGCGATCGATCTGCTCGAAGCCATCGCCTAGCTGATTCGCGAAGAGCGCGCCGGCATCGGTGAGCACGACGCGCGCGCCTTCGCGCACGAACAGCGGCTGGCCGACGAACTCTTCGAGCGTGCGGATCTGCTGGCTGATCGCGCTATGCGTGAGCGACAACTGACGCGCCGCGCTCGAAAAGCTGCCGGCGCGCGCCGCCTGCAAGAAGGCCTGCATCGACTGGATCGAAGGGTAGCGCTTCAACATGGGTGTTAGCCAGGCTTACGGGTGATCAAAGAAATCGTCGCTGGCGTTCTTGCATGACGGCTTCCGATAATGGCCGCAAGCTCGAACGACATTCAGGAGACAGCGCATGATCGAAATCGTCGTCAATGACGCGCGGCACTCGCTCGACAATGTACCGGAAGACATGCCGCTGTTGTGGGTGCTGCGCGATCGCATCGGTTTGACGGGCACGAAATTCGGCTGTGGCGGGGGCTTTTGCGGCGCATGCACGGTGCATCTCGATGGCGAGGCCGTGCGTTCGTGCCTGCTGCCGATAGCGGCCGTGGCGGGCAGGCGCATCACGACCATCGAAGGTCTTTCCAGGGACGGCACGCATCCGTTGCAGCGCGCGTGGATTGCGGAAGACGTGCCGCAATGCGGCTATTGTCAGTCGGGACAGTTGATGCAGACAGCGGCGTTTCTGAAGGGCAAACCGTCCGTGAGCGATGACGCCATCGCCGCTGCGATGTCCGGCAACATCTGCCGCTGCGGAACGTATGCGCGCATCCGCAAGGCCATCAAGCGCGCGGCGGCGGAGGTCTGAATGCGTATCGAACATCACGCAGCGCGCCGTCGTTTCATCAAGCAGAGTTCGGCGCTGCTGGCAGCGGGACTATCCGTTGGATTTCGATTGCCCGATGCGTTGGCGAAGAACGGCGATGCTCATCCGCGTGACGGCGAATTCGAGCCGAACGCATGGGTGCGCGTGCTGCCCGACGACACGATCAAGCTCGTCGTCCACAAGCACGATTCGGGCACGGGCACGCGCACCGCGCTCGCCGCGCTCGTCGCCGAAGAGCTGGATGTCGATCCGTTTCGCATCGACGTCATCACGCCTGAGAATCCTTTCTATGCCGATTACATTCATCCCTTGTGGAAGGTGTTTTCCACGGGCGGAAGCACGAGCGTCTCGCTGGAATACGATCGCTTGCGGCGCGCGGGCGCGACTGCGCGTGCCATGCTGATCGAAGCCGCCGCGAAACAATGGAAGGTATCGCCGTCAACGTGCTCGACCGATAACGGCTTCGTGATCGACAACGCGAGCGGCGCGCGTGCCAGCTATGGATCGCTTGCCGTCATCGCCGCGAGCTTGCCCGCGCCAAAAGACGTGCCGTTGAAAGACGCATCGCAATTCAGGTACATCGGCAAGCTGAGCAAGAAGCGCGACGCGGCGCAGAAGGTATGCGGCGCGTTCGCGTATGGCATCGACGTGCGTTTGCCCGGCATGCTCGTCGCGGTCGTGACGCGTGCGCCCGTCATCGACGCGCGCGTGCGCAGCGTCGATGCGAAAGAGGCGCTCGCCGTGCCCGGCGTGCGGCAAGTGCTGCCGATACCCGGACGTCCCGATGTGCTCGGCGGCAATCAGGCGGGCGTCGCCATTCTCGCCGACGACTACTGGTCCGCGCACAAGGGACAAGCCGCATTGCGCGTCGAATGGGAAGATAGTCCGTTCGAAAACTTCGATAGCCGCGATATGCCCGCGCGCCAGGCTGCATGGCTCGACGATCCCGCTGCGCGCGTCGTGCCGACCATCACGAACGGCGACGCCGATGCCATCATCAAGCATGGCGCGCGCGTGATTCAGGCGTCTTATTCGATGCCGTACAAGGCCGCGAATCCGCTCGAACCCATCAACGTGACGGCGTGGTCGAAGGACGGCGGCATTGCGTATTGGGGCGGCTTGCAAGTGCCGTCGACGGCGCAGGAGGCGGCGCAAGTCATCGGCGGCATTCCGGCCGATCGTGTCGTGCTGCATGAACTGGTTTCGGGCGGCAGCTTCGGTGCGCGCGAATCGAAGTACTGGCTCTTCGAAGTCACATGGCTCGCGTTGCAAACCGGCAAGCCCGTCAAGCTGATGAATAGCCGCGAGGACGAAATGCGCGCGCTCTTCTATCACTCGGCGAGTCATCATCGCGCAAAGGCCACGCTCGATGCACGCGGCAATCTTTCGGCGCTGCAACTGCGCGCGGTGATGCCGGCATCGCCGGAACAATGGGAGCCGGGCTATTTCGATCGTCCCGATCGCATGGACTACAGCACCACGGAAGCAATCAGCAAGTTCGAGTTCGCGTATGGCGCGCCGAATGTGGATATCGGCTGGGTGCGTCATGAAACGGGCGTGCCAACGGGCTGGTATCGCGCGGTGAGTTATATCCCGAACGTGTTCGCGGTCGAATCGTTCATGGATGAAGCCGCGCATAAGGGACATCGCGATGCGGTGGACTTTCGCATCGCGCATATGAAGGACGCGCGCCATGTCGCGGTATTGCGCGAGGCCGCGATGCGGGCCGGCTGGGGCAAGCCGTTGCCGCGCGGCACCGCGCTCGGCGTTGCGACGAATCGCGCGTACGGCAGTTATGTCGCGGTGATCGCGCGCGTCTCGCGCAAGGATGACGGTATCGTGATCGAGAAGCTCACGTGCGTGGCCGACTGCGGGCTCGCGGTGTCGCCCGGCGGTGTGGAAGAGCAGCTATACGGCGGCTTGATGTGGGGACTCGGACACGCACTCGCCGACCGCATCGACATTCGGCACGGCCAGGTTCAGCAGACCAATTTCGATGCGTATCGCGTGATGCGTATGAGCGACATGCCCGACATCGACATACGCATCATGCAGGGCGATCCGGCGAAGCCTGGCGGCGTAGGCGAGTTGTCGAGCCCGTCGGTTGCGCCGGCCGTTGCCAATGCCGTGTTCACGCTGACCGGCAAGCGCCTGCGCGAGACGCCGTTCGATTTGCGACGGCTCGCGTGAAGAAGTAACCGCTCAGGCGGCCAGCACTTCGTTGGCCGCCTCGACATTCGCGACAGCCGCCGCATGCTCGCGGATCAGGCGATAAACCGTCTCGCCCGGCACGGTTTCCGATTCGAGCAATTCATCGGCGATCGCGCGCAACACCGGCTCGTTGGCTTGCAGCAGGGCGAAGCATTCGTCGCTCAGATCGTGCAGCAACGCGTTCGCATGACCGATCGAATTCTTGAGCTGCAAGCCCGCATACTGCTGCGGCAACGCCGCGAGGCTGAACAGATTGCCTTCCTCGTTGAAGCCGAACTTCGACACCATATCGAGGCTGATGCGCGACGCCTCCTGAAGATCCGATGCCGCGCCGCTCGATGCTTCCTTGAACATGAGCAGTTCCGCGTTGCGCCCGCCGAGCAGCACCTGAATCTCGTTGCGCAATTCGGTTTCGCGATACAGATGCTTGTCCTGCATCTTCGTGATGAGCGCGACGCCCAGAGCGCCGCCGCGCGGCAGGATCGTCACTTCTTCGAGCACGCCGGTGCCGAGCAGCGCCGCAACGAGGCCGTGACCCGCTTCATGCACCGCGATGCGCGTGCGTTCGTCATCCGATAGCGCGCGTTCCGCGCCGTTCACATCGCCGATGCGCGCGATCTTGATCGCTTCGAGGAAATGCGCCGCCGATACTTCACGTTCGCCCGCCTTGCGCGCGACGAGTCCTGCCTGATTGACGATCATCGACAGCGTGGCGGGCGAGAGGCCCGTCGTCAGACGTGCGAGCTGATCGAAGTCGATGTCGTCGCGCTTCGTCTTCAAGCTGTCCGCGTAGAAACGCAGGATGTCCGCGCGATCTTCGACGCCCGGCAAACGCACTTGCACCGTGCGATCGAAACGGCCGGGACGACGCAGCGCTTCATCGAGATTGTCGGGATGATTCGTCGCCGCGACGATGATGACGCCTTCGTTCGATGCGAAGCCGTCCATCTCCGCGAGCAGTTGATTGATGATGCGATTGCTTTCCGCTTCGACCGGGCCGCCGCCGGTATCGGTGCGCTTGCCGAGGCCATCGGCTTCGTCGATGAAGATGACGGTCGGCGCATTCTTGCGCGCGAGCTCGAACAGATGCTTCACCTTCTGAATGCCGACGCCGTAGTACTTCGCGCTGAAATAACTGCCCGTGATCGCGATGAAGTTCGCGCCGCATTCGCCCGCGAGCGCCTGCGCGAGCCGCGTCTTGCCGACGCCCGGTCCGCCCGTCATCAGGATGCCGCACGGCGCGCGCACGCCCATGCCGGTGAATTGCGCGGGCTCGGTGAGCCACGCGCGCACGTCGTTGAGCGCGGCTTTCGCTTCGCCCGCGCCGATGACGTCATCGAAACGCAGCGTCGGCGATTCGCCGAGCAATTGCGCGCCGCCGCGCATTTCGCGGCGCATGAACCAGAGAAGGCCGCCGATCATCAGGAGCGGCAGCAAGAGACTCAGCGCGTCGCGCGAACGGTCGAACATCTCGCTCCAGCGCGCAATGCCCGTGCGCACGTTGGCGTCGGGCAGCCATACGAGTTGATACGGCGAGGCCGCGTCGGGCTTCATATCGCCGAGCAGCAATGCGTTGGAGAACGCGCCGTTATGATCGGCCACGTAATACTTCTCGCCCTTCGTCGTGGAGACGAGAATCGCGTCGGGACTCACGCCGATCGTCGCGACATTCTTCGCGCGAATATCGGTCAGCATTTCCGATGCGTCTTTCTCGCGATGCGTCCACGGCGATGCGTCATGGCGCATCTGATTGGCGACGCCCGTCAGCGCCGCTGTCTGCGATTGCGCGGCCCGCACTTCATGGCGCCAATGCAGAAAGCCCGCGCCCGTCACGAGCGCGGCCGCGATCACACCATAAGCGATATATCGGCCAACGCGTGACCGCAGCGAATTCCTTGCCGGTTTCATCAATTCTGTCCAATGGGCCCGCACGCGCGGCGCCCTAAAGCAATCGTCGGAGGAATGGCATCCGAACGTGTGTCTCTTATCGTGCTTCGGTGGTGGGATGCCCGCGCGCATGTCTTGATGCTCAAGATGGCGAAGCGATCGACCTTGAACCGCAGATCGTCAACCATGCGAGCATGGCCCTGTTTGCAGGGATTGCTTCGCTGGAATGGTGCCCGTAATGCATGACCATTCGATAACGCGAAGCAGCGCGCGAACGAGCGTTCGACACGCCGTTTCAAATACACGTCCCTTTTTTTTGATTAACGGCAGGTAACGGGTCTTCTTGACGGCAATGTAAAAAACGCGTGATCCGCGCTCGCAGCGTGATGCGGGTTTGATGGCGTATGCAGGACGAGGCCAAGGATAGCACGGCAGAAAACGATGCTCCATCCGGTAAGGAATACTGCTTGCTTACGCTAGAGAACTCCGCGCACATGGGGCGCGCGGCGTACTCGGACGAGAGGGAGATAACATCATGTTGTATTACGCGTTGGTCTTTTTCATCATCGCGATCATCGCTGCCGCGCTCGGATTCGGCGGTATCGCGGCGGGCGCGGCGGGCATCGCGAAGATCCTGTTCTTCATATTCCTCGTGATTTTCCTCGTGACGCTGGTAATGGGCCTCATGCGACGTTGACGGCTCTCAAGCAAAAGGCGTCGTGCCGAGGCTGGTCGGCACGACGCATTTTTTTTGTTCCTCGTTTAACGTAGCCGCCTGGACGAAAGATCGGTATCGTCGCAACTGACAACTTCTGGGTCATTTGCGCCATGCACATCGCGATACTCGCTCTCGATGGTCTCTTCGATACCGGCCTCGCCGTGACGCTCGACACGCTCAGAGCCGCGAACGGGTTGGCCGCGCGCACGATGGGCGGATCCCCGCGCTTCGATGTATCCACTGTTGGCGTGCGCAAGCGCGTGCGTTCGGGTCACGGCTTCGCGATTCCGGTGGAACCCGTCACGCCCGATTTGAAGCCGGACTGGGTCATCGTTCCGGCGCTCGCCGCGACGACGCCGGAACTGCTGCTGCCCGCACTGGAACGCGCCGACGTCAAGGACGCCGTGCGGCAATTGCAGAAGTGGCGCGCGCAAGGCGTATCGATCGGGGCGTCCTGCATCGGGACGTTTCTGCTCGCGGAAGCAGGATTGCTCGATCATCGGCAGGCGACATCGACGTGGTCGCTCGCGCCGCTTTTCAGGCAACGCTATCCGCATGTTCTGCTCGACGAATCGCGGATGCTCGTGCCGACCGATATCGGCGTGACGGCCGGCGCCGCGATGGGGCATCTCGATCTCGCGCTGTGGCTCGTGCGCAAGTCGAGCCCCGAGCTGGCCGCGCTCGTGTCGCGCTTTCTGCTCGCCGATATCCGCACGTCGCAGGCGCCGTACATCATCCCGAACCATCTCGCGCAGGCAGATCCGCTGATCCAGCGTTTCGAGCGCTGGGCGCGCGACCATCTGAAGGAAGGGTTTTCGCTGCAGCACGCGGCGAACGCGCTGGCGACGAGCACGCGCTCGCTTCAGCGCCGATGCCAGGAAGTGCTCGGCAAATCGCCGCTGGCGTACTTTCAGGACTTGCGCGTCGAACGCGCGCAATCGCTTCTGCACGGCAGCGGACTCGATCTCGGAGCGATCGCCGCCGAAGTCGGCTACGAAGACGGCGCGACTTTGCGAACGCTTTTACGTCAGCGCTTGGGACGCGGCGTGCGCGATCTGCGCGCCGGCCTGCGCTGACGATGCCTACAACGAACGCTCGATAGCCTTGCCGAGCAGATCGAGCCCGAGGTCGATCTCTTCCTCGCTCACGGTCAGCGGCGGCGCGATGCGGAACACGCCCCCCATGCCCGGCAATTGCACGATGTTCATGCTCAGGCCGAGATTCATGCATTCGCGCGTGATCTTCGCGCCGAGACCATCGGCGGGTTCCTTCGTGCGGCGATCCTTGACGATCTCCACGCCGAGCAGCAAGCCGCGGCCGCGCACGTCGCCGATGCAGTCGAAGCGCTCCATCAGATCGAGCAGGCCGCGTTGCAGGCGCGCGCTCATCACGTTCGCGCGCGCGACGAGGCCATCGCGTTCGACCACATCCAGCACGCGCAGGCCGACGGCGGCGGGCAGCGGATCGGATACGTGCGTCGTGTAGAACAGATAGCCGAGCGCATGCGCCTTCTCTTCGATTTCCGCCGATGTGACGACGGCCGCGAGCGGCAAGCCCGCGCCGAGCGTCTTCGATAGCGTGAGGATGTCGGGCGTGACGCCGTCGCGCTGGCACGCGAACATGGTGCCCGTCCGGCCGATGCCGGTTTGCGCTTCGTCGAGAATCAGCAGCATGCCGCGCTCTTCGCACTTGCGCTTTAGCGCCGCCATGTAGCCTTCCGGCAATTCGATGATGCCGCCAGAGCTCAGAATCGGTTCCGCGATGAACGCGGCGAGATTGCCGCTCGACTGCCGGTCGATGAGATCGAATGCGTAGTCGAGTTCCGCGAGCCAGTCGTATCGGCCGTTGTGCTCGAAGCGCGCGCGATATGGGAACGGCGCGGGAATCGCGAATGACCCGACCGCCGCGGGACCGACGCCCTTGCGCCCCGCGCTGTACGTTGCGGACGCCGCGTGACCCGTCATGCCGTGCCACGACTGCGCAAAGCCGACGACTTCGTATTTGCCGGTGACGAGCTTCGCCATGCGGATCGCGGCCTCGTTCGATTCGGCGCCGGTGCTCAGCAAGAGCGCGCGATCGAGACCGGCGGGCGTGATATCGGCGAGACGCGTCGCGAGATCGACGACGGGACGCGATAGCATCCCGCTGAAGAGATGATCCAGCTTGCCCGCATATTCGCCGATCACCGACACGATCTCGGGATGGCTGTGGCCAAGCACGGCGCTCATTTGTCCGGAGGTGAAATCGAGGATGGCGCGGCCATCGGCATCGTAGACGAAGCTGCCTTGCGCGCGCTCGATGATCATCGGCTCGAACGTGCCGCCGTAGCGGATGAGGTGCTGTCTGGCGTTGCGCCAGAAAGTTGCGTCGTTGTTCAGGGACACCGTGCTTCTCCTGGCGGGATAGGAAGGAATCTGCAGTGTAGACAACGCTCAGGTTTTATAGAATCGAATAGTTCTAATGCGAGATAGAAGAGGCGCTAATACCTTGAGCCTGTCACTGGAAATCGAGTTGTTGCGCTCGTTTGCCGTCATCGCGGAAGTGCGTGCGCTGAGTCGCGCGGCCGAGCGCATCGGACGGACGCAATCGGCGCTGAGCCAGCAGATGAAGCGGCTCGAGGATATCGTCGATCAGCCGCTTTTTCAGCGCACCGGACGCGGCGTCGTCCTGACGAATCCCGGCGAGCGCCTGCTGGTTCACGCACAGCGCATCCTGCGTCTGCACGACGAGGCGATGGCCGATCTGTGCGGAAAAGGCTTGTCGGGCAGCATCCGCTTCGGCTGTCCGGACGATTACGCCGCCGTGTTCCTGCCGAGCCTGCTGCGGCAATTTTCGAGTCAGCATCCGCACGCGCTGGTGGAAGTCGTGTGCGGGCCGACGCCCCGGCTCGCCGAGCAACTGAAAAAGCGCGCGCTCGATCTCGCGATGCTCTCGCTTCCCGAAGACAAACCCGGCGGCGAGGTCATCCGGCGCCAGCAACTGGTCTGGATCGGCTGTCCGGGGATGGATTCCGCGCATTACGATCCGTTGCCGCTCGCGCTCTCCGATCCGGACACGCTCGATCACATCGCCGCATGCGAAGCCTTGCAGCGCGCGGGCAGGGCGTATCGCATCGCGTACGCGAGCAGCAGTCTCGCGGGGCTCACGGCGCTGGTGCGCTCGGGGCAGGCGTTCGCGGTCATCACGCAGACCGCCGTGCCCGCCGATCTGTGCGTGCTGAATGCGGATGCCGGGTTGCCGGCCTTGCCGGGCGTCGGCATAACGCTGAAGTTCGCGCGCGAGCGTCCTTCGATGTTGACATCGGCGTTCGCGGAACACATCCGTCTCACGCTGCCGTTGTTGTGATGCAAGACCGATTGCGCGAATTGGGCCGCAAAACGGCCGCTTTCCGGCACATCGCGCATCGGGGACGCGGGCTAAGATACTTTCCATCTCCTCTAGCTCTTTCTTCTCAGGGAATGAGCGACTTTTGCGTCGTGCGGATAGCCTCTGCACGACGTTTTTCTTTGTGCGCGCCGGGCTACACTAGCCGCTCGTTTTCCGCACCCCGAACGCCATGCCGACTCGCAAACCCGCCACCGCCGATGCGTTGCAAGATCCGGCATTGTTGCGGCGTCTGTTGCGCGCCAAAGATCGCATGGACGCGTGTTCGCACGAGGACTGGCCGGTCAGCCGTCTGGCCGAAGTCAGCGGGGTCTCCGAAGCGCATTTCGCGCGATCGTTCAAGCGCGCGTTCGGCGTTCCGCCGCATCGCTATCTGCTGACGCGGCGCATCGAGCAGGCCGTCACGCTGTTGCGCGACACCGAGCTCGCCATCACGGATATTGCCTTCGTCACCGGCTGGGAAAGTCTCGGAACGTTCGGCCGCATCTTTCGCGATATCACCGGCCACAGTCCGAGCGCGATGCGCGTGCAAGCGCGCGCCGGCGTCGACGCGCTCGATCGCGTGCCCGCGTGCGTGCTGAAGGCCGCGCAACGACCCGATCTCACGATCGCAGTTTTGGAGAAGCGGCGGCGCGGTGCGAAAGGTACAGTGCGGCCATCTTCAACGAAGGAGGTCACATGAATCAGGGCATCGGCGTGGTGGGCATCTATGTCGACGATCAGGACGAAGCGCTTGCGTTTTACGTCGACAAGCTCGGTTTTCGGGTTCATACCGACGTGCGCAACGGCACGTATCGATGGCTCACGGTGCAGCATCCGGATCAGCCGTCGTTTCAGCTCGGCCTGTTCGCGCCGGGCGCGCCGATCCACGACGATGCGACCGCGCAAACGCTGCGCGCGATGGTCGCAAAGGGCGCGATGCCGCCGCTCGTGCTGTCCGTCGCGGACTGCCGCGCGACTTACGAGCGGCTGAAGGCGAGCGGCGTGGAGTTCACGCAGGAACCGGTCGATCGCTACGGCAGCGTCGATGCCGGTTTTCGCGATCCCGCGGGCAATGGCTGGAAGATGATTCAAGCGCCATCGGGACGGTAAATGTCCTGATTAGCCGGGAGGATGAAGTCTGTTCGTAGAGTGCTTAGAACATGACCGAAACCTCATATCAACCGCCCCGAGACATGTCGACGCTCGTGCTGGCGTGGATCCGGCGCGCGCGCGAATCGCAGATTCGTCATTACACGATGGCCGACCGGCTGACGCGCTGCGGCAGACGGCTCGGGCTTGCGGTCATCGGCATCACGGCGGCGACGGGCACGTCCGCGTTTTTATCGCTCGTAGCGACGGCGGTGTCGCCGGATGTGCACATCCTGATCGGGATGACGAGTCTGAGCGCTGCCGTGCTCGCCTCGTTGCAGACGTTTTTGCGCTATAGCGAGCGTGCGGAATTGCATCGCCGTGCGGGTGCGCAGTACGGCGCCGTGCGGCGGCGTCTCGAAGCGATTCATGCGGCAGATGTTTCTCTGCGTGATGCGTGTGTCGTCGATGCGGTGCGCGATGAACTCGACCAGATCGCACAGACGGCGCCGCATTTGCCGCGCGCATGATTAACCGTTACTAAAGTTCCGAGTGCTGATTAGTCATTGATTAGACGTAGCGAAGCGAAACCCGCTATTCGACTGACAAATGACCCTGTTCAAAGGGGGTTGTTTGTGCTTCCGAAACAATGCCCGGTGTGCTACGGTAATTCGTATGTATTACTTGCGACCGGACGATCGCTGATTGTCGATCGGCCTTCCGAAATGATTCGGATGGAGTGTGACAATGGAACAGCGAGGCGATGGCTCGCTTTATTTCGTCATCTGCCCCCGATGTGAAACCCTTTCATCAGTAGAAGAAAGCGTGTGCCCGTTTTGCGGCGCCGACCGCCACGGGGCCGTGCTGACGAGGGGCGCGGAGACAGCTCTGCGGGCAGTCGAGGCGGCGCGAGGCGTGACGCGCCAGTTTGCGCCACAGGGCGAAGTGGCCCGCGTGCGATGGCCGGCGCGTTCGAGAACATACGAAGCGCGTTTACCCGCGCCTGCGCCTGCCTCCATCGCCAATGGCACTGCCGTGCTTGCGACGGGGCGTCCATCGCATTCGATACTCGCAACGGTCGTCATGGCCGCCGTCGTGCTCGGTGCGTGTTTTCTCGCGCGTGCTTACTTCGAGCAGCACGGATCGACACCACGCGCGGGAACGCTGCCTGTGGCCGTCGCAGGCACGGTCCGTCCGATCGAGACGAAGGCCGCGCCGATCGCCGCCATCAATATCGATTCGGCGGACAGAATCGTGGACGGCCCGCTGCGCTCCGCCGCGCGTCCGTCAGCGGAAGCTGCGTCGCCACTGATTCCTGTCACGGCATCGAGCAAGGACAGCACGCGGCAGAGCGTGATTCCCGAACGCTCGATCGCAAAAAAACCGTCGACGCACGGCGCGAAGCAATCGGTCAAGACATCGAAAGCGAAACCCGTATCGAAGTCGGCTTCTGCATGTTCGCGCAAGTCCGAGCGCGCGTGCGCTGAAGCAGCGAAAGGCCGCGTATCCAGGACCGAGCCGAAGCAGCGTCAGACGCGCGCGGCGCCGCCTGCTGCGCCCGCCGCACGAGCGAAAACCGACACGAAGGAATTTCAGAAGGTCGCGGCCATCGCTCCGGCGGTGAAGCCCGCGATGACCGCCGACGATAGCTGGCGTCCGAGCAAGAAGAAGAACTGAAAACCCGCGCGGATCGGAAAGGAAAGGGAAGCGCTTCGCGCGGGACGCGAAGCGCGCTGACGATCTTATTCGACGGCTTCCCAGTGTTCGTCGACTGTCTTATCGGTCACGCGTACCTTCGCGACCATCGGCGCATAGCCGCGCAGCTTGATCTCATCGACGGCGAGCCGCTCCGAACGATAACTCTGCTGCGTCATTCTCGTACCGTCAGGGAATTCGAGCGCGTAACCGTCGATCGGTCCCCACTGGCCCTTCGGCATCGGTTCGACATAGACATTCTGCATCGCGTTTCTCCAGCTTGATTGGAAAGCACCGGGCGGTTCGCATCGGCGAACGTGCGCCTCTTGTATAAGAGGTTAGCGAAGAAAGGGACGCGGCCGGCGACGAGGCGTGAGGCCGCGAAGCAAATATTTATCGAAGTAAATCAATGCTCTAGTTGCGGGTTCCCATGATGAGAAAGCCCATTCTCCGATATGCAACTCGCGGCATGCTGCCATGCAGCGCGCGTTTTCGTGAAACGGACCTTCATTGCATATCGTGGAAGTCAGTGATGCACGGCGCTGCGGCGATCGGCATCGAGATAGTTGTTGATCGTCGGCGCGACGTCCGCCGCGACGGATGCGAAGCGAAAGCCGTTGCGTCCCTTGCGCTTCGCTTCGTACATCGCGCGATCCGCGTCGCCGAGCATCGCTTCGGCGGACGTGTCGAAGCCGCCCGCGCACATCGCGATGCCGACGCTCGTGCCGAGATGCGCTTCGACGCGGCCGAGTTCGAACGGCCGTCCGATCGCGCGGCAAATGTCCTGCGCGATGCGGCTGCATGCACTCGATGACGAAATCCCGCGCGCCAGCAGCACGAATTCATCGCCGGCGAGGCGGCAGACGAGATCGCCCGCGCGCGTCGTCTTTTTCAGGCGCGCGGCCACCTGTATCAACAGCGCGTCGCCGACGTCGTGACCGTGCTGATCGTTGATGCTCTTGAAGCCGTCGAGGTCCATGAAGAAGAGCGCGAAAGGCACGGCGTCATCGCGGGCGGCATCGACGGAAAGCGCGAGTTGCTCGGCGAGCGCGCGCCGGTTCGGCAGGCCCGTGAGCGCGTCCAGCATGACTTCGGAGCGCATCTGATTTTCGCGCCGCTTGGTCTCGGTGATGTCCTGCGACATGATGTAGAAACCGGCAATTTCCTCGCGCTGAAACTCGGGAATATACGTCGCGTTCCAGACGCGGCTCGGCGCGCCTTCATAGACGATGTCCTCGTGCGTCACGCGTTCGCCGGCGAGCACGCGGCGAAAGTAAGGCAGACAGCGCTCGAAGGTCGACGCGCCGATCGTGTCGCGCACAGTCTTGCCACGCAACGCCGAAGGCTCGACGCCGAACACCTCGCGATACACCTGATTGTTGAAGCGATAGCGCAGGTCAGCATCGACGTGTGCGATGAGAACGGGCAGATTGTCCGTGATCGTCTGCAGCGCGGCGCGATTGCTGGTGAGCTCGCGCGTGCGTTCGAGCACGCGGCGCTCCAGTTCCTGCCGATAATCGCGCAACACCTGTTCGCTGTATTTGCGGCTCGAGATGTCGTGCGCGACGCTCACGAAATGCAGCGGCTCGCCGCGTTCGTCCCGAATCAGCGCGACGGAAAGCTCGACCCAAACCGGCTCGCCGTTACGGCGGCGATATCGTTTTTCCAGCGTATACGTCTTGCTCGTGCCGTCGAGCAGTTCCGCGACGAGTTGCAGATCGGCCGACAGATCCGCTTCGTCGGTGATCTGCTGAAAGGTCATCGTGACGAGTTCATCGGCGCTATAACCGGTGATTTCGCACAGCTTCGGATTCACTTCGACGAAGCGGCCCTCCAGATCGACGATAGCCTTGCCCGTCGGCGTCTGTTCGAAGATCGTATGAAAGCGCGTCTCGGACAGGCGCAGCTTGCGGCGGTCGGCTTCCTGAATCTCACGCGTTTCGCGCGCGGCTTCGCGCTGCACGATCTCGCGCTCGACGGTCGCCGCGAGATCGCACAGCGCGGCCTGCGAGCTTGCCGTGAGTTTGCGCGGCTTCGTGTCGATCGCGCAAAGCGTGCCGAGCACGAGACCTCTGGACGAGCGCAACGGCACGCCCGCATAGAAGCGGATGTGTGGCGCGCCCCTGACGAGCGGATTGCCGGCGAAGCGCGCATCCGCGTGAGCGTCCTCGACGAGCAGCAGACGTTCGGAGTGAAGCGCGTGCGCGCAGAACGACACGTCGCGCGCGGTTTCGCATACATCGAGTCCGACACGCGACTTGAACCATTGCCGATGTTCATCGACGAGCGATACCAGCGCGATCGGCACCTGCAACAGCTCGGCGACGACGCGCGTTACGCGGTCGAACACTTCTTCCTGTGGCGTGTCGAGCAGGTCGAGACTGTGCAGCAACTGGAGCCGCTTCGCTTCGTCGGCGGGCAGAGGCGCCGTGTGCCATTCGTGTACGGGTTGCAAGGTTCTTCTCGATTCGGTATTCGCCATCGGGCCCAATGCCACGATGAGCAATTTATCGAACCTTCCGCAATCCCGATTCGCCGATCAAAGGCCGGCTTTTCCCTCAGTTCGCGAGATGTGCCTTACGGACGAAATGACGCAGAGCGGTCAGAGCCCCAGGCAAACCGCCCCGACCGCGACCACCACGCAGGCGAGCCAGCGCCTCGCGCTGACGGCTTCCTGAAGGAACACGCGCCCGATGAGCGCCGCGAACACGACGCTCGTTTCGCGCAACGCGGAGACCGTGCCCATCGCGCCGGATTGCATCGCCCAGATCACGATGCCGTAAGCCGCGATCGACACGAGGCCGCCCGCGAGCGACGAACCCACGGCCATCGGCGCTCGCTTCACGGGCGTCCATAGCGCCGCGGGCCCGCGTTTCGCGACGAAAATCATCGGCATGAACCAATAGAACATGAACATCCACGCGGTGTAGGTGAGCGCTTCGCCATCGGACAGACGCACGCCGATGCCGTCGATCACCGTGTAGATCGCGATGGTCACGCCCGTCGTCAACGCGGCGAGCACCCCCGCGCGCGATACGCGGCCGCCCTGCAATGCAAGCGCGATGATGCCGCCCGAGATCAGCACGATCCCGAGCGCATGCAGCGGGCCGATCGCCTCGTGCGCGAAGATGGCCGCGCCGAGCGTGACGAGCATTGGCGACGATCCGCGCGCGATCGGATAAGCCTGGGCGAGATCGCCGCGCCGATACGAGCGCACGAGGCTCACGTTGTAGACGATATGCACGAGCCCCGACGCGACGATGTAGGGCCACGCGGCTTTCGCGGGCATCGGCAGATAGAAGACGACGATCGCGGACACGGCGCCGATCGCGATGCTCATCCACGTCATCGAGAGGAACCGGTCGCGGTTGCCATGGAGCATCGCGTTCCAGCTTGCGTGGAGCACGGCTGCCAAGAGAACGACACCGCCGGTGTAGGTGAACATGCTTTCTTATGTCGGTTATATGACGGATAGTTACTAGAATAACTATCTTGTGAGCCGCCCACAAACCATATAAATTGCATCGTCGCGTTAGAAAAGCTCTTGCGAATGAGACCGGCATTGCCTTCACTCAATGCGTTGCGCGCTTTCGAAGCCGCTGGGCGACTCGGTAGCTTCAAGGAAGCCGCCGCCGAGCTGCATGTCACGCACGGGGCGATCAGCCAGCAAGTGCGTTTGCTCGAAGCGTGGCTCGGCGCACCCCTGTTCGAGCGTCATAACCGGCGTGTGGTGTTGACCCCGGCGGCGCGCGTTTATCTCGCGCAAATCGGTCCGCTCTTCGATCGGCTCTCGCAGGCCACGGCGCGCTATGGCGTGTCCGAGGCCGTGTCGCGCACGCTCACCGTGAATGCGCCCGCTACCTTCACGTTGCGCTGGCTCGTGCCGAGGCTCGAACAATTTCGCGCGCGTCATCCCGATGTGGAAGTCAGGATAGAGACATCGAACGAACCGGTAGAAAGCCTGAAGGACACTTACGACATCGTGATTCGCGGCGGCCCCGACACGTTTTACGGTTACGTGATGCGGCGCTTTCTCGAAGAGGAACGTCTGCCGGTGTGCAGCCCCACGCTGTCCAAACGTCTTCCTTTGCAGACGCCTGAAGACTTGCGGCGGCACACGCTGCTGCACACGTCGAGCTTGCCGCGCGTCTGGCCGGATTGGCTCGCGCAGGCGGGCATCGCGGCGCTCACGCCAGCGGCGGTGCTCACCTTCGATCACTTCTATCTGACCTTGCAGGCCGCTGTCGATGGCATGGGCATCGCGATGGGCCCGACCGCGCTCGTCGCCGACGATCTCGCGTCAGGCCGTCTCATTGCGCCATTCGACGGGCCGCGTTTGCCGTCGCGAAGCTATTGCACGTATGTCGCCGATGAGAAAGCGGGGCACGATCTGATCGTGCTGTTTCGCGCATGGCTCGAACAAGAAGGACAAGCGTTCGCGACCGAGCACGACGTGTGAGCCTGCGCCGCGCTGCATTCGTGCGAACTATGCAGAAATTTAACTATCTGGTTAGAATGCACGGGTTTACGCTAATGCCCCGGCCGGTCTGACTGATCGCGCGGGACATGCGATCCAGCCGCGCACATCGGCGCACGCGTTCATGCGTCGCCGCTTCTCGCGTGTCGCGGTATCGACTTCACGGAACGCTTTCATCGCGCGGTGCGATACGGCCGCGGCATTCCTATCGTCGCCGAAGCCGGATCGCATGGCAGATTCCTGGAGAAGATTTCGATGTCTACGAGTAAAGCCCGTCTTTCAGCCGCGCTGAGAGCAGGGTGTGTTGTGCTGGGCCTCGCGCTGCTGGCCACTGGTCTGATTTTCGTCGTCGGCGGCGCAAAGCTCGCGCTTCTGCACGGCAGCGCGTATTTCGTGATCGCGGGAGCGGTTATCGCCGTATCCGCGGTGCAGTTCATGCGGGCGAAGTCGTCGGCTGTGCTCGCCTTCGGCGCGGTATTTATCGGCACGCTCGTGTGGGCGCCCATCGACGGCGGTTTCGATTTCTGGCCGCTCGTGTCGCGGCTGATGCTGCCGGCCGGCTTCATGATGCTCGCGCTGCTTACATGGCCATCGTTGCGCACGCATGAGACGGGCAAGCCCGCGCCGAAGCGCGCGTATGCGTTCGCTGGCGTCATCGCGCTTTGCATGCTCGTTACCTTCGTGCAGATGTTCGAGCCGCATCCGACCGTCGCATCCGATGGCAATGAAACGCCGCTCGTGCCCGTCGCGAAGGAGCACGCGCAGAAGGACTGGAGCAACTACGGCAACACGGCCGGCGGCAGCCGCTTCGTGGCGCTCGATCAGATCACGCGCGATAACGTGAAGGATCTGCGTGTCGCGTGGACCTTCCATACGGGCGATGTCCCCGAAAGCCCGACCGGCAACGGCGCGGAAGATCAGGAGACGCCACTGCAGATCGGCGACCGCATCTACCTGTGCACGCCGCACAACAACGTGATCGCCGTCGATGCCGACAGCGGCAAGCAGATCTGGAAGCGCGAGATCAACGCGCGGGCGCAGGTCTGGAACCGCTGTCGCGGCCTCGCGTATTTCGATGCGACGAAACCTGTGGCGCAACCGACGATAAACGGTTCGACGCCTGTGACCCCCGTTTCCATCGCGGCGGGCGCAAGCTGCCAGCGCCGCTTGCTGATGAACACGATCGATGCGCGTCTCGTCGCCATCGATGCCAACACCGGCGCGCTGTGCGAAGGCTTCGGCGAACACGGCTTCGTGAACCTGAAAGCGGGTCTCGGCGCGGCCGACGATCCGAAGTATCAGCTCACGTCGGCGCCGACGCTCGCGGGCACGACGGTCGTGGTGGGCGGACGCGTGGCCGACAACGTGCAGACCGACATGCCGGGCGGCGTATTGCGCGGCTTCGACGTCATTACCGGCGAGATGCGCTGGGCTTTCGATCCGGGCCACGACGACCCCAACGCGCGCCTGCAACCGGGTCAGAGTTACGCGCGCAGCACGCCGAATTCGTGGGCGCCGATGTCCTACGACGCCGCGATGAACACTGTCTTCATCCCGATGGGCAGCTCGTCGGTGGACTTGTGGGGCGGCAATCGCACGCCGCTGGATCACAAGTACGCGACGTCGATCCTCGCGCTCGATGCGACCACCGGCAAGGAAAAGTGGGTGTACCAGACGGTCCACAACGATCTGTGGGACTTCGACGTTCCGATGCAGCCGAGCCTCGTCGACTTTCCCGAGAAGGATGGATCGACGAAGCCCGCGGTCGTGTTCGGCACGAAATCCGGTCAGATCTTCGTGCTCGACCGCATGACGGGCAAGCCGCTTACGCGCGTCGAAGAACGCAAGGTGAAGACGGGCACGATCGCGCAGGAACAGTACTCGTCGACGCAGCCGTTCTCGGCCGGCATGCCGACGATCGGCGCGGACACGCTGAAGGAATCCGACATGTGGGGCGCGACGCCGTTCGATCAGTTGATGTGCCGCATCAGTTTCAAGTCGATGCGCTATGACGGCCTCTTCACCGCCCCCGACACCGATGTCTCGCTGAGCTTCCCGGGATCGCTCGGCGGCATGAACTGGGGCAGCCTGTCGACGGATCCGAATCATCACGTCGTCTTCGTGAACGACATGCGCCTCGGTCTCTGGGTGCAGATGATTCCGCAAAAGACCGACAGCGCGCCCGCGAGCAACGGCGGCGAAGCCGTGAACACGGGCATGGGCGCGGTGCCGCTGAAGGGCACGCCGTATGCCGTGAACAAGAACCGCTTCATGTCGCCGCTCGGCATTCCGTGCCAGAAGCCGCCGTTCGGCACGCTCTCGGCGGTCGATCTGAAGACGCAAAAGATCGTGTGGCAAGTGCCCGTCGGCACCGTGCAGGACACGGGTCCGTTCGGCATCAAGATGCGCGTGAAGATGCCCATCGGCATGCCGACGCTCGGCGGCACGCTCGCGACGCAAGGCGGCCTCGTGTTCATCGCGGGCACGCAGGACTATTATCTGCGTGCGTTCGACAGCGCCACCGGCAAGGAAGTGTGGAAGGCGCGCTTGCCGGTCGGAAGCCAGGGCGGTCCGATGAGCTATGTGTCGCCGAAGACGGGCAAGCAATACGTGCTGATTTCGGCGGGCGGCGCGCGGCAATCGCCGGATCGTGGCGATTACGTCATCGCGTATGCATTGAACCACTGATCGTACGAACCGAAGATTTCATGCGTCTGACCAACACTTTCATTTGCCTGCTGGCTGTATCGATGCTGTGCGGCATCGGTGCAACGTCCGCGCATGCGCAGAGCGCCGTGACCTTGTACGGCAGCATCGATACGAGCATCGAAGTGACGAACCCGGGCTCGTCGTGGACGCCGCGCATGGATTCGGGCGCGTATCGCGGCTCGCGCTTCGGCTTGCGCGGCTACGAGCAATTGAGCGGCGATACGCGTCTGCTCTTCGATCTGGAAAGCGGCTTCAGTTCCGCCGACGGCACCTTCGCGACGGCCAACACGATCTTCAATCGACAGGCGTGGATCGGGCTCGGCGCGCCGTGGGGCGAGTTGCGCTTCGGCCGGCAGTATTCGCCGATCTACATTCCGTTCAAGGGCGGACTCGATGCATTCGGTGCGGGCACGATCGCGTCGGGGCTCAACAATCTGTCGAAGATCACGCCTTACACGAATAACGGCATCACGTATCTGTCGCCCGATTTTCACGGCTTCACGACGACGCTCATGGTCGCATTGCGCGATAGCGGCAACGGCAACGGGCTATCGGGGAACTACGAGACGTTCGCGTATCACAGCGGGCCGTTTCGCATTTCGTACGCGCATCAGGACACGCAAGGCGACACCGGCTTGCGTGCGAATCTCGGCGGCGTGTCGTATCGCTTCGGCAAGACGACGGCCTTCCTCTCGCACTTCAACGGCGATGGCGGGTCGCCGCGCTATCACAACGACGGTCTTTCGGTCTCGATGCGCTACGCGGTGACGCCGCGCCTGCGCGCATCGCTCGGCTATGCGTATGCACGCGATCGCTCGGGCAGCGATAACGACGCTGACCAGTTCAGCGTTGCGTGCGAATACGATCTCTCGCCGAAGGTGCTGCTTTACGCGAGCGGCGCGATGCTGCGCAATCATGGCGACGCGACCTTCACGCTGCGCGGCGTGAACGTAGTCGGGATTCCGGCGGCTTATCCCGGCGCGCCGGTGCGCGGCGTGCAGGTTGGCATGATCGACCGGTTCTGATTCTCAGCGTCTCTTCTTCGCCTCATCGAGGCACGCCGCGAGCTTCTCGAAGTAATCCAGTGCTTTTCGCGTCGGCACGACGGTCTTGATGCGCAGATCGTCGCTGCTTTCATCGACGGATACGAGGCCTTGCTTTCTGAGGTTCGTCAGCTTGCGATGCACCGTCGCCGGCGCGCCCGCGATAGACAGCGCCATCGTCTCCGTGACCGTCAGCGCATGGCCCGCGTGCCACGACGCCGTGAGCGCTTCGAGCAAGCGTTCTTCGGCAGCATCGAGCTTCGGCACCGAAGGCAATGCCTGCACTGCCTGAGCCAGATTCAGGAAGCGGAAATAGGCATCGAACGCGCTCTTTTTGGCCATGAAGAAATCGCTTTTAGGGAACGAACCGATCATAGCATTCGCGATATACGGCAAACCACAATCGACGATCTATTTATCAAGTTGATAAGTAAGTGCTAAGATAGTGCGTCGAGCAAGGGCGCAATACAAGGTCGCAATACAAGGTCGCAATACGAAGAGCGGACGAGTGAGCGCGTTTCGCTATCGCCCGAGCGATTTCCCGGGAGGGCAGGGGCGTGGTTCAGGAACGCGATAACAACTACATCACGGCGCATTTCATCGAGCAGGAGATCGAACATCTCGCGAGGATGATCCGCTCGCGCCACTGGCATCGCAGCGCGGCGTGGCCCGTTTCGTACTGGCGCGAGCGCATCGAGGAATTGCAGCATGCGCCCGCCATCGCGCCGCTTCAGCGCATGGAGCTCGAATCGCTTCTGAACGAACTGGAGCGCATCGCGGCCAAACTCGAATCGTCGGCGAATTACGGCGGAAGAGCGCAAGGCCAGACGCGCACGATGCGCGACGCATGAATTCGCGCGGTGCTGCGATAAGATGTGCGTCCTTACCGCCGCTCACTGGCACGCCGCCAATGTCTTCCCTTCAACTTCGCTTATGTTCCGTCGTCGGAACGGCGCTCGTCTTTATCACCTCGCTCTGGGCCAATCAGGAAATCTTTACTCATTCCGAGTTCGTGCGAGGCGTGAACTGGATTTATCTTCCGGCCGGCATTCGGCTGCTCAGCACGCTGTTGTTGGGCGCGGACGGCGCACTCGGGCTGCTTTTCGCAAGCTGGCTCGTCGATTTCTTTTATTTCTTTCCGAATGATCCGGTGAGATCTTTCGTCGGCGGCATCATTGCGACCGTCGCGCCTTATGCCGTGTATCGACTCGCGCGCGAGGTCTATGGACTCGACGCGTCGCTATCGAATCTGACGGCGGGCAGATTGATGATGCTCACCGTCGCTTATGCGCTTGCCGGTCCGCTGCTGCATAACATCTGGTTTTATCTTCAGGGCGATACGGAGCATATCGTCGCGCGATTCTTCGCGATGTTCATCGGCGATCTTGCCGGGACCATGATCGTCATCTATACGCTCAAGGCCTTGCTGCATTTCCTGCCCGTTCCGCGCGCGCCGAACCGCTAATCGTGCGACGCGCGCGCCGCATGCACGTCAGCCGAACCACTTCATCATCAGCGTGGCGAACACGACCATGCCCGCGCCGCCGATGCGCGTCGAAATCTGCGCGAAGGGCATGAGTCCCATGCGATTCGACGACGACAGAATCGCGACATCGCCCGTGCCGCCGAGACCGCTATGGCAAGCGGTGATGATCGCCGCTTCGACTGGATACATCTTCAGCCACGCGCCGACGAAGAATCCCGATACGACCATCGCCGCGACCGTCGACGCGCAGATCACGAAGTACGCGGGCGAGAATGCGCCGACGAGCTTGTCCCACGACACGAAGAGCGTGCCCAGTCCGACGAGGATCGCGAAGGTGAGATTCGTCGACATGAACTTGTAGATCTGATACGCGCCGATCTCCATGCGTTCGGGAATCGCGCGCACGACCTTCAGCACGGCGGCTGCGACGATCATCAGCACGGGTCCGGGAATGCCGGTGACGGGCGCGAGCAGCATGCCGAGAATGAACAGCGTGCAGCCGAGCAGCAGCCCGAAACCCATCAGGCGCAGATCGAGCGCGGCCTCGGCTTTCTGTTCCTTCAGCAGCGCCTGATCGTCGCCGCTCTTCACGAGCATGCCGTCGCCGCTATATGCGCGATGTTTCTCACCGAAGCGCTTGAGCAAGCCGCTCGCGAGAATCGCGACGACGTTGCCGATGAGCGCGGCGGGCACCATCATCGCGATCAGATGACCTTGCGCCGCGCCGGTGATTTCCGCATAACCGATCGACAAGGGCAGAATGCCTTCGCCGATGCCCCCGCCCAGAATCGGCATGACGATATAGAAGAACGTGTGCTTCGGGTCATAGCCGAACATCAGTCCGACTAGCACGCCCGCCGCGATCGCCGTCACCGTGCCGACCAGCAATGGCACGAACATCTTCAGAAAGCCTTGAATCAGGATCTTGCGATTCATGCCGAGAATGCTGCCCGCGACGAGACACGCGATATAGAGGTATTGCAGGTTCGCGGTCTTCATCGTCGTGGTGATGGCCTTGAGCGCGGCATCGTCCATCAGCTTGTAGCCGAGCAGCGCCGAAGGCACGAAGAGACAGAGAATCGCGGGCCCGCCGATATGCCTGAACACCGGAATGCGTTTGCCGACTTCGCCGAGCAACAGGCCCGATAACATCAGCACGGCGAAGCCGCCGATCATGTCGTTCGGCAATTTGCCGGTGATGGCGGCGAGTATCGTCACCAGTGCGAGCGCGACGAACATCGCGACCGGCATGCCGCCGATGGTCATCAACGAGAAGCGCGCGCGCAGTCCGAGCGGCGTCGCGCCCGTGCGCAACGAAGGGCTTTCCATATCGTGTCTCCTGATTGAGAAGTGATGCGGCGATGGACGCTCGTGCGTCTCTTTTTCGCCTTACGCTGCTTGCTTGTTGCGTAGCGCGGGCAAATCGATCTTCATCCACGGATGCAGCGCCTCGTGCTTCGCTTCGAATGCGCGGATCGCGTCGCTGTCGGCGAGCGTCATGCCGATCATGTCCAGTCCTTCGATGAACATGCGCTTCGGTCGCTGCGGAAGATCGAACGCGTAGTGCGTGCCGTCGCTCGTGCTCACGCGTTGATTCGCGACGTCGATGGTCAACTGATTCGTCTTTGCATCGCTCGCGAGCGCGCTCAATGCAGCGACGACGGCTTCATCGAGCGCGATCAGCAGCAAGCGATTGTTCTGCGCGTTGAAGTAGAAGATTTCGCCGAAGCTCGGCGCGATAACGGCATCGATTCCCGCTTGCTGCAAGCCCCATACGGCGTGCTCGCGGCTCGATCCGCAGCCGAAGTTCGCGCCCGCGATGAGAATGCGCGCGCCCGCATAGTCGGGCCTGTTCAGCACGAAGTCTTTGCGTGCGTTGCCCGATGCATCGAAGCGCAAGTCATACAGAACGCCGCGCGCGAGACCGGACTTGTCGATGCCGAACAGAAACTGCTTCGGCATGATCTGGTCGGTGTCGAGATTGTTCAGCGGCAACGGCGCGGCGATGCCGGTCAATGTTGCGTGTTCAGACATGCTCCAGCTCCTTGCGTACGTCGACGATACGGCCCGCGAGCGCGGCGGCGGCAGCCATCGCGGGACTCATCAGATGGGTGCGGGCGCCGCGTCCCTGGCGGCCCTCGAAATTGCGGTTGGTCGTGGACGCGCAGCGCTGGCCGGGTTGCAGGATGTCGTCGTTCATCGCGAGGCACATCGAGCAGCCAGGCTGACGCCATTCGAAGCCCGCCTCGATCAGCGCGCTGGCGATGCCTTCGCGTTCCGCCTGCTCGCGGACCATGCCGGAACCGGGCACGACCATCGCACGCACGGAAGGCGCGACCTTGCGGCCGCGCACGATATCGGCGACGGCGCGCAAGTCTTCGATGCGCGCGTTCGTGCATGAACCGATGAATACGTGATCGATCGCGAGGCCGTCGATCGCCTGATTGGCATCGAGTCCCATGTAGTCCAGCGCCTTCGATGCATTGCGTTGCGCGACCGGTTCATCGGCGAGGCGGGGAATGCGCGCATCGATCGCGATGGCCTGATCCGGGCTCGTGCCCCATGTGACGAACGGCGCGACATCGCGCGCGTCGAAGCGATGCGTGATGTCGAACGATGCGTCGGCGTCGGACGCGAACTGCTTCCATTGCGCGACGAATGCATCGGTTGCGATGCGCTCGGCGACATAGCGAATCGTCGTCTCGTCGGGGGCGATCAACGCACCGCGCGCACCTGCTTCGACGGTCATGTTGCACAAGGTCATGCGCGCCTCGGCGGAGAGCGCATCGATCGCGCTGCCCGCATACTCGACGACGTAACCGCGCGCGCCCTGCGCACCGATCTTCGCGATGATGTAGAGCACGAGATCCTTCGATGTCGTGCCGCGAGGCAGCGCGCCATCCACGACGATGCGCATGTCCTTCGCGACGCGATAGACGAGCGTCTGCGTCGCGAGCACATGTTCCACTTCCGATGTGCCGATGCCGAAGCCCAGCGCACCGAGTGCGCCATACGTCGTGGTGTGACTGTCGCCGCACAGCACGACCATGCCGGGGCGAATCAGGCCGATCTCCGGCGCGACCACATGCTCGATGCCTTGCGCATGGTCGCGCACATCGAACAGATGGATGCCGTGCTCCGCGCAGTTGCGCGTGAAGTTCGCGGCCTGCTGCGCGGCGGCGCCGATCATGATCGTGCGCTTGTCGACCGCGACGGGATGCGTCGGAATCACATGATCGACGACACCCATCTGCTTTTCCGGGCAACGCACCGGCAGGTTTTTTTGCGCGAGTCCCGCGAATGCTTGCGGGCTCGTGTACTCGTTCATGATGTGCAGGTCGGCGTAAAGCGCGACGTGTTCATCGTCGACGTGAAAAACCGTGTGGCTGTCCACGATCTTCCGATAAAGCGTCTGTCCCATGCTGTCTCCGTTCTTGCTTCTCCGATAAGTCGAAGCCAGTGTAATTCGATAACGGAGACCGTAAAATGCAGCTTGTCTTAACCCATTGTTAAGCTAAATTTAAAAATGGACTCGATCGCCGACCTGGAGTTTTTCGCGCGGCTCGTCACGCAAGGCAGCTTGTCGGCGCTCGCGCGCGAGCTCGGCGTGACGCCGCCCGCCGTGAGCGCGCGCCTCAGCCAGCTCGAACGGCGTCTCGGCGTGAAGCTGCTGAACCGCACGACGCGGCGGCTCGCGATGACGCAGGAAGGCGAGCTCTATTTCGGCACCGGCTCGCGCCTGCTCGAACAGGTGCAGGAACTGGAGCGCATGGTGTCGAGCAGCCGCGATCTGCCGCGCGGCCTGTTGAAAGTGAACGCGACCTTCGGCTTCGGGCGGCGTCATATCGCGCCGGCGCTGTCGGAGTTTCGTCGGCAATATCCGGATGTCGAAGTGCAGCTCGATCTCACCGATCGTCCGATGAATCTCGCCGAATTCGCGTTCGATGTCGGCATTCGCTTCGGTGAATTGCCGGACATGCGCGTGGTCGGCAGAAAGATCGCGGCGAACCGGCGCTTCGTATGCGCAGCGCCGGCGTATCTGAAAGCGCATGGCACGCCGAAGGAGCCGGACGATCTGCGCGGTCATCGCTGCATCGTGCTGCGCGAGAACGACACGGCGTACGGCACCTGGCATTTCACGAAGGGCAAGCGGCACGAAACGGTGAAAGTCCACGGCACGATGAGCAGCAACGATGGCGAAGCGACGCTGCGCTGGGCGCTCGACGGTCACGGCGTGCTGACGCGTTCCGAATGGGACGCGCAGTCGTTTATCGATTCCGGCGCGCTCGAACGCGTGCTCACCGACTGGTCGATGCCGCCCGCCGATATCTATGCGATCTATCCCGAGCGGCTGAATTTGTCGGCGAAAGTGCGCGTATTCATCGAGTTCCTTGAGCGGTATCTGAAGCGGGTGTGATGCTTGCTGAATCGCGGGCATGACATCGCCGACGACGGAGGCAACTCATGACCGCGCAGCACCACGATGACGACGCCGCGACTTACGGCACCTTCAAGGATCTCGTCAACATGACGCCCGCTCAACTCGAAAAGTGGCTCGCGACCGACGAGTCGCGCGAAGTCGGCCAGAAGAACGGCGGCGGCGAATCGGTGGGGCACAAGTCGGGTCGGCATATCATCGACATTCTCGGCAAGAAGAAGGCCGATCTCGGCGAAGACGACTACGCGCACATGCGCAAGGTCGTCGGTTACATCAAGCGGCACCTCGCGCAGCGCCCGCACGAAGTCGAGCATTCGCACTGGCGATACTCGCTGATGAACTGGGGCCACGATCCGCTGAAGTAGGCTGCCGTCATTCGTGCCGCGCATTCGGCAGCATCAGCCGCTATGCTTGTCGAAAACGGAGCGAGACATGAATCAGACGAACCGGTACACCGAAAGCGATTGCTCACTCGATGAATTCGCGAGCCTGCTCGAGCGCGACGCGCGACCGAAGCTGACATTCGCGTCGCACATTCAGCGCGGCATTCCGTTATATGACTGCGGCGCGCTCGCCCCCGCGCTGGACGATTCATCGACATGCATGGCGTTGCAGGCGGAATGGGCCACGGTCCTGCGCGATGGCGCAGGCGTGTTCGTGCTCAAGCATGCGTATGCGGATGTCGATCCTATCGACGAGGCCGCCGCGATCTTCGAATCGATCATCCGGCAAGAGCGGGAACGCGGTGCGAGTGCCGCCGATCACTTCGCGAAGGCGGGCGCGAACGATCGTATCTGGAATGCGCAGGAAAAGCTCTGTCTGCACGCGCCGCGCGTGTTCGCGCGTTACTTTGCGAACCGGTTCATCGAATGCGCGGCGCTTGCATGGCTCGGCCCCGGTTTTCAGATGACATCGCAAGTCAATGTCGTGCGTCCGGGCGGCGACGCGCAGCAGGCGCATCGCGACTATCATCTCGGTTTCCAGACTGCCGATGAAGTGCGGCGCTATCCGGCGCATGTTCACGCGATCTCGCCGTATCTCACGCTGAAAGGCGCGGTCGCACATAGCGACATGCCTGTGGAAAGCGGTCCGACGAAGCTGCTGCCGTTTTCGCAGCGCTATGCGCAAGGGTATCTCGCGTGGCGGCGCGCGGACTTCCGCGAATATTTCGAAGCGCATCACGTTCAATTGCCGCTCGAAAAGGGCGATGCACTTTTCTTCAGCCCCGCGCTCTTTCATGCCGCGGGCGCGAACCGCACGCGCGACGTGCAGCGCATGGCGAATCTGCTGCAGGTGTCATCGGCATATGGACGCGCGATGGAAACGCTCGATCGCGCGCGCATGTGCGAATCCGTCTATCCGGTACTGCTCGATTTCAAGTCGACGGAAAGCATGAGCGATGCGGAGATCGATGCGGTCATCGCTGCGTGCGCGGAAGGCTACGCGTTCCCGACGAACCTCGATCGCGATCCGCCCATCGGCGGTCTTGCGCCGAAGAGTCAGCAGGCGCTATTGCGTCAGGCGCTCGATGAAACATGGTCTGTCGATGCGCTCGCGAACGCGCTGAAGGACAACGCGTGGCGGCGCAATACTTGAAGCCTTACTCCTGATAAACCGCCGTCAACACGCTTTGGGCATCGGCGAGCGCATTGTCGAGTTGCACGAGACTCGCGTGACGCGCGCCGAGCGGATCGCGATTCGCGATCGCGGTGAGTATTGCCTTGTGGCGCGGCAAGGACAGCGCGTGCGTATCCGGATGACGGCTCGTCAGCTTGATCGACTCCGACAGCGCGAGCGATAACATGTGCCCGATATACATCAGCATGTCGTTGTGCGTCGCCGTCATGATCGCGCGATGAAACTCCAGATCGGGCGTAAGCAGTGCCTCGGGCGTCGGCGCATGCGACATGCGCTCGTACGCATCGCGGATGCGCGTGACATCTTCCTCTGTCGCATTCGATGCGGCGAGCGCGGCCGCCGCCGGTTCGACGATCCTGCGCACCACGAGCAGCGACTGAAAGAACGCGCCTTCATGCACGCTGGTGATCGTCCAGAAGAGGACATCGGGATCGAGCGTGTGCCATTCATCGCGCGGACGCACGACGCTGCCAAGACGCGGCTTCGACAGCACGAGCCCTTTCGCGACCAGCACGCGCGTCGCTTCGCGCAGCACGGGCCGGCTCACGCCGTAGGCTTCGCACAGCTTCGCTTCGGCGGGCAGGCGATCGCCGGGACTGAGCTTGCCGCTCACGATGTCGATGCCGAGCTCCTGCACGATGCGCGCGTGCATGCTCTTGCGAGGTTGTGGATGACGATAGTCCATGGCGTCGTCAGCGCTTCGCCGCGGAGCGATCGCCGAACGCGCGCTGCGACAGACAGAACACGAGCAGCAATGCGCCGACCGCGATCTTCGTCCACCATGAACTGAGCGAGCCGTCGAACGAGATCAGCGTCTGAATGATGCCGAGAAGAAGCACGCCGAACAGCGTGCCGATCACATAGCCGACGCCGCCCGTCAAGAGCGTTCCGCCGATGACGACCGAGGCGATCGCATCGAGTTCGAGACCCATCGCGTGCAGGCCGTATCCCGAGAGCATGTAGAACGTGAACAGCACGCCGCCGAGCGCGGAGCAGAAGCCCGATAGCGCGTACGCACCGATGGTCGCGGCGTTCACCGGCAAGCCCATCAGAAGCGCCGAATGCGGATTGCCGCCGACCGCATAAATGGTGCGGCCGAACGGCGTGTAATGCGCGATGAACACGGCGGCCGCGAGCACGACTAGCGCGATCACCGCACCGAGCGAGAGCGACGCGCCGCTCATGACCGGTATGCGAATCTGCGATACGGCCGCATACCACGGATCGGTGATGCTGATCGAATCGATGCTGATGAGATAGCACAGCCCGCGCGCGAGGAACATGCCCGCCAGCGTGACGATGAACGGCTGCAGGCGAAAGCGCGCGATGAGCCAGCCCATGAGCGTGCCGAATGCGGTGCCCATCGCGAGCACGAGCGGGATCACGACGAGCGGATGCCAGCCCGCTTTTTCGACGAGCGCGGCGGATACCATCGTCGTCAGCGCAATCACCGATCCCACCGAAAGGTCGATGCCGCCCGACAGAATCACAAAGGTCTCGCCTACCGCGACGACGATCAGAAACGCATTGTCGATCAGCAGATTGAGAAAGACCTGCGGCGAGAAGAAGCCGGTGTACATCACCGAGCCGAGTACCGAGATCGCGATGAACAGCGTGATTGTCGCGGCGAGCGGCAGATAGCGGCTCGTCGAGAAGCTGCGCTTCGGTGCAGCGGCGTCGCGAGGATGCGCAAGCGTGACGCCCGGCGGCTTGGGCAAGGGCGAACTCATCGGCGCACCTCGCTGCGGCCAATAGCAGGGCGGCGCGCGAACTTCACGACCGTCGCGCGGAACTCGCCCGATTGCAGCATCATCACCGCGAACACGACGATGGCTTTCACCACGAGATTCACCTCCGGAGGCACGCCGAGCGAATAGATCAGATACGTGAGCGTCTGGATGATGAGCGCGCCGATCACGCTGCCCGCGAGCGTAAAGCGACCGCCCGTGAGCGCGGTGCCGCCGAGCGTGACGGCGAGGATCGCATCGAGTTCGAGCAAGAGGCCCGCGTTGTTGCCGTCGGCGCTCTTGACGTTCGAGCTGATGAGAATGCCCGCCACGCCCGCGCACAAACCGCTGAATGCATACGCGCCGAGCGTGAGCCGTTTCGCCTGCACGCCCGCGACGCGCGCGGCGGTCGGATTGATGCCGATCGCCTGCAGGAAGAGGCCGAGCGCCGTGCGCGTGATCGCAAGATACAGCAGCACGAACACGAGCGCGACGATCCATATCGATGTCGGCAATCCGAGCAGATAGCCGCCGCCGAAGAAGAAGTAGGGCGTGTAGTAGATCGTGATGATCTGACCGTTCGTGATGAGCTGCGCGATGCCGCGTCCCGCGACCATCAGGATGAGCGTCGCGATGATCGGCTGCATGCCCGCGCGCGCGACGAGCAGGCCGTTCCACAAGCCGCACAGCAACGCGACGCCGAGCGCCGCCACGATCACGACAGGCAACGGGAAGCGCGTGACGTTGCCCGCGATCGATCCGCCGATCGCCCACGCGGCGACCGCTCCCGCGATGGCGACGACCGCGCCGACGGAGATATCGATGCCGCGCGTGGCGATCACGATAGTCATGCCGAGCGCGACGACCGCGAGCGGCGCGGCGCGATTGAGGATATCGACGAGACTGCCGTAGACGTGACCGTTGCGCCACTCGACATGCAGAAAGCCCGGATTGAACGCAGCGTTCAGCGCGAGCAGCAGCACGAGCGTGACGATCGGCCAGCCGAGCCGATGTTCCATCATCGAACGAAGCGTCATGCGGCGCGCGGTGTCATCCATGTTCGGCTCCGATCATTTCGCATACCGTATCTTCGCTGGTTCCGGCGGGCAACTCGCCGACCTTGCGCCGGTCGCGCAACACGACGATGCGATTCGCGATACGCACCACCTCCGATATCTCCGAAGAAATGAACAGCACGGCCATGCCCGTCGATGCGAGCCGGAGTATTTCGTCCATGATTTCCTGCTTCGCGGCGACGTCGATGCCGCGCGTCGGCTCGTCGAGAATCAGAAGGCGCGGCTCGGTCGCGAGCCACCGCGCGATGAGCGCCTTCTGCTGATTGCCGCCGGACAAGAGACCGATAGGCATGTCGAGCGTCGCGGCCTTGATGCCGAGCGCGCGCACGAAGCGTTCGGCGAGCGCGTTCTGTTCGGCGCGCGTGAGGCAGCGCCGCGCGCCCATGCGTGCCTGCAACGCCAGCGCGATGTTCTCGCGCAGCGACAGCTCCGCGACGATGCCGTCCGCTTTGCGCTCTTCCGGACAGAACGCGATGCCGTGACGGATCGCCTGCGCGGGCGTCGTGAAGGAGACCGGCATGCCATCGATGCGCAGTTCGCCTTCGTCGGGCTTTTCGAGGCCGAAGAGCAGCTTCGCGAGTTCGGTGCGCCCCGAACCGAGCAGGCCCGCGACGCCCACCACTTCGCCCGCGCGCACGCGCAGATCGAGCGGTTGAAGCTGGCCTTTCTGGCCGAGTCGCGTGGCATCGAGCAACGCCGTTTCCTGCGTGGCCGTTTCGATGTCGTCGGGCGGCGACTGACGCGCCTGCGCGGCGGCAAGCTCACGGCCGAGCATCGCCGCGATGAGCGCCTGCGCGCCCAGTTCGCTCGTCGGCCATTCACCGACGCGCCGGCTGTTGCGCAATACCGTGATGCGATCCGAGATCGCATAGACCTGATTCAGAAAGTGCGTGACGAAGAGAATCGCGAGCCCTTGTTCGCGCAAGCGGCGCAGTACATCGAAGAGGCGGCGCACTTCGTCGTCGTCGAGGCTGGAGGTCGGCTCGTCGAGAATCAGCACTTTGGACGATAGCTTGAGCGCGCGCGCGATCGCGACCATCTGCTGCACGGCGACCGAATAGCTCGTCAGCACACGCGTCACGTCGATATCGAGACCGATGCGCGCAAGCAGCTCACGCGCTTGCCCGTGCGTCTTATCCCAGTCGATGCGATAGCCATGCAGCGCGCCGCGCCGCGGAAAATAGCCTGCGAAGATGTTCTCCGCCACCGACAGGTTCGGGCACAGATTCACTTCCTGATAGACCGTGCTGATGCCGAGCTTCTGCGCGTCAAGCGGCGAATCGGGATGGATCGCGCGGCCCTCGAGCAGAATCTCGCCGGCGTCGAGACTCACGACGCCGGTCAGCACTTTTATGAGCGTCGACTTGCCCGCGCCGTTCTGCCCCATGAGCGCGTGAACCTCGCCCGGATAGAGCGCAAGGTTCACGTCCTGCAGCGCATGAACGCCGGCGAAGCGCTTGTCGATGCCGCGCAACTCCAGTACTGGCGATGTCATCGGCGGTCAGTATTTGCGGTTGGGGAATTCCTTCGCCGCGACCTCCATCGGGAAGATGCTTTCCTGCGTAACGATCCGCTTGGGCACCGACTTGCCCGCCTTGATGTCCTTCACCACGGACATCAGCTGCGGCCCGAGCAGCGGGCTGCATTCCACGGATACGTTGAGCTTGCCCGCCATCATCGCTTCGAACGCGCCCTTCACGCCATCGACGGAAATGATGATGATGTCCTTGCCCGGCTTCATGCCCGCTTCCTCGATCGCCTGAATCGCGCCGATCGCCATGTCGTCGTTGTGTGCGTAAAGCACGTTGATCTTCTTGCCTTCGGCCTTGAGAAATGCCTCCATCACTTCCTTGCCCTTCGCGCGCGTGAAGTCGCCGGTCTGCGAGCGAATGATCTTGAACTTCGGATCGGATTTGATGATTTCCTCGAAGCCCTTCTTGCGATCGATCGCGGGCGCGGAGCCCACCGTTCCCTGCAATTCGACGATATTGATCGGCCCCGGATTGCCTTTCTCCTTCTCGACGAGCCAGCGGCCCGCCTTGCGGCCTTCCTCGGTGAAGTCCGAGCCGATGAACGTGACATAGAGCGAGTCGTCCTTGCTGCTGATCGCGCGGTCCGTTAGCACGACGGGAATCTTCGCGTTCTTTGCTTCGACGAGCACGGTCTCCCAGCCAGTCTCCACGACGGGCGAGAACGCGATCACATCGACCTTTTGCGCGATGTACGAGCGGATTGCCTTGATCTGATTCTCCTGCTTCTGCTGCGCGTCGGAGAACTTCAGGTCGATGCCGGCTTCCTTCGCGCTCGACTTGATCGACTCGGTGTTGGCGGTGCGCCATTCGCTTTCGGCGCCCACCTGCGCGAACCCGAGGACGATGGGCTTCTGCGCGAACGCGGAAAGCGGGAGCATTGCGCCGAGTGGCGCGGCGGCCATCGCAACTAACACGGTGCGGCGTTTCATGTCAGTGGTTCCTCCATCCGTTGGCTATGTATCCGTGCTTGTTCGAATGATTATGGAATAACCTGTTAATTCGTTGTTCTATTCATCCCGATGCCATTCCGGTATTTGGGTTTTGAGACGAGCGAGGCAACGGCGCCGAGATAGATTGACTATATGAAGGTATTCGGCCAGTTTTAATTCACGTTAACCCGCTTTTACTACCGAAACAGTCATACCATCTCGCACCGCGCGCTGCGCCGCAACATGCAGATTCGCACGCGAGGAAAGAACTGGTAACGCCTGCGTAATCGCTGCTAATGGCTCGTAAGCACTCGGGGAAACGACGTTTTGCTTGTGTGATCGTGGCATCGCGCGCTCGACGAAGATTGCTCCCGTTGCAATCCGCAACGTCCCTTATCCGAAAAGGAGCAGCATGAACGTCACCAGCCCTGCCACTCAACATACGACGCAAGCGACGTCGCACACGCTGCCGATCAAGCGCGGCACCGAAACGCCGACCGTCGAAACCGGCACGCCCGCGGCGAAGACGCCCGCGAGCAATCCGGCGCATCTCGGCAATCACGTCGATACGACTGCGTAAATCATGCGGAGGTCTTTTCGTCTTGCCCTTGCGTGCGCGGCGCTTGCGGCGTGCCCGTTCGTGCTCGACGGCTGCGCGCTCGCCGCGTTGCCGTGCCGCGCGACATCGGCGTTGCTGAAGGTCGTGCCGGTCGTGGGTCATGCCGCGTCCACGCCTTTCGACGCCTGCGCTACTGCCATCGACTGATATGAAGCGAACGATTCTTCGTTGCGCGTTTTTCGTTTGCATGGCGATGCCGGCATTCGCCGCGGCGCAGAAGCCTTTCGACTTCCGCGGCCTGCAGCTCGGCATCGCGCTCGATGCATTCCGGCGCGACGAGCCCGCGCGCGCGACGCCGCCCGGCAGCGTCGCCGTATGCGACACGGATATCGACGCGGCATCGCTCGGCATGGTGCTGCGCGATACGCACAGCCTGTCGATCGCCTGCAAGTGGGCGCATCGCACGCAAGGCGGCTGGAGGGAATCGGCGGCCGTCGTCGATGGCACGCTCGCCCGCGATCACGTATTGCGCTTCCTGGCGATGCCGGGCGATCCGTCGCCGCGGCTGTATCGCATGTCGTTCGTGATCGATGCGCGCGTCGCCGACGACTTCGCCGAAGGTCTGTCGTCGAAGTTCGGCCGAAGCCGCGTCGAGCGCGCGAACGGTTATCAGACGCGCACCTGGGAGAACGCGACCAGCTCGATCACGCTGGAAGCGAACGGCGCGGCGGCCTCGGCGCGCGTGATTTATCGGCTGAAGGCGTACGAAGCGTGGCTGCGCGATACGACCGACCGGTGGCGTCTTGCCGCGGTGCACGACGCGCCCTGAATCAAAGGAGAGGATTGTTCATGAAATTCGCGACATTGCCCTGCTCGGCGTTCGCACTCGCACTGGCGGCGTGCTCGTCGTCGGGCTCGCACTCGATCGTCGAGATGCCCACTTATGCGCCGGCCGTCGCGCAACCGGTCAACGTCAACACGCTGGGCGCGATCTATCAGGCGGGATCGTCGGTGTCGCTGTACGAGACTTCGCGCGCGCAGAAGGTCGGCGACGTGCTGACGATCCGTCTTGCGGAGTCGTATCAGGGCAGCAATTCCGCCGATGCCAAGGCGAGCCGCGCGAGCAGCATCAGCGCCGAGGCCGCCGACAAGTCCAGCAGCGCGGCGGCGCGGCTTGCGCGTCTTTTCAACGTCGGTTCGGCGGATACGTCGTTCAAGGGCAATGGCAGCACGAGCAATCTGTCGGCGATGAGCGGCACGCTCGCGGTGTCGGTCATCGGCACGTTGCCGGGCGGCAATCTCGTGGTCGCGGGCGACAAGATCATCGCGATGAGCGGCAATCAGGACCGGCTGCGTTTCTCGGGCATCGTCAATCCGAAGGACATCGAGGCAGGCAATTACGTCGCGTCGAACAAGGTGGCGAATGCGCGCATCGAGCAGGCGGGCGTCGGCATGCTCGCGGATTCAACGACGATGGGCTGGCTGCAACGTCTGTTCATGAGCGTGCTGACTTTCTGACGATGAAGCCGCGCGCGCTACAGGGTCGCGCGCGCCGCGATGCGCCCGGCCGCGGTCGGATCGCCGTGCGGCACGAAGATATAGCCTTGGCCCCACACCGTCTGCACGTAACGCGGTTCGGACGGATCGATTTCGAGCAGACGGCGCAGACGCCAGATCGCGACATCGAGACTGCGATCGCGATGCGCGCCGTTGCCGCGCATTTTTTCGTTGAGCTGCGCGCGCGTGAGCACGACCATCGCGTTCTTCACGAGTGTCTTGAGCAGCGCGAATTCGCCGGAGCGCAGCGCGATGCGTTCGCCGTCGCGGCGCAACTCGCGCGCGCCGAAGTCCATTTCGAACGGGCCGAAACGATAGGCCGGGCGAATTTCGGGCGCGCTCGCCGTGTCGGACGACACGGGCTCGCGGCGTCGCAGGATCGAGCGGATGCGCGCCAGAAGCTCGCGCGGATCGAAGGGCTTGCCGAGATAATCGTCTGCGCCGAGCTCCAGCCCGATGACGCGATCGAGCACGTCGGAGCGGGCCGTCAGCAGAATCACGGGGATATCGTCGCGCGCATTGCGCAGTTCGCGCAGCGCGCTGATGCCGTCCTTGCCGGGCATCATCACGTCGAGCACGACCATCGAAGGGCGCTCGGCCTGCACGCGACGGCGCAACTCCGTCCCGTCGTCGAGAACGGAGACGTCGAAGCCGTGCTGCTCCAGATAATCGCGGACGTGATCGCGCACGACGGGGTCGTCGTCGACCATCAGTACATGTGGTGTCATGCCCAAATTCTAAGCGCGACGCCGAGGCCCCCGCGACGCTTGCGAACTTTCCATTTCTTTCCGTTACGGCCTGTTTCGGCGCGCGTTTCGACGGCGCTTTACCGACGCGCGGGGCTTGTCGCGGGAATGGAACGCGTGTGCTGCGAGGCTTCATCGCGCGAAAGACGCGTCCGGTAAGAATCCGTAACGTTGCGCGACGCGCGAGACGCGCTGTAAGGCATTTGTGTACGAATAGAATTTTGGGATGGCTACATCGGTTCTTATCGTCGACGACGATCCCGCGGTGCGCGACCTGCTGCGCCGCTTCTTTCAAGAGCAAGGCATCGACGTTTCCGTGCTGCACGATGGCGCCGGTTTGCGTCGGCGTCTGGAGCTCGAACGTCCGTCCATCGTCGTGCTCGACATCATGATGCCGGTCACGGACGGCTTGCGCGCGCTGCGCGATCTGCGCGCGGCGGGCGAAGACATTCCGGTGATCTTCGTGACCGGTTGCGACAGCGTTCCGCAAAAAATCGCCGGCCTGCAATCGGGTGCGGACGACTATCTCGCCAAGCCGTTCGATCCGCATGAATTGCTCGCGCGGATCGAAGCGGTGCTGCGGCGGCGCACGGCCGCGCCGAGCCGGCCCGAACCCGCGCCGCGCGAACGCTTCGGGCGCTTCGAAGTCGATTTCGTGTCGCGTTCGCTGTTGCGCGGCGACGAGCGCATCGCGTTGCGCGACAGCGAGTTCGCGCTGCTGAAGGTCTTCATCAAGAATCCGTACAAGGTGCTGTCGCGCGTGCTGATCCACGATCTCGTGCATCGCGACGATCTGCCTTTCCGCGATCGCGGCCTCGATGTGCCGATCTGGCGTCTGCGCCGTCTGATCGAAGACGATCCGTCGCATCCGCGTCATGTGCAGACCGTGCGCGGGCAAGGCTATGTCTTCGTTCCCGATGCGGACGATTCGGCATCCGGCTGGATCGAGGCGTAGCCGCGATGCGTTCGGGTTTCTGGCAGTCCGCGCGGACGCTGCGCGGTTTCATCGATTCGCTGTTCGGCCGCATGGCGATCGTGTCGATCGGCGTGCTGGTCACGCTGCAGGTCGGATGGTTCGCGATTCTCCACGTACAAGGGCCGCACAAGGAAGCGGATGGTTACGCGCGCGCGCTGCTGATCGTGCTGGAAGCGGCGCACAACGATGTCGCGCTCGGCGGACGGCTGATGCGCGAGACGCGCGTGCATATCGTGCCGGTGTGGAACATGCCGGAGCCGCTGACGCTGCGCGATCCCGCGAAGACGCGTCACGGGCATCTCGCGCGGCAGCTCGCCAGTCGTTTGCCGCCCGGAACGCAGATCGCGATCGATATCGACGGCCATAACAAATCGCGGCTCTGGGTGCGCTATCCGTCGAGCAATGTGTGGATCGTCGCGCCGATCGATCTGCCGCCGCCCGCGCCCTTCATGACCGAAGGCGTCGTGCTGCTCGCCGGCGCGCTCGTGCTTTCGCTGATTGCGACATGGCAGTTGCAGCGGCCGCTCGCGCGCGTCGCGCAGGCCGCGCGACGCTTCGGCGGCGGCGAGCGGCCGGTGCCCGTCGAGGAAAACGGGCCGCGCGAATTGCGCGAGCTCATCGGCGCGTTCAATCAGATGATGAAAAAGCTCACCGACGCCGACGACGATCGCGCCGTGATGCTGGCCGGCATCGCGCACGATCTGAAGGCGCCGCTCACGCGCCTGTCGCTGCGGGCGAGCGTGCTCGCGAAGGACGAACGCGAGCGCGCGAATTTTCTGCGCGACATCGATTCGATGACGCGCATCGTGCAGCAGTTTCTCGAATTCGCGGGACGGTCGTCGTCGGACGGCGCGACGACCGGCGTCGATGCGTTCATCGCCGAGCAGTTCGCGTCGCCCGAGGATGGCGACGATCCGTTGTTCGCGCTGTCGCTCGAAGCGGGCGATGCGTTTCACTTGCCGCGCACTTTCATCGACCGGCTGATGACCAATCTCGTCGACAACGCGCTCGAACATGGCGAGCCGCCCGTCGAGATTCGCACCGCGCTGCGGGATAGCGACTGGCTGATCGAAGTGCGCGATCACGGACCCGGCATTCCCGACGAGCGCCTGGACGAAGCGCTGCGTCCCTTCGTGCGGCTCGATCCCGCGCGCAGCGGCAACGGGCATTGCGGCCTCGGGCTCACCATCGTCGAACGTCTGGCGCGCGAGCAGCGCGGCCGCTGCGAGATCGCCAATGCCGAGGGCGGCGGGCTGATCGTGCGTATCGTCATTCCCTTTGATCAAACATGATGCTTGCTTCGTCCACGCGTGAGGCGCCTTTGTCGCGCCGCGCTTTCATTCGCGGCGGCGCGCGCGTCGCATTGCTTTCGACCACTTTCGGCGCGGGCGCATTGCTATCGGCGTGCGGCGGCGCGAGCGAAGAGCGCAGCGTGATGGAAACGCCGAGGCTCTCGACGGTCGAAAATTTCCGCGATGTGGCCGGCGTGGGCGACGGCTATCCGACCGTCGATGGCGGCCGCTTGCGTCGTGGCGTGTTCTATCGGTCCGGCGCACTGACACCCGGCGATGCGGACGCGGCGTTGCTTGCGCGCTTGTCGTTGCGCGCGGTGCACGATCTTCGCGTGGTGGCGGAGGCGTCGCTTGCGCCGGACCGCGTGCCGACGGACGCGGTGCGCGAGACCCACGAGATCGCGCCGATCGACGCAGCCGGCGCGACGCCCGTCGATGCGGCCGCCGCGACCGCGTGGATGAACGCGCGACAGCGTCAGCTCGTGACCGATCCGGCCGCGCGCTTGCAATTCGGCGCGCTGCTGACTCGGCTTGCGCGTGTTTCAGGCGCGCAGGTGGTCCACGGCACGGCGGGCAAGGATCGGACGGGCTGGGCGGCGGCGCTGCTGCTCGCCATCGCCGATGTGCCGCTCGATGTGATCATCCAGGACTATCTGCTGACGAACACGGCGGCAGAGACGCAGATCGATGCGCGCGTGAAAGCGCATGCGGCGCGTGCCGGGATGAATGCGCAGGCGGTCGCGCCGCTTTATCGGGCGCAAAGCGCGACGATCGAAGCCGCGTTCGAGGAGATGCACAGCGGGTTCGGGACGTTGAGTAACTATCTCGCGCAGGGGTTGGCGGTGAGTGCCGCCGATGTGGCGATATTGCGGGCGAAGTTGGTGGGGTAGGGTGGTGGAGGATTCGAGCGCGGCCTTCCGATTCGCCGCGCGCTCCGATGTCTTACCGATTCCGCAATTGAAGCAGTTGCTCAGATAAGCTCGCTCGGTTTCTCGCCGCGCCGGCGTCGCTCCAGTCCTTCGAACGAGGCTCTCTGCCTCGCTTTCCCGCACGGGCCGTCATCGTGGCGATATGCACGCTCCCGTATCGCCTGTCAAAATCAAATCTCCTTCGCGGCGGTGCTAGCATTCCCGCCACGAATCAAGCACGCCCGCCATTCTGAAAAAATAGAACCCTGCGATACATAAAAAAATAGACGAGGCCTCGAATGGAGACACACCAGATCCGCTCACCCCGCTCGATGACCTCGCGGCTCACCTGGTGGATTGCCTCCGTCGTCGCCGCGCTGAGCGTAATGGCGGGCGTCGCCTCGTTTGCCGCCGCGTCTCACGAAGCGAACAAGCTTCAGGACGGTCATCTGCGCGAGATCGGCGCGCTCATCGATGCGAAAAAGCTGGTTCTGGATACGACCGCCGTCGCGTGGCAAGGCAGTCAGGATTCGGACGTGCGGCTCGTCATCTCGCGCCTGGAGCCTGAATGGGAAGCCGCGAACGCATCGGCACCGATCATCGTTCCGGCGACGCTCAAGGACGGCCTGCATGACCTCGAAACGCATGGCAGGCGCTGGCGTGTCGATGTCCGCACGCTGCATTCCGGAGACCGGATCGCGGTCGCGGAGCTGTCCACGATCCGCGATGAAATCGCCAGCGACGGCGCAATGCGTACCCTCTTTCCGATGCTCGCCCTGACGCCCGTGATTGTCGCGCTGGTCTTCTTTCTCGTGCGGCGGATGCTCCTGCCGGTGCGCCGTCTCGCGAGTGTCGTGGACTCGCAGGACGATGCAACGCTCGACACGCTGTCCGAGGAAGACATCCCGGCAGAACTGCTGCCGTTCGTCACGTCGATCAACCGGCTCATCGGCCGCCTGAAGGATGCGATGGCCCAGCAGCGCCGTTTCATCGCCGATGCCGCGCACGAGTTGCGTTCGCCGCTTGCCGCGCTGTCGTTGCAGGCGGAGCATCTCGGCGCCGCGGACTCGGCCATCGTCGCGCGCGAGCGTCTCGTCACGTTTCACGCCGCGATACGGCGCACTGCGCGGCTCGTCGAACAGTTGCTCGCGCTCGCGCGTTCGCAGCATGGATCGTCGATGAAGCCATCGGTCGTATCGCTGCGAGAGCTCGCAACCGATATCGTGATCCAGTCGGTGAACATGGCCGAGGACAAGCATGTCGATCTCGGGCTCGAACGCGTCGACGATGTCGACGTGATCGCCGACGCGCCCGCGCTGGCCGTCGTGTTGCGCAATCTCGTCGACAATGCCGTGCGCTACACGCCGGAAGGCGGCAGAGTGGATGTATCCGTCACTGTGAGCGGACAGGACTTGCTGCTGGAGGTGCAAGACTCGGGACCAGGCATCCCCGACGACGAACTGACTCGCGTGCTCGAGCCGTTCTATCGCATCCCCGGCACGCGCACGATGGGCAGCGGCCTCGGCCTTTCGATCGTGTCCGAAACCGCGCGGCGCAGTGGCGCTCGCTTCGTGCTCCAGAACACAGAGACGGGGCTGCGCGTGTGCTATTGGCATCCGCTGCGCGAGCGGACCGCCGGGAGCATGTGATAAAAAAAAGGCGACTCGCCAGAAGAACGATGGCGAGCCGCAAGAGGGATCGGTCAACAACTACTGCGCAGGCAGATTAGCACCGGTTTCACGCGTGAAATCGCATCGGAAAGATGCCGTAAGGAAAGCGCCCTTCACTGTGTGCGCGAGACCACCATACGGTCGACCAGCGCATCGAGCTTCTGCCGCGCGCTCGCGAAACGGTCTACGTTCAGACCATTGGTGTCGTAGCGCGCCGTCACGAGAATCTGCCCTTGACGCACGATCGTGAGATCGATCGCCGACAGATACGGCACCGGCTCGCTGCCGAACGCGCGCTTGTTCCAGCTCGTCGTCGCGGCGTAGACGAACATCGCCTCGCAACCGGGCGGCGACGTGCCGGGGTTATAGACCGTCGAAATCACACCGCGCCGCTGCAACGCGACCTGCAGCGAGGGCACGAAGTCGCCTGTCGCGACGTTCTGGTTCAGTTCGATGCATACGGATTGCAACGAGGCAGGCGAGCCCGTCACCGATGTCGGCGACGAATAGTTCGACGCGACCGTCATGCCCGCCTGCACGAGCGAGCCGGCGGCATCGGCGGCCGTAATCAGCGTCCACGTACAGCCGGAAAGCGCGCTTGCCCCGAAGGCAAGGAGCGCGCGAGCGATGAGCGTGCCGAACATGCTCGGGCCGCCGAATTGAACTTGCATGGCTTGGCGTCGTATCGATGGAAAGAAGGGCGGTGTGTCTGTCGACATCACGCATCGATATCTTCCCGCGACGCGCCGTCATCCGATATGCGGAGCAAGGCGCCAATCCGGCGAGTTATTTCCAGGTATTAATCCGCGAGCGATCAGACGAACAGGGACACGATTCCGCCGATGGTCGCCGCTGCTGCAACCCATTTGCCCGCGGTGTAGAAGCCATTCGTATCGGTCGCCTGCACTTCGGGACGTTCCAGCCCGAGCGCGCCATAAGCGAACGATTTCACCGATGACGGCGTGTTGGTTTGCTGAGGCACGGCGGCATCGTCGGCCGATGCGTCCTGCTCGACGTCGGTCGTGTCATCGGCAGGCGCGTCGCGGCGGGGAAGAGGCGTATCGGCGCTCGTATAGGCGGCCGTGGTCGCACTGTTGATCTGCATCGCTGGCCTCGTCTTTATGCGCTACTGCAAAGCCGCAATAACGGCCTGTCGCGACGATGCTTGAACACGCCCGCCTTTCGGTTCCTTACCGCTGGCCCGATCACATCGGATGGTTCTGCACGAAGGTCTTGTATGCCCAGTAGGCGGCCTTCTGCGTGAGTCCGTCGCTCTGGATAAGACCGTAATCGCCTTCGCTGTCGTCGTAGAGTTCGAAGGCCTGAATCGACTGGATGTTGTACTTCGACGCGACGCTCGCGAACTGCGCCATCATCAGACTGCCTGTCATGTATGTCGCGATCTGGCTGTACGAGCCGAAGTCTGGGCGCACGCCGAACTCGTTGATCCATACCGGCTTGCCCATATCGTGCAGAAACTGGAGCACGTCATGACATCCCGTGCCGCCGCATGCGTGCGTCATGTCGCCCTGACTCGAATACCAGTGCCACGACGTGACATCCCAACTCACCGCCGGATGACCCCAGGTGCCGTCCGGTTGCGAACCGTCGGCGAGCATCTGGAAGAAAGCGGTGTGCAGCCAGGTGCCGCCGAGGACGATCTTCGCGGAGCTGTCCACGGACTTCACGCCTGCGATCATCCCGCGGATCACGCCGCGCGCGAGCATGAACGACCAGTTGTTGTACTGATACCAGACGGTGCCGTCGACATTGCCGATAAGCGCCTTCGCTTCGAGTTCGTTGCCGACCTCGTAGTACTTGTAGGGGTAGCTGTTGGCCGTCTGCTGGCCGAGCGTGTAGCCCGCCTTGTAGGCGTCGTTCTCGCTGTTGTAGTTCAGGTTCATGAGCATCACCGGATACACGGTGACGCCGCCTTCTTCCATCGTCTTCGCGATGTTCGCAACCATGTTGGCCGATGTCTGGCTGTACACGTCATTGCGATAGATCGTTGCGCCGAGATCCTGCAATTGCGACAACTGCGTCTTCGCGCCCACGACGTCGTAAGCGCCGCCGTTGCTGTTGTGGCCGTTCGCGCCGTAAAAGATCGAGCCGCTGCCGCTTGCGGCCTTCGCGGTCGACTTCAGCGATGCCGCGCTCGTGCTCGCCGCGGCGGTGTCGGCGGGGTTGTCGCTGCCACCGCAGGCGGCAAGCACCATGCTTGCGGCGAGGGTTGCCGCAATGGATCGGGGCAGGAAGGAGGCAATTCTGTTCTTCATGGCGTTTAGTATGACTAACGGAGATGCGCGCTTTCGCAACGATCAGGGCACACGTTGAGCGCCGGGTCGAGCGATCAACGAGGCGATGCGCAGAATCGGTCGCGCATCCGAAATAGTTGAAAGAGCTTGTTAGTAATCCGAATGACCGGCTCAGGGTGAACGCCATTGACGACGCGTATCGGTGCGCCGAAAAAGCCAAGCCAGTGCAGATTCGCTGAAGCAAAGCCGAGCACAAAAGCGATGTGCATGCGGAAGGGCCAGCGTTCGATGACGATGATCCGCGAAGGTGAATTCGCGTCGGTCATCGGTAACATGTGCAGCGATACGACTTCGATGACGTCAAAATTGCTGACGGCGGCGCGATGCAGTTCGCGCCCTGAGCGTGCGTTGCCGGTATTAAGTCAGCGGGGAAAGGTTACTTTGTTCCGACGTAGAAGTAAACCCGATAGCAGAAAAAATATCTTGTGTACGGCAACATTTCGACTGGTCTTTTCTGCCGTTTATCGTTTTCTGCGTAGCCGTTTCTACTGCAGCAAGGGTGCTGATAATCGTTTCGCTTGCCTTGCTTGGATTGCCATGCTTCGGCGAGAACGGCACAGGAACTTCTCGTGGCAGCAGAACTGACTCTGTGCCCGCGTGAGTCAAGGGGGAAGTGCGCGCCGCTGCATCACCGGTAATGATGGAACGACAGCGGCGCGCTCGATGCAACTTACGGTGCAGCCACGCCCTGCGTCTTCGGGCTATACGACGTATAGAAGCTCGCGCCCGCCCATGTCGGCGCAGCGTCGTTATACAGCGGCGCACCTTGGCTCCAGTTCGCACCGTCGTGCCAGTCGCCGCTGCCGCTGAACTTCGCCACGGCCGGATACGGATACACCGGACGCGATGCCGTCACCTTGCTCGTCGTCGCATCGGTCTGATAGGTCATCACCGCATTCGGCGATGTGCCTTGTTCGACCCAGCCCGTGATCTGCGATACGAGATCGATGTTCGGAAAGCCTTCGCCGCCGCCGCAGTGACCCACGCCCGGCACGACATACAAACGCGAGAACTCGTTCGCGCTCGCTTCGCCCATCGTGTCCTTCACGGCCTGGTAATAGCGGATCGTGAAAAGCGGGGAGATGTGCTGATCCGCCCAGCCGTGCCACAGGATCAGCTTGCCGCCCGCGTTCTTGAACGCCGACAGATCGGGGCTCGTTGCATCGTTGAGCGGATGGTTCGCCTGCAGATAGCTCGAATAGAAGCTCGCATCGTGATAGCCGAAGGTGTCGACATTCGGCATCGACGGCGACCCCGTGAAGATCAGGTTATATGCCCCGGTCACGATCATGTAGCTGAAGAGACTGGTGACGGGCACGGCTGCGTCCGTCGAGTTCGTCGTCGGCACTTCGACACCGATCCAGTTCGCTTCCGAGCCGAACTGCGGCGAGCCGCCCAGCATGGGCATGCCGGTATTCGTATCGGTCGGGCCGCTGTAGATCTTCGAGGCCGTTGCGACTTCGGCGGCCGTCAGACAGTTGCTCGTGCTCGATGCATTGGCCGCGCATTGAATCGATGCGGGATCGAAGTGACAGGTACGCGGATCGGCGAGGAGACCATCGGGTACGTTGGCTTGACCGCCGCATGCAGCCACGACTGCCTTGTGCAGCAGTTGAGCCTTGTCGGCATAGAGCACGGCCTTGCCTGCGCTCGTACCCGTCGTGCTGTTCGATTCGACGTTCCAGCCGTGATAGAGCGAGTTTTGAATCTGGAAATGCGCAGCCGGCGCGCCCGCGACGATGCCGTTGTAATCCGACGGATAACGTTGCGCGGCCATCAGCGCTTCACGGCCGCCATCCGAACAGCCGACGAAGTAAGCGTATTTCTGCTCCTGTCCGTAGTAAGCCTTGATCAACTTCTTCGCGGCGAGCGTCGTGATGTGCTGGCCGCGATACGCAAAGTCGGCCTGCTTTTGCGGATCGGTCGACCATGTCGAATCCTGACCCGAATGACCCATGTCGGTCGCTGCCGTGACAAAGCCGCCTTGTTGAACGAGCGGGCACGTATAGCTGAAACTGAAGGAGCTTTGCTGAGTCGGATCGCTCAGATTGCCGCACAAGCCGCCGCAGCCGAGTTCGGCGAAGCGCTGTGTCCACGAGTCGACGGGCAGTGCGACCTCGAACGTATTCGAAGGCGCGAGCGTGCCTTTGACCGTGCAGAAGTTGACGGTGGCGCCGTTGACGGTCGCGGCCGTGACCGTCGCCGATGTGATCGTGCTGCCGGTGCCGCCGATATCGCTCAAATCGACCGATGCCAGCTTCGAGCAATCGACCGTAGGTTTCACCACGGCCAACGGTGTTTGCGCGGCGTTGCCGCTACCGCTATTGTTGCCACTGCCTCCGCATGCCGTGACGACGACGGTCACGAGGCAGGCGGTTATCAGCGCCATTAATCGCTTGGGATCCAGAGCTCTCATAGTTATCTCCTAGACTTCGTTTTGATGGCGTACGGACGAACGTCGCCAGCACGCCGAAGCGTGCGGACGATATGAAACGATCGTGGTGCTACGCGCGTTCGATCAGAAGCGATGGATGATGCCGACGCCCGCCGCGAACATGCTGCGCGATGCCGACGGCGCGCTCTGGAAGCCGTCGCCGATCGTTGCGTTGGCGGCCGTCTGACGGTTCGTAGCGGTGCCCGAGGGCGCCGCCAGCGTGTTGCCGTTCGCACGCTGGAACGCTTCCAGTGCGTACAGTCCCGTGCGCTTCGACAGCGAGTAGTACTGCGAGAGATTGAACTGGTGGTACGACGCGGCGTCGTTGATGCCGTTCGCCTTGCTGGCCCATGTATAGCTGTAGCCCGCTGCGAAGTCCCATGCCGACGTCGCCTTCCAGTGCAACACCGAGCCGACCGTGTTGAACACGGCTTCGTCGGTGAATTGCGAATTCACGCCCGGGATGTATTGAACGTTCGTGTACGTGGCCGAGATGTCCCACGCGCTGTTGAACTGATAACCGCCTGCAACCGCGAAGCGCTGTTGCGCTTGTGCGCGTTGATAACCGGCCGTCACCGCCGACACGCCCGGCTGGCCCGAACCATCGGTCGCTGCCGTGCTGTTGATCGTCGTCGAGCTGCTGCTGTAGATGCCGCCGCCATTGGCCGCGTTGTTGATGCGCGAGAACGCGACCGTGCCGCCGATCGGGCCTTGCTGGTATTGCAGCGCAGCCGACCACGTCGAGCCCTGATACACGCTGTCAGGCACGCCTGCAAGCGAGTACGAGCCGCTTACGGTGAAGCCATACATCTTCGGCGACGTATAGACGATCGAATTGTTCGCGCGATAGATCGTGTCGAGGCCGTCCAGATCGCCCGGATGCGCGCCGAAGTAACCGGTCAGCCAGTTCGTCGGGCTATACGGCGAGAGCAGCGTGTAGTACGAGGTGTATTGACGACCCAACGTCAACGTACCGTACGCCGGATTCGTGAGACCGACCCATGCCTGACGGCCGAACATCGCATTGGTGAACTGTGCTTGTCCGCTATTGATGTCGAAGCCCGATTCCAACTGGAAGATGGCCTTGTTGCCGCCGCCGAGATCTTCGGCGCCCTTCAAACCGAAGCGGCTACCGGCCCAGATGCCCGATCCGGTCTTGACGTTCGAGCGGCCCGGGTTCGTCTTTGCGAGATTGGTCTGGCTGCTCTGATAGACGATCGAATCGTCGACGATACCGTACAGCGTGACGCTGCTTTGCGCTAACGCCGGCGTTGCGATCGCCGCCGCATAGAACAACACGCCCGCGCTCAATGGCTTCAGTTGATGTCTCACTCTCATACACCCTCATCGTTGTCGTTGGATTGGTGAGCGATAGCATCGCGCGTAGTGCGACGATTACCCGCCGGTGCGAACGTACGCCGATGACAGGGCATGAAAAGAAAGGGTTAACCATTGATCCGATACCGAAAGTGAAATGCAAGGTCGCGTCCGGAAATGAGGCGAGCCTTGCAGGCACAGTGTCGGAATGCCGCTTTCAAGCGACAATCGAACGCCTCACACCGAAAACCGCGATAAACAAAACTGATGGCGGCGTTAAGTCTTTGAATTGACCTTTCGACGCTTCTTTTTCGGCGCCGGGTGCTTTCGATTTGCGTCGGCATATTCGCGGATCATGTGCGTCAATGCGCGCAAGCCCGCCGGCACATGACGACGGCCGGGATAGTAGAGGCATAGTCCGTCGAGCGGCGGCGTCCAGTCTTCGAGCACGCGCACGAGGGCGCCTGCTTCGAGATCCGCGGCGACATTCCATTCGGTCAGGTAAGCGAGACCGATCCCCGCGCGCGCGGCGGTCAGCATCATGCCCGGTTCGTCGAGCGTCAGCGCGCCGTCGCCATCGATGCGTATGGATTCGCCATGCCGCTCGAATTCCCATTGATAGATCGACCCGCTCGGCATGCGGCTGCGAATGCAGCGATGCGTCGCGAGGTCGGCAGGCGCGCGTGGCGGCTTGTGCTGTTCGAAGTACGCGGGACTGCCGACGACGGCGAAGCGCTGGCGATCGCCGAACGGCACCGCGATCATGTCTTGCGGTACGGTTTCCAGCAGACGAATGCCCGCATCGAAACCTTCGACGACGATATCGATGAGCCGGCCTTCGGTGACGATATCGAGCTTCATGTCCGGATAGCGCTTCAGGAACGCGATGAAAAGCGGCATCGCCTGATGCGCCGCGCCCACCGATGTATTGATACGCAACGTACCCGATGGCGTGTCGCGAAAGCTGCCGGCCTGTTCGAGCGCGTCGCGAATCGTCGAAAGCGCGGGCGCGATGTTCTGCACGAATTGCGCGCCGGCCTCGGAAAGCGACACGCTTCGGGTCGTGCGATTGAAGAGCCGCACGCCGATGCGAGCCTCCAGCGCGGCGATCGCATGACTCAGCGCGGACGTCGATACGCTCAGTTCATTCGCCGCCGCGCGAAAGCTGCGATGCCGCGCGACGGAAAGAACCGCTTCGAGTTCGGTGAGCCCCGATGTTTTCATTATGCTAAATCGTTCAATAGGTCATGCCGGATTGTACGTCTAGTCGAATCAATGCAAACGCCTTATCTTTTGCTCAATACATCGACCGAGCGAATTCATCATGCATGACATCGACCAGATTTATATCGGCGGCGCGTTTGTCACGCCGCACGGCAACGAGCTTTTCGAACTCTTCAATCCCGCGACAGAAAAAGTTATCGGCCGCGTGCGCCTCGCAGACAAGGACGATGCGCGCAATGCAATTGCGGCGGCGAAACGCGCATTTCCCGCATTCTCGCGGACGGACAAGCGCGAACGTATCGACATGCTGAAGCGCATGCACGCCGCCGTCATCGCGAAAGAGGATGAGCTTTTCGAGGCCATCGTCGAAGAATACGGCGCACCGGTTTCGCGCGGCCGCTGGATGGCGCGACATGCGAGCAACGTGCTGCTCGAAGCGGCGAAGGTGCTCGAAGACTATGCGTTCGTGCGTGACGCGGGTACGGCAAAAGTAATGATGCAACCGCTCGGCGTTGCCGGGCTGATCACGCCGTGGAATAGCGACGCCGGCTTTATCTGCGGCAAGCTGGCGGCGGCGCTCGCGGCGGGTTGCACGGCGGTCATCAAACCGAGCGAAATGAGCGCGATGCAAACGCGCGTCGTCACCGAAGCGCTGCATGAGGCGGGACTTCCGGCAGGCGTGTTCAACATCGTCACGGGCCGAGGCGATATTGTGGGCGCGGAGATCAGCGCGCATCCCGATGTCGCGAAGCTGTCGTTCACGGGATCGACGGTCGTCGGCAAGACGATCCTGCGCACAGCCGCCGATACGCTCAAGCGCGTGACGCTCGAACTCGGCGGCAAGTCGCCGACGATCGTGCTCGACGATGCGAACTTCGACGAAGCCGTGCCGCTCGCGCTCGATGCGGGCTTCATGAACAGCGGTCAGGCATGCATCGCGGGCACGCGCATTCTGGTGCCGCGTGCGCGGCTCGCGGAGTTCGAAGAGAAAATCGTGAGCGCCATCGAGAAGACTCGCTCGGGCGATCCGCGCGATCCGCATACGAGCATCGGCCCGATGGTGAGCCGCAAGCAATGGGAGCGCGTGCAGCGTTATATCCGTATTGGCATCGATGAGGGCGCGCGACTGATCGCGGGTGGCGAGGGGCGTCCGGATCACGTCGGCGCCGGCTGGTTCGTGCGTCCGACGCTCTTCAGCGACGTGACCAACGACATGACCATTGCCCGAGAGGAAATCTTCGGGCCGGTGCTGTCGATCATCGCGTACGGCGATATCGAAGATGCCATCGCGATCGCCAACGATACGCCTTATGGTTTGCAGGCGTACATCGCTTCATCGGACGCCGCGCGCGCGAACGCGGTGGCGTCGCGCATCGACGCGGGGCGCGTGCTCGTCAACACGCTCGCGCATGAACCTGCTGCCCCGTTCGGCGGATTCAAGCAATCGGGCATCGGACGCGAATACGGCACGTTCGGCATCGAAGCGTTCCTCGAACCGAAGGCACTGCTGGGCGTCCGTCAAGCCCGCGACTCGAGGCCGCCCGATTCCGCGTGCTGATTGCGCCGCACCGCTGTGGCAGGCCCGAAATAACGCGCGATGCAGAGCGCGTAGGTGATCAGCGCCGAGATCGTGTACATCGCGGATCGCTCCATGAAGAACAGCAAGAGCACGGCAATCGCGAGAAGCAGCATCTCGATGCGAAGCGAGATCGCGGACAGTTGCAGATCGCGGCGCTCGATTGCCGTGCCGAGCAGAATCACGAGCGGAATCAGCGCGACGACCATGTGGATCGGCTCGAGGATCGGCGCGGCAAGCAGCATCGTCATGCATGCGAGCGCGTAGTCCATGCGTTTGTCGCGGCTGCGGAAGAAGACGAGGTAACACGCGAACACGCAGATGATCGCGGCGAAGATCGTCGATGTCGCGTGAAGCGTCGCTTCGGATGCGGGCGTGCCGAGCTTTTCGGATATGGTCTGCAATGCGCCGCGCACCGAACTGTTGCCGGGCAAGCCACCCGCACCGAGGATGTACGTCTGCGCTCGCCCGATCTCGACGGTCAGATATTCCCAGATCACGCGAAAGCCGAGCTTGCTCGCGGTGAAGAGCGTGATCGCGATGGCGCAGACGCCCGTCGAGATTACCGTGCGCCATTCGCGTCGCAAGAGAAGCAAGCCGACGATGGCGAGCGGTGTCACCTTGAAGACGACGGCGAACGCGAGAAAGACTCCCGCGAGCCAGCGATTGCCGCGCTCGATCAAGAAGAACGACGTCACGAGAAGAAAGAAAAGAAGCTGGTTCGATTGCGCGAGATAGGCGTCATGCAGAACCGGAAAGCTCAGCATGGTCACGCCGATGAGCAGCGCGGTCACGCGCCTGTCTTCGCCGCGATAGGCCATCTTCGCGAGAAGCACTGCGCCGATGATGGACAGCACGACCGACATCGCGACCCAGGCGAGCTTCGCGGTGAACGACGGCAATAACGCGAACGGCGCAAAGATCAGCGCGAATTGCGGCGGATAACAATAGATCAGGATATCGTCGAGATTGGCGCCGAGCGTCGTCAGATAGGCGACGAGCCGCTCGTTGTTATAGATGAGCGACGGATCGTGCGGCGAATTCAGCACGCTGCTGAAGGCGTAATAGTAGAAATTGAAATCGCTGAAGGCCTTCGGATGATCGGCCGAATAACTCAGCGTGTAGTGATAGATGATGACCATACGAATCGCGAGAAAACCCGCCGCGACCAGCATGAGCAAAGCCGCGATGATCCGGACGTTATCCGCAGATCTGGCGCCAACCCGAGCGTTCAACATGGACGTTCTCCCGTGTGCCGGCTATCACGTTGTAAGGACGCTGTAATGAATCCTTTGGGATTGATCCACTATTCGTCGCATGAAATCGGGCGAGAGAACCGTTAGCGGATCGTATGGCCTACGAATCGTGACAGCATCACAGGGGCCGCGTCAATCTGGTATTTGCGCAGTGCAATGAAGAAACTGCTTTTTGAAAAATGGATGACGCTCGTGCGTTTTTATGCATGCCGCGTGTTGAACAAAAATATCAGATTCTTATCGTCACGCGGCTCGCAGTCGTCACTTCTCCGCGGCGATCTTGTCCTGAGTGCGCGTATCGAAATCGGATCCGTCATGGCGCTCATGCAACTGGCTCGACGGCTCGCCGAAAGTACGGTTCACCATGCGGCCGCGTTTAACGGCCGGACGTACGCCGATCAATTCGGCCCAGCGGCGCACATGCTTGTATTCATGCACGGAAAGGAACTCGGCGGCGTTGTATAGCCAGCCGTTCACGAGACCGCCGTACCACGGAAAGATCGCGATATCCGCAATGGTGTATTCGTCGCCGGCGATATAAGTGCTCTGCGCGAGACGCTTGTCGAGCACGTCGAGTTGACGCTTCACTTCCATGGCGAAGCGATCGATCGGATATTCCATCTTGCTCGGCGCATAAGCATAGAAGTGCCCGAATCCACCGCCCAGATAGGGCGCGCTTCCCATCTGCCAAAAAAGCCACGACAAGCACTCGGCGCGCTTTGCCGGTTCCGTCGGCACGAACGCGCCGAATTTCTCGGCGAGATAAAGCAGGATCGCGCCGGATTCGAAAACGCGCACAGGCGTTGCGCCGCTGCGATCCACGAGCGCCGGAATCTTCGAATTCGGATTGATATCGACGAAGCCGCTGCCGAACTGATCGCCATCGCCGATGCGAATGAGCCACGCATCGTATTCCGCATCGCGATGACCAAGCGCCAGCAACTCTTCGAGCATCACGGTGACTTTCACGCCGTTGGGCGTGGCGAGCGAATAGAGCTGTAACGGATGACGGCCAACGGGCAACGCCTTTTCATGTGTCGGACCGGAGACCGGCCGATTGATATTGGCGAATTGTCCGCCGCTTTCCTTGGTCCAGGTCCATACGGCCGGCGGCACATATTCGTTCGATGCGCTCATGCTTCAAGCTCCTTTGCAATATGAATTCGGACGAGGTTATCAGGTCGTCCGAAAACATGCTTGACCGGGCTTTGTACAATCGGCTCCGCAATCCACGAGAGGAAACGAATGAGCCAGCGTCCATCGCACAAACCGTATCGCCCGCGAAAAGCGCCCGCGCAATCGCGCTCCGAAGCCACGGTGGCATCCATCGTCGAAGCAGCGGCGCAAGTGCTCGAAAGCGAGGGCTTCGAAGGATTCAACACGAACGCGGTCGCGCGTCGCGCGGGCGTCAGCATCGGTTCGCTCTATCAATACTTTCCGGGCAAGGATGCGCTCATCGTCGCGCTGATTCGTCGTGAAAGCGCGCGCTTTTATGAGGATGCATCGGTCGCGCTCACCAAACGTAGCGGCAAGGCGGCGCTCGAATATCTGATCGGCGCGTCCGTGCGTCAGCAACTACAGCGTCCGATGCTCGCGCGTCTGCTCGATATCGCGGAAGGACGGCCGGCATTGCGCGGCGAAGTGGCGAAAGGGGAAATGGACGCGCTGGTCGAGACGATCGTCGGTCGTGCCGCACCACGTCATCCGAATCCGGAAGTGGCGGCGGCCGATCTGCTCGCCATCGTCAAAGGCATGGTCGATGCCGCGGGCGAACGCGGCGAGCGCGATCTCGACGACCTCGAACGCCGCGTTCGGGCCGCTGTTTTCGGCTATCTGTCGAGAAGCGGCGGCGCGTAAATGCGAGCAATGGAAGCGACGCGACGGTGCAAGCCGCATCGCTGCGGGCTTTCGGCGGCTGTTCGCAATGCGAGTAGTCGAATGTGAGCTTTTGCTTATATTCTGAAGTCTCTATCAACCCAGTAGAGACCGAGCCAAGACATGAAGCTCAATCACCTCAGTTTCCCTTCCGCCGACACACCCGCGACCGCTCGATTCTTCGAGCAGTATCTCGGCTTCACGATATCCGGAACGTGGGACCAGTCGTACATACTCAAGCGTCCCGGTTTCGATGTCGTGATCGATCACGCGCGCGACGATGCACCGGAATGGCCGCGCGCGTTTCATGTCGGCTTCGAATTGCCGAGCCTCGATGATGTGCGCGATCTATACGAACGCTTCAAGTCGGAAGGCGTGGAGATGGAGACGGACATCTTCAACAACGGGCGCGGCTCGCGCTTCTTCTGCCGCGCCCCGGGCGGCGTGATGTTCGAAATGAATACGCGCTCCGATGCCGCGCCCGAGTATCAGGGCACATTCGACAACTGAAGCGATCGCGACGAAACGCTATTCGCCCGCCGCGATGGACACGGACGCTTCGCTCGTCAGCATCAGGAACGTGAGCGTTTCGCGCAGATAGAGCTGCACGGTCGTGTCGGTATGACTCGTATAGCCGATCGACAAGTCCTGGCCGAGATGCAGCTCGTAATCGCCGCCACGCGTCGAGAGCACACAGCCGCCCTGAAGCGCGGGCGCCCACACGAGATCGCCGCTCACGATGCGCTTGATGTGCTGAATGACCGGATAGCCCTGATCGCTCGCTTCGGCGAGCGCGGTATAAGCATCCGCGCCGAGCAGCACGGAATAGGGTCCGTCGACGCCGGCAAGGCGCAGCTTCTCGAGCGCCTGACTGATCGCGGCGGGATAATCGGCGACGTCCGCGGGGAGATACGTCGGCGCATTGGAGCTGCCCTCGCGGATGCCGGTGATGCCGGCGGCCGCGAAGCCGTCGAAGATCGCGCTGTCTTCCGCGAGCGCCAGTTCGTTCGCGGCGGTCTTCGCGGGTTGCCAGTCGCCATCGTTGGAGCCGCGTTCGACGCTGTCGATCGCTTCGCGCTGCAACGTGAACGGCACGGTGAGTTGCACGAGTTGCTTCACGTCGTATAACTTCGCCGCGACGCCTTGCTTCGGTGAAGCGATGTTCGTCTGATGCCCCGTACCGATGCCCGATAGCGCCGTGCCGCCGGGACTCTTCACGTCGACGACGCGGCGGCCCGCGAGCGCGCGCTTGAACGTGCGCGCGACTTCGGCTTCGATCTGCGACCATGCGGCGCCGGAGATCGGCGCGAGCTCTCGATGCAAGTTATTCATCTTGTGAAGTTCCTTTGAGTGAGCCGATGTTCAATGTTCCTGCGCGGCTATCTTCAGGCGCGTTATCGCTGGCGGAAGAAGTCGCGGCATCCGGGTTGCGGTCGGGAAGTTCGTCGAGCAGATCGTTGGACGGCACGAAGAACAGGCCGCCCGTCACCGCGCGGCTGTAATCGAGCAGGCGGTCGTAATTGCCCGGCGGCCTGCCGACGAACATGTTCTCGAGCATCTGTTCGATCGGCGCGGGCGTGCGCGCATAGCCGATGAAATACGTGCCGAACTCCTTCGCTCCCGGACGTCCGAACGCCATGTTATGCCGAAGGATCTTCACTTCCTTGCCGTTCTCTTCGATCGTCGTGAGCGAGCTATGCGAGCACGACGGCTTGATCGAATCGTCCAGTTCGACATCGGATAACTTTTCACGTCCGATGATCAGTTCCTGTTGCTCGACGGTGAGGCCATTCCACGCATCCAGGTTATGCAGATACTTCTGCACGATCACATAACTGCCGCCGGCGAAATCGGGATCTTCTTCATCGATGATCGTGTAATGCGCGGCGCTCTTTCCTGTCGGGTTCTCGGTACCATCGACGAAGCCCACCATGTCGCGCAGATCGAAGTAGCGAAAGCCATGCACTTCATCGACGACCGTCACTGCATCGCCGAGCTTGTTGAGCATCTGCGCGGCGAGCTCGAAACAAAGGTCCATGTGATCCGCGCGGATATGCATGAGGATGTCGCCGGGCGTCGCGATCGCGCGGCGCTCGCCCGAGCCGAACTCGCGAAACGGATGCAGCGACGCGGGGCGCGGCGCGCCGAAGAGCATGTCCCACGCATCGGCGCTGAAGCCGCATACGCAGGACAAATTCGCGGTCGGCGCGCGCGTGCCGACCGCGCGGACCAGCGCCGCGATGTCGCCGCACCATGAGCGCACGACATCGGCCTTGCCTTCGCCGCGCGCCACGGTGGCGACGATGAAGATCGCGCTTCGGGAAATAGGATCACAGACGGCTTGTGGTTCGGGTGTGTTGTTTGGCATCTGAAAATACAACCTGAAGTTTCATCGGATCATAAGCTGGCGTATCACTGCTGCGAACCGACGATACACCAAGTTCATGTGATCAATACCCGAAATCGCACGGTTATGTAACATCACGGAGCGCCAAACTTCGTGATCCAATCATCTTCATCGACCGACAGGAGCGACTGTGAAACTGACTGACTTCGATACGCTGACCTTCGACTGCTACGGCACGCTGATCGACTGGGAAACCGGTATCTTCGAAGCGCTGCGTCCGCTGCTGGATCGCGTTCAGCCCGCGCTGACTCGCGATCAGGTGCTCGAGGCCCATGCGCGTCACGAGTCGTCGCAACAGAAGTACACGCCGGGCAAGCGCTATCAGGAGTTACTGGCTATCGTGTACAAGCGGCTCGCGGAAGAGTGGGGCGTTTCTTTCACTCAGGAAGATTGCATGGTCTATGGCCGCTCGATTCGCGACTGGCCCGCATTCCCCGATTCCGCCGATGCCCTTCGATATCTGAAGCAGCATTACAAGCTCGTGATTCTGTCGAATGTCGACAATGAGAGCTTTGCCCATAGCAATGCAAGGCTACAGGTGGAGTTCGACGCAATCATTACGGCGGAAGATATCGGATCTTATAAGCCTTCGCCGCGCAATTTCGAATACATGCTGGAAAAGCTGGGCGAGCGCGGAATCCGCAAGGAAAAGATCCTGCATACGGCCGAAAGCCTTTTCCACGATCACAAGCCTGCGAATGGTTTTGGCCTTGCATCGTGCTGGATTTATCGCCGTCATTCGCAGCCCGGCTTCGGCGCGACGATGGACCCGGGCGTTCAGCCGAAGATCGACTTCCGCTTCAACAGCATGGCCGATCTGGTCGAAGCCCATCAGAATTCGCTTTAGTCGAAGTCGACTTCGCCGCCGCGTCGCAGCGCGTCCAGACGCCGGATCTGCGCGGGCATGATGCGGCCCAGCGACAGCGGCGGAAGGTCGTCGAGACTGAAGAACTCGACGGCATCGGTTTCCACGCCGATCACATTGCCGGTTCCCACGATCTCGCCGAGAAAGACGAGCTTCCAGATGTGAAAGACCGACGGCGGATGCGGGTGCTTCGCCGTATCCCACGCGGCCAGCAGCCGCACGATGTCGACCGTATAGCCGCTTTCCTCACGCACTTCCTTCGCGGCATTCTCCGCAGGCGACAGGCCGACATCCGCCCAGCCGCCGGGAAGCGACCACAATCCATCGGCTGCTTCGCGCACGAGCAGGATGTACCCGGACTCGTTGAACACGGCGCATCTGACGTCGAGCTTCGGGTTCGCATAACCCGACTCGAATGCGAAAAGCTCCGCCACTTCGCCCGCTTTCATCGATGCGATCTCGGCAAGCTGTTCATGCGCGATCGTCGCTATTTCTTCGTAGCGTTCCTTGTCGAATGCGCCGTTCGTATAGTGCAGTCCCGTTTGTGCGAGGGCCAACAGGCGTCGCGCTTGTTCGAGTCGTCGATTCGAGGACATGTTCATTCCTGCGTTTCCATGTATGACTGTGTGGTCGTGAGCAGCGGGTGCTCTAAGGTTCGAAAGAGCGGTGAGTTTTGCTTGCGCCTCGTCGCAAAATCGATGCATGCGACGCTTTACCGCAAGCATCTTGCGCCGGACCGTTTTCTGCATTGCGGCGCAGGGAGGCGGCCGCCTGCCGCGGCGAGAGTCAAGCTGGACTGACGGTTTCCTATGGTTTCTCATCGATTCGACGATATCGCTAGCGTTTCATTTTTTCGTCGTCAAGGCGGCAAGATTACTTATACTCGGATCTATGCTCTGGCCCATTACGGTCGGCATAATGTCATCTATCAAAATGACAATCGTAATTCGATCCGTAGCCGCAAAGATATGAGCGAACAACGAACAAAACGAGACCCCGAGGGGACGCGGCGGCGCATTCTGGAGGCCGCCACGGAGCAATTCACGAAGTTCGGCCTCGCGGGCGCGAGAGTCGACGCCATCGCCACGGCCGCGGGCACGAACGAGCGCATGCTCTACTACTACTTCGCGAGCAAGGAAGGGCTCTACGTCGCCGTGCTCGAAGCGATGTACATGCAGTTTTCGCAACGCGAGCAAGGCCTCAATCTGTCCGGCCTGCAACCAGCGGAAGCGGTCCGCGAACTGGCTCATTCGATCTGGACGCATCTTCGGGAAAACCCTCAGTGGCTGAGTCTCATCAACAACGAGAATCTGCACGAAGGCCGTTATCTGGAGCGTTCGAGCCATTTGCGCGAGACCATTTCGCCAGTGGTCGATCTGCTGCGCGCGACGCTCGAACGTGGCGCCGCCGCCGGACACTTTCGTCAGGGCGTCGATCCGCTCGATTTTTACGTGACGCTCGTCGGCATGGGCTATTACATCGTGTCGAACCGCTTCACCATCGACATGTTCACCGGCCGCAATTACGCCGAGCCCGAACGTCAGCACGCGATCGCGGAGATGCATCTCGACATGTTGCTCACCTACCTGCGTCCAACCAACTGACCAACGCGGGTCTGGACGTCATGCAAAAGTTGCATAGCCGTATGCGACAGTAGCATTCACGTTTTTTCTGCCTTCCCTAAGATTCCAACCTGACACAAGAAAGCGGCGCATCGACTTCGATGCGCCTGCCATTCCCGAGCGCGCGCGCCGGTTATGACCGATCGTTCGTGCGTCATCCCAAGTCAGGACGGAAATTCATGCTCGCGCCCATCGAACGTATCGAACACGATCTGCTCGGCGATCTCGCCGTGCCCGCCAACGCGTACTACGGCGTGCACACGCTGCGCGCGCTGCAGAACTTTCCGATCACCGGCATCGCCATTTCCGCTTACCCGAATCTCGTCGATGCACTGGCGAGCGTGAAGGAGGCGGCCGCGCTCGCCAACCACGAACTCGGCGTGCTGAGCGAAGTGAAAATGCAGGCCATCGTGCACGCATGCAGGCAAGTGCGCTCGGGCACGGCGCACGAGCATTTCGTCGTCGATGTGATTCAGGGCGGCGCGGGCACGTCGACGAACATGAACGCGAACGAAGTCATCGCCAATCTCGCGCTCGAACATCTCGGGCATCGACGCGGCGAATACGGCGTGTTGCACCCGAACGAGGACGTGAACCTCGGCCAGAGCACCAACGACGTCTATCCGACCGCACTGAAGATCGCCACGTACGCGGGCATCATGCAACTGATCGAAGCGATGGGCGTGCTGCGCGCATCGTTCGAACGCAAGGCGCTCGAGTTCCGCGACGATCTGAAAATGGGCCGCACGCAGCTTCAGGACGCGGTGCCGATGACGCTCGGCCAGGAGTTCAGCACCTTCGCCGTGATGCTCGGCGAGGACGAAGCGCGCTTGAAGGAAGCGGCGAAACTGATCTGCGAAATCAATCTCGGCGCCACCGCGATCGGCACGGGCATCAACACGCATCCGCGCTACGCGCAGCTCGCGTGCAGGCATTTGAGCGACGTGACCGGCATCGCGCTGACGACATCGCCGAATCTCGTCGAAGCGACGCAGGATGTCGGCGCATTCGTGCAGCTTTCCGGTGTGCTGAAGCGCGTCGCGGTCAAGCTCTCGAAGACCTGCAACGATCTTCGTCTGCTGTCGAGCGGACCGCGCGCGGGACTCGGCGAAATCAACCTGCCGCCGGTGCAGGCCGGGTCGAGCATCATGCCGGGCAAGGTGAATCCGGTGATTCCGGAAGTTGTCAATCAGATCGCGTTCGAAGTCATCGGCAACGATGTGACCGTGAGCTTCGCCGCCGAGGCGGGCCAGCTTCAGCTCAATGCGTTCGAGCCGATCATCGCGCACAGTCTCTTCAAGAGCATCGCGCATTTGCGCGCGGGATGCCTCACGCTCGCGTCGAAATGCGTCGACGGCATCAGCGCGAATCGCGACCGCTTGCGCGCGATCCTCGAAAGCTCGATCGGCATCGTGACGGCGCTCAATCCGTATATCGGCTACACGCATTCGACGGAAGTCGCGAAGGAAGCGCTCGTGTCCGGCAAGAGCGTGGCGCAGATCGTCATCGAAAAAGGGCTGTTGAGCCCGTTGCAACTCGACGAAATCCTGCAGCCCGCGATGCTGACGCAGCCGCGCGGCATCGCGTCGGCGGCTTGAGAAGCCGTTTCGCGCCAGCCGGAGTAGACTGTTTTGGCGGTGTGCCTGCCGCGAAAGGAGGTTGCGATGAGATTCGCCGATATGTTCAAGCGCCCGAAACGCGGCGCGACGGCTGCTCCCGGGGACGCGGAGCCTCACCACGAGGAACACGCGAAATCGGTGCAGAAAGAGGCGCGCAAGCTGTGGGACGTCATTGGCCGAAATCGCCATAAGAGCGCGAAGTGGCACTAGCGAAGTGGCGTAGGAAGCGGGCCCGGGAACGAAAGTCCCGGGCCCGCAACGTTTTCAGGTCGTGATCCAGTTGGTGTGCGCCGGGAAGAGCGTGCCGAGCACGGCGGGCGAGTACGTGTTGGGAACCGGCACCGGCTTGCCCGCCACCATCACGAGGCCCAAACGCTGCGCGACCGACACATGCGCGCCAATGTCCTGCGGAAACGCGAACGGGCCGCGCGGCCCGAATGGACGCAGCGAGAAGGGCGGCTCCGTCCACGGCGAATGCGACTTGCCGAGAAAATCCGGCTGCAGGGACCAGGGCGGCGTCTTCAGACGCATGCCGATGGCCGGATCGGCGAGGCGCTTCAGCATCCATTCGCAGGCGATATCCGAAAGCCCCGATTCGGCATTCGGATAACCGCCGCCGACATCCGCGTGAGCGCCCGCGAACAGCACCTGCGTGATGCCCTCGCGTGAATCCCACAGCGTCGGCGTGAAATCGCCGCGCTGCTCGTCGAGACTGATCGCGTGAATGCCGAACTTGACCTTCGGGCTGAGCGCGGTATCGGCGAAGCGGAACAGATCGACCGTCGAATCCTTGCTGTCGAGATAAATCGGAATGCCGAGCGCGCCGACCGTATCCCAGACGCCGATGGCGCGAATTTCATCGACGGGCAGCGTGTCATCCGGCTGCAGTCTCGCTAACGCGAGCTTCGGATCGAAATTGACGATCTTTTCGAGCAGCCCCCGCAGTCCGCCCGCGTTGCGCGCCGGCGGTCTCGCCTCGCGATACTTGCGCCACGCGAGTATGCCCATGCGATACGCGAGCGCCTTGTCGTTCACGTCGTAACGGCTCGTGTCGAGCACGCCGACGCTCGCGATCATTCCGCCGAGCGCGCGCGCCGTGTACGCGCCGCGGCTGAAGCCCATCAGGATGATGCGGTCGCCCGGCCGGTAGTGACGCGATATGAACGTATAGCCCCGCACGATGCGCGCGATGATGCCATCGCCGAATGCGCCGCCCACGAGTTTCGCGATGACGTTGCGCGAATCGCCGACGCCATGCAGATATTTCGCGACCTGTCCGTCCGGCCCCGGTTCGGCGATTTCCTGTTCGGAGGCGAGCAGCGTGGACGCGGGGTCCGGTTCGCCGGACAGCAGCATGAACGCCTTGAATACGTTCGTGGGATCCGGCGTGCCGTCGTTGTCGTGATCGGTGTCGGGACCGTTCCAGGTTCCATCCGCGCAGAAAATGATGTTCTTGCTCATGATGCACCTTCCTTTCCATCGTGACGCCGCAAGCACTCGCTCAGTATGTCTTAGTGTCTCGGCGATCGATCGGCAAGCCGCACGTCTTCTGCGAACGACGCTTTGGCCGAAAGAGCCTAACCGAGATCGAATGGCGGCTTTACTTTTGCAAAAGGACGGGTTTATAAAGGAGCCATCCTTGAAAAAAACTCAATTATGAAAGTCACGCTCGACGAGCTTCAGACCTTCGCGACGGTCGTCGATACAGGCTCCATCACGGCGGCTGCGGAGCAACTGGATCAGACGGTTTCGGGCGCGAGCCGCACGCTCGGCCGCCTCGAAGAGAAACTGCAGACGACGCTCCTGCGCAGGACCACGCGCCGCCTCGAACTGACGGAAGAGGGCAGGAGCTTCCTGCAGCATGCGCGCGAGATCATCGACGCGGTGGAGAGCGCCGAAGAGCAGGTCGCCGCGCGCCGCGACCGGCCGTCGGGCCTCTTGCGCGTCGATGCCGCGACGCCCTTCATGCTGCATGTCATCGTGCCGCTCGTCGCGGGTTATCGCGAGCGCTATCCGCATGTGGAGCTGGAGCTGAACAGCAACGAAGGCGTGATCGATCTGCTGGAACGCCGCACCGATGTCGCGATCCGCATCGGCAAGCTGAAGGATTCGACGCTGCATAGCCGTCCGATCGGCAGCAGCCGCATTCGCGTGCTGGCGACGCCGCATTATCTGGAAACGCACGGGCATCCGAAGCGCGTCGACGAGCTCGCCAATCACGCGCTGCTCGGCTTCACGCAGCCGGAATCGCTCAACGTCTGGCCGCTCGCGGGGCGCGATGACGAGCCGTATCGCATCAAGCCGAGCATCGCTTCGTCGAGCGGCGAGACGCTGCGGCATCTCGCGCTGGAGAGTGCGGGCATCGTGTGCCTGTCGGACTTCATGACGCTGCGCGACCGGCGCGAAGGGCGGCTCGTGCAGATTCTCGCGCGTCATACGCAGGAAGTGCGGCAGCCGATCAGCGCCGTCTACTATCGCAACACGGCGATCTCCGCGCGCATCGCTTCGTTCGTCGACTATCTCGCGCAAGCCGTGAAGACCACGGAGTTCGCGCTGACCGGCAATCGCTGACACTCAGCCCGCCGACTCGACCGCGAGCAGATTGAGCACGAGCAGAATCGCGGCCTGATTGTCGGCGCTGATCGCGATGCCGAGCGTGCCGCCGATCCATCTGCCGATCTTCGTCGCGGCGAAATCCGCGCTTTGCGCCGACTTCTTGAGCGTCACGCCGAGCCTCACGGCCCGATAGTGGTACGAAGGGATGTGATGCCGCGTCGCGAGCGCGAACAGGCCGCCTTTGTCCTCCGAGCACCATCCGAGCGTGCCCGCGAGAACCAGTTGCTCGTACCGGTCCAGGCCGTCGATGAACGCGCGCGCGAGACGCCGCACGCGCGCTTCGTCGAGGCCGTACTGCATCAGCACCGAGGCGACAGGATCGTCGGGCGCGTGCGCGTGCTCGTCTATCTGCGCGGCGACGCCGTCGAGTTCCATCGACACATCGCGCTGATTGCTCGCGCTGCGCAGACAATCGATCAGAAAGCGCCTGAAATACGTGCATACGGCGTAGCCGCTCGACGGCGCGCTGTGCTCGCTCGCGTGCGATTCGCCGTGGCCCGGTTCGAGCCGCAGCACTTTCGCGTAGATGAACTGCGCGACGAGTTCTTCCTTGTCCTCCTTGAGCGATTGCAGCTCGGGCGGATGATAGCCGCGCAACGCGCCTTTCACGAGGTTGTAGATCGAAACCATTTCGTCCTGCGACAGATGCGTGCGCCGGCGCCAAAGGTCGGTGAGCATCGAGGGCGCACCCGTCTCCTGGACGGGATTCATTGTCAAGGTCTCCACGTTGTCAATCCCCTCAAAACGGTGGCAACGTGATGAGTATGGTTTTCTCCTATTAAACGACCAATATGAAGTTAGTCATATCCGTCGACTAGAACTTTCGGGTAAACCGGGCGGATCAACGCAGCAAGGGGATGACAGATGCAAGGCGATCGTGAGCACGGCGAGACCGACGAGGACGTCGCCAGTGCGCTCTACGCGGCGGACCCCGCATCCTTCATCGCGCATTGCTGCGCGATCGCGCTCTTCTATCCGGCATTGCTGTCACGCCCGCACGCCGGATGGCTCGTCTTCGGCTGCGTGCTCTTCCACGCGGGCGCGAATGGTCTCGCGATCGGTCTTTGGGCCTGGCGGCGTCACGATCCGCTTCGTTTCGGCGCGCGTCGATGGATCGGCCTGCATGCGCTGCGAAACGTGCTGCTTCACGCGGCGCCGGGCATCGCGATCTGTTTCGCGTTCCAGAACGAATCCGCCGGATCGGTCGCCGCGCAGGCCGTTCTGCTCGTCACGCTGGCCGCGCTTGCCTACGGTTCGAACGGATTGAGCGTGCGCAACCTGTCGGGCGCGGTGCTGACGCTGCTTCTGCCCGTCACGATTGCGAGCCTGATGCAGCCCGCCGATGGCCGTTTCGGATTGGGCGTCGTGCTTGCCGTGTTCGTCGTCGCGATCCATCTTTTCGGCTCGCAGTATCGGCGTCTTTTTCGCGGCATCGTGAAGGCGCGCGTCGAGCAGGAGCGGCTCGCGCAAACCATCGCGCTGCAGAAAAGCGTGATCGAGGAAGCGAGCCTTGCGAAGACGCGTTTTTTCGCGGCCGCCAGTCACGATCTGCGCCAGCCGCTTCACGCGATCGGCCTGCTCGCGCAGGCACTCACCGACGGCCGCGCGAGCGCGCAGGAGCGCGATGACTCCGCGCAGCACATCATCGCCAACGTCGACGCGCTGAATCAGCTCTTCAATCAGGTGCTCGACCTCGCACGCATCGAAAGCGGCGTCACGCAGGTGATTCCGCAGCATTTCCTGATGTCGGAGCTGCTCGCGCGCATCGAGCGGCAGTTCCGGCCCGCCGCCGCCGCGAAGGGGCTGGCGTTGCGCATCGCGCCGACGTCGAGCGTCGCCTTCACCGATCCGGTGCTGCTCGAACGCGTGATCGGCAATCTCGTGTCGAACGCCGTGCGCTACACCGAGCGCGGCTCGATATGGATCGGCGTGCGTCACGGCGGCGATCCGGAGCAAGGTCATATCGAAGTGCGCGATTCGGGCATCGGCATCGCGCCCGACGAACACGCGCTCGTCTTCGAGGACTTCTATCAGGCGCCGCTCGCGCATCACGGCGCGCGCGAAGGACACGGCCTCGGTCTCGCGACGGTGCGCCGTCTGACGCGGCTGCTCGGCGGCGAGCCGACGCTGCGCTCGGAGCCGGGACGCGGCACGACGATCCGCGTGCCCGTGCGCTTCGGCGATGCGAATCTCGTTACGTCGAGTCTGTGCGCGCCGCTGCCGGTCATCGGATGCATCGAAGGACGCCATGTGCTGTGCGTCGACGACGATCCCGCGAATCTCGATGCGCTCAGCGCCTTGCTCACGCGCTGGGGATGCAGCGTGCGCGGCTGTCGCGACGAGCTGGCGGCGGTGCGCGCCATTTCCGAGGGCTTCGTGCCGGACGTGCTGCTGTGCGATTACCAGATCGACCGCCACGAGACCGGCGCGGAAGTGCTTCAGGCCGTGCGCGAGGCGTTGCGGCGGCGCGGCCACGGCGAGCCGGCGAGCGTGGTGATTACGGGCGACATGGCGTCGCCCGGCCTCGCGGCGCTCGTCGCCGCCGGTTTGCCGGTCCTGCACAAGCCCGTTACGCCGACGCGCCTGCGCCGCACGCTCGACATGCTGCTTCAGCCGCGCGGACAGGACGAAGCGGCCTGAGCGCGGCGCGCCGCTCAGAGCGTGCGCCCGCCTTGCAGCCAGCCGTTGATGAGCGCGATCGCCGAAGAACGGTTGTGCACGCCGAGCGCACGAAAAATCACGGAGAGATGAACCTTGACCGTGCCTTCGGCGACCTGCAATTCGCGCGCGATCATCTTGTTCGTGCAGCCGCGATGCACGAGCCGCATGATTTCGCGCTGACGCGGCGACAGGTTTTCCATCAGATGCAGATGATGCGGCGCGAGCGCGGGCGCCGCCGTGTTCGTCATCGGGCGCGGACGTTCGGCGGCGCTCTGGCGCGCGAGCCGCGACGGCGACGGATCGATCAGGCTCAGCGCCTCGATCGGCACATACGCGCCGCCGGACAGCACGAGCTCGATCGCCTTGACCATCACGTTGGCGGGCTCGCGCTTGGGCACGAAGCCGAGCGCGCCCGCGGCGAGCACCGCGCGCATCTCGTCGACGGATTCTTCCGCCGACAGCACCACGAGCGGCAGCGCCGGATTCGCCTTCAGCAGCGCCGAGAGCGACGCCGCGCTTTCCATGCCCGACATGTGCAGATCGACGATCGCGAGATCGTGATTCGCTTCCGGACGCGCGGCGGCGGCGAGCGTCTCCCAGTTGTCGGCTTCGTCGAACTGCGCGTCCGGATCGATGCCGCGCAAAAGCGCCTTGACGGCCTGGCGGATCAGTTCGTGGTCATCGGCGACGAGAAACCTCATGCGCTTCCCCGATAGGTTCCGTCATTGCGTATCGTCGACGCACAGGTCGGGATCGCTGACGACGCAATCCGCGCTCGGCATCGCGGGCCCGCCGCGCACGCGCACGCCGGTCTCCTTCGCGGAGATGCGCAAGCCCTTCGGCAGGAGCACCCACATTTGCGTCGGCTGCTTCATGCGGCTCGCCTGCTGCTGGGCCTGCGGTCCGGTGCCGAAGAAATAATCGGCGCGCACGGCCCCGCGAATCGCGCCGCCCGCGTCCTGCGCCATGAGCAGGCGCGTGATGGATGCGCCCGCCGGCCCGCCTTCGCTCGCGTTGACGAAGACGGGCGCGCCGAGCGGCGTCGTGCGCGGATCGATCGCGGCCGAGCGCCCGGCGGAAAGCGGCACGCCCAATGCGCCGATGGGTCCGGCGGGCGAATCGGGGATCGTGCGGAAAAAGACGTAGCTCGGGTCCGATGCCGCGAAGGCATAGCCGATCGGCGCGCTCTTCGCGAGCGATGGCGTCGCGGTCTTGTCCGTGGCGCGGTCGGATGGCGCGTCCGGCGCGCTCACCCGCGCCGGACGCGCGGCGGGAACGGCGGCGCTCTTCGCGAGCGTGAAGCCGCGCAGAAGCGGCGATTGCGGCGGACCGTCGGCGTCGCCATGCACGGCGGGCGATGCGCCGTCCGCGTCCGCATCCTGAGCGCCGCGCAGGAGCGAGGACTGAGGCACATCGTCGGAAGCCGCGCCGCCGACATCGTTTTTTGCGTTCTGCGTGCTCACGCTGCCTTCTTCCAGATCGATCTCCACGCCGCGCACCAGAATCTTGCGACCCTTGCTTCCCGCGCTCGCGACGGGCGGATTGAACGCGAAGCCGTTCTGTTCCGCATAGGCGAGACGGATGACGCTCTTGCCGTCGGGCAGCACGATCTTTCCCGCGCCCTGTAATTGCATAGAGTAGAGCATCGCGGGGTCTTCCACATAGGCGAGCACGGGCGCGCGGCTCATGCCGCGCTCGATATCGGCGCGTGCGTAGTAGGGCACGATATCCGCGCCTTCGCGGCGCAGCCGCAGCTTCTTGTCGCGGATGTCCGGCACGCTGTCGCCGACGCGCAGCGTGTACGTCTTGCCGCTCATCGATACGGTCGACAGCGGAACGACGTTGCGTCCTTCGATGCGTGCCGGAACCGGCGTGCCGCGCGCGCCGGGCGGCAGGCGGCGGGCGTCGAGGAACAGCATGTCGGTCGGCACGCCGTAGACCGGATAGACATACGGCGCGCGGCGCTCGCGGCTGCCCTTCAGGATCGGCTCGTAATAGCCGGTCAGGACGCCGCGCGCGCTTCTGTCGACATTGAGGATCTGATAGACCGTGAAGTTGTCCTCGAAGAAGCGGCGCACCGCGGCGGCGTTGCGCGCATCCACGCCGCGAGAGGCCGCGCAGGGCGCCGCCCACGCCGGCTTGCCGCTCAGCACGCCGCAACTGCGCCGGAACGCGTCCCAGGATTCGGCGACGTTGTCGGTCGCCCAGCCGGGCACGCTCGCGAAGGCGACGGGCGTATAGAGTGCGTTCTTCGTCGCGAAAGGCGTGGCGTTCATGCCGACCGACGCCGACGGACTCGCCGGCGACGGATTCGCGATGCCCGGCTCCGCGCCTGTCGCGCTGACCATGCGCGCGTCGTCGCCTGGCGCGGAGGGCGGCGCGGCCTCATCGACGCGCACGGCGGGCGAGGGCGGCGCGCCCGCGCATCCGGCGAGCGTGGCCGCGGTCAACGCAAGGGCGGCGAAGGCGGCGAGCGGATGCGCCGTTCCGGATGAAGCGCCCGGCGCGATGCCCGGCTGCGCGGCGACGCCGCTCGTTCGTGATGCCATGGTGCCCTCGTCTCGCGGCCGAAGCGCTTCGCTTTCGATTCGAATTTCCCTATTTAGACGAACGGACGACATCGATTTTGAAGGTCGCCGCGCCATACGCGACGGGACACGACGGCGCGTTGCCGCCGCACGCCGGCACGCCCGCGAACGGCGATGCGCTGAGCGTCCGCTGCGCAGCCGCCGCGTTCTGCGCCTCGGGCGAGAGACTGGCGAAGACGGCGTCGTGCGCGAGACCGAGCGCCGGGAACTCGCGCGGCGCGGCGGAAACGATCGCGACGAAATGATTCGCGCCGACGGGCTCGCCCGCCTGCATCGGCCAGCTCGGACGCGGCAGCACGAGACGTTTCTTCCTGCCGATGCGATTGTCGCTATCGAGCGCGTTCGGAAACAGTTGCAGATATTGATTCGCCGGATCGACGACGAAAACATACACATAGCCGTCGCGATTGCTCGTGATCGCGAAGCGCAACAAGTCGCGGTCGACGACGGCGCGCGCGACGGGCACGTCCACCTTGACATCGAACGACGGATCGGCGAGCGAAACGATGCGCGCGAATTCGCCATCGGGCGTGAAAGGCGGCAGCGCGGCGGGCGGCGGAGGCGGCGGCGCTTCGGGCGCGACCTCCGGCGCAGGCGCCGAAGCCGGGACGACCGCCGAAGCAGCGACGCGCTCGGCCGAAGGCGCATGATGCGACGTGAAGCGCGGCACGAACCATCCGAGCGTCGCCGCCGCGCCGAGCAGACACGCGGCGCCGGCCGCCCAGCCGATACGCCTGCGCGCCGCGCTTTTCGCCGTGCGCGGCGCGGGCGCGTCGTCGAGCGAAATGCCGAGCTCGGCGGCGAACTGCCGGTCGGTCTGCGGCCGATGCGCGGGCGCAACCGCGAGCGCATGATCGATCGCCTTCAGGAATCGGTCGGAGTAACGGCCCGCCGCCAGTTTCGCGAGCGGCTGATAACTGTCCTTGACCACGCGCCCGACCGAAGGCGGCGGCGTTCGCCCGGTGATCGCGAAATACACGAGCGCGGCGAGCGCGTAGTGATCGGTCCACGGTCCTTGCCGCATCGACGGCACTTCGGCGTACTGTTCGATCGGCGCGTAGCCCGGCTTGAGAATCACCGTGAGCGCCTGCGTCATGTCGCCGATCACGCGCCGCGCCGCGCCGAAATCGAGCAGCACCGGCCGATGGCTTTCCTCCAGCAGGATGATGTTGTCCGGCGCGATATCGCGATGAAAACAGTCGGACGCGTGCAGCACGGCGAGCGCGTCGATGAGCGGCGTGAGCAGCGCGCGCAGCCAGGCTTCGTCGGGCGGCTTTTTCATCGCCCGGAGCGTTTCCTTGAGCGTCACGCCCTTGTAGTAGGGCATCGCCATGTAGGCGGTGCCGTTGGCCTCCCAGAAGCGGTACACCTTCACGAGCGACTGATGATCGAAGCGCGCGAGCAGCCGCGCCTCGTCGTTGATGAAGCTCTTGAGACCGGCGCGGAACATCGGCTGGTAGCGGCCGGACTTGACCTGAACCTGCGTCACGCCGACGCGCGAGGCGAGCGCCGCCGGCATGTATTCCTTCACCGCGACGTAGCGGTCGAGCGAAGTATCGAAGGCCAGATAGACGATGCCGAAGCCGCCCTCGCCGATGAGCCGCACGATCTCGAACTCGCCGAGCCGCGTGCCGGGCGGCAGGATGCTGTGCGCGGGCGGCGCGTCGGACGTCGATGAAGGCGCGCCCGCGCCCGCCACGTCGGATCGACGCACGCGCGCGCCGCTGACGATCACCGTCTTGTCGTCGCCCGCGTCGCCCGGATTGGTTTCGGTCTTGCCGGCGTTGCCGGTCGTGCCGCCGCCTTCTTCCGGTAGCCTGCCCGTCGCATTCATGATCCGCAGTCCCGCAGCAGGGTGATGAAAAGCGCCGTGTCGGGCAGGCCGTACGCCGGCCAGATCGTGATCGGGCGCGGCGCGCGATCGTCGCGATCGTCGCGATCGTCGGGCTCGTCGGAAGCGGGCGCCGTCTGCGCGGCGGTCCACAGGCTCATCCCTTGGATCTCGGTTTGCCAGAGCGGCGCGAGCGTGCGCGCGAGTGAATCGGGCAGCGTCGCGGCCGATTGCGCGATCCACGGTTCGTCGAGCATGGCGGCGCGCGTGCCGGCGTTCGCCGGCTGCGGCACCGGCAGCGCGGCGAGCTGTTCGTCGAGCCGCTCGATGCTGTGATCGAAATCGAGCGCGGCGAGCGCGACATGTTCGATCGCCGAAAGCCATTGCCAGAGCGCGGCGACTTCGCCGCCCGTCGATGGCGCCGCCTGCAGCGACGCCGCGATCGTCAACGGAAAATGCCGCCCGACGCGGTCCACCGACGCCATCACCACGCCCGTCCAGCATGCGCCGAGCGCCGGCGCGATGGCGCCGGGCATCGCGAAAAAGCGCCACACCGGGCACGTCAGATAGATCGAGAGCCACGCGTCGCCGAGCGCGAGCTGCGTTTCGCCGACGCGCTCGGCGAGCCATGCGTCCCACGGCGCGACGAACGCGTCCGACAGCCGCCGCGCCGCGAAATCGCCGAGCGACGGCAGCTTGCCGTACCAGCCTGCGATCGCCGCGCCGTCGTCCGCGAGCGTGCCGCCGAGCGCGTCGTTCATAGCCGCTCCGGACAGGAGAACTTGCGCAGATCGGCGAGCCGGAACGGATTCTCCACGCTGTTCGCCGTCACTTCGAAGCGCGTCTTGCGCCCTTCGACATCGAACGTGACGATGAAGCGCTCCGGCTGATCGGTCGGCTGCACGTCGAGCCGGTCGAACATGCGAAACAGCGCCCACGGCCCCTCGAACACCAGATTGCTCGCGCCGCTCGTCGGCGGCGGCGTGAGTTGCAGGCTCACGCGTCCCGAGCCGCGCGTGCCGGGCCACTGAATCGCGGTCGCGATCTGCGGGCCGTGCGCGTAGGTGAGCACTTGCCCGTCGACGTCGAGCGTGAAGGAGAGGATCGACGGGTCCATGTCGAGCGGCTTGAACTGCAGCGCGAGCGCGGGCGACTTGCCGCCGCCGCGGAAGAACACGCCGCGGATCGTCGCGGCGCGCTCGAACTGCGCCAGACCGGCCGGACTGATCTGCGACGCCGACGAATCCGACTTCTTGAACGCCCACGGCTTCGCGGAAACATCGACGTCGGGCGCGAGGTTCTTCTGGAAGAAATCGTCGAACTTGCCGCCCGGCGCGAACAGCGTGCCGAAGTCTTCAGGCAGCACGTCGCGCGCGGAATTCGGGCTGAACGGATAACGCCCGCCGACCGCGCGAACGCAGAACGCCGAGATCGACTCCTTCAAGTCCGCCGACAGATTCACGCGCCGCGCCTCCTGCGACTGCGCCGCGCCCTGGCTGCCGAGATCGAGCAGCGCGGTGCGGATCGGCTCGGGCATGCGCGCGGCCTGCGTGCGCAGCTTCGCCGGCGCGTCCGATGGCGGCGGCGCGGTCTTCTGCTGCAGGGCTTCGTCGGTGGCGCTGAGATACGTGTAGACATCGTTGATGACGGCGAGCGTCTGCGCGATCGGCGCGGGCTGCCCCGCGCCCGGGCTCGTCACGAGCGCGCGCAGGCCGGTGAACCGGTCATCGACGATGCTTTCCAGTTGAGCGCCCGGCGCGACCGGCGCGATCTGCGTCGGATCGGCCCCGCGAATCACCTTCAGCAGCTTTTCGCGCGCCGCGCCGAGCTTGTCGCCCGCGCGATCGACGACGGTCGTTTCGCTTTCGGGCTTCGCGCCGAGCGTCGTTTCGCGCGACGCCGCCTTCGCGAGCGCGGCGAGCGGCGAATCGGGCGCGGAGAGAATGCGCGCGATCTGCGTCGATTGCGACAGCGTGTCGGCGCGCACGATGCGGACATCGTTCAGGAACTCGGTCCAGATCCGCGCGTAATCCTGAAGATAGAGCAGCCGCACGTCCTCGGTGATGCGCTGCATCGCCGCCGGATCGCCGCGCGGCAGGCCGCCCTGATCGCGGATGCCGAGCACCCACGGCTCTTCGGCGGCGAGCTGGGCGGCGGTTTCATCGACGGCTTTCAGGAACGCCTTGTGATAGCCGTCGAACGAATAAAGCCCCGCCACGCCGCGCGTGAGCGGCGCGCCGCTCGAACGCGTGAACACGAGCGACGCGTTCGGCCCGCCCGCGTGCGCGATCGTGAACTCCGGATAATCCGCGCCGACGCCTTGCTGCTTCACGCGCCCGTACACGCGCTGCGCGAGCGTGTTGGCGGCCAGCATGGCGCGCAGATGCGCGACGAGACGCTCGTCGAACGGCAGATTCGGATGCACGAGGCCGCGCGCCAGCAACGCATCGAGATGCCCGGCGAGCGCCGCGCGCTCCTCGTTGCCGACCTCGCGCGGCAGCGAGCGGTCCCAGTCGGTGAGAATCCACGCCTTGAGCGCATCGGCATCCTGATGATCGGGCTGATTCAGCATCAGATACGCCTTGAGCGCTTCGTACGCGTAGCCGGGATTCGCGGGCGTCGCGCCGCGCGCCTGTTCCTCGATGCGCGCCGCGAGCTTCGGCAGGAACAGATCGGTCAGAAGGCGCTCGTACGCGAGCGTCGCGGCGGCGTCGAGTTTCGCGCCTTGCCAGAGGCCCCATTGCATCGCGATCGGCGGATGCGCGGCATCGACCTGAGGCGTCGATGCGAGGCCGCGCACCGCCGACAGCAACGGCAGCAGCGCGACGAGATTCGTGCCCGCCGCCGATGTCCCCGCCACGGCTTCCTTCGCCGCGCGCGCGGTGTGATCGACGTTCGCGACATAGCTGCGATTGCGCACATAGCTCGTGCCCCAGAGTCCGAGCACGCCAGCCGTTACGGCCGCGATGACCGCATACGCGCCGAGCCGCCACAGATGCCGCTTGCGCGCCCATTGCAGATTCGATCCGGCGAGTCCCTGTTCGGCGAACACGACCTGCGTCAGAAGCCGCTCCAGAAAGAAGCTGCGCCCGCTCGACGGACGCGGCGGCTGCACGCCCCGCTCGATGCCGAACGCGCGCGCGAGCGAGCCGAGCACGCGATCGATCGGCGTGCCTTCCTGCGTGCCGCTCGTGAAATAGACGCCGCGCAAAAGCGGTGCATCGTCGTGTTTCGACTGGACGAAGGTCGCGCGCAGCGCATCGGCGACGAGCGGCTTCAACGCGGCGAACTGCTGCGGAAAACTCATGATCGCGGCGCGTTGCGCGAGTCCGCTTTCCGCGTTCAGGCGCTCCGGCAGACGCGCGACGAGCCGGGCTTCGAGCGCGTCCAGCTCGGCATCGATCCGTTCGCCGAATGCGGCCTGCGTGAGCGTGCGTTTCGGCTCGTAGGCAAACGTGAAGCCGAACACCTGCGCGCGCTCTTCCTTCGACATATCCGCGAAAAACTCCGTGAAGCCCGCGAGCAGATCCGTCTTGGTGACGAGCACGTAGACCGGAAAGCGCGTGCCGAACGCCTGCATCAGTTCGCGCATGCGCGCGCGCAAGGTCGATGCGGTTTCGTCGGTGCTCGCGGGCGTCGCGGCGAGCAGATCGGGGACGGCGAGCGTCAGCAGCACGCCGTTGATCGGCTGGCGCGGGCGCGTCTTTTTCAGGAGCGCGAGGAAGCCTTGCCATGCGGTCTGGTCGGCGTCGCGGTCGCTTTCGTGGGTCGTGTAGCGCCCGGCCGTGTCGATGAGCACGGCGTCGTCGGTGAACCACCAGTCGCAATTGCGCGTGCCGCCGACGCCGCGAATCTTGTCGGTGCCGAAGCGCTCGGCGAGCGGAAAGCGCAGCCCCGAATGCACCAGCGCCGTGGTTTTGCCCGCGCCCGGCGCGCCGATGAACATGTACCACGGCAATTGATACAGATATTGCCGGCCGGAGAGCGTGACCCAGTCGCGCCAGCCGGGTTTTCTGCCGGACGCGGTAACGCGCGCCTCGCGCAGCACGGCGAGCGCTTCGTCGAAACGCTTGCCGAGCGTCGCGACTTCCGCTTCGCCGGCGCTCGGTGCGGCAGCCTCGCGGCGCGGACTTTCGCTCTGCGCGGCGAGTCCCGCCGACAGCGCCGCCTGCGTGCGCCGCGCGCGCCACGCGGCCCAGAGCCGCCGCAGCACGAAGAGCAGCACGACGCAGCCGATCGCGATGTAACGCGACATCGCCGATTCGAGCGGATAGCTGCGCGCGAACGACAGGAGCGGCCCGGCGATCCAGATCGCAGCCGCAACGAGCAGCAGCCCGACGATCAGCAGCAGCACCGGATGAAACAGGATCGAGAGGATTTTTTTCATGTCAGGACCCGGGCTTCGCGAACAGCGTCACTTCGACGCGCCGGTTGCGCGCGCGGCCGGCGGGCGAATCGTTCGGCGCGACGGGATCGGCGTCGCCCTTGCCTTCCGCTTTGAGACGCGAAGGCGCGATTGTCGCCGCGAGCAGGTCGCGCACGTTCGCCGCGCGTTCCTGCGACAGCTCCCAGTTCGAAGGAAAGCGCGCCGAGCGGATCGGCCGGTCGTCGGTGTGGCCCGTCACGAGCACGTTGCCGGGCACCGCCTTCAGCGCCGCCGCGATCCGTTCGATGAGCGGCCGCGTCTGCCCCGACACTTCGGCGCTGCCGGGTTTGAAGACGTTGTCGCCGTGCAGCGTGACGACTGAACGGTCGACGCGGTCATCGACGGCGACGAGGCCATCGCGGATTTCCTGCGCGAGGAATTCCGCGAGACGGGGTTTCGCCGCCTGCGTCACGACGAGAGGACGCTGCGCACCCGCGCGGATCGAGGCGAGCGTGCCGAACGCGGGATCGGAGAGGCGTCCGAGCTGGAAGCTCATCGCGAGCCACGCCAGCGCGAGCACGAGCAGCGCGAAGGCGCCGACGACCCAAACCGGCAGCACGTCGGTCGTGCGCCGCCGCGCCGTCGGCACGCCTTGCCAGTGCGGCGACAGCGCGCGCTCCGGTTCGCCGCGCTCCTTGCGGATCAGTTGATACAGCCGCGCGCGGATCGCGTCGAGCGTCTGCCGGCCTTGCGCCGCCACGCGGTAACGTCCCTCGAAGCCGAGCGCGAGCACCATGCTCGCCAGTTCCAGCAGATGCAGATGTTGCGCGGGCTTCTGCGCGAGCCGCGCGAGCAGTTGAAAGACCTTCTCGCCGCCCCACGCCTCGTTGTGAAACGTCACGAGCAGGCTTTGCCGCGCCCAGACGCCCGCGCCCCACGGCGTGCCCGACGCGGCTTCGTCGAGCATCGTGCAGACGATGTAGCGCGCCGCCGTCACCTGTTCCGCCGGGATGCCATTGGTGCGCGCCTCGTCCTCGAAGCGGCGCACGCCCGCGGCGAGCGCGTCGCGCAGCGCGGCGGGATCGGCGCACGCGCTCATCGTGCGGATGCGCGCGGCGAGCTGCAACAGCGGCGCGCACGCGGCGACCAGCGGATTCACCGCGCCGCCCGTCGCGAAGGCGGCGTCGAACGCGCGCTGCCCGGAGGCCGCCGCGCCGCTCGCCGAGAACGGTCCCTGCGTGCTTCCGCCGCCCGCGCGGCGCCGCCGCGCGCCGGGGTTGGGCTTGATCATCGTCTGATCGGATTCGAATCCGGCGAAGGGATCGTCGTCGTTCGTCATGTTCGTCGATGACCTCGCTCAATGACGGATCGCCCAGAATTCGAGTTCGAGCGCCGGAAACTCGCCAGCGATGTACATCGCCAGATTGCCGGTCTGCTCCAGCTCCTTCCACAGCTCGCCGCCGCGATCCAGCTCGAAATACGAAAAGCCCGCGTGAAACGGAATCTGCCGCGGCGCGACCGGCATCGCGCGCAGGCCGATGCCCGGCAGCGCGAGATTGACGAGATCGCGCAGCTTTTCAGCGGGCGCGATCTTCACCTGCGTCGGAAAGCGCGTGCGCAGCGCTTCGCCCGGCATTTGCGCGTTCGCGGCGAGCACGAAGCCGGCGCTCTTCACGAGCTCCAGATCGTTGATGAGCGCGACGCGCACGCCGGGCTTGCGGCTTTGCAGCTCGATCGCGACGGCGTCGGGTTCGCGCACGATGCCGATCAGTTGCCGCACGTCGCGCATGAGCGGCTCGAACGACGTCGCGACATCGTCATGGCGATACGGCGGATACGCGAGCACGCGGCGGCGCTCGTCGAACGCGGCGAGATCGCCGGCGAGCGCGAGCGTCGTCTGGTACAGGCGTTCGGGATGCAGCAGCGGCACCTGCAACAGATGCGCGTACTGCGGCTCGAAGCGATTGAGCGTTTGCAGCAGCAGAAAATCGGCGATCTCCGCGACGCCGCCGCGCCCCGGATTCGCGAGGCGGCTCGCCAGGCGGTCCGCATGTTGATGCACGAGGCCGGCGAGTTCCTGCGCATAGCCGAAGAGACGCGGGTCGGCGTGCGCGTGGAGCATCGGCGGGATGTAGCCGGGATCGAGCACGACGCGGTTGTCGGCGCGCCGTTCCAGCACGCGCGCAAGCCCGATGGTCGCGAAGGCGTCGGTCGCGTCGCGCGCGAGCATGAGCCGCACGTTCGGCGCGCCGACGCGAATCTGCGCGACGCGGTCCGTGCTCGTCGTTATATCGGCGACGGAAGTATCCGTCGTGCGAAAGCGCAATCCGTCGATGCGGCCATCGGCAGCGCCATCGGCGTCGAATTCCTTTGCGCCCGCGCGCGCGAGCGGCAGCGCAAGCAACACGAGCTCGTCGCGCGTGCCGGCGGGAATGTCGAGCGGCGGCGGCGCGGGGAAGTCGTCGGGAAAGGAGAACGCGGTGCCGTCGGGCAGCACGCCGAACGCCGACGCAAGCGCGATCTTGCCGAGCCCGAGCGCGATTTCGTCGAGCATCACGGCGGCCCAGCCCCACGACCACGCCTCGGTCGCGCGCGCGTGCGAGCGCACGAGATGCTCGATGAAGCGGTCGTGCTGCTGGAAGTGCTGGGGTTCGAGGAACAGGCCCTCGGACCAGATCATGCGTTGGTGCCAGGTCATGGTGCCTCGTATGGGCTTGGGCTCGATGCTGAAAGAACGATTCAGCGCGGCGGATTTGCAAACCGGCGCGCGCTGTCACTTCTTCTTGCCCGATGGCGGCGGCGCGGGCTGCGCGGCGATCGATACGTCGGCGGCGTCGATACGCACGTTCATCAGCGTCGTCTGGTTCGGCGGCACCGGCGCGCTCGCCCGCCAGCGCGATCGCTCGATGTCGCGATACGCCGCCACGACCGCGACGAACTTCGTGCCGGGCTGCACCGTCTGCTCGACGCTGCGGCTGTCGCCGGGCCGCAGCACGTATTCGTTCTTCGCGTTGAGATCGCCGCCGAGCGTCGCCTGCTCTTTGCCGTAGAGCGTGAAGAAGTCGGCGCTGTCGAAGGCGGCCGTCGTCTTCAGCTCGTACACGCGCACGACGACCGGCGACGGGCGGCCCGCGTGATCGGGATTCGCGCCATCCAGCGCGCTCACGCTGATACGCACGACCGTCGGCGCGGGCGGCGGCGGCGGCGACTTGCAGGCGCTCGCCGCGAGCGCGCAAAAGAGCAGTGCGCAAAGACGCGGACGCGGGTTCTCCATCATCGGATCGTGTGACTTCGCAAGTGGCTTCGGACACCACAACAGACGAACGAAAACGCCGCGCTTTTCAAATCGCTCGCGGTGTTTCGTCTAGTGAGGGCACCGCGCTGGCGCTTCGCCGGTAGCGCCAGTGCGAAGCGGCGGTCATCGAGGAGGGCGTTCGTGAAACCGATCGGGCGGACATGCGCGGGGCTCGCGCTCTTTGCAATGCTTAACGTCTGCGCGCAGACGGCGCAGAAGGCGCATGCGGCCACGGCGGATCAGGCGCTCACGCCGGCCGCGCGTCAGGCCGAAGCCCGCGTGCGCGACGCGGAAACCATCGCGACGCTGTCGCAGGAAGGGCGGCTCCTGCTCGCGCGGGATCAGGTGAAGCTCGACGGCTACGCGTATTGCAGCATGTCGGTGGCGGCGGCCGAGCGCGGCGATTTCCGCGAGAGCATCGAGGCGGCGTCGCGGGCGCTCGTCGTCGCGCGGGAGACGGACAACGCCCATCTCGCCGCGCTGTCGCGGCGCGATCTCGCCATCGCGTACAGCTATGCGGGCGATCTCGACGATGCCGAACGCTACGCGAAGGAAGCCATCGCGGCGGGCGGGAAGAATCCGGAGCAGGTGCTCGCGCCCGCGCACAAGATCCTCGGCGATATCGCGGCGCGGCGCGGCGATCCGTCGGCGGCGCTCGGGGAATATCGCGCGGCGCTCGCGACGGCGTCGGCGCGCTATCGGCCGATGGTGCTCCTCTCGATCACCAACGCGCAGATCGCGACCGGCGACGCGGCCGGCGCGCGCGCCACGTTCGGAGAAACGTCCGGCGTGAAGGACACGTTGCTTGCGCCGTTGCGCAGGCGCATCGAAGGCAATCTGCTGCTCGCGGAGCACAAGCCGCAGGCGGCGCTCGAAGCGTTTTCCGCAAGCGCCACAAAAGGCGGCTCGGACGCGAGCTACGACAACCTGTGGGCGCACGAGGGCATGGGCCGCGCGTATCTCGCGCTCGGCGACCGCGGCAAGGCGCGCGAAGCCTGGCTCGCCGCGCTCGACGATTCGGAAACGATCCGCGCGCGCTTTCGCAGCGACGAGTTCAAGACCGGCCTGTTCTCCGATACGCAGACGGTCTTCGAGGAAACGATCGCGCTCGTCGTCGAGGACGGCGACTACAAGCAGGCGTGGGCGCTTTCCGAGAGAAGCCGCAGTCGCGCGCTGCTCGATGTCGTGCGCAACCGGCTCGCGACGAACGTCGATGAAACGCAACTGAACGGCCGCGCGCTCTCGCTCGACGACGTGACGAGCGCGCTGAATCCCGGCGAGGCGATCGTCGAATATCACGGCCTGCCCGACAAGCTGATCGCGTGGGTCGTGCGCCGCGACGGCATTCAGGGCTTCACGCTGCCGGTTCCGCGAAAGGATATGACGCTCGCCGTCGGCGATTTCCGCACGTCGATCATCCGCGGACGTCCGCAGGCGCTGACCTACGGCGCGAAGCTCGATGCGCTCCTGATCCAGCCGCTCGGCTTGCGGCCGAACGAACGGATCGTCATCGTGCCGAACGGCTCGCTGCATTACATGCCGTTTCAGGCGCTGAGGAACGCGCAAGGGTTTCTGATCCAGCGGCATGCGCTTGCGCTCGCGCCATCGGCGAGCATCGCGGTGCAGCTCGTGCGGCGGCAGCAGCGCATCGCGAGCAATCTCGTCGCGTTCGGCAATCCGCGCATCTCGCCGGAATTCGATCTGCCCGGCGCGGAAGCCGAAGTCCGCGCGATCGGACCGCTCTTCGCGCAGCGCGAGACCTTTCTGCAAGGCGACGTCACGCGCAAGACCTTCAGCGACAACGCGCCCGAGGGCCGCATCGTGCATGTGGCGACGCATGCGCAGGCCGACACCATCGATCCGCTGCATTCGCGCGTGCTGCTCGCGCCCGCGAAACAGCCCGCCGACGGCCCCGACCCGATGCTCGCGCAGGACATCTACAACCTGAAGTTCGATTCGGTCGCGCTCGTCACGTTGTCGGCGTGCGAGACGGCGCTCGGGCGCATCGAGCGCGGCGACGAAATCATGGGCTTCACGCGGGCGTTCTTCTATGCGGGCGCGTCGGCATTGCTCGTGTCGATGTGGCCCGTTTCGGACGAATCGACCGCGCTCACCATGCGCACGTTCTACGGCGCGCTCACGAAGGGCGAGGAAGCCATCGACGCGATGCGCGACGCGCAGCTAGCCGTGCTCGCCGACGGCAAGTTCGCTCATCCGTTCTACTGGGCGCCTTTCGATCTGATGGGCAACTGGCGGCTCTCGGTCGCGCGCTGAAAGACGTTTTCCGATCACCGGTGAGGATTGCAGAAGTGAACCAAGCTACGAAATCCCCATGCTTTTCCTCACGTTCGAAAGCGCGTGCGGCGGGCGTCGGCATCGTCTGTGCAAGCGCGTTCTCCGCGTGGGCGCAGCAGGTGCCGATGCCGGGCACGGCGCAAGTGCCGAGCGCGGGCACGCTGCTCAACGAGCAGCCGCGTCCGTCGACGTCCGCGCCGCCGCCGGGCGGTTCGAGCGCGCTGCCCGCGCCGCCGGCCGCCGCGCCGGAAGTGCCGGACGGCAAGAAGTTCACGCTGAAGAGCATTCGTTTCGCGGGCAACGAAACGCTGCCCTCGGACACGCTGCTCGCGCTCGTTTCCGACAGGATCGGCCAGGAAGTGTCGATCAACGATCTGAACGCCATGAGCACGAAGGTCGCGCAGGCGTATCGCGAGCGCGGCTATCCGCTCGCGCAGGTCGTGATTCCGCCGCAGGACGTGACGAACGGCGACGTCACGTTCACCGTGCTCGAAGGCAAGATCGGCCGCGTGCGGCTGACGATGGCGCCCGGCGCGCCCGTCAAGGAATCGATGGTGCGCGCGCGGCTCGCCGCGATTGAGCCCGGCAAGCCGCTGCGGCAAAACGAACTCGAACGCACGATGCTCCTGCTGTCGGACCTGCCCGGCATTCGCGTGAGCTCGGCGCTGGAAACGGGCAGCGCGCCCGGCACCGTCGATCTGAACGTGACGGTCGAGCCGACGCGCCGCTGGAACTTCGCGGTTTCCGTCGACGACTACGGCGCGGCGCCCGCCGGGCGCTGGCGGCTCGGCGCGGTGGGACGGCTCGCGTCGCCGTTCGGCATCGGCGACAACCTGGACATCAACCTGCTCGCGGCCGAGCGCGCCGATACCGTCTACGGACGCATCGGCTACGACGCGCCCGTCGATGCGAGCGGCACGCGCGTCGGCATCGCGTATTCGCATCTGTATTACTACCTCGGCGAGCAGTTCTCCTCGCTGAACGCGCATGGCGATGCGGATGTCGTCACCGCGTCGGTGTCGCATCCGCTGATCCGCTCGCGCAGCCAGAACCTGCTGTTGCGCGGCGCGCTCGAATACCGCTCGCTCACCGACAAGATCGACAGCGTCAACTTCGACAATCCGCAGAAGCTGTATGTGGCGAGCGTCGGGCTGTCGTACGAGAGCCGCGACAGCTTTCTCGGCGGCGGCTTCAACAGCGCGGACGTGCAACTGGCGTTCGCGCATCTGAACATCGATTCGGCGCTCGCCGAGGCCATCGATCAGGGACCGTTCGGGCGCAACACGCAAGGCAACAGCGTGCGCCTCACGATGCAGGCCAATCGCCTGAACGCGATCACGCGCAATACGAGCTTTTTCATCGGCGTGTCGGGGCAATGGGCGAACCAGAACCTCGACAGCTCGTCGCGCATCACGCTCGGCGGGCCCCGTGCGGTGCGCGCGTATTCGCCGTCGGAATCCGTCGTCGATGAAGGGCTGATCGCCACGGCCCAGCTTCGCTATGCGGTGATTCCGTCGCTGACGCTGTCGACGTTTTTCGATATCGGCGTGGGCCGCTACAACGCGCGCTCGATTCCCGGACAGGGCGCGAACACCGTGACGCGCAGCGGCGTGGGTCTCGGCGCGTTCTGGAGCGGGCCGTACGGCATCACCGTGGATGCGAGCGTAGCCTGGCGCACGACCCGCGCCGACACCACCGGCGACGACAAGGTGCCGCGCGTCTACGTGCAGGTATCCAAATCGTTCTAGCGCGGAAACAGGAAACGAGGAGTTCGACATGAGCGACATCACCTGCCTACGGACCCGCAGGCATCGCCGGGAATGGGAGCGCGCGATCAGGCGTTTCGCCAGACGCGCCGCCCGTCACATGGGCGCCGATCTGAGGGTATCCGCGCTGTTGCCGCTCCTCGTGGTCGTCGCGGCGCCGGGCGCGTTCGCGTTGCCGGTCGGCGAGCAGGTTCAGGCGGGCAGCGTGACGGTCAACCGGCCAAACGCGACGTCGATGACGATCACGCAAGGCTCGCAGAAGGGCATCGTGAACTGGAACGGGTTTTCGATCGCGGGCAACGAGCGCGTCGATATTTCGCAGCCGTCGGCGCAGGCGGTGCTGCTCAATCGCGTCGTCGGCAATGAAGTCAGCCGCATCGCGGGGCAGCTCAACGCGAACGGGCAAGTGTTTCTCGTGAATCCGGCGGGCGTCGTGTTCGCGCGCGGGGCATCGGTGAATGTGGGATCGCTCGTCGCATCGACGCTCGGCATTTCGAACGACGCGTTTCTCGCGGGCAAATATCACTTCGCGCAGGGCGGCGCGGCGGCCGGCAAGGTGTCGAACCAAGGATCGATCACGGCCGCGACCGGCGGCGCGGTCGCGTTGCTCGGCGCGCAGGTCGACAACAGCGGACTCGTCAGCGCGACGCTCGGCAAGATCGCGATCGGCGCGGGCAGCGACATCACGCTCGATTTCGCGGGCGACGGCCTCACGATGCTGAAGGTGAACGACAAGGTCGCGAACGCGCTCATCGGCAATTCGGGGACGCTGCAGGCGGACGGCGGACAGATCGTGATGTCGGCGCGCGCCGCCGACGACGCCGCGGCGAGCGTGCTCAACCAGACGGGCACGGTGCGCGCGAGGAGCGTCGAGTCGCGCAACGGGCGCATCGTGCTCGATGGCGGATCGGCGGGCGAGACGGATATCGGCGGCAGCGTCGATGTCAGCGCGCCCGATTCGGGCAAGGGCGGACAGATCGACGTGACCGGCTACCACGTCGCGGTGAGCGACGGTGCGCGTGTCGACGCGAGCGGCGCGGGCGGCGGCGGCCGCGTGCGTGTGGGCGGCGGCGCGGCGGGCAAGGCGCCGGACATCGTCAACGCCGATGCGCTCTGGATGAGCCCGAACGCGCACGTCATGGCCGATGCGCTCGTCGCGGGCGACGGCGGCAACATCGTCATGTTCGGGACGGAAGCGGCGCGCGTGTACGGCGAGCTTTCCGCGAAGGGCGGGCCGGGCGGCGGCAACGGCGGGCTCGTCGAGACGTCGGGCAAGTATCTGGCGACGGACGGTGCGCGGATTCACGTCGAGGCGCTGCGCGGGCACGGCGGGCAATGGCTGCTCGATCCGTCGAGCATCGAAATCGTCAATACGGCGCCGTCGAGCGTGAGCACGGGCACCACCGACAGCACGTCATGCTGCTCGCTTCAGGCGCTCAGCACGAGCCTGGGTCCGGCTCTTTCCACGACGACGAATCCGGTGACGTTCACGCCGGGCGCGGGCGACAGCTACGTGCTCGCGTCGGACATCACGTCGCAACTGAACCGGGGCGCGTCGGTGACGATCTCGACCAGCAAGGACGGCGGAGGCGAATACAACGGCGACATCACGATGCTGAAAGGGACGAGCATCACAAAGACCGCCGCCGACAACGAAGGCACGCTCACGCTGAGCGCCAACGGCTCCATCACCGTGCTCGGAACCATCGGCGGCGCGGCGGGCGACCAGCGGCCGGCGGGCAAGCTGAACGTCGTGCTCGACGCGAACACGGGCGCCTCGGGGCAAAGCAACATTCTGCTTTCCGGCGCGTCGATCAGCACGAATGGCGGTTATCTGGCCATCGGCGTGCCGCAAAGCGTTGCCGGGACGCCCGCGGCCGCGAAGCGCTTCGACGGCGCGGCGGTCGGCATCATCGACTCCAGGATCGACACGACCGTGCCGCAAGGCCCGACCGGTCTCGCGAGCGGCTCGGTGACGGTCAACGGGCAAGGCACGCTCAAGGTTCCGGACACGATTTTCGGGATCAGCGACACGGACGTGGGCCTAACGAAGAACCAGGCCTATGCGCCCGTCACCATCAGCAGTTCGAGCATCGCCACTTCGGTCAGCGACATTTCCGTGTCGGGGCAGGCCGGCGGCGACTTCGGGGCGCCGGCGGGCGTCGCCATCGGCGGGACATCGAGCCTGCGCACGTCGTCGGGCAACATCAGCATCACAGGCAGCGCGCCGACCACCAAGGAGCGCGTGCAGACGTTCACCGACATCTACGGCGTCGCGCTTCGTCCGGCATCGCTCAGTCCGTCGACGGCGCTATTGAGTACCACGACGGGCAACATTTCCATCACCGGTACGGGACCGGCGATGGATAGCGCGGTCAGCTCGGTGAGCGGCGGCGGCGTCCTGATCGCGCCGACGGCACGCCTCGACCAGAGCACCACGGTCATACGGACCGGGTCGGGAAACGTGAACATCATCGGCAACGGGATGTCGATCGGCACCGCGTTCGGCGGCGTGAGCGGCGCGGGCGTGATGTTGCGGCCGGAATTCCTCGGCTCGGGCGTCGGTCCGCTCGTGCATACCGGCTCGGGCAACGTCTCGATTTCGGCCTCCGCGACCACGATCGCGAACCTGAACGGGGGAACGCTGTCCGGCTCGGGCGTGAGCATCGCGGCGGACGGGGGCCAAGGCTTTCCCTTCAGCCCGTCCGTCGTTTCGGATGCCGGCGATATCTTCGTTACGGGCAACGGGGCGAGCGTCACGGGAACCGTGAGCGGCGGAACGGTCGGCGGCTCGGGCATCGCCATCGGCGGATCGTCGGTCGCGCTGAGCACAGGCGGCGCGGGCAGCATCACGCTCAACGGCAACGGGCCGAAGGTGCAGGCGCTCAACACCGGATCGGTGTCGGGTTCCGGCGTGAGCATGGTGGCGGCGTCCGTCTCCACGAACATCAACTCGATCAGCACGGCGAACGCACCGCTCGTGCAGACGCAGACGGGCCGCATTTCGATCGACGGCAAGGGGCCCGCCGTGCAGACCGTGGCCTCGCTTTCGACTTCGACCTCGGTGTCGACCGGCATCGGCAGCGTGACCGGCGACGGCGTGAGCCTGCTGCGGGCTTCGCTCAGCACGAGCGCTGGCGGGATCGTTCCGGTGATTTTGTCCGCGAGCGGCGACGTCGATGTTCACGGCACCGGGGCGGTCGTGCAGCGTTCGCCCGGGCGTGTCGGGGGCAACGGCGTGCGGATCATCGGCACGTCGCTCGGCACCGGCGGCGCGATGAGCATTACGGGAACGGGCGCGACGGCCGGCGGCGGCAGCGCCGCCGTCGCGGGCGCGGGTGTGTACGCGCAGAACGCGCGGATCTCATCGACCGGCGCGGACGTGTCGATCACCGGCACGTCGGCGAACGGCAAGCGGCGCTACGTTCCGGCGATCGAGGGCAGCGAAGAACCGGTTCATTTCGACGGCGTGCATCTCGAAGCATCGGATGTCGCGGCAAGCGGCGGCAGGCTGTCGATTCGCGGCACCGCGCCCGATGGCATCGCCGCCTACGGCGTGTTCGTGGCGGGCATGAGCCCGGCGCTCGGCTTGCACGCCGACGGCGCGGTCACGATCTACGGTCTGGGCAGCGGCGCGGACGGCGTGGCGCTGGCAGGCACGTCGTCGTCGAATCGCGGCGTCGTCGGCTCGGCGAACGGTTCGATCGATATTCGCGGCGGCACCAACGGCCAGCTCGACGCGAACGGCGCGCATGGCAAAGGCGTATCGCTCGCCGATGTGACGCTTCAGGCCAACGCGCCCGCGCAGACGGTGTCGGTCACGGCATCGACACCCGCCGACGCCGCCACCGCGCTGTATATGAACCGGGCGACGCTCTCGGCGGGCGACTACGGCACGATCGTCGTGCGGGCGTCGAACTCGGGCAAATACGGCTTCGTGTTCGACGATTCGGGCAGCACGTTCTCGTCGCGCTTCGGCACGGTCGTGTTCGTGCCCGGCAAGGTCGGCGCGGACTTCGACATCGTCGGCGACAACGCGCAGGCGATCAACGTGCTCGGCGCAAGCAGCGGCCTCAGCATCGGACCGTCGATGCTCGGCGCGATCGCGTCGAACATCGCGACGGTCGTCATCGGCTCGTCGACCCAGACCGGGAAGATCACGGTCAGCCTGCCGCAAGGCTTCGCGCACGACCTCACGCTGCAGAACACGGGCGCGGGCAGCCAGGGCATCGATCTGCCGTCGGGCGCCGCGATGCCGGACAGGACGCTCGCGCTCGATTCGTCCGGTCGCGTCACCGATCCGGGCGGCATAAAAGCGCAGACGCTTTTGCTCGCGGGCGGCGGCGACTTCGATCTCGCCGACGCGGGCAACGACGTCAAAGTGCTCGCGCTGTCGGGCGCGCATGACGTGCGGTTTGCGACGGCGGGCGGCTTCACGATCGGCACGGCGAGCGCCAATGGTTTCGACGGCGCGACGGGCAACCTCGCCAGAATCGGCGGATCGCAGCCGAACGTCACCGGCAACCTGACCGCGATTTCCGATGGCGGCGCGATCGCGATCGGAACACCCGGCACACCCGGCACGCCCGGCGCGCCGACGCACCTGAGCGCGGGCGGCAGCATCGACCTCGTGATGGAGCGCGGCGTCTTCGACAACGCGTCGGGCGGCACGATCGGCGCGGGCAACGCGTGGCGCATCTGGGCGGCGACGCGCAACGGCGAGAACCGCAACGGCGTCGATCCGGGCGGCGCGCTGCCGAACTTCTACGGCTGCGTCTACGGCGGATTCTGTAGCTGGAACAAGCAGCCGTCGCAGAGCGTCGTGCCGGCGGACGGCAACCACTTCGTCTACGCCGACCGGCCGACGGTCACCGTCACCATCGGCAGTCAAACGCGCGAGCAAGGCGGAGCGAACGGCGCGTTCGGTTTCGACGTCAGCGGTCTGCTGGCCGGCGATCGGCGCAGCACGTCCGTCGTCGCGGGGCGGCTCGGCTCGTCCGCGACGACGATATCGGCGGCGGGCGTGTATGGCATCGACGGCACGTTTTCGTCGCCGGTTGGCTACAACGTCGTCGTGGAGCCGGGCACGCTGACCGTCACGCCGATGCAGCTTCAGGGCGCCGTTTTCAACACCAGCGGACTTCAGCCGCTTTTCACGGCGCAGGAACAGACCTTCGTCTACGAGAGCAATCTGGGCGCGGTCAACATCTGCGTCGGCACGAACGAGCCGATCCTCGCGCTGCAACAGCCCGAAGGCGACGCCGACGCGCTCGCGGCGGAATGGAAGCGCGTGCGCTCGCGGCCGAATCTGAACAACTGTCTGGTCGTGAACGGACAGCACGGCTGCGGCGAGTTTTGAGGAGCCGCGATGATCGACATCGAACCGCTCCTCGCGCCGACAGAAACGACGCCGCCCGCAGGCATCGATCTGGAATACGACCCGGCGTTTCTCGAATTCGAAGCGCTCGCGCGCGGCATGCCGCAGCGTCAGTTCGACGTGCTCGTCGAGCCGCCGCCGTGGAACGACGTGCTGGAGCAGGGCGACGCGCTGCTCGCGCGCTCGAAGGATGTGCGCGTGGCGATTGCGTGGACGCGCGCGGCGGCGCATGTCCACGGACTCGCGGGCTTTCATGCGGGTTTGCGCCTGCTGACGGGCCTCGTCGAGCGCTATTGGGACGGCCTCTTCCCGCCGCTCGATCACGATGACGACAACGATGCCGTATTGCGCATCAACGCGCTTGCGCCGCTCGCCGATGCCTACACGCCGTTCGCGGAAGCCGAGACCTTGCTGCACGATCTGCGCGAATGCGAAGTGTGTCGCGTGCATGGCGAGCGGCTCGCCGTGCGCGACATTCTGGTGGCGCAGGGCAGGCTCGCGCCGGAGGAAGGCGCGAACGCCGCGACGCCGGCGCGCGTGGAAGGCATGCTCGCCGATGCCGTGGCGCAGGATGCCGAGCTTCTCGCGAATGGGCTCGATCTGCCGCGCGCCGTGCAGACGCTGTGCGCTTGCCTGACGGAGAAGCTCGGCGCGGAACGCGCGCCTTCGATGACCGCGCTGACGATCGCGACGCGTCACGTCGCCGCGCAGTTTCGCGCGTTCGCTTCGACGGACGCGCCCGAAGCATCCGCCGACATCACGAAGATGAAAGCAGCGCCGACGCTTCGTCGCGCGATTGCTCGCCCCGGCGAGATCGCGACGCGCGACGATGCGCTCGCCGCGCTCGACGCGGTGTGCGCGTTTCTCGAACGCACCGAGCCGACCAATCCCGCGCCGCTGTTGATCCGCCGCGCGCGCGGATTGATGGGCAAGGATTTTCTCGCGGTGATGCAGGATCTCGCGCCCGACAGCCTCGCGCAGATTCATCTGATCGCGGGGACGAGGCCGCAGTGAGCGCGGGTTCTCGAATCGAGTCTTCAATCCGGCCACAACTCGTTCGTTTTAATTGCGTGGCTCATGCCCACTCGAAGGAGACGTCATGGCAACCAGCAGTCAGAAATTCATCGGGCGCAATCGTGCGCCGCGCGTGCAGATCGAATACGACGTCGAAACTTATGGGAGCGAGAAGAAGATTCAGCTTCCGTTCGTGATGGGCGTGATGGCCGATCTCTCCGGCAAGCCCGCCGAAGCGCTGCCGCCCGTCGATCAGCGCAAGTTCCAGGAGATCGACATCGACAACTTCGACAGCCGCATGAAGGCGATGCATCCGCGCGTCGCGTTTCAGGTGCCGAACAAGCTGACGGGCGAGGGCAACATCAGCGTCGATATCACGTTCGAGAACATGGACGATTTTTCGCCCGCGGCCGTCGCGCGCAAGGTCGATGCGCTCGCGAAGTTGCTCGAAGCGCGCACGCAGCTCGCGAATCTCGTCATCTTCATGGACGGCAAGAACGGCGCGGAAGAACTGATCGCGCGCGTGCTCGACGATCCCGCGCTGCTCAAGACGCTCGCCACGGCTGCGCCATCCGCGGCTGCTGCAGCCGAATGAGACCCGAGAGCCTTGAAAGGAAACGACCATGTCCGACATTCCGCAATCCGCCGAACCGCAAGCCGAAGCGCCTTCCGCTTTGCAGGGCGCGCTGCTCGAAGGCGACGATCTCGCCGCGCTGCTCAACCGTGAGTTCCGTCCGAAGAGCGACGAAGCCAAGAGCGCCGTGCAGACGGCCGTGCAGACGCTCGCGCAGCAGGCGCTTTCGCAGACGAAGCTCGTTTCCGGCGATGCGATCCGCTCCATTCAGGCGATGATCGCCGAGATCGACGCGAAGCTCACCGAGCAGGTCAACGAAGTCATGCATCACGCGGACTTCCAGAAGCTCGAGGGTTCGTGGCGCGGGCTGCACTATCTCATCAACAACACCGAAACCGACGAGATGCTCAAGATTCGCGTGATGAACATCTCGAAGAAGGATCTAGGCAAGACGCTCAAGCGCTTCAAGGGCGTCGCGTGGGATCAGAGTCCGCTTTTCAAGCAGATTTACGAGCACGAGTACGGGCAGTTGGGCGGCGAGCCGTTCGGCGCGCTGATCGGCGATTACTACTTCAACCAGACGCCGCCCGATGTCGAGATGCTCGGCGAAGTGTCGAAGATCGCGGCATCGGCGCATGCGCCGTTCATCGCCGCCGCCGATCCGAGTCTCTTGCAGATGGACTCGTGGCAGGAGCTGGCCAATCCGCGCGATCTCACCAAGATATTCGGGACACCGGAATATGCGAGCTGGAGATCGCTGCGCGCATCCGAGGATTCGCGTTACATCGGTCTCGCGATGCCGCGTTTTCTGGCGCGCGTGCCGTACGGCGCGAAGACCGAACCGGTCGATGAATTCGACTTCGAGGAAGACACCGGTTCCGCGGATCACACGAAATACACGTGGGCGAATTCCGCTTATGCGATGGCGGTGAACATCAACCGGTCGTTCAAGTTGTATAGCTGGTGCTCGCGGATTCGCGGCGTGGAATCGGGCGGCGCGGTCGAAGGTTTGCCGGTGCACAGTTTTCCGACCGACGACGGCGGCGTCGATATGAAATGCCCGACCGAGATCGCCATTTCAGACCGGCGTGAGGCGGAACTGGCGAAGAACGGCTTCATGCCGCTGATTCATCGCAAGAACTCGGATTTCGCGGCGTTCATCGGCGCGCAGTCGCTGCAAAAGCCGTTCGAGTATGAAGATCCGGACGCGACCGCGAATGCCGCGCTTGCCGCGCGGTTGCCGTATCTCTTTGCTTGCAACCGCTTTGCGCATTATCTGAAGTGCATCGTGCGCGACAAGATCGGCACGTTCAAGGAACGCTCGGATATGGAGATCTGGCTCAACAAGTGGATCACGCAGTACGTCGATGGCGATCCGGCGAATTCGTCCGAGCACACGAAGGCGCAAAAGCCGCTCGCGGCCGCGGAGGTCAAAGTGCAGGAAGTGCCGGGCGCGCCGGGGTATTACACGTCGCAGTTCTTCTTGCGGCCGCATTATCAGTTGGAAGGGCTGACGGTGTCGCTCAGGCTGGTTTCGAGGTTGCCTTCGGCGAAGCAGGCGGCTTGATGCGTGGTTGGTTGGATGATGCCCGCGATGGTTACGTCGCGGGCATTTGCATCACCGTCACCTGCGAAGCATCCCCCACCCAAACCGCGCTGGCACTAAAGTTATCGTGCCCCGGCCGCGCGGCCTCACGCAGATGCGCCACCATCAGATCCAGCCACGCTTGAGGCGTCCGAGCGCGCCCGATCGCATCGATCATCACCGACTCGTCGAGATACTCCCAAAACCCATCGGTGCAAAGCAGAAAGGCGTCGCCCTCCGCGATGAGAAACGGCTCATCCGACGCCGCGATCGACAGATCATCCGCCGTTCCGAGCGCCGAAAACAGCACGTTACGGCGCGGATGCGTTCGCACGTCGCGGCTCTCCAGCAGATTCGCATCGATCATGCTCTGCACGAGACTGTGATCCTGCGTTTGCACAACCGTCGCGCCGCGCCGGAAGCAGTAAAGCCGCGTGTCGCCGCAATGCGCCCACGCCGCGATGCCCGTGCTTTCGTCGATGCCGAGCAGCACCGCCGTCGAACGCATCTGCGAAAGATCGCGGTCGTGCTCCTGCGCATCGATGATCGCGTCGTTCGCGCGCAGCAGCACGCGCAACAGGTTCGGCCCGGTCAGCGCGACGCCCGCCGATGCCACGCGCGTCAATTCCGCGAGCACGGTATCGACCGCGATGCGCGATGCCGCATCGCCGCCGCCGTGACCGCCCGCGCCGTCCGCGACCACGCTCGCAAAGAGCGCCGCATGCCGCCACGTCGCCAGCGCGTCCTCGTTGCGCGACCGGCCGCCCACATCGCTCACGCTCGCGGTTTGCAATTGCATGTCGTGTCTCTCGTTACCGGCGTTGTTTAAGCTCGTCGATCTGCGCCTCGTAGGCGGCGACGAACGCCCGGCCGAACAGCGTATGGAAATCTTCGGTGGCTTCGCGCGAAAGCTGGCCGTACATCTCGATGAAAAGATCCCAGCAGCGCGCGCGGCGATTCAATCCTGGCAGCACGCCGTCGAGCAGCGAGCGCCCGGACAGCCGCGCCTCGATGCGCTGCGGCTCGAAGCGCTCGAACACGCCGTCGAGCGCCGCGCGCATCCCCGCGACCATGCCGACCTGATGCGCCCGCAGATCGGCGTACGCATCGTCGAGGGCGGCGGCGGGCGGCATGAAGCCGCGCATCTGCGGATTGAGCAGATGCATGAGCGCGGCCTCCACGTTCGGCGAAAACTTGAGCGGATTGTTGTCCGACGCTTCGATCATCGTCGCGCCCGTTCGCATCTCGCGCTTGAGCGCGGCGCGCGCGGCGAGCAGTTCGAGCGTGCCGCGCGCCGCTTCGCGCAGCAGCTCGCCGAGAAGCTGCATCAGCGCGGGCGTCAGCGCATCGATGCGCACGCCGTGCGTGTTCAGCCCGCGCAGGAAGGCATCGACGAGCGCGCGATCGTCGGCGAGCTCCGCTCTCGATGCAACCGCTGACGGCGTCGGCGCCGATCGCGGACGCGGCGGCGTGAACGCGCTGTGCAGTTCCGATCCGGCGTCCGGCCGCGTCGCGGGCGTCCCGGCGGGGCGCGCCGCGGCCGTCAGGCTGGCGAACGGATCGGCATCGTGCGCGGTGTTGGGCTGCGCAAGCGGTTCGACGAGCGGATCGGTGATCGACGCTCCGTCGGACGACGCGCCCGGCGCGAGGTCGAACAACTCGTCGATCGAGCGTTTGCCCGCCGGATCGTCGAAGCCGAAGTCGAAGTGTTCGGCAGCTTTCGGCTTCGGCGTGTGGAGGTTGGCGTCGAAATCGCCAGGCGCCGACGAACCCGCGTCGAACAATCCCGCGAACGGATCGTCCGATGGCGCGTTGGCCGTGACCGTATCGTCATCGACGCCGATATCCGCGCGCAGCTGATAGCCGCCGATCTGCACTTCGTCGCCGTGCGCGAGCGCGACTTCCTGGCCCGGATCGAGCGGCGCGCCGTTGACGAGCGCCGGATTGCTGCCGCGGTCGATCAGCAGAAAGCGCCCGTCGCGCCACTCGATCTGCACATGCAGACGCGAGACCGTGCGCTCGGCGTCATCGAGCACGAGCCGGTTCGTGACCGCACGCCCGACCGTGCCGCCGTCGGCATCGAAGGTCGCCCAGAGCGGCACGCGCGGCGGCTGTCCGTTGTGAAGCGTCACCGTGAGCGTGAGCATGGTTCACTCGAACGCGTAGACGAAGTCGCCCGCGCTCGCCGAGAGCCGGATGTGCGCCAGCGCGCCGCCTTCGGTGAGACGCGTCAGATATTCCGTCGAGATGCGCGGCAGGACGGTGTTCGTGAGCAGCGCGTCGATCACGCGGCCGCCCGATTCGGCTTCCGTGCAGCGCGAAACGATGAGCCGCACGGCGTCGTCGTCGTACTCGAACGGAATGCCGTGATTGTCCGCGACGCGCCGCCGGATGCGTTCGAGCTGAAGCCGCACGATGTCGGCCATCATCGCGTCGGAAAGCGGGTAGTAGGGCACCGTGACGAGCCGGCCGAGCAGCGCGGCGGGAAACACGTCGAGCAGCGGGCCGCGCAACGCGCGCGCGAGTTCCTCCGGCGCGATCGCGCGCGCGGGATCGCGGCACATCGACATGATGACTTCCGAGCCGACGTTCGACGTCAGCAGGATGATCGTGTTCTTGAAGTCGATGTAACGCCCTTCGCCGTCTTCCATCCAGCCCTTGTCGAAAACCTGGAAGAAGATTTCGTGGACGTCGGGATGCGCCTTCTCCACTTCGTCGAGCAGCACGACGCTGTACGGACGGCGGCGCACCGCTTCGGTCAGGATGCCGCCCTCGCCGTAACCCACATAGCCGGGCGGCGCGCCCTTCAGCGTCGAAACCGTATGCGCTTCCTGAAACTCGCTCATGTTGATGACGATGACGTTCTGCTCGCCGCCGTAGAGCGTTTCGGCGAGCGCGAGCGCCGTTTCCGTCTTGCCGACGCCCGACGTGCCCGCGAGCAGGAACACGCCGATCGGCTTGTCGGGATTGTCGAGCCGCGCGCGCGAAGTCTGGATGCGCTTCGCGATCATCTCGAGCGCGTGGCGCTGGCCGATCACGCGGCGATCGAGCGCATCGGCGAGATTGAGCACGGCGGCCAGCTCGTTCTTCAGCATTTTGCCGACCGGAATGCCGGTCCAATCGGCGACGACGCCCGCGATCACGCCCGCGTCGACGCTCGGCAAAATCAGCGGCGCATCGGCCTGCAATTCGGCGAGACGCGATTTGAGCGACGCGAGGCGCGCGAGCTGGTCATCGCGTGAAGCGGCGTCGGCGGCTTCGCGCAACGTCGCGCGCAACGCAAGCAGTTCGTCGACGACGCGCTTTTCCTCGTTCCAGCGCGCTTCGAGCCCGCCGAGCGCATCGCGTTCGCGTGCGAGCATCGCGGCGACATCGGCTGCGCGCGTGCCGACATCGACGCCCGCATTCGCCTCCCGCGCGACGATCTGCGCCTCGACTTCGAGCGCCTCGATACGGCGTTGGCAGTCGTCGACGAGCGGCGGCGTCGCGTGCTGGCTGACGGCGACGCGCGCACACGCCGTGTCGATGAGCGACACGGCCTTGTCGGGCAACTGCCGCGCCGGAATATAGCGATGCGACAGCCGCACGGCCGCCTCGATCGCCTCGTCGAGCAACTGCACGCGATGATGCCCTTCGAGCACCGCCGCGACGCCGCGCAGCATCCGCACGGCCTTGTCCTCGTCCGGCTCCCGAACCTGCACGACCTGAAAGCGCCGCGTGAGCGCGGGATCTTTCTCGATGTGCCGCTTGTATTCGGCCCACGTCGTGGCCCCGATCGTGCGCAGATCGCCGCGCGCGAGCGCCGGTTTCAGCAGATTGGCGGCATCGCCGGTGCCGGCCGCGCCGCCCGCGCCGACGAGCGTATGCACTTCGTCGATGAAGAGAATCACCGGCTTCGGACTCGCCTGCACATCCTCGACGACCTGACGCAGACGCTGCTCGAACTCGCCCTTCATGCTCGCGCCCGCCTGCAAAAGCCCGAGATCGAGCGACAGCAGCGCGACCTCGCGCAAGGGCGGCGGCACGTCACCGCGCGCGAGCCGCTGCGCGAAGCCTTCGACAACGGCGGTCTTTCCGACGCCCGCTTCGCCCGTCAGCAGCGGATTGTTCTGCCGCCGCCGCATGAGAATATCGACGAGCTGGCGAATCTCGTCGTCGCGGCCCGTAACGGGGTCGAGCTGGCCGCGGCGCGCCTTGTCGGTGAGATCGGTCGCGTATTTGCGCAGCGCTTCCTGCTGGCCCATGGCGGCGGGCGCGGCTTGCGCATCGGCCGCGTCCGGCTGCGGCTCGGCTTCGCTTTCCTCGACCGAATCCGCGACGATGCGCGCGAAATTGTCCGACAGGTCTTCCGGCTTGATGCGCTCGAATTGCCGCGATATGCCGACGAGCACGCTGCGCAGCCGCTGCGTCTTCAGCATGCCGACGAGCACATGCCCGGTCCGCACTTTGTTCGCGCCGAACAGCAGCGTGCCGTAGACCCAGCCGCGCTCGATCGCATCGCCGATGTGCTCGGAGATGTCGGAGATCGACGTCGCGCCGCGCGGCAGGCGATCGAGCGACGCCGTCAGCTCGCGCGCAAGGGCGGCGGCGTCCACGCCGTAATGCGCGACGATGCGCTGCCAGTCGGAGTTCGGCGTCTCCAGAATCTGCATGATCCAGTGCGCCAGCTCGACATACGGATTGCCGCGCATCTTGCAGTAGACCGTCGCGCTTTCGACGGTCTTGTAGCCGAGCCTGTCGAGCTTGCCGAACAGCGCGACACGACTGATTTCCGCCATCGCCGGACTCCTTTTTTTACGATGCGCGCGGATCGAAGGCGCGCCTCCATCCGATAAGACGGCGCAGCGGCGGCTTTTTTTCAACGTGTCCGCGTTCAGGCGAGATGCGCGTCGGCGTCGAGCGCGAGATCGGCGCAATCGGCGCGGCGCGCGGCGAGACCGAGCCACGCCGAATAGCCGAGCCGTCCGTAGCGGCCGAGCTGCGCGGTCGGCACGTCGTCGGCGGCGAGGACGAGTTGCGCGTCCCATGCAAGCTCGCCGTTCAGATGCCGGCGCACCACGGCGACGAGCGTCGGCAGCGCGGCGCCGCCCGGCAGCAGCGACTCGAACTGCGCGAGCGACAGCGGCCCGATCGCGAGGCGAAACGCGTGCTGCCGATCCCACACCGCGCGTCCCAGCACCGCGCCGCGTCCGAGTTGGGCGAAGCCCGCTGGATCGCCGGGACCGCGCATCGCCCGATGCCGCAACGCAGTGCGCTCGTCGCGTTGCAGCGTCATCCAGTGCCCGCGATACGGCTCCACGCGCACCGGCACGCGCAAGAGCGCGCTCGCGATCGCTTCGAGCGCGTCGGCGGGACGCGTCTGCATGTTGGCGAGGCCCGCGAAATGCAGCTTCGCGTGATCGGAGACGGCGTCGCGATTGCGGCTGGCTTCATCCGCGAGTCCGATCAGCGCGCCCGCATAGAAGGCGAAGCGGTCGTGGCCGGGACGATCCAGCCACGCTACCGGCCGTCCCTGCGCCCACGCGCGATAGAACAGCAGCAGGAATCGATGCAGCAGCGTATCGAGCAGGTGCGCGAAAGCCGTGTCGCCGCGATGCAGCGCGCGCTCGCGGGCGAAGTCCGTCAGATGCAGCGGCAGCGGGCCGTTCGGTCCGAGATAACCGAAGCAGCGCTGTTCGAGGCGCGGCGCGCGGGCGTTCTCATCGCGTGTGAGCGCGGCGAGCGGCGCGGGCGCGAACGAAAGCGATACGTCCTGCGCGAGACGCAGCGGCTCGTCGGCGGGACGCGCGCCGCAGCCGAGACGCGGCAAGTGCGGCGTCAGTGCCTCGACGTGCCGCATCAGGCGATAGAAATCGTGCCGATGCGGCTCGGCGGCGACTGCATCGAAGAGATCGACGAGTGCGCGCGCAGGCTCGGGCAGCGCCGCCGCGCTCAGAAGATCGCTCTCGTCCCGCATCGCGGTGCCAGGCGCAGGATTTCGCCGCGCGCGCTCGTGCGCAAAGCGGTCTGCACGAACGCGTTGATCGACACGTAGCGCGCGAAAAAGCGGTCCAGCACGCAGCCGAAGAGCCACGCGCTGCCGCCCTGAAAGGCGAGATCGTCGACGAGCACGTCGATCATGAGGCCGCGACCGAACGCGATCGGACCGGGCATCGGCAGACGGCGCACGACGCCGCGCGCATCCACGGCGGCGACGCCCGCGACCTGGCTTCGCCCCGCCTGATCGGCGTCCGCGACATGCAGCATCAACAGCGCGCGCAACGCGGCGGCGGCTTCGCGCGGCCCGTTCGACACCGACAGGTAATGCAGCGACAATTGATCGATGAGCCGCCAGCTCCGCGCCGCGTCGAGATTCGCGGGCGCGGGCCGCGACGGGCCGCTCACACAGCGCACGCGGCTCACGGGCGCGGCGATGTCGAGCGAGAAATCGTCGCCGGTGGCGCTGCGCGGCATCATCAAAGGCAGATCGCGATTGGTGCAGAGCGTCGCGAACGACAGTTGCCGCAGCGAGCCGCGATACGGCGCGGCGTTGGGGTCGACGATCGATACATACGTCTCGCTGCCCACGTATTCCGTGCGCGCGCCGCTCTTGCGCCGTCCGGCGGGCACGATGCGCGGCTCGCGCTCGGTCGTGAAGTACGCGGCCTCGCCGGGGCGGTCCGCGAGAAAGTCCGCGTAGACCGGATGGAATGTCTGCTCCGCATCGTCGTTCGCGCCGTAGCCCGAGACGGCAGTGACGGAATGCACTTCGAAGTCGAGCGGATGCGTGCGGTCCGGCACGACATGAAAGCGCGCGGCGGCTTCGGTCACGAGCGCGCGATCCGCGTGCTTCGCGAAGAGATTGATCGCGGGCACGCAATCGAGCAACACGTTGTCCTTGGTGACGATGCGTTCGAGCGACGCATCGCCGTTCGCGAGCAGAAACGTCAGTTCGATTTCGCGCGATGCGAACGACGGCAGCACATCGGCGAACCCGGCGAGGCGCGCGAATCGAAACCGCTCGGGCAGCGCGAAATACTCATGCAGCAGCCGATAACCCTGAAACGCGTTCGGCGTGACGGGCAGGAGCGCTTCGCGATCGCCGAAACCGGCGGGCGCGACGGCATCGGCAGGCAACGCGGCAAGCGCGCGGCTCGGGCGCTCGGGCGTCGATACGACGACGGCGAGCGTCCCCGACATCACGAGTTCGTACAGGCGATACGCGGTTTCGTCGCCGCCCGCGAAATGCAGGTTCAGCGCATCGAGACGCAATGCGTCGAAGGACAGGCCTTCGGGCGTCGCGAGGCGGATGCGCAGCGCGCCCTTCACGCGCGGCGCGAGCGTCTGCGTCGCGGGAATCGCGGCGAGCGGCAGGTCCTGCATCTGCGCGACATAGCGCGCGTCCGTCAGCTCGATCGGCCAGAGCGTGAGATCGGCGCCGGTGCGGAATTCGCACGGCGTCATGTGCGCGCTCGCGGCATGCCGGGCGATGAGCGCGGTGCCGCGCGGCACGGTGAAGCCATCGGCGAGATTCGGATTCGCGAGATCGGGCGCGAGACGGGCGATCAGCATCGAAGGCGTCGGGCAGGCGGCCTGCGGCAGCACGACATGCGCGAGTTGCTGCGTGAAGCGCGGAAACTCCTCTTCGATCTTCAGTTGCACGCGCGCCGCGAGAAACGCCGTGCCTTCGAGCAGACGCTCGACATAGGGATCGGCCACGTCGATGCCGCTCATGCCGAGGCGCGCGGCGATCTTCGGAAACTGCTGCGCGAACTCCGCGCCCATCTCCCGCAGATGCGCGAGCTCGGTGTTGTAGTGACGCAGAAGTCGCGGGTCCATGTGCGTGGTCGTCGTGGTCAGCGCGGGAGTTCCATCACCGTGATGCCGCCTTCTTCCAGATCGATCTGCGTGCGCAGCGCGAATTCCAGCGGCACGGGCTGCGCCCAGAGCAGGCCGCGAATCACGAGCGCGATCTGGTTGTGCATGTCGAGCACGGAACGGTCGAGCACCGGCTCGATTTCGAGCGTCGAGGGATCGATGCGCGGCTCGAAGCGCTCGATCGCCTGGCGAATCGCCTGTTCGAGCAATACCGTGTCGATGGTCGATGCGAATCGCCCCGAGAAACACGGCAAGCCGTAATTGAGCACCGATGCGAACGCGTGCGGAAAGTCGTCCTCGACGATCGCGCCGCCGAGATTCGTCGTGTTGAAGAGCCACGACACGTCGCGCAGCACGGCCGCGCGCAGCCCGCGATGCGACATGAAGCGCTCGCCGGGCGGATCGGCGCGCGTGGCGGGATCGTCGTCGATCAGGCGGTCGAGCAGCGTGGGCTGCAGACGGTCGGCGGCGCTGGGCTCGTTCATCGCGCGGTCCTTGCGCTCAACTCACGCGCCGCGTCGATACATCGAGCGCGAAGGTCACTTCCGCCCCGCGGCTGCCGGTCGCGGTCTGCGGCGCACAGGTCATCGTCAGTTGTTGCGCCGACAGTTCGAAGACCTCGCAGGGCCGCGCAAGGCGCACGCTCGTGTAGATCTGATAGTTGCGGATGTACGCCTGCTCCAGCTTCATCGACAGATATTCGATCTGCACGCCGTGGTCCGTGCCCGCCGCCTTGAAGCACTTCACATGCGCAACCGCGAGCAGTTCGGCCTGCGCGCACAGCTTCGCGAGGACGGGCGAGGCCGAGTCCACCGACTTGATGACGCAAAGCGCCGTGACGCGCATGTCGTTGGCATTGAGCGCGGCGGCGTGCGGCGCGGCGTCGTAGCCTTGCGCCCAGCGCCAGCCGTGGATCTGCATCGGCGTGTCCCAGTCGCCGCGCTTGGCCGCTTCGCCCTTGACCGGCGTGTTGCTGCGCTTGGGGACGACGTGCAGGAACATGTCGTCCGATTCCGTGAGCGCGAGCAGATCGAACTGGCGCAGGGCGTCGAGCGTGAGGTGGCTGTCGGGGCGCGTATCGCTGGGTTGCATCGTGCTCATCCGGTGGACGACGGTCTGAACACAAGACGGCGCACATCGCGCGATTTTGAAGTTCAAAAATGCGCGGTGCGTTTCGTTTTACCAGTGGATTGCACGCGCGGCGCGCAACGAAAGCCGATCACGACGGAGGATCACATGGCTACGACCGACTGTTATCTCAAGATCGATGGAATCGACGGCGAGTCGAAGCACAAGGGGGCGGAAGGGCAGATCGAAGTGCTGAGTTTCAACTGGGGCGTGACGAACGCGAGCAACCCGATGACGGGCAGCGGCAGCGGCATCGGCAAGGCGTGCCCCGGCGTGTTCCAGTTCGTGCATCAGTACGACAAGTCCGCGCCCACGCTCAAGAAGAACTGCGCGAGCGGCAAGCACATGGCGAACGCGAAACTCACCGTCAGCAAGGCGGGCGAAGGGCAGAAGGAATTTCTCACCGTCACGATGAAACAGGTCACGGTGACGAAGGTCTCGCTGATCTGCGTGCCGAATGGCCATCCGGAGCAGACGGTCGATCTGAGCTACGCGGACATCGAGTTCGAATACAAGCCGCAGGACGACAAGGGCGCGCTCGGCGGCGCCGTGAAGTTCGGCTGGGACGTGCGCAGCACCGAAGTGCGTTGATCCGTCAGGCGCTTCCCGCGCGGTCGGCCCGCGAGCGTGCTCGCTGACGCGCCAGCGGTCCGAGCAGATGGCTGATTTCGGCGACCGACAGAACCTGATCGGGGCTATCGAAATTCAGGGCGTTCATCGGCATTTGCGGCGCTTCGGCCTGCGCGGGATGTTGCACGATGCTCATTCCGCCCGCCGCCTTGATCGCCTGCAAGCCCCGCGTTCCGTCGCCCCCGCCGCCCGTCAGCACGACGCCCACGACGCGTCCGTGAAAGCACGCCGCCGCCGATTCGAAGAGCGGATCGGCCGCCGGGCGCACGTGATGGACCTTGGGACCGTCGTCGAGCGCGAGATGGCCGTCAGCCGATACCACGAGATGACGGCCCGGCGGCGCGAGATAAATGCGTCCGGGCTCGATGCTTTGTCCGTGACGCCCGTATTCCACGGTGAGCGACGTATGCCGCTGGATGCACTCGCCCAAAAGACGCGGCCCTGTCATTCCCGAATGGAGCACGATCAGAAGCGAGCCTTCATAGTCGGGATCGAGCGCACTCACGAGCCGGCATAGCGCCTTGAACCCGCCCTGCGAAGCTGCAACGACTGCAATGTCGCGTCGCACCGTCATGCTTGTCCTTGATTGTCTCTGAAGTTTTCTCCGTGGACCTAGCAAAGAAGATGCCGCGCGCCCGGATGACCGGCGACGGGCGCGCCTGTTTCAACGAACGCCGGCTTCTTCCAGCAGCCATTCCTTGAACGCGATCACGGGTGCATGGGCCGCGCTTTCCGGCCGATGCACGAGGTAGTACGCCAACTCGCAACTCTGGACGATATCGAACGGCTTGACGAGGCGGCCTTCGGCCAGATCGCGTTCGACGAGCGTCGTGCGTCCGAGCGCCACGCCGTAACCGGAAATCGCGGTTTGCAGGCCCATCGCAGAATCGTTGAGCTGCAGTCCGCGGTCGGTATCGATGCGGTAGCGGCAGCCGGCATGCAGCAGCCACGAACGCCACGTCGGGAAGAGACCGGCGCCGGTCATCGACGTATCGTGGATGAGCGGATGATGTTGCAAATCGGACGGCGCTCCGAGCGCGTGCTCGCCTTCCATCAGCGCCGGGCTGCATACCGGAAAAAATTCGTCGCGCAGCAGGAACGTAGAGACGAGGCCCGCCCATGCTCCCGCGCCGTAGCGTATGCCGACGTCGATCCGTTCGGCCGTGAAGTCGGTGAGGCGGCCGCTCGTGTCGATCCGCAGGTCGTAGTAAGGATGTCTTCGCTGAAAGCGTTCGACGCGCCAGAGCAGCCAGCGATCCGCGAAAGCCGGCGGCACGGTCAGCGTAAAGACGATGCGCGACTTGCTGGCCTTCAGCCGTTCGACGGCACTCGACAGCAGATCGAAGCCGCCTTGCAGATCCGGCAGCGCAGCGCGGGCAGCGTCGGTCAATGTGAGACGCGACGGTCCCGATGCCGATCGATGGAACAACTCGATATCCAGATAGCTTTCGAGTCCGCGAATCAGTTGGCCGACCGCGGCCGGCGTGACGTTCAACTCGTCCGCCGCCGCAGCGTAGCTCAGATGCCGCGCGACCGCCTCGAAGGCTCGCAGTGCGTTCAGATTGCTGGGCGCTCGCATGTTTCTTCATTCAGCCGTGGAATCTCGTGAATGTACAGAATCATGGTGACGCGTGCATCCGCCATCGAAGGCGATGCGTCAGAGCTGCGTCAGTCCGCCATCCACGACGACTTCGGTGCCGGTCACGAACGATGCATCTTCGCTCGCGAGAAAAAGGGCGGCACGCGCGACTTCCTGTGCTTCGCCGAAACGCTTGAGCGGCACGGCGGCTTCGATGGCCGCGCCCGCATCGGCGAGTTCCTTGTCCGACAAGCCCAGTTTCGTGTGAAACGGCGTGGCGATCGGGCCGGGGCTCACCGCATTGATGCGAATGCCACGCGGCGCGAGTTCGGCGCCGGCGGTGCGAACGAGCGAACGCAGCGCGGCTTTCGTCGCGGAAAGAATGGACAGTCCCGGCGTGCCGGTTTCATTCAGGAACGAAGTCGTGACGACGATTGCGCCGCCCTTCGGCAGATGCGGCGCCGCCTTCTGGATCGTGAAGAACACGCCGTTGAAGTTGAGCGAGAATTGCGCTTCGATCTGTTCGGGCGTCACGGCTTCGAGCGGCGCGGCCTGGCCGGCTCCGGCGTTGGCGAACACGATGTCGATACGGCCGTGGCTCTCCACGATATCGACGATCGCGCGATCGATCTGCGCCGGATCGCGCGAATCGACTTTGAGCGCGATCGCCGAATCGCCGAGAATCCGCGCTGCTTCGTCGAGCCGGCTTTGCGTCGTGCCGGTGACGATGACCGTCGCGCCTTCCTTCTGAAACAGCTTGGCCGCTTCCAGTCCGATTCCCGACGTGCCGCCCGTGACGAGCGCGACTTTGTTCTTCAGTTTCATGGCTTGCTCCTTCGATCGATGTTTGAGGTCAGGGGCTTTCGCTTGATTGCGCTGCCCGGTGACTCAACTATCGGCGAGAGGCCCGACACCGGCAAACGAGAAGATCTGCCAACGCGGAGAAGAAAAACTTTTCGGGTGTTGGAGAGGCGCAAGCGATCCTGATGCGCGCGGATCGCGTGGGCGCAGCGGGCCGATAGGCCAGCCGAGTTCGATTCTCAGGCCGCGGCGTCCGAGCGCGCTCACGTATGCCAGCGCCCGTGAATGCGTCAACGAAAGCAGATTCGCGCGCTCATGCCTCGATGCCGAGCGGCGCGAGCACCTTGCGCATGCGCTCGATCGCGAGCGCCGGATCGCGCAGCAGACGCGCCTGATCCGCGAGCCGGAACACATCCGCGAGATAGGCGGGCGGGCGCATGCCGTGATGTCCGCCCGGCATGAAGAAGTGATCCTGAAAGCCGTTCAGATACGAGAGAAAGACCACGCCCGTCTTGTAGTACTGCGTCGGTGCGCGAAAAATGTGGCGCGACAGCGGGACGGTCGGCGACAGCAACGCATGAAAGGTGTCGAGATCGTCGTTTGCGAGTGCGGCGAGCGCCTGCGACGCCGCTGGCGCGATCGCATCGAAAATGCCGAGCAGCGCGTGCGAAAAGCCGTGCTCGTCGCCGGCGATGAGACTCGGATAGTTGAAGTCATCGCCCGTGTACATCTTCACCGATGACGGCAGGCTTCGGCGAAACGCGATTTCCTTCGCGTCGTCGAGCAGCGAGATCTTGATGCCGTCCACCTTCCCGACGTTCTCGCCGATCACGTCGAGGCACACGCGCGCCGCGCCTCGATGATCGTCCGCGCCCCAGTAGCCTTCGAGCTCGGGATCGAACATCTCGCCGAGCCAGTGAAGGATCACCGGCTGATCGCACATCGCGAGCACTTCCCGATAGACGCGCCGGTAATCGTCCGGCGTGCGCGCGACTTTTGCGAGCGCGCGGCTCGCCATCAGAATGACGCGGCCGCCCACGCGTTGCACGGCTTCGAGTTGCTGCCCGTAGGCGCGGATGACTTCATCGCACGTCGAGATATCGCGCGGCGCGACATGATCCGTGCCGCAACCGGACGCGATGCGCGCGCCGGGAATGTCGCGCGTGCCCGCGATCGTGCGCGTGATCAGTTCGAGCGCGCTCGGCCACGGCAAGCCCATGCCGCGTTGCGCGGTATCCATCGCTTCGGCGATACCCAAGCCTTGCTGCAACAGATAGCGCCGATAGTCGAGCGTGCGCGCCCAGTCGATGGCGGGCGTGCCGTTCAGTTCGACCGCGCGCAACGGATCCGCGACGACGTGCGCCGCCGAATACGCGATGCGGTTGAAGGGCGCGGCGGGCGTGCGTACGTCGAGCGGCACGCCTTGCAGACGATATGTCTCGAGTGTGCCGGATGCGGTCGGGAGCGTGATGGTCGAGTTCATGTCGGATCAGTATTTGGTGACGAGCAGGCCGCCGTCGACACGGATGGCCTGGCCAACGCTGTAGGGCAATCCGCCGGTGGCGAGCGTGCGCACGGCGACGGCCACTTCCTGCGGCGTGCCCCAGCGATTGATGGCGGTGAGACCTTGCTCCATTTGCTGGTCGTAGCGTTCCTTCGACGGCGCGGTCATCTCGGTCGCGATGAGTCCCGGCTGCACTTCATACACGCCGATGCCGTGCGGCGCGAGCCGCAGCGCGAACAACGTGTTCGCCATCGAAAGCCCGGCCTTCGATACGCAGTATTCGCCGCGCAACGGCGACGCCGCGACTGCATTCGACGACGTGATCGTGATGACGCTCGGATGCGCCGCGACGCTCGCGCGCGTTCGAGCCAGCATGTGCTTCGCGAACGTCTGCATGAGAAAGAACGTGCCGCGCGTATTGACCGTCATGCAGCGGTCGAAACTTTCCGGCGTGACGTCGAGCAGATCGCCGCGCGACATGACCGAGACGCCCGCGTTGTTCACGAGGCAGTCGATCGTGCTTTCGAGCCGCGCTTCGATATCGAGCAGCATCGGGCGATGGCTGTCGATATCGGCGAGATCGTTGATGACGGCGATGGCGCGCGCGCCGCTTGCCTCGACATCGCGCACGGCCTGATCGAGTTCATCGGATGCGGCGATATCGGTGAGGGCGATATCGAAGCCCGCGCATCCGAGTTCGATGGCGATCGCGCGTCCGATGCCGCGCCGGCTGCCCGTGACGAGCGCAATGGGCCGCGCGCTCACAGCGATGCTCCGTTCGCGACGAGATCGCGCGCGATGATCGTGCGCTGAATCTGATTGGTGCCTTCGTAGATCTGCGTGATCTTCGCGTCGCGATACAGCCGCTCCACTTCATAGCCGCGAATGTAGCCGCTGCCGCCGAATATCTGCACGGCGTTCGCGCTGTGCTTGACGGCGGTGTCGCCCGCGAAGCATTTCGCCATCGAACAGGCGATGCTGGCGCGGTCGCCCGTATCGAGACGCTCGGCCGCGTCGTGCACGAGCAGGCGCGCGGCCTGAATGTCTTTCGCCATGTCGGCGAGCATCCACTGCACGCCCTGAAATTCGGCGATATGGCTGCCGAACTGCTTGCGCGTCTGCGCATAGTCGAGCGCGGCTTCGAGCCCCGCCTGCGCGATGCCGACCGCCAGCGCCGCGATGCCGACACGGCCCTTGTCGAGCACGCTCATCATGATGTGAAAGCCGCGTCCTTCTTCGCCGAGCAATGCGTCGTGACGCAGCTTCACGCGATCGAAATGCAGCTCGCCCACTTGCGACGCGCGCTGGCCCATCTTGTGTTCCTTCGGTCCCTTCGACACGCCTTCGAGATCGCAATCGACGATGAAGATGCTCATGCCGCGCTTGCCCGCGGCGGGATTCGTGCGCGCGAGCACGAACGCGACATCCGCGACGGGCGCGTTGTGAATCCACAGCTTCGCGCCGTTCAGCTCCCAGCCGTCGGCGGTGCGCGTGGCCGTGGTGCGAATGCCGGAGACGTCGGTGCCCGCATCGGATTCGGTGATGCAGTACGCGGGCCGCAGCGCCGCGCGCAACAACGGCTCCATGTACTGCGCGCGCTGCGCCTCGGTGCCGTGCACGCTCAGCAACGTGCCGACGAGTTCGAGCAGGCCGCATTGATCCGCCACCGACGAATAGCCGCGCGACAGTTCTTCCATGACGAGCGCGTACGCGGCGGCATCGAGACCCGCGCCGCCGTATGCTTCCGGCACCGTGATGCCGAAAAGCCCGAGCTCGCCCATCTGCCGATAAACCTCCGCCGGAAAGCGCTCTTCGCGGTCGAGTTCTTCCGCCAGCGGACGGATGACTTCCTGCGCGAAACGGCGCGTCGTGTCGCGAATCTGTTGATGTGTTTCCGAGAGTTTCATGCCGTCTCCGATCGATATGAAAAGGCCCGCAATTTGCATTCGGCCGACCCGTTCAGATAAACCGGAGCGCCTCGCAGAAGACCTTGAATTACGTGGTTTTGTGTGCCGGCATTCGCAGCAAGTAACCATCTGGTGGGTTATTTAAGACCAACGAAACGCCGCTGTCAACGTGTTTCGCGGCCGATGAAAACGGAGGATGACTTGAGCAAGTGGATGCAGGCCGCCGACGCGGTGCTCGCGCAACTTGAGGCGCGTTTCCTTGGCGACCGGGCACTCGCGCGCTCTGACGATCGTTCGTGCGCTCGGCATCGGCGATGGCAAGGGCAGCGGGCTAGGCCGCCTGGCTCACGAGGGAAGGGTCAGGCGTGTGAGCGGCTTCTCGCGGCCGCATAAGCGGCGCGAACGTATTCGCTATTTGCGGATGGTCCGCAGCACCGTGTCGATGTTGAAGGCGAGGCGCGCATCGAGCGCTTCCTTCTCCATGAAGTCGAAGTCGAAGATCAGCCCGCTCGTAAAACGGTTGGTCAGATAGTAGTAGCTGATGCCGGCCATCGTGATGTGCAGCTGCCGCGGATCGATGCCGCTGCGAAATGCGCCCGATGCGACGCCGCGATCGAGGATGCGCTGCAGCATCGACGTGAAGTTCTGATGGAGTTCCATGAAGCGCGCGGACTTCTTCACGTGACGAGCCTTGTGAAGATTTTCGTTGCTGACGAGGTTCAGGAATTCCGGATGACGAAGGTAGTGGTTCCAGGTATGCGTGACGAGGGCGGCGATCGCATCCTCGGGTGACAGATGATCGAGATCGAGTTTTTGCTCGGCGGAACGGATGTCGGCGTAGACATCCTCCAGCACCTCGAGGAACAGGTTCTCCTTACTGCCGAAGTAGTGATAGATCATCCGCTTGTTGGACTTCGCGCGGGCCGCAATGGCTTCGACGCGAGCGCCATCGAGACCGAGTTTCGCGAACTCCTTCTTCGCCGCTTCGAGAATGCGGGCGCGTGTGACTTCGGGATCGCGCTGTCTGGGTTGGCGAGTGGCGGTAGCCTTCGTGGCTTTGGCGGATTTCGCGGCCGCTTTTTCTGGCGTGGTCGCAATGGTCATGGGGTTCTCATGCACAGAAGTCCGGGAGCCGGCCAATGCCGGCGGTCTGGCGACGACTATAAACCAAAACGTTCGTCTTAAGAGAGTAACCGGGTAGTGCATGGAATGAGGCAGACAGGGTGACGACGAGTGAATCGAAAGCAGCCCTGAAGCTCCCGCGCGAGGCGATATGCACCGCGATGTATATCGACGGCAGGCATCACGCGAACGCGGAGTGCGAATTCATCGCGCGCAAGCGTTCAGGCCATGGCGTGCCGGTGGCGGCGACGGCGCGCCCGCGGCCGCACGTCGATGCGGCCATGCTCTCCAACGTCAAACTTCGCTGCGCTTCAGAAGATAATCGAGACCGCCTGCGCGGAACCATCGATAGCCATACGGCTCCAGCACGACCGTATGCTGTCCCTTCGCATCGCCCTGACTATGATCGTCGGATAACAGATTGACCAGCACGTCGTTCTCTCCAGCGCCGAGGCCGACCCGAAACTTCACGGTGCACGCCGCGGCGCTGAAGTTATGCAGGCAGACCACCGAGTTGTTTCGCCAGTCGTAACGCAGCGCAAGCACGTCGTCGCGCGATGCCTTCAGAATCGCGAAGTCGCCCCAGCTTATCTCGGGCACTTCCTTGCGCATCCGGATCATTCTCTCCATCCAGTTCAGCAGCGAGTCCGGATCGCGGCGCTGGCTCGCGACGTTCACACGTTCGTAGCCGTAGGGTCCGCCAGAAATCACCGGGCAAACGGGACGCGCGTGCTTCGTGAAACCGGCATGCGGCTCCGTCGACCATTGCATCGGCGTTCGCACGCTTTCGCGCTCGGGCAGGCGCAGGTCGTCGCCCATGCCGATCTCATCGCCGTAGCGCACGACGGGCGTGCCCGGCAGCGTCAGCATCAGACTGTACGCAAGCTCGAGCCGATGACGATCTCCGTCGAGCATCGGTGCAAGACGACGGCGAATGCCGCGCTTGTACAGTTGCATGTCCGGCTCCGGGGCGAACGCCGCGAACACGGCTTCGCGCTGCGCGGGCGATAGACGGCCAAGATCGAGTTCATCGTGGTTTCGCAGGAATACGCCCCACTGCGCGGTTGCGGCGCGCGATTTCGTCGCGTCGAGCGCGTTCTTTAGAGGCGTGGCGTCGGCGCACGCGAGCGCATGAAACGTGTTCTGATTGACCTGGAAGTTGAACATCATCTGCAATCGCTCGCCCGCGTCGCCGAAGTATTTCATGTCGGTGTCGGGCAGCACGTTCGCCTCCGCGAGAATGATCGCGTCGCCCTGACGCCATTGCAGGAACTCGCGAAACATACGCAGCATGTCGTACTGCTCAACGGGCCGCTTCACCTGTGCGCCCTTGGCGGCGATGACGAACGGGACCGCATCCATGCGAAAGCCCGAAACGCCGAGCTGAATCCAGAAGCCCATGATCTTCAGCAACTCCGCCTGCACGAACGGATTGGATGTATCGAGGTCGGGCTGAAACTCGTAGAAGCGGTGGAAGTACCACATGGCCGCTTCCTTGTCGTAAGTCCACGTCGTCTTTTGCACGCCGGGGAAGACCACGCCGTCCTTCGCGTTGGCCGGCCGCTTCTTCGACCAGACGTACCAGTCGCGATATTTCGAATCGGGATCGCGCCGCGCCTCACGGAACCACGGATGCTGATCCGACGTGTGATTTACGACGAGATCGATCATCACGCGCAACCCGCGTTGACGGCACGCGTGCGTGAACTCCGCGAAGTCGCCGAGCGAGCCGTATCGCGGATCGACGTTGTAGTAATCGCTGATGTCATAGCCGTTGTCGCGGCCAGGCGACGGCTGGAACGGCATCAGCCAGATGGTGGTGATGCCGAGCCCCTGAAGATAGTCGAGCCGCCGCAGCAAGCCCTGAAAGTCGCCGACGCCATCGCCGTTCGCGTCCATGAACGTGCCGACGGACAGGCAATAGATGATCGCGTTCTTGTACCAGAGGTCGTTGACCATACCGATCGCGTGAAGTCGATGAAGGGCGAACCGGGACGGTGCGCCCCTGCATTGCTTATTGCATATGCTTATTGCTTCTTCGCGGCATCGACCTTCGCTTCGGCCGCTTTCTTGTTCGCGTCGTTCTGGGCTTCGACCTTGTTTTCATCGGCCTTGGCCTGCGCTACGTTCGCATCGTGGGCGGCGTCCTGCTTCTTCCTGTCCGCCTTCGCCTGGGCATCGTGCATCTTCTTGTTGGCCTTGCTCTGCGCGTTGGCCGCGTCGTTTCGCGCGCCCGATGCCTCCGCAGCCGTGGTCGCCTTCGCGCCCTTGGCGGCCTTCTTGTCGGCATCGGCCTGAGCGGAAGCCTTGTCTTCGTCCGCCGATGCCTGTGCCTTGGCCGCATCGCTCCGAGCTTCGGCCTTCTTCTTGTTCGCCGTCGCCTGCTCCTCCATCTTTTCGCTGTTTGCCTTCATTTGAGCCTTTTGCGCGTCCGAGGCATCTGCGGCGACTGCCGCGTGCTGAAACGCCGTCGTGGCGAGGAGTGTGGACGCGATAACAGCGATGAGCTTTTTCATGATCGATATCTCCTGTACATCTGTTTTTGAATGACTGCTCCCGACGCGGCGGGCTAACGGCATCGCCGATCAATGAAGTTCGCTTCAGAGTTCCGGGGGCACGTTGCGATACGTTGCGTCGTCCCGCTCGAAGCGTTGCCAATAGGGCGGCCGGCTGTAGTACCGGTGAATCGAGTCGGCCCACGAGCGATCTGCCATCGATGGCCACGCATCCTTGTCGAAGCCGGGCGCGCTCTTCACTTGTTCCGTGGTCGCTGAAATCCGAAAGCACTTGTTGTTGGTATCCAGCGTCAAGGCGCTCCATGGAATCGCGAGCAGCTTGTCGCCGATCCCAAGGAAGCCGCCGCTCGAAAGGACCGCATACGCGATGCGTCCGGATGTGACGTCGAGCATGATCTCCTTGATCTTGCCGACATCGTCTCCATCGGAACTCAGTACGTTGTTTCCATCCAGCGTGCTCGCGGCCATGACGTCGGGGCCAGGACCATCCGCGGTCTCGGCGCCTTTCCCGACAATGTTCATCTGGCTTGTATCGACTGACATGATTTGTCTCCCAATGAGCCGACGTTCGACATCGGCATGTCGTTATCGACGCAAAGAACGTTCCGCATATTGGGAGACTGCTTTCGTACGACCGTCGGATGTTTCGCGACTGGATGCTTCTCAGTTCGCCGCGGGACGGACCGTTGCAGTCAGTGCTCCAGTCAGCGTGCCGTCACGCGAATGAGCCTTGCTGCCGGACCTTGATCGATGGGCGCGTCTGCGCGATCAGCGGCGACGCGCCACTTCGGGAACGTGCCGGAGCTGTCGACTTGCCACGCATCACCCGCTTCATCGACGTAGATCGCGCTCGCGCGTCCCTTGGCAGCCGATGTCCTGCGCGCACGCGGCGCATCGCGGTCGAATGACCGGCTGCCCAGCTCGTTGAAGACCGTCGCAAGCGGGCGGTCTGCCTGACCCGACTCGCTGAGCGGAGCGGCGAGCGGTCCTGCGGGCGCGCGCAGCACTGCTTCGGCAGGCTTGCGACCAGCGAGGATCGCGGAGAGCAGCGCCGACGGACCAGTCCAGGCAGATGCTTCGGAAACCTTATCGTCTGCACGCTTCGCGGATGCCGCACCCGGTGAATCGAGCGTGAGCGGCTCGCTCGCGTTGTCGATCTGCACGACGAGGATGACGTGCCAGTCGTCCGGCGTGTTCCTGTAGCGCGGCGCGAGCGACACGAGACGCATGCGCGCGATGTCGAAGCCCGCGTCGCGCAGCAGCAGATATTTGGCGACGGCGAAATCCTTGCACACGCCGCTTTCGATGAAGAAACGCGCCGGCGCGTAGTAGCTGCCATCGGTTCCGTCGCGGTAGCGGATCTCGTTGACGAGCGCGTCGGCGAGCAGCGCGGCGGAGCGATCGCCGGTCTTTGCGCGCGCGGCCTTGACCTGCGCAACGAGCCGAGTCCATCCGGCGGGTTCGCGCATCTGATGGATGCGCACCGCTTCGCGCAGGCGCTGCACGCGGCCGATCGCATCCGATGATGGCTCGAGCTTGCTGTCGGCAAGGGGCAAGAGAAAGATCAGGTCGCCGACCTGCGCGAGTTCCGGGCGCATCTTGCGGTTGGCTTCCCACCATGTGCCGGTGCGCAGGCGCTCGATGCCGGCTTTGAGCGCGTGAGGCGTGGCCGTATCGTCAGGAACCGCGACATGCGCGCCGGATGCGGCTACGTTCGCTGCGCCCGCGACGACGGGCAAAAGCAGCGCGGCTGCCAGCGAGCACTGGAGAAAGCAGACGAGCAGTCGGGCGAGTGGCATGGGCGGACTCCTGACAACCGTACCGCGCGCCAATGCGCCCGGTGACTGGAAGCCGCTCATGCTGTTCGTATCGATGGCAACGCGGGCTTTGAACCGACATTGCATGCGACGTGCCAATTTTCAGTGGCACGCCAGATCGTTGATTAGACGAGACATTGCGATCGTGAACGGGAATGCCGCAAGTCCGCGGTGATGGCCGCCGACCAACTGTCGCGCGATATCTGTTGCCGTCCCGCGGACATTCCGGCGCGCGCGCATAGACGTGGCGGCCAATCTGGCCCCGTCATCCATTCACGATAATTAATCCAAACTGAAATTTTTAATAACTTTCCCTTATATTTTTTCTCGCGCACGATGCTCACACTGTCCACTCTCGATACCACTTGGAGGAAAGCGCGGACGTAGCAGGAAACGACGGCACACCTCAATCGCGTGCCCGTCGAGCGAAATCGTTGCCTCAATACACGCGCCACTCGCGCGCGTCAATCGGCTTTCCCCCTGCACGCCCGTCTCGCAAACAAACCTGACGCATCGGCTTTTCAGCACGACATCAAGCGCCGAACGAGCGCAATGACACATAACGGAGACAGACATGGTGAGCGCAGATACGACGGTGGCCGGGCAGTCGCACGGGCGTCGTCAGAACAGGTGGGTGCAGTTGGTCATCGGCATCGTCTGCATGGGGCTGGTCGCCAATTTCCAGTATGCGTGGACGTTGTTCGTCATGCCGATGGACGCAAAGCACCATTGGGGGCAAGCGGCGATTCAAACCGCCTTCACGATCTTCATCGTGACCGAAACGTGGCTCGTGCCTGTCGAAGGCTGGCTCGTCGATAAATTCGGACCGCGCCCGGTGGTGATGGGCGGCGCGATCTTCGCTGCGATCGGCTGGATCATCGACGCCCATGCCACCACGCTCATGCATCTGTACATCGCCGCAGTCGTTGCGGGCATCGGTGCCGGCTGCGTGTACGGTACATGCGTCGGCACGGCGCTCAAGTGGTTCCCGGACAAACGCGGTCTCGCGGCCGGCCTGACCGCGGCGGGCTTCGGCGCGGGCGCGGCCGTCACGGTGATTCCGATCTCGAACATGATCCAGAGCTCAGGCTACGAGCATGCGTTCATGTTCTTCGGCATTCTGCAAGGCGCCGTCATATTCGTGCTCGCGCTGATGCTCGTGCGGCCGAATCCGCCGAAAGGCATCGTGCCGGCCAAGCGCATCGTGGCGACCAAGATCGACTACACGACCGGACAGATGGTGCGAGCGCCCATCTTCTGGGTGCTCTATGCGATGTTCGTCGCGGTGGCGGCGGGCGGTGTGATCGCCACTGCGCAATTCGGGCCGATCGCCAAGGAGTACGGCTTCGCAAGTTTGCCAGTGAGTCTGTTCGGCGCGACCTTGCCGCTGCTCGCGATGACCTTGTCCATCGACAATCTGTGCAACGGCTTCACGCGCCCGCTATGCGGTTTCATCTCGGACAAGATCGGTCGCGAGAACACCATGTTCATCATCTTCTTGGGCGAAGGCGTCGCGCTGCTGGGGTTGATGCAGTTCGGGCAGAACCCCTACATGTTCATGCTGTTCGCGGCGCTGACCTTCCTGTGTTGGGGCGAGATATTCTCGATCTTCCCGGCGACCTGCGCGGACACCTTCGGCAGCAAGTACGCCGCCGCCAATGCAGGAACGCTATACACGGCCAAGGGCACGGCTTCGATGATGGTGCCGCTCGCGTCGGTGCTCGCGTCGCTCGGTTCCTGGAACGCCGTGTTCATCGCTACCGCGATCACGTCGATCGCGGCGGGCGTGTGCGCGAAGTTCGTACTCGCGCCAATGCGTCGCCGATGGATAGAGAACACGGTCACGCAGGCTTCGCCGCAGTCCTATATCGACTTGCCCTTCCAGACCGACTGGACGGACGCGCCGAGCAAGTCGTCGACGCGATGAATCCCGCCTGCTGATACCGAAGCGACGCGTTTCAAGCGCACGCTGTCGCGCGTCCTCCGCAAGAGCTGCGCATTCGATTTGAAAAAAGAAAGGCCGCGTGACAGATGTCCGCGGCCTTTCTTTTTTTAGCAGTGCCGCGCCTGATCTGATGATCGTCAGCGCCTTGACACCGAAACATCTCATCTAAGGGTTCATCCCGATCCCGAACAGCAAACTAAGCTTTGACAAATTCTGTATCTAATATCTAGTATATCACCAACATAACCGGCCCTCTGGGGGAGACAAATGGCAGACGTACTCGAGGCAAGAACACAGGAAGCCGCCGAAGTTCAGGCGCCGCAATTGACCGACGGTTTCCATCTCGTCATCGACGCGTTGAAGCTGAACGACATCGATACGATCTTCGGCCTCGTCGGGATTCCCATCACCGACCTCGCGCGACTCGCTCAGGCCGAAGGCATGCGTTTCATCGGCTTTCGCCATGAGCAGCATGCGGGCAACGCAGCCGCGATCGCGGGCTACATGACGCAGAAGCCGGGCATCTGCCTGACGGTGTCGGCACCGGGCTTCCTGAACGGACTCACGGCGCTCGCCAACGCGACCACCAATTGCTTCCCGATGATCCTGATCAGCGGTTCGAGCGAGCGTGAAATCGTCGATCTGCAGCAGGGCGATTACGAAGAGATGGATCAGCTGAACGCGGCGAAGCCGTATGCGAAGGCCGCCTATCGCGTGCTGCATGCGGAGGACATCGGCATCGGCATCGCGCGTGCGATCCGCGCGGCCGTGTCGGGCCGTCCGGGCGGCGTGTATCTCGATCTGCCCGCCAAGCTGCTGTCGCAGACGATGGACGCGCTCAAGGGCCAGCAATCGCTCATCAAGGTGGTCGATGCCGCGCCGCGTCAGTTGCCGTCGCCGGATTCGGTGAAGCGCGCGCTCGACGTCATCAAGGGTGCGAAGCGTCCGCTGATCCTGCTGGGCAAGGGCGCAGCGTATGCGCAGGCCGACGCGCAGATTCGCGAACTGGTGGAGAAGAGCGGCATGCCGTATCTGCCGATGTCGATGGCCAAGGGCCTGCTGCCGGACACGCATGCGCAATCGGCGTCGGCTGCGCGGTCGTTCGTGCTGCAGGAAGCGGACTGCGTCGTGCTGATCGGCGCGCGTCTGAACTGGCTGCTCGCGCATGGCAAGGGCAAGACGTGGGGCTCGGCGCCGAAGAAGTTCGTGCAGATCGATATCTCGCCGACCGAAATCGACAGCAATGTCGCGATCGCCGCACCACTGATCGGCGACATCGGCTCGTGCGTGGCGGCGCTCGTCGAGGGCATCGGCGCGGAGTACCCGAAGCCGTCCGTCGAATGGACGGGCGCGATCAACGAGCGCAAGAACAAGAACCTGGAGAAGATGGCCGCGACGCTCGCGAAGAATCCGTCGCCGATGAACTTCCACAGCGCGCTGCGCGCCATTCGCGACGTGTTGAAGACGCGCCCGGACATCAACGTCGTCAACGAAGGCGCGAATACGCTCGACTATGCGCGCAGCATCATCGACATGTACGAGCCGCGCAAGCGCTTCGATTCCGGAACGTGGGGAATCATGGGCATCGGCATGGGCTTCTCGATCGGCGCCGCGGTGACGAGCGGCAAGCAGGTCGTCGCGATCGAAGGCGATAGCGCGTTCGGCTTCAGCGGCATGGAACTCGAAACCATCTGCCGATACGACTTGCCCGTCTGCACCATCGTGTTCAACAACAACGGCGTGTATCGCGGCACCGATGTGAATCCGACCGGCGGCAAGGACGTCGCGCCGACCGTGTTCGTGAAGAACGCACGCTACGACAAGATGATCGAGGCATTCGGCGGCATCGGCTACAACGCGACGACGCCCGAAGAGCTCACGCATGCGCTCGAAGAAGCGATCAAGTCGGGCAAGCCGACGCTCATCAACGCAGTGATCGACGAAACGGCCGGCACGGAGAGCGGTCGCCTGACGAATCTGAACCCGCAAAGCGCGGCATCGAAAAAGTAACCAAGACTAGCCACCCAGGAGAAATTCGTGAGCAAGAAACCACTCGAAGGCATCAAGATCATCGACTTCACGCACGTTCAGGCGGGTCCCGCATGCACGCAGATGCTGGCCTGGTTCGGCGCCGATGTCATCAAGGTCGAGCGTCCCGGTTCCGGCGACGTCACGCGTAACCAGCTGCGCGACATTCCGGATGCGGATGCGCTGTACTTCACGATGCTCAACAGCAACAAGCGCTCGTTGACGCTCGATACGAAGCAGCCCGAAGGCAAGGAAGTGCTCACGAAGCTCATCAAGGAATCGGACGTGCTGGTCGAGAATTTCGGGCCGGGCGCGCTGGACCGGATGGGCTTCTCCTGGGAGAACATCAGCAAGCTGAATCCGAAGATGATCGTGGCGTCCGTCAAGGGCTTCAGCGACGGCCATCACTACGACGATCTGAAGGTCTACGAAAACGTCGCGCAATGCGCGGGCGGCGCGGCATCGACGACGGGCTTCTGGGACGGCCCGCCGACCATCAGCGCGGCGGCGCTCGGCGACAGCAACACCGGCATGCACCTCGCGATCGGCATTCTCACGGCGATCATCGGCCGCCAGCAAACGGGCAAGGGACAGAAAGTCGCCGTGTCGATGCAGGACAGCGTGCTCAATCTGTGCCGCGTGAAGCTGCGCGATCAGCAGCGTCTCGATCGCGTCGGCTATCTCGAGGAATATCCGCAGTATCCGCACGGCACGTTCAGCGACGTCGTGCCGCGCGGCGGCAATGCGGGCGGCGGCGGTCAGCCGGGTTGGGTGCTCAAGTGCAAGGGCTGGGAAACCGATCCGAACGCCTACATCTACTTCACCATTCAGGGGCACGCGTGGGCGCCGATCTGCCGCGCAATCGGCAAGGAGCAATGGATCGAGGACCCGGACTACATGACGGCCGAAGCGCGCCAGCCGCATATTTTCGATATCTTCGGCAAGATCGAAGAATGGCTCGCCGACAAGACCAAGTTCGAAGCGGTCGATATCCTGCGCAAGTTCGATATTCCGTGCGCGCCGGTGCTGACGATGAAGGAACTCGCGAACGATCCGTCGTTGCGTGCGAGCGGTTCCATCGTCGAGATCGATCACAAGGTGCGCGGCAAATATCTCACGGTCGGCAGCCCGATCAAGTTCTCGGACCTGAAGCCGGAGATCACGGGCTCGCCGCTGCTCGGCGAACATACCGAAGAAGTGCTGCTCGAACTCGGCTATAGCAAGGAGCAGGTAGCGCAAATGAAGGAAGCGCGAGCTGTCTGACGCGCTTGAAAAGGTAACCGCTGCCGTCCACGAAAGCCCAAGACGGCAGCGGCCCTTCAGAAATCAGTCTCGATCGATACCCAAGCATGGACGACACAATGACCCCCACGATCGACTACGAACAACTCGTCAATGCGATCGGCGATGCCGTGATCGTTTCGGATGCGAGCGGCGCGATTACGCTATGGAATCCGGCGGCGCAACGCATGTTCGGCTTCACCCAGAGCGAAGCTTTGGGGCAGTCGCTCGATCTGATCATTCCGGAGCGCCTGCGCGGTCGTCATTGGGACGGCTATCACAAGACGATGGCGACCGGCGAGACGCGCTATGGGCACGATCTGCTCAAGGTTCCCGCCGTCGATAAGGCCGGACGCGCGATGTCGATAGCGTTCACCGTCGCGCTGCTGCATTCGCCGCAAGGCGAGCTGACCGGTATCGTCGCGATCATCCGCGATGAAACGGCGCGGTTTCAGGAAGAGCGTGCGCTCCGCAAGCGTATCGCCGAACTGGAGGCGAAAGTCGACGCCTGATGATTCAGCGATTCAAAGTATAAAAAGCACCATAGAGATAACGGCTCGCGTCCGCGCAACAAAAGGCGCATGAACGCAGCTCAAGGACGAAGCGGCCACCCATCCCACCGGCCGCTTCGCTCGATGCCCGTATACGCGGCTGACCGACCAGACACTGACCATTATTCGTAACTCGCGCCAGCTTTCTCGCTGATGCGAGGTTTGGCATGCTCGCCAGCCGAATGCAGGCGCGCGCCACTGAAGAATTGAAACCGTCGATTGGGAATTTAGTCATGCCAATGATGATTGCTGTGCCACGGGAACGCTTTCCCGGGGAGCGTCGTGTCGCGTTGACGCCGGAAGTAGTCGGGCATCTGCTGAAGCTCGGATTTGAAGTGAGCGTCGAGGCCGGCGCGGGCGAGCTTGCCGCATTCTCCGACGATGCCTATCGCGCTGCGGGTGCGCGAATCGTGGAGAATGCGCCGTCGCTCTGTGCGGACGCGCATATCGTCGTGAAAGTGCGTGCGCCTTCCATTGCGCCCGTGGGCGATGAAGTCGAGTTGCTGCGCGAAGGATCGACGCTCATCAGTTTCATCTGGCCGGCGCAGAACGAAGCGTTGTTGACGCGCCTCTCTGCGCGCAACGTCACCGTGCTCGCGATGGACTGCGTGCCGCGCATCTCGCGCGCTCAAAAGCTCGATGCTTTGAGTTCGATGGCCAACATGGCGGGCTATCGCGCGGTCATCGAAGCGGCGCACCAGTTCGGCCGCGGCTTCATGGGACAGATCACGGCGGCGGGCAAGATCGCGCCCGCGAAAGTGATGGTGATCGGCGCGGGCGTCGCGGGACTGGCGGCGATCGGCGCGGCGCGCAGTCTCGGCGCGATCGTCCGTGCTTTCGATACGCGGCCCGAAGTGCGGCAGCAGGTGGAAAGCATGGGCGCCGAGTTTCTCGAACTGGACTACGTCGAGGACGGCAGCGGCAGCGGCGGCTACGCGAAAGAGATGAGCGCCGAATTCATCGCGGCTGAAATGGCGCTGTTCGCCGCGCAGGCAAAAGACGTCGACGTCATCGTGACGACCGCGCTGATTCCGGGCAAGCCCGCGCCGAAACTGATCACCGCCGACATGGTGCGCAGCATGCGCCAAGGCAGCGTGATCGTCGACATGGCGGCGGAGCAGGGCGGCAACTGCGAGCTGACGCGGCCGGGCGAGGCGGCATCGATCGAAGGCGTCACGATCGTCGGCTATACGGATCTGCCATCGCGCATGGCAACGCAATCGAGCCAGTTGTACGGCACCAACCTGCGGCATCTTCTGACCGATCTGACGCCGCAGAAGAACGGCGAAATCACGCTCGATACCGATGACGAAGTGATGCGCGGCGTCACCGTCGTGCTGCGCGGCGAGGTGAAATGGCCGCCGCCCAAGAAGCCGGAGCCCGCGATTGCGCCGCCCGCTGCCGCAAAGCCCGCTGCAACGATTGCCGTGACCATCGAACAGAAGCGTCGCGCGGGATGGATCGGCGTGGCCGGGCTCGTCATCGCGGCTGCGTTGCTTGCCGCGCTCGGCGCCGTTGCGCCGCCTGCGTTCGTCGCGCACTTCACGGTGTTCGTGCTGGCGATCTTCGTCGGCTTTCAGGTCGTGTGGAATGTGACGCCCGCCTTGCACACGCCGCTGATGAGCGTGACCAACGCGGTCAGCGGAATCATCGTGACGGGGGCGCTGCTGCAGGTCGGCACGCCGGATCATCTGGTCGCGATTCTCGCGGGCCTCGCGATCCTCGTCGCGACAATCAATATCGCTGGCGGCTTTCTCGTCACTCAACGCATGTTGAACATGTTCCAGCGCTAAGGAGATCGACATGCAAACTGGAATCGGAAGCATCGCCTATCTGGCGGCGAGTGTGCTGTTCATCCTGAGCCTGCGCGGGCTCAGTCATCCATCGACGGCGCGGCGCGGCAATCTCTATGGCGTCGCCGGCATGGCGATCGCGATCGTCACCACGCTCTGGCTCAACGGCGGGGAAGCGCTGCCGGCCGTCGCCGCGCTGATGGCGATCGGCATCGCGGGCGGCGCGATCCTCGCGCGGCGCGTCGAGATGACGCAAATGCCGCAACTCGTCGCGGCATTGCATAGCTTCGTGGGCCTCGCGGCCGTGCTGGTCGCCATTGCGAGCTACCTGTCGCCGGCAGCCGGCGCGGAATCGGACAGCGCGGCGCAGTCGGTCCACAACGTGGAGATCTATCTCGGCGTGTTCATCGGCGCGGTAACGTTCACGGGGTCCATCGCCGCGTTTCTGAAGTTGCAGGGCGTGGTAGGCGGCAAGCCGTTGCTGCTGCCGATGCGGCACACGCTGAATCTCGTCGGCGTGTTCGCGTGCATCGCGCTCGGCTATGTGTTCCTGACAGCGCCCGACGCCGATGTGGGCATCAGCTCGCTCTTGACGATGACCGTCATCGCCGCGCTGATCGGCGTGCATCTGGTGATGGCGATCGGCGGCGCGGACATGCCGGTGGTCGTGTCGATGCTGAACAGCTATTCGGGCTGGGCCGCCGCCGCGACGGGTTTCATGTTGAGCAACGATCTGCTGATCGTGACCGGCGCGCTGGTCGGGTCGAGCGGAGCGATTCTGAGCTACATCATGTGCCGCGCGATGAACCGCAAGTTCCTCTCCGTGATTCTCGGCGGATTCGGCACGGCGACCTCGACCGCTTCGAAGACGATCGAGGGTGAAGTCGCGCCGGTCACGGTCGATGAAGTCGGCTCGCTGCTGCGCGATGCGTCGGAAGTCGTCATCGTGCCCGGTTACGGCATGGCGGTCGCGCAGGCTCAGGCGACGATCAGCGAGATCACGAAGAAGCTGCGCAGCAAGGGCGTGAACGTGCGATTCGGCATTCATCCGGTGGCGGGCCGCTTGCCGGGGCACATGAACGTGCTGCTCGCGGAGGCGAAGGTGCCCTACGACATCGTCCTGGAGATGGACGAAATCAACGACGACTTTTCCAACACGGATGTCGTGCTGGTGATCGGCGCAAACGACATCGTGAATCCTGGCGCGCTGGAGGATCCGGGCAGTCCCATCGCCGGGATGCCCGTGCTCGAAGTGTGGAAGGCGCGCACCGTGGTCGTGTCCAAACGAAGCATGGCGGCAGGCTACGCCGGCGTCGACAATCCGCTCTTCTATAAGGAAAACACGCGGATGCTCTTCGGCGATGCGAAGGGCAGTGTCGATGCGTTGCTCAGTCATCTTGGCGCTTGAGATAGGGGTTTAAACGATGAAGATCTGTGTGTATGGCGCCGGAGCGATCGGTGCATATATGGGCGCGCAACTGGCGTCGGCGGGCGCGGACGTGAGCTTCGTTGCGCGTGGTCCGCATCTCGCGGCGATGCAGGAAAACGGTGTACGGCTGCAAATCGATGGCGGGGAACGTGTCGTCAAGGTCAGATGCGCGTCGGATCCGCGCGAGCTGGGTCCGCAAGACTACGTGATCATCGCGTTGAAAGCGCATTCGGTGCCGGGCGTCGTCGGCCAGATCCAGACTTTGCTCGGACCAGAGACGGCTATCGTCACGGCCGTCAACGGCATTCCGTACTGGTACTTCTACAAGCATGGCGGCGAGCTGGAAGGCTCCACGCTCGACAGCATCGATCCCGGCGCGAAGCAATGGAACGCGCTCGGACCGGAGCGTGCGATCGGTTGTGTCGTGTATCCGGCGGCGGAAGTCGTCGCGCCGGGCGTGATCCGCCATGTGTACGGCAAGAAGTTCCCCATCGGCGAACCGAATGGAGCGCGCAGCGAGCGCGTTCAGAAGCTGCATGAAATCATGAGCGCGGCGGATCTGGATGCGCCCATTCGGGAGCGTATTCGCGATGAAATCTGGCTGAAGCTCTGGGGCAACCTCTGCTTCAATCCGATCAGCGCATTGACTCATGCAACGCTCGATGTCATTACGAGCAATCCGGCCACGCGCGCCGTGTCGAAAGCGATGATGCTGGAGGCGAAAGCGATCGCGGATCGCTTCGACGTGCATTTCCGTGTCGATGTCGAAAGACGTATCGACGGTGCGGGTGCGGTCGGCGCGCACAAGACGTCGATGCTCCAGGATCTCGAGGCCAACCGGCCGATGGAAATCGATCCGCTCCTTACCGTCGTCCAGGAAATGGGGCGTCTCGTCGGGCAGGCGACACCGACGATCGATACGGTGCTCGCGCTCATCAAGCTGCGAGGACAGATGGCGGAGCCTTCGCTTCAATCGGCGGGACAATCGACCCCCGTGGCCGAGAAGTCTTCGCGGACGGGCTTGGCAGCAGTAGCCAGCGCGTAATTGCAGCGTAGCGACACGTCGGGCAGGCGTGCCCGACGTTTCAAGGCGCGAGTGCGTTCGAGAATCGCGGGTCGCCGAGATACGCGACATTGAAGCGAAACCACGGCGAAACGATGTTCGCGTGCGCGGAAAAAATCGTCCCCGGCGCGAGGATCACGTGCTTGCCGAGCATCTCCTTCGCGAACGCTATCGAATCGTCGTGCCCGGGCAAACGCGCCCATAGATAAAGACTCTGATCGCTGACCTTGAAGATGGTCGCGCCAAGACGCGTCAACGCTTCGACGCCCGTCGCCGTCGCGCGTTTGAGGCGGTCCTGCAAGCGGTTCGTGTGACGCAGAAAGTGTCCGTCGCCGACGATCGCATCGAGCGTGCGCTCGCAGTATTCGCTGCTGCTTACGTGCGTGAGCATCTTCACGTCGGCGAGATCGCTGGCGAGATCGGCATCGCAGGCGAGAAAGCCCACGCGCAGCGCCGCCGACACCGACTTCGAAAAGCTGCCGATATAAATCGTGCGCCGCAATTGATCCAGCGCGCTGATGCGCGTCGCCGAGCGCGGCTTGAGATCGGCGAGGGCGTCGTTCTCGACGACGATCAGATCGTGCGCTTCCGCCAGTTGCAGAACGCGGTGCGCCTTCGCCGCGCTGATGTCCGTCGCGGTCGGATTATGTCCGACCGATTGCGTGAAGAAGAGCCGCGGCCGATGCGTTTTCAGCCGCTCCTCCAGCGCCGCGATATCCGGCCCGTCGACCGCGCGCGGCACGCCGACGATATTCGCGCCCGACAGCTTCAGCTTGCCGAACAGCGCGTAATAGCCGGGATCGTCGACGAGCACGGTGTCGCCCGGGCGCACGAAGTAACGCACGACCATGTCCATCGCCTGATTCGCGCCGTGCGTGAGGACGATCTGTTGCGGCGCGGCTTCGATCTCATAGCCGGCGAGCTTTTGCTGCAGATGCTGACGCAAGGGCAGATAGCCGAAGCGGCTGCCGTAACGAAACAGCGACGCGACACCGGTTCGCACCACGCGCTGGTGGAAGTGATCGAGCCGCGTCTCTTCGAGCCATGCGACGGGCGGAAATCCCTCACCGAGATTGAGAAAGTCCGGCTTGCTCTGCAACTGTTCGCGCATGAGCCAGACCGAATCCATCGCGCGATCGAGCGTCGGCGCATCTTCGTCATGCTGCTGCGGCTTCGCCACGCTCGCGACGTAAAAGCCCGCGCCGCGTCGCGGCTCGATGAGACCGTTCGCCGTCAGCATGTCGAACGCGCTGATGACGGTGTTTTTTGCGCAGCCGTTCGCCTCAGCGTATTCCCTGATCGACGGGAGTTTGTCGCCCGCGCGCAGCACACCTTCGGTGATCTGTCTGGCGAGATTGTCCGCGAGTGTCGCAGACAGGCTCGGCTTCTCATGCCGCATCGTATCGACCTGTTCTGAAAATGATCCTGCTGTCATGGGTACAGCAAGGTCACTGTTTGTCGGAATTGTACCTTTGAAATGGGTACAGTCAGCCTATTATTCGCTCACCCGGTGCGTTGCTGCAAGCATCGAAAGCGAACACTCACGACACACATCCAGACAGAAGAGGAAGACACATGATCGATTCGAAGTTGCCGAACTTCCGCGCGATGTCGCCCGCGCAACGCCTCTCGCACATCGCGCAGGCAGCGGACCTCGACGACGCCGAGCACGCGCTCCTCGCGAAACCCGGCGCGCTGCCGCTCGAAACCGCGAACGGCATGATCGAAAACGTCGTCGGCACGTTCGAATTGCCGATGGCGGTGGCGGGCTACTTCCAGATCAACGGCCGCGACGTGCTGGTGCCGATGGCGGTCGAAGAGCCGTCGATCGTCGCCGCGGCGTCGTTCATGGCGAAGCTCTCGCGCGAGGCGGGCGGCTTTCGCACCTCCAGCACCGGGCCGTTGATGCGCGCACAAGTGCAGATCGTCGGCGTGTCGGACCCGTATGGCGCGCGGCTTGCGATTCTCAAGCATCGCGACGAGCTGATCGAAATGGCGAACGCGCGCGACAAGGTGCTGATCGGTCTCGGCGGCGGCTGCCGCGACATCGAAGTGCACGTGTTTCCGGACACGCCGCGCGGCGCGATGATCGTCGCGCATCTGATCGTCGACGTGCGCGACGCAATGGGCGCGAACACCGTCAACACGATGGCCGAAACCGTCGCGGGCCGCATGGAGGAAATCACGGGCGGCAAGGTGCGTCTGCGCATCCTGTCGAATCTCGCGGATCTGCGCCTCGCGCGCGCGCAGGTTCGCTACAGTGCGGCCACGCTGCAAACGAAGGAATACGCGGGCGAGGACGTGATCGCCGGCGTCGTCGATGCGTATCTGTTCGCGGCGATCGATCCGTACCGCGCCGCCACGCACAACAAGGGCATCATGAACGGGATCGATCCGGTGATCGTCGCGACGGGCAACGACTGGCGCGCGGTCGAGGCGGGCGCGCACGCGTACGCGAGCCGCGGCGGGCGCTATACGTCGCTGACGACGTGGGAAGTGGCGAACGACGGCGACCTCGTCGGCACGATCGAAATGCCGATGCCCGTCGGACTCGTCGGCGGCGCGACGAAGACGCATCCGCTCGCGCGTCTCGCGTTGAAGATCATGAACGTGGGCTCGGCGCAGGAACTCGGCGAGATCGCGGTCGCGGTCGGTCTCGCGCAGAACATGGGCGCGTTGCGTGCGCTCTCGACGGAGGGCATCCAGCGCGGCCACATGGCGCTGCACGCGCGCAACATCGCGCTGGCAGCGGGCGCGAGTGGCACGGATATCGACTGGGTCGTGAAGAAGATGGTCGCCGCGCGCAACGTGAGCGTCGATTACGGCATGAGTCTTCTGCAAGGGCCGCGCGATGAATGAGCTGCCAAAGCGCGTACGCATCGTCGAAGTCGGTCCGCGCGATGGCTTGCAGAACGAACCGTCGCACGTATCGGCCGATGTGAAGGCCGAACTCATCGAGCGCCTGATCGATGCGGGCGTGCGCTATGTCGAAGCGGCCTCGTTCGTATCGCCGAAATGGGTGCCGCAAATGGCCGATGGCGCGCACGTGCTCGAACGCGTGCGCGACAAGGCGCGCGCCACGCACACGACGCTCGCCGCGCTCGTGCCGAACATGAAGGGCCTCGACGCCGCGCTCGCATCGCATGTCGATGAAATCGCGGTCTTCGCGGCGGCATCCGAATCGTTCTCGCAGAAGAACATCAACTGTTCGATCGACGAAAGCATCGCGCGCTTCGAACCGGTGATCGCGGCGGCGCGCGAGGCGAACGTACGCATTCGCGGCTATGTATCCTGCGTGCTCGGATGCCCGTTCGAAGGCGAGATTGCGCCGCAAGCCGTCGCGCGCGTCGCAAGGAAGCTCTTCGACATGGGCTGCTACGAGATCAGTCTCGGCGATACCATCGGCGCGGGCACGCCGCGAAAAACCCAGGCGATGCTCGACGCGTGCATCGAACACATTCCCGTCGATGCGCTCGCCGGTCACTTCCACGATACGTGGGGCATGGCCGCCGCGAACGTGCACGCGGCGCTGCAACGCGGCGTCGCGGTGTTCGATGGCTCGGTATCGGGCATCGGCGGATGTCCGTATTCGCCGGGCGCGACGGGCAACGCCGCAACGGAGGACATCGTCTATTTGTGCGAGGGCATGGGCATCGAGACGGGCGTCGATCTGAACGGACTTGTGCAAGCGGGCGCATTCATTTCGACGGCATTGAAGCGCGAAACGTCATCGCGCGTGGCGCGCGCACTCGAGGCCAAGCGTCAGCGACAAGAAGAGCAGTGCATCTGATCACTCCATTCAAGGAGGAGACATGGAACAGCAACTCGCCGCGCACGAGCGCGGCCGGGCGCTCTCGCAAAGCGCCGAAACGACGGAGTATCAGCTCGTCGAAATATGGGGCGATACCGTCGATACGCGGCATCTCGCGTGGTCGGTCGTGCTCGGCATCGCGATCAGCTACGGCGCGTTCGCCATCGCGAATCGCGTGCTCGCCGCTTATGTGCCCGATGCCGCGATGGCCCGCGCTTACGCGATGCTCGTCGGCCTCGCCGGATGCCTGATCGCGGGCGTGGTCTGCGCGAAGCTCTTCAAGCCGAAGCGCGAAGTGGTCGAGGAAGCGCACGGCGCGGCGGGCCGCGAGGAAGTGCTGAAGCAGCTCGCGAACGAAGCGGGCGGACTCGGGCGCGTCGCGGACCTGCCGCCTTCGGTCGTCGCGGAAATGAAGGAGCTCGGTTTGTACGAGCTTTTCGCCGAATATGAACAACGCGATGAACAACGCGATGAACAACGCGATGAACAACGCGAAGGAGCGCGCTGATGGAACCGTTCGTCACTCAACTGCTCGTCGCGCTCGGCATGGGACTCATCGGCGCGATCGTGTTCTCCGGCATCGGCCTCATTTCGGGCACCGATGAAACCACGACGCTCGCGCCGCTCACCTTGCTCGTCGTGCTGCTCGGCGTGCCGCCCGTCGGCGTGTTTTCGTTCTTCATGGCGGGCGCGGTTTCGAAGCACATGACGCACGCGATTCCGACCGCCTTGCTCGGCATTCCCGGCGACACGCTCGCCACGCCCCTGCTGCAGCAAGCGACGATGCTGCGCAACCTCGGCGTGCCGCATATCGCCCTGCGCAAGATGATCTCGGGCGCGATCGTCGCGGCGTTCGTCGCCGTGCCGCTCGCGGTGCTGTTCGCCGTGCTGCTCGCGCCGTTCGGGCCGGTCATCACGAAGGCCGCGCCGTGGGTGTTTCTCGCGGCATCGGTCGCCATTGCGTTCTTTTCGTCGGGACGATGGGCCTCGGTGTTTCTGCTCGTGCCGTTCGTGCTGGTGATCGTCGGTCTTCAGGCGCTCACGGGCAAATACGGCGTGAAGCTCTCGGTGAGCTACTTCCTCGGCATCGCGATCGGGCCGCTCATCGCCGATCTGTTCTCGATACTCTCGCCCGCCGATCGCGCCCGCATGCGCCGCGAACGCGTCCGCACGTTCTCGCTCGCGCCCGACGTGAAGGGCTGGAGCGGCTACTTCCCCAATCCGATGAAAGTGCTGGACGGCCAGCAACGCGGCTGGGTCACGGCCACCGCGGCGATATCGAGCGCGACATTCGTGTTCAGCCCGGTCGCGATGACGGTCGTGCTCGGCGAACTCGTCGGCTCGCGTGTGAAGCATGCGTATCATCGCCTGACGACGGTGATCTCCGCGCGCAACGGCGTGACCGAAGCGACTTACATCGCCGAAGCGCTGATTCCGCTGATCGCGTTCGGTCTGCCGCTGAGTCCTGTCGCGGCGGGACCGGCCGCGCCGCTATTCAACGCGCCGCCGCGCTTTTTCGTCGATACGGCGACGGGCCACATCAACAATCTGCATACGTTGATGACGACGTGGCAGTTCCTCGGCTTCGGCTTGCTCGCGGTCGTGCTCGCGGCGCTCGTCGCGTATCCGCTGTCGATGAACTACGCGCATCGCGCGGCGTCGTTCGTCGCGAGGAAGCTGAGTCACGAGGCGATCATCGCGACGTTCGTCGGTCTGATCGTCGTAATCAGCGTGTGGGAAGGGCAACTGCTCGGTCTGCTCGTGATTCTGAGCGTGGGCTTGCTCGGCGGATTGCTGTCGCGCAACTTCGGCTTCAATACCGGCGTGCAGTTCATGGGCTATTACACGGCGGTGTTGAGCGTGCCGGCTTTGACGAAGGCCTTTGGCGCGTGACGCGGTGCGCGCTGCGTTTCGTTATCCGACCGGCGGCAACCGGTCGGACGCCGCCGATCGAGGGCGCAAAGGCGACCGCTCACTGCCGGCGCGGATGTTCGAGAAAGAATCGCAGCATTTCGGCACTGGCGTCGGGGCCGGACGGATCGGTATAGCTTCCGCTTGACGAGCCACCGGACCACGCATGCGGCGCGCCGTGGATGATCCAGAGTTCTGCATCCACCCCGGCTTGCGACGTCATGTGCCGGACCGTATGTTTGCGCGCCCGGCCGTCACCGCTCGACGCGCGGGCGGGTGCCGCTTCGCTCGCAGAAAACTCGCGTACCAGTTCGTTGGCGTTCGAAGGATGCACGGTAGCATCGGCATCGCCGTGAAAGACGATCAGCGGGCATTGCGACGCCTGCGCGTGATGAATGTCCGCCCGGCCGGCTTTGCGCGCCTTGGATCGGGCCTTGCCACCGCGCATGGCCGCCAGCGCCGATGGCAAGTCGTGCGCGCATCCCACGGGCAGGCCCGAGTGAATGCCTGCTGCCGCGTAAAGGTCGGGATAGGTTTGCGCCACGATCGCCGCCATTGCGCCGCCGGCCGAAAGCCCCGCAACGAAGACGCGTTTCGGATCGACGTCGTGATCGGCCATCACCTCTCGCGTGATGCCCGCGATCAGCGACGGCTCGCCGTGGTCGCGCTGCTGGTCGCCGTGCCTGAACCAGTTCCAGCATTTCGACGTATTCGCGTTCTGCGGCTGGATTGGATAAGCGACGATAAAGCCGTGCGTTTCGGCGAGCGCGTTCATCCGCGTGCCGGATGCGAAGTCGTCGGCGTCCTGGGTGCAGCCGTGCAGCATGACGATCAGCGGTAAAGGATCGCGACGTGAATGAGCGGGAACGTAGACCTTGTAATCGCGTTGACCGGCGGCGCCGACATAACGACGCGTGCTGAAGTGCCCGCGATCCTGCACGTCCGCATCAGTCCGCGTCTTGCCGGCGTGGCGCCGGGGTTGCAAGAGATCGGCGAATCGCGCGGTCGTCGTGTCGTCCTGCGGGTTAGGGTGCGCGGTTGCCGTGTCCGTCCGTTCGCCGCGCATGGCGCGTTTGACGATTTCCGCGGCCGCGGCGGGATCGTTGCTGCGAAAGAGCGCGAATGCCTCTTTCATCGAGTCCAAAAAACCTTCGTTGAGTTTCATGTTCATTCCGTTAGCGGGAAGGCGTCAGGCGCATCAGCGGATTCGATCCGCCAATGCGGCCTTGACTGCCGGTGACGCATGGAGCGCGCCTCGAACCAGAATCGAGTCGATCGCTGCCAGCGCGAGTTCGGGGGAGACGTCCATGGCAATGCTCGCCAAACCGAGCACCTGAATCCGCAGACGCTGATTGGCCGCGCATGCCGCCTCGAGATCCTGTTTCGAAAAATGCTGAAGGCCGAGCACGAGTTCGCGGCGCGTCACGGTGTCCTTCAGAGCCGGCGCATGAATCGACAACTGATTGCGGATGGCCGTGCGGATCAGATCCGTCCGGTTCGAGTAAAAGCCTTCCTCGACGAGCAGATCGATCTGGCCCAAGTCGACCGGACCGAGATTGATGGTGATTTTTTCGGTTTCGCTGCCTCGCGAGCGATCCGGCACTTCTTTTGCCATAGTGTGAAAAACCTCCCGTTACCATCCATGTGGATGGTTATAGGAGAATTTCAAGAGAGCGTCAACGATGATTTTTGCGATTTAGCGCAGACGCGATCGCGACTCAGACGCGCACCCAGCAACCCGATTCCGGGCACACGGCGGTTCGTGAGCCGTTCAGCCAGACTTGCGCTTCCTCGAGTTGCAGCGCGTTCGAGCGGTCGCTATCGAAGACGACGTTCAGCGCGTTTCCGGTATCGGCGTCTTCGATGGGAAGTTCCCACGTCAGGAAAATCTGGGTGAAGTCGTGGTCCGGGGGGAAGTCGGCGGCGCAGAAGCGGTCGCTGTCGCGCTGAATGACGCCGTGAGGCTGGACCGTATCGAAGATCACGGCCGTTCCCCTCGTCAGCGCAATGCGTTGTCCGATAGCGGGGAAGTGCAAGTCCAGACCTTTGTCTTCGCTCAGGAAGAGATTGCAAAAAGCGGCGCCGCCATACTGCTCGCCGTCATGGTGATACCTGGCGCCACGACAGGCCATCAACGCCATGTCGCTATCGTCGAGCACCGCGGGAAGCCCCAGCGCGCCGGTCCAGTCGGACATGGCCTGCACGCAGCGTTTGTAGTCCGGCCAGCGAAATTGCGTCCGCGCGAGATGCATCGGCTCGACATCACCGGGTTCCAGCGCGAGACGCTTCGTGGTTTCTCTCTGCCAATCCGCGAGCATCGACGCGGGAGGCGCAGGCAGATCGAGCGTGCCGGATAGAACGATGTCACTGACGCGACGACTGCGGATCGCGTCGCCGCTCCAGAAGAAAGAAGTCAGCATGTCTCGCATTGGGCAGGACTTTCGGAGCTAAAAAGAAATGTTCGCGGCGCATAATACGGCCTTGTCACATCTCAGCAGCATTCGACATGATAACTTTGACCGGGGAAGACGGCCCTGACGCACTGAAGGACGACATCGAGGCTATCGGCCGCGTGAGTGCCGTGGGCTCGATGCTCAAGGCGATTTGCGAAAGAACATCGATGGGCTACGCCGCGGTCGCGCGCGTGACAGACAATACGTGGACAGCGTGCGCCGTTCACGACGACATTGGCTTCGGTCTGGAAGTCGGCGGTCAACTCGATCTGAAGACGACGCTATGCTTCGAATCGCGAGAAGCGCGCGAATCGATCGTCATCGATGACTTCGGGAACGATCCGCGTTACTGCGGTCATCACACGGCCAGAATCTATAACCTTCAAAGTTATATCTCCGTGCCGATCGTTCTATCCAACGGCCGGTACTTCGGCAATCTATGCGCGATCGATCCGCGTCCGCACTATCTGTCCGATGTCCGCACGGTCTGCATGTTCGAGGCGTACGCCAAGCTCATCGCGCTTGAGCTCGAACTGGAGGAAAACCGCTCTGCGTCGGCAACTGCGCTATCGCACGCGCGCGAGACCGCGGAATTGCGTGAGCAGTTCATCGCCGTTCTCGGACATGACCTGCGCAATCCGCTAACAGCGGTGCATTCGATTGCCGAATATCTTTCGATCAAAGGTGGAACCACCGAGATCACTCAACTCGGATTGCGATTGAAGGCGGTCGCCGGCCGAATGGCGGGTTTGATCGACGATGTAATGGACTTCGCGCGCGGACGCCTGGGCGCCGGACTGGGCGCCCACATCGCGCCGGTGCCCGATCTCGGCAAGCTTTTGCGCGATATCGTTTCCGAGGCAAAGGCGGGTCATCCCGGCTTGATGATAGAAGACAGCATCGCCATTGAAGGAACCGTCCACTGCGATTCGGTTCGTATGCAGCAGCTATTGTCCAATCTGTTAGGCAATGCAATCACGCATGGCGCGGCGGACTTGCCTATTACCGTAAATGGGAAAGTCGAGGCCGGGAAATTGATCATCGCCGTGAAGAACGGTGGCGATGTCATTGCGCCCGAGGACATCAGGAAAGTGTTCGAGCCATATTGGCGGCCCGCCGATCAACCGCGAGGCGGGGGTCTCGGTCTCGGTCTTTTCATCTGCAAGCAAATCGTGCAGGCTCACAATGGCGATCTGCAGGTATCGTCATCGCTCGCCGATGGCACATGTTTCACTGCAATCATCCCCGTTCGGCAAGTGTGACGTCGGGATCCGCTGATGCCGGCGTCGAGACGATAACCTCTCAACTGCCGTAAGGATCGAACTGGAAATACCTGGCTGCGAGTTGTTTATAGGTGCCGTCGGCGAGCATGTCGGCGATCGCCTTGTTCATCTTTTCCTTCAGTTCGATATCCGACTTGCGGATTCCAATGCCCGCGCCGTTGCTCGCATAGACATTGCCGCCGGTGAACTTGAAACCGGCGCCTTGCGGCGTTCTCAGGAATCCGTACTCGCCGACGGCTGCATCGGTGAAGCAGCTATCGAGACGGCCTGCGGCGAGATCCGCGAATACCTGATCGAAATTCGGATAAGAAACGACGCGCGCGCCGGCGGGCGCCCAATGTTCCTTCGCATAGGATTCGGGAACGGTGCCCTGCTGGACACCGATCGATCTTCCTTTCAGCGATTCCGCGGTGGGTTCGAGGTTCGTGTCTTTACGCACGATCAGTTTGTTCGGCGTCTTATATAACCTCGATGTGAAATCGATCACCTGTTTGCGTTTGTCGGTAATCGACATGGACGCGAGAATGGCATCGAATTTCTTGGCCTGAAGCGCGGGAATCATGCCATCGAAGTCGTTCTGAACCCATTCGCATTTTGCGTGCATGCGCTTGCAGATTTCGGTCCCGAGATCGATGTCGAATCCGACGAGCTTGCCGCTGGAGTCGCGCGATGAAAACGGCGGATGCGACGGATCCACGCCGTATCGAAGCGTCGACGCATCCTGAGCGCTTGCATACGATGAGGTGAAGGCGGCCGCGCAAAACAGCAGGGTCGACACGAATCGTTTCATTACAGAAGTCTCCGGCTGATGATCTTGTTGTCGATAAAGAGAAAGAAAAGCTATGCCGCGGACAGAAACCTTCGGAGTCGGCTGCTTGCGGAATTGGCGAACAGGTCCGCCGGTTTTCCTTGCTCTTCGATTCGTCCTTCATGCAGAAAAATGATCTCGCTGGAAACATTGCGGGCGAAGTTCATCTCATGCGTCACCACGATCATCGTCCGTCCTTCCGCCGCGAGTTTCTGCATGACCTTCAACACTTCGGACACGAGTTCGGGATCGAGAGCGGAAGTCGGCTCGTCGAAAAGCAGAACGTCGGGATCCATCGTCAGTGCGCGGGCGATTGCGACGCGCTGTTGCTGGCCACCCGAGAGATGCGCGGGGTAACGGCCGGCGATATCGACGCCCAAACCGACCTTGTCGAGATTGGCCCGGCCATATTCTTCGGCTTCGCGCCGACCGAGTCCGAGTACGTGAACCGGCGCATGAATCACGTTTTCGAGCACCGTCATATGCGGCCATAAGTTGAAGTGCTGAAACACCATCGCGAGCTTGGACCGTATGCGCCGCAACTGATGTTTGTCGACCGGCCTGAGCGTGCCCGTTCTGTCCTGCTTCATGCGGATTTCCGTCTGATTGACGAAGATGCGGCCCGCCGACGGATGTTCGAGCAAGTTCATGCAGCGCAAGAGCGTGCTTTTGCCCGAGCCCGACGAGCCGAGAACGCTGATGACGTCGCCGGCGCGCGCGCTGAGCGACACGCCTTTCAGCACTTCGTGCGTGCCGAAGCTTTTGTGAAGATCGGCGACCACGACTTTTTCAGGTGAACGCGACGAATCGATGCAGACATCGTTAGTCATTTTTGCGGTGTCAGGTAAGCGAGCCAACGGTTTTCCGCCTGGCGAAAGAGCCAGACCAGCGAAAAGGTGATCGCGGAATAGAGCAGAAACGCAATGCCGAATGCGGCGAACGATTGATAGGTCGCGGAATTCACGTCGCGCGCCACTTTCAGCAGATCCGGCACGGTTGCGGCGAATGCAACGGAAGTCGAATGGAAGACCAGAATGACTTCATTGCTATAACTCGGTAACGAGCGCCGCAGCGCGGAGGGGAGAATGACGTGCAGATAAAGCTGCAACGTCGACATTCCCGCAGCCACGCCGGCTTCGATCTCGCCCGCAGGCGTGGCCTTGATCGCGCCGGCGAAAATCTCGGTCGTGTAGGCGCATGTATTCAATGCGAAAACGAGTAGCGAACAATGCATTCCGTCCCGAAAGAACGCGTTCGTGAGCTCGTGATTTCGAATCACGTCGAGGCTGAACACGCCCGTATAGCAAAGCAGTAACTGAACGAATAGCGGTGTGCCGCGAAACAGATAGGTGTAAAGCCAGACCGCGCGCGACACGAAACGGTTCGCGGAACTGCGCGCGATGGCCATCGGCACCGCCAGTGCGGATCCGAGCACGACGGAGAACAGCAGCAGCCAGATCGTGACGATCAATCCGGTGAACTGATAGCCGTCGGTATAAAGATAGTGCCGCCAGTATTCGCGGAAGATGTCGATCATACGTTCACCTTGCGCACGCCGACGTCATATCGATTTTCGAGGTGACGTAATACGAGATTGGATGCTGTCGTGATCAGCAAATAAACGAATGCGGCCACGCCGATAAAAAAGAAGTAGTGCGTGGTGGTCTTGCCTGCGTCTTGCGCGGCTTTGACGACATCCGAGAGTCCGATGATGGATACGAGCGCCGTCGATTTGACGATGACTTGCCAGTTGTTTCCGAGCGCCGGCAGCGCATAGCGCATCATTTGCGGAAACAGGATATGCGCAAGGACATGACCGAACGACATGCCGAGCGAAGTGCCCGATTCGAGTTGCCCGCGCGGAATCGCCAGAAAAGCGCCACGGAGCGTCTCGGTAAAGTACGCGCCGTGGATCAGACCCAGCACGATCACACCGGCCGCGAAAGGCTTGATATCGATCTGCGTCCAATGCAAACGCTCGGTGATGCCGTTTAGCAGAATCTGGATGCTGTAGTAGAGCAGCAGCATCAGCACGAGATCCGGTGCGCCGCGCACGATCGTCGTGTAGAGACGGGCCAGTTTTGCGATCCATCGGCTGCCGAACAGCTTCGCGCAGGCGCCGAGCAAGCCGATCGCGAAGGCCAGAGCCAGCGAACAGACCGCCAGTTGCACGGTCTGCAGCGCGCCTTCGAGAACGAGCGCGCCATATCCGTGTAGAAGAGAACTCATGGACGATGTCCCTTGTGTGTCCGATGTGGCACATTTGAGCGCATGCCAAATTCGATGTCAATAAAGTTCCGATAAGTGGAACTACTTAGAACCGTAAAACGGCATTTTTCAGATGCGTGAGTTTAGAATCTTGTTGCGCAGCCGGAACCTCGCGCGTCATCGTAGAAAGGAGACGAAAGGTGCTACTCAAGCGGACGCCGTTACTCGCAGCGACCATCGGTACGCAGCGCGATCTCGTAAGCCTGACGTTCGGGCCGCCGGACGCGGACATGAAGGTTTATCTGCAGGCATCGCTTCATGCCGACGAAACGCCCGCGATGCTCACGGCGCACGTCCTGCGCGACGAACTCCAGGCGCTCGAAGCCGCGGGCAAGCTCGACGCGACCGTCACGCTCGTCCCGATAGCGAATCCGATCGGCCTGAGTCAGCATGTCTTCGGCCAGTTCTTCGGCTGCTTCGAGCTGAATAGCGCCGCGAACTTCAATCGCGGCGTCGCGCGCCCCTCGGACATCTGCGCGCATCTGGAAGGCCGTCTCGGCAGCGACGAAGACGCGAACAGGCGCGCGATAAAGAACGCAATGCGCGCATCGCTCGATGCTTGCGCGCCGACGACGGAATTCGACGCGCTGCGTTCGACCCTGCTGAAGCTGTCTTGCGATGCCGACATCGTTCTCGACATTCATTGCTCGCTGGAAGCGGTCGTCCACGTCTATGCCGACACCGCCGCGTGGCCGCGCGTCGAACCGCTCGCGCGCCATCTGCAATCGCGGGCGCAGATGCTGTTCGACGGCGCGGATCTCGGGCTTTTCATCGACTGGACGCGCCTGGCGTGGGCCGACGTCGAAGCGCGCTTCGGCGACCGGTATCCGGTTGGCGAGGGCGCTGTCGCCGCCATCGTCGAGTGCGCCGGCGAGCGCGACGTCACGTATGAATCGGCGCGGCGTCATGCGCGAGCGATCGTTGCCTATCTCGTCGATCGGGGCGCTATCCGCGATACGCCGTCGCCATGCCCCGCCTTGATTCATCCGGCGACGCGACAAGCGGCGAGCGAGCATTTCTACGCCGCGACCAGCGGCATCGTGGTGTACGCGGCGAACATCGGCGACGTGGTGGAGGTCGGGGAGGCGATCTGCGACATCGTCGACCCGATCACCGGCGCAACGACGACGCTCAGAAGCCGCACGAAAGGCGTGTTCTACATGCGCCGCGCGATCCGCTTCGTCACCGCCGGCGCGGAGATCGGTCGCGTGACGGGCGGTTGATCAGGAGCGCTTGCGGCGCGTCGCCTTGCTATCGGTATCGGCATTGTCTTCGGCGGTCGTTCCGCCGTCGATCACGCCGAGAATCTTTGTGATTCGCAGCGCCGCTGCCTGCAAGGTCGGCACCAGCAAGGTAATGTCTTCCAGCGACTTGCGCGCTTTGGGCGCCGAGATGCTCAAGCACGCGATCAGGCGGCCGTGCGGCCCCGAGATCGGCACGGCGGCGCCGACCACGCCGATCGCGAACTCGGAATCGTTGGTCGCATAGCCATTCTTTCGCGCGAGGTCGATTTCGAGCCTGAGCCGTTCCGGATCGACGATGGTGTAGGGCGTGATCGGTTCCCACGGTCCGCTCAGCAGATAAGCGTCGAGCTGCTTCTTCTCCATGTTCGCTAGAAACACGCGCCCGCTGGACGTGCAGTGCACGGGCGCGCGATGCCCTTTCTGAAAATTGAGCGTCAACGGCGAATTGCCGATCGCGCTGTCGATATACACGACCTCGGAGCCGCGCATGACGCCGAGGCTCACCGTTTCATCCGTGCGTCGCGACAGTTCCATCAGCAGCGCGTGGATCGGCCCATGCGAGGTGGACGCCGCGAGGATGTTCGTCGCGAGTTCCAGCAGGCGCGGGCCGACCTGATACCGGCCGCGTTCCATGCCGTGTTCGAGAAAGCCGAACTCTTCGAGATTGCTGACGAGGCGATGCGCAGTGGTCTTCGGAATGCCGAGCGCGGTGATGATGTCGGCGGTCGTCACGCGACCGGTTTGCGCAGCCATTTCGATGATGTGAAACGCGCGCTCGGTGGGAGAGACCTCCGGCTCGGACGTCTCGACGATGGCTTGTTCTTCCTTGCGCATGTGTGCTGGGTTTTCTGGTTTTATGGGCCTGTGCCGCGCATCCTTCGCGGATCAGGCGAAAAGCGGTTCCCTAGGATACTCGATTCGAATTGCGGGCCCGGAGGGTGACAGGAAGGTTCGCGATGGTGGGAGACGTGCGGCCAGTTTAGCATCTCCGTCTAACGATTCCATAAATAGGAACTCGGTAGTTCCACTTATTGGAATGTATTTGACATCGCTTCTCGGCGATCGTCTAATGCCTCGACGGATTCGTGCCGTGCCGTGTATGCCCTCGCAAAGAAAACCTGAAATGAGACATCGCTCATGATCCCGACTGCAAAGCTCGCCGCTGTCCGCGAGCAGTTCCCCGTCACCACAAGGCAGCTTTATCTCGACTCCGCCCACCAGACGCCGCTTGCGCTAAGCGTGCGCGAAGCACTCGAAGCCTTCTTGTCGGAAGGCTTCGAGATGGCCGGTCCGAAGCCGGTCTGGTTGCGACGTGTCGAGGAAACACGCGAGAGCGTCGCGACGTTCTTCAACGCGGCGCCGACCGAAATCGCATTCACCAAGAACACGTCGGAAGGACTCAATATCGCGGCGAACGCGGTCCCGCTCCGGGCCGGCGACAACGTCGTGCTGATAGAAGGCGATCATCCCAACAACGCCTATGCGTGGTTGAACCTCAAGCGCAATGGCATCGAAGTGCGGTTCGCGCCGTTGCCGGACGACGAGATTGCCACCGCCAAGACGTTCGAGCCGTATATCGATGCGCGTACGAAAGTCGTTTCGCTTTCGCATGTGACGTTCCATGCGGGCCAGGTCCATGACCTGATGAGCATCGGACGGCTGTGCAAGGCGCGCGGCATTTACCTGATCGTCGATGCGATGCAGTCCGTCGGCGTCATTCCGCTCGACGTCAAGGCGCTGAACATTTCGGTGCTGGCAGCCGGCACGCACAAGGGCTTGCTCGTGCCGCAAGGACTCGGCGTGCTTTATATCGCCGACGGTCTCGACGAATTGCAGCCGGCTTACCTTGCGATGTCCAGCATGGCGAATCCGCCAGCCGACTATGTCGCCCGTCCCGACGACATGGCTTTACGCAAGGACGCGCGGCGCTTCGAATTCGGCAACGTCAATCTCCCGGACCTGCACGCACTTCACGCGGCGATCGGCCTCATTCAGAGCGTAGGCGTCGCGGCGATCCAGAAGCATGTGCTGGCGCTCGGCGATCTGCTGCTCGAACGCCTCGATGCGCTGGGTGTGAGCGTCGTCGGTCCGCGAGCGCGTGGCAAGCGCAATCACATATACGTGCTGAAACTGCCGGTCGACAAGTGGACCGACTACTTCGCTCGAAACAACGTGCGCGTCTCGCCGGAGCGTGGCGGCATCCGCGTGTCGCTCGCGATGTTCAACACCGTAGGCGACATCGAACGGCTGATAGAAATGCTTCGAATCGGCCTTACGACAGGCACGCTGGCCGCGACGGAGCAGATCGACTGAAACGACGCGAGCCCATCGCCCCACGCCTCACGCCGCGACCTCGCCGCGCGCGCAATATTCCGCGAGCGCCTTTCTGTCGATTTTGCCGTTCACCGTCAGCGGGAACGCATCGATGATGACGATCCGTTGCGGCATCGCATAGACCGGCAGACGCTGCCGGCACGCCCGCAAAACATGCGTGGTCTCGACTTCCGGATTCGTCACGAACGCGACGAGGCCGGTTGCTCGTCCGACTTCGTCGAGCGGCCACGGGACAACCGCGCACGACGCGGCGTGGCTGGCCGCTTGCACGACATGTTCGACTTCTTCCAGCTCGAGCCGGTGGCCGCGGATTTTCACCTGTGTATCGAGACGGCCCTGAAACACGATCCCGTATGGCGTCGTTTCGCGCGCGGCGTCGGAGGATCGATACCAGCGATGCGCGGTCTTGCCCGGATAGTTCATCGCGATGAACCGGCTATTGCCGGGTTCGTCGGACGACAGATAGCCTTCGGCAAGCTGCGGTCCCGCGATCAACAATTCGCCCGTCTGGCCCGGGGCGACCGGTTCGAGCTCGGCATCCACGATCATGAGTTCCACGCCGGGCAGGCCCTGGCCCAACGGTATGACCGTGTGCTGCGGATCGTCCAGGAATTCGGGCGTGACTTCGAAGCACGTACAGGCGACGGTCGCTTCCGTGGGCCCGTACATGTGCAGCAGCCGGCTGTTCGGCGCGGCGCGCATCCACGCCTGCGCGAGCGAGCGAGGCAACGGCTCGCCGCCGAACATCGACACGCGAATGCTCGGAAATGCGCCCGCCGGCAGCTTGCGCATTTGCTGCATGATGCCGGCGACCGATGGCACGCTGCACCAATGCGTGATCCGGTGCGTCTGGACGAAGCTCGCGTTACCGACGGGATCGACGTTTTCGGGCACATATAGGCAGCCGCCGTTCGCCCAGCAGACGAACATGTCATGCACGGACGGATCGAAGCTCAGCTCGCATAGCTGCATGTAACGCGCATCGCGCACCTTGTCGACCAGTTGCAACTGGCCGTTCACGTACGCATCGGCGTTCGCATGCGTGATCGGCACGCCCTTCGGCGATCCCGTCGAACCGGACGTGAAAAGTATGTAGGCGATGTCGTGCGCGGCGCCTCGTCTCTGCATGAGCGAGAAAGCAGGGGATGGAAGTTGCGATTCTTCCGCGTCTGCGTCGAGCAGGACAATCTGCGGAGGTTCGTCGAGCAGGGACAGCACTTCATCGAGCGACTCGGCGCAACGCCGATCGACGAGCATCAACGGCGCGCCGGATTGCCGGATGATCGCCGCGATCCGCGCTGCCGGCATCTTCGGGTTGAGTGGCACATAGGCCATGCCGGCATCGAGAATGCCCAGGATGCCGACATACGCGCCGACGCTGCGATATGCAAACAGCAGGCATCGGCTCGTGCAAGCGCTTCCTGCGAACGCCGCCAGTCCCGCCGACAAGCGACGGACCCGGGTTTCAATCTCGCGGTAGCTGTAAAGACGCTCATCGACCCATAACGCAGGGCTGTCCGGCTGGTTCGCAGCAGAATCGAAGAAGTGAGAATGCAGCATCCGACGGTCCCCCTGGCACACGAGTGTTGATGTTTTTTTCGAGTCCGCGACTGCTCGATCCGGTCGATGCGATCGATCGCAATTCGACGGATTCAGATTTCGCACACTCCTCGGTTCAGCCTTCGCTTATTCGCCACTGCCGCGAAGTGAGTGCATTGTTATCTTTCTGTAAGGTTGCGTATGTGCGCCGTCGAACCCATTTTTGTCTGAAGTAACGAATGAAAAGCCTGCGCGGCCGGCGTCACTCCTGCTCGCGAATTTCGGCGGGGCCTTTGCCGGTCCAGCGCTTCAGCGCCCGGCGGAAATTGGCGGTGTCGGTGAAGCCGACCAGCATGGCGACATCGTCCGTGCTCAGTTTCGTCGTCTTCAGATACTCGGTCGCGAGCGAGCACCGCACATCGTCGACGATGGCGACGAACGACGTGCCTTCCGACTCGAGCCGTCGACGCAGCGTGCGGCTCGTCATCTTCAACGCGCTAGCGACGGTCTCCATGCCGGGAAACTCGCCCGGCTTGCGCATGAGAACCTGATAGACCTCGCCGGAAACACCGGTCGATGTCTTCGCCTGTCCGATGAGCCTGTCGCACGTCTCCTGCAGAAGCGCGGCGGAGTGCCTGTCCGCGAGATGAGGCTTGAGTTCGAGTATCGCGCCGTCGTAGATGAGCTGACATTCGTCGGCGTCGAACTCGCATGGGCAGCCGAGATACTCCGGATAGATGGAGGCGTGCGGCGGCGCGGGATACGAGAAGCGCGCGAGCATCGGCGGACAGCTTCTGCCCGCGACATCCTGCAAGTGCGTCACATGCTGCGTGTACTGCTGTTCGAGCAGGAACTGCTGCACGTCATGCGGGAGGGGCGACGTGAACGCGTCGGGAAACGTCCATACCGACGTGTCCGGATGTTCGTGCCATTCGATGGTGATGGTCGGCGTCGCGAGCCGATGGTATTTGACGCCGAGCCTAAAGTAATCGCGCAGCGACAGGCACGACATCAGCGCGTAGCCGTACATGCCATACGCGGCCAGATGCAGCCGCGCGCCCGTCTTGAACGGCGTTCGCGGATCGGCGGAAAGCGCGACGGCGTTGCTGCATACAGCGGCGTACTGCCGGACGGACGTCATCACCGAGGCATCGTAGATCTCCTCGGGCGCAACGCCGCTTCCTTTCAGGCTGTCCGCCGGCGCAATGCCTTGCTCAGCGAGCACGTCCACCAGCGCGGCGATCTTGTAGGGCGCATAGATGCGCTCGTTCAACAGTGGCAGTCTCGACGACACAGCGCCTCCTCGTGTGTCCTGCGGGGACACCACCTTGTCCGAATATGACCTTTCGCAGCGCATCGTATCCCACTACTATCACCGTAACAAGACGAGTCCGCATCGCGAATGCGCGACTCGCGAATCCATCGGAGACAGCCATGCAACGCCAACTTCACGTCAGTTCGTCGCCGCCGGCTTAAGCCGGCGCACGGTCGTTTCCCGTTCCGCCCTACGTTTTCCAACGGCGTCCTCCCGCGCTTGCCTCGTTCAGGCGCGCCGGGGCATTGCCGAAGCTCGCCCATCGAGCGCGTTTTCGAAGGAGATTCAATGAGCAATCCGAGCAGCAAAGTCATCATCACCTGCGCCGTGACCGGTTCGGCGCATGTGCCGTCGATGTCGGAATATCTGCCTATCACGCCCGATGACATCAAGCATCAGGCGCTCGAAGCCGCCGAGGCCGGGGCCGCGATTCTTCATCTGCATGCGCGCAATCCGGAAGACGGCCGCCCGACGCCATCGCCCGAAATATTCCGGCGATTCGTGCCCGCGATCGCCGCGCAAACCGACGCCGTCATCAACATTTCGACGGGCGGCAGCACGCGCATGACGCTCGACGAGCGCCTCGCTTACGCACGCGTGGCGAAGCCGGAAATGTGCTCGCTGAACATGGGCTCGATGAATTTTTCGCTTCATCCCGTCGCGGCGAGGATGTCTTCGTGGCGCTTCGACTGGGAGAAGGATTATGTCGAAGGCATGGAGGACATGATCTTCCGCAACACGTTCCGCGACATCAAAAACATCCTCACCGAATTCCGCGACTATGGAACGCGCTTCGAATTCGAGTGCTATGACGTGGGGCATCTGTACAGCCTCGCGCATTTCATCGATATCGGGCTGATCAAGCCGCCATTCTTCATCCAATCCGTGTTCGGCATTCTCGGCGGAATCGGCCACGATCCCGAGAATCTTTCGATGATGCGCGCGACCGCCGACCGTCTTTTCGGACGCGAGAACTACCATCTTTCGATTCTCGGCGCCGGGCGTCATCAGATGTCACTGGTGACGATGGGCGCGATCATGGGCGGCAACGTGCGAGTCGGCCTCGAAGACAGCGTCTACCTGTCGCGAGGCGTGAAGGCGAAATCGAATGCCGAACAGGTCCGCAAGATTCGCCGCATTCTCGAAGAGTTGTCTTTCGACATCGCGACACCCGCCGATGCGCGAGCCATGCTCGGGCTCAAAGGGCGCGACAACGTTTCGCTCTGACTCGAAGAAGTCAAATCTGGAGACATCATGACTGCCGCTACTGTTGACCACAGCCTCGGAGAAACGCATTGGCTTGCGACTCGCAAGGCCATGGCAAGACTGCTTCCGCTGATGTGCGGAATCTACTTCCTGTCGTTCATCGATCGCACGAACGTGGCGCTCGCCAAGAGCGCCCTGGCTGCCGACCTCGGCATCAGCGCCGCGGCGTATGGACTCGGCGCCGGCATCTTCTTCATCGGCTATGCGCTGCTCGAAGTGCCGAGCAATCTGATCGCGCATCGCGTCGGGCCGCGCGCGTGGATCGCGCGAATCGCGGTGACGTGGGGCGCGCTTTCGACCGCGATGATGTTCGTTCAGGGCGAGTGGTCCTTCTACATATTGCGCGTGTTGCTGGGCGTCGCCGAAGCGGGATTGTTTCCCGCGCTGATGTACATGGTGACGCTCTGGTTCGCGCCCAAAGACCGCGCCGTTGCCGTCGGATGGATCTACACCGCGCCGTCGATCGCGCTCATCATCGGCAATCCGCTGGGCGCGGGTCTGATGCAGCTCGGCGGCATCGGCGGTCTTCACGGCTGGCAGTGGATGTTCCTGCTCGAAGGCTTGCCGACCATCGTGTTGGGCATCGTGCTGTTCTTCAAGCTTCCGAATCGTCCGTCCGAAGTGAAGTGGCTGTCCGCGCAGGAAGCGCAGGCGCTCGAAACGCACGCGGTCATCGACACGCACGGACACGCGGACCTCACCACGGCAGACTGGCTCGCCGCGCTCAAGCGCCCGACGACCGTGCTGATCGCGCTCATCTACTTCCTGAATCAGGTGGCGTTCGTCGGCCTGTATTTCTTCACGCCGTCGATCGTCGCGCAGATGCATGTGAGCTCGCCGATTCTCGTCGGCGTTCTGTCGAGCAGTGTCGGCATCGGCTTTCTGCTCGGCGTGCTGACCCTTCCGCGCATTCATCGCCGTGTGAGCAACGAATGCGGCTTTCTCGGCGTGCTGACCGCGGGCGTCGTCGTCAGTGCGTGTGCGTTCCTCGCCAGCCGGAATCAGGCAGTGCAGATTACGCTGCTAGGCATCACGGGCTTCTTTGCAGGCGGCATTCTGCCGTCGTACTGGGCCGTCGCGATGAAGCGGCTGCAAGGCGTGCAAGCGGCGGCCGGCCTCGCGTTCATCAACACGATCGGCTTGCTGGGCGGCTTCGTCGGACCTTATCTTTTCGGGCTCGCCGAAACGATGACCGGCAGAAGCGATGCGGGCTTCAACGTCGTCGTGGCTGCCTCGGTGCTGGGCTTGCTGCTGGTGCCGCTGCTCGCGAAATCGATTCACGCCGCGCAGCGTCCCGTCGCCGATGCTTCTCTCGCTCGCTGATGAACCGAACGAATGTCGATATCGAACATGAATACTTTTGAGCTTCTCAAACCGGTCCCGGGCTTGCGCGTACTCATCTCGGGCGCGGCTGCCGGCATCGGCGCTGCAATCGCGGACGCATTCGTGCAAGCCGACGCGCAAGTCTATATCTGCGACGTGAACCAGCAGGCGGTCGATGGCGCCAAAGCGCGCAATCCGAAGCTGCATGCCGGTGTCGCCGATGTCGGCGCGCGCGAGCAAGTCGATAGCGTCATCGACGACGCGCGCTCGCGGCTCGGCGGGCTCGACCTGCTCATCAACAATGCGGGCATCGCAGGTCCGACTGCCGGGATCGAAGCCATCGATCCGGACGATTGGGAGCGAACCATCGCGACGAATCTCAACAGCCAATACTATTTTCTGCGCCGCGCGGTGCCGCTGCTCAAGGAGACGTCGGATCGCCCCGGCATCATCGCGATGTCGTCCGTCGCTGGCCGGCTGGGTTATGCGTACCGTACGCCGTATGCATCGACGAAATGGGCGATCGTCGGTCTCGTCAAGTCGTTGGCCGTCGAACTCGGGCCGAGCAATATCCGCGTCAACGCGATCCTGCCGGGCGTCGTCGAGGGCGAGCGCATGGACAAGGTGATCGCCGCGCGCGCCGAATCGGCGGGCGTCGGCTTCGATGAAATGAAAGCGCAGTACCTGAAGAAGATTTCGCTGCGCCGCATGGTCACGGTCGACGATATCGCAGCGATGACGCTGTTCCTGGCATCGCCGGCGGCGCGCAACATCTCGGGACAAGCCATCAGCGTCGACGGCAACGTCGAATATCTCTGACCATCCGAAAAGCGCAACCGAAGCGGGCGCCGGGCACGGCGGCGCCCGCCGTCACACTCACGCGTGCGCGCGTGCCAGCCATTCATCCAGACCGATGCCGCCGCGACGCGCTTCGCCGGTCGGCACGAGCGAGTCTTCGCTGATCGTGCCGCCGAAGTACGTCGCGTCCGGATCGACGACGATCTCGCGCACATCGCCCTTCGCCTTCAGATACCGGCCGATGATCCGATTGAGCGGCGCACGCTCCGGCCCCGCGATATCGACGATGCCGAGCAGCGGCGCGCCGAGCGCGACATCCGCGACGATCGCGGCGACATCGTCCGCGGCGATCGGCTGAAACTGTCCCGGCGACAGATGCACCTTGCCGTCCTGCATGCCGGCATCGGCGATGCCGCCGAGAAACTCGTAGAACTGCGTCGCGCGAACGATCGAATACGGCACGCCCGCTTCGGCGATCAGCTTCTCCTGCGCGGCCTTCGCGCGGAAATAGCCGTTGTCCGGCATGCGGTCCGTTCCGACGACCGACAACGCCACATGATGCTGCACGCCCGCCGCGGCCTCGGCCTTGCCGAGATTCGTCGCCGATGCGCGGAAGAAGGCCATGACGTCGTCCGGCGCCCACGAAGGCGCGTTCGTCAGATCGATCACCACTTGCGCATCGCGAAGCGCTTCATGCAATCCTTCGCCCGTTACGGCATTCACACCGCTGCGCGGCGAAGCGGCGACGGCCTCGTGACCCTTCGAACGCAGGATCGCGACCGTTTTCGCGCCGATCAAACCCGAACCTCCCATGACGACGATCTTCATGATGCACCTCGTGCTTAAAGTGAAAAGACAGTGAACGTGAAGTCATTGTGTGAGAATCATGGCTTAGCGAAAAGGGACAAGAATCGTCGATCGAACTAGTCCATGAGACATGTCATGCCATCAGCCGACCATGCGTTGAAGATAGCAATCGACCGGCATGAGGCCGCGCCGATTTACCTGCAGATTTGCGAGCGCTTCAAGACGGCCATTGCGGCGGGTCATCTGAAACCCGGCGACCGCGTGCCCGCGTTGCGCGGCCTCGCGACGCAACTGAACATTGCGCGCGGCACCGTCGAAACAGCCTATACCATTCTCGTCGACGAAGGCTATCTGCAGATGCGCGGCGCCGCGGGCACGTTCGTGTCGTCGTCGCTGCCCGAAGCCGCGACGCCGTCGGGCGCGCGCAAGGACCGCGAGCGCGGGAACGCGCCGCGCACGGCACGCGCAACGCGCGCCGAACCGGCCGCCGAGATCGGCCACGATGCGAAGCCGCTGCGTCCGGGTCTGCCCGCGCTCGATGCCTTTCCGCGCAAGGTATGGAGCCGTCTCGTCGCGCATCGCGCGCGCAGCGGCGATCTCGCCACGCTTGCCTATCCCGATCCCGCCGGATATCGGCCGTTGCGCGAACGCATCGCGACATATCTCGGCCTGTCGCGCGGCGTGGCGTGCGATCCGCAGCAGGTTTTCGTGACGAACGGTTATCGCGCGACGCTCGAACTCGTGCTGCGCGGTCTCGCGAAACCGGAGGATCGCGCGTGGTTCGAAGAGCCCGGCTATCTGCTCGCGCGTAACTTTCTTCTCGATGCCGGCATGCGGCTCGTGCCCGTGCCGACGGATGACGAAGGGCTCGACGTCGATGCCGGCATCGCGCTCGCGGCCGATGCGCGTTTCGCGTTCGTCACGCCAGCGCATCAGAGTCCGCTCGGCGTCACACTGTCGCTCGCGCGGCGCATGAAGCTGCTCGACTGGGCGAGCCGCGCGCAGGGCTGGATCGTCGAGGACGATTACGACAGCGAGTTCCGCTACGCGGGCCGCCCGTTGCCGGCGCTGAAGAGCCTGGATCGCGACGATCGCGTGATCTATTGCGGCACCTTCAGCAAGGTGCTTTTTCCGGGCCTGCGGCTCTCGTATGTGGTCGCGCCCGGCCGGGCCGTGGAGCGCTTCGGCCAGGTCACGGCGAGCATGAACGCGGGCTCGCCGTATCTTTATCAGGCGGCCGTGGCGGACTTCATCGCGCAGGGGCATTTCGCACGGCATCTGAAGCGCATGCGCGCGCTGTATGCGCAACGGCGCGAGTGGCTTGCGACGGCGATACAGAAGGCGTTCGGAGATCGCGTGAGCATCGGGTTGCCGACGGGCGGCATGCATCTCGTCGCGATCTTCCGTGCGGATCGCGACGGTCCCGTCGACGATCTGGCGATGGCCGCCCGCGCGCGGGAGGCGGGTCTCGCGGTGCTCGCGCTGTCCGCGTGGTATCTCAACGGGCGAAGCAAGGAAACGTTGCGCGGGATCGTCGTCGGCTTCGCGAATGTCGCCGATGCCGGCGAAGCGGCGCGTCTCGCGCGCATGCTTCGCCGGGCGTATGACGGTTAGGGCGTGACGGTGTCGCCGTCGGATGCGAAGAGCGCGTGCCTCGCGATGTGCTCGCGCGCGAGATCGAGCGCCTGTGCGACGGCTTCGCTGCCGCGCACGAGGCCTTGGAGCGTCACGAAGCGCAGGTCCTGCAAGCCGATCGAACCGAGCGCGTAACGCAGGTACGGCGTAAGGAAGTCTCGCTGACGCGCAAGCTCACCGCCATGAAATCCGCCGGAACCGACGATCACGAACGTGGGCCGGTCGCGCATCAGACCGACCTTGCCTTCGGGCGTCGAAACGAACGTGCGGTGAATGCGCAGCACGTAGTCGATCCATAGCTTCAGCGCGGCGGGCACGGTGAAGTTGTGCATGGGCGTGTTGATGATGAGCGTGTCGGTGGTTTCGATTTCGCGGATCAATTGTTCGGAGATGTCGAACTGCGCTTCGTCCGGATGGCGCGACGTGATGGCGCGCGCGTAGTCCTGCGTGAGCGGAGGCAGCGGCGTTGCGGCGAGATCGCGTTTCACGGTATCCACGCGCGCACGCTTGCGCAACGTATCGATCATTTCGAGCGCGAGCCGGTAGCCGTGACTCGCGTCGCCGTGCGGGCTCGCGTTGATGAAGAGCACTTTCATCGCGCGCGCTCCTCGCCGGGCACAGCTAGCGTCTGCACAAAATGCATGCCCTTGGCGAGCAGGGCGTTGCGGTAATAAAAGCGCTGTGCGAGCGCCATATGCAGGCCGGTGTCGAGCACGAAGTGGGCGCAGTGTTCGTCCCGTGCGATCCCGCGGACGGTGTCCAGCAAACGGGCACCGATGCCGCTGCCTTGCAGACGCGCCGTGACGACGAGATCGTCGACATAGACGAAGCGTCCGTACAGCGTGTTCGTCTGCGTTCGATACCCGGCGAGGCCGAGAATCGCGCCTTCGTCGTCACAGGCGGCCAGCAGCCGATAGCTTTCCTCGCGTTGACGGCGCAGTTGTGCGCAAAACGTATCGGGGTCCGTAAGGTGCGGCCGGAGTTCCTTCATTACGTCGAAGGCGCGCGTCCAGTCTTCGGGGGTATCGAGGTGTCGAAAAACGATCGATGTGTCCATGCGTGTTCTCCACAATGCATGACACATACATTACCGATGCGATGGCGCAGTCTGAAGGGCCAAGAAACGCGCTTCGGGGTAGGCCATGACGGCGTGCTCGATCGCGCGGGCGATGCTGCGCCGGATCGGAAACGTTCGCCGCTCGACAAGTGCTAGAACCTGCCCGCGCGATACGGAACTGGATCGGTGAAGCACGCTTCCCCGTTCATCAGCTCGCCGACAAGCCTGCCCGTCACCGGACCGAGCGTGAGGCCGTGATGCGCGTGCCCGAACGCGAACCAGAGCCCGCGATGGCGATCCGCCGGTCCGATCACCGGCCGCATGTCCGGCGTGCAGGGCCGAAGCCCGAGCCACGGCGACTCGTCGATGCGCGCCCCGAGGCCGAACACCGGTCGCGCGATCCGCTCCGCGCGTTCGAGTTGCACGGGGCTCGGCGGCCGGTCAGGGCTCGCGAGCTCGACGCCGGTAGTCAGACGCAAGCCGCGCCGCATCGGCGCGACCACGTAGCCGTTCTGGATATCGACCACCGGCCGCGAGAGCGCGGCGCGTCCGTCGGGTGCGTAGTGCATGTGATAGCCGCGCTTGGCCATCAACGGGATGCGGTATCCGAACCGGCGCACGAGGTCGCCGGACCATACGCCGAGCGCCACCACCGCCGCCTGCGCTTCGACCGGTCCGCTCGACGTCATGACGCGCCAGCCGCTGCCCGATGGTTCGAGCGTCGCGGCGTCGCCGCTCAGAAAGCGTCCGCCCTCGCGCTCGAATAGCGCCGCATAGCCCTTCGTCAGCGCGCCCGGATCGATGACGCTGCGCGGATCGGTCCAGTGCATCGCGCCCGCGTATCCGCCATCGAGCGATGCCTCCAGCCGATGCAGCGCCTCGGCATCGAGCACCTTCAAGCCGAGCCCGTGCTCGCGCGCGATCCGTTCGGCGGCGCTTGCTTCGCGCTCGAACTGCTCGCGCGAGCGATACGCTTCGAGCCAGCCGGTGGGCCGCACGAGATCGGCGAGACCTGCCCGCGCGATCAGCGCCTCATGCTCGGCCACGCTTCGCTGAATGAGCGGCAGCATGTCGCGCGCGGCGGCGGCCAGACGCGCGGGCGCCGATTCCCACCAGAACCGCGTGAGCCACGGCGCATACGCGGGCAGCGAGCGCAGGTCGTAGCGCAGCGCGGTCGAGCGATTCATCGCGAACTTGAGCACGGTGCCCCAGTCGCGCGGAAACGCATAAGGCACGACCGACGACGCCTCGATCAGGCCCGCATTGCCGAAGCTCGTCGCCTCGCCGGGCGCGCGGCGATCGACGAGCGTCACATGCCATCCGCGCTGCCGCAGATGCAGCGCCACGCTCACTCCCACGATGCCCGCGCCGAGCACGATCACGTCCTGAGCCATTTTTTCCGATGCCTGATGAAGTGCCTATTTCGCAATGATGTCGCGTTTGAAGTACTTTTGCGACAAAGCGCTCAGTGTGCCGTCTTTCTTCAGCGAATCGAGCGCGGCGACGACCTTCGCCTTCAACGCCGCATCGTCCTTGCGCAAGCCGATGCCGGTGCCTTCGCCGAGCGTGGACGGGTCGGTGAGGGCCGCGCCCGCGAAATCGAAGTTCTTGCCCTCGGGTTTCGCGAGGAAACCGTCGATGGCGGTCTGCACTTCCTGCACCGCGCCGTCGAGCCGTCCGGCGCTCAGGTCCGCGAAGATCTGGTCCTGGCTCTGGTACGTCACGACCTGCACGCCTTCGCTCGCCCAGTGCTTGCGCACGTAATCCTCTTGCGTCGAGCCTTGCAGCACGCCCACGGACTTGCCCTTGAGGCTCGCGGGTGTCGGCTGCAGCTTCGCGTCGCGGCGCGCGACCATCTGGATCGGCATGACATAGACGGGTGGCGTGAAGTCGATCACCTGCCTGCGTTTGTCGGTGATGTTCATCGCCGAATTGATCGCGTCGAACTTGCGCGCCTGCAGCGCCGGAATCAGCCCGTCGAAGCTGTTCTCCACCCATACGCACTTCATCTTGATGCGCTGGCACACAGCGTTGCCGATGTCGATGTCGAAGCCTTCGAGCTGGCCCGCCGGCGTCTTGCTCTCGAACGGCGGATAGGAGGCCTCGACGCCGAATCGCAAGGTCTGCGACTCCGCGTGCGCCAGTCCAATTGTGAACGCGAGGCTCGCCGCGCCCGCGAAGCAGATCATCTTCCAGTTCATTGTCGTCACCAAGGTCGTTTGTGAACCCGCACCGTCTCTGTCTTGCGCCAGGCGCGCGGAGATGTCCGCGCGCCCAATCGAAATATAGACGAAAAATAAAATAAAAGTCTAGAATGGACAAAATAGTCTACGTCGAAGCAGTCACGAAGCAATCGCTCAACGGCCACGAACCGGAGGTTTTCGAATGATTTCCTTGCCCGAAGAAGCGCGCGAGGCCGCGCCCGGCGCGCAGATTCCTTTCATCGTTCACGAAGAGGAAGTGAGGCGGGCGCTGCCTTCGCTCGATATCCGCGGCGCGCTCGAAGAGATGTTCGCCGCGCTCGGTGATGGCGAAGCCGTTCAGCCGCCGCAGACGCTCACGTTGTTTCCGCGCGATGCCGGCGATTTCATCACCTATCTCGGCGTTTTGGCGAAGCACGAGGTCTTCGGCGCGAAGCTCTCGCCCTACATCGCGCAGCCTGGCGCGCCGATCGTCACCGCCTGGACCGCGCTCATGTCGATGCGCACCGGCGCGCCGCTGATGTGGTGCGATTCCGCGCTCCTCACCACCGAGCGCACGGCGGGCACGACGGCGCTCGCGGTCGACCGGCTCGCGCGCGTATCGAGCGAGCGGCTCGCGGTCATCGGATCGGGAAGCGTCGCGCTCGCGCATCTGCGGCATGTCGCGCCGTTGCGCGGATGGTCGGAGATCCGCATCCATTCCCCGCGCCTCGCAAGCGATGGCGAGCGTGCGGACGCGCTGCGGGCGCTCGATGCGCGTGTGCGCGTCGCGGCGTCGGTTGACGAGTGCGTGCGCGATGCGGATGTCGTGATGCTGTGCACATCATCGGGCACGCCGGTGCTCGCGCTCGATGCGCTCACGAAGCCTGCGCTTATTACCTCCATCAGCACGAACGTCGCGCGCGCGCACGAGATCGACGCGGCCGCGCTGAACGCGCTCGATGTCTACTGCGACTATCGGCGGACGACGCCCGCGAGCGCCGGCGAAATGGTGATCGCGCGGGAGCGTCACGGCTGGTCGCCCGATGCGATTCGCGGCGATCTTGCAGAGCTTGCGCGCGGCGCGTGTCCCGCACCTTCGCATGAGCGCGCGGTGTTTTTCCGCTCGATCGGGCTCGGCCTCGAGGACATCGCGGTCGCGCACGCGCTGTATGTTCATCTCGCGAAGCAGCGCGCGGCGGCCTAGCGGTATCATCGCCATTCGCCGTTCCGAACTCATGCCGACTTCCATGCCCCGACGCAAGACGCCGAAGCCCGATGACGCCGCTCGCGAATCGCTGCTCGCGCGCTACGCGCACATCGCGGACAGCATCACGACGCTCTTCTTCCCCTATGCGGAAGTGGTGATCCACGATCTCTCCGACCAGACCATCGCGTACCTGTCGAACAATCTGTCGAAGCGCGAGATCGGCGACGACTCGGCGCTCGAAGATGTCGAGGAGACCGCGCGCGAGCGCCTCGTCGGTCCGTACGAAAAGCTCAACTGGGACGGACGCCGCATGCGCTGCGTGAGCACGGCGCTCTTCGACGACGCGGGCAATGCCGCGGGCGTGATGTGCATCAATTTCAACATCGCGGCGTTCGACGAGATGCGCTCGACGCTCGATCTCTTTTTGCGTGGCGCGGGCGTCGTCGCGCAGCCCGTCGAGCTTTTCAAGGACGACTGGCAGGAGCGCATCAACACCTTCCTGCATGGCTGGCTGCGCGAGCGGCAGATCGCGCTCAACTCGCTCACGCGCGATCATCGGCGTGAGCTCGTCGAGGCGCTGCACGCGCAGGGCGCATTCAAAGGCAAGAGCTCGGCGAACTATGTCGCCAAGGTGCTCGGAATGGGCCGCGCGACGGTTTACAAGCATCTGCGCGAGATGAAGGACGGCGGTTGAGGCGCTCTGCTGCCGCGCACGCAGCTAACCACGCGTGTACGAAGTGCGCGTGACGGAGCTTTCGTCCGCGATGTCGCTCGAGTTCCCGAACCGATGCGCGCCGATACGCCATGCGGCGATGGTCGCTACCTCCAGAGGTAGCGGGGAAGAATGGCGACGAAGCGCGGAACGTGGATGGATTCTGTCGATGGCAGAATACTTGCTTCCCAACGCGCTCACTTTGACTCGCCCGTAGACCGTCCATGCCGAGACCGTCGTTCTCAACTCAACTCTTCACGCTCTGGCTTCTGGTCGCCGTTCTGTGCGGGCTCTTGAGCGGTGCCGTATGGCTCACGCTTTCGTCGGCACTTGGGGAACGCGTGGTCGTCGCGAAGGAGCAGGCTGCAGCGGCATGCGAGGCGGTGGCCTCGCGCTACGACATGTCCATGCAGCATCCCGACGCAACCAATGTAGATCTCATGCACGCGGTGCTCGATCTGGTTCTGATACGGACCGAGGGCATCGAAGGCGGGTTCTGGGCGAAAGAGCCGGCATCCGGCGCGCCGAACGGCTTCCTGGCCTATGCCTTTCCGACCTATGGCGGGAGCGGCATGAAACGAGACGTGCCCGAAGCGGAGACGCCGCTTATCCTGCGCACGCTTCAGCACGCAGCCAGCATCGGGCAGATGCGCGCCGATGTCGTTTCGAGCGGAACGGACGCCGTCATCGCGATCGCTTGCCCCGTGCCGCGCCACGCGGGCCTGCTGGCCTGGACGCTCACGCGCGCGCGGCCGCCGCTCGGGCCATACGGACAGCGCGCAGCGGCCATCCTCGCCGGCGTGCTCTCGGTCATCGTCGTGCTCGCCGTGTTTCTGGCGCTGACGCTCAAGCGCTGGAAGCACAACCTGACCCGGCTTGAACGCGCGCTTGCGCCAGAGGGCGAGTTCGAGCGCGGCGAACGGCTGGAACGGTTGGGCGAGCGTGATCTGGATCAGATCGTCGAAGCCCTCAACCGCTACGTCGCGCGTGCGGAGCAGCTCAAGCGGGACGCAGACGCACTGAACGCCCAGCTCGCACAGGCCGAACGGTTCAGCACGCTCGGCAAAATGGCGGCGCAAATCGCGCATGAAATTCGCAATCCGGCTGGCGCCATGCGTCTGAAGGCCGAGAACGCGCTGGCAGGCGATGCTGCGCGCCGCGAAGCAGCGTTGAGGTCGATCATCGAGCAGGTGGGCCGTATCGAGTCGCAGGTGACGAGCCTGCTCGCGCTGACGCAGCCCGTTTCGCTGCAGACGCGTGAGGTCAGCCTGCACGCATGGCTCGACGACATTATTCATACGCATGAGCCGGGCGCCGAACGCCGTGGCATCGCGCTCGGCAAAGATGTGGACGTCGAGCAAGACGCAGGCATGCCGATCTTCGATCCCGTGCAACTGGCCCGCGCGCTCGACAACCTCATCCTGAACGCGCTGAGGCACGCGCCGTCTGGCACACAGGTAATGCTCCGCGCACGCGGCGTCGAGTCGGCGAACGGGAAGCGGCTTCGGCTCACGGTCATCGATAATGGTCCCGGCGTCGGCGCGGCCGAGCGCGAACGGATCTTCGAGCCATTCGTGACGGGGCGGCCCGACGGGTCCGGCCTGGGCCTTGCCGTCGTGCGGGAGATCGCGTCGGCGCACGGCGGACGTGCTTATCTCGACGACGACTCGAACATGACGTGCTTCGTGATCGACTTGCCATGGCGACCATATTAATCACCGACGATGACGATGCCTTCCGCGAAGGACTCGTGGAAACCGTGCAAGACCTCGGCCACCGGGCGATCGAGGCGCGCTCCGGCGAAGAGGCACTGCATTGGCTGCGCGCGAACCCGGCGCCCGAGTGCATCTTTCTCGACTTCCGCTTGCCGGGCGCGGACGGTCTTGCGGTGCTCGAGTCACTGCGTGCGATCGCGAAGCTGCAAGCCGTGCCCGTCGTCATGCTGACGGCCCATGCCACGAGCGACAACACCATCGGCGCGATGCGGCTCGGCGCGTTCGAACATCTGACCAAGCCGGTCGGACGCGATGAGATCGTCGCGCTGCTGGAGCGGATACTATCGGCGCAGCGAAGCTCCCCCCTCACGCCCGCATTCAGCGACGACGTGACTTCTCGCGAGCCGCGACTGCTCGGCGTAAGCGAAGCCATGCGCGACGTGCAGAAGCGCCTGGGCCGCGCGGCGGGAACGAACTCGACCGTGCTGATCACCGGCGAGACCGGGACCGGCAAGGAAGTGGCCGCTCGCGTGCTCCATCGCGCCTCGGCGCGCGCGAACGGTCCCTTCGTCGCGGTGAACTGCGCGGCCATTCCCGAAGACCTGCTCGAAAGCGAACTCTTCGGGCACGCGCGAGGCGCGTTCACCGGCGCTCAGGGCGAGCGCAAAGGCCGGATCGAAGAGGCGCACGGCGGCACGCTGTTTCTCGACGAGATCGGCGACATGCCGCGTTCCATGCAGGCGAAACTGCTGCGCGCGCTACAGGAACGGCAAGTCACGCCGCTCGGAACGAACCGGACAATATCGGTCGATGTGCGCGTGATCGCGGCAACGCATCGCGATCTTGCCGCGATGGTCGAGGCGGGCACGTTTCGACAGGACCTGCTCTTTCGCCTCAACGTGATCCCGTTGCACATGCCCCCGCTACGGGAGCGTGTGGCCGACATCCTGCCGCTTGCCGAGCACTTTCTGGAAGCTGCATCGACCGAAGCGACGCGCAAGCATCTCTCCGCCGATGCCCAGCGCCTTCTGGCCACTTTCCTTTGGCCAGGGAACGTGCGCGAACTGGCCAACGCGATCGAGCGGGCGAGTGCGCTTGCGCCGGGGCAAGTGCTCACACGCGAAGATTTCGCGTTTCTCGTTGCGGCAAAAGACAAAACCGGCGAGGCAATTCCGCCAGCGTTGCTCGAGCTTCCGCTTACGGAAGCCGTTGCGCGGCTCGAACACGCGCTGATTACTCACGCGCTGGCTGCGTCGGGTGGCAATCGCGCGGAGGCGGCAAGGAGGCTCGGCATCAGCCGTCAGTCGCTCTATACGCGGATGACGAGTCTCGGAATGTCCGACGCGTTGTCGTAGGGAAACGAGTGTCAACGAATCGGACAGGCGATGTCCGTTTCGTTGACACATCGACGATCTTCGTTCGCGCAAGACGTCGAAGTCTTCAGCATTCTTCGAATGGCATAGCACTTGCAGAACACTCCGCGCCACGCGAAAGGAGTGAAACATGCAATCGACCCAGCCAGCCAATCGGCGAATCGCCGTTCGCCTGCTCGGCGCGACGAGCCTTGCCGCCGCCCTCGCGATGAGCGCGAGTTGCGCAGCGCAAACGAGCGCTGTGACGGCGCCGCCGCCCCCGCCGCCGGTCTCCGCAGACGCGCCGCCGCCTCGGCCTCCGGGCCTGGCCCCGAGACCGATCTCCAACGCGGCCTCGATGTCCACGACGCAAGCGACCGTAGCGCGCTTTCTGACGAATCCCGATGGCGATGTCGACGGCTTTCTCGCCAGCGACGGGACGCTCGTACGGTTCCCGCCGCACATGAGCGCGCAACTGACTTCGACGGTTCGCCAAGGCGACAGCGTGCAGTTGAGCGGCTGGCACGATGAAGGCGGCAACTTCATCGCGCAACGCATCGCCGACACGCGAAGTGGACAGCAACTGATCGATCAGCCGCCGATGCCCGGCGCGCTACCACTTCCGCGGGAACTGCGCGGCGCCGGTCTCTCGCGCCTCAGTGCGCAGGGGCAGGTGGCGCACGTGACGACCGCGCCGCGTGGCGAGCCCGACGGCGTGATTCTCTCCGATGGCACGGTCATCAAACTCACGCCTCCGGTCGCACAGCAGTTTGGAAGCCTGGTTCGAACGGGAGCCACGGTTTCGGCGCGCGGCTATGGCACGCGCAATCAATACGGCACGGCGCTTCAGGCGACGTCATTCGGTTCGCCTGGCAATCTCACGCAGATTTACGACCGTCCGCCGACAGCGCCCTGATCGGCGCAAGCCTGACCTACCCACTCACGCTCATTCAGGAGTAGCAACATGCATTGGATCGATCCCGCCAGCCTTCCCGAGACCCGCGGAAAGGTGACACGTTTTCTGCTCAATTCACACGGAGAAATCGACGGCCTCGTGCTCGGCTCGCGTCAGGTTCATTTTCCACCGCATCTATCGAAGGAACTCGCGCGGCATGTCGCGCCGGGCGATCAGATCCGCGTGCGCGGGATAAAGCCGCGAGACGCGGACATCATCGCCGCTGTCTCGCTGACATCGAAAAGCGGTGTGCTCATTCGCGACGAAGGTCCGCACGCTAACGCCGAAACGCATCAGAGACCGCATGTCGAGCGCAAGGCGATGGAAGCGTCGGGCGAGGTCCGGCTGTCGCTCTTCGGACCGAAAGGCGAATTGCGCGGCGCCTTGCTCGACGATGGCACCTCGTTGCGCATGCCACCGCACGCCGCGGCCGAATTGGCCGATTACCTGAGTCCGGGCGCGCATGTCCACGCCTGGGGGCACGGCGTCAGGAACAGGCATGGTCGGACGATCGAGGTCGATGAAATCGCCCAACTCGTCGACGCGCCCGAAAACGGTTGAGTGCGATCCCAAAGTCTCAAAGCGAAGCCCGCGCTCGGAACCGACCAAGGCCCAACCAAACGGACGTCATTGGTGAACCATGAATCCCTCATACGCGTTAGAAGGGCTGAACTTCTTCATGGCGGACGTGCAGGCGGGCATCGGGCCGTTTCTCGGCGTTTTCCTGCAGGCGCACGGCTGGCATGCGGATGCGATCGGAACCGTGATGACGTTGGGCGGCATCGCCGGCATGCTGGCCGCGTCCCCGGCTGGCGCATTGGTCGATGCGACGCATCACAAGCGCGGCGTCATCGTCATCGCAGGCGTGATGACGACGCTTGCATCGCTCGTGCTAAGGGTATCGCACAGCTACTGGATGGTCGCTGCATCGCAGATATTCACCGCGGTCACGGGCGCTGCGCTCGGTCCCGCCGTCGCCGGCGTCACGCTGGGAATCGTGCGCGAGAAAGGATTCGACAGGCAGTTCGGCCGCAATCAGGTGGCCAATCACGCGGGAAACGTCGTAGGCGCCGCGCTGTCCGGCTGGCTCGGATGGCGCTATGGGTTCGGCGCGGTGTTCGTGCTCGCGGGCGTGTTCGGCGCGATGACGGTGATTTCGACGCTGCTCATCCGGCGCGATGCGATCGATCACGACAGCGCACGCGGCTTGAGCAGTTCGTCGCCGACCGGGCATGAACAGGCGAGCGGATTTCGCGTGCTGCTGACGTGCCGGCCCATCTTGCTCCTCGCCGCCTCGCTGGCGATGTTCCATCTCGGCAACGCGGCGATGCTGCCGCTTTACGGGCTCGCGGTCGTGGCGGCGCATCAGGGCGATCCGAGTGCGTTCACTGCGCAGACCATCGTGATTGCGCAACTCGTGATGGTCGTCGCGGCGATCTTCGCGAACCGCCTCATCCAGCGAATCGGCTACTGGGGTGTGATCCTGATCACGTTTCTCGCGCTGCCGGCGCGCGGACTCGTGGCGGGAATGTTTATCGCGGCATGGGGCGTGTGGCCCGTGCAGGCGCTCGACGGAATCGGCGCGGGTCTGCAAAGCGTCGCGGTCCCCGCGTTGGTCGTGCGCTTGCTGCGGGGAACCGGACGAGTGAACGTGGGGCAGGGCGTCGTGATGACCGTGCAGGGCATGGGCGCTGCGCTTAGCCCGGCACTGGGCGGCGTGCTCGCGCAGCATTTCGGTTATGCAACGGCGTTCTTTGTGCTGGGAGGCGTATCGACAGGCTCGCTCGCACTCTGGCTCATCTTCGGCGCTTCGCTCAAAAAGGCGTGCGGGATTCACCGCGACGTCGCGCAAGATTCCTCTCTGGCGACATGAATCCGCTTTTCCTTTGCCGGGCCTTGCGCTCGCTGCAGACTGCGCGTTGACAAATCCGATCGATCAACCAGGCGCGGCTTGAAGATGCCGACCGTCGAGCCACGCGCGCCATCCGCCGAACGCCGATATGTCTTCGGCGGATTGCACCGCGTACGGCTCGCAGATGAAACCGGCCGTCCACGAACCGTCCGACAGCTCGACCTTGCCCAGCCCGAGCGGATAAGGAATCGTCGCGAGGAACGATCCGAATTCCGCGCTCGGCATCTCCCAGACCTCCACGGCGATGCCGACGCCATCGTCCGCGACGCGCCACATGCCTGGCCTGCGCGTGCCGTCGGCCGATGCGGGCAACGCGCATAGCCGATAGCAAGGCGCGGTGCGCGTCGCCCGCACGAGACGCGCGCCCCGCGCGACGAGATCGCGATTGAGCGGCAAGCCCTGCATGTGCGCGCCGCATACCGCGACCGTCATGCGATCGTTGGCCGCCGCGCCGTGCGGACTCGCATCGACTTCGCCTCCCCCGACGCAGCGCATGCCGCTTCTGCGCTGAAGCAGATCGGCGACGCCGAGCAGATATTGATCCGTGAACGCGCGGCCGAAGACGGTCACGCCCCACGGCAATCCGTTCTCCATGAAGCCGGCGGGCGCGGCCACCGCCGCATAGTCCAGCAGGTTCATGAAGTTCGTGTAGTAGCCGAGCAGCGAATTCGGGCCGATGGGATCGCGCTCCAGTTCAGCGAGCGTCACCGGTCGCGGATACGTCGGCGTGAGCACGAAGTCGAGCGTATCGAGCGATGCATCGCATAGCGTCTTCAGATCCTGAAGCCGATACTGCGCGCGAAACAGCTCGACAGCAGTCGCGCCCGGCGCTTTCGCCAGGACATCGCGAATGACGGGCAGCACGGCATCCGGCTGCGTCGTCATCAACTCGCCCGTCACGCTATAGCGCTCGCCAACCCACGGTCCCTGATACAGCAATTGCGCCGCCTCGACGAACGGCTGAAAGTCGATCTCGACCGCTTCGCCGCCCGCCGCTTCGAGTAGCGCACGCGTTTGCGCGAACAATGCGGGGCTTTCGCTGCAGCCCGCGAACTCCAGTTGCGCGGGCACGCCGAAACGGAACGCGTGCGGCGTGCCGAACGCACGCGCCGCGTTCCATTGCGGATTGCGTCGGCTGTATGCGTCGCGCGGATCGTGCCGCGCGGTCAGCGCGAGCAGTTCGCTGGCTTCGGCGGCGGTTGCCGTGAAGAACGTCACGCAGTCGAGCGTACGGCATGCCGGCACGACGCCCGCGGTCGAGAGCAATCCTTTCGTCGGTTTGAGGCCGACGAGATTGTTCAGCGCGGCAGGCACGCGTCCCGATCCGGCCGTGTCGGTGCCGAGCGCGAAGCTCGCGACGCCGAGCGCGACCGCAAGCGACGACCCCGCGCTCGATCCGCCCGACGGATACCCGGGATGCACGCTGTTGCGGCACTTGCCATACGGCGAGCGCGTGCCGTTGAGACCGGTCGCGAACTGGTCGAGATTGGTCTTGCCGAGCGGAATCGCGCCGAGCGCGATCAACTGGCCGACGAGCGTCGCGGATTCATCGGGCGTGTACGCGAACGCGGGACAGCCCGCCGTCGTTTCGATGCCCGCGAGGTCGATGTTGTCCTTGATCGCGAACGGAATGCCGTAGAGCGGCAAACTGTCCGGATCGTGGCCTTCGAGCCGATCGACGAAAGGCGCGATCTCTTCTTCCGTCAGCAGATGGATGAAGAGATTGAACTCGGGATTGAGCGCGGCGGCTTTGTCGCGCAACCGGGCGATGAGCTTGCGCGGCGTGAGCGAGCCTTCGCGATATTCGCGGCGCAGCGTGGAGAGACGCAGATCGAATGTCGACATGGTTTTCCGTTGGATAGATTCAGTGACGTTCGATGACCGCGATGCGCTGTCCCGCGCGCAGCGGAGAACCCGGCGCGACATGGATCGCGGCGACGGTGCCCGCGCACGGCGCGCAGACGGCAATCTCCATCTTCATCGACTCGATGACGAGCAGCACGTCGCCCGCCGCGACTTCATCGCCAGGGGCCGCTTTCACTTGCCACAGGCTGCCCGCGATCTCGCTGTCGATGGCGAGTTCGCCAGCCTTGAGCGGTGCGAGTTCGGTGTCATCGACGAGTGGCGCATCCTGCGCGTCTTCCGATGCGCCCGCTTCGCGCCAGCGCTCGCGTTCGGCCTGAAACGCCGCTTGCTGACGCGTGCGGAACGCATCGATGCTCGACGCTTCGTCTGCGAGAAACGCCTGATAGTCCGGCAAGGACAGCTCCGTTTCCTCGATGCGCAGCGGATAGCGCCCGAGCGGAAAATCCGCGCGAATGCGCATGAGTTCGTCGGCGGACACTTCGTAGAAGCGGATCTGATCGAAGAAGCGCAGCAGATAGTGCTGGCCGCAGAAATCCGCGGTCTGCGCGTAGCGGTTCCACATCTGCAACGTGCGTCCGACGAACTGATATCCGCCCGGACCTTCCATGCCGTACACGCACAGATACGCGCCGCCGATGCCGACCGAGTTCTCCGCCGTCCACGTTCGCGCCGGGTTGTACTTCGTCGTCACCAGACGATGACGCGGATCGAGCGGCGTCGCGACCGGCGCGCCGAGATACACGTCGCCGAGACCCATCACGAGATAGCTCGCATCGAAGACGATCTTTCTAACGGCATCGATGGAATCGAGATCGTTGATGCGCCGGATGAACTCCAGATTGCTCGGGCACCACGGCGCATCCTTGCGCACCGTCGTCATGTACTTGTCGATCGCGAGCCTGCACGCCGGATCGTCCCACGAAAGCGGCAGATGCACGATGCGCGACGGCACGCGCAGATCGCCTTGCAGCAGCACTTGCGCCCACGCTTCTTCGACGATCGCAAGCAGACGCGCGAGCGGCAAGTCGTCGGGCCGATAATGAATCTGCAGCGAGCGGATGCCCGGCGTCAGATCGACCACGCCGGGAAGCGCCTGCGATTCGAGCGACTGCATCAGCGCATGACCGCGAAAGCGCGATACGAGATCGAGTTCCGCCGGGCCGATTTCGAGCAGCAGATGCGTATCGCCGGACACGCGCGCGACGAGTCTTTCGCGGCCCGATCCGCTATCGAGCACGATGGGCGAGGTCAGCGCCGCACGTCGTTCGGTCACTTCGCCGCGTTCGATATCGAGCGATTCGATTTCACGACGCCGCCGCCGCGCGGCCCGACGCGCTTCGCCGATCTCGACGGGAAGGAAGCGCACCTTGTCGCCTGCCTTCAACTGGCCGATCTGCCACAAGTCCGCTTCGATGATCGTCACCGGACACACGAAACCGCCGAGGCTCGGGCCGTCGGGGCCGAGGATCACGGGCATGTCGCCGGTGAAGTCGATCGCGCCGACGGCATACGGATTGTCGTGAATATTCGACGGATGCAGGCCCGCCTCGCCGCCGTCCTCGCGCGCCCATTCGGGCTTCGGCCCGATCAGGCGCACGCCGGTACGGCTCGAATTGAAGTGCACTTCCCATTCGGTATCGAAGAAGCGTTCGATATACGCCGCGCTGAAATACTCGGGCGCGCCATGCGGGCCGTAGATGACGCGGATCGTGCGAACAGGTTCGAGGCGCAGCGCATCGCCGAGCGTCGCGCCTGCTTGCGCGTCGCCGAGCGGATAGACGTGCAGCACGTCGCCGGCGCGGATCGCGCGTCCGCCGTGTCCGCCGAACTGGCCGAGCGTGAACGTGCTGCGGCTGCCGAGATACGACGCGACATCGAAGCCGCCGCGCACGCACAGATAGGCACGCGCGCCCGCGCCGCGAATGGTGCCGAGCGCGAGCGTCGAGCCCGCCGCTACATGGATGCTGGTGTGCATCGGCTGCGCGATGTCGTCGAGCGTGACGGGAATGTCAGCGCCCGTGATCGCGATCACCGCATCGGTATTGAAGCGCAGCGTCGGGCCGCTCATCGTCACTTCGAGCGCGGCGGCGTCGGCGGCGTTGCCGATGAGACGATTGCCGAGGCGCATCGAGCGGTCGTCCATCGGTCCCGACGGCGGAATGCCGACCGCCCAATAGCCGAGCCGGCCCGGATAGTCCTGCACCGTCGTCTGTGTGCCGCCGCTCGCGACGTCGATCGTGCTCGCGCGATACTTCAGCGCTTCGAGGCAGCGCGTCCACGGCTCGCCCGACGCGAACGGCGCGTCGCCGATGATCTGCCGCAGATAGTCGCGATTCGTCTCCACGCCGTAAAGCCGCGTGTTCGCGAGCGCCTCGTCGAGCGCGTGGCGCGCTTGGTCGCGCGTCGGCGACCACGCGATGATTTTCGCGAGCATCGGATCGAAGTAGGGCGGCACTTCGCATCCGGCTTCGATCCACGTATCGATGCGCAGCGCGCGGCCATCGGCTACGGGGAAGGCGACATCGGTCACGAGGCCGGGGCTCGGCTTGAAGTCGCGGCCCGGATCTTCCGCGTACAGGCGCGCCTGGATCGCGTGGCCGCGCGGCTTCAGGCCCGCCATCAGCGAGGAAAGCGGCGCGAGCGTTCCAGCGGCGAGTTCGATCATCCAGCGGACGAGATCGACGCCCCAGACCTGCTCGGTGACGCCGTGCTCGACCTGCAAACGCGTGTTCACTTCGAGGAAATAGAACCGTTCCGCCGCGCTGTCGTAGACGAATTCGACCGTGCCGGCCGACCGGTAATCGACGGCCTTCGCGAGACGGATCGCGGCATCGCACAGCGCAGCCGATACGCCTTCGGGCAACGATGGCGCGGGCGTTTCTTCGAGCACTTTCTGATTGCGCCGCTGCACCGAGCAGTCGCGCACGCCCAATGCGATGGCGTCGCCTTGGCCGTCGCCGAAGACCTGCACTTCGAGATGCCGCGCCCGCTCGATGTACTTCTCGAGGAACACGCCCGCGTCGCTGAAGTTGTTCTCGCCGAGACGGCGCACGGCGTCGAAATGCGCGCCGAGTTCGCCCGCGTTCCAGCACACGCGCATGCCGATGCCGCCGCCGCCCGCCGTGCTCTTCAGCATCACCGGATAGCCGATGCGCTCTGCCGCAGCGAGCGCGGACGGCAAGTCGTCGAGGAGGCCCGTGCCTTCGAGCATCGGCACGCCTTCCTTCGCGGCGATTTCGCGGGCGGTGTGCTTGAGGCCGAACGCGCGCAATTGCGCGGGCGTCGGTCCGATGAACGCGATGCCCGCCGCTTCGCACGCTTCGCCGAACGCCGCGTTCTCCGACAAAAAGCCGTAGCCGGGATGAATCGCCTGCACGCCTTCGGCACGCGCGATGTCGAGGATCTTCGCCGTGTCGAGATAGGTCGTCGCGGCGGGACCGTCGCCGAGCGAATGCGCAATCGAGGCTTCGCTTACATGGCGGCTAGCGCGATCCGCTTCGGCATACACGGCGATGCCGGTGACATCGAGCGCGCGCAAGGTTCTGAGAATGCGGCAGGCGATCGCCCCGCGATTCGCAATCAGGATCTTCTCGAACATGGAAAGGGAAGGATCGTTCGGAGGCGGGCCGTCCCGCCGTGAGCATGGCGAGCCGCGGTCGTCCGCGGCCGCGATCGCTTCAGCGATAGCTTCGGTTCAGTTGTTCGCGCGTGGTCGTGCAGCAGCGTCCCGAGCGAACGAGCATGACGTGATAGATCCAGCTGCGAATGCGCTTCAGTTCCATATGATCAGCTCCGCGGGTGTCGGGTTATAGGCGTTGCACGGATTGTTCAGTTGCGGACAGTTGGAGATCAGCACGATGACGTCCATCTCCGCGCGCAGCTCGACATACTTGCCGGGCGCCGAGATGCCGTCTTCGAAGGTCAGGCCGCCTTCGGCCGTCACCGGCACGTTCATGAAGAAGTTGACGTTCGCGCCGATATCGCGCTTCGCGAGCCGTCCGTCGTGCGCGCATGCACGCAGGAAGTTGTCGCGGCAGCTATGCATGTAGCGCTTTTCCAGCGCATAACGCACCGTGTTGCTCTCTTGCGCACATGCGCCGCCGAGCGTGTCGTGACGGCCGCAGGTATCGGCGACGATCGTCAGCATCGGATTGCCGAGATTCGAATACAGCACCGAGCCGGACGTCAGATAGAGGCTCTGCTGCCGACGCAACGTGCGTTGCGGATCGAAGCGTTCGCGCGGATCGTGAAGGCTGTAGAAGAGCGTATCGACGGCCTGATTGCCCTCCAGATCGACGATGCGCAGCGTCTGCCCCGCTTTCACTTCATGCAGCCACGGTTCGCCCGCGGCGAGCGTTTCGCGATACACCGCGCTTTCTGGATGTTTTTCACTGACGGTAAGCGCTTGGGTCATGTTGCTCATCTCTCAGGTTCGCTCAAAGGAAAAAGCGTTCGGTGTTGATGAAGCCGCGCACGTTCTCTTCGCATGCGGTACGGCAGATTTCCGCGACTTCGGGATGCGATTCCTTCAGTTCCAGCTTGACGGGCTTCGGCGAGTATTCGGGATGCGGGTCGAGCGGATGCTGGATCGCGGTCAGCACGACGAGCGTGTTCATCGGCGCATACAGTTCGACGTAATCGCCCGCTTTCGAATTGCCGGGCACGAAGGCGAGCGCGCCATCGCTCGTCACGTCGATGCGGCTGAAGAGATTGAGCGTCATCAGCAGGTCGGAAACGTCGAGGCCCCACTTGCTCATCTCGACGAGCAGGTTGTCGGTGCCATTGCGATAGAAGCCGTTGCGCAACTCCTGATAGCGGCCCGCGCCGTATCGTTCGAACACTTCCTGCGCATTCGATACCCCGCCGATGCTGTCGTGCCAGCCGCATGTATCCGCAACGATGGCGGCCAGGACGCGCCCCATGTCGGAATAGAGGCAATGGCCCGTGGTGAGCTTCGCGGTGTGCTGGCACTTCAGCGAATCCGGCAGATTGAGCCGCTCGCTCTTTTCGGCCGCGTTGACCATCATCACGCTGACGTTCGCGCCGCCGCGAATATCGGTGATGCAGAGCGACTGTCCGCGCTTGACGATCAGCGATGCATGACCGCCACCGGGGACCGTTTCTTCGAGTAACACTGTCATGGCGTAGAGCTTCCTTTAGTCGGAGACGAGTTCGATGCTGGATGCGCCCTGCACCGCGGCCTGCGCCATATGCACCGCCGATGCCGAGGCGCGCGTGCGGTCGAGCGGAATGTCGTAGGTGATGCGCGCGCCGTACGCGCCGGGCGCTTGCGGATCGACGCGCACCTTGTCGAAGACGAGCACGCGGCTGCCGAGCGTGAAGCCTTCCTTGAGGTCGTGCGTGACCATGAAAATCGTGAGCTTCGATTCGCGCCACAACTCCGACAACAGCACATGCATGTCCTTGCGGATGCCGGGATCGAGCGCGCCGAAGGGTTCGTCGAGCAGCAGCACGCGCGGCTTCATCATCAGCGCCTGCGCGATGGCGAGCCGTTGCTGCATGCCGCCCGAAAGTTGCTGCGGATACTTGTCGAGCGCCGCGCCAAGACCCACGCGTTCGAGCATCGCGGCGGCTTCGTCGCGTGCGGCGCGTCGTTGTGCGCCGAAGAGCCGTCCCGTGAATTTCGCGCGCGGCAGTTCGAGACCGAGCATCACGTTGCGCAGCACGCTCAGATGATCGAAGACCGAGTAGCGCTGAAACACGACGCCGCGATGCGCGTCCGGTTCGGCGGGAAGCGGTTCGCCGTCGAGCAGAATCTCGCCGCGCGTCGCCCGTTCCTGTCCGAGCAGCAGGCGCAGAAACGTGGACTTGCCGCAGCCGGACGCGCCGACCATCGAACAGAATTCGCCTTCCTTCACGGTGAGATTCAGCCGTTCCAGCACGACCTGATCGCCGTAGTTTTTCCATACGTTGCGAACGACGATCATCGCGCGCCTCCGCCGTACCACGGAAAGCACCACTGCGTGAGTCGACGCAGCAGTTCGTCGGTGAGCCACGCGAGCAGCGTGATCCACGCGACGTAGGGAAGAATGAGATCCATCGACAGATAGCGCCGCACGAGAAAGATGCGATAGCCAAGCCCGTCGGTCGATGCGATCGCTTCCGCTGCAATGAGAAAGAGCCATGCGGCGCCGAGCGAAAGCCGGATCGCGACGAGCAGGCGCGGCAGAAGCTGCGGCAGCACGAGCCGCAGAACAAGCGTCCAACTGTTCGCGCCGAGCGTCTGCGCCTTGATCCACATCTCGGCCGGGATTTCGGCGGCGCGCGCGTGCAGATCGCGAATGATCATCGGCGTGATGCCGATGACGATCAGCACGACCTTCGACAGTTCGTCGAGACCGAAGACGATGAAGAGAATCGGCAGCACGGCGAGCGGCGGCACCATCGATATGACGGTGATGAACGGCGAAAGCGTCGCGCTTGCGAGCGGAAACGATCCCGTCGCGATGGCCGCAACGAGCGCGATCGCCGCGCTCGCGACGAGCCCGATGCCGAGCCTTCGCAAGCTCGACGCGGTATCGGTCCAGAGCAGATACTCGCCGGTGCGTTTGTCTTCGGTGAAGGCGGCGGACTTCATCGCATCGCTCATCTGCGTCGCGCTCGGCAACAGCTTGTCGTCGGGATTGTCGGCGAGCCGCATCGAAGAGCCGGTGAAATACACCGCGAGCAGCACGACGAACGGCAGCAGTAACAGCATCAGCGCGCCGGTCCTGCTCGGATGTCGATTGATGAGTCGCATGTTGACCGCCATGTAGTAGAACCTGAAGCGCTCAGAGCTTGCCGGCCGCCGCCATCTCGACGTAGGCCGGATCGAAGCGCAGCTTCACGTTGTTCTTGTTGCCGACGACGACGCCCTTGTCGAACGCCATGCCGACGGCATCCGCGCTCTTCGCGTCTTGCCCCAGCAGGCCGTGATCGAACGAGAACTTGGCGACGCGCGTCATGATCTTCGGCATGTCGGGGCTGGTCACGAATTCGAGCGCGGCCTTCGGCGTGTAGAAGAGGGCGGTGGTCGAGAGCTGGCCTTTGAAGTTGGCGAGATCGGTGCCGGACGCCTTGGCCATCGAAGTCAGCGCGCTCGTGGTTTCGGGGGAATCGCCGTGCATCAGCGCGACCATCTCGAACCATGCGCCGGTCAATGCCTTGCCGAGCGCCGGGTTGTCCTTCAGCGTCTTCGTATTGACGACCATCATGTCCATGATCTCGCCGGGAATCTTGCTGGAGTCGAAGACTTCGGTGACGTTCGGCTGCGCCTTCAGGTCGGCGAGCATCGGATTCCATGTGACCGTGTTATGCACGGTGGGCGTGGCGAATGCGCCGGAGATATCGGCGTCGGACGTGTTGACGACCTTGAGGTCGCGCTCGCTCATGTGCGCGCTTTCGAGTGCGCGTGCGAGCAGATAATGCGAGACCGAGAACTGGACGAGGTTGATCTGCTGGCCTTTGAGATCGGCGATCTGCTTGCCCTTGCCCTTCATGAGGACGCCGTCGTTGCCGTTCGAGTAATCGCTGACGATCAGCGCCGTCGAGTCCACGCCGCCCGAAGCCGGGATCGTGAGCGCGTCCATGTTGGTCATCGCGCAGCCGTCGAACTTGCCGGCCGTGTATTGATTGATGGACTCGACGTAGTCGTTCAGCTGGACGACATCGATATTGATGCCGTACTTCTTCGCCCACTTGGAGACGATTCCCTGCGTCTTGGCCTGGCCCCACGGCATCCAGCCCGCGTAGATAGTCCAGCAGACCTTGAAGTCGTTGCGCGGCGCGGCGGATGCGGCGCTGGACGCGAAAGCGGCGACGGAGAGTGCGGCGATGCCAAGAAAGCGAGCGAGCTTGCGCATGAGGTTGACCTCGAAGGAGACGGTTGGCGACGGCAAGGGAGCAGCGCGACTCATCGCGTTCTCTCCCGGGCTTTTATCCCGCCGTGTAACCTCGCCTGAGGTCGACAGCTCTCGGACCAGCATCCGCGTGAAGCAGACCGGAACCCTAGCCGTCCATTTCCAGATTGTTCGATGAACCGGATGATGCGCCGGCTCCTTGCCATCCCCTCTAAGCGGGAATCGTGCCAACGGTTTTTATGGCTGCTGGCGGCGTTGCGCAGGTTCGGACGGAGCGCATTGCCCATCCGCGGTGAAAGCGGCGCACGTTTGATGTATCGGCTGCACCAACATCGGGCGTCGTCCTTGGTTGCCAGCAAACGTTTCCTTGGGTAGACGCGCGAAAACATCGGCGCAACGCTTTGAGCCGATGCGTCGTTGCTTGCGATTTTCTTGGCATGAATGTGGCGCGGACAACATAGCCATTACCGGTTATTACGGAGAATCCGTCTCGTCGTACAAATAAAAACGAAGCGTTTAAAACAGACCGTCTGAAGGCAGCACCATAGCGGCCAAAGACATACGGGGAAGTCATGCAGCGTGAGAAGAACAACGCGCCTGTCAAAGGGCGGGTCATCGCAGTGTGCATCGGGGTTTCGATCGTCGCGATCAATGCGAATGCGCAGGATGCGGAAACGCAGCCGGCCGCGCACGTGAACACGGCGTCTCAGGCTCAACCGCTCATCTCGCTGCCCAGCACGCCGACGCCCGGTCCGGTCGGCAACACCGGCGAATTGCCGGCCGCCAATGGCGCGCCTCTCACGCCGCGCGGCACGGTGAATGCCGCATCGTCGCTCGACAAGAGCGCCACCCTCGCCGGCACGGCACGCTCGCGCACCGTCGATATCGAAGGCAAGCAAGCGCTCGACGATACGCTCGGCGGCGTGGTCACGACCGACACGGTGACGCTCGCGGGGCAGGACTTCTACACCTGGTTCGCGCAGGCTTGGGGCGCCATCCCGCTGTCCGAGCGCTACATCGTTTCGGTGCACGAGCGGCCGTCGCCGCGCTACGGCAGTCTCGTGTGGGTGGAGTACGGCCAGCGTCGCGTGTTCCAGGCGTTCCTGCCGATTGCGCGCTCGAACGTGAAGCCGATTGCCGAAGGCGCGGCGCAGATCGCCTTTCAGAACGTGATGCAGGCGGACCTGACCCGTCTGCTGTTCCGCGACGCCGACATGGCGATGGACGAACTATAAAAAAATCGCATCATAAGAAAATCGATGCAGTAAGGCCAAAAAATACGGGGAAACCGCAATGAAAACGAATGCGCTCTTGAAACGCGCGTTGCTCGCTTGCGCGCTTGCGATGCCGGTTATCGCCGCGCAAGCCACTTCGCTTGTGTATGAACCGGTGAATCCGAACTTCGGCGGCAATCCGCTGAACGGGACGAATCTGCTCAACGAGGCGAACGCGCAGAACAAGTACAAGGATCCGTCGACGGAGAACCTCGGTACGAGCAGCCAGTCCACGCTCGACCAGTTCAACACGCAATTGCAGCAGGCGATTCTGTCGCGCGTCGCGTCGTCGATATCGAGCTCGATCGTCGGCACGGACGGCACGCTGCATCCCGGCACGATCAACACGGGCAACTTCTCGATTGCGATCACGCAAGTTACCGGCGGCAATCTGCAAGTGACGACGACCGACAAGACCACGGGCGCCTCGACGACCTTCGTCGTCGGCAACGGACAGTAACGCGAGCGCGCATACGACATGAACAAAGAAGCTATCACGACACTGGCGACGCGCGCGGCACTGGGCGCCACGCTCCTTGCAACGATGCTGTTGACCGGCTGCGTCACGACGCCGATGCCTTCGGCGGGCAACGCGACGCTCACGCCGCCGACGCGCGTGACGCGCGACCTCACGCACCTGCCGCCGCCGAAAGGGCGCATCGTCGCGGCCGTGTACGGTTTTCGCGATCTGACGGGCCAGTACAAGCCGTCGCCGGACAGCTCGTTCTCGTCGCAGGTGACGCAGGGCGGCGCTTCGTTTCTCGTGAAGGCGATGCGCGATTCCGGCTGGTTCACGCCCGTCGAGCGCGAAAACCTTCAGGACCTCCTGACCGAACGCAAGATCATGCGCGCGCTGGAAACGCCGGACGATAAAAAGAACGCGATACCGCAGATCGGCGCGCTCGCACCGGCGAGCATCGTGCTGGAAGGCGGCATCGTCGGTTACGACACGAACATTCGCACGGGCGGCGCGGGCATCGCGTATCTGGGTATTTCGGCATCCCAACAATATCGCGTGGATCAAGTGACGGTGAACCTGCGCGCCGTGGATATCCGCAACGGCACGATACTCAACAGCGTGTCGACGACCAAGACCATCTATTCGATTCAGGTCGATACCGGCGTGTATCGCTTCATCGGCTTCAAGGATCTGTTGCAGGCCGAAGCCGGCATGACGCGCAACGAGCCGCAGCAGCTGTGCGTGAACGAAGCGATCGAATCGGCGCTCGTGCATCTGATCGTGCAAGGCGTCGCGAACCAGTCGTGGGCGCTCAGGGACACGAAGGACTGGTACGACCCGACGATGCAGCGATATCTGCAGGAAAACCAGGGCTACGCGCAGACGATGGAAGACGTGAACCCGTCGTATAGCCCGGTGAGAATCGATCCGCCGAAGACCATCGGCAGTTAATCAGTCTCAGCGAAGGAGATCAGCATGAAAGCATCGCGTGCGCCAATGCGCGCATCGAAGGTCGCTGTGTGCGCGGCGCTCGGCGCGGTCGTCTCGCTCGCGGTGTATGCGGCGGACCTGTCGTCGGTCTCGGATTTCGGTCCGCCGGAACCGGGCTTCGGCGGCGCGACGCAAGTCGCTCGCGTGTCGCAACACGGCCAGGGTAATCGTCTCGACGCGATTCAGGCCGGACATAACGGCTTGATGGCCAATCAGATCGGCATCGCGAACGCGGCGGCGACGGCGCAGGCCGGCAACGACAACTGGACCGTGCTTCAGCAAAGCGGCGCCGCCAATCTTTACGCCGGATATCAGTCGGGTCAGTACAACCGGTCGATCGCGATGCAGAACGGCAGCGGTAACGAAGCAACGGTCACGCAGGTCGGGAATTCGATGTCGTCGTCGGTGACGCAGCTTGGCAACAACAACGAGATTTCGATCTTGCAGAGCAGGAACGGTTCAGGATTATCGGTTACGCAGACGGGCGGCGCCCGGGCTGCGGTTCTGATGAAGTAGGCAGGCGAGGAGACCACGCAGTACAGGTAGGTGTGTGAGTGTGCAGGGCCGGGCGTCAGCGGGGGTTGACGTCCGTTAGGGTTACGAATCTACGTGCAAAAAACATCAAGTCAACGAGGCATAAAAATGAAAGTGAAGGCAATCATCATCGCTATGGGTCTGGCAGCATTGGCATCGACGTCGGCTTTTGCAGCGTCGGTCGGCGAAGGCGCGATCGTCGAGCAGTATGGCAACGGCAACACTGCTGGCGTGACGCAGACGGCGTCCAGCCATGACCGCGTGAAGGTCCAGCAGAACGGCGACGGTTCGAGCGCGACCGTTACTTCGAGCAACGGCGGCGCCAACGTGACCGACATCCAGCAAAACGCGGCACGCGTTTCGGGCGAATCGAAGCTGAGCGCGACGCTCACGCAGCAGCAGGCGATCGGTGAAAAGACCACCATCAAGCAAACGGGCAGCAACAGCACGGTGAACGTGACGCAGACGGCTTCGTCGTACGACAAGGACACGGTCACGCAATTCGGCAAGAACGACTCGGCGACCATCAATCGCACCGGCTCGAGCTGGAACACGGTCAACATCGATCAAGGCACCGGCAAGACGGCAGGCGTGAGCGACGGCGCAAAAGCGACGGTCACGCAGACGACCACGATCGGCAACCGCGTCGACATCCTGCAAGGCAACAAGAACGGCATCGCGACGGTGACGCAGACGAATGGCGGCTACAACTCGGCTCGCATCGATCAGATCGGCGATCATAACGACGGCAAGATCGAGCAGGTTTCGGAAATCGGCGACAACGTGTCGATCAGGCAGGCCGACTTCGCCCGCGCGCAAGTGCATTCGGAAAACGGCGGCGGCAACACGACCACCATCGACCAGAGCGGCGCAGGCGCACCGCACTATGCGCAGGTGACGCAAGGCAACGCGACCAACGAAACGACGACGATCCTGCAAACCGGCTCGGCCTACAACACGGCATACGTCGATCAGTATCGCGAAGCCAACGATCACACGTATGTCGTTCAGGCGGGCGATCGCAACACGGCGGCCGTTCATCAGACGGATGGCGGCAGCAACCTGGCAGCCGCGGTGCAGGTCGGTTCGAACAACAACATGGATCTGACGCAACAAGGCGCGTTCGAATCGACGCTGCTGGCCGGTCAGGGCGGCGGCTTCAACGAAGCGAAGGGCAAGCAGTCGGGCTCGCACGAAGACATGACGCTGACGCAAGTCGGCTACTTCAACTCCGCGGATGCTTCGCAAACCGGTGCGTATAACACGGCTTCGATCGTCCAGATCGGCAACGCCAACTACGGCTCGGTGACTCAGAGCGGTATCGGCAATGCGGCTGCGATCACGCAGGGCGGTTCGTTCAACAAGGCTGTCGTCGTTCAGAAGTAAGGAACGCGGCGCAACGAATGGCGGTATGGCGGGCGGCGAGCGGTTCGAAAGTACCGCTCGCCGCTGTTTCATTCAAGCGATGTCGCGAATTGGCCGATCGGTGCCATCGGCCGTACACGAGCCCAAAATTCTAGCCCGGCAATTCACGAGGAAGCTGACTGTATTCCGCCTGTTTCGATCTCGGCACCACTGACTTTTTGTCAAGTAATCATGTCGCTCATCCGAGGCGACAATAGATGCGTCGGCACTTGTGCGCCACGCAGGCGCTCGCCCGTTTCGCAGTCGAGACGCATCAGCGTCACAGCACAATCGCAAGGGGTCAAACGATGCTCACCTGCTTCGCAGTAAGCCATACCGATGACGACCAGCTCGTTCAATCCGCCGAGCACGAGATTCTTCAGGCGATTGCCGACGAAGCCGAAGTAAGTTTCGAGCCGGGCTTTGCGGGCAAGAGCTACCTGGACGTTCCGACCAATGCGGACGCACGCGAGGCAATGACTGCACGCCTGGAACAGAACGATATGTCCTTCAGCGTGGTTACGCGCATCGCTTATTAGGCGTGGATCACGAAGCGGGATGCGATCGCGGACATGCCGTCGACGCGCTGAACGTTCGTCTTGCGATGTGGCCCAGCACGCGCTCACGTGCGCAACGACCTCAACCCCGCACGCACTTCCCCGGCGAACAGGTCCGGCTGTTCCCACGCCGCGAAGTGTCCGCCCTTGTCGAGCCGGTTGTACCAGATGAGGTTGTGATAAGCGCGCTCCGTCCAGCTTCGCGGCGCCTGATAGTTCTCGCGCGGGAACACGCTCACGGCCGCGGGAACCGATACGTCGGCGGCCGCAAGGAAGTTGAAGTGCGATTCCCAGTAGAAGCGCGCGGACGAGACACCCGTGTTCGTCAGCCAGTAGAGCGTGATGTCGTCGAGAATATCGTCTCGCGTCATCGCCCCTGATGATTCGCCGTTGACGTCGCGCGCGAACACCGCCGAAGTCAGCGCCGCCGCAGGCTGCACGTAGCCGTCGCCATGATCGAGCAGCCATGCGGCAAGACCTGTCGGCGAATCCGCGATGCCGTAGAGCGTTTGCGGGCGCGTGCCCATTTCCAGCGCGTACGCCCGGCGTTTTCTTGCGGCGCTGGCAAGCTGCTCGTACGCGTGCTTTTCTTCATCGTTGAGGCCCGCAGGTGGCGGATCGCCTGCCTGCAGCGCTTTGGCGATATCGGCGGGAACGGAGCAGATCGGTGAGTTGCGCTTCGGGAACATGCACGCGAAGCGGACGAATCGCTTCCTTGTCGATATTCGCGGTCTTCGCGACTGAGACGATCGATGAGTTCGGTTCAGCAAACGCGAGCTTGTTCAGCGATGCCGCTGCGATACCGGCCGCCGCAACCTCGACGAAGCGGCGGCGCGACGGCGACTTGGGAAGCGTCTTGTTATATGACATGAGAACTCCTGATGAAGGCAAAGCTATTTCGGCGGCCGACTCCGTCACGCGTACTGCGCTTCGAACACGATCGTTCGGCTCGGATCGCGTTGCATACGTAATACGTCGAATCCCGCTGCTGGCGCGGCTCACTGCTGCGCGATGGACGTATTGAAGCGCGCCGACGTATCCCGTGCGTGTCGAAATCGAGGCGTTGTGTAATCGCGCGTATCCGCAGCCGCCGCCGATACGTTGCGATACAAGGTGGCGGCAGTCGTCGACTTGGTTGAGCGTGTCAGCTCTCCGGGTCGTACCCGAACTCGCGGAGTTCCTGCGCACAGCGGCAGGCTTTGGCGATGTCAGCGGCCCATTGGACGGCCGCTTCGCGCGATGGAAGTTCCAGCACACAGAAGCCGCCGTCGAACTCTTTCGTCTGCGGATACGTCCCGTTCGTGACGGTGCCGTCGGCGGCGACCATCTGCGGCGTCACGTTCCCATTGATACCGCCGCCGAACACATAGACGCCCGCTTCCTTCGCCTCTCTGATGACCGCGCGTGCCGCTTCGCCGACCGCGTCGATGTCTTCATCGGAGACGTGCATCGCCGATGCAGGGAAGGAGATTAGGTACTTCGTCATCGTTCGATCCTCCGGGTGTGAGTCGGCCTCCCGCGTCGAAAGGCCACTGGAACGGCGCGAAAAAAGAATAAAAATCGCATCGAAAGATTACTAGGCTTTCAATCGGGCCGAGCGAACGCGTCTTACCTAAGGTGCCGATAAAAACGCGCGCTGCAAGGTAAGCGGACGATCTTCGCAATGCGGCCCTCAAAAAACCGTTGCGCCCATTCTGACGAAGAACGCGACTCATGGGCGCCGTATCACGGCGCGTCCCTTCGATCGAGGCTGTATTTCTTCGGCATCCCGATCACTGCGAGCTGACCTGATAGCGCGCAGACGACGAGCGTGTTCAACACGCGCTTCCTGAAGACCCCTTACTCAATGGCCTTCCAGGAAATCCCTATCTCTTCAAAGGAGGTTGAAATGGCCGGTGATATCAACATTCGTGAACGTGTCGTGATCTTGCCCGAGACAGGCGCATTCGCCGAGGCGCGGCGTCATCCCGAATCCACATCGAGCCGCCGTGTCGTGCATGTCTACGGTTCGCGCGTGATCGTGATGGAGGAATCGGCGGAACCCGCCGCAAAGGCGCTGGCGTACGAATCGCTGCAGGCATCCGCGATGGTGGTCGACTCGCTGTCGGCGACGGAGCAGTTGGGCTACAACGCGTTCGCCTTGCGCGAATCGAGCGCGTATCGGACCGCGAAGTCATCGCGTCCGCGCGAGGGCGAGTCGTGGGATTCCAGCGAGGAAATGCAGTATTCGTGTACGCCGCCCGAAGACTCCAGGGAGCGCGCCGAAAGGGCGATGGCGCAGGCGGGCGCGCCGACGAGCCAGCGTCTGACCGGCTCGGTCGCGGTGGGAATCGTGATCGTGGAAGGACCGAACGACAATCTCAAGTTTTCGCAGGACGAGCGTACGAAGGTCGTCGCCGAAGTGCAGAACGGACTGAGCTGGCTGGCGACGCAAAACCCGGAAGGCTTGACCTTCAAGTACGACATCAAGATCGTCGCGGTGGAGGTGCAGCCCGGCGCGGACACGCTGACTTTCGATGAAAAAGAGACGCTGTGGCGCGATCCCGCGATGACGCAGCTCGGCTACGGCACGGGCATGGGCGCGGTGACGGCGTACATCGAAAAGCTGCGCACCGATCTCGGCACCGACTGGACATATTGCGGCTTCTTCACCAAGTATCCGCTCGGGCATTTTGCTTATGCGTCGATCGGCGGCCCGCGTCTCGTGATGAACTACGACAACGATGGATGGGGCCCCGACAACATCGACCGCGTATTCGCGCACGAAAGCGGGCACATTTTCGGCGCGCCGGACGAATACGCGGCGAGCGGCTGCAACTGCGGCGGATCGTGGGGCGTGTACTTCAAACCGAACGCCAACTGCGCGAATTGCGCGCCAGGGGGCGGCGTCGATTGTCTGATGAAGGGCAACACCTGGAACATGTGCGTGCACACGCCGTTCCATCTCGGCTTTCCGCTCGTTACACAGACCTACACCGGCGTATGGCGGCAGGGCAACGACGCGCACTATCTGTGGGTCAACGCATCGTGGAACAGTTTCGTCGCGAAATGGCAGCAACTCGCGGAGCAGAATCTGCGTCTCGCCGATCTCAAGATCACGCGCGAGAACGGTTCCGAGCGATTCCACGGCGTCTGGCGCGAGGGCACGGGCGGCTATTACCTTTGGGTCAACGCGAATCAGGCGGACTTCATCACCAAATGGCAGGAGCTGGGCGCCCAGGGGTTGAGGCTCGTCGATCTCGAAGTGCAGAACGTCAACGGCACGCTGCTGTATTCGGGCGTCTGGCTGCCCGGCGACGATGGCTACTATCTCTGGATCAACGCCGACTGGAACAGCTTTGTCGCGAAGTGGCAGCAGCTCGCGGATCAGAACCTTCGTCTCATCGATCTCAAGATCGTCGACGTGGGCAGCGAGCAGCGCTTCTTCGGCGTGTGGCGGCAGGGCACGGGCGGTCATTATCTCTGGGTCAATGCGGACTGGAACAACTTCGTCGCGAAGTGGCAGGAGCTCGCCCAGCAGAATCTGCGTCTCGTCGATATCGAGATCACGCAGTCCGCGCAAGGTCAGCGCTTCTCGGGCGTCTGGCTGCCCGGCGCGGATGCGTACTACCTGTGGTCCGGCGCCGACTGGCAGCACTTCGTCGCGAAATGGGAAGAGGTATCGGCGCAAGGCATGCGGCTCGTCGATCTCGACGTAGTGCCGGGCTCCGGCGCGCAGAGTCCGACGCCATCATCGGTCGCGGCTTCTTACGGCGGCATGGCGAGCGCATCGGCATCGGCGTTCGATTCTTACGAGGATGGCAAGGGCGGTCCCGGCGCAGCCACGCTGGCAGGGGAAGCGGGCTATGGAATGGGGAGCGTGAACGGCGAGGGCACGGCGGTATCGGCCCCGGATTCGGGCAGGCTCGCGGGCGTCGGCGGCGGTTCGTCGAACGGCGGCGGCCTCGCGTCGACTTCGACCGCGACCCGCACCCCTACCGCCGGCGGCGGCAACGCGTTCGGCGGCGGATACTTCGGCGGCAGTCCGCAACCCGGCGATGCGCCCGCGCCGCAACCGGAACTCACGATGGAAGCACTCGGAGGCGGATCGGTTTCCTGAGCGCGATGGGCTAGGGGTCCACGCGGCCGATGCGTCACCGCTTCGGATCGGGCGGTTGCATCGGCGGCGTGTCCCAGTCGAGCTGATCGCCACGGCGCGTCTTGACCTGGCCGAGCCGCGACATCCATGCATCGACGAAAAGCGCTTCGGTATCGTCGAGCCCGTTCGACTGCTTCACCGACGATTCCGCGTGCGTCAGCACGCTGGCGACGCCGTGCATCGACGCAATGCGTGGAACGGCCGAAGCATCCGCGGTGCTCACGTATACGCGGTTCGAGATGGATTGCGTCGGCGGGGCGGCGCGCATGACGGCATCGCGCTCGGCGGCCGATATGGATAGCTGGAGAATGACGAGGACTTCGACCATGACACGTTGCTCCCGCGCGCGATGCGCGTAGCCAAGTGTAGGGCTGGCCGCATCCGGTCGCAACGCAGCGGCATGGATACTCGCGATGCTGCCCGACGAACTTATGGGCTGTGATGGCGGATTTTGTCCGCAAAGATGACGCGTAATGCTCTTTCCTGTGCGGTTGACGGGGCATTATGATGATTGCACGTTCAATCATCGAGGCCAAAAATGACCGCCGACCAACGCCGTTCCGCTCTCGTCATCATCGACGTTCAGGAATCGTTTCGCCACATGCCCGACTGGTCCGACACGGATCTGCCGGCTTTCAAGGAAGCCGTACTGCGCCTCGACCGCGGCGCGCGCGAAGCCGGCGTTCCGGTGGTTCATATCTTCCATGTCGGCAAGGCCGGACCGTTCAAGAAGGAATCGGGCTTTGTGAAGCCGCTGGACTGGTTGCCCGCTTCGCCCGATGTCGTCTTCGAGAAACACACGCACAACGCGTTCACCGATACCGGCCTGGACCTGTGGCTGCGCCGGCGCCAGATCGATCATCTGGTGATCGCGGGCATCCGCACCGAACAGTGCTGCGAGACGACGACGCGAGTCGCCTCGGACATCGGCTATGCCGTCGACTACGTGACCGAGGCTACCCTCACGTTTCCGATGACTCACGCCATCAGCGGCCGCGTCTACTCGACGTCCGAGATCAAGGCGCATACGGAACTCGTGCTGCAGGGACGCTTCGCGCGCATCGCCACAACCGACGACGCGCTCGCTGCGTGGCGCACGGCAAAAGCCGCATGATTCCGCCGATATCCGTATGGTTCGTGCTGACGCCGCCCGTGCTGATGCTCGACTATGCCGGCCCGGCCGAGGCGATGCGAATGGCGGCCGAAGCCGGCGGGCCTTTCGCGCTGCATCACTGCGGCCCGCTCGAGCGCGCGGCGACGTCGCTCGGCACCTTCATCGACGGTATCGAACCGTTGCCCGACAGGCTGCCGCGGAACAGTCTCGTCATGGTCGTCGGCAGCACGGAGTCGCCGGAGCCGGGCACGAACGCGCCGTTCGATACGGTCGCGCAGTGGCTTCGATGCGCCCCGGCCGAAGACACGCGCATCGCCAGCATCTGTTCCGGCGCGCTCCTGCTTGCGCGCGCGGGGCTGCTTGCGGGACGGCGCTGCACCACGCACTTCGGACTCGTCGATGAACTCGCGCGCGCGGAACCGACGGCGCGCGTGCAATACGACTGCCTGTTCGTCGATGACGGCGACGTGCTGACGAGCGCCGGAATCACCGCGGGTATCGACCTGTCGCTGTATCTGATCGAGCACTATGCGGGAGCCGAGCGCGCCGCCGATATCGCACGCCGTCAGGTGGTCTATCAGCGCCGTGCAGGCGACGACGTGCAGCTTTCGCCGTGGCTTGCGCATCGGAATCACATGCATCCGGCGGTGCATCGCGCGCAGGATGCCATCGCGCAAAACCCTGCGCGCGACTGGAGCGTCGCCGAACTCGCGCGTGCCGCGCATGTGAGCCAGCGGCATCTGAGCCGCCTGTTTGCGGAGCACGCGGGCGTCACCGTACTGGAGTATCAGCAGAGTCTGCGGGTGGCGAGCGCGCAGCGCTTGCTCGCTCAGTCGGACTACAACATCGAGCGCGTGGCGGAGGAGTCCGGTTTCGCATCCGTCCGGGATTTTCGGCGCGTGTGGCGGCGGTATCACGACGTGTCGCCCGCGCGGTTTCGCAGCGGTTCGGAGCTCGAATCTTCTGTCGACTGAACGCATCGGAACCCGCCGCCGGGCATATCTCGCCGCTTCCAGCCTGCCGTTTTGCCGCTGTCCACAGTCGGAATCTGGCAAGCATGGAGCCGGGGCTGCACCTCGACTATCGCGTCGTCCACCGCAGGGGCGGCCCCGGCATCGCGTTTCACGATGGTGCCTTGCCGAAATAGCACGTACAACGCAGTGCGTCTGGCGCATGATGCTCTCACAACACCGACCCGCCGAGCGTACGCAAGCGTTCGCAAACGGCGCATTCACGGAGTGAGACGAAGCGATGCAACTCGAACAAGGAGCGGGTCGCCCGCGCACGCTTTACGACAAGATCTGGGACCGTCACCGGGTCATGTCGCGTGACGACGGACAGGATCTGTTGTTCATCGACCGCCATTTCATTCACGACGTCACCGCGCAGTCCTTCGATCTGTTGCGTCAGCGCGGCCTGACGCCACGCTCCCCCGAGCGCATCTTCGGCACGGCGGATCACTACGTTTCCAGCGTCGCAAACGACCTGTCCGCGGTGGCCGACCCGGAGCGGCGCGGCATGATTCAGGCGCTTCAGCGCGACGCCGCCGAGTCTCGGATCACGCTGTTCGACATGGACGATTCCCGTCGCGGCATCGTTCACGTGGTCGGGCCCGAGCAAGGGTTGAGCTTGCCCGGCATGACCGTCGTCTGCGCCGACAGCCACACATCGACACATGGGGCGATGGGCGCGCTTGCTTTCGGAATCGGCGCGACCGAGGTGGCTCACGTGCTCGCCACGCAATGCCTGTGGCAACGCAAGTCGGGCAACATGCGCGTCACACTCGATGGCAGGCCGGGCACGGGCGTCACCGCCAAGGACCTGATTCTCGCCGTGATCGCCCGGATCGGCGTGGCCGGCGCCGTGGGCCACGTCATCGAGTACGCGGGCTCCGCGATCTCCGGCCTGTCGATGGAAGGCCGGCTGACGCTCTGCAACATGACCATCGAAGCTGGCGGGCGAGCAGGCATGATCGCACCGGACGAAACCACGTTCGCGTACATCGCGGGGCGTCCCTACGCACCCGATGGCGATGCGTGGGACCGCGCGATGTCGCAATGGCGCGACTTGTTCACCGATCCCGGCGCGCCCTTCGATCGGGAAATACACATCGACGTCTCGGACATCGCCCCGATGGTCACGTGGGGCACGACGCCCGAATACGCCTGCGGCATCGACGGACGCGTTCCCGATCCCGCGCGACAAGCCGACCCGGATCGACGCGCGGCGATGTCGAAAGCGCTGAACTACATGGGGTTGCCTCCGAACGCGGCGCTGGAAGGCGTGGCGATCGACAGGGTGTTCATCGGATCGTGCACGAACGGGCGCATAGAGGATTTGCGCAGCGCGGCGGAGGTGGCGCGCGGCCGTCGCATCGCATCTCGCGTCGAGGCGTGGGTCGTGCCGGGCTCGCACGAGGTACGGGCTCAGGCCGAGGCGGAAGGACTGGACCGCGTGTTCAAGGAAGCCGGTTTTCAGTGGCGTTATCCCGGCTGCTCGATGTGCCTTGCAACCAACGGCGATATCGCCGCGCCCGGGCAGCGTTGCGCTTCCACTTCGAATCGCAATTTCGTGGGCCGTCAGGGACCTGGGGTGCGCACGCATCTGATGAGTCCGGCCATGGCTGCTGCCGCTGCCGTGACAGGGCGTCTGACCGATGTGCGCCGTCTCCTGGAAGCATGAAATGGAAAGCCTGATTCACCTCGATGCGGTCGCCGTCCCGATCGCCGGCATCGATTGCGACACGGACCAGATCCTGCCCGCGCGCTTCCTGCAAAAACCCCGCTCCGACGATTTCGGCCAGTTCCTCTTTCGTGCGCTGCGCTTCGGTCCGGATGGCGCCGAGAAGCCTGAGTTCGTGCTCAACCAGGCGTCGTTTCGCGAGGCGCGCATCGTGGTGGCGAACCACAATTTCGGTTGCGGCTCTTCGCGGGAGCACGCGGTCTGGGCGCTGTATGACTACGGAATCCGGGCGGTGATCGCCCCGAGCTTCGGCGATATCTTCTTCATCAACTGCCTGAAGAACGGGCTGCTTCCGATCGTGCTGCCGGAGAGCGTCGTGCTTCCGCTCCTGGAAAGCCTCGGCGGCAGGGCAGTCAGCCGGATCTCCATTGACGTGCCCGCGCAGACCGTGACGTTACCCGATGGCGCTTCGCATCCTTTCGATATGGAGCCCTTCGCGAAGGAATGCCTGCTGCGCGGCATGGACGAGATCGATTACACGCTTTCGCATCGAGACCGCATCGATGCATTCGAGCGCAATCGTGCCGATGCCTATTGAGGCGCGCGCTTTCCAAAACGACCTGGAGGAGTTCAGATGAAGATTGCAGTCATGCCCGGTGATGGCATCGGTCCGGAAGTAGTGGCGCAGGCGCTCAAGGTGCTGCAAGTCGTGGCGCCCCATGCAGAGACCCAGGAGGCGCATATCGGCGAGGCCGGCATCCGGGCGCACGGCGTACCCCTTCCGCAGCCCACGCTCGACGTGGCGCGCAAGGCCGACGCCATCCTGTTCGGTGCGGTAGGCGTCGCGGACGAAGCAGGGATACCCCGCGAGCGTCGTCCCGGAACGGGTCTCCTGCAGTTGCGCGAAGCGCTCACGCTGTACGCGAACTTCCGTCCGGCCTATATGTTCCCGGAACTGATCGGCGCTTCGACCTTGCGGCCGGAAGTCGTCGATGGACTCGACATCGTGATCGTTCGCGAGCTGAACGGCGATGCCTATTTCGGTCAGCCGCGCGGCTTCGAGACCAACGAGGCAGGCGAGCGCGTCGGCTTCAACACGATGCGCTATTCGGAATCGGAAGTCGAACGCGTCGCGCACGCGGCTTTCCGCGCCGCTCGTCGACGTCACCACAAGCTGTGCTCGGTGGACAAGGCCAACGTGCTGGAGGCGAGTCAATTGTGGCGCGAAACTGTCACGCGCGTCGGGCGGGACTATCCGGACGTCGAACTGAGCCATCTCTTCGTCGACGCCGCCGCCATGATGCTGATGCGCCGGCCCAAGCAGTTCGATGTCATCGTCACGGGCAACTTGTTCGGCGATATTCTGTCGGACGCCGCGGCCATGCTGACCGGATCGATCGGCATGCTGCCGTCGGCTTCGCTGGGCTACGACCGCAAAGGGCTGTACGAGCCCGTGCATGGGTCGGCGCCGGACATTGCAGGCAAGGACATCGCCAATCCGCTTGCTGCCATCCTGTCGCTCGCGATGATGCTGCGCGAGAGCTTCGAGATGGAAGACGCCGCCGAGCGCGTCGAACAGGCCGTGCGGGCCGTGCTGTCCGCCGGCTACAGAACCGCCGATATCCATCAGGAAGGTACGCAAAGCGTCGGCACCCGTGACATGGGCGATGCAGTGGTCGAAGCCTTGCAGAAAGAAGTCGTTTAGGGCGGATCGCGGCCTGGACCGGCTGGCAGCGCGGCGTCACGATCACGCAAGGCCAGCCTTGCAGGGCAGTTTTCGCACCCACATCCCTTGAAAGGGAGGAGACAACCATGAAGCTGAAACTCGCAGTTGCACTGTGCGCAGCCGTGGGACTCGTTTGCGCATCGGCCACGGCAGTGGCGAAGGACACGCCTGAGAAGCCCGAGCTGCATATCGCGGCGGCGTCGACGGGCATCACATACCTGCCGATGCTCGTCGCCAAGCAGCGCGGCTATTTCAAGGACGAGGGGCTCGACGTAACCATCGCCGCATTCTCGGGCGGCTCGAAGACGCTGGAGGCCTTGTTGGGCGGCAGCTCCGATATGGTGGCGGGCGCGTACTCGAACACGATCACCATGGCGACGAAGGGTCAGCACCTCGTCGTGGTGGCCGCACAAGTGATTTGCCCGGGATGGATCTTCGGCGTATCGCAGAAACACGAGACCGACGTCAAGTCGCCCAAGGATTTGAAGGGCATGCGAATCGGCGTGAGCGCGCCAGGCTCCAGCACGCACATGGCGGTCAACTACATCCTGCACAAGGCGGGGCTGCAGCCTTCGGACGTATCGATCATCGGGGTGGGGCAGGCGGCCGGCGCCGTTGCGGCGGTGCGTGCGGGGCAAATCGATGCGCTTATCGTCAACGATCCCAGTGCCACGATCCTGACGAAAGACGGCAGCCTGAGACCGCTCGAGAACATGCGTACTGCGGACGGCAACGTGAAGGTGTTCGGGGCGGACTATCCCGAGTCGAGCGTATTCGCGACGCAGGACTTCATCGACAAGAATCCGAAGACGGTTCAGGCAGTCGCCAATGCGATCGTGCGCGCGGAAAAGTGGATCGCCACGGCGACGCCGCAACAGGTCGCCGACAACGTGCCGCCGCAGTTTCTGGGCGACAACAAGGCGCTCTACGCCGAGGCCTTCACGAACAGCCGACGCTGCATCGCGCAGAACGGGGAAATCACGGCCAAGGGCGCCCAAACGGTGCATGAAGTGCTTGCGGCCTTCGACCCGGCGGTGGCCTCGGCCAAGATCGACCTCGCCACGACCTACGACAATCGATTTGTCAGAAAGGCGGCAGAGGTCCAGCCATGAGCACCGCCGCGTATAGCGTCCCGCTCGACAGCGGACCGGCGGAAGCGCGCGAAGCGTTACGCTTCGACAACGTGACCTGCACTTTTGCCGGCAACGGCAAGAGAGCGCAGACCTACACCGCGGTTTCCGGCGGAAGCCTGACGATACGAGACGGCGAGTTCGTCTCGATCGTCGGTCCTACGGGTTGCGGCAAGTCGACACTGTTGAACGTCGCCGCCGGGCTTACCCGGCCTTCGTCGGGCAGCCTGAGCGTGTTCGGCAAGAAACTGACTCACGGTCTCAACACGCAGGCCGCCTACCTGTTCCAGGTCGATGCGCTCATGCCGTGGAAGACCGCCGAAGAGAACATTGCCATCGGCCTGATCTTTCGCGGGATGCCGCGCGAGGAAGCCTTGAGCGTCGCCCGCGGCTGGCTCGAGCGAGTAGGGCTGCAAGGTCATGGGAAGAAATATCCGCATCAGATGTCGGGCGGCATGCGCAAGCGGGCCGGTCTCGCGCAAGCCCTGGCGCTCAATCCCCGCATCATTCTGATGGACGAACCGTTCAGCGCGCTCGATATCCAGACTCGTCATCTGATGGAAAACGAGCTGTTACGGCTGTGGTCGAACGACCGCAAGTCCGTGATGTTCGTGACTCACGATCTCGAAGAGGCGATCTCGCTTTCCGACCGGGTCATCGTGCTATCGGCGGGACCGGGTACACGACCTATCGCTGAGTTCGAGATCGATCTCGAGCGGCCGCGCGAGATGTCGGAGATCCGCATGACGCAGCGTTTCCTTCAACTGCACACCCAGATATGGGACGTGCTTAGAGGCGAGGTTCTGAAAAGCTATGCGCGCAATCGAGTTTAGTCCAGGCAATCGCTTCACCGTTCTGGCGACGCGGCTCGCAATCCTGCTCGGCGTCCTGTTCATCTGGTGGCTCGGCACGTATCAGAAATGGCTGTCGCCGTTCTTCTTCGGCGATCCGGTAGGCGTGGCGCGTCGCATCGTCGAGTGGTTCGTCACGGGCTCGGTGTTTCGCCATCTGTACACGACGCTGCTCGAAACGATGCTTGCGTTCGCAATCGGCACGGTTCTGGGTTTGGGATGCGGTCTCTGGCTTGCCCTTAGCCCGTTTCTGGCGGTCGTGTTCGATCCGTTCATCAAAGCGATGAACTCCATGCCGCGCCTGATTTTCGCGCCGATTTTCGCGCTTTGGTTCGGGCTGGGCATCTGGTCGAAAGTCGCCTTGGGCGTGACGCTCGTCTTCTTCGTGGTCTTTTTCAACGTGTTCCAGGGTGTGCGCGAAGTGAGCCCGACCGTGCTCTCCAATACGCGGATGCTCGGGGCGAACTCGCGTCAACTGATGAGGCATGTGTATCTGCCATCGGCGACGAGCTGGGTGTTTTCGAGCCTGCACAACGCGATCGGCATCGCGTTCGTCGGCAGCGTGGTGGGCGAGTATCTGGGCTCGGAGAAAGGCGTTGGCTATCTGATTCTGCTGGCCGAAGGCGTGTTCGATATCAACTCGGTCATCGCGGGGATTCTGGTGCTGACCGTGTTCGCGCTAGTGCTCGATACGGCCGTATCGATGATCGAAGACTATCTGCTGCGCTGGCGCCCCGTGGCCGGACAGACCGTTGCCGCCAGCGCGTGAATGCGCGATCCAACCTGAAGGGACTAAATTGCAGACGAACACAATCAATCTGGCGGACCGCGTCGCTGTCGTGACGGGCGGCGCCCAAGGCATCGGTCTCGAAGTCGGCCGCCGGCTGCTCGAGTCCGGTGCGCGACTCGTGGTCTGGGACGTGAATCCTGCTGGCATCGAGCAGGCCCGTACTCAACTGCGCCGGCACGACGTTCACTTCGAGCGCGTCGACATTGCCGATTACGCGAGCGTGCAAGCGGCTGTCGCGGCGACGCTGGAATCGATGGGACGTATCGATATCCTCGTCAACAACGCGGCGATCGTCGGCCCGAATGCGCCTCTGATCGACTATCCGATCGATATCTGGAAGCAGGTCATGGAGATCGACGTGAACGGCACGTTCCATTGCTGCCGTGCGGTGGTCCCGGAAATGGTCCGTCAGAACTACGGCCGTATCGTCAATCTCGCTTCGGTCGCCGGCAAGGAAGGCAATCCGAATGCGGCGGCCTACAGCTCGGCGAAGGCCGCGGTCATCGCAATGACGAAGTCGCTGGGAAAGGAGCTGGCACGTCACGACATCGCGGTCAATTGCGTGACACCGGCCGTTGCGCGCACGCCCGGCGCGATGGAGCAGGCGCCCGAGCATATCGAGTACATGCTGGGCAAGATTCCGCGGGGCCGTTTCCTCGAACTGAATGAAGCCGCGGCGATGATCGCGTGGCTCGTCAGCGAAGAAAATTCCTTCACCACCGGAGCGGTTTTCGATCTGTCCGGCGGTCGCGCCACCTACTGAAGCGAGCATACATATGAAGCTGTTGCGCTACGGTTCACCGGGCGAAGAGAAGCCGGGCCTTCTCGATGCCGATGGACATATCCGTGACCTGTCGAACCATGTTGCCGATATCGCCGGCGACGCTCTGCTGCCGGATAGCCTCGCACGCCTGAAAGCGCTGGACATTGCGTCGTTGCCGCGCGTGGAAGGCAATCCGCGTCTGGGCCCCTGCGTGGGCGGCACGCGCAAGTTCATCTGCATCGGCCTGAATTATTCCGACCACGCAGCGGAAACCGGCGCCACGGTGCCGCCGGAGCCGATCATCTTCATGAAGGCCACGAGTGCGATCGTCGGTCCGAACGACTCGATCGAGATTCCGCGCGACTCGCTCAAGACCGACTGGGAAGTCGAGTTGGGCGTGGTCATCGGCACGACGGCCAAGTATGTCGGCGAGGCCGATGCGATGAACCATGTCGCGGGCTATTGCGTCATCAACGATGTGTCCGAGCGCGCGTTTCAGGCGGAGCGTCAGGGCCAATGGACCAAGGGCAAGTCGGCGGATACGTTCGGTCCGACCGGGCCCTGGCTCGTCACCGCGGACGAAATTCCCGACCCGCAGACGCTGCCGATGTGGCTGGAAGTCAACGGACATCGCTATCAGAACGGCAGTACGGTCACCATGGTGTATGGCGTGCGATATCTGGTTTCATACCTGTCGCAGTTCATGTCATTGCAGCCGGGCGACATTATTTCCACGGGCACGCCGCCCGGAGTCGGCCTGGGGCAGAAGCCTCCGGTCTATCTGAAAGCGGGCGATATCGTGACGCTGGGCATCGAGGGCCTCGGGCAGCAGCGCCAGAACGTCGTGCAGGGTTGAACGCTTCGCGGCACGGTCGCGCGAGAAATATTCGACGGAGACAAACTATCGTGACAGCGCTTTGGCGTCAGGTTTCCATTGCATTGGCAATCTTCGCTGCCGTCTCGACTGCATCGGCCGCGAGCGGCGCGCCTGTGCCGGAGAAGCCGAAGCTGCATCTGGCGGCGGCGGGCGTCGGCTTTCCTTACCTGCCGTTCGTCATTGCGGACAGCCGGGGCTACTTCAAACGGGCCGGGCTGGATGTCGAAATCGGCGTGTTCAGCGGAGGCGCCAAGGCTCTGCAGGCGATGATGGGCGGAAGTGCCGACATCGTGGCAGGCGCCTACTCCAATACGATAACCATGGCCGCCAAGGGGCAGAAGCTGGTCTCGTTCGTGACGCTGGCCTCGTGCCCCGGATGGGTGTTCGGTGCGACGCGCGCGAGCCACGACAAGGTCAAGACTTATGCGGACCTGAAAGGCATGCGTATCGGCGTGAGTTCGCCCGGATCGAGCTTTCATATGGGCGTGAACTATCTGCTGAGCAAGTCCGGCTTGAAGCCCGGCGACGTGTCGATCATCGGCGTGGGTTCATCTGCCGGAGCGATCGCTGCGGCGCGCAGCGGTCAGATCGACGCGTTGATGAGCAACGACCCGGTCGCCACCGTTCTGCAGGGCAGCGGCGATCTGTTTCCGTTGGCCGTGATGCGAGACCCGGCCGGCACGCGCGCGACACTGGGCGGCGACTATCCGGAAGCGGCCATGTACACGACGAGAGATTTTCTCGTCAAGTATCCGAATACCGTGCAAGCGGTGACGAATGCGATCGTCGAGGCCGAGCGCTGGATGGCGCATGCAACGCCCGAACAGGTCGCCGCCGCCGTGCCGCAGCAATATGCGCTGGCCGAAAAGGATGTCTTCGCTCGTGCGTACGCCAACATGCGAAGCTGCATTTCGCGCGACGGCCTGATGACGGACGCCGCCGCGCATACCGTACACGATGTCCTGACCGCATTCGATCCCGAAATCGGCAAAGCATCGATCGACCTGAAGACCACATACGACAACCGTTTCGTCGAGAATGCGGACAAGCGTTGAACCGAGGAGACCAGACATGGAGAGCGACATCCGCATCCTGGCGGAGGGCCTGATGTTCCCCGAGGGACCGGTGGCGATGGCCGATGGCTCGGTCGTGCTGGTCGAAATCGAGCGCGAGACGATCAGCCGCGTATCCGTCGACGGCAGCGTGAGCGTCGTTGCGGAAACAGGCGGAGGGCCGAACGGTCTCGCTGTGGGTCCGGACGGCGCTTTCTACATCTGCAACAACGGGGGATTCCTGTTCCGTACCGTTGCCGGGCTCAATCGCACTCGGCCGGGTATCCATCCAGGCTATACGAGTGGGCGGATCGAACGGTTCGACCCGCGCACGGGCACGCTGACGACGCTCTACGAGCGCTGCGGCGATCATCCGCTGTGCGGGCCGAACGACATCGTGTTCGACCACGAAGGCGGCTTTTACTTCACTGATTTCGGCAAGAACCGGCTGCGCGATCGCGATCACGCGGGTCTTTATTACGCGCGAGCCGACGGGTCGATGATCGTCGAAGTCGCGTATCCGCTTACTACCGCGAACGGCGTCGGTCTGTCGCCCGACGATCGCGTGGTCTACGTCGCCGAAACAGAAACGGCGCGCTTATGGGCGTTCGACCTGGAGGAACCCGGCCGGGCGCGCAAGCATCCGTATCCATCGCCGCACGGCGGACGTCTCGTGTGCGGGCTTCCGGGCTACCAGCGATTCGACAGCCTGGCCGTGGACGCGGCAGGAAACATTTGCGTAGCGACGCTCGTCACGGGTTGCATCACCGTGGTCGCGCCGACCGGCGAGGTGATGCGGCAAGTCATGGTCCCCGACGGCATGGTGACGAACATCTGCTTCGGAGGCGCCGACATGAAGACAGCGTATGTCACGATGTCCGGCACCGGGCGTCTGGGTGTGCTGTCGTGGCCGGAACCCGGATTGAGGCTAGCTTATTCGTGATTGCCGGGCTGCTGCTGCGCGCTTGCGAGCAGGTGTTTGAGGAAGAGCTGGACGGGTGCGGGAAGAGACTCCGCCTCACGCACGCAGATTTTCCAGTGCCGCTCGGCCCACGGTTCGTCCAGCAGGACAGCAACCAGCGGCGCCGAGCTGACGTAGCGCTCGGCGTGATGCTCGGGCACGAGTCCCACGCCAAGGCGCGCTTCGACCATGCTGCGCACCGGCTCGAAGCCATTGACCCGGATAGACAGCTTGAGCGGATGGTCGAGGTCTGCCGCCGCGCGCAACACCAGCGAATTCAGATAGCTTCCTTCCTGAGGCCCCACGAGCGGATATCGCGCCACCTCGCGAAACTTGAGACGGCCGGCACGGCCCAGCGGATGATCGGGCGGCATGATGACCACGAGGCGGTCGCTTCGGTACGGATAGACCTGCAGGCCGGCAGTTACCGTGGTGCCGCCGAATACGCCGATATCGGCAGTGTTTTCGGAAACGGCGCGCACGACAGCAGGGCTCAGGCTCTCCTGAAGGTCGATGCGCAAAGCTGGATGGAGATCCAGGAAATCGCGGATATCCTTGGCGATGTACTGGACGATGGTGGAGAGGCTGGCGTGTAGCCGGATCTGACCGCGAACGCCTTCCGCGTGGTCGAGCAATTCGCTTTCCATCTGCTGGATGTCGCGCAGCAGCGTCCGTGCGTGTTGCAGCAGTGCTGCCGCCGCGACGGTCAATTCCAGCCCCTTGTTGCTACGCACGAACAACGCCGTCTTGAGGATGTCTTCGAGCTGCGACATGCGCTTGCTGAGCGCCGAAGCCGCGATGTTCTCGAATTCCGCAGCCCGCGCGATGCTGCCGTGTTCGCAGACGGCGACGAAAAGCTTCAGCGATTGGAGGTCGAAGCGCAAGTGAATCTCCGGGGACGCGATCGCTCGCGCCGCGACGTTTTCATGACGCGAGAATAGCCATGGAGCCGGCAGGAAGTCAATCGAGCGCAGCCGTCAGGGTGTCTGCAACCCGCCGTCCATCAAGCGCGTCTGCGTCCATAGCGTGACGTTACGCTCGCACGGATACTTCGCCGCTTCACGCTCATCGAGATCGACGCCCAAGCCCGGCTTTTCGTTGGCATGAACGAAGCCGTTGCGAAACTGAGGAAGTCCCGGGAACACATCGAGCAGTGCCTCACGCGGACCTTTCAGTTCCTGAATCACGAAGTTCGGCGGCTCGGTGCCCGACCATTCCTGCACGCCGAAATTACGCGACGCAAGGTCGATATGAATGTTCGCTGCGTGCGCGAGCGGCGACATGTCGCCCGGACCATGCCAGGCTGTCCGCACGCCGAATTGCTCGGCGAAGATCTGCAGTTTTCGCGCCGCGGTGATGCCGCCGATCTGACTCAGATGCACGCGAATGAAGTCGATCAACCGCTCCGTAATCAGAAAGCGCCATTCATACGGATTGTTGAATAGCTCGCCTTGCGCCAGCGGCGTCGTGGTTTTCTCGCGCAACTGGCGCATCCATTCGCCTTCTTCGAGCGCGATCGCATCTTCGAGAAAGAACAACTCGAAAGGCTCGAGCTCGCGCGCGAAGCGAATCGCCTCCACCGGCTTCAGACGCTCATGCACGTCGTGGCACAACGCGACATCGAAGCCGATCTTGCTGCGGATGCCATCGAACAGCTTGAGCGTGTCGCGAATGTACTTGCGGCTGTCGAGGTAAATGCCGTCCGCAGCGCCTTCCGGCGCATTCGATGGCGCGCGGCCGAATGCGCCGCCGCCGTATCCGCCGCTTTGACAGCGAACATGCGTGATGCCCTGCTCGCGATATCGCTGAATGTTGTCGCAGAGTTCGTTGAGATCGCGGCCATCCGCATGACGATAGATCGGCACGCCTTCGCGCACCTTGCCGCCGAACAACTGATACAGCGGCATGTTCGCCTGCTTGCCCTTGATGTCCCACAACGCCATATCGATGCCCGAGATCCCGTTGTTTTCGATCGGTCCATTGCGCCAGTACGCGTTCTGATGCATCAATTGCCAGAGCTCTTCGATCGCCTCGGCATCGCGCCCGATCAGCAAGGGCCGCATGTATTCTTCGATCAGGCACTTGACCGCGAGATGCCGGTACGCGAAGGTCGCGCAGCCGAGCCCATACAAGCCGGGCTGATTCGTCTCGACCCTGACGACGATGAGATTGATGCCTTCAGGCGCGGTCAGGATGACCTTGACGTCGGTGATGAGCGTTGCCATGAGTTATTTCACGAGAAGCGAAGTCACGGAATCGGACTTGCTGCCCGTGCCTCCCTTGGGTGTCGAGCGCTGGCCGGTCTGCGCGGGCACCAGCATCATGAGGACGACCGACGCGAGCAGCGCCGCGGCCATGAACACATACGATGCGGAAGGACTGCCCGTCGCACCGTTCAGATAGCCGACGAGCCACGCGCCGAGGAAGGCGCCGAGCGCACCGCACGCGTTGATGAGACCGATCGCGCCGCCGAGCACATTGCTCGGAATCAGCTCGGGGACGAGCGCGAAGAACGGTCCGTAAGGCGCGTACATCGTGGCGCCCGCGATCACGAGCAACGTGAACGACAGCCAGAAATTCGACGTGCCGACGAGATACGAACCCACGAACGCGACCGTGCCGATCAACAATAACGGCCACACGAAGAGCTTTCGATTGCGCGTTTTATCGGACAGATACGATGCGAGCAGCATCAAAACGATGGCCGCGAGATACGGCACGGCGGAGAGCCAGCCGACCGAGACGATATCGATCGTTTTCGACGCCGACTTCAGAATCGACGGCAGCCACATGATGAAGCCGTACACGCCGATACTCCACAACGCGTGAATGGCGCAGCACTTGAGCACGATGGACGAACGGAACGCCGCCTTGTAGTCCCGCACCGGCGCGATATGCGCCTGCTCGGACTTGAGGATGGCATCGAAATCGGCTTTCTCCTTGTCGCTCATCCAAGGGGCATCGGCGGGACGATCCTTTACCGTGAACCACCACACGATGGCCCACAGAATCGCGGGCACGCCTTCGATCACGAACATTTCGCGCCAGCCGAAGTTGCGAATGAGATAGCCCGACACGATCGACATCCACAACACCGTGACCGGATTGCCGAGAATGAGGAACGTATTCGCGCGTGAGCGTTCCGTGCGCGTGAACCATCGGCTGATGTACATGAGCATGGACGGCATCACCGCCGCTTCGACGATGCCGAGGATGAAGCGCAGCGCCATCAACGTCGGAATGTTGCTCACCATGCCGGTCGCGGCGGCGCATAGGCCCCACAAGATGAGGCTCGCGAAGATCAGCTTCTTGACGCTGTTCTTCTGTGCGTAGATCGCGCCGGGCACTTGAAACAGGCAGTATCCGAGGAAGAACAGCGAGCCGATCAGCGACGAGGTCGCCGACGTGATGCCCAGATCCTTGTCGATGCCCGCGGCCGCCGCAAAGCCGTAGTTCGCGCGATCCAGATAAGCGAGGCTGTACGTGATGAAGATGATCGGCATGAGATGCCACCATCTTTGCGGTGCGACCGTTTTGATGTTGTCCATGATGTCTCCGATGTCAGAGTACGGCGAGCCAGCCGCCATCGACGTAAATGATTTGCCCGTTCACATAGCTCGATGCAGCCGACGCGAGGTACACCGCCGTACCGACGAGCTCTTCCGGTTTGCCCCAGCGTTGCGACGGATTGCTGTTCTTGACCCACTTGTCGAAGTCCGCGTTATCCACGAGCGCCTGGTTCATGTCCGTCAGGATGTAGCCGGGGCCGATCGCGTTCGCCTGAATATCGAATGACGCCCATTCGGCGCTCATGGCGCGCGTGAGCATCTTGATGCCGCCTTTTGCGGCCGTGTAAGGCGCAACGGTCGCGCGCGCGCCTTCGCTCGTAAGCGAACCGATGTTGATGATCTTGCCGCCGCGCTTGCGCTCGATCATGCGACGCGCGGCTTCCTTCGCGACGATGAATGCGCTCGTCAGATTGGTATCGATCACGCGTTGCCAGTCGGCGAGCGCGAGCTCGATCATCGGCTTGCGGAACTGAATGCCCGCGTTATTCACGACGATATCCACTTCGATGCCCTCCGCATCCCACGCGGCGAACGCAGCGGCAACCGACGCTTCATCGGTGACGTCGAATGCGCGGCCGCGTGCGTCGAAGCCTTGTGCCTGCAGACGGCCGACAGCGGCATCGACGGTTTCGGCTTTCGTGCCGTTGACGATAACGCGCGCACCCGCCCTCGCCAGTCCTTCCACGAGCGCGTAGCCAATGCCGCGTGCCGAACCCGTGACGAGGGCCGTTCGGCCATTGAGATCGAACAACTTGTTCATGCGTGTTCCTTATGTGATGCGGTCGAAACGTCGACGCGAGCGCGTCCGCGCAGCCTCTTTGGCGAGGCTGCGTTCCTGGTTGCCAAACGATGATGTATTGCTATGAAGGCGTGTCGTTCACGGTGCGGGCAAGCGCCGCGCGATCGTCGAAGTCCTTTTCCGCGCGTTCGATCAGCGTGAGCACGGCTTGCTCCGCCGCATGTGCGTCGCCTTGTTCGATCGCGATGCACAACGCTTCGTGCATCGGCAGCGAGCGGGCGGGGCCGCCCTCGATCTCCGAGCTCAACTCAAAGCTCGTGCGCAGAATTGCGGAGAGCGCGTTTTGCATCTGCTGAACAAACTGGTTGTGGCATGCCGTGAGAATCGCACCGTGGAACGCGAGGTCCGCCGGCACGTATTCGCCTTGTCCTGCAACGGCGCGCTCCATCGCCTTGAATGCGCGACGCAACGCGATGCGGTCCTCAGGCGTCGCGCGCTTCGCCGCGAGCTTCGCGGCATTCGGCTCGCGTTCGGGCGTGGTCGCGTGTTGCCGCGCTCGCACTGGCAGTTGTTCGGCTCTGCTGCCTGAGTCCGTGGCGAATTCCGAGTGCCAGTCGCACGGGTGTCCGAAAGGCGCGCTGATGCGCGTGCGCGCGTGCGTCGACAAATCGCCGAGGGATTCCACCGCGTGACGCCTGAGATAGCCGGGCGCGGCGACGAGCACACGCTCGAAGCGCCCGACGATCCTGTACGCGTTGCCCGAATCGGGGAGCGCCGCCGCCGCCAGCACCGAGACGTCGAACTGTTGGTGCACGAGATCCGGGATGCCCGGCAGCAACTTCAGATCGACACTCACCTGCGGATGCGCGCGCCGGTATTCCACCACGGCCGACATCAACTGCGCGAGACCCAGGTCCGGCGAAGCATGCACGCGCAGGCGTCCACGCGGGACGGTGGCGGCGTCGCTTGCCTCGGCTTCGGCGCTGTCGATCTGAGCGAGGATCTCCTTGCACTTCTGGTAGTAACGTTCGCCGCTATCGGTGAGGGACACGCGGCGGGTGGTGCGCTGCAAGAGCCGCGTGCGCAAGCTGTCTTCGAGCGAAACGACCGCGCGTGAGACGATTCCGACGCTGCAATCCATGCTTTTCGCGACGCCGCTGAAACTGCCGGTCTCGGCGACGCGCGAGAACACACGCATGCTGAAGAGCTTGTCCATGTCGGCTTTGTCTCCGGGCTGAAATTCAGGCGCGCTCCTGCCGCGCGATGGACTCACAATACGTTCGCAACGCGCTCGACGCCATCAGTCGTGGATACAGTCAGGTCATCCTTGCGTATAGGGTGAAGACAGATCAACTTGAACTCGAAACGCTGCAGGTGTGGCATATGTACTTTGCTCAAGGACGACATTTGAACTTGGGACCTACACTTAAAACTCTGATAATAAAGCTTATGTAAAGTCAGTTAGAAAGGCGGCAGACGAAAGCTGCCGCACACACCGCCGAGGCGCCATGAAGAAAACCGGGATGAGCAGCGACGCTCGCACGGCCCTGCGAGATCGATCCGCCGCCTAGTGCCCGAATCGTCGCACGAAACGATAGAAGATCCACGGATGAATCTTCAGCATCGCCATGACCAGCGACAGCTTCGGCCGATGGTCCGAAACCATGCCGAGCAAGTGCCTGAGACGAAGCCTCTGCGCGACGCTATCCAGAATAGGCTCGGCTGACCGATACGTCGGCGCCTTGATCGCTGCCTGAAACGCGATGGTCCGAAAGCCATAGACATATTTCAGCCTGAAGAAAAGCTTCCGGTAATTTCTTATCGGCATGGACGCCGTGCTCTTCTCTACCCGATCCATGATCGCAAAGATGTCAATGATCTTCGGATTGAATCGTGTCGAGATGCCCGATTCGCGATACATGTACGAATACAAGGTATCAGGCATGAGACGAACGACGCTGGCTTTACCGAGCGTCTGGACCGAAACACAAATATCCTCGTAGATCAGCCCCGTCGGATGCTCGATCGCGAGGAAGATCGAGCGGCGTACTAACTTGTTGAAGCAATACGCCTGCAACGTCAAGTCGAGAATTTTCTCTACGGCTTCAACACCGCTCATGACGGTATCGCCGGCTTCGACGCGATAATTGATCTTGCCGTCCGGGCTAATATTCTCGGCGGCAAAAATTACGATGTCCGCATTGAGCTTCTCCGCTTCTTCGGCGACCCGGCGTATGAGATCGTGATGAACGTGGTCATCGCTGTCCACGCAGAGCACATATTCGCCGCTCGCGGCGAGTGCCGCAATCCTGCGAGTCTCTGCGAGCCCCTTGTTTTCAGCGTTTTTGATGAACTTCCAGCGAATTCTGCTTTGCTGTTCGAGGATGCGTAAGGTCATTTCCCCGGAGCGGTCAGGACTGCTGTCGTCGACGGCGATGATTTCGAAATCGGTGGAAGTCTGCGACAGTAGTGAGTCGAGGCATTCTTCGATATACGGCTCGACTTTGTACACGGGCACCAGCACACTGATTTTCGGCGGTTCTGACATGAAGTTTCGTCCCTATAACTGCACGTGAGTGCTTTATTCAGGAAAACGACTAGTGCCAGAGGAGTTTACCCGATGAGCGGCGTGAATGTGCGGCTTTGGGCGAAGACAGATCGGAGGCTCGAACGTCTCACGTGCCGAGAAGTCGCCTGCACCACGCGCGCGCATGATGTGAAAAAGGGCGCTTTCGCGCCCTTCTTATCCGATGAAGGGCAAATGCTCGCTTACTTCGCCCCCAGCAAATGCGGCAAAAACTGCGGGATATGCGGGAAGAAGATGATCAGCAGCAGGTCGATCACCAGCGCGAAGATGAAGGGAAGAATCGCGCGTGTCGCCTTCTCTACCGACACGCCGCCGATCGAAGCCGCCGTGAAGAGACAGAAACCTATCGGCGGCAGATTGATGCCGATGGCCGAGTTGATCAGCACGATCACGCCGAACACGACCGGATCGATGTGCATCTGCACGACGAGCGGCAGGAACACCGGAATCACGACGGCAATGCTCGAGATCGTTTCCAGCACGGTATGCGCGGCGATGAGAAACAGGTTGATGAGGATCAGCAGCACGATCGCGCTCGTGGTGATCGCGAGAAAACTATTCGCGACGTGCAGCGGAATCTGCGCTTCGATCAGATAGCGCCCAAGCACGAACGCGAGCCCGAGCAGGAACGAGACACGCGTGGTGTTCACTGAAGTTCGCACCAGAATGTCCTTGAAATGCGAGAGCTTCAGCGTCCGAAAGATAAACGCGCTCACCAGCGTCACATAGACGGCCGCGACCACGCCCGCCTCCACCGGCGTGAAGATGCCGCCGAGGATGCCGCCCAGAATGATGACCGGCGTGAGCAGCGCCCAGAACGCTTCGCGGAAGGTCGTCCACAGCTTGCGCCCATCGAACGGCTCGACGGCGCTGTAGCCCTTCTTCACCGCGGTCACGTAATTGACGATCATGAACGACGCGACCACCAGCAGCATCGGAATGATGCCGGCGATGAACATCGTGCCGACCGACACGTTGGCCGTATAGGCATAGACGAGCATGCTCATCGACACGGGCGAGAGCAGCCCGAGCGAGCCCGCCGCCGATTGCAACGCCACCGCGAACGCGCGGTTATAGCCCTTCTTCACCATGCCGGGAATCATCACCGAGCCGATGGCTGCCGTGTCGGCCGTCGCCGAGCCGGAAAGGTCCGCGAAGAACATGCTCGCAACGATCGTCACCTGACCGATGCCGCCGCGCATGAAGCCCACCAGTGCCTGCGAAAATTCGATGATGCGCTTCGACACGCCGCCCGAATCCATGATCGCGCCCGTCAGCATGAAGAACGGAATGGCGAGCAGGCCGACGTTGTTGAGGTTCGAAAAAAGCTGCTGCGGAATCACGAGCAGCGACGTGCCGTTGATCGACAGCGCGAGCGTCGCCGCAATGCCGATGCAGATGGCCACCGGCACGCCGAGCCCGAGCAGCCCTGCTCCAAATGCGATTGCCCACATGATGTTTTTCCTAGAGATGTTCGGACACGCCCTCGACGAGCGTGGCGTCGGTCTGCGTCTGCGGCGCGAGATGCGAGACCGCGATCCGCACCAGCGAATGAAACGCGAGCAGCGCGCCGCACACCGGAATCGAGAGATACGGATAGACCATCGAGATCGGAATCGACGCGGCGGTTTCGGTGCCCATCAGCGCGAGCATGTCCGTGCCGTACAAGACGAACACCGCGCCGAGCGCCAGGATCGCGCAGTCGGTGAAGTCCTTGAGCAGCGGCGCGAACGCAGCCGGCACGCGATCGGCCAGCACGCGCACTTCCGGATGCGCGCGCAGCTTCACGCCGGCCGCGGCGCCGAGGCACGTCAGCCACACGAACAGATACGCCGACACTTCGTCGGACCACGACAGCGAATCGTGCAGCACGAAGCGGAAGATCACCCCGAGCCCCGCGACGATCACCGCCCCGAGCAAAAGGCAGCTACAGACGAACAGATTGATCTTCAGCACGATGCCGTCAACGAACATCAAGCCGCGCGCGAGCTTTTCCATGCGTGTCGCCTCCCGTGGTGCCTGGGTTGTGCGGTGGCCGTCGTTCGCATCCGTCATTTCGATGCGACCGCCGGCGCCTGCTTGGCCGAATTGATCTCCTGATACAGCGCCGGGCCGTCCGGAATCTTGCCGATCAGTTCGTCGCGCGCGGTCTTGGTCGCTTGCGCCCACGGCGCGGTATCGACCGTCGTGACCTGAATGCCCTTCGCTTTCATCGCGGCGATCGCGGCGTCGTATTCGCGCTTGTACTCCTTGAGATCGAAGTCCGCCGCGATCTTCGCCGAGTCCTGGAACGCCTTCTGATCGGCGGGCGAAAGCTTGTCCCACGCGCTCTTGCTCATCGCCAGCACGACCGGCAGATAGTTCACATGCGTCACGTAGAAGTGCTTGGCGACGTCGGAGAACTTGTCCTGAACGAACTGCTCGGGCGAAGTATCGGCGCCATCGACGAGACCTTGCGACAGCGCGAGAAACAACTGGTTGTAGGCGAGCGGCGTCGGATTCGCGCCGAGTGCCTTGTAGCCCGCGATATAGCCGGGACTCTGCATCACGCGCACCTTGAGGTCCTTCATGTCCGCGAGCGACGTGACCGGACGTTTGGTCGTGAACAGGTTGCGTTCGCCGACCGCGAGCCACGTCAGGCCGATCATGTTAACCGGCTTCATCATGTCGAGATACTTACGCCCGACCGGGCCTTGCAGCACGCCGTTCGCCTCGTCCATGCTGGAGAAGAGATACGGCATATCGAAGATCTGCCACTGCTTGATCGTGTTGTCGATCGGCGCCTGCGCGGAGATCATCAACTCCTGCGTGCCGGTGCGCAGCGCTTGCGTCATCTGCACTTCGCCGCCGAGCTGCGATTGCGGGAACAGTTGAATCTCGATGTGACCGTGCGTGCGCGCGGCGACTTCCTTCGCGAACACCTGCGCGGTCAACTGATAGTGATTGTCCGGCGCCAGCGTGTGACCGAGCTTCATCACGACCTTGTCCTGCGCGCTCGCGCCAGACGACGCCGCCACGCACATCGCGGCGAGCGCCGCGCTCATCGCCATGCGCAGCATGCTCTGCGCTCTGAAAAGCGAACTCATGTTGTCTCCTTGCTCGATATGGATACCGCCCGGCGAGTGCGCCGCATCGTTCGGTGCGAGTGCCCGGTGCGAATGCGGAGCCGGCGGGTTGACGCAAGTATTTGTGATCGCGGCGAGGGTGCGTTAGGACCAGTCGTCGAATTTCTTGGACTTTTTTACGCTGCCCTTTCGCATCGCCGGGTCCGATGCAAAAAAGTCCAAAAGATCGCGCGAACCGTCCTACCGGTTGCCTGTAACGCGTCTTTAAAGTGACTTCCAAGCCGGCGATGCAACATCAGCACGCATCGTTCAGCGTTAACCCCAACTCATCCGAGAAGAAACATCGACATGGCCAAACGCCCTCATATGGATTGCTATGCAATCGGCGACACCGCCGATTTCGCCAAGACCGTCTCCGAATACGATATCTACGGCTTTGCCGGCATCGTCGGCGATTTCTACGCCGTGCATCTCAACGAGGAATACGCGAAGGGCACGCGCTTCGAAAAGCGCATCGCGCAGGGCTGCCTGTCGGTCGGCTTCCTTTCCACGGTGATGGGATACATGGCGGCGAAAGCGCCGAGCCCCGGCGCCGTATCGTATCGCTACGACATCACCTTTAACGCGCCGGTGTTCATCGGCGACACGGTGAGCGCGCGTCTCACGCTCGAAGAAAAGGATGAAGAGCGCAACGTGTGCATCTTCGCCGCCGACGTGACGCGCCAGGACGGCGTGGTCGTGGCATCGGGCAAGACCTATCTGAAAGTGCTGTGACGCCATGACGAACGACACGCTTCCCGTTCTCGCGTCGCAGCATGGCGCGCTGCGCCTCCTGACGCTCAATCGCGCCGACAAGCTCAACGCGTTCACGCCCGACATGCTCGCGGCGCTCGAAGCCGAAATCGCCGATGCGCTCGCCGACGACGCGACGCGCGTGATCGCGCTCACCGGCAGCGGCGCAAAGGCGTTCGCCGCGGGCAACGACATCGAGCGGCTCGTGTCGCTCGACGGCGTCTCTGCTTATCGCGACATGGTGGCCGGACAGCGCGCGCTGTTGCGTCTGCATGAAAGCGCGAAGCCGACCATCGCGATGGTCAACGGCTACGCGCTCGGCGGCGGCTTCGAACTGGCGCTCGCGTGCGACTTCATCGTGGCATCGAGCGAGGCGAGCTTCGCATTTCCCGAGATCACCCTGAACACCATGCCCGGCTGGGGCGGCACGCAACTCGCCGTCGCCAAGATGGGGCTCGCGTGCGCGAAACGCTTCGTGATGAGCGGCAGGCGCTTTTCCGCGCGCGAATGCGAGGCGTTCGGCTTCATCCACGAAATCGCCGCGCCCGCGAAACTGTTCGACGCCGTGCGCGCGCTGGCCGACACCCTCGCCTCCTACGATCCGTTCGCGGCCGAGATGGCGAAGCGCGCGCTGAATCGCGCGAGCGACATGCCCTTGTCCGCCGGACTCGACTTCGAGGCCGCGCAATACGCGGTGAATTTTTCGAGCGAAGGCGCGCGCGCGGGCCTGCGCCACTTCGTGGAACGCAAACGCGCACGCCGCGCCGCGCGAGCCGACACCGCACCGGTCACGCCATGACGACAACCTTCAATCAACCTCACTGGCTCGGCGAAGAGCACACGATGATGCGCGAGGCCGTGCGCCGTTTCGCCGAGAAGGAAATCGCACCGCAATCGGAGACGCTCTGGGAGCAGGAAGCGTTTCCCTACGCGATCTGGCGGCAGGCCGGCGAACTCGGCTTCACGGGCTTGCCGTATCCCGATGAATTCGGCGGCGGTGGCGGTGACTGGCTGTCGTTCGTGATCGTGCTCGAAGAACTCGCGCGCGTGGACTGCGCCGTCGCCAATGCGCTCATGGCGAACTCGACCATCGCGAGCCTGTTGAACAACTACGGCACGCCGCAGCAGAAAGCGCGTTTCTTGCGCCCGATTCTCGACGGCACGCAGATCGGCGCGATCGGATTGTCCGAGCCCGACGCCGGTTCCGATGCGGCGAATATCGGCACGCGCGCGGTCTTCGACGGCGAACGCTGGATCATCGACGGTGCGAAGACGTTCATCAGCAATTCGGGTACGGAGATCGGCGGGCCGACCGTGATCGCGGCTGTCACCGGCACGCGACCCGACGGCCGCAAGGAGATCTCCAACTTCATCGTGCCGCAAGGAACGCCCGGCTATGGCAAGGGCAGAAAGCTGCGCAAGATCGGCTGGCGCGCATCGATCACGCACGAACTGTTCTTCGAGCAATGCGCGATTCCCGCCGATCAACTGCTGGGCGAACGCGGCGCGGGCTTGCGTCAGACGCTCGCGCAGATCAGCACGGGGCGCATTCTGATCGGCGCGCTCGCGCTCGGCATCCTGCAGGGCTCGCTGGATCGCTCGGTCGCGTACATGAAGGAGCGCCGCGCGTTCGGACGCGCGATCGCCGAGTTCCAGGCGCTGCAATTCAAGATCGCCGACATGGCGGCCGATGCGCACGCCGCGCGTCTGATGCTCTACGACGCCGCCGCGTCGAAAGATGCCGGCGCGCCCTTCGATGTGCAGGCGTCGCAAGCCAAGCTGTTCGCCACCGAGCACGCGATGAAAGCCGCGCATCAGGCATTGCAGATTCACGGCGGCTACGGCGTCATGGCCGAGTTTCCCGTCGCGCGCGCATTCGGCGATGCGAAGGTGCTGGAGATCGTCGAAGGCACGTCGGAAATACAACGCATGATCATCGCGCGCACGCTGCTCGCGTGATCGCGCGCTGAAACCGAGAGGAGAATGTTCATGCTGGAAGGCATCAAGGTGCTGAGTTTCACGCATTTCCTGCAAGGCCCCGCCGCCGTGCAGATGCTCGCCGATGTCGGCGCGAATGTCATCAAGGTCGAACCGCCCGGCGGCGCGTTCGAACGTAGCTGGACCGGCGCGGACGCGTTCATCGAAGGCGTGAGCGTGTTCTTTCTGCTCGGCAACCGCAATCAGCGCAGCATCTCGCTCGATCTGCGCGACGAAGCCGCGCGCGAGATCGTGTGGCGTCTGATACGCGAAGCCGACGTGCTCGTCGAGAACTATCGTCCCGGCGTGCTCGACAAGATGGGCTTCGGCTACGCGCAGGTGCACGAAGTCAATCCGCGTCTCGTGTATTGCTCGTGTACCGGCTACGGTTCGTCCGGGCCTTATCTGAAACGTCCGGGCCAGGATCTGCTCTTGCAGGCGATGAGCGGACTGACCATGCTGTCCGGCGATGCCGAATCGCCGCCCACGCCGGTCGGTTCCGCCATCGTCGATCAGCATGCCGCCGTGCTCGCCGCATTCGGCGTGGTGGCCGCGTTGCAGGCGCGCGAGCGCACGGGCGTCGGCACGCGCATCGAGAGCAATCTGCTCAACGCCGCGCTCGATCTGCAAATCGAGCCGTTCACGTATTACATGAACAAGGGGCCGTTGTGGGCACGCACGCATCCGCCGATGGGCAGCCGTTTTCATCCCGCGCCGTATGGCGTGTACCGGACGCGTGACGGTTATATCGCGATGTCGCTCACGCCGACGCAGAAGCTCGCGAATGCGCTGTCGTGTCCCGCGCTCGCCGAATTCACGCATCCGAAGGACAACGTGCGAAGGCGCGACGAGATCAATCGCCTTGTCTATGACACGCTGAAAACGCGCACGACCGAGGACTGGATGCGCACCTTCGAGGAACACGATATCTGGTTCGCGCCCGTCAACGACTACGAGCAGGTGGAGCAGGACCCGCAAGTCGCGCACAACGAAATGATCCTGTCGTTCGATCACGAGGAAGCGGGACCGGTGCGCGTGCTCGCGCATCCTGTGCGCTACGACGGCGCGGCGCCGCCCTTGCGGCGGCATCCGCCGAAACAGGGACAACATACCCGCGAAGTGCTCGCGGAACTGGGCTACACGCCGCAGGAAATCGACGGCTATGTCGAACGCGGCATCGCATTGACATCGAGGAGAGAAGCATGAGCGCACAACCGAACAACTGGCCGGCGCTCTTGCGCTTCGACGACGTCGAGATCGGCCGTACGCAGGTGAACGTGCACACGGTCACCGAGGCCGAAGTGGACGCGTTCGGGCACCTGTCCGGCGATCTGAACCCGCTGCACATGCAGCACGCCTTCGCCGAATGCTCGCCGTTCGGACGGCGCGTCGTGCATGGCCTGTTGACGGCCGCGCTGGTGTCGGCGGCGCACACCGAACTGACAGGGCCGGGCTTCGTGTATGTCGGACAGGAGCTGCGTTTTCTGGGGCCGGTGTATATCGGCGATACGGTGACGATCAGCGTATGCGTCGTCGAAAAGAAGCCCGCGAAACACATTCTCGTGATGGACACGACCGTGCGCAATCAACAAGGGCACGTCGTGCTGAGCGGACTTTCCGCGCTGAAGGAACTGCGCTTCGATCATGCGCTGATGGCGCGCAGCGCGGCGGCGTGACATCGCCGCGCGGGCCGCATGGTGTAAATGCCAGTTAACCGGCGGGCGCGGGCACGGCTACACTCGTGCAGTTGCCCGCGCAGCGCGGGCATGCAGGCGGGCGCGAAGACACTCGCCGCCGACGGAGGAGACAGTTGGATACCGCATGTTGCTGTCACGTTCCGGTGATCCGGATCGAGGACTACGAATACGGCGCACACGTCAAGACGCCGGACTTTCATCTCGCGCCGATCGAGGCGCTCAAGTCGACGCTGGTCTATCCGCATCGGCACGACTTCTATCACATGATGTGGGTGCTCGCGGGCAGCGGCTCGCATGTGATCGATTCGGTGCGCTACGACGTGCGTCCCAACACGCTCTACTTCATGGCGCCGGGACAGATTCACGATCTGGATCTTTCGGCCGACACGCTCGGCTATTCGCTCAGCTTTTCGTCGGAGTTTTTCGCGTTCCGCGTGCAGAACCGCCATACCGAAACCGAAGTGCCCGTCTACAACTTCGAGCAGCTCGCGCCGTGCGTCAATCTGAGCGACGCGCAGGTGCGCGAACTGGCGCGCGTGATGGACGGCATTCGCCATGAGTATCAGGCGGAACAGGTCGGCTACACCGACGCGATCTGGGCCTACTTGCACGTTTTCCTGATCAAGGTCGCGCGCATGTGCGACGCCGCCGCCATGCGAGATGCCGCCGCGACGCGCAGCGTGCTGCTGTCGCGCCGCTTCAAGAGTCTGCTGGAAAAGCATTTTCGCTCGGTCAACGAGGCGGCCGATTACGCGCGCCTGCTCAACGTCACGGAGCGCGCGCTCAACGAGGCGACGCGTCAGGCGCTCGGCAGCACCGCGCCCAAGCTGATCCGCGAGCGCGTGATGCTGGAGGCCAAACGGCTGCTGCTGCACTCCGAAGTGAATGTCGCGGAGATCGCCGCGATGCTCTCGTTCGACGATCCCGCCTACTTCAGCCGATGCTTTCGCAAGCACACGGGCCGCTCGCCGATCGACTATCGGCGCAGCCTCGACAAGCTGCACATCTGAGCGTCGTCGTGCGCCGCTTCGGTGCGGAAATGTCCAACAGTTCATGCGTTTCATCCTAACGCGCTCGCGCGGGCGCTTCTTAGAATCGTCCTGCGAATGACGAACTCAAGGAGACGCCGTGTCGAACGCAATGAACCCGCTGTCACTCAGCGAGAACCAGGCAAAGCTGTTTCGCGAAACACTCGATAAAACCGCGCAGAAGGTCGCTTCCGACGAGCTGACCTTCGGCGTCGAATTCCCGCAAGTCACCGGTCCCGATGGTCAATGGGTGCGTCTGCCCGCGTCGCTCTCTGCGGGCTACGACGGCGACGCATGGAGCCACGGCAACTGGTTCTGCGGCTTCTGGGTCGGCTTGCTGCTGAGTTCGTATCTGCACACCGGCGAGGCGCGCTTTCTCGAATGGGCGCGTGCCCGCATGCTGCTCGTGCGCCAGCGCGCGCAGGATCCGAACACGCATGACATCGGCTTTATCTTCGATAGCAGCGCGGTGCCGGGGCATCACATCACCGGCGACGCGTGGTTCGCCGATATCGCGCTCGAAGCCGCGGACAAGCTGCGCGCCCGGCTCGTGACCACGCGCGGCGGCGCCTATCTCGCGTCCTGGGGGCCGATCTCCGATCCGCGCGGCCGCAGCGCCTCCGCGATCGACACGATGGCCAATCTGTCGCTGCTCTACTGGGCCGCCAATCACGCCGACGACGGCAGCTACCGGCACGCCGCGGACGCACACGCCGAGATGACCGCGCGCGCCTTCGTGCGCGTCGACGACTCGACCTATCACGCCGTCGAATACGACGTGGAGAGCGGCGCGCGCAAACGCGGCTACACGTTCCAGGGCGCGTTCGACGAATCCGCATGGAGCCGCGGCCAGGCCTGGGCGATCTACGGATATGTGAACTCCGCGCGGGAAACCGGCAAGCGCGGCTATCTGGACCTCGCCGAGCGTCTCGCCGATTACTACCTGCGCCGCCTCGAAGGGCGTCAGGTGCCGCCGTGGGACTTCGATGCGACCGGCCGCGACGCCGAGATCAAGGACACGGCCGCTGCCGCCGTGGTGGCGTCGGCGTTGCTGGAGATGGCACGCGTGCATCCCGATGCGCACGCTGCGGGCAAATGGCAAGGCCACGGCCTCGCGATGCTCGAAGCGCTCTGCCGCGACGAATTCACACGCGACGGTCAGCACGGGCTGCTGCATAACTCGTGTTACTCGAAGCCGCACAATATCGGCGTCGACGGTGCGACCATGTTCGGCGACTTCTACTTCGTCGAGGCGCTATGCCGCGCCGTGCATCCCGGCAAGCTGCGCCCGCTCGACGACACGCGCATTGCGCTCGCCTGAGGGTGTCACGAAGCCATCGCCGGCAACGCGGCGCGCGCAATCGATAACCCGCGCGCGCCGGATTACCGATCTGCGTGGGCAACTGCTCCTCGCATTGCAAAGCTAGCGCGCATTTTCATCGAGCACGAGAAGGTTGTCGTGAGAAAACCCGAGCGCTACCGGCTGCCCGCGCTCCGGCAGGGTCCTGTTGGGATCGTTGAAGACATCGAGCGATACGACCGCGTTGCTGACCCGCGCACGAATGCGCACCACGGCGCCGAGAAAGCTGATCTGCTCGACGGTGGCCGCGAGCGAATTCCGTCCGTTCGACGGCGGCTCCAGGATGATCGCTTCGGGGCGCAGCGCCAGCAATCGTTCCTTGCCGGCATCATCCGGCGGCAGTGGGCGCGACGTCACGAGCTCCTGACCATCGACCGCGATGCGCCCGCTTCCGGGATCGATCACGCGCCCGGCGAGAATGTTCAGCGTCCCGACGAACGATGCGACGAAGCGCGTGCGCGGAAAATTGTAGATGTCGAGCGGCGAGCCGATCTGTTCCACGCGCCCGTCGTTCATCACGACGATGCGGTCGGAGATCGACAACGCCTCTTCCTGATCGTGCGTGACGAAAATCGATGTAATGCCGAGCTCGCGCTGCAGCGCCCGAATGTCCTCGCGTAATGACACGCGGATTTTCGCGTCGAGCGCGGACAGCGGTTCGTCGAGCAACAGCACCTGCGGCTTGCTCGCGAGCGCGCGCGCCAGCGCCACGCGCTGTTGCTGTCCGCCCGACAATTGCCACGGATAACGCGCGGCGAGTTGCGGCAGCTTGATGAGTTCGAGCATCTCGGCGACGCGCGCGTCGATCTCCTTCTGCGAACGCTTCGCGACCTTCAACGCGAAGCCGATGTTCTGCGCCACCGTCATGTTCGGGAAAAGCGCATAGGCCTGAAACACCATGCCGACGGCGCGGTCGCGCGTACGCATGTGCGTGACGTTGCGTCCATTCAGACGGATCGTGCCGCGCGTGGGCGTTTCGAATCCGGCGATCATGCGCAGCACCGTCGTCTTGCCGCAACCCGACGGACCGAGAAACGTGATGAATTCGCCCTGCTCGATCGTCATGTCGAACCGATGCAGCGCGACGTTCGGCCCGAACGTTTTGTGAAGATCGTCGATTTCGAGAAATGGCATAAGTCGCGGCCTCGTCGGCTCAGGTTTTATGGCCGGCCAGTGCGCGCGCCGATCCGAACACCTGGATCAGGCCCATCGATGCCCATGTGACGACGAACGCGATGATCGCCAGCGCCGAGGGCTCGTATGCGCGATTCGCGCCGATCAGTTGCAGATAAGGTCCGAACGCCGGACGGTCCAGCAGGCTCGCGATCGTGAATTCGCCGATCACGACGGCGAACGTCAGGAACGCGCCGGACAGAATGCCCGAGCGCACGTTGGGAAAGATCACGCGGAAAAGGATCGTCGTCCAGCCGGCGCCGAGACATTCGGCGGCTTCGGTCAGCGAGCGGACGTCGACGGCGCGCATGCCCGCATCGACGGCGCGGTACATGTACGGTAACGACAGCGTGACGTAGCCGAAGACGAGCAGCAGATCGGTCGCGCGCTCGTTGCTGGTGAGCGGCAGGATGGAACTGCTGTTATAGATGCGCAGATAACCGAACACGATCACGATGGCCGGTATCACGAGCGGCAGCAAAGTGATGAACTCTACGACGGGCCGCAGCTTCGGCAGACGCAATTGCACCCAGTACGCGGTCGGCACGACGAGCAGCACGCCGATCACGATGGTGAGCAGGCCCATGAGCACCGAGTAGCCGAACGAAGCCTGAAAACGCGGATCGCCGAGAACGACGCGATACGCGTCGAAGCTGTAAGCGTCGCGGCGCATCCGCAGGCTGAATTCGAAGGTGGCGGCGAGCGGAATCACAAAATACATCGTGCCGACGATCATCGCGATCCAGGCGCCCGCGCGCGATTGCGTCTTCATGCGCGTCTTCATGCGCGTCTTCATGTGCGTCTTCATGCGCGTCCCCTTTCGGCCCTCGCGCGCAACCAGATGTAGCCGCCGTTCGACAAGCCCGTGACCACGATCATGCCGAGCGCGAGCGCATAGCCGAGGTTCTGGTTATGCAGCACGTCGCCGCGAATCTGCGCATACAGCAGAATCGGCACGATGTTGAGCGAGCTGCCCGTCAGCGCATAGGCCGTGGCCACTGCGCCGAACGCGTTGGCGAAGAGCAGCAGCGCCGCGCCGAGCACGCTCGGCCACAGGACCGGCAAACCGACGTATCGCCAGTACTGCGCGGCCGTGCCGCCGAGACAGTCGCACGCTTCGCGCCACTCGCGTTTGAGACCGTCGAGCGCGGGCGTGATGATGAGGACCATCAACGGAATCTGGAAGTACAGGTAGGTAATGGTCAGCCCGACGAAGCTGAGGATGCTGAAGCCGGTCGAATACAGATTGACGCCGAGGTATTTGCGCGCCAGCACCGTGACGAGGCCCACGCGTCCCAACGTGCAGATGAATGCGAACGCGAGCGGCACGCCCGCGAAGTTGGACGCGACGCCCGAGAACGTCATGAGCGTCGGACGGATCCACGCCGGCAGCCGGCCATGCACCGCTGCCCAGGCGAGCAACGCGCCGAACAGCGTCCCGCCGGCGGCGGATGCCACGCTCACCTTCACGCTGATCCAGTAGGCATCGAGCACGGCGGGCTGAAACAGTTCGCGAAGATTCGCCAGCGTGAAGCGTCCCTGCGCATCCTGAAACGCGCCGATCATCAGAAAGGTGGTGGGCAACAACAGAAACAGCAGCGCGAACGCAAAGAATGGCGCGACGCCCGCATACGTGAGCCAGCCCGCGCCGCGGCTCGCGCGGGCGGGGCCGGACTGCGGCGCGGGCGCGGCCGGCGTCAGCAGATCCGGGCCCGAAGCGCCTGGCTGCGGAGATGCGCTCATTCCGGCGAACTCGCGGCTACTTCACGTTCGCGCCGACGACCTGATCCCAGCCTTTGGTGACGGCGTCCTTCGTGGCGTTTTGCTGTTCGAGCGTCGGGAACACGGCGTTGCTGTAAGCCGATGCCGGCGGCAGTTTGGCAAGCAGCGCCTGCGGCACTTTCTTCTGCGCGACCAGCTCGTTATAGCGCATCGGATGGCAGTATCCGGCCAGCCAGCCGAGTTGCCCTTCGTCGGAGTAAAGGAATTCCATCCACAATTTCGCGGCGTTCGGATGCGGTGCGTAGGCGCTGATCGCCTGCACATAGACGCCCGCGACGACACCCGTCTTCGGCACGATCACCTGCACTTTCGGATTGCCTTTGAGCGTGTCGCGATCGGCAAGCGCGTTGTAATCCCAGCGCACGATGATCGGCGTCGTCCCCTGCGCGAGCGACGCGGCCTTGCCGATCACCGGCACGAAGTTGCCGCTCTTGTTCAGATCGGCGAAGAACTTGAGGCCCGCCTGGTCGGCCTTCGACGCGTCGCCCTTCGTCTGCGAAAGGCCCGCCGCATGGACAGCCTGAATCGCCTGATTGGCCGAACGCGGGTCGCCCGCGAGCGAGACCGCGTTGCGATAGTCTGACTTGAGCAGATCGCCCCAATCGGACGGCGGCTTGTCGATCATGTCCGCGTTGACTTCGAACGCGAGCACGCCGTAGTAGTCGCCGTACCAGTAGCCTTCCGCATCCTTCGACGCAGCCGGGATCGAATCCCACGTCGACACCTTGTAAGGCTGCAACAAGCCTTCCTTCTTCGCGGACGGACCGAACGACAGGCCGACATCGATCACATCCGGCGCTTGCGGACCCTTGTTGCCCTTGTTGGCCTTGATCGCTTCGATCTCGTCGCCCGAGCCCGCATCCGGATTCAGCTCGTTGACGTGGATGCCGTACTTCCTCTGGAACGTGTCGATCAGCGCGCCGTATCCGCACCAGTCGTGCGGCAACGCGATCGTGGTCAACTGTCCTTCCTGCTTCGCGGCGGCCACGAGCGCCTCGGATGGCGCGGCCGATGCGGCGTCGATGCCGCCCGCCGCGAGTCCCGCTGCCGTGGAGATCGAAAGGAGACGGCCCGCCCAGATACGCTTCATCGTCATCGCTGTTCCCGAAAGGAAGGTAGTGCGTTGAAGAGAACCGCCGATTGCTGATGCAGGCTAGTTTCAAATCCTCAAATTTGCAAGCTGCCAAAAAAGTACAACTTTCGCTTATGACGGATGTAAGCTGAACAACAGCGTGCCAGCGCAATTCTCATTGTTGCTTCCACCATCGAGCATTCCCTATGTGGCAGAAAGACCGTCATCAGCGCATACGCGCGCTCCTGTCGATGCTCGGCCGTGTCTCGAACGAGAGGATCATGGCGGAGCTTTCCGTGTCGCGCGAAACGGTGCGCCGCGACTTGCTCGATCTGGAGCAGGCGGGTGCGCTGCGGCGCGTGCATGGCGGCGCCGTCCCGTCGAGCGACGAGGCGCCCATCGCCGAACGCGCCCGCGCGAACGTGCGCGCGAAGTCGGCCATCGCGCGGGCGGCAATCGGCATCGTTCACGCCGGGCAAACCGTATTCGTCGATGCCGGAACCACGACCGCCATCCTCGCGGACGAGCTTGCGAAGCTCGCCAATCTCACCATCGTCACGAATTCGGTCGATGTCGCGCTGCGGTTGCGCGGCACATCGGGACCGCATGAGCGCGTGCGCGCGATGAACGAAGTCATCCTGCTCGGCGGCATGCTCAGCGAGCGCGCGGCGGCCACGACGGGCGCGACGACCGTGCTCGACATCCGGCGATACCGCGCCGATCTGGCGATGCTCTCGCCTGTCGGCATCGATCAGCGGCACGGGGCGAGCAACTTCGATCGTGCAGAAGCCGAGATTGCCCGGGCGATGGTCGAGAATGCGGACCGCGTCGCGATCCTCGCCGATCACAGCAAGATCGGCCAGCGCAGCCGCATCACGTTTTGCGCGCCTCGCGACATCGACGTTCTCGTGACCGATCGCAAGTCCGGCGAGGCCGCGGATTTGCGCGCGCTCAAGAAGACAGTGGGCGACCTGGTGCTTGCGTGAGCTGCGTCATTCCTTGACGTGCAGCGTGTCGAGCGAGCGCTTGCGCAGACGCGTGTCATGCAGCGCGCCCGCCGCATCGAGCACGGGATACGCCGTCGAACAGAAGAGCGAGTTCAGCCGTTTCATATTGCCGATGAGATCCAGGTGCAGCGCGCTGGTTTCCACGCTGCGCGAGCTTTGTCCCGCCAGCCGGTCCAGATGCTTGTGCGAGTAGGCGCGCTCCAGATCGCGAAAGCGTTCCTTCTCGGCCAGCAACTGCTCGGCGCATCGCAGATCGTTGTTGAGAAACACCGACAATCCGAGCCGCAGGTTACTGATGAGCCGCGCATGCAGATCGTCGAGTTCGCCCAGGCCCTGTTCCGAGAACGCGAGCCGTTGCGAGATTTTCTTCTCTTCGATATCACTGACGATTCGCTCGATGATGTCTCCCGCATGCTCGAGATTGATCGTCAGCGAAATGATGTCCGTCCAGCGACGGCTTTCCGCCTCGTCGAGCTGCTCGCGGGAGATCAGCGTCAGATAGCTTTTCACTTCCGCGTAGAGCTGGTCGACGTCGTCGTCCATGCGCATGGTTTCGCGGGCGACGGCGAGATCGTTGCGTCTCAGCAGATCGGCGACGTTATCGAGCATGACGCGCACGATGTCGCCGATGCGAAGCACTTCACGCGAAGCATTCGCCAGCGCGAGGCTCGGCGTCACGAGGCCTGCCGGATCCAGGTACAGCGGGCGCAACTCGCCGGTCGCGACCGTGCGATCCGGCAGCAAACGCCGGCTGATCGCAGCGACCCGTTCGACGAGGGCGAGACACGCGCAGCAGCGCACGGTGTTGTAGATCACATGGAAACCGACTACGGCTTCGCGCGGATTGGCGATCAGAACCGGCAATCCGCGTGCGAGCAGCGATGCGAAAGGCAGAATGATGATCGCGCCGGCCAGTTTGAATGCGAAGCTGCCAGCGGAAAGACGCCGTGCTGCCGCGTTCTGCGGCAGCGCGTTCAAGAGCGCCAGGAGCCCGCTGCCCAGATTCGCGCCGACGACGAGGCACAAGGCGACCTTCAGCGAGATGACGCCCGACGACGCCAGTGTCGCCGTCAACAGGACTGCGGCGAGGCTCGAATACGAGAGCATCGCGAAGCCCGCGCCCACGAGCGCGTCGAGCATCGTGTCGCCTGTGAGCGCGCCGAACATGACCCTGACGCCGGCGCCCTGCATCATCGGCTGAGCCGCTTCGACGATGAGATGCAGCGCCAGCAGAATCAATCCGAGTCCGATGATGGTTCGGCCCACCTGCCCCGCCCGCGTCTGCTTGCGGGTCAGGAAAAGCGGCACGCCGAACAGGATCAGGATCGGCGAAAGCCATGACAGGTCGAGCGTCAGCACTCGCGCCATTAACGCGGTGCCGACATCCGCGCCGAGCAGAACCGTTAGCCCGGCCGCGAGCGGCACCAGTCCCTGCGCGGCGAACGATGTAATGATGACGGCTGTGGCGTTGCTACTCTGCACGAGGCTCGTCACGCCGATGCCCGCCAGAAACGCGCGCGTCTTGCTGCCGGTGCTACGGCCCAGAATGGCGCGGAGATCGGCGCCGAGCACGCGGAGAATGCCGGTGCGAACGATATGTGAGCCCCAAACCAGGAGGGCGACGCCAGAGAGCAGATTGAGAAGAACCAGCACGGCGAATCGATTTCCTTTGAATGGACGTGACGCTGACGCCAGGCTGTCGAAAATTGGATTGTGACAATAGTGTTACACAGTTCCCACGGCAATTGAGTGAAGTCAATCTTCCATGCAATGCGGCGTTGCGTGCATGCCGCAACTCGCGCATCCGCTTGGAACCAGCGTCTCGCGGGTTTCGCGTCCGCAGCTAGAATCGGCGCTGGCGCATGGAGACCTCGATGGGATACCTGATCGTATTGAGCGTGGGTTGGATGGCGGGTGTTTTGAGCGGCGTGATCGGCACCGGCTCGTCGATGCTGTTGATGCCCGTGCTCGTGCTCATCTACGGCCCGCAGCAGGCCGTTCCGATCATGGCCATCGCCGCGATCATGGGCAATCTCGGCAAGGTCCTGTCCTGGTGGCGCGAGATCGACTGGAAAGCTTCCATTGCCTATGGCGCGACAGCCGCGCCCGGCGCGATATTAGGGGTTCACACGCTGCTTGCGCTCCCGCCGCACGCGGTCGAGCTCGCGCTTGGTCTCTTCTTTATCGCGATGGTGCCCACGCGCCGATGGCTCGCCCGCCGGGCCATGCGCCTCTCGCTCTTCCAGCTCGCGCTGATTGGCGCACCGGTCGGCTTCCTGACGGGCATCGTCGTTTCGACCGGACCGATCACCGTGCCGGTTTTCATGAACTACGGCCTTGTGAAGGGCGCGTTTCTCGCGACCGAAGCTACCGGTTCGCTGATCGTCTACGGTGCGAAAGTCGCGGCCTTTCAGCAGTTCGGCGCCCTGCCCGCTCAAGTGGTCGCTCAAGGGTTGATTACCGGCGCGGCGATCATGGCAGGCACGTTTTGCGCGCGCGGGATCGTCGCGCGCATGTCCGCTAACACCTTCCGGTTCATCGTCGATGCGCTGATGGTGTCGTCGGGTGTGTCATTGCTATGGGCCGCAGTCCGCTGAAGTGAAGGCGTCGCCGTGAACCAGCGCCTGCGCCCGATGCAAATCCCATCGCATTCCCGCAAGTCATACGTCTCTCGTGCTCTGCTCCACTGACGCACGCTTCCCTCCCGCCGCGAAGTGACGCCCCGAGCAGGCGGATCCATCGTTCAGACGGCGTCTGAATCACTCGCATTTACGCGCCGATTCAAAACTTGCGCGCGGCACAGCGCTTGCGCATCAGTGCCGCGCGCATCGACGCCGCAACTCTTCCTGGAGACATCATGAAACTGCTTACTACTCAAGAAGGCCTGCCGCGCCTGTCGTGGGGTTCGATCATCGCGGGCGTCATCCTTTCGATGATCGTCTATCTCATCATGAGCGTGCTCGGCACGGCGATCGGCGCATCGCTCCTGTCGCCGTTGTCGAAGCCCGATACGTTGCACGGCTTCGGTTTCGGCTCGGGCGTATGGGTAATCGTCACGACCGTGCTCGCGGTTTTCGTCGGCTCCTATTACGCCGGACGCTGCGCGCCCGTCCTCGGATGGCTCCACGGTCTGCTGTCATGGGCGGTGATGACGCTGCTCGTCGTGTTCGGCATGACCTCGCTGATTACGGGCGCGGTGAGCACGGCCGGCAGCATCGTCGCAACCACCGCGCAAGTCGGCGCACAAGCCGGCGCGACCGCCGCGAATCAGGCGGGCGGGAACAAGCAGCTCATCGACTCCGCGAAGCAGCAAGTGCAGGCGGCGATGGCATCGGCGGCGTCGGCTGCATCCTCTCCGGATGCCGAACAGAACGCGCGCCAGGCCGCCGACACCGCCGCGCGTGGCGTCGCTCGCGCAAGCTGGTTCTCGTTCGCGGCGCTCGTCGTCGGCGCGATCATCGCGATCGTTTCGGGCGGCGCGGGCTTTCGTCATCAGCCGCCGGTCGAGGAAGGCGGCGGCTCCGCGCTGGATCGCAAGAACGCGGCCCCTCGCAATCGCACCGTGCAGGCAGGCGCCCGCCTTTGAGCGCGCCCGGCCGACGACCTGACCACGCTTCAACGGAGACGCCGATGAGCGCCGATGACAAGCCCACGACCCCGAACGCGACGAACGCGGACTCGTCCGGCACGTCCGACGAGCTCCGGCTTTCCGCCGTGCAGGAAGAATTGTCCGTCGACGTGAAGCGGACGGAGACCGGCGCCGTGCGCGTTCGCAAGGTGGTGCATGAAGAGATGCAGCCGGTCAGCATGCGCCTGAGCGCCGAAGAGGTGGAAGTCAGGCGCGTGGCCGTGAATCGTCCGGTCGAGGAACGTGCCGAGCCGCGTCGCGAAGGCGACACGCTCATCATTCCTGTGTACGAATACGTGCCGGTCGTTCGCATGCAGCTCACGTTGAAAGAAGAGGTGCATGTGACGACGCGAGAGACGCAACAGGACGTCGTCCACCAGGTTCTTCTGAACTCCGAAGAATTGGTGGTTGAACGCCGCGAAGGCACGAGCGGCAAGTGGAAGCCCGATCCGGATGCCGGCTAGATTCACCCGCACCCGAGGCGGGAACGGCCGTTGCGCATATGGACCGGCGCACCTCTCGATACCCGAATCACTCTCACGGAGATAATGCAATGAGCCAGACCATCATCGGTGTATTCAATACGCTTCAGGACGCGGAACTTGCTCAGACGCGCCTCGAAACGGAAGGCGTCGCCCGCACGAATATGAACGTGCATGCGAACGATATGAGCGCGTCCACGTCCGTGTCCGGCGATGCCACCGACCGTCCCGCCGGCGAGCATCACGAAGGCGCGATGGCGCGCATCGAGCACTTCTTCAAGAACCTGTTCGGCGATCACGATCAGCCCGAGGAAATCGGCCACTATCACGAAGCGGTGCGTCGCGGCGGCGCGCTGTTGACGGTGGATGTGATCGACGAATCGTCGATCGAACGCGTGCGCGACGCGCTCTATGCAGCCGGCGCCATCGACATCGACACGCGCGTCGAGCAATGGCGCAGCACGGGCTATAGCGGCTATGACCGCAATGCGCCGGCTTATACGGCCGATGAGATCGCCGCTGAACGGCAGGCCTTTCCCGTCGTGAAGGAATCCGTCGAAGTCGGCAAGCGCGAAGTGCAGACGGGCGGCGTGCGCGTCTATTCGCGGGTGACCGAAACGCCGGTGAGCGAATCGGTGAATCTGCGTGAAGAACACGCGAACATCGAGCGTCGGCCGGTGGATCGTCCGGCGACGGTGGCGGATCTTAAGGAAGGCTTCGTCGAGATCAGGGAAACGGCCGAGCAGCCCGTCGTGGCGAAGACGGCGCGCGTGGTCGAGGAAGTGGTCGTCGGCAAGGAAGAAACGAACCGCACCGAAACCATTCACGACACGGTGCGCGGTACCGAAGTGGAAGTCGAGCGGACGGCGGGCAACCGGGACGTAGCCGACGGCGCGGTTCCGCCGGCGAAAAAGACGCCGCTGTAACGCGTAGTGAGATCGGCCGCTCCCTGCGGAGCGGCTGATTCCGCACGTCTGCGTCCGCTACATTCCCGTTCGCTCAGTCGACGAAAGGCAGCTTGCGGTCGCGCGCTTCCGTCAGCATGGAAACGGTGATCTTGCGCACTTCCAGCTTGCTTTGCGTGATATGCGCGCGCAGCAGCATCGCCGCTTCGCCGCACTTGCCGCGATCGATGAAGCGCAGCATTTTCGCGTGCTCGTCGTAAGTTGCGCTAGTGCGATGCGGCTTCAAGAAATCCAGCCGCCGCACGATGCGGATGCGCTCCGTCACTTCGTTATGCACGCGCAGCATCTCGCCGTTGCCGCTTGCGCGCACGAGTCCGCGGTGAAAGTCCTCGTCCAGGCGAAACATCGCGACGGGATCGCTTTCCTGCGCATCGGGCGAAACGCACCACACCGACTTGAGCGCATCCACTTCCGGATGCGGTGGCGCGCTGCTCGCGAGTTTGTCGAGCGATGCGGTCTCCAGCACGATTCGCAAGTCATACAACTGATCGAGCTGCGCGAAGTTGATCTCCGACACCTTCCAGCCACGCCTGAAACCGACTTCGAGATAGCCTTCGCGCAGCAGGCGGAACAGCGCGTCGCGCATCGGCGTACGCGACACCCCGTAGTATTGCGCGATGTCGGTCTCCGAGAAGCGGTCGCCGGGAAACAGGCGAAAGCTGAAGATGTCCTGCTTCAACTGCTGATAAACCTGCTCGGCAAGCGGATTGGCGCTCTGAATGGCGCGCACGGCACTGCGCTCCGTGAGTTTGGGCGAGTTGATTCGATGTCTCCGTGTAATGCCTCTTCAGGGCGTTTCGATCAGGCTCACGTGCGCCGCGACGATGGTCCACCCCGCGAACGCATTCGATGCATTGCCGATGCGCGCCCACGTCTGCATCTGACGTCCGAGCAAAGGCGTGGCATCGCTCGTGAATTCGGTGCTGACCGAAGCGTAATCCGTGCCGAAAGTCGTGACCACCGTTCGATGCAAACGCCGCGAACGCGGCACCGGCGCGCACGTCTCGCGCCAGCGGCGAATTTCATCGCCGCCATGCTGCACTTCGGCGATGCCGTATCGTACCGTTTCCGGCGCGTGCCAGAAGAGCGCGTTCATGGTAGCCACATCGTTATCGACGAGCGCCTTCTCATAGGCGATGAACGCGCGCTCGACTTCAGCCACCGTTTCCGGACGATTCAGTTCCATCAATTCTCCAGCACATCGGCGAGCGTGGCCGTCCATCCGACGATGCCGCCCTGCGAGCGAATCATCTCGATGGTCGCAGTCTTGAACGACGGTATGTAGCTCGCCGTCGCGTCTTCTATCAGCACGCATTCGTAGCCGCGATCGTTCGCTTCGCGCATGCTCGTCTGCACGCATACTTCGGTCGTGACGCCTGCGAACACGAGATGCGTGATGCCGCATCGCGCAAGCTCTTCGCCGAGGCGCGTTGCGTAAAAGGCGCCTTTGCCGGGCTTGTCGATGACGATCTCGCCCGTAATGGGCGCGACCGCATCGACGATGGCGTTGCCCGGTTCGCCGCGAACGAGAATGCGGCCCATCGGTCCCATATCGCCGATGCGCGCTCGTGGCGCGCCGCGCAGCCGCTTCGCATCCGGACAATCGGAGAGATCGGGCGCGTGCGATTCGCGCGTATGCACGACGAGCCAGCCGCGATCGCGCGCATGTTCGATCAGCTGCGCGACGGTCGGCACGATCGACGTCAGCAGCGACACATCGTTGCCGAGCGCTTCGCCGAAGCCGCCCGGCTCCACGAAGTCGCGCTGCATGTCGATGACGATCAACGCCGTATGCGCTACATCGAACGTGAACGGAGACGGTCGGGCGCGGGTCAGGGTAGGCATGGCGTCAGCCCTCGTATCGGCGTTCGGGTTTCGAAAAACCGCATGACGTCCCGTCTTTCACGACGACTTCGTCCTCCCACGGCAGACGATATTCGCCACGCACCATGTCCTGCATGAACGTGTAAGGACAATCCTGCGCGCCGCCCTTCACGGCGACATAGCCGCGATGTCCGAACTGATAGATGTTGTTTTCGACGCCCCAGTGAATGCGGGCTTCGCGCACGAGATCGGGGCGCATTTCACAGGTGATGATCTCATCCGGGCGATGACTGCCTTCGACCAACACCGTGCCGTCGAAATCGCAGAACATGCCTTCGCCCATCGAGTCGAACGTGCCGTCGCTGCCGCACAGACACACGCTCGCGGTCTGCGCGAGATTCTGGAATGCGTTCGACTGATTGGTGATTTGCCAGGCATGGCGAATGGGCGCGGTATAGCCCGCAGTGCGCAAGATGATTTCCGCGCCCTTGTAAGCGGCTTCGCGCGCCATCTCCGGAAACATGCCGTCATGACAGATGATGAGCGAGAGCTTCGCGCCCTTCGGCCCGATGCACACCGGCACGCCGAGATTGCCCGGCTCCCACGGCTCGACCGGCACCCACGGATGCATCTTGCGATAGTAGAGTCGCACCTCGCCCCGATCGTCGATGATGATCCCGCTGTTATAGGGATTGCCGCCTGGATTGCGCTCCATGATGGAGAAGCATCCCCAGATGCGATGCTCGATGCACGCCGCCTTGAACGCGGCCACTTCGGGACCGTCGAGCGAGCACATGATGGCATCGTTCGTATCCATCGACAGGCCGTGCAGCATGTATTCGGGAAACACGACCAGATCCATCGACGGATTGTTGCGGCGCGCCTTGCCGATCAGTTCGACGATGCGCCGTGTCTGCGCGGCCAGTTGCTCCGGGGTGGCGACAGCCGGATTCTGCAACTGCACGAGACCCACGACGATGCCTTGCGGCGACTTGTTCAATCCACCGAGACCGCTCGAACTCATTCTTCCTTGCTCCTTTATGCGTGAACGGCGAGCGGCTCTGACGCAGCGCGCGTGGCGCTTTCGACATGACCCGCCATGTGTCTTCCCAACGCGACGCGATCCGCGCCGCTCGCAGCCGTTTCGTGTACCAGCCGCCCTTCCGCGATCACCGCGATGCGATCCGCCAGTTCCAGCAGTTCATCGAGGTCTTCGCTGACGAGCAGCACTGCGGCGCCTGCATCGCGTGCGGCGAGAATGCGCGCGTGGATGTCCGCGACCGATGCGAAGTCGAGTCCGAATACGGGATTCGCGACGATCAGCACATCCACCGCTTGCCCGAGCTCGCGCGCGAGCACGGCGCGCTGCACGTTGCCGCCCGACAACGTGCCGATGGCGCGCGCCGGCACCGGCGGTTTCACGTTGAATTCGGCGATGAGACGTTCGGCGCGTCCGCGCATCGCACGGCGATCGAGACGCCAGCCGTGACGCTTCATCGGCGCACGGTCGAAGTCGCGCAAGGCGAGGTTGTCCGCGATGCTCATGTTCGCGACGCACGCATTGCGCAGCGGTTCTTCGGGGAGCGCAAATACGCGCAGCCGCGTCATCTCTTCACGCGTCGCGCGGTATGGCTCGCCATGCATGCGCATTTCACCGCTTTGCACGCGGCGCTGGCCGACGAGCGCTTCGATCAGTTCCTTCTGCCCGTTGCCCGATACGCCCGCGATGCCGAGTATCTCGCCCGACTTCACGCTGAGCGAAACATCGCGCACCGCCCGATGTCCACGATCATCGACGACGTTGAGACTGGACAGCGCGAGACGCACGGGCGAAGCCGCATCGAGCGGCTTGCGTCCGGGCTGCATTCCGGCGAGTTCGGGATCGTCCTGCTTCGCGGATTCACCGCCCATCATCGACGCGGCGAGCTTGTCGCGGCTCGTATCCGCGACCGCGCTCGTCCCGACGAGCTTGCCCTTGCGCAACACTGTGACGTCGTCGGCATACGCCATCACTTCACGGAACTTGTGCGTGATCATCAACACGGTCAGCTCGCCGCGCGTGGCGAGATCGCGCATCAGGCCAAGCACTTCGTCTGCTTCCTGCGGCGTGAGCACGGACGTGGGTTCATCGAGAATGAGGAAACGCTGCTGCAAATAAAGCTGTTTCAGAATCTCGAGCTTCTGCTTTTCTCCTGCGGCGAGACCGGCGACGGGCGCATCGAGAGGCAGACGAAAGGGCATCGAACGCATGAAGGCATCGAGCGCGGCACGTTCCTTCGGCCAGTCGATCTTCCACGGCAATCGCCCGCGCGCCAGCAGCAAATTTTCTTCGACCGACAAGCCCGCCGCCAGCGTGAAATGCTGATACACCATGCCGATGCCGAGCGCCTGTGCATCGCGCGGCGACGCGATTCTCACCTGCCGCGCATCCGCGATGATCTCGCCGTGATCGAGCACGCCATAACCGACGAGCCCTTTCACGAGCGTACTCTTGCCCGCGCCGTTTTCGCCGAGCAGCGCATGCACGGTGCCCGCGCGCACTTTGAGCGTCACGTCGTCGAGCGCGGTGAAAGCGCCGAAACGCTTCGTCGCGCCGAGCACTTCCACGCTCATCGCTTTGGTCGGTGCGTTCATGGTCAGCGTCCCAGCGTCGCGAGCAAAGCCTTCGAATCCGATACCGTGCCGAATACGCCGCCCTGCATCAGCACCATGTTCAGCGCGGCGTCGTGATTGCCCTGATCGGTCGCGCCGCAACAATCCGCGAGAATGGTGCATTCGAAGCCGCGATCGTTCGCTTCGCGCATCGTCGTGTGAACGCAGACATCGGTCGTGATGCCCGTGAGCACCAGATTCACGATGCCGCGCGTGCGCAATACCATTTCGAGGTCCGTTGCGCAGAACGAGCCTTTGCCTGGCTTGTCGATGACGATCTCGCCTTCGATCGGCTTCAGTTCATCGATGATTTCCCAGCCCGGTTCGCCGCGCACGAGTATCTTGCCGCAGGGTCCTTCATCGCCGATGCCGATGCCGTTCGTGCCCGCGCGACGGCTTCTCCATCGCTTGTTGGCGGGCAAATCCGACAGATCGGGCCGGTGCCCTTCGCGCGTATGAATGATCGTGAAGCCTTGCTCGCGCATCAGCGTGAGCACGTTCCTGATCGGTTCGATGGGCGCGCGCGTCATCGAGAGGTCATAGCCCATCTTGTCGACATAACCGCCGATGCCGCAAAAGTCCGTCTGCATGTCGATGATGACGAGCGCGGTGTTCTCCGGCCGCAGATTGCCGTCGTAGGGCCACGGATAGGGACGTGCTTCGATGAAGCGGCTCATGTGTTCGACTCCATGAAAATAGGGTTCAACGCGTGAGACTCAGTTCGCCGGGCGCACCCGCGAGCGTGCGGTCGGGACGGCAATTGACGATCATGATGACGAGCGTGAGGACGTAAGGCGCCGCATTGAAAAGGTAGTAACCGCTCGTCACGCCGATCGCCTGCAACGCGGGTCCGAGCGCGCCCGCTGCGCCGAAGATCAGCGCGGCCCACAGGCATCGCAACGGCTGCCAGCGCGCGAAGATGACGAGCGCGACGGCCATCAGGCCTTGTCCGCTCGACAAGCCTTCGTTCCAGCTTCCGGGGTACACCAGCGACAGATACGCGCCGCCTACGCCCGCGAAGAAGCCGCCGACCGTCGTCGCGAGAATGCGAACGCGCGTGATCGGATAACCCATCGCGCGGGCGCTTTCCGCGTTCTCGCCGACGAGACGCAAAGCCATGCCCCAACGCGTATGTCGCAAGCCCCATTGCAACGCGAACGCCAGCGCGACGCCGATGATGAAGAGCGGATTGACATGCAACGCGTTATGCAACTGCGGCGACGAAGCCCAAGCACCGAGATCGATCGATGACAACATCGGCGCTTGCGGCTCGATGAACGGCTTGCCGAGATAGAACGCGAGGCCGGTGCCGACCAGCATCAGCGCGATGCCGAACGCGATGTCCGACACGCGCGGCAACGAGCACACGAGACCGTGCAGGCAGCCGAGCAGCAACCCCGCGCAGCCGGCCGCGAGCACGCCGAGCCACGGCGAGCCGGACAGATACGCGGCCGCATAACCGGTCATCGCGCCGGATACGAGAATGCCTTCGAGGCCGAGATTGACGCGCCCGCCCTTCTCCGTCAGACATTCGCCGATGCTCACGAACAAATACGGCGTGCTCACGCGGATGGCGCCCGCGAACAACGACAGCAGCAGCACCGCGACGGGTGAATGTGCGTCAAACATGAGTGCCCTCCAGTCGAACCGACGAGCGCGCGACGGTCATCGCCTGCAGCCTGATGCGCCACGCCGCGAGACGACCGCCCATCGCTTCCCACGCGAGCAGGTTGGCAAAGAGCAGACCTTGCAGGACGAGCGTGGTGGCATCGGGCAGACCCAGGCGGCGTTGCAGAAGCGAACCGCTCGCTTCGATACCGCCGACGAGCACCGCGCACAGAATGATCGCCAACGGGTTCTGACGCGCCGCGAACGCCACGAGAATCCCCGCATAGCCGTAACCCGCCAGCAGCGATGCGTTCGCGCTGCCCTGCACCGCCGCGACTTCGAACATGCCCGCGAGACCGGCCGCCGCGCCGCCCATCGCGCAGGCCGCGATCGCGAGCTTGTTCACCGGCAGCCCGACGAGCTTCGCCGCATGGTTGTTGCCGCCCGCGATGCGCATTGCGAAGCCTTTGGTGCTGTGGCGCACGAAGACCCATGCCGCGACGCACGCGAGCGCCCCCCAGAACAAGCCCCAATGCACATCGAGACCCGGCAACGAACCGATCGAGAAGGCATCGGGAACGGGCGGCGTCGAAGGCTTGTTGAGACTCGCGGGATCGCGCAACGGTCCTTCGACGAGATGCTTGAACAATGCAATCGCGATATACGACATCAACAGACTGCTGATCGTCTCGTTGACGCCGCGCCGTTGCCGCATTGCGCCGACCGCGCCGATCCACACGCCGCCCGCGATCATGCCGGTGAGCGCCATCAACGGAGCGACGACGAACCACGGCATCGCGGCAGGCACGACCGTCGCCACGACCGCCGATGCGAGTCCGCCGAGCGCGAGCGCGCCTTCGCCACCGATCACGATCAGCCCGACCTGCGCAGGCAGCGCGACGCACAACGCGGTGAGCATCAGCGGCGCGGCGCGCAGCAACGTGCTCTGCCACGCGAACGACGAGCCGAATGCGCCTTGCGCGATCAGCACGAGCGCATCGTTGGCGGGCTGGCCCTGCACGAGCAGGAATAGCGAGAACAGCACCAGCGTGCCGATGAGCGCGCACAACGTCGGCAAAGCGGGCAATGCGCCCAGCGCCACGCGCGGTAATAGAGGATAGGAACGCATGCCGGCTCCGCGAAGGAATGAATCAGATCTGCCCGACGACGCCCGCGACGAGATAGTTCATGCTTTCCAGCTTGATATCCGTCTGCGCGTAAGCCGTGCCCGATGCGATGGCACTGCCGCCCTTGTTGTCCTTCATCGGGCCTTTGAAGATCACGTAATCGCCCGCGGCCATCTTCGTCTTGATGGCGTCGGCATTGGACTTCGCATCGGCCGTGACTTTCGCGCCGTAGGGCGACATCTTCACGAAGCCTTCCTTCAGGCCGCCGCGCAGAATGTTGGGCTGCGGCTTGCTGGTCTGCGCATCCGTGACGAGTTCCTTGAAAGGCGTCGCCCAATCCCACTCCGCGCCCGTCAGATAACCCTTCGGCGCAAGCGCGGCCTGACTCGCGTGATAGCCGCAACTCATCGCGCCGCGCTTCTCCGCCGTTTCGATGACGACCTTCGGACCGTCGACGTGACAGGTCAGCACATCGCATCCCTGATCGACGAGACTGTTGGCCGCTTCGGCTTCCTTGACCGGCATCGACCAGTCGCCGGTGAAGATGACGTGCGTGGTGATAGACGGATCCACCGATTGCGCGCCGAGCGTGAACGCATTGATATTGCGCAGCACTTGTGGAATCGGCTTGGCGGCGACGAAACCGAGCTTCTTGCTCTTGCTCACGTGTCCCGCGACGACGCCGTTGAGGTACTGACATTCATCGATATAGCCGAAGTAGCTCGCGATATTCGGCGGATTGCCCTGCTTCCACAAACCGCCGCAATGCGCGAAGCGGACCTTCGGATACTTCGCGGCCATCTTCAGCACATGCGGATCGAAATAGCCGAACGAAGTCGCGAAGATGAGCGTCGCGCCGTCCTGTTCGATCATCGCTTCCATCGTCTTTTGCACGGCCACGGTCTCGGGCACGTTCTCTTCCTCGACCACTTTCACGCCCGGCATCTTCTTGATGATCGCGGCGGCCTGAGCCTGCGCCTGGTTATAGCCGTAATCGCCCTTCGCGCCGACATAGATCACGCCGACGGTGAGATTGCTTGCGCCGAAGGCGAGATCGAAGGGCAGCGCGCTGCCGAGCGCGAGCGCGCCCGCGCCTTGGATGAACTGGCGGCGATTGGTCATGATGTAGCTTCCTGTTTGAGTTGATCGCTGGATGAAGAGACGAGGCTGTGCCGATACGCGCGCCAGCCGCCGAAGGAAGTGATGTCGCGTGCGCCGCTGTCCGGCGCGACGGCGGCCGGTTCGCAGATGAAGCCTTTGACGATGCGGCCATCGGCGGTCGTGACCGTGCCGATACCGAGCGGCGCGGGAATCGCCGCGACGAATGCGCCGAAGGTCCGCATAGGCATCTCCCATATCTCGATGGCGATCGCGGCACCCTCGTTTTCGGTGCGCACGAGTCCGGGCTTCGGCGGCTGCGTATCGGCTAATGCGTAGAGCGTGTAGTGCGGCGACGTCATCGCTTCTTCGATGAACCGCGCGCCCGCCTGCTTCATCTGCCATTCGAGCGGCATGCCGCGCAGATGTGCGCCGACTACGGCGAGCTCGATGCTTGGCTCCTGGATCGGCAGCGGATCGATGCTGGCATCGGAAAGTGCCTGAATCTTCGCGCCCAATGCCGCGAGTCTCCGATCCGCGCCCGCTGGCCCAATGAGCGTGATGCCCGCGGGCAAGCCGTCGGCGCGCGGCGGTCCCGGCACGGCGAGCGCGCACAGGTCGAGCAGATTGACGAAGTTCGTATAGACGCCGAGACGGCTGTTCACTTCGACCGGGTTCGCCTGCACTTGCGCGATGGTCGGATGCGTCGGCGTCGTCGGAACGATCAGGATATCGAAACGTTCGAACAACGCTTCCGCCTCACGCTTCAGCAGCGTGAGTTCGTATTGCGCGTTGAATGCGTCGGCGGCGGAGAATGCGTCGGCCTTGCCGATCACTTTCGCTACGGTCGGATCGATGTCATCGCGGTTCGTGACGAAGAAATCGCCCAGCGCCGCGCGGCGTTCCGCGACCCACGGACCGTCGTACAGCAACGCGGCCGCGCGTTGCATCGGTGCGAAGGGAAACGTCGCGGGTTCGAGTTGCAGACGATCCAGCGTCGCCGCGAAGGCGTCGGCCGCGTGCGTGTCGCCGAAGAATTCCAGCGTGTCGGGAATCGCGACGCGCGGCGCATCCGGCAGCAAGCCGCGCGCTGCGACGCGGCGCGAATAACCGTCGAGCGCATCGAAAGTGACCATCTGCTGCAGCACGATCCAGGCATCGGCGACGTCGTGCGCGAAGATCGATAGCGTATCGAGACTCTTGCACGCGGGCACGACCCCGCGCTTGCTGACGAGCCCCAGCGACGGCTTCAATCCGACGATGCCGTTGAAACCCGCCGGCACGCGGCCCGAACCGGCGGTATCGGTGCCGAGCGAAAACGCGACGATGCCCTGCGCCACCGTCACCGCCGAACCGGAACTCGATCCGCCCGACACATATTCCGGATGACTAACTTGTCGCACGGCGCCATGCGGCGAGCGCGTGCCGACGAGACCGGTCGCGAACTGATCGAGATTCGTCTTGCCGATGAGCATCGCGCCCGCATCGATCAAGCGCTGCACGGCGAACGCCGTTTCGCCGGGCGTATAGGCGAACGCCGGACATGCGGCGGTCGTCGGCAAGCCCGCAATGTCGATGTTGTCCTTCACCGCGAACGGCACGCCGAATAAAGGCTTGCGCTCGAAGATCGCGGGTCCGGCTTCGGCGAGCTCGCGTGCAAGCGACGCTGCCGTCGTTTGCAGATCCGCTGCCGGAACGACGAGCGTCCATGCTTCCGGGCGATCACTCGCTTCGATGCGAGCAAGCGTCGCTACGGCGATTAGCTGCGGGTCGGTATCGCCGCGCGCGTACGCATCGAGAAGTGCGCGAACGGTGAGCGGTGCGTGATCGTCGGCAGATGCGGTCGCGTTCATGAGTTCAATCTTGAATACAAGTTGAACGCACAATGCACTGTCCGTGCCAGTGACAGATTCCGCCGTTAAATCAACGATTTGGCATCAGCGTCGCGACTTGCGGCGACCGGGCGTGATCCACGCCGGTTCAGCAATGACCCAGCCGTGTGCGATAAATCCCGCTGACGGTGCAGCGGTCCACGGCTCCGGTGGCGACAGAGTCCGCGTTACTGCGTGTCGCCGATTTCCGGCGCGATGGCCGCATGGTTGACGATCGCGACCATCGATATCCCGCCGATCATGTTCCCGAGAAGCGTCGGCAGCAGGAACACGCCGAAGTAATCGCCGATGCTCGCGGCGTGCGTCATCACGGCATACGCGGCCTCGGCCGAACTGGCGATGACGTGCGTCAGCTTGCTCACGCCGACGGTGTAAGTCACGAGCAGGATGGTGAGCAGGCGCGCGGACCGCGCGCTCGGCAAGAGCCAGACCATCAGCGCGATCAGCCAGCCGGCGAAGACGGCGCGCACCAGCGTCACGCCGAAGCCGGCGCTGAAAGGCGCACGCGCGACCTCCGCGAGCGCCGCGTTGACGTCGGGATCGAACACGTCCTTGAACTGCAGAAGCGCGGCGAATACTGCGGTGCCGACGAGATTGGATAACAACACGATCGACCATAGGCGCAGCGTTTTACCCACTGTGCGCAAGTCACGCCGCGTGAGCACGGGCAGCACCGCTGTCAGCGTGCTCTCGGTGAAAAGCTGCTGACGCCCGAGGATGACGAACACGAAGCCGATCGTATATCCCAGGCTTGCAATCAGATGCTGCGATTTGGATGCAGGCAGCTCGCTTTGCAGAATCGCCTGAACGAGAAAGGAGAAACCCATCGAAAGACCCGCCGCGAGCCCGGACCATATGAGCGCCGAGGCCGTGCGCTCCATCGCGGTTTCGCCCTCTTCGCGCACGATTTCGTGGATGACGAGCGCATGCGGCGTCGAATGATCCGCGGCTTGCTCGCGCTGATCGTGGTCGAGGTGGGGCGACTCGGCGCCTGCTTGCGATTCGGACATTGACTCTTCTCCTGAGGCCGCTGCTGCGTGCGTCGTGCACGATGCGATGCGTGCTTACAGCAGATTCGATGCCTGTCGGGCATAGGGCCTGCTGCTGCGACCTCGTTCACCCGAAACAACCGATCCAACCGATACAAGACCGACGATGAAAACCGAGACCTTTTCCCTTGGCGGCTACGACGTCGAGGTATCGACGAAACAAACGCCAACCGGCGACTGGACACCCGAGCTGCGCGTCACCCGCAACGGACGGCCGGTCGCTCTGCCTCGAGTCGAGACGGTCGAACCCAACTGGCTGACGAGCGCGGAAGCGCTGCGCGGCGGCGTCGAGCAGGCGCGCCGGCTGATCGATCGATATCTCGCCGGCCACGACAATCAGCACACCGGCGGCGCAATCGGCCATCCGGCGAAGCCCGGCGTCCAGGACAAATGATCTGAATCGCGGCGGCGACGTGCCTGCTTCGAGCGCGACCCGCGATCGTCGCGCGTGTGGCCCTTCGATTGCTCGGCGAGCTTATCCGTCATCCGCAAGCAATCGGGCTTGCAGCGAACGGCCCGCAAGGACCGCAAAATGAAGATCGCACAAGTTGCACCGCTCTATGAAAGCGTTCCCCCCAAAGCCTATGGCGCGACCGAACGCGTCGTTTCCGCGCTGACGGAACAACTCGTCGCGTGGGGTCACGACGTCACATTGTTCGCTGCGGGCGACTCCAAGACCCAGGCGCGCCTTCGCGCGACACATCCGGTGGGACTCTGGCGTGACGAACGCGTGTGGGATACGACGAGCCATCATCTGCGTCAGCTCGACGCCGTCGTACGCCGCTCCGCGCAGTTCGACCTCGTTCACTTCCACGGCGAGCCGTTTCATCTGCCATTGCAGCGGTATATGTCGTGTCCGTCGCTTACGACCGTGCACGGCCGACTGCTCGTGCCCGATCACGGTCCGCTCTACGGGGCTTATCCCGATGCGCCGCTCGTTTCCATCTCGGACAGCCAGCGCAAGGACACACCGCACGCCAACTGGATCGGCACCGTGCATCATGGCCTGCCGCTCGATGCCATGCGCTTCTCTCCGAACGGCGGCGACTATCTGCTTTTCGTGGGCCGCATGATGCCCGAGAAGGGAATCGAGCGCGCCGTCGAGATCGCGCGGCGCGCGGGGCTGCCGCTCAAGATCGCCGCGGCCGTGCATCCCGGCGAACGCGCGTGGTTCAGGGAAGAGATTTATCCGATGCTGGAGGCCTCGCAATCGTTCGTCGAATATCTCGGCGAAGTGGGCGGCGAGACGCGCCTCGAACTCTTCTCCCACGCGCGTGCGTTGATGTTTCCGATCGGCTGGGAGGAGCCCTTCGGCCTCGTGCTCATCGAGGCGATGGCTTCCGGCACGCCCGCGATCGCTTTCCGGCGCGGTGCGGTGCCGGAGATCGTCGAGCATGGCGTGACGGGTTTCATCGTCGACGATGTCGAACAGGCCGTGCGTGCAGTGCAGAAACTCGGCACCATTCGTCGCAACGATTGCCGGCGCAGCTTCGAGCGGCGCTTCAGCGCCGAGCGCATGACGCGCGATTACCTCGCGATTTATCGCACGCTGCTCGCGGATCCAGCGCGAGGCGGCGAGGAATGGGCACCCGGCGACCCGATGCAGGCATGACGATTGCCGTTCCCGGTTGCATTCACTCGCGTAATTGGCCATGCGCATCGCTCAGGTTTCCACTCTTTATGAGAGCGTGCCGCCGCGACGTTACGGCGGCATAGAGCGCGTCGTGTCCTGGCTCACGGAAGAACTCGTGAAGATGGGACACGACGTCACGCTCTTTGCAAGCGCCGACTCGCGCACACGCGCGAAGCTCGTCGCGAGTTCGGACTGCGCCGTGAGACTGCTCGAAGACACCGCCGATCCGCAAGCCTTCCACTTCGCGATGCTCGAGGACGTCGTGCGCGCGTCCGGCGATTTCGACATCGTGCATTTTCATACGGACTACATGAGCTTTCCGTACGCGCGCCGGCTCGATGCCGCGCACGTTACGACGCTTCACTGGCGGCTCGACGTGCCCGGCCTCGACGCGCTTTACCGGCGTTTCGCCGATGTGCCGCTCGTGTCCATCTCCGATGCGCAGCGCGAGCCGATGCCGTGGGCCGGCTGGACCGCGACCGTGCATCACGGCATGCCCGCGGCGTTGCTGCCGTTTCAGGCGCGGGCGGAACGGCATCTCGCGTTCGTCGGACGTATCGCGCCATCGAAGGGACCGGACGCGGCCATCCGCATCGCGCGGCGGGCGAACGTGCCGCTCAGGATCGCGGCGAAGATCGACGAAGCGGATCGCCCCTACTTCATTCGCGATGTCGAACCGCTCATCGAGGCGCCGCACGTCGAATTCGTCGGCGAACTCGACGATCACGGCAAGCGCGGACTGCTCGGCCATGCCCGCGCGATGCTCTTTCCGATCGCCTGGCCGGAGCCCTTCGGCATCGCGATGATCGAAGCGCTCGCGTGCGGCACGCCGGTCATCGCGTTCGGGCGCGGTTCGGTGCCGGAGATCATCGAGCATGGCGTGAGCGGGTTCATCGTGCGCGACGAGGACGAGGCGGTCGAAGCCGTCGCGCGATTGCCGGAGATCGACCGGCGCGCATGCCGCGCGCGCTTCGAGCAGTTTTTCACGGCGGAGCGCATGGCGCGTGCTTATGTCGAGGTCTACGAGCGGCTCGTGCGCGAGCGCACCGCGCGGCTCACATTGACGGAGGTTTGAATGCGCTGCATGGTGCTTGCAAGCGATTACGACGGCACGCTGGCGCAGCATGGCCGCGTCGATGAAGCGACGTGGCGCGCCGTCGACCGGCTGCGCGAATCCGGCCGCCATATGGTGCTCGTCACCGGCCGCGAACTCGACGATCTGCTGAGTCTGTGCGACGGCATCGACCGGTTTTCGTATGTGGTCGCGGAGAACGGCGGCGTGCTCTATCACCCGGCGACGCGCGAACGCACGCTTCTGGCGCCGCCGCCGCCCGCCGCGTTCGTCGAAGCGATGCGGCAACGCGGCGTGAAGCACCTGAGCGTGAGCGAGACGCTCGTCGCCACATCGCGCCCGTACGACGAACAGGCGCACGAAGCGATCCGCGAACTCGGCCTCGATCTGCACGTCGTGTTCAACGGCGACGCGGTGATGATTCTCGCGCCCGGCATCAGCAAGGCGACGGGGCTCGATGCCGCCCTCGATGCGATGGCGTTCTCGCCGCGCAATGCCGTCGGCGTCGGCGATGCGCAGAACGATCATCCGCTGCTGGACGCGTGCGAGTTCGGCGCCGCGGTCGGCAACGCGCTCGATGTGCTGAAGGCGCACGCGGATATCTGTCTCGAAGGCGTCGCCGGGGCGGGCGTCGCGGAACTCATCGACAAGATTCTGGCCGACGACCTCGCACACCTGAGCCGACGCGACGCGCGGCACAACCTGCTGATCGGGCATCGCACCGTAAGCGGCGATGGCGGCGATGAAGACACCGCCGAAACGCTCGAACAGCAAGGCACCGTCGCGCTGCTCGCCGGGCAGTCGGGCGGCGGCAAGTCGACCTTGTTGACCGGACTCATGGAGCGTCTGTGCGCGGCGGGATATCAGTTCTGCGCGCTCGATCCGGAAGGCGATTTCGACAATCTCGAAAAGACGCTCGCCATCGGCAATGCGGAGCACGCGCCCAAAGGCGACGACATCATGAAGTTGCTGCGCCAGCCGCGCCAGCCTGTCGTCGCGAATCTGATGCACGTTGCGTTCGCCGAGCGGCCTTCGTACTGCGCCGAACTGCTCGCCGAGCTGCAATCGACCCGCGCGCTCAACGGGCGACCGCACTGGATATTGTTCGACGAGGCGCATCAGCTTTTCCCGAACGCCGCGAACGCCGCCGACGAAACCCTGCCGGAGCAACTCGGCCCGGCCATCTTCGCGACGGTGCATCCGAACGCGATCTCGCAGCGCGTGCTCGAACGCGTCAACGTGTTCATCGGCGCAGGTCCCGGCGCCTGGGAAGCGCTCGAGGAGTTCGCGCGCGCCGCGGGCATCGCGATGCCGCGCCGGCTATCGGGCGCGCCCGAAGTCGGTCAGGCGCTCGTCTGGCGGCGCGAGCCGCTCAGCGGCGACGCCTGGGGCGATCCGCGCATCGTTCGCGTGGAGCCGGCCAAAACGCAGCGTCGCCGTCATGTGCGCAAATATGCGGCGGGCATGCTTATCCCCGAGCGCAGTTTCTACTTTCGCGGGCCGGAGAATCGGCTCAAGCTGCGCGCGCACAACCTCACGCTTTTCCTCGAACTGGCCGATGGCGTCGATGAAGACACATGGCTCTTTCATCTGCGGCGCGGCGACTATTCGACATGGTTCCGCGATGTAATCGGCGACGCCGAACTCGCCGACGAAACCGCCGCCGTCGAGCGCGAACATCGGGATTCCGCCGAGGAGAGCCTCGCTGCGATCACCCGTCTCGTGCAGGTGCGCTATACGCAGCCCGAGAATCCGGTGTTGCCGAACGTGCTCGCGCCCGGCGCGAAGGGCGGCGAACGAACGCCGCCATGAGAACCGGCTTGCAAGCGTCGCTCCCTTCGAGCGCGCGACCGCATCGCACGATCAGTCTTCTTCGAAGAGATGCCGGTACTGATGCGGCTGCGAGCGCAGATACTGCTTCGGCGCGCGCACCTGTGCGCCCAGCTCCGCCGCGGCGTGCCACGGCCAGCGCGGGTCGTACAGGGCCGTGCGCGCGAGCGCGATCATGTCGGCATCGCCGGTTCCGACGATGGCCTCCGCCTGTTCGATGCCCGTGATCAGCCCGACCGCGATGACCGGCATCCCGACCGCCTGCTTCACGGCGCGCGCGAGCGGCACCTGATAGCTCGGCCCGACCGGAATCTTCTGCGCCGGATGAAGCCCGCCGCTCGATACGTGAACGGCATCGCAGCCGCGCGCTTCGAGCGCTTTGGCGAATGCGACGGTCTGCTCGATGTCCCAGCCGCCTTCGACCCAATCGGTGCCGGACACGCGGATCGTCACCGGCCGCTCGGCGGGAAATGCGGCGCGCACGGCGTCGAACACTTCGAGCGGAAAACGCATGCGGTTCTCGAGCGAACCGCCGTATTCATCGTCGCGCCGGTTCGACAACGGCGACAAGAACTGATGCAGCAAGTAGCCATGCGCCGCGTGGATCTGAATGAGATCGATGCCGAGACGCGCCGCGCGCGTGGCGGCCGCCGTGAACGCATCGCGGATGCGCGCGAGTCCGGCCGCATCGAGCGCGACCGGCGGCGCTTCGCCGTCCTCATAGGCGACGCTCGAAGGCGCTTCGGTCTGCCAGCCATGCGCGTGATCGGCTGAAATCTGGGCGCCGCCTTCCCACGGCACATCGGTCGATGCCTTGCGTCCCGCGTGACTCAACTGGATCGCGACCGGCATGTCCGACCATCGCCGGATGCCGTCGAGCGTGCGCTTCAGCGCCGCTTCGGTTTCGTCGTTCCAGAGACCGACATCCGCATATGTGATGCGTCCCTCCGGCAGCACGGCCGTTGCTTCGATGGTGAGCAAGGCCGCGCCGGACAGCGCGAGCTGACCGAGATGAATCAGATGCCAGTCGTTCATGCAGCCGTCTTCGGCGGAGTACTGGCACATCGGCGCGATCACGATGCGATTGGCGAGGGTCAGATTGCGCAAGCGCGCAGGTTGGAACAGTGCAGGCTGTGACATGGACAGGTTCCTTGGCGGTTGTGACGTCGCGAGGGGCGCGACCCATGCCGTCGTCGCCAGCAATGGCTATTCCGTCGACATTCAAGCCGGGCGCGCGGACATCACAGCAGCTTCGACAACACAGGCAGCAGAACGGGCACGACGAACGCGGTAAACACGCCGTTCAGCCCCATGCCGAGGCCGGCGAACGCGCCCATCTCTTCGCTGACCTGAAAGGCGCGCGCCGTGCCGATGCCATGCGACGCCACGCCGAGCGCGAAGCCGCGCGCCTCGACGTCGGAAACGCGCAGCACATTGAGGATACCCCGCGCGGTGACGGCGCCGAACACGCCCGTCGTGATGACGAGCACCGCCGTCAGCGAAGGCACGCCGCCGATCTCCTTCGCCACGGCCATCGCGATGGGCGTCGTCGCGGACTTCGGCGCGAGCGATGCAATCGACTGACGCGACGCCCCGAGCAAGGCCGCCACGGACACGGCGGATACGATCGCGGTCAGCGAGCCGGCGGCGAGACTCACGAGAATCGGCCACGCGAGTCGCTTCAGATTCGCCCACTGCCGATAAAGCGGCAACGCCAGCGCGACCGTGGCCGGCCCGAGCAGAAAATGCACGAACTGCGCGCCGTCGAAATACGTTTCGTAGGCCGTGCCGCTCGTCTTGAGCACCACGACGACGATGGCCACCGAAATCAGCACCGGATTGGCGAGCGGATTGAAGCGGCACGCCGCGTAGATGCGCTGCGCGATGAGGTACGCGAGCAGCGTGATGGTAAGGCCGAGCAGCGGCGTGGCCGCCAGATAGACCCAGATCGCTCCGAAGTGCGGCACCGGGATCATGTGCGGTCTCCGTGTTCATGGGCGACGCGGCGGCGGCCGCGCAGCATCGCACGCATGACGAGCGCGGTGACGGCGATCGCGAGTGTGGTACTGACTGCAACGGAGAACACGACGGCAAGCACGTCGCCGCGCAGCGCATGCGCCGACACCATGATGCCGACGCCCGCCGGCACGAACAGCAGAGACAGGTGCCGGAGCAGTTCGAGCGCCGTGGGTTCGAGCGTGGCCGCGGCGGCCGGACGCAATGCGCAGTATCCGGCGAGCAGAAGCATGCCGATGACCGGGCCGGGCACCGGCAGGCTGAAGAGATAGGAAAGCCCTTCTCCGAGACACTGGAAAACGAGCAATGTAGCAATTGCGGCGAGCATGGGAAAAACTCCTGGTGCGTGCGATGTTCATGCCTTCTTTCGGCAGCGGACGAAGCGTACCCGAGATGCTCGGGAAGCGCGTGACTCGCCCGCACATCGGGCACGGGCTGGTCGATCCATCTGCCCCGCTCGATGCGACTTTGTGCAAAAAAAAGGCCCGCCTGAAAACGGCGGGCTGAAGCCACGGAAGATAACGCGCCATTCAAGGCGCGCTTGAAGTATCGCGCTTTATTTTCATGTCGCAACAGTACGAAGGGCATCCTAACTATTCGTCGTCATGCCACGAACATGCGCGGCATGACGATTGCGAGTCATCGGGCAGCGCGAAGCGCGATTGCTTCGCTCATCCGTTCACATCGATCCGGGAGACACCATGGCTCAACCGACCGAACACCTGCTCGACTGGCTTCGCGACGCGCACGCGATGGAACAGCAAGCCGAGCAAATGCTGCGCGCGCAGTCCGGGCGCCTCGAGCACTATCCGCAACTGAAGGCGCGTATCGATCAGCATCTGGAAGAAACGCTGGACCAGCAGAAGATCGTCGCCGCGTGCATCGAGCGGCTCGGCGGCAGCACATCGACGGTCAAGGATCTTGCCGCCAAGATGATGGCCTTCGCGCAAGCGGCGGGCGGCATGACGATGACCGACGAAGTCGTGAAAGGCGCCATCATGAGCTATGTATTCGAGAACATGGAGATCGCGTCCTACACCTCGCTAATTGCGGCAGCGACGCGCTGCGGCGATGCCGAAACCCGGGCCGCGTGCGAACGGATCCTGCCTCAGGAGCAGGCAATGGCGCAATGGCTGCTCGAACACATCCCTTCCATCTCGACCGAATATCTCGACCGCTCGGCATCCGGTCAGGAAGCGAAGAAATAAGCCTTGCATAAGGCTTCGACATGTTCGTTCATCCAGTCGTCATACCTAGCCGGAACACACCATGAGCCAGTATCCCGCGACCGACAACCAGCAAGCGAAGGGCCACTCGCTTGCCCGTGGACTCGCATTCTTCAGTCTCGCATTGGGAACCGCCCAACTGCTTGCGCCCCGTACCGTCGCACGCATGTCCGGCCTGCGCGTCAGCCCTGGCCTCGTCAGGCTGTATGGGCTGAGAGAGATTGCCTGCGGCATCGGCATACTTTCGTCGCGCGATCCGTCTCCGTATCTGATGGCGCGCATCGGCGGCGACGCGCTCGATCTGATGACCGTGGCGACGGCGCCACGCGAACGCCGGCAAGGCGCGCACACGCGTGCGCTCGGCGCCTTGCTCAACGTCGCGGGCGTCACCGCGCTCGATGCGCGCGCGGTGACTTCGCTGTCCGATGACCGGGCGCGGCAGCGCAGCGAACGCTCGGAGCATTACGCCCAGCTTTATCTTGACCGCACGGGCTTTCCGCGTCCGGCGGACGAGATGCGCGGCGCAGCGCGAAGCGATGGCAACGGCGCCTGAGTGCGGAGTCGGCAATGCATGCGCTCGTCACGCTGATGGAATAACGCTTGCTCGATCTCACTACCTTCAGCCAATCGAGCGATCACGATGACCCACTTCTTCTTGCCTGCATCGCAGTACACAGCGCGTCTGCCGCTGCTTCAATGGCTGTCGGCTCCCGACGAGGATGCCGACGACGATCTCGACGACGTCCTCGACGAAACCGGCGAGATCACCAACCGCAGCAATGGCAAGAGCGGCACCGATACCACGGCGGAACCCGATCCCAAGCCGGACAACCATCAGGCATCGACGAGGCAATCATGACCGACGAACAGACGCCGCAGCATATCGAAGGGCAGCCGGTGCCGGGACACACCGAGAACATCCCGGCGAACCCGAAGGAGCCGGCGCCGCGCGGCCCCAACGAGGATCGCGCGCCGGACGCCGGTCCCGCTACCAAGCCGGGAACACCGCCGGGCACGCAAAGCGAAGGCGACCGCCTGAAGTCACCCGACTGACATCGGCGCTGCCGGTCGAACGCAGCGCCATTTGACTCGATAAGTCCATGAGGAGCACGCCATGAACCGAACCATCACGATCAGGGCCATGTTGATCGCCGCAGTGACGGCGTCCCTTTGCTTTACGTCGGGCTGCAACCGCAATACGAGCGGCGGAAGCACCGCGGCAAGCGACAGCGCAGGGTCATCCGCGCCGGCTGCCGCCAGCTTCCCGGCGACCGCCGCCAGCGACGCACCCGCCGGTGCGAGCCAGTAAGCGAACAGGTACGACTGGCGAGGCGGCGCCGCGCCGCGCATTGCCAGATCGGCTTCGCCCGCGCCGGGGTTGACCGGCTTCGCCGTCGGTTGGATGCGGTGCGGGTAAGTCGTCGATTGCGGGGTAATTGCATCGGCATCCGAAATATTCACATCGCGAGAACGTCGCCGCCCTCTTCCAGTCGATTACCCGATACCCTATTCTCCCGGTGCCATCGACATATCGGGCGTACCCGCCGACGTGGAACGCGCTTTGGCATCCGTCGAATTTACCTCTCTCGGCATGTCCCCCGGAACTCGATTCCAAGGGCTCGATACCGGCTCACTGTGATACGTCATGCCCGACGTGGCGGCACCGTGAGATCCGCCGCTGCCATTTCCACCGTTGCCATTACCACCTGCAACTGCCGAGCTTGCAGCTAACAACGTCGCGATGGAAACCGACAACGCAAGGGTTCTACGGACATCGAGTCGGTGGAGCATGGGAGTTCTCCAATCTTGTTCAAATTCAAGTAAGTATTACGGCGTCGGCCACAAATCTAGCGACGTATCAGTCAATACGAACGCTCGCCAAACAAAGACGCAGGGCTTCAAGAAAATCGTGCGAGCAAAAAAAGATTCCATGACGCCGTATCTATCCGGCCCTTAAACACGTCGACGACCGCCGCGCCAACGGTAAGTTTGACGTCGTACGAACATCTGAATAGACTTCGCCTTCGCGCCCCGCCCCGAAGTCCCATGATTGCCCATCAGGAAACATCTGTCCCGGACAGCACTGCGCTCGATATCCCCGTTCCGCCACGCGACTTTGGCGTGACCCGGCGCATGCTGCTCGCCGTGCTTGCAGCATCAATCATCACACCATTGCTTTTTCTCGCCACGTACGGTTATTTCGGTTTTCAAACCAGAATCGCGGATTCGACTGAAGGAATCGACAGACTCTCGCGAGTTGCCGAGGAGCAGGCCGTAAAAGTCCTCGACGTGAATCAGGAGGTATCGCTTCGAATAATGGCCTTTCTCGGTGACGACGGGGATGTCCCACTTCGCGCGCGACAGCAATCTGTTCATCGCTTTCTGAGGCAAACCGCCGAGCGGGTGCCATCGGTTTTCTCGATTGCTGTCTTTGGCCGGAAAGGAAATTTGCTTGCCAGCAGCAGCACCTATCCGGTCGGCCTTCAATCGATTGGAGACCGCTCGGATATCTGGTCTGCACGCCATGCCGCTTCTGCGGCAGTTGGCATGCTGCGGCCCGAACAAATATCCGACCCGGCTCGGGACGTTTTCGATGTGACGTTCCCTCGATACGACTCGAGTGGCCAGTATCTCGGTGTCTTGGCCATATCCCTTCGACGCGATTATTTCTCGTCGTTCTACGACCGGCTGACCGCACATGACCGGGCTTTGACGGTGGGCCTTTTCCGAAGCGACGGTACTACGCTCGTTCGATTTCCCGAGCCAAAAGCGCGACGCGCACCGACAAGCAGTCAACCCTTGCTGGAAGCTATTCAGGCTAATCGGCAAAGCGGACGTCTCAAGGGTTTCTCGACGCTCGACGGCGTCGAGAAGCTCCTGGTGTATCGAGAGGTCGGCTCATACCCGCTTTACGTGACCTCCGGAATCCCGGTCTCGACGGTTACATACAGATGGTTGCGACACGACGGTCTTATCGCCATCGCGACGCTGGTTCCATGCGTAGGCATCTGGTTTCTGGTCGTGTTCAGTTTGAGCCGTCTGAAACGTGAACGAACGGCGTGGGACAGATGGAAAGCCGAGTTCGGGATGCGCGTTTCCGCGGAAGCAACAAGCCGTCAGATGAAGCGTATGGGCGCACTCGGCAATCTCGTGGCAAACGTCGCGCATGACTTCAACAATCTCCTCATGGTGGTCAAGGCGAACATGGAACTGGCCCGTCGCAAGCACTTCAACGGACTGGAGAAAGAAGTCATCGCAGTGGAACGGGCTTCCGCTTCGGCGGAGGTCCTGGCAAGGCGGCTACTCAGCGTCGCTCGCAAGCAACCGCTGCGTGAGGAGTTCGTGGATGTCAAAGATTGGCTCGAACGGGAAGCCTCTCTGATTCAGATGTCGCTCAATGAGCGCATCCGCTTTCACATCAGGTCTTCTGACGAAATCTGGCCAATCTACGTTGACCAAACCGAACTTCAATCGGCGCTGATAAACCTTGCGGTGAATGCCAGGGATGCAATGCCCGGCGGCGGCGACTTTACCATTCGCACCAGGAACATCACGCTCGATACTTCGAAAGGAAGCCTGAAGCCCGGTGACTATGTTGTCATCGCTTGTTCCGATACCGGCGTCGGCATGCCGGCATCAGTGATGCAACGCGCCTTCGAGCCGCTTTTTACGACCAAAGCCGCGAACGCTGGCACGGGGCTCGGCCTTGCGCAGGTCATCGCGATGTGCGAGCAGGCGCGCGGAACAGCACGCATCGAGAGCGAGGAAGGTAAAGGAACGACCGTGTCGCTCATTCTTCCCCGTGGCTCCGGGCAGGCCGAAGCCAAAGCCAAAGCGACGACCGTGTCTCCCTCACCACCCGTCACGGTGACGGAGGCGACCAAGGGTTCCATTTTGCTGGTCGAAGACAACGAGGAAGTGGCCGCGGGACTTTCGGCCGTACTGGAGGTGTTCGGCTGGCAATCCCGACACGAACTCACCGGAGATGCAGCGCTAGGTCTGCTGGAGGACGGCGCGAAGTTCCATCTCATTCTCTCCGACATTCAAATGCCTGGGCTCAACAACGGAATCGATGTTGCGGAAAAAGTGCGGCGGAAATGGCCGAAGCAGGCTATTGCGCTGATGACCGGCTATGCCGACGAGTTCGAACGAGCAAAAAACGCCGGTGTAACGATTCTTTCCAAGCCCTTCAACATCGACGACCTTCAGGCTTTGCTGCAGAGCGTAGCACCCGCGATCAGGTGATTCGTCACTCTCGCCCATCGCCGCCAACGCGATGAACATCGTCGCTGCCGCAGCAAATGGAAGCGGAGTCAGCCGCTTCGCCGACTTAAGCCGTCACCGCCGTGCGCTGACGACTGACAAGCTGATTGTCCTTGCCTTCGACGAGGCGAGTCAGCGCGATATCGAACTGAATTTCCTTGTAAGCGTCCGCCTTTAGACCGAGCGCAAAGCCGCCCTTCTTTTCGACGACATGAGGAATCAATTCCTCGCGCGTGGCATACGCGAAGTCATCCCAAATGAGCGGATCGCCCTCGATGTTGATCTGCGTGGTCAGCTTGCGGAAGTTATCGCTCGTCACGAAGAAATGAACGTGTGCAGGACGATTGCCATGCCGTGCAAGCGCGTTCAGCAATTCTTGCGTCGAACCGTGAGGCGGGCATCCATAGCCTACGGGCATGAGCGTGCGGAACTCGTACTTGCCGTCTTGTCCTGTTCTCACCGCGCCACGCAAGTTGAAGTCACTCTGTGCGCCGGTCGGATCGAAATGCGAGTAGAAGCCTTTCGAGTTTGCATGCCAGCACTCCACGACGGCATCCGCGACAGGCTTGCCGTCGGGACCGGTTACGGTGCCGCGAATGACAAGCGGCCCGGCGTCATCGTCCGGATTGAGGTCGATCTTCGCCACACCATCGCGCAACGGTGCGCCCGCCACATACAGCGGACCTTCGATGGTGCGCGGTGTGCCGCCGTGAATGTCCGCGTGACGGTCCTGCGCATCCATGCGAATGTCGAGAAACTTCTCGAGACCGAGACCCGCCGCGAGCAAGGCCGTTTCCCCGTTGCGACCGAGCCGGTTGAAGTAGTTCACGCCTGCCCAGATTTCATCGGGCGTCATATCGAGGTCGTCGATGGCCTTGAACAGGTCGCTTAGCAGCCGATGCGTGATCTGCTTCGCACGTGCATTGCCGTTATCGCTGCCGAGATTGGCGGCGGCCGAAAGCAGGCCCTGAACTTCCTTCGTATCGAATACTTTGACGCTCACGATGTTGTCTCCATAGGTATGGGGGGTACGACACAGGTATTCCGTTCCGCGGTACCACGCGCGGACTCACGCGTCGTCTCGACGACAAATTAGGCCGCACCCGCATATCCGTCAAATAGATCAAATGTGGTTGATGCCATCCGTGAAATGGATGACATCCCGGCGCGAATGTCGGCTGGCTTCAAAACTTGTGGCGGATGCCCACGCGGACCGTGCTTTGACGATCGCTCGTCGACGGCGTGAGGTTGTTGATCGCCGCAACCGCCGCTGTGCCGGTGGAATCGATGCCGGATGCCTTCTGGTACACGCCGATCAGATAGACATCGGTGCGCTTAGACAGGAAGTAATCGGCGCCGAGGGCGCCTTGGTAATACTTGGCGCCGGGATTGTTGCCGGTGGCCGAATCGACGTCACCGCCCTTCGTGTAGTCGAATGCCGCGCCGAGCAGGAGCGCCGGCGTGAGCTGATACCTGAAGTTGACTTCGACGTTATTGAAGTTCGCATTGCCGGAATAGCCGCGCGGATTGGGACCGGAGTTCGCGGTATCGCCGAGGTTCTTGAACTGCACGTTGGAATACGTTGCACCTACCGTGGCCGCGCCGAATCCATAAGCAGCGCCCGCCGCGACCACCTGATAGGTACGAGCCGATGCATAGCCGCTATAGACGGGCGAAGAGATGAAGTTCGCGCTCGCAGCGGGCGGCGTGCTTGCGCCGTTGTCGCCGAAGAAGCCGACGTTCGGATTGCGCGCGTTCAGGTAACCGACGCCCAACGTCAGCGGGCCGTTCGCATAGCCCGCACCGAGCGACCACAATTGGTTGCGCGAGACCGCACCCGCGACGCCGCCCAGGCTGTAGACGCCGCCGAAGGTAACGCCGTAGTAAGCCTTACTGACGAACTTGATCGCGTTGTTCACGCGATACGCGTTGTTGAGGTTATCCAGATCGCCTGGATGCGCGCCGATATATCCCGCCCACTGGGTACCGGACTCGAACGGGCCCACATAATCCACGACCGAATCGTATTGCCGCCCGAGCAACACGGTGCCGTAAGCACTGGACAAGCCCACGTACGCCTGCCGGCCGAACATCAGACCTTGCGTGCTGCCGCGGTTCTTCTGCGCAAGCGAGCCGTTATTCAGGTCGAAGCCGTTCTCGAGTACGAACAGCGCAGCAAGCCCGCCGCCAAGCTCTTCCCTGCCCCTCAATCCCCAGCGGCTGGCCTGCATGACGCCGCTCGACAGGTTGTAGAGATTGTGGCCGCCGGCGTTCGATGTCCAGTTGAAGCCATCGTCGACGATGCCGTACAGCGTCACCGCGCTTTGTGCGTGCGCCGTGCCTGCAACTGCAAGCAGCGCCAGAGAAGTTCCCAAGGCGAGTTTCATACGTGCGTGTTCCATGCGAGTCGTTCTGTTGATTGACGCAATGAAGGCTCATTGCGGTGATGAATGCGATGCGCCACGCAGTCTGCGGCCGCTCGTTTCACGCGGCAAATAAGCCAAAAGCATGACCGGCGATAAGCGCGATCGATATGTCATGCGAGGCAAGGGCTATTCCGTACGACATGCAACGGCACATGCACCAGATTCATGTCGCGCATTTTTGTCTCGAATTTGACCGCGATTATCGAGGCTCATATCGTGGGCCCATCGCATCGCATCGATACGACTCGCACCGCTTCTTGAGCATCAGGGAAGCGGGAACCATCACCTCATGTCTTCCCCAACCATGAACCCTGAAGCTCTGAATTCCGACCTGAGCGCGCTCGCTCAAACCCGATCGGCTCGTCGCCCAAGCAACGTGCGCCGTGCAGTCACGACGGCAGTGCTCGGCCAGATCCTCGAGTGGTATGACTTCTTTCTGTACGGCACCGCCGCCGCGCTCGTCTTCGGCAAGCTGTTCTTTCCGGTCGGCACCGATCCGCTCACGGGCACCATCGCCGCATTCGGCGGCTTCACGGTCGGCTTCATCGCGCGACCCATCGGCGGCGTGCTATGCGGACATATCGGCGACCGTTACGGCCGCAAGGTCGTGATGATGCTGACCCTTCTCACGATGGGCACCGCCACGGTCCTGATGGGCGTTTTGCCGACCTATCAGCAGGTCGGCATTGCGGCGCCCGCGATGCTCGTTCTGTTGCGCATTCTTCAGGGACTGGCCGCCGGCGGCGAATGGAGCGGCAGTATCCTGCTGATCCACGAGAACGCGCCGCAATCGAAGCGCGGCGCGCTCGCGGCGTGGAGCCCGTGTGGCGCGGCACTCGGCTTCGTCCTGTCCACCGGTGCGTTCCTGCTGGTGCAGAACTTGCCGGCGGGCGACTTTCAGAGCTGGGGATGGCGCCTTCCGTTTCTCGCGAGCGCCGCACTCGTTCTTCTCGGCTTGTGGATGCGCCGCTCCGTCGGAGAAAGTGCCGCATTCGCCGAAGTCAAGGCGACGCGCCACGAAAGCCGGATGCCTGTCATCGAAGTGCTGCGCCAATGTCCGCGCGAAGTGCTGACCGTGTTCGGCCTGCGCTTCGGCGAGGGCGCGGCGTCCTACCTCTTCTTCGCATTTTCGATCGCCTACGGGCAGTTTCTGGGCATCAAGTCGAGTTGGGTTCTGAGCGGCCTGTGCATTTCGATGCTGCTGATGATCCCCGTTTCGCTCTTCTTCGGCTGGGTGACCGACAAGGTCGGACGCAAGCCGGTGTATCTCGCCGGCGCAATCGCCATCGTACTGGTCGCGTGGCCGTACTTCGCGCTGCTCGGCTCGGGCGAGTACTGGAAGGTGGTTGCGGCGCTCGTCCTCGCGAACAGCATCACGCTCGGCATTCTCGAAGGCGCGCAGCCCGCGTTCATCAGCGAGATGTTGCCGGTGCACCTGCGTTTCTCGGGACTCGGCATTGGCCGGGAAGTCTCTTCCGTACTCGGCGGCGGCCTCTCGCCGATGATCGCCACCGCGTTGCTCGCCCACTATCACAGCGCCGTGCCAGTCGCCATTTATCTGGGCGTACTCGGCCTGATCACCGTCGTCGCCACGCTGCTCGCACGCGAGACGTATCCCAAAGCGATGCGCGCCGCTGCACGCCGTCAGCCCGAATGACATCGACACACATCGACCGAGAGGTATCACCTATGCAAGCCCTTCGAAGCGAAGCCATCATCGATTCGCAAAACGACTATCCCGAGTACGCCGGACCGCTGCACCTCGATACGCTGATCGAGGAAGTCGAGCGCCGCCGCGACGAGTTCGACGCCCTGTCCCACGTGCCGCGCGATATGGTCGGCAAGATGAAGCGCGCGGGGATTTTCCGCGCGAGCACGCCCAAACGTTTCGGCGGCGATGCGCTGCCGCCCGCGCGCTTCCTCGAGATGCTCGAACGTATCGCGATCGCGGACGGATCGGCCGCCTGGGTCGCGGCGTTCGGCTCCGCGAACACGTACCTGGCTTCACTGCCTGTGGAGACCCAGGCGCGAATCTATGCGGCCGGTCCCGATCAGGTCTTCGCGGGCGGCTTGTATCCGCTGCAAAAGGCCGAGCGCGCGCCCGGCGGATTCCTCGTGTCGGGACAGTGGCGCTTTGCGAGCGGCTGCAAGGGCGCGGACTGGATCGGCGTGGGAATCGGCGGGGCGCCGGCCGGCACCGACGACAAGAACGCCGGCAAGCCTTTTACTGCGGTTTTCCCGGCGAGCGAAGTGGAGATCGTCGATAACTGGAACGTGGTCGGCATGCAGGGCACGGGCAGCCATGATCTGCGCCTGAAGGACAAATACGTCGAGGAACAATGGACCTTCGTGCGCGGCGGCACGCCGCTGATCGATGAACCGCTGTACCGGTATCCCGCCGTCGCGTATCAGGCGCAGGTGCATGCGGCAGTGAACATCGGCCTGGCGCGCGCGGCGCTCGACCTGCTGGCGGGGATGTCCGGCGTGACGAAAACCACGACCGGTGCGCCGCGTCTCGCCGATCGCGCCTACTATCGTTCCGGGCTCGCGCAGGCGGAAGCACAACTGCGCAGCGCGCGGGCGTTCTTCTTCGAGTGCGCGGAAGCATCGTGGCGCACGGTGCTCGCGGGCGACCCGGTGTTGCCTGCCGAAGCAAACTTGCTGCGTCTGTCGGCGACGCACGCCGCCCACACCTGCGCCGATATCGTGATGCAGGCGTACAAGATGGCGGGCATCGGCGCGATCTATCGCGAGAACCGGATGCAGCGTCTGGTACGCGATTCGATCGTCGTCACGCAACACGCCTTTCTCGGCGAAGGCAATTACGACGCATCGGGCGCGATCTTCGTCGGCATTCCGCCCGTTACGCCGTATCCCTGAACCCGCGAATCCTGAAAGGACATCTGCCATGACACACGATCAAGCGCGCACACAGTTTCGCAACGCGATGGCCTCGCTCGGCGCCGCCGTCAACGTCATTACCACCGACGGCCCGCACGGACGCTGCGGTATCACGGCAAGCGCCGTGTGCTCCGTGACCGATACGCCACCCACGATGCTCGTCTGCATCAATCAGTCGAGTTACGTTCACGATGTGTTGCTTGCTAACGGCCGGGCGTGCATCAACGTGCTGGGCGCGCACGCGCAGGAACTGGCGCGCGCGTTCGCGGGCATGGACGGAGGCTCGATGGACGAACGCTTTGCGCGCTGCGGTTCGCGGCCTGGCGCATTGCAACTTCCCGTGCTCGACGATGCAATCGCGAGTCTCGAAGGCCGTATCGTCGACAGCAAGCAGGTCGGTTCGCATTCAGTGCTTTTCGTACAGGTAGAACACATCGGCTCGCGCGAAGACGGCGATGGGCTTGTGTACTTCGGCCGGCAGTTTCATCGGCTCGCGCGCGCGGCTGCTTCCTGCGAGGCGGCGTAAGTATGCAAATCTGCCTGTTTCTGATCGATGCGGGCGGGCAGCGCCCGCTGGTCGATATTGCGCCATTGCAGCGCATCGACGGCTTGCGCAGTCTGGTCGTGCACGAGCCGATATCGCAACACGTCGATCCGCGCATTCCGCCCGCGGCCGATGCGCCATCGTGCGTGCTTCAACTGTATTTCGATGAACTCGCCGCGCTCGAAGCTGCCGCGAGACTCGATGGCCCGATCCATCGCGCGCTTCGAGAACCTTTGATCGCCGGGCGCTTCATGCAGCAAGTCATGGCCGTGCGCGCGCTGGCCTCGCACGCGCCATCCACCCAAGCGCGCATTCAGCGCTGCACCTATCTCGTCGCGTACGAAGGGCCGGCCGAGGACTTCGACACATGGCTCGCGCATTACCTGCGGCATCACGCGCCGTTGATGTCCACCTTGCCGCGATTGCGCGAGCTGGAGATCTACACGCGCATCGATTGCACCATCGGCCTGCCTTGCACGCGCGCGAGTGCGATGCAACGCAACAAGGTCGTCTTCGACGATGCGTCCGCGCTCGCCGACGCACTCGCCTCGCCGGTGCGCGAATCGATGCGGCGCGATTTCCATACCTTGCCGCCCTATCGCGGAGCCACGCCGCATTTTGCAATGCACAGCACATACGGTAATCTCGCCACACATTGATGGCCGCATGGCGCGACCAGCGCTCGTTCGTGAGTCAACCGTGTATGACGAAGCTCAACTCCGGTATCGCCGATCTCAATCTGCTGCGCGTGTTCCTCGCCATCTGGGATTTGCGCAGCCTGACCGCCGCCGGCGAACGTCTCGAACTGACGCAGCCCGCGGTCAGTCATGCGCTACGGCGCTTGCGCACGATCTTCGGTGATCCGCTTTTCGTGCGCACGCCCGCCGGCATGGTGCCGACCGATGCCGCGCATCGGCTGTATCCGCCGCTCGCGCAGGCGTTGTCGATCATCAACGAGGCGGTCCAGCAACTCGCCAGCTTCGATCCCGCGACCGCCCGGCGCGTGTTTCGCATTTCGATGTCGGACATGTCGGAATTCTTTTTTCTGCCGCCGCTCGTCGCGCTGCTCGACCGCGAGGCGCGCGGCATTCGAATCGAAGCGGTCAATGTTCCGGTGGAATCCGTAAGCAGCGCCATGCGCGCCGGAGAAATCGATCTTGCGCTCGGCTATGTGCCGGGTCTCGACGCGGGATGCGTGAGCGAGACGCTATTCGTCGACGAGCATGTATGCGTCGTGCGCGCCAATCATCCGTTACGCAAGTCGCGGCCGACACGCGACGACCTGACCGCCTTGCGCTACGTCTACGCGAGCACCAACGCGACGGGCCATCGCATGGTCGAGCAATGGCTCGACGAGCTGAATTTCAAGCGCGATGTCGCGGTCCGGCTGCCGCATTTCGTCGTGGCGCCCGAAATCGTGATGAACACGGACCTTGCCGTGCTCTTCCCCAAGAGCATCGCGCTGCGCTTCAATCGTAGTAAGGCCTTTCGCATTCTGCCATTGCCTTTTGCGCTGCCGCCCATCGAGATTCAGGTGCACTCGCACACGCAATTCACGAGCGATCCGGGCGTAGCGTGGCTGCGCAATACGATCCATTCGATGTTTCGCCAGCCCGACGCGTGACGCTCATTTGCTGCGCTGATATCACGCGTTCTTTTCGGCGAATTTGACCGGGGTGAGTGTCGCCACGACACTGTTTGTCATGCGAAGCCTCTAGAAGGCTGCAGCCCTTCTCATTCAATGCGAGCAGACATGGCAACAGTTCATACCTCGACCGCCGAAACCAGCGCAGCAATGCCGGATCGCACGCTCAGACGTATCGTCATTGCGTCGGTCGCGGGCAACGCGATGGAGTGGTACGACTTCTTCGTCTACGGAACGGCGGCCGCACTCGTGTTCGGCAGTTTGTTTTTTCCGGCCAATGCGGACCCGCTGATCGGCACGCTCGGCGCGTTCGCGGCATTCGCGATGGGCTTCGTCGCACGGCCGCTCGGCGGTATCGTGTTCGGCCATATCGGCGACCGTTATGGACGGCGCGCGTCGCTCGTCTGGACATTGCTCATCATGGGCTTCGCGACGTTCGGCATCGGCCTGTTGCCGACTTACGATCACGTCGGTCTGTGGGCGCCTGTTGCGCTCGTCGCACTTCGCCTGCTGCAAGGCATCGCGTCCGGCGGCGAATGGGGCGGCGGCGTACTGATGATCAGCGAGAACGCGCCGCCTGAAAAGCGCGGCTATTACGCGGCGTGGAGTCAGCTCGGCGTCGGCGGCGGTTTCGTTCTTTCCTCGGCGGCGTTTCTCGCGGTGCAGGCCTTGCCGCACGATCAGTTCATCTCGTGGGGATGGCGCCTGCCGTTTCTCGCGAGCATCGTGATCTTCGCGCTCGGCGTCTACATTCGTCATAGCCTGCCTGAGAGTCGCGACTTCGAGAACGCGGAAGAAGCGGGCAAGACGTCGCATATGCCGGTGCTCGAAGCGATCAAGCGTCATCCGAAGGAAATACTGATGGCGATGGGCCTGCGCGTCGCGGAGAACGGCGGCGCGTACATCTTTCTCGCGTTTTCGCTGGTGTACGGCAAGTTCATCGGCATTCCGAATTCGACGATGCTCACCGGCGTCATGCTCGCGATGGTCGTCGAAATGATCGCGATGCTGCTGTGGGGCAAGCTCTCCGATCGCATCGGACGCAAGCCCGTGTATATGATCGGCGCCGCATCGCTCGCGGCGATGGCCTTCCCGTTCTTCTGGCTGCTGGACACGCATTCGACGCCGCTCATCTGGCTTGCGCTGGTGCTTGGCACGGCCGTCTGTCACGGCGCGATGATCGGCACCTTGCCTGCGCTCGTCGGCGAATTGTTCAGCACGGAAGTGCGCTACTCGGGCGTTGCGCTCGGGCATGAAGTGGCTTCGATTTTCGCTGGCGGTCTGTCGCCGCTCCTCGCGACCGCGTTGCTTTCGCACTATCACGCGTCCTGGCCCGTCGCGGTGTTTCTCATCGCGCTCAGTCTCGTGACGGTCGTCACGCTGCGCTTCACGCACGAAACGCGTCATCAGTCACATTGATGCGATACACGATTTTTAGCCTATTTTTCTTATTCGGCGTGCGGCTCTAAGATCGATGCATGGTTGTGGGAAACACATCGAAAGGAAGGCGATCATGCAAGCTCAAACCGTGAAAGTCCGAGTCGACGCGTTGCGCGAGGAAGCGCACGGCGTGCGCTCGTTCAGCGTCTCGCGAATCGACGGCGCGCCCTTCGAACCCTATGAGCCCGGCGCGCATATCGATGTGACCGGCCCCTCGGGTGTCACGCGTCAGTACTCGCTCTGCGGCGATCCGGCATGTCTCCGGACGCAGATCTTCGCGGTCAAGAAGGAAGCGCAATCGCGCGGCGGTTCACGCTCGCTTCACGAGGAAGTGACCGTGGGCTCCGAGCTTTCCGTCGGCGCGCCGCGCAGTCTGTTCCAGCTTCACGCGGCCGCAAGCGAGCACATTCTGATCGGCGCGGGCATCGGCATCACGCCCTTGCTGTCGATGGCTTATCGCCTCGTCGCGAGCAATGCGCGCTTCACGCTGCATTACTTCGCGCGCAGCGAGGCGCATGCGGCATTCATGACCTTGCTGACGCGTGCCCCGTTCAACGCGTACGTGAAGCTGCATTTCGGCGTCGAGCGGCACGAGCAGCGCGACAAGCTCGACGAATGTATCCGCGATGCCGGTCCGAACGCACACGTCTACACATGCGGGCCGAGCGCCTTCATGGATGCCGTGGTCGAGACGGCGCAAGCTCGCCTGCCCGCGGACGCGATCCATCTGGAGCGCTTCAAAGCCGAGCCGATTGCCACGGCCGAAGCCTCGTTGGACAGCTTCGAGGTGCAACTCGCAAGCAGCGGACAAACGGTTCGCGTGGACAAGAGCACGTCGATCGTCGATGCGCTCGCCTCCATCGGCATAGAAGTCGATACCTCGTGCGGCGAAGGCGTTTGCGGTACGTGCATGGTGGATGTCGTGAGCGGCGAGCCCGAGCATCGCGATCACTGTTTGAGCAAAGCGGAACGCGCAAGCAACAGCGTGATTTGCTGCTGCGTGTCGCGTTCCCGTTCGCCCGTGCTGGTGCTCGATCTCTGAGCGAAATCACATCGTCTTGAAGCTCGCGAGGGTGTCGGTCATCAGGGCGCGCATCCACGCGTTGCCTTCGTCGTCGTGAAAGTGTTCGTGCCAGTGCATCGTCACGGCCACTCTCGGCAACGGTACAGGCAGCGCGTAAATGTTGAACGCCTCGCCTCTGTTGAGGATATGCGCGAGCTTTTCCGGCAGCGTGGCGAACAGATCCGTTGCAGCCAGCACGCCGGGCACCGCCACGAAATGCGGCAACGCCAGCGCGATATTGCGTCCGACGCCTCGTCCGCGCAGCGCATCGTCGAGCGCGTCATGGCTGTGTTCGAGCGAGCGAACCTGAACGTGCGACGCGGCAAGGAACTGCGCGAGTTTCAGCTTCGTGCCTTCGGGCAGATCGTCGCGCTTGCGGGTCATGCATACATACGACTCCTCGAAGAGCACGCAATGGCGCGTGCGCGGCAATAGCGACGGCAAGTTGCCGATCGCGAAATCCAGCCGGCTCGCGCGCAACGCTTCTTCGATTTCTTCGTCCGGCAACGGCTCGACCACCAGCTTCGCGCGCGGCGCGGCATCGTGCAACGCGGCGCAGATCGCCGGCAGATACGCCATCTCCCCCGCATCCGAGAGCGACAGGCGAAAGGTACGCGTGCTCGTCGCCGGATCGAAACGCTCGGCGTAACGCAACGCCTGGCGCACGGTGTCGAGCGCGCGCCCGACGATTTCGGCCAATTCCAGCGCGACGGGCGTGGGCTGCATGCCCGTGCGCGTGCGGATGAATAGCGCGTCGTCGAACAAGGTGCGTAATCGCCCGAGCGAATAGCTGACCGCCGGTTGAGAGAGCGCGAGACGCTCGCCTGCGCGCGTCAGGCTGCGCTCTTCCACGATAGCCTGGAAAACGCGCAGCAGATTCAGATCGATATGGTCGATGGATGTCATGACGGGCCGTCCGAGATATAGGCCGCACTGATTGAACGACCCGTTTTTAATCGATTTGACGCATGATCCTCGAAAAGCGAGACTGATGTCAACGAGAGGATTTGCCGAGCGCCCAGCCAAGCTCGCGTCAGTCGTTCGATCAGCCACTCAACTTCTCCGAGGAATACGATGAGTACGCCGACCTATCAGACCATCGACACCAGCGCGCTCGCCAGGCGCGCGGAGTCCGATCGCATTGCGCCTTCGCTTTACTACGATCCGGAGTTGTTCGAGGCCGAACTCGAACGCATCTTCTACAAGACGTGGGTGTGGGTTGCGCATGACAGCGAGTTGCCGAAGCCCGGCGACTTCGTGACGACGACCATCGGCCGTCAGCCGGTCATCGTCGTGCGCGACAAGACCGGAACCGTGAACGTGTTGCAGAACCGTTGCCGTCATCGGGGCGCGACCGTCTGCGAAGAGCACAAGGGCAACGCCAAGGGTTTCACATGCCCGTATCACAGCTGGTCCTATGCGCTCGACGGCACGCTGCGCGCCCTGCCCTACGGCGATGGTTATGAAGGCGTGTGCGAGAAAGGCGATCTGCCGCTCAAGAAGCTGCGCGTGGGCGTTTATCAAGGGCTGATTTTTGCGAGCTTCGATGAATCGATCGAACCGCTCGAGGACTTCCTCGGCGGCGCCAAACCGTGGATCGATCTTTTCATGAAGCAGGGCGCGGGCTACCCCATCAAGGCGAATGGCGAGCACAAGTTCAGGTTCAAGGGCAACTGGAAGATCCAGCTCGAGAACACGACGGACCTGTATCACTTTCCCGTCGTCCATAAGTCATGGATGAAGTCCATCGACGATGAAACGGCCGCCGTCATCACGAGCTTCATGACGAGCGACAAGGCGTTCTGCCGATCGCTCGGCAATGGTCACAGCCTTGCCGTGCTGATGCCGGAATTCGTCGATCTCGATCAGGACGACGGCGCGCCGCTGCCCGAACGTTTCAATGAACTCGCCGCGCAACTCGCAGAGAAACACACGCCCGAAGAAGTGCGCCGCATCGTGCGTTCGCTGATGGGCGTCGGCTTCAACCTCAATCTGTTTCCGAACCTCGCGCTTTCGATGGCGTTCTTCCGCGTGCTGCGCCCGATCTCCGCGGTGGAAACGGAAATCCGCCACGTCGCGCTGGGAATGGACGGCGGCCCCGAGGAAGCCAATCGCGCGCGCTTGCGCATGCACGAGCACTTCCAGGGCCCGTTGGGCTTCGGCAGCCCTGACGACGCCGAAGCGTGGGAGCGCGTGCAGCGCGGCTCATACGCCGGCCCTGACGTACCTATCCTCGTGAACCGCGGCCTCAACCGCGAAACGACCGCACCGAACGGTGAGAAGACCGCGCATTCGACCGACGAAACCGGCATGCGCGAAGCCTACAGACAATGGCGCGCGATGATGGAGCAAGCATGATGGACGAACGCAACGCACTCTTCACGGACCAGACCTTGGCGCGCGCGATCGCATTCATCTGGCGGGAAGCGGAACTGCTCGACCGCCGGGACTATCGCGCCTGGCTGGATATGTGGGACCCGAAAGGCCATTACGTCGTGCCGATCGATCCGCGGACGACCGACTACGCGTCCACGCTCAACTACGCATACGATGACCATCACATGCGCGAGTTGCGCGTGCAGCGTATGACGTCCGGCTTTTCGGCGTCGGCCTCCGATGCGGCGCGCACGGTACGCACGGTGTCGCGCTTCACGCTCTCTGGCGACAGCGCGGACCTCGTCGAGGTCAAGTCCTCGCAGATCGTGATTGCCTACAAGCGTGGTCTGTCCACGATCTTTGCTGCCGACCTGACGCACAAGATCGATATGTCGAGCGGCGAGCCGCGTCTGTCGGAGAAGGTGATCCGCCTGATCGACTCGACCGAGGCGCTGAGCGCCATCGGCTTTCTGCTTTGAAGTCATGCGCGCGTCGTGTCGATGTCGGTCGTCCGGCATTGCTTTCAGCGATGCGCGCGCTATCCATTCGCTACGTTCATGCCAACACTCGAAGTCTATTTGCCTCAAGGTCACGCCGACGAACGCAAGGCATCGCTCATTCAAGGGCTCACGCAAGCGACCGTCGACGCGATCGATGCGCCGGCCGAATCCGTGCGCATTCTGCTGTCGGAGTTGCCCGCATCCGACAGCGGCCTCGGCGGCAAAGTCAGCGCGGCGGGATTGCCCGTCATCATCGCGATCCTGATTGCTGGCCGCACGCAGACGCAGAAAGAAGCGCTGATCGCGCATCTGTCGGAGACCGGCGCTTCCGTGCTGAATGTGCCGTTGCAGTCCACGCGCGTGATGATCAAAGACATTCCGAATACCGATTTCGGCCTGGGCGGAAAGACCGCTCGCGCCTTGGGCCGATAAGAATACGTGAAGCCATGACGGACAAAATCATCGAGAGCCTGCAGGCGCGCTTGCGCGTGCTCGAAGCGCAGAACGCGGTGCGCAAGACCATCGCCCGATACATGGCGCTCTGCGATGTGCCGGCACGCGCGCTCGAAGGGGAATCGCTGACGGCACTCTTCAGCGATGACGCCGTGTGGGAAGGCATCGGTCCACAGTATGCGGACAAGTTCGGCCGCTTGGCGGGGCCGAACGCTATCGTCGCGATGCTGCAACGCTACCTGCCGCCCACGCCGCACTTCGCGACCAACGTTCACTTCCTGACGAGCGAGCATATCGAAGTGAACGGCGATACGGCGAAGGGCCGCTGGATCATGTTGCAGGCATCCGGATATGTCGATGCACACGCCGAGCTCATCTCGGCGCGGCTCGATGTGGATTTCACTCCGTCGCCTCACGATGAAGACGTTTGGCTGATTCGCCACTTCCGCACCGAACGCCTTTTCGACGCGCCCTGGCAACTCAACCCCGCGCGAGGAGTCCGTGCATGAGCGCCTTTTTGCAGCAATTCGATCTCGCGACGCATGCCGCCGCCGATGCACCGACCATCGCGATCAAGGACAGTATCGACATAGCCGGCTATCCGACGACCGCGGCCAGCCGCGCACTCGCCGATGCGCCGCCCGCACCGCGCCACGCGCAAGTCGTGCAGCGGCTGCTCGATGCGGGCTGGCGCATTACAGCCAAGGCGAACATGCACGAACTGGCGTTCGGCATGACAGGCCTCAACGACTTCAGCGGCACGCCCGTCAATCCCCAAGATCCGGCGCGCATTCCCGGCGGATCGTCGAGCGGCTCGGCATCGGCGGTGGGGCTCGGGCTCGTCGATGCCGCCCTCGGCACCGATACCGGCGGCTCCGTGCGTTGCCCCGCGGCATGCTGCGGCGTGATCGGCCTGAAGCCGACTTTCGGGCGCGTGTCGCGTGAAGGTGTCGCGCCGCGCCAGACGTCGCTCGACTGTGTCGGCCCGTTTGCACGGGAGATGAACACGGTCATCGACGTAATGCTCGCAATCGATCCGTCATTTCAGGGCGGCCGTGCGCGCCGCGACGTGACAGCGATACGCGTCGCGTTGCCCGATGTGCAAGCCGAAGGTCGGATCCGCGACGCGGTGGCGAGCGCGGTCGCGCGCAGCGGACTCGCGTCGCGCGCCGTGCAGCTCGAATCCATTCAGGATGCGTTCACGGCCGGTCTCGCCGTCATCAACGCCGAGACGTGGCGCGCGTTCGGTCATCTCGTCGGCAGCGGAAAGCTTGGCCCGGATATCCTGGCGCGGTTGAGCGCCGCCGCGAACACGCCGGTATCTGAGCTCGATGCAGCCGAGCGCATACGTCGCGACTTCACGGACGAGGTCGATCGCGTGCTGGCGGACGCCGACGTCCTCATTCTTCCGACCATGCCATCGCTGCCGATCACGATCGAGGCCGCGCGCGCGGGCACTCCGGTGATCGCAATGTCGTCGCTTATCCGGCCTTTCAACCTGAGCGGACATCCGGCGCTTACGTTACCGGTTCCGGTTGAAGGGGCCTCGCTCAAGGCGGGATTGCAGATTGTCGGCCGCAAAGGCGATGACGAGACGGTGTGCGCGGTGGCCGCATACCTCGAAGCGATGCTCGCTCCGCATGCGTAACGAGCCGACGAGCCGTGCGCCTCTCAACGCAAGTTCGAGTCGAGCGGCAGACGCACGGTGAAAGTCGCGCCCTGCCCGCGTCCGGCGCTCGCAACATCGACCGTTCCGCCGTGCAGGCTCAGGATGTTCTTGACGAGCCACAGTCCGAGCCCCAGGCCGCCGACGCGTCCGCTCGACTGCGGCGCGATCTGCTGAAAGCGGTCGAAGACGTCCGGCAGCGCATCGGGTGCAATGCCGCGCCCCGTGTCCTGAACGGTCAGCACCGCCTGGCCGTCCGATGTGCTCACGGAAATGGACACGCTGCCCGCGTCCGTGAATTTCACCGCGTTCGTGAGCAGATTCCAGACGACTTGCTCGAGGCGGCTTTCATCCGCCATGACGATGCACGGCTCGACGTGCGGCGTCTGCAATCTCAGGCCCTTGTGCTCCGCGGTCTTGCGGATGTCTTCGACGACGTTGAGCGCGAGCGCACCGATATCCACCGGCTGCAGATGAACCGAGAGCTTGCCGGTAACGACCGCGCCGCTATCGAGCAGATCGTCGACCATATGCGACAGCTGGCGGCCGTTGCGGCGGATCGCTTCGCCCGCCCGCGCGACGTGTGAAGGATCGGCGACGACCTGCAGCAGTTCCGCCCACGAGACGATCGCGTTCAAAGGCGAACGCAACTCGTGACTGACGGCCGCGATGAAATGATCCATTGTCTTGGCGAGCGCTTCGCTGCGCTCGCGCCCCGAACGTTCCTCGCCGGCCGTCGCGGACAGCTCGAGCTCACGTTCCTTGCGCGACGTGATGTCGAGCGTGAAGCCCATCACCGACTGCATGGTGCCGTCGTCCGCGAACTGCCCTGTGCCGCGAATCAGGACCCAGCGCCGGCCACGCGCTCCATCGATGCATCGTTCGCACTCGAAGCTTCGTTTGGCTTGCAGCGCCTGCCAGTGCTCCGCAACCGGATCGGGCTGCTCGATGAACAGCTTTTGCCGATCCAGCCCGGCGATGTCCGGCAAGCCGAGATCTTCGACGCATTGTTCGCTGCAATGCACCGCGCCCGTTCCGACGTCGAGCTCCCATGCGCCCACGCCAGCGAAAGCCAACGCCCGTTCGAACCGAACGCGATGATCGTGCAGGCGCTGCTCGGCTTCTCTCGCAAGAATCTGCCGGAGCCGCGCGTGCGAGCGCAGTCGCGCTTTCTCTCGCCGTTCCGTGCGCGTCGCCAGCGTGTGCATCGTGACGTCATCGAAGCGCAGCAGGATGAGCGGCGGTTCATCGGCGGTCGCGGGAAGATGCGAGACGTGGATCTGCCAGTACCGCGACGGCTGTTCGTGCGTGGCGGCGCGATCCGGCGTGTCCAGGCTGAAAGCGGGCGAGAGGCGGCGCTGACCCGGGTGCAGATTCGCCACGAGCGCGCGGATCAGATGTTCGCATTGCCCCAAAGCCGCTTCGGTCTCGCCGAACATCGCAAGCCATGCCCGGTTCGCGAACACGACTCTCAGGCCCGGATCGAGCATGAGATACGGCTCGATCAAGCGGTCGAAGATCGCCCGGTCGGCCGTGCCGACAGCGCTCGCTTCCGCCGAACGGGAAGTCGAGTCGGTCATCGGAAGAGCCGTGGTGATGTTGCCAGAGGACGCTTCGTCACGATCGATCCTCTCCTTGTCCAAATCCCTGCGTGAGTTCGGCAACGGTCTTCAGGAACTGGTCCATCGAGGCCGGTTTTCTGAGCAAGGCGTTCCAGAGAACGATGCCGCTTGGCCGAGCCACATGGGCGGACGTATGCAGCACGATGGGAATCGCCGCCCATTCCGGCCGCTCGCGAACGGCCCGGCACAATGCCTCTCCGTCCATGCCGGGCATCATCAGGTCTGTGATGAGCAGGTCGGGCACCGAGCGTTGCATCGCGGCAATGGCCTCTCGTCCATCGCGCGCGCGCTCCACCTCGTAGCCGGAATATTCGAGCGCGAAGCTCCACGCTTCGAGCAGATCAGGTTCGTCATCAACGAGAAGGACACGCGTCATGGACCGCTCACAGCCATACAAAAACGGTTGGAATCCCGGCGCGGGACTGAGTCAAATCCTCAGTATCCTGCTTGTTCGTCACTACGGCTGGCCGCGCAATCCGGCGCCGCCTCTTTCAACATGCAATGTCACCAGTTCGATCAGACGATACGGCGGATAAGGCTTTTGCAGTATTGCCGCGAACAACGCCCGATCGGCCGGATCGATCGCGTGCGGGGCGGCGCTGCACAGGACGATCGGAATCCGCCGGAAGTCATCGTCGCCGCTGAGCGCTCGCGCAAGGTCCACGCCTGAACTGACGGGCATCATGAAATCCGTCACCACGAGCGACGGTCTGATGCGCTGGATCGTCTGCAACCCGTCCGCGCCGTTCGAAGCAGCATGCACGACGTGCCCCAAGTCCTGCAGCAGGAACTTCAGGAAATCGGTAACGAGAGGTTCATCGTCCACGACGACAAGATTAGCCATGCGCGCAGCCTGGCTATCGTCCGCTCGCGTCGTCGCCCATTGCGCCTCGCGCCGTGGACATCGTTCCCGTGACGTGCAGCCCATCGCCGAGTCCGGAAATCTGCACTTCCGCGGTCGATGTATCGAAGAGGCTGTCGCGCACCTTGAGCACCGTGATGCTGCGTCGCAAAGGACCACCCGCCGCCTGATGGCGCATCTCGATCACATTGTCGATCTGCGACAGGATTTCCGGCGATGGATTGGTGCGCCACGGCCCCGACAGTTCCTTCGTTTCCCAGGTGCACACCGTCGTCACGCCGATCGCGCGCAGTTCGTTGCTCAACGCGGCGAAGAATTCGACCATGCGATGCGGATCGACGGTCGCGCGTTCGAAACCGGCGAGGCCGTCGATGAACAGACGTTCTGCGCGCGTCGTGCGAACCGCGTCGAGCAGCTCGTAGGCGAGCTTGTCGAGAAGATTTTCGGTGAGCGGGCGCCACAACATGCACAGCGCCTTCTTTTCGACGAGCGTTTGCAGATCGAGACCCAGTGCCTTCGCTTTCGCGTACAGCCGCTCCGGCGTTTCATAGAAACCGAAATGCACGGCAGGCCGCTCGACGGTCGCGCAGTTGAGATAGCCGATTCCGAAGGTCGTCTTGCCGCTGCCGGCTGGCCCCACCACGACGGACATCGAGGCGGCAGGCAAACCGCCGCCGAGCCGTTCGTCGAGCCCGCCCGTACCCGTGGCGACCTTCGTCAACCCGACGGTCTCTTGCGTGGACGGTCGAGCGAGAGCGGCTTCGAGGCGAGGGAATACGGCGATGCCGCGCTCCGAAATTTCATAGAGATGCAAGCCGCTCAGCGCACGGCTGCCGCGCGATTTCGCAACGCGAATGTGCCGTACGGTGCGCGACCCGAACAGGTTCTCCTCGAGGTGCAGCACGCCATCGACCATCGTGTGTTCGGGACTGGATTCGTCGATCCGGGCACTGGTCAGGAAGAGAACCGTGCAACCGGTGAACGCAGCATGACCTTGCAATTCCGCGACGAAGGTCTTGATGTCCAGATTGGTTTCGCTGCTTTCGCGGGCATTGAGCAATCCGTCGAGCACGAGAATGCTGGCCTGCGTGCGCGCGAGCTCGGAGCGCAGCAATGCGACCAGCGCATCGAGTCCCTTCTCGCGAAGCGTGCGAAAAAGACTGAGGTAAGTCAGATCCTTGCCGAGGCGGCTTGCATCGTAGAAACTCAGCGCCGATAGCGACTGGAACAGCCGGTCGTGCGATTCCGCGAGCAGCGTGATGTAGAGAACCTTGTGTCCCTGACGGGCTTGCGCAAAGGCAATCTGATTGGCGAGGATGGTTTTTCCCGCTCCCGGCCGTCCCTGCACGATATAAGACGAGCCCGCTATCAGTCCGCCGTCGCAGATATCGTCAAGTCCCGGAACTTCGCTGCGTAGCCGCGCGAGTTTGTCCATTGCGTCGATCCATTATGTTGGGTGGCAAGCCGGGCATCGCTACCCATTTGCCGCCGCCGTTCCGTACCTGTCGGTTCCGATCCCGCCACTTCAGGTCGGCAGTGTACTCGAAATGACAGGGCAAGACGACGCTCCGGACTTCCCGTCTCGCAGGCGACGTCGAGCGCGTCAGTCTTCTGCGTCGATCATGTCGTTGATTTTCAGCACGAGCTCTTCGATCGCAAACGGCTTCGTCAGCAGGTGCGCGCCCTCTTCGACCCTGCCGTTGCCGAACACCGATTTCTCCGCATATCCCGTCATGAAAAGGACCGGCAAGGCAGGTCGCCTGAACCGCGCCCGGTCCACCATCTCCTTCCCGTTCATGCCCGGCATGCCGATGTCGCTGACCAGGATGTCGATCTCCGCGTTCGAATTGAGGATGTCGAGCCCGGACGGACCGTCGCTGGCTTCGATGACATTGAAACCCGCATCCTTCAGCACTTCGGTGCAGCCCAGGCGAATATCGGCTTCGTCATCGACGACGAGCACCGTGCGCTGCTTCCCGACAGCAGGCAGGACGATCGTCGCCGGCAAATCTTCGGCTTCCGGTGTCGAATCCGTCAGTCGCGGCAGATAGATGCTCACCGTCGTGCCCTTGCCGACCTGCGACTCGATCGACACTTTGCCCCCCGACTGACGCGAAAATCCGTACACCATGGACAAGCCCAGGCCCGTGCCCTGCCCCAAGGGCTTCGTGGTGAAGAACGGATCGAACGCCTTGTCGATGATTTCCGCTGCCATGCCGTATCCCGTGTCGGCGACCGCGATCACGACGTAATCGCCATCGCTCAAACCGTGCAGGCGCGCAAGGCGTCCCTTGAAGGAGACGTTGTTCGTGCGGATCGTCAGCGTGCCGCCCGCGGGCATGGCGTCGCGTGCGTTGATGCACAGGTTGAGCACGGCGTTCTCCAGTTGCACCGGGTCGCTCAACGTCGTGTGGAGGGTTTCTTCGAGCCGCGCATTCACTTCGACGGACGGTCCCAAGGTGCGCCTTATCAGATCGAGCATGCCGTCGATCAGGCGGTTCGGCGAGATCGCCTTGGGGTCGAGCGTTTGTCTGCGTGCGAAGGCAAGCAGCCGATGCGTCAGCGCGCCGGCTCGCTGCGTCGCATCGTGCGCGCTTTGGACGAAGCGTTCGATGTCGGCGAAACGGCCCTGGCGCATGCGCAGCTTGGTCAACTCCATGTTGGTGTTGATGACCTGCAGCAGGTTGTTGAAGTCGTGCGCGATGCCGCCCGTGAGCTGACCGATCGCCTCCATCTTTTGTGCTTGCCGAAGCGTTTCTTCGGCCGTCATCAGCTCTTCGGTGCGCTCGGCGACCCGCCGTTCCAGAAGCTGCGCGGCGTCCTTGAGCTCGTCGAGATGCCGTTTCGTCTGAAGCTGCCGTGCGCGCGCGCGAATCAGACCGCGCGCCACGCTTTGAAGCACTTCCGCGGTCAACGGTCGTGCGAGCAACGTGACATTGCCGAGCGCTTCGAAGAGACGCCAGCGTTGCACCGTGCTCGGACGATCGCCCGGCACGGTCAGAATGCAGATAGGAATGTCCGACCACGGCGGCTGTTTTTCGAGGCAGTCGGCAAAATCGCCCGACGGCGCCAGCTCGGAAAGCGACTCTTCGGTCAACAGCAGCCCCGCGATGCTCATGCCGTCGTTTTGCCGAAGCTGTTTGCAGATATCGGCCAATGTGCCGATTTCGAGCGCATCGATGCCGCCGGCGCGCAGCGTCTCGACGATGATCCGCGCATCCTGTCCGACCGGCGCGAGCACCTGCACCGTCGTCGGCGCTTCGTCACGCATCATGACGCGTCAGCCGGTTGGTCGCCCTCGCCGATCAATTCTTCGCGGGCGCCTTCGTAGGTCGGAACGCCGGTGAAAATGCCGCGCAAGGTTTCGAGCGGTGGCCCGACTTCCACGCCAATCGACGAAAGCTGATATTCGTGGATCGCGTTGTCGTGCAGGCCCGTTCGCTGTTTGATGACCGAAAGTGCGCGCCGCAAACGGCCCGCGGCTTCGAAAAAGCGCAGAAGCAACACGGTGTCGCTGAGGAAACTGAGGTCGATCGGGTTCTGGACATCGCCGACCACGCCCTGTTGAGCGAGCACGATGATCGTCACGACGCCGCGCCGATTCAGATAGGTGAGCAACTCATGCAGATGCAGCACGAGCGAACGCTCTTCCGGCATCGTGCTCAGATACGAATTGATGCTATCGATGACGACCACGCGAGCGTTGCGGTCTTCGACATCGCGGCGCACGGCCCACACGAACTCGCCCGGCGAGAGGCGCGACGGGTTCATCCGCCGCCATGAGAATCGCTCGCTCGCCATGGCCTCGTCCGCGCTCAGGCCCAGGCTGTGGCCGCGTCGCAGGAATGTCTCGTAGGTCTCATCGAACGAGAAGTAGGACGCAAACTCGCCGTTGTTCGCGCTCGACAGCGCATAGCTCAAGGCGATCGACGATTTTCCCGCACCCGATGGACCGATCATCATCGTGGTCGTCCCGCGATCGAGTCCGTGGCCGAGAATGCGATCGAGGTCCGCGAAGCCGCTTTCGAGCGGCGCTCCGCCGGGAAGACTCGCATGTTCGTCGGCGATCAGGCTAGGAAACACGAGCACTTCTCCCGGCACGAGCATGTAGTCATGCCATCCGCTCTGGAAGTTCATGCCGCGCATTTTTGCGACCCGCAGCCGCCTGCGCGCGGCGCCGTAGTCGCGCTCGATCAATTGGAGCGTGATGACGCCGTGGACAAAACTATGAAGTTCTCCGTCCTCTCCGCTCAGAAGGTCGTCGAGAAGGATGGCGGTGACCTCCCTTCCCTGCATGAAGCGCTTGAGTTCGAGCATCTGCCGCCGGTAGGCGAGCTTGTTTTGCGCGAGCATGTGCAACTCCGACACGCTGTCGATGACGACCCTCTCGGCGCCTGTCTCCTCCACGCGGCGGATGATCCGTTCGATGGTCCTGTCGAACTCGACCTCCGACGGAAAGAGCACCGTTTGCTGACGCGATGCGTTGGCCTCGTCCGGTATCAGTTCGAAGATATCGATACCGGACATGTCCCAGCCGTGCGTGGCTGCCGCGCTTCGAAGCTCCTGCTCCGACTCCGAAAAGGTGACATACAGGCACTTCGCAGCTTTCTCGACGCCCGCAATGAGGAAGCGCATGCCGATCGTGGTTTTTCCAGTGCCGGGCGCCCCTTCGACGAGATGCAGCCGATGCGTCGGCAGCCCGCCGCGCAGAACGACATCGAGTTCGGGGATTCCTGTCTTCGTGAGCGGCAGTGGAACGATCTCTGGCATAACCGACCTTTGAGTGGTGTTTTTTACCTCCTAGCAATTTTTCGGCCTTGAAGAGTTTGGTCGCCAAGTCAGCTTGCTTTGCGAAAAGCACGGCTGAAACGGCAATTTCGCGCGCTCAGGACTGGACTGTCCAGTCTTCGGTCGGCGCGGGCAGCGAGCGAAACGCGGGCTTCGCGAAGAAATATCCCTGCATCAGCGTGACGCCCTGCGCGAAGAAGAAGTCCCGCTCGCCACGGGTTTCGATGCCTTCGGCGATCACGCGGATGCCGAGATCGCCGCACATGGACAACACGCCCCGCACGATGCTCTGCCGCACCGAATCCGTGTCGATTCCGCGCACCAGTTCCATGTCGAGTTTGATGAAATCTGGCTGGAATTCGGCGAGCAGCGTGAGCCCGGAGTAGCCGGCGCCGAAATCGTCGATGGCGGTCTGAAAGCCGAAGCGTCTGTACGCACGAAATATCTCGACCAGATGCGAGCGGCTGATGACGCTCTCGCCCTCTACGGTCTCGAAGATGATGCGATCGGTCGCGAACTTGAATTTCTCGGCCGCCTCGAACGTGCTGCGGATACACGCTTCAGGCTGATAAACCGCGTTCGGCATGAAATTGATCGACAGGAATCCGCTCATCTCGAGCGACGCGGCCTGTTCGATCGCCACGGTGCGGCAGCGTTGATCGAAATGGTAGCGATTGGCTTCGTCGACCCGCGCGAGCACCGATCCCGCCGATTCGCCGTTCGGGCCGCGCACCAGCGCCTCATGGGCATACGCGACGCCATTGCGCGTATCGACGATAGGCTGGAACGCGAAGGCCAGATCGATGACGTCGCTATCGGGGACGCGGCAACCCGTGCACTTGTGCGACGCATCGCCGTGCGCGAGCTGGATGGCTGGCTTATCTTTCATGAATTTTTCGGATCGCGCACGCGGCGCACGTTTTGACTAGTCTTTATCGACACGAATCGACATGGGCTTTACACCCCGGACGAGAAACCGTGCGCTGCACAGTCGCGCGCCATGTCGCGGCGCGCTCCCGCTTTACTCAGTTCTTCCACCCGCCGAACTGCGCGATGTCGACCACCGGCAGCCGCTTGCGCGGCGCTTGCTCCCGTTCGGCCAACGCGTCGGACAGCACGCCTACATCGCCATGATGCGCAACCGAGATCACGGCGAGCGGCGTGTAGCGCTCCGCGATGCCGAACGCGTCCCGCAAGGCCTTCGCGTCGAAGCCGCTCATCGAATGGGCGGCGAGGCCGCGCGCATGCGCCTCGAGCAGCAGCGCCAGCGCCGCGGCGCCGGTATCGTAGCTCGCGTTCGGATTGACCTCGCCCTTGGCGTTGAGCGTATCCGCGAGCACCGCGATCAGCACTTGCGCGTTCCGGTTCCACGTCTGGTTGAACGGAACCAGCGTGGCGAAGGCGTCCTCGAATGCGGCAGCGTTCCGGGTCTTCTCGAACACGAGAAAGCGCCAGGGCTGCACGTTATACGCCGATGGCGCCCAGCGCGCCGCTTCGAGCAGCGCAAGCACATCGGCGTGCGCGACGGGCTGTTCGCCATAGGCGCGCGGACTCCATCGTCCGGCGAGCAAAGGATGAATGTCGATATCGGTCGGTGCGGGTCGGTGCGTCATGGATTCTGGCGATCGAAATAAAAAAGGGCTTCCAGCATAAGCCGTGCGGCGCGAACGCGATATGACTTCCCGTGCTGATTAAATCGGCGCCGACGATAAGCCGCCTTCCCGCGCCGCGGGCATGTACACGCATATCCTTAGCTCGATTCGTGCTTTCCGCTTGGCGATCCGGGCGACTATCATGGTCAGTCTTAGCCGCCCGCTGAATAGTCGCTGCGCGCTGTTCCGCCTTATCCGGAGTTGTTATCTTGTCCCGTATCGAACCCATTCGCCGGCCGCTCGTGGTCGGCATCGGCGGCACTACGCGCCCTGCATCGTCCACCGAACGCGCGCTGGGCTTCGCGCTCAAAGGCGCGGAAGAATCCGGCGCTCGCGTGCGCCTGTTCGGCGGCGCATTTCTGCACAGCCTGCCCCACTACGCGCCCGAAACGCGCGATCTCACCGACGCCCAGCGCGAACTGATCGAAGCCGTGCGCGACGCCGATGCGCTCGTCATCGCGACGCCCGGTTATCACGGCGGTATCTCCGGGCTCGTGAAGAACGCGCTCGACACACTCGAAGAACTGCGCAACGACGAGCGCCCTTATCTCGACGGCCGCGCGGTCGGCAGCATCGTCACCGCTTATGGCTGGCAGGCGGCGGGCACGGTGCTGACCTCGCTGCGCTCGATCGTGCATGCGCTGCGCGGCTGGCCGACGCCCTTCGGCGCCGCCGTCAACACGCTGGAAACGCGCTTCGAAAGCGCCGACCATTGTTCCGATCCGAAGGTCGTCGAGCAGTTGTTTACCGTCGGACAGCAGGCGTCGAACTTCGCACTCGCGTTCGCTTCGCACCGGCCGGATGCGTGGCATGCAGTGACTCGCGAAGTGGCGCTCGCACAGCGCTGAGGCAGGCAAGACGTCGAAAGCATACGGTCGATCCGTGCGCTTCGACGATGGACGATGCTTGGTATCCCGACGCACGTTCCGCGCGATGCCGAGCGCATCAGCCGCGCGCGAAGAAACGGTTGGCCGGCCTCGGCAAGCCGAGATGCTCACGCAGTGTCGAACCCTCGTAAGCGCGACGGAAAATGCCGCGCCGCTGCAACTCCGGCACCACCTTGGCGACGACATCATCCAGGCCCGCGGGCAGATACGGGAACATCACGTTGAAGCCGTCGCTGCCTTCCTCGACGAGCCACTGTTCCATTTCGTCGGCGATATCCGTCGCGGTGCCGACCATCTGCAAGCCGGAATAGCCGCCGACACGCTGCGCCAGTTGCCGCACGGTGAGCCCCTCCGCGCGCGCCATGTCGATGACGCGTTCGCGCGCACTTCTGCTCGCGTTGGTTTCGGGAATCTCGGGCAACGGGCCGTCCGGATCGAACGACGAGACATCGTGGCCGAGCGCGATCGACAGCGACGCGAAACCGCTGTCGTCATGCACGAAAGTGTCGAGCAATGCGCGCTTTTCCTGCGCTTCGTCACGCGAGTCGCCCACTACGACGAACGCGCCCGGCAGTATCTTCAGATGCTCGCGCGCGCGGCCTGCGCGCTCCATCCGGCCTTTGACATCGGCATAAAAGCGCTTGCCCGCGGCGAGATTCGGCTGCGCGGTGAAGACGGCATCGGCGGTTTCGGCGGCGAGCTGCCTGCCCGCTTCGGACGATCCCGCCTGCACCACGACCGGCCAGCCCTGCACCGGCCGCGCGATGTTCAGCGGCCCGCGCACCGACAGATATTCGCCCTTGTGATCGAGCACGTGCAGCTTGGCGGGATCGAAGAAGAGGCCGCGTTGCGTGTCCTGCACGAAGGCGTCGTCGGCCCAGCTATCCCAGAGACCGGTAACGACATCGTAGAACTCGTGCGCGCGCCGATAGCGCTCGTCGTGCTCCATGTGTTCGTCGCGGCCGAAATTCAGCGCGGCATCCGGGTTCGACGTGGTGACGAGATTCCAGCCCGCGCGCCCTTCGCTCAGATGATCGAGCGATGCGAACCGCCGCGCGATGTGATACGGCTCGTCGAACGTCGTCGATGCAGTAGCGATCAGGCCGATGCGCTCGGTCACCGAAGCGAGCGCGGACAGCAGCGTGAACGGCTCGAACGATGTCGCCGTGTGGCTGCGCTTGAGCGCGTTGACCGGCATGTTCAGCACGGCAAGATGATCGGCCATGAAGAAGGCATCGAAGCATGCTTTCTCCAGCGTCTGAACGAACCGCTTCAGATGTCGAAAGTTGAAGTTCGCATCGGGATACGCGCCGGGATAGCGCCACGCGCCGGTGTGCAGGCTCACCGGACGCATGAATGCGCCGAGATGGAGTTGTCGGGACTGTGGCATCGCGTCGATGAATGAAGGAGTGGCGAACCGCGTCAACTTACTCCAACTCGCGCAAACACGCTCGATCGCGCTGACCATTTGCAAATCATGCGACGGGACATATCCATAGCGCCCGATATTATTTGCCGCGCACGCGCCGCGCCTCTAGCATCGGCTTCTTTCAACCAGCCTGCCTGTCCATTCGTGAAGATCAAGCATTCATTCAAGACTGTCCTGTTCCCGGTCCTGCTCGCGTGCGCCGTCGTGAGCGCGCAGCCGTCGTTCGCGGCGAACCAGACCGTGCGGGTCGGCATCATGTCCGGCGAGGACGAGGATGTCTGGCGCACCGTCGCGGCCAACGCCGCGAAGCGCGGCATCACGGTCAAGGTCACGACCTTCTCCGACTATACGCAGCCCAACGAGGCGCTCGCGCAGCACGATCTCGACGCCAACTCGTTCCAGCACAAGCCTTATCTCGATGCGCAGATCCAGGCGCGCCATTACGACATCGTGCCGGTCGGCTTCACCTATGTGCAGCCGATCGGCCTCTACTCGCGCAAGGTGAAGTCGGTGGACGCGCTGCCGCAGAACGCGTCGATCGGCGTGCCGAACGACCCGAGCAACGAAGGCCGCGCCCTGCTGCTCCTGCAGGCGAACGGCGTCATCAAGCTGCGCGAGAACGTCGGCCTGCTGCCGACCGCTCGTGACATTGCGAGCAACCCGAAGCATGTGCAGATCAAGGAACTGGACGCGGGTATCGTCGGCCGCGCGATCGGCGATGTCGACGCCGCCGTCGTCAATACCGATTGGGCGATCAAGGCGGGCATCCAGATTCCGCAGGAGCGCATCGCGCAGGAAAAGGTGACGAACAATCCGTATCGCAACTTCATCGCGGTGAACGCGAAAGATGCGCAGGCGCCGTGGGTCAAGGCACTGGTCGAGAGCTATCAGCAGGCGAATGTCGCGTCGTCGATTCTTTCCGTGTATCACGGGGCGACGTTGCCGGCGTGGGAAGACGCGCCGCAGCATTGAACGCGACGGCGAAGCATCGCCGATCATCGGGACGCGGGGCCTGTTTTCGGAAGGAAACAGGCCCCGGCTTCATTGTGTCGCCGGATCGCGGCCCGCAAAGAACTGTTCGTCCGGCACCACATTCAACGCGATGGTCAGCCGGTTCGCATAGTTGAAGAACGCCGATATCTCCAGCACTTCGGTCACCGCCTGCTGCGTGAAGCCGATCGAGCGCAGCCATTGCAGATGCTCATCGCGAATGCTGCCCGGCTCGCGCGTGAGGCGCTCCGCGATCTCCGCGAGCGCCGCCTCCTTCACGGACAGGCGCACATGGCGAAAGCCCTGCGCGATGCGCTGCGCACGCACGGTATCGCCCGAGACGGCCGCCAGCGCCTGCGTGTGATTGAAAACGCAATAGCTGCATTCGTTCACGGCCGACGTGACCACCGCGATCAACTCGCGCTCGGCTGCCGTGAGATGGCTGCGGTGCGGATCGAATAGATGCTCGTAGAACGTGACGAGCCGGTACGCGGTATCGGGGTTGACGGAAAGCGCCGCAAGCCAGTTGGGCACGAAGCCATACTGACGGCGAAACTTCGCGTGGATCGCCGCGACGTGCGGCGGCAAGCGGGCCTCGTCGGGCAAGCCGAAACGGGAAACCGGTTCGCGTATTGCATCGGCATCCGAATTCAGCTGATCGGCGAACGGATCTGAAGGTGCAAGAGTGGACATCGTATGGAGTCTCCTGGCGCTATGTTCGGGCATCCAAATTAACGCACTCGCCGACGCGCGGTGTGACTGATTTTTCATAAGCTAATCGGTGTTTGGACACATCGCGCTCGCCGAATTGCAAATCGCAAATCGATATTGGATCGCACGAAAGATCGCTGCGCATAATGAGCCGCAGCTTCTCTTCACTCCTTCCAGGCGAGGCATGTGACATGGCAGAAGTTCTGAGCACTGAGACGCACGTCATCGGACGGCTCGATGTTCCGACGCACGATGCGCTGAGCGACGATCTCCGGCAACTGGTCGAGCAGCACGGCGGCGACAACTGGATTCGGGCGCTGTCCCTGAATGCCGATACCGCGCGCCGCTTCACGCAGTACTTCGAGAAACTTTTCAGCGCGACGGGCGGACGACTGCCGCTCGACGAGCGCGAGCTGATCGCGGTGATCGTGTCGCGCACGAACGGCTGCGGGCTGTGCGCAATCCATCACGCGCATGCGCTCGGCGAGGCGCTCGGCGACCGCGTGCAGGCCCGGCGCATTGCGCTCGACTATCACCTCGCGGATCTGTCCGCGCGGCAACTGGCGCTCGCCGAAATCGCCGAGACCATCACGACATCGCCGCGCGCGATTACCCGTAAGGACTTCGACCGCCTGCGCACGCTCGGCCTCGACGACGCCGATATCCTCGAAGCGATCGAAACCGCGTCGTGGTTCAACCATACGAACCGCATCTTCATCGCGGCCGGCGTCGTGCCCGACGAGAAGTATTTCTCGGCGCTCGCGTAATGCCGATCCCGCATCCGCACACAGGAGAGTTTCGATGAGCGCCGTACTCGAACCCGTCATCGCGTCGCCCGCGCCGGGCGATGCCTCGCATCTGCTGTCCGACGCGCTGCTCGATGCGATCGGCCAGCGCGCCGCCGGTTATGACCGCGAGAATCGCTTCTTCTCCGACGACCTGCGCGATCTTCACGAAGCCGGTTTCCTGCGCGCCACGGTGCCGATCGAATTCGGCGGACTCGGCCTCACGCTGCCGCAACTGCTGCGCGAGCAGGTGCGGCTCGCGGCCCGCGCGCCATCGACGGCGCTTGCGCTGAACATGCATCTGTACTGGGTCGGCGCGGCGCTGCATCTGTATCGGCGCGGCGACAAGTCCGCGCAATGGATTCTCGAGGAAGCGGGCGCGGGCAAGGTGTTCGCGGCAGGCCATGGCGAGCCGGGCAACGATCTCGGTCTCGCGTGGTCGTCGGTGAAGGCGACGCCGTTGCCGGACGGCGGCTATCGCTTCGACGGCCGCAAGATCTTCACCTCGCTCGCGCCCGCATGGGACTGGCTCGGCGTGCATGGCATCGACGACTCCGATCCACAGGCGCCGAAGATCGTGCATGCATTCATCCGGCGTGACGCGGCGGGACATCGCACGGTGCAGACCTGGGATGCGCTCGGCCTGCGCGCGACACGCAGCGACGATACCTGGCTCGAAGGCGCCATCGCGCCGCGCGACAAGGTGATCCGCGTGCTGCCCGCGGGCATTCCCGACGATCCTTTCGTCGATGGCATTCTCGGCGCGGTGCTGCCCGGTCTCGGCGCGGTCTATTACGGCATCGCGAAGCGCGCGTTCGACATCGCGGTGGAATCGGCGAAGCAGCGTGCATCGCCGGCCATCGGCGGCAAGACTTATGCGTACAAGCCGCTGACGCAGCAGGCGGTCGCGCAGGCGGCCATCGAGCTTGCGAGCATCGAGGCGCTCGTCGAGCGCGCGGCCGAGCGCTGGTGGACGGGTTACGGCGAAAGCGAACCGTGGATCGCGCACTTGCTTGCGGCGAAACAGCATGCCGTCGATGGCGCGTTGCGCGTGGTGAACCTCGCGCTGAAGATCGCAGGCGCGGCTTCACTGTCGCGTCATAGCGAGCTGGAACGGCTGTATCGCGATGTGCGCGCGGGCGCGTTTCATCCGCCGAACGCGGATGCGGCGCATGAAGTCATCGGTCAGGCTTGGCTCGGGGTGCTCGGTCAGGCGTGAGCTTCGCGGCGCATGGTTGACTTTTGCATGCGTTGCGCGCTTGAACTTCTGCATTCAGGCTTGCGCTTCGCGAATCATAGTGCTTACCGCGCAACCTCCACTGCGGACGCACGCGCGCCTTCCTCACCGCTTTGCGAAAGCGCCTGCGTCACCGAAGCACCGGGCGCGACGTCGTGCGTGAGCCATACGTTGCCGCCGATCACCGCGCCGCGTCCGAGCGTCACGCGTCCGAGGATCGTCGCGCCCGCATAGATGACGACATCGTCCTCGACGATCGGATGACGCGCGAGGCCCTTCTCCAGATGACCTTCCGCGTCGCGCGGGAAGCGTTTCGCTCCGAGCGTCACCGCCTGATAGACGCGCACGCGATTGCCGATGACCGCCGTCTCGCCGATCACCACGCCCGTGCCGTGATCGATGAAAAAGCCCGAGCCGATGCGCGCGCCCGGATGAATGTCGATGCCTGTTTCCCCATGCGCGAGTTCCGCGACGATGCGCGCGAGCAGCGGCAACCCGAGCCGGTAGAGCTCGTGCGCGACGCGATGGTGAATCATCACGAGAATGCCGGGATAGCAGAGCAGCACTTCATCGACGCTGCCCGCCGCCGGGTCGCCCTGATAGGCCGCGAGGATGTCGCTGTCGAGCAGACTGCGAATGCGCGGCAGGGTTTTCGCGAACGCGCGTATCGCATCGCTCGCGCGCGTTTCGACGGCGTGATCGTCGCGCGGCAGATGACGCGCCTTGTATTGCAGTTCGAGCTTCGCCTGCACGAGCAGCCCTTGCAGCGCGAAGTCGAGCGCGTGGCCGACGTAGAAGTTTTCGCTTTCCTGTCGCAGGTCGGGCGGTCCGAGCCGCATCGGAAAGAGCGCGCCTTTCAGTGCGCCGATGATGTCGCCAAGCGCCTCGCGTGCGGGAAGCTCGCGCCCGCCCGGTTCGAGCGAGCGCTTCTGGGCTTCGCGCCACTGCTGGCGGACTGTCTGAAGCGATTGGACGATGTCGTCGATGTCGAATACAGCCACAGTGCAGTCCTTTCCATGTAATGGGTCAGCTCGCGTGGGCGCGCGATGCGCGAGCGGTAAATTCGTCGCGCGCGCTCATCGATGGGAGCGAGCGGTCGACGCGCCGCCTGCATCGCAGCGAAACAGCGGCGGTTCGACCGGCGGCTGAAACATGTCGACCGCATTGCCCATGTTGAAGTAGCCCGCCTGCGCGAATAACGCGATGTGTTCAAGCCGCTCCGCGCGGCTCGCCTCTCCGTCGCCGCGCGTAGAAGTGCGCGGCGCTTCGCACCCGCACGCATTCATCGCGCGTCTGGCTTCACGCAGAAAGCGGCGCTCGCGCGACCGTTCGAAACGGTTGGACAGCATGTGCCAGCAAGACGTCAGGATATGCGCCATGACTCGCTACCTTCGAATGACGATGACATCAATCTAGGCCCGCGCGACGCGTTTCACAAACGAGCTTTTCTGCGTTGCATTGCAGGCATCGTGCGGACCCGGCTGCGCTCTGCGGAGCGGCGCGAGAGCAGTGCGTGCGCGAGCGCTTGCAGCGCACCGCACAGCATCAGATAGACGAAGCCGACGAACAGGAAGATCTGCGCCGGATAGACCATCAACCGGTTGTTGAGCTGATTGGCGAGGAACGTGAATTCCGGCACGCCGACGATATAGGCAAGCGACGTATCCTTGATGAGCGAGACCCATTGATTGACGAACGACGGCATCATCACGCGCACGGCCTGCGGCAACACGACTTCGCGCAGCGCCTGCCAGCGCGTGAGGCCGAGCGACATCGCCGCCTGCCACTGCCCGTTGCCGATCGACACGATGCCCGCATGGACCGAATGCGACAGATACGCGCCGCCGATCAGCGCGAGCGCGCATACGACGGTCGCGAGGCCCGGCACATTGACGTGCAGCAGAATCGGCATCAGAAAGAAGGTCCAGAAAATCAGCATCAGCACGGGAATCGCGCGAAAGAACGCAACCAGCGCGGTCAGCAGGATCTGCGCGACGCCGCGTGTCATCGAAAGCGCGATGCCGCCCGCGAGCCCGATGATCGCCGCAAGAATCGCGGAGGAAATGGAAAGCGCGAGCGTCAGCGCAACGCCGCCGAGCGGTCCGGAAGGAAACGCGCCCAGCAGGAGATAGCGCAGCGACGCGAACCAGTCGACCTCGTTCATGCGTGGACTCGCCGCAGCGCGCGCACGCCGGTGCGCTGCCACACGACCAGCGCCGCTTCGATGACCGCGATGGTCAGCACATAGAACACCGTGGCCGTGCCGAATGCCTGAAATGTCCTGAAGGACTCGGTATCGACCTGACGCGACATGTACGAAAGCTCCGCGACGCCTACCGCCATCGTCAGCGACGAGTTCTTCACCACGTTCATGTATTGCCCGGCGAGCGGCGGCGTCGCGATGCGCAGCGCCTGCGGCAGGATCACGTAGCGCAGCGCGGCATAGCGGCTCATGCCGAGCGCGGCCGCCGCCTGCTCTTGCGCCGCACTCACGCCACGCATACCCGCACGAAACTCCTCGCCGATGAACGCCGTCGTGTAGCAGGTCAATCCGATCCAGCCCGCGAACAGCTCGAAACTCGGCCAACGCAAAACGAACGGCCCGAACGTCGCGGCATGCGGCGTGTTGAGCCACGTCATCCATTCGGACGGCAGCAACGCGGCCGCCCCGAAATACCAGAACAGCAACTGGACGAGCAGCGGCGAATTGCGAAAGACGAAGACATACGATGCCGCGACGCGTGCGAGCGCCGCATTGCCCGACGTGCGCGCGACGGCCAGCGCGAAGCCGAGCAGCGTCGCGCAGATCGCCGCGCAGGCGGACAACATCAGCGTGACGGCGAAGCCCTGCTCCAGCCACGCGAGATATTTCGGATCGAGCCAGCTATGCATGATCGACGGCGATCAACCGTTCTTCTGCGGATCGCCGATCTTGAAGAGGCGCGGCAGCGGCGCGGCGCTCTTCGGGCCGAACCACTTGTCGTAGATGCGCGTCGCTTCGCCGTCCGTTTCGAGTTTGGTGAGCGTGCCGTTCACGGCGTCGAGCAGGCGCGTCTCGCCCTTCGGCACGCCGACGCCTTCGTAATCGTTGGAGATCGTGAAGGCCGGAATTTCGTAGCTGGCCTTGTCCGGCACGCGCGCGAGCAACGCAACCAGCTTCGGTCCGTCCTGCGTGATCGCCTGCACGTTGCCCGTGCGCAGCGCGGCGAAAGCGAACGGCGTGTCGTCATAGGCGACGATGGTCGCGTTCGGGAATTTCGCCCGCACCTGCTGTTCGTTCGTCGTTCCCTTGTCCGCGCCGATGCGCAGGCTGTTGATCTGATCGGGCGATTTCAGCACGCCCTTCTTCGCGATGAACTGCGTGCCCGATGCGAAGTACGGCGTGCTGAAATCGACTTCCTTTTTGCGCTCGTCGGTGATCGTGAAGTTGGCGAAGACGAGATCGACCTTGCCCGACTTCAGAAACGCGATGCGGTTGGCCGGATTGGTCGGCTGCACTTCCAGCTTGACGCCCAGGCTCTTCGCCACCGCGCGCGCATAGTCGACATCGAGACCGACGAGCTGATTGTCCTTCGGATCGACGAAGCCGAACGGCGGATTGCTGTCGAACGCCGCGACGCGCAGCACGCCGGCTTTCTTGATGTCGTCGAGCCTGTCCGCATGCGCGGCATTCGAAGCCACTGCCAGCAGTGCAGCGAGCACCGCGCCCCAGGTCCTGATTTTCATTGGCGAGTTCCTTGTTCGTTGCGCCGGTGTGCGTCGCCGGGCGGCGGCACGATGGCGAGGCTGGCACTCTATCGGTGCCGCCGCTTCGACGGAACGAAGTTTTTGTCACGAAGAAAGCAGGCGTGGAGATTTGGCGCGACGCCCGCATTGCCGTCGCGTGCACATGCTTATGACTTCCGTTGCCATAGCGATATGTGCATCGCTACGTTGGTCCGAATGGGCGCTCGTCTTAGCATCGGAAGCTTTCGCCAACCAGAGCTTCCGCCATGTCGAAAACAAAAACCACCGATCGCCGCGCTTTTCTCTCCCTGACCGCGCGGGCCGCGACGGGCGCCGCCGCGCTCGCGGTCACGCCGGCATCGTTCGCCCAGCAAGCCGCGCAAGCGCAGCCGCGCGTGTTGCGCATCGGCAATCAGAAAGGCTATCTGAACCTGCTCAAGGGACGTGCAACGCTGGAGAAGCGTCTGGCTCCGCTCAACGTATCCGTGAGCTGGACGGAGTTCTCCGCGGGTCCGGTGCAGCTCGAAGCGCTCAATGTCGGCTCGATCGATTTCGGCGACGTGGGCGAAGCGCCGCCGATCTTCGCGCAGGCGGCCGGCGCGCCGCTCGCCTACGTCGCCGCCACGCCGACGCGGCCGCATTCCGAAGCCGTGCTGGTGCCGGCGCAATCGTCCGTCAAAACGGTGGCGGATTTGAAAGGCAAGCGTATCGCGTTGAACAAGGGCAGCAATGTCCATTACTTCCTCGTGAAGCTGCTGCGCCAACATGGCCTTCAGTATCGCGACGTCGAACTCGCCTATCTCGCGCCCGCCGACGCGCGCGCCGCCTTCGAGCGCGGCTCGATCGATGCGTGGGTCATTTGGGACCCGTACTTCGCCGCCGCGCAGCAGTCGCTGAATGCGCGCGTCGTGGCGGACGCGAGCGGCGTCGTGGGCAACCGCGCCTACTATTTTTCGTCGCAAGACTATGTGGCGAAGAATGCCGACGTGATCCGGATCGTCATCGAGGAGATCAAGGCCGTCGATCAATGGGGCAAGCAGCATCCGGACGAACTCGCGAGCGAACTCGCGCGGCTTTGGGGCCTGCCCAAACCTGTCGTCGATCTCGCGGTGAGCCGGCAGGTCTTCGGTACGGAAGCCATCACGCGGGCGATCATCGCGGAGCAGCAGCAGATCGCCGACACCTTCGTCGAGCTCGGGCTGGTGCCGAAACATGTCGACGTGCTGAGGGCCGCGCCGCCCGGTCTTGCCTGACGGCCGTCGATGCCTTGCGCGCCGCGCCTGAAAGCCGCGGCATCGTGTAGCGATCCGCGCAAGACGTCAGAACACGCGCCCTTCGGTCAGATGCGTCGTCACGCCGTTGAGCGCGTAATCGCCGATCACGCGCGCCTTATGCATCAGCGGATTGTGGCTGAAGATCGTGCGCAGATTGCGCCAGTGGCGATCGAAGTTATGCGCGCGCGCCGTCGCCGATGCGCCGCCCGCTTCGAACATGCGCTCCGCCGCGCTCAACGCGAGCTTGCTGACGACGATCTGCGTGCGCGCCGTCGCGAGCGCGCCTTCCAGCACGAGCGCGTCGGCGCCGGCATCGCCGTTGCGAATCGCTTGCGACGATCGTTCGAGCACGCGCGCGTTGTCGCGCACGAGCGCATCGATCGCGTGACTGTTCGCGCTCAATTCGCCCACGACCTGCTGAATGAACGCATCCTCGCGCGCCGACGGCGCCGCGCTATGCAGCACGGGGCGTCCGTGTTTCAGCACATAGCGCTCCGCATCCGCGACGACGTTGCGTACGATGCCCGCCGCCACCGCCACCAGATGCAACTGACGCAGCGCGCCACCGTGACGGCCCGTGAGCGTCGTCTGCACGCGCGGCGTGACTTCGTCCGCGTACACGATCAGATCGTCGAACTCGAGACTGCCGCTCGCGGTCATGCGCTGCCCCATGCCGTCCCAGTCGTCGAGCACGCGCAGCCCCTCGCGTTGAACCGGCACGACGGCTATGGCGGCCTCGCCGTGTTCGTCCTGCACGTTCAGGCGCGCGTAGTCGGAGAACGCGGTGCCCGTCGCGTAATACTTGCGGCCGCTCAGACGAAAGTGATCGCCTTCGCGCCGAAGTTGCGTCGTGATTTCGCCGGGGCGCGACGTGCCCGCTTCGGTCGATGCGCCGCCGAAGATCGCGCCTTCCGCCACGCGCTTGATCTGCAATGCATTGAACGGCGTGCGCGGCGCAAGCAGCAGCGCTTCGGTCTGGTCGAAGTGAATGCGCAACGCGTGCGCGACGTTGCTTTCGTGCGCGGCAAGCGTTGCGATCACGTCGAAGACGTCTTCGAGCGAGCCGCCGAGTCCGCCCCATTCGAGCGGAAAGCGCAACGTCCCGAGGCCCGATCGACGAAACAGCGCAAAGGCATCGAACGGCAGTTCGCGGCGCACCTCGCGCGCGGCCGCATCTTCGCCGATGGACTGTGCCAGTTCAGGCAGCGCGGCGAGCGCGGCTTCGAGCTTCTGATTTTTATTCGACATATGACGTGACGTTCCTATGGTATTGATGCGTGCTCTACGCGGCCTGCGCGTCGAATCGTTTGCCGGGAATCGCTTCGAGCAGCGTGCGCGTGTACGCATGCTTCGGCGCGCGCCATATCTCGCGATGATCGCCGCTTTCGACGATGCGCCCGCCATGCATCACATGGACGCGGTCGGCGATATAGCGCACCACCGAGAGATCGTGCGAGATGAAGAGATAAGCGAGCCCGAGGTCGCGTTTCAGCTCGACGAGCAGATTGAGTATCTGCGCCTGAATGGACACATCGAGCGCGGAGACGGGTTCGTCGCAGATCAGCAGCGCGGGCTCGAGCACGAGCGCCCGCGCAATGCCGATGCGCTGCCGCTGACCGCCCGAAAACTCGTGCGGATAGCGATCAAGCGCGGCGCTCGGCAAACCGACGCGATCGAGCATCGCGCTTGCGCGTCGGCGGCGTTCGCGCGCATCGGCGATGCCGTTCACGATCATCACCGTATCGAGGATGTCGCCGACGCGGCGGCGTGGATTCAGCGACGCATACGGGTCCTGAAACACCATCTGCACCTGCGCCCGCAGCGGGCGCAACGCGCGTTCGCTCAGGGGCGCCAGATCGACGCCGCGCAGGCGGATCGCGCCACCCGACGCCGGCACGAGACGCAGGATCGCTTTCGAAAGGGTCGACTTGCCGCAGCCGGATTCGCCGACGAGACCCACGGTTTCGCCGCGCGCGATATCGAACGACACGTCGTCGACGGCGCGCAACGCGCCCCTGCCATGCCGATGCACATAATCGACCGTCAGATGTTGCACCGAGAGCAGCGGCGCGTCGTTGTCGAATCGCGTTTCCGGCGCGCTGACGGGCGCAAGCGGCGTCACGTTGAACGCGGGCTTGTCATCGGCGCCTTGCACGTGACGAATCTCCGGCAGCTTCCAGTCGCGGTAATGCAACTCCGTCGCCACGTTCAGCGATGCGCCCAGCAGCCCGCGCGTGTACGCATGCCGCGGCCGCTCGAAGAGTTGACGCACCGGCGCTTCCTCGACCTTTTCGCCCGCGAGCATCACGGCGACGCGATCCGCATGTTCGGCGACGACGCCGAGATCGTGCGTGATGAGCAGCAGCGACATCGACAGATCGCGCCGCAATTCGGCAAGCAGTTCGAGAATGCGCGCCTGAATCGTGACGTCGAGCGCGGTGGTCGGTTCATCCGCGATCAGCAGACGCGGACGGCATGCGACGGCCATCGCGATCATCACGCGCTGGCGCTGTCCGCCCGACAGCTCGTGCGGATAGTCGAAGACGCGTCGATGCGGCTCCGGAATACGCACGAGATCGAGCAGTTCGACGGCGCGCTTCATCGCCGCTGGCTTCGACAGCGCTTCGTGCCGTCGCAAGGTCTCGACGATCTGCGCGCCGACCGTGAGCACCGGATTGAGCGATGTCATCGGCTCCTGAAAAATCATCGAGATGTCGCGGCCGCGCACATCGCGCATTTCACGCGGGCTCAGCGCGAGCACGTCGCGTCCGTCGAAGCGGACGCTGCCCGTCACGCGGCCCGGCTCCGGCACGAGCCGCATGAGCGACAGCGCGGTCGCCGATTTGCCGCAGCCGGACTCGCCGACGAGCGCGAGCGTCTCGCCTTCGGCTATGTCCAGATCGATGCCGCGCACCGCGCGATGCGCGCCGAAACTCACGCGCAGATCGCGCACTTCAAGAAGATTCGCCACGGACAGGTCTCGGGTCAGGAACGTTCGCGCATGCGCGGGTTGAGTGCGTCGTTGAGGCCGTCGCCGAGCAGATTGAGCGCGAGCACCGCGAGCACGATCGCCGCGCCCGGCACGGCGGTCAAATACCACGCGGTGCGCAACGAATCGCGCCCCGCGCCGATCATGCCGCCCCATGTGACGACGTTCGGGTCGCCCATGCCCAGAAACGACAGCGAAGACTCGATCAGGATCGCGCTCGCGACCATCACCGATGCGGTCACGATCACCGGCGGCAGCGCGTTCGGCAAGATCTCGCCGAAGATGATGCGCGCGTCGGAAAAGCCCTGACTGCGCGCGGCGAGCACGAAGTCCGACGAACGCAGCGTGCGGAACTCGGCGCGCACGATACGCGCGACCGTCGGCCACGAAGCGATGCCGATGGCCAGCGCGATCACCGTCACGTTCGGCCGCCCTATCGCGACGATCACGATCACGAGCAGAAACGACGGCACGGTTTGAAACAGCTCGGTGACGCGCACGAGAAGATCGTCGATGACGCCGCCGAAAAAGCCGCCCATCGCGCCGACGAGCGTGCCGATGACGAGCCCGATCGCCGCCGCCGATGCGCCGATCAGCAGCGACACGCGTGTGCCGTGCGCGATGCCGGCGGCGACATCGCGGCCGAGCGAATCGGTGCCGAGGCGATACAGCGGGTCGCTGCCCGGCCATTCGAAGGGCGCGGCGACCATATCGAGCGGATCGCCGGGAAAAAGATACGGCGCACTCAGCGCAAGCGCGATGAACGCAGTCAGCAGCACGATGCCCGCGAGCGCGGACGGATTGCGCAGCAGCGCGCGCCACACGCCGCGCGAGGCGCGAGCGTAAGGCGCACGTTGAGCGCGCCGCGCGCCGAATAGCGCACCGGCGAGCTGGCGCCGCCACGCCGAGCCGTGGCCGGATGAAGCGAGTTCGGTGGAATCGGAAGCCATGCGTTTTCAGGTTCGATGAGTCAGACGATGCGTGGATCGAGCCACGCCTGCAGCAGATCGACCGTCACGTTGGCGACGATCACGAGCAGCGACGAAAGCAGCAACACGCCGAGCAGCACGCTGAAATCGCGCGCCATGACAGCATCGAGCGCAAGACGCCCGAGGCCCGGCCAACTGAACACGGTTTCCGTGACGGCCGCGCCGCCGAGCAGCGTGCCGAAGTGAATGCCGACCATCGTCGTGAGCGGCATCAGCGCGTTGCGCAGCACATGACGCACGGTGACGCGCAGCGGATGCAGCCCCTTCGCGTGCGCAGTACGCACGAAGTCCTGGCGCTTCACTTCGAGCATCGCGGCGCGCGTGAGACGCGCGTAGATGGCGACGAAGAAAGTCGCGAGCGTCACGGCCGGCAGCAGCACATGTTTCGCGACATCGGCGGCATACGCGAAGCCGTGCAAGGACGCGCCGACGGTGATATCGCCGCCGCTCGGCAGCCAGCCGAGATGCACCGAGAACAGCACGATGGCGAGCAGGCCGATCCAGAAGCCGGGCGTCGAATACAGCACGAGCGCGAGCACGGACAGCACGCGATCCGGCCACTTGCCCGCCCAATGCGCCATGACCGCGCCGAGCACGATGCCCGCGGCGATCGCGAGGGCGAGCGCCGTGCCCATCAGCAGCAAGGTGTTCGGCAGCCGCGACAGAATCAGCTGCATGACGGGCGCGTCGTAACGCGGCGAATAGCCGAGACTGCCGTGCGCGAGATGCGACAGATACGCGCCGAGCTGATGCAGCACCGGCTGATCGAGGCCGAACTTCGCGCGCAATGCCTGCAGCGTTTCGGCGGTCGCGGAGCCCGCTTCGCCCGCGAGCACATCGGCGGCGTCGCCGGGCATCAGCTTCAGCAGGAAGAAGTTCAGGACCACGATGGCGAGCATCGTCGGCAGGGCCTGCCATGCGGTGCGCCGCGCGATGGCGGCGAAGCGCGTGCGTCGGTTCATCGGCGTCCGTCCTCAGGCGCTCAGCCACACATCGGCGAGATTGCCTTCCAGCCCCTGCGCCGACACCGTGTGATTGCGCACGCGCCGGTTCGCGAGCGTGACCATGCGCGGCGCGACGAGATTCAGGATCGGCAGGTCGCGATACACGATTTGCTGAAACTGCTGATAGAGCGCCACGCGCTTCTTCTCATCCGTTTCGATCGATGCCGATTCGAGCAGCGTATCGACTTCCGCATTGCTGTAGTGCGGCGCGTTCGAGAACGGCACGCCGGGCCGGATGTTCTTCGACCAGTAGAGACGCTGCACACCCACGCTCGGATCGAACAACGTATTCACGCCGATGCTCGTGAAGTCGAACTGACGGTCCGCATACACGCGCTTGAGGAACGAAGGCAGATCCTGCGAACGCACGGTCACGTCGATGCCCACACGCGCGAGCGCCGACTTCACGTAATCGGCCTGACGCCGGTACATGTCGCCATAAGGCAGGAAATCGTGCGTCAACTGGAAGCGCGGGCCGCCGTTCTTGCGCGGATAACCCGCGGCATCGAGCAGCTTTTCCGCGTTCGCGATATCGAATGCGTAAGGCGCGAGCTTCGCGTCGTGATACGGCGAGGCGGGCGTGATCGGCGTCGGAGAAATGTCGGCGTAACCGTAGGCGATCGTCTTCTGCACGATCTGCGGATTGATCGCATGGGCGATCGCCTGACGCACGCGCACGTCCTTCAGGATCGGATGCGCGAGATTGAAATCGATCTCCGAGAGCGGTTCCAGAAAGCGATAACCGCGCGTTTCCACGGCGAGCTGCGGCAATTGCGTGAGACGCGGCAGATCCGAAAGCGGCACCGGATTCTCGCCGCCGAGATCGAGCGCGCCGGTTTCGAACGCGGCGGAGCGCGCGGCGGCATCGGGAATCACTTTGAACACGAGCGAATCGATATACGGCTTGCCCGCGTCCCAGTAATCCGGGTTGCGCTCGTAGACGATGCTCGCGCCCCGCGTCCACGACTTGAAGCGGAACGGCCCGGTGCCGATGGGCGCGTTGTTATGCGGGTTCGTCAGCGGATCGCCGTTCGCGTAGAGATGCTTCGGCACGATCGGCGATTCGCCCGCCGACAGCGCCTTCAGCAGATACGGCGCGGGCTTCGACAGTTCGATGATCGCGGTGCGCGCATCGGGCGTCGATACGCGCGTCACGTTGGCGAAGGTGCTGCGCCCGCGCGGATGGATCGACTTCAACAAGTCGATGGAAAACGCCACATCCGCCGATGTGAACGGCTCGCCGTCGTGCCACTTCACGTTCTGGCGCAGCGTGAACGTGTACTTGAGACCGTCCGGGCTCACGTTCCACGCGGTCGCGAGCTGCGCCTTCGGCTTCAGATCGAAGTCATAGGCGAGCAGACCTTCGAGCACCTTCGAACTCGCGACGAGCGCGGGGCCCGTCGTCTGGAAGATCGATACGAGCACGGGCGGCTCGGGATTGATCAACATGTTGAGCGTGCCGCCACGCCTGGGTGCCGCTTCCTGCGCGAAGGCGAGCGAAGACAGGCCGGCGGACGCGAGCGCCGCGCCTGATGAGACCAGAAAATCGCGTCGGTTGAAGCCTGCCATGTGATGCCATTCCTCTCTGTTCGTTGTTCGACGGCCGAATATGACGCGCCGCGGCGATCACGATAAAACGGCTGCGCGCGCGCGTGAACGAACGGTTATGCATATGGAAAGCATGGCGGCGCGAAAAGCATGTGACGTCGGGTGCAATGCCGAGAGGCGTGTTCACACTATCGAAGTGTTTCCACGACGAGGGCGAAGTTGATAAAGCCGATGAACATCAGAATGACTTTGTCGAAGCACGAGAAAATCCGACGAAAGCCCTTCAACCGACGGAACAGCCGCGCCACTTCGTTGCGACGTTCGTACATTATCCGGTCGTACTACCAAGGCTCGACGCGCGTGCTTAACGGAGGAATACGTTGAAGTTTGTAGATTCGAAGATTTTTTTACCAGCATCCCGTTGAACTTTTCCAACGAGTTCGTATGCTGACGTCACTACTTCAACCGAGTGGCGTCTTTCCAAAAGCCTGAAAACATATGCCAAAAAGCATGAATAACGAAACAGGTAGCAGGGCCCAATCATGATGCGCCGGTTTGCTGTGGTCGGCGATAAGCTAAGTAACAACGGTGAGATTTGCGATTACAAAGGGCCCTTTTTCACGTTGAGCGGCCATCAAGCCGGGCTTATCAACGGTGCCGCATATTGTCCCGTCTGCAAGACAACCGGCTATATCGCGAAGGAAGGCGGTCGGCGCCGCATGACGTTAGGTGCAAGCGAGATAGCGCTAGAAAATGATGTCGTCATATGCGACTGTCCGGACCATCCGCGCATCTTCGCAAGACTCGCGGGGGAAGCTTGGTACGAAGATCTTGTCGAGAGTCTCGGGGCCATCCGTCATTGCGCGACTGGAAGTGACAACATCGCTGCCGCGCCTTTGGCGTCCGTGTTCGATGAAGCGTACGTTCTTCGCAGCAAGATGAACGGCAAGCCACTCTCTAACGTGGCGTATCGCCTGATTGGCGAAAGCGGAACGCTCATCGAGGGCGTGACCGACGCAGCCGGCAGGACGCAACGCATCAGGACCAATGCGGCCGAGCGTGTGACGGTCGCGGTGGAGGATGTGAAGTAATGGCAAAGGAGTTGTTCGAAGTTCATTCGTCGATGACTAACACGGTCGAGGGTTCGTCCGTGGATGTGTATGTCAACACGGAGCGCATTTGCCCGAATATGACGAATGCGGAATTCAGAAAGATGTTCGCTGCGGCGCAGGACGAAGCAGTTCAGAAGATTGAAATGCGCCTGGCTGCGTTAGATGTCTGGAGCGCCAGCGAAAAGGCTCGTGTATGGCGATGGTTCGGCCGCAACGACGAGGCCACTCATAGGCGGCTTCGAGATGGACTCACGAAAGTCCTTGAGGTAGTGCGCGGCTTCGGGCCCGAAAACGTAGTGCGAAGTGGGAGCGAAGCAGACCATGCAACAGGCTGCCTTCCGAACTCACGCACGGATGGCGTTGCGGCGCACGTATGCGCCCCGGATACCGCCACGCACACAATGGCAATCGATCTGAGCTTTTGCACGATGCGGCCGTGGAGCGGCACAGGTGACTCGCAGGCATCAACTATCATTCATGAGGCGACTCATTTTCTCGACACGATGGCAACGGCGACCCTCAGTACACGATAACTTTCAGGCTAAAGGAATGGGGGCAGGCGCATCCGGATCTTGCAATAGTGAATGCTGACAGCGTGGCGGGGTACTGTGTCTTTTCTGAAAATTAAGCTCCTGATTCCGGCGCTCTTGCTCGCGTGGTTCGGTTCAGCACTGGCCTGTGATGGCCCACAGAATCAACGTGGAGAAAATATCGATGTTCTCTTCGCGCGAAATTCTGCGTCGCTCAGTGTCAAGGAATTGGCACGGCTCTCGGCATGGTCCGCAGAAATGCGAAAGTTTGAATACGCGGACGTTATTCAAGTGGTCGGCCTCGCGGAATCAATCGAGGTTATGCCGAGGAAGCTGGCAGAACAGCGTGCCCAAAAGGTGTGGAGCGCCATGCAGCAGTTCGGCTTACAAAGTTCGCATTTGTGGGTAACTGGGCGCGTTTATACCGTGCGTGAGCCACGAAGGTTTTCCGAGCCGGGTGGGCAGCGGGTGGAAATCACGTTCGGTCCCGGATGCCCGAACAACTGTTGCACGCGCTAGAGGCGATCGCTACGCCACGCGCACCGCTCCCCCACCACCCGCCTAATGCATGTCGAGCACCGCGCCCTCGGGCACCGACAACCCCAGATGGCTGCGCAAGGTCTTGCCCTCATAGGCGCGACGGAAAATGCCGCGCCGCTGAAGTATCGGCACGACGCCTTCCGTGAAGGCTTCGAGACCATCGGGCAGCACGTCGGGCATCAGATTGAAGCCGTCGGCGGCGCCGTTCCTGAACCAGTGCTCGATGTCATCCGCGACTTGCTCGGGCGTGCCGACGATCACGCGATGTCCGCCGCCGCCCGCCAGCGCACGGATGAGCTCGCGCACCGTGTAGCCATGCGTGCGCGCCTGCGCGAGCGTCGCGTTGAAGAACGTGTGATTGCCGTTGCCGCCATTGGGCAGCGGCAAGTCGTCGGGCAAACGCCTGTCGAGCGAAAGCGAATCGACGGGCACGCCGAGCGTGCCAGCGATGCGGTTCAGGCTGTACTGCACCGGAATCAGATCGACGAGTTCGTCACGGCGTCGCAGCGCCTCGCTTTCCGTCGAACCGATGATCGTCGTCAGTCCCGCGAGCACTTTCACCGCGTTCGCGCCGCGTCCGTAACGCGCCGCGCGCGCGTTGAGATCTTCGCGATATGCACGCGATTCATCGAACGATTGCGAGGCCGAAAACACCGCTTCCGCGTGACGCGCGGCAAGCTCGCGTCCGTCGCCCGATGCGCCCGCCTGCACCAGAACCGGATGACCCTGTGCCGAGCGCGGCAGATTCAGCGCGCCGCGCACGCTGAAGAATCGCCCACGATGATCGGCCGGATGCACCTTGTCGAGATCGACGAAGCGCCCGCTCGATTTGTCCGCGATGAATGCGTCGTCATCCCAGCTATTCCACAGCGTCTTGACGAGCGCCGCGAACTCGTCCGCGCGTGCATAGCGCGTTGCATGGTCGGGGACCGTGTCGTGACCGAAGTTGCGCGCAGACGGCAGGTCCGCGGTCGTCACGATGTTCCAGCCCGCGCGCCCGCCGCTGATCAGATCGAGCGTCGCGAATCGGCGTGCGATGTTATACGGCTCGTTGTAACTCGTCGATGCCGTCGCGATCAGCCCAAGATGCGTGGTCGCGGCTGCAATGCTCGTGAGGAGCATCGTCGGTTCGAGCGCCGTGATAGGGCGCATGTCGAGCTGATCGGAGATCGCGGCGCTATCGGCGAGAAAGATTGCATCGAGACACGCGCGTTCCGCCAGCTGCGCCAGGCGCACATAGTGGCTCACGTCGAGGAATACGTTCGGATCCGAATCCGGCAGACGCCATGCCGACGGCACGAATCCGGAATGAAGCGCGTTGATGTTCAGATGCAGTTGGCGCGGGGCATCGCCGCTCATGGAAAGCTCCACAGAAAGGGATAACTCTCCATCTTGTACGGGCGACGCGAACGACGCCACGAACGAATTCGACGAAGCATATGAAAAGCGGCGCTAAACGGATAAGGCTTGCGTAGCGCGCGCGTCGATCCTTACCTGATCTGCAACACCGCCTGGCGCACATCGATGCGGCGCGGAATCACCTTCGTATCGAAAGCCAGATTCGCCGAGTCCTGCTGCGCGCCAAGGACGTCGTCGGGAATCGGATAGCTCGCGCCCCACTCCAGGCGCGAGATCGCCCGGTTCCATACGGCGAGCGGCACGCCCGTATTGGCGGACAAAAAGCGCGCCGTATCCTGCGGATGCGCGAGGCTGTCGTTCGTCTGACGTGCAAGCTGATCGAACAGCAGACGCAGCGCGGCGGGATACTTTTGCGCGAAGTCGCGCGTCGCGATATAGAAGCCGTATTGCGGCACCGACAGATCCCCGATGGTGAGAATGGTCCGCGCGCCGGTGGTCAGTTCGGTGTCCGCGTAACGCGGATCGGGCACGGCCCACGCATCGATGAAGCCGCGCTCGAACGCCGAGCGCGCATCGCCATAGGACAGGTACGTGAACTGCGCGGCGTTCGGGTCCATGTGGGCATCCTGCATCGCCTTCAGCACGAACAGGTGCCCTTGCGAGCCCTTGGCGAAGGCGATCTTTCTGCCCTTCAGATCGCGCAGGTCCTTCACGGGCGAATCCTTCGGCACGACGATCGCATAGCTTTTGACGAGTCTCGGCGCATACGCCACATACACGACCGATGGCGCCGCGCCCGCCTGCGCCATGATCGGCGGCGTCGAGCCGACCGTGCCTACATCGACGTCGCCCGCATTGATGGCTTCGACGAGCGGCGCGCCATACACGAACTCGTGCCACGAAACCTTGACGTGATGCGAAGCGAAGGCCTGCTCCAGCTTGCCCGATGCCCGCAGCGCGACGAGACCGTCGCCCTTCTGGATTCCGATGTTGATCTGCGCGGGATAGCCCTCGTCAGCGTGCGCAGCAAACGCGGCGGCGAAGCAACCGGCGGCGATGATGGATTTCAGGAAGCGGATCGGCATCAAGACTTGAAATAAGGATTGGCGGGACGTGCGAGACCGTAGTGACCGCGCAGCGTGGCGGCTTCGTACTCGCGCCGGAACAGGCCGCGCCTTTGCAGAATCGGCACGACATGCTCGGTGAAGTGCTCGAGCTGCGCGGGCAGTACGGGCGGCATCACGTTGAAGCCATCGGCGGCACGGCTTTCGGTCCAGTCGGCAATGACATCTGCAATCTGTTCGGGCGTGCCGGACAGCGTGAAATGCCCGCGCGCCGCCGCGAGCTTCCTCAACAGGCTGCGCAAGGTCGGACGCTCGCGCGCCACCAGTTGCGTGATGACTGCCGCGCGGCTTTGCGCGGCCTGCACCGTCGACGGGTCCGGAAAGTCATCGACGGACAGCGGCTGATCGAGCGGCAGCGTCGAGAAATCGTAGCCGCCGAAGCGGTTCGACAGGCGGCCGAGTCCCACGCTGACATCGGTGATCGAGTCGAGTTCGTCGAGCAGAGCGCTGGCTTCGGCTTCGGTCGAACCGATCGCCGCGCTGATGCCCGGCAGGATCACGATGTCCTGCTCCGAGCGGCCCGCGGCCCTCGCGCCCGCCTTGAGCTCGGCATAAAAGTCGATCGCGGATTGCTTCGTCAGATGCGCGGTGAAGACGGCTTCCGCATGGCGCGCGGCGAACGCCTTGCCCGTCGCCGACGAGCCCGCCTGCACCAGCACCGGATGCCCCTGTGGCGGGCGCGGCAGATTCAGCGGCCCCGCCACGCGATGAAACTTCCCGCGATAGCCGATCTTGCGCACGCGCGCCGGATCGAGAAAGCGTCCGCTCGACGCGTCATCGATGATGGCGTCATCGGCCCAGCTATCCCACAGTTGCGTGACGACTTCGAGAAACTCGTGCGCGCGTGCGTAGCGCTCCGCATGCTCGATCTGCTGCTCGTAGCCGAAGTTCGGCCCCGCGCCGCCGACCCACGAGGTCACGATGTTCCAGCCGATGCGCCCGCGCGAAATGTGATCCAGCGAAGCGAACTGACGCGCGAGATTGAACGGCTCGGTGTACGTGGTCGATGCCGTCGCGATCAGCCCGATGCGCGAAGTCGCCTGCGAAAGCGCCGCGAGCGTGGTGATCGGTTCGAGCGCGCCGGACGCGACGAATTGCGCGCCATCGCCGAGCGCGAGGGCATCGGCGAAAAACACGGAATCGAACAGGCTTTGCTCGGCCCTGACGGCGAGATCGCGAAAATAGTCGATATCGGTCAGCGCCTGGCGCGTCGCGCCGGAATGACGCCAGCCTGCTTCATGATGGCCGCGTCCGTGAACGAAGAGATTCAGATGTATAGGTCGGGGCATGAGCGAATAGTCTCGTTTGCCGGATCAGTCATGCACTTTGGGAAAACCGTGGCGCTCTGCGAGCAACGCGAGAATGCGGCGCGTATCGGTGACGAAGCGTTTCTCGCCGACGGTTTGCGCGTCGGACGGCGCGGGGTACGCATCGCCCAGCACCAGCACCGGCAGACTTTGATGCGCCTCGCTCAGTGCTTCGACCGCGGCCTTGCGGGGACGCTCGAAGGGCACGCGGCGGATATCGAGGCGCGCGTTGCGCGCCGGATCGCTTGCGAGCAGACCTTCGATCGGCGCACCGTCCGGGCAGATGAACACTTCGCCCGGGCGCTTCGGATCGGTGAAGCCCGGTTCCAGCAGAATGAGTAGATCGCGTTGGGTCATGGTCGGCGTCATGCGTGGTTGAGAGCCGCCACAGCGTAACCATCCCGCGCGGAGATTGGAACGAATTGGATCTGCTAACCAAATCTGCGGCGCGCATGACGAAAGACGGATCGCGGGCGCCTTCCGGACCGACAGCTCATGCGGCTATCCGATGCTTCCTCGACGTTATCCGCGCTTCTTGCGCGCGCTGCGCTGATCGATCCACAGCCGCGCCCAGCGTGCCGCATAGGCGATCGCATGATCGCGCTCGAAGAAGTAATCGAGCGCATCGAAAGTGAAGCTTGCACCGTGCGCGTACCGGCGATGTTCGATCGTCAGGTTGGCCGCATACAAGCCGCTCGGCATGGCCTGAGCGGAGGGTGCAACCTCATAACCTTTGTATTGCATGGAGCGAGTCCTCGCGGCAAATTCAGGCAACATTGCCCGAACCGCTTCATGCTAGGGGCCGACGAACGCATGGCCAACCAATCCTTTTACGTTTGCAAATCACCGGCCGCATCGATTCGTCATTACGTCATGCTATGCATGTCAAAGGCGTCCCGGTCGCGGGTCCGGAACGAATCCATCGCGATTCGGCATGCGGATGGCGGCAAGCGAATGCGCATCGAGGCGGGCGTCGTCGGGAACGATGCCGTTCTGATTCAGGATCCACGCGCTCACGGCATACACCTCGTCCGCGCTCAGCGATTGCGGCGCGTTATAGGGCATCGCGCGGCGAATGTAATCGAACAGTGTCGTCGCGTATGGCCAGTAGCTTCCGACCGTGCGCACCGGCTTCTCGCTCGCGAGCGTGCCACGCCCGCCGATCAGCCGGTCGCCCAGCACGCCCTCGCCTTTCGCGCCGTGACACGAGGCGCACTTGGCCGCGAAGATCCGCGCACCGGTCACCACGTCGCCGCTGCCCGCGGGCAGGCCGCGACCGTCAGGCGCGACATCGATGTTCCACGCGGCGATGTCCGCCGCGCTCACGGGCGTGCCGATCGTGCCGATCGTGCCGATCGTGCCGACAGCCGCGCGATGCGTTGCATCGTCCAACCCGGCCTGCGACGCGCGCCCGTCCCGCCACGGCCCCGAGCAGGCGGTAAGACACAGCGCCGTCAGACCCACGATCAGCGGGCGCACGGCGCGAAGTTGTCGAGTTGATTCCCTATGCATTTTTCACGCTGCCATCGGCGTCGACGCGCCATTGCTGAATGCCGTTGTAGTGGTAGTTCGAGTTCAGCCCGCGCGCGGCGACGAGCGCCTCGCGCGTCGGCTGGATGTATCCGGTCGAATCCGTTGCCCGCGAGAGGATCGTGGCCGGTTCACCGTTCCACACCCATCCCGCATGAAAGCGCGTGAGCGCGCGATCGCCGGGCGTGCCATCGAGCCGCGCCGCTTGCCATGAACGGCCACCATCGACGGATACTTCGACCTGACGGATCGCACCGCGTCCCGACCAGGCGAGCCCCACGATCGGGTAGTAACCGTGAGTCGTCAACTTGTGCCCGGGCGATGGCCGCGTGATGACCGATTTCGCATCCATCTCGAACACGAACTGGCGCGCGCGACCATCGGCCAGCAAGTTCGTGTATTTCGACGTTTCCTCTCGCGTTTCGAGCGGCGCGTCGACGAGCTTCAGCCTGCGCAGCCACTTCACGTTGGTGTTGCCTTCGAAGCCGGGGACCAGAAGCCGCAGCGGATAGCCGTTCTCCGGCCGCAGCCGCTCGCCGTTCTGCGCATACACGACGAACGCGCGATCCAGCACGCGATCGAGCGGCAGGCTGCGCGTCATCGCGGCTGCATCGGCGCCCTCCGCGAGAATCCAGCGCGGCGCGTGGCCGTCGTTCGCAGCGAGCCCGCCGGCCGCCTCGATCAACGTCGAAAGCCGCACGCCGGTCCACTCGCAGCACGACAGAAGCCCGTGCGTGAGCTGAACGGGCAGCCCGCTCGGCCCTTTCCATTCGCTCGCGGTGTTGCCCGAACATTCGAGAAAGTGCACGCGCGACTCGGAAGGCAGCCGCAGCAAATCGTCCATCGTGAAGAGCTTCGGCTCGCGCACGAGGCCATGAATCACGAGCCGGTGCTGGTCCGGGTCGATATCCGGCACACCGGCGTGATGGCGTTCGTAGACAAGCCCGTTCGGTGTGATCGCGCCGTGCAGATCGGCGAGCGGCGTCAGCGACGAAGCCGCTCCCGGCACCGGCCACGCACGCGCCGCGCGACGCACGACCTCCGATTCGCGCGGGGATGGCAGGCCATAGGGATGATCGAGAATCGGCGCGCCAGGCATGCGCGTCCACGGCTCGACGCTGAGCGGCTGCAAGCGTCCGGACGCCGCATTCGCGTGAGGCGCCACGACTGCCGACAGCGCGAGGCCGCCCAGCATCCGGCGTCGCGGCGACGCGGGAGCGTGTTGCTCCGGCTTCGCGGGATCGCCGGGCCGTGTGGCGGAAAACGATGAGAAACGCGGGATTTTCGGCATGCTCGATGAGTCGGGCAGAGAAGACAGGCAGTCGGGCGCCCGATTATAGGTCGCGGTTTCGGGATGCCCAATCGCGATTGCGACTATGCAAATGACAAGGGTTGCTTAAGCGCCATCGTCTAACGCGCTCCTGCGAATGCGATGACATCATGAGTCGCTCACGCCGACGACGGCGCGCAGGATCACCGGCTGCCCGCCGCGCAACGACACGGCGCCGAACACCGAGCGCGCGTGCACGCCGGCATCGCCCAGAACCTCGACCAGCAGATCCGATGCGCCGTCGAGCACCTTCGCGTGGTCTTCGAAGGCGGCGTCGGCGTTCACGAAGCCCTGCACGTCGAGCACCTGCTTCACGCGTTCGAGCGAGCCGAGTTCATCGCGCAGCACGAGCAGCAGTTCCAGTGCCGCCTCGCGTGCGAACGAAACGCCGTCTTCGAGCGTGAGCGTGTCACCCAGCCTGCCTTTGGACGGCTTACCGTCGATGGCGGCGCCCGCCGACTTGCCCGACACGAACACGAGATCGCCCCAGCGGGTGGCATTGCGATAGTTCGCCTTCGGGTTGCTCGAAGTGCGTTCGGGGTCGATCAGACGGTCGAGTCTTTCGTCAGCGCTCATGGTGCTCCTGTCGGTATGAATGCGTGACATCACGCGCAGCCGCTCATGTTATGCAGCAACGGCCGGCGCGCTAACCAACGAAGCCTCATATCGATATGACCGGCCTCGCGCGGCGCGAAGCGTTCGTTGCGCGCCTGCTCGCGATTTCTGCATCGCTTCTCCGATGTAATCCGGAATCCAAATCAGACGCTCCGACCATTACAAACGAAAAATCCTTTGTTGGACTTCGGTAAGCACGACCGTAGTATCCGGCTTCCTCGAACTCATGGTTAATACCTAAGGAAGCGAATGAAACGAGTCGCACTCGCCGGCGCCGCTGGCTTACTGGCCGCCCTTCCGGGCATCGTTCAGGCACAGAGTTCCGTCACCTTGTACGGGATCATCGACGCCGGCCTCGCCTATACGAACAATCAGCGTGGCGCATCCAATGTGCAGGCGACGAGCGGCAAGCTCAACGGCAGCCGCTGGGGCCTCAAAGGCGTCGAAGATCTGGGCGGCGGCTACAAGGCGCTGTTCGCGCTCGAGAGCGGCTATCGCGTCAACGACGGCACACTCGCTCAAGGCGGACGCGAATTCGGGCGGCAAGCTTATGTGGGCGTGGCGAAGACGGGCATCGGCACGCTGACGCTCGGGCGTCAGTACGATCCGAACACGGATCTCGTTGCGCTCTTCGCGGGGCCGGGATTCTGGTCGCCCGCCACGCACGTCGGCGATAACGACAATCTGAATCAGACCTTCCGCATCAACAATGCCGTGAAGTTCAAGAGCGATACCTTCGCGGGCGTGACTGTCGATGCGCTCTACGGGTTCAGCAATCAGGCGAGCAACGGCGCGGGCGCGGGCTTCGGCAACAACCGCGCTTGGGGCGTATCGGCGAGCTACGCCAGCGGGCCGTTGCAACTCGGCGCGGGCTATTTGCTGCTCGATCATCCGAATGTCGCGTCGAACACGAGCGGCGCGGTCGGCGGTGCATCGACCACGTCCGGCGACGACTACAGCGGCGCCTTCTTCTATGGCCTGAACGGCGGCGTCGCGCGGCAGCAAGTGGCGGTCGCGGGCGGCAACTATGCGATCGGATCGGTCGCGACAGTCGGCTTCGCATGGAGCCACACGCAGCTCGACTACAACGATGGCTCGTCGCGCAAGTTCAACAACTACGATGTGAACGGCCGCTACAACATTACGCCGGCGACGACGCTGATCGGCGTGTACACCTTCACCGATGGCCGCGCCAACAGTCTGCCCGGCACCGGCGGCGCGACACTCAAGCCGCGCTGGCATCAGTTCACGCTCGGCGTCGACTATGTATTGTCGAAGCGCACGGACCTCTATCTCTCCGGCGTCTATCAGCTCGCGGCGGGCGATGCCTCGACGCGCGTCGGCAACGGCTATCAGAAGATCGCGGCTATCGCCGACGCGGGCACGCCGTCGTCGACGAACCGGCAAGTGGCGGCGTTCGGCGGCGTGCGCGTGCGCTTCTGAGCTGCGAAGAACCGCATCGAACCGGTGAAAATCCCGCGGCGAAAGCGCGGAACGACACCCTCGATACGCTGCGCTCACACCGTTTCCCTACGCGCCCACGAATCGGGCGCATCCGGAAGGCACGCTCGAAGCCTCGTGCTTCGAGCGTCGCCGAGCGCATTCGCGCGACGCGCAATCGCGGTTCTTTCAAATCTCTGAAGGCGACAAGCAAAGCAGAAATCGATCTTTGGCGGCCTTGAGCCGGTTGCTAAGATCGCCGCTCGCTTTCAACGGACCGCCATAACGACAATGACCTTGCACCGCTCGATCGCTACCCGCCGCGCCGCCGTTGCGCTCGCCGTCGCCAGCCTCTTCGCGCTGGCATCGTGCGGCTCTTCCAGCGACAGCTCGCCGACGACCGCGCCGGTCGCCGCCGCCAAACGGCCGAACATCCTGTACATCATGGCCGACGATCTCGGCTACTCGGATATCCACGCGTTCGGCGGCGAAATCAACACGCCGAATCTCGATGCGCTCGTCGCATCGGGCCGCATCCTCACGAACCATCACACCGGCACGGTCTGCGCGATCACGCGCGCCATGCTGATCTCAGGCACCGACCACCATCTCGTCGGCGAAGGCACGATGGGCACGCCAACCGACGAACGCAAGGGCCTGCCGGGATACGAAGGCTATCTGAACGACCGGGCGCTCTCGGTCGCGCAGTTGCTGAAGGATGGCGGTTATCACACGTACATGGCGGGCAAGTGGCACATCGGCTCGGGAATCGTAGGCAGCACCACAGGCGGCGGGCAAACGCCGGATCAGTGGGGCTTCGAGCATAGCTATGCGCTGCTCGGCGGCGCCGCGACGAATCACTTCGCGCACGAACCCGCAGGCTCGAAAAACTACACGGAAGACGGTCAATACGTTCAGCCGGGACAGCCCGGCCAGCCAGGCGGCGCAGGCGGCAGTCCGAGCGTCTTCTATTCGACCGACTTCTATACGCAGCGCTTGATCTCCTACATCGATTCGAACAAGGGCGACGGCAAGCCCTTCTTCGCCTACGCAGCCTACACGTCGCCGCACTGGCCTTTGCAGGTGCCCGAGCCTTACTTGCACAACTATGCGGGCAAGTACGACGCAGGTTACGACGTCATCCGCAATGCGCGGATTGCCCGGCAGAAGGCGCTCGGCATCATTCCCGCCGATTTCAATCCGTATCAGGGCGCGCCGGAAACGCTGACCTCGTCGCCCGCCACGGCGAACAATGGCACCGCGAACGCGAAATACATCAGCGCCGTGCACAACGCCGCGCAAGGCTACAGCGACTATGGTCCCGGCACGGTCAACAAGTCGTGGAACAGCCTGTCCGCCGCCGAGAAGAAGGCGCAAGCGCGCTACATGGAAATCTATGCCGGCATGGTCGAGAATCTCGATCACAACATCGGCCTGCTGATCCAGCATCTGAAAGACATCGGCGAATACGACAACACGTTCATCCTGTTTCAGTCCGATAACGGCGCGGAAGGCTGGCCGATCGACTCGGGCGCGGATCCGACCGCGACCGATACCGCGAACGCATCCGATGCGGTCTATTCGACGCTCGGCACCGACAACGGTCAGCAGAACGCGCGGCGTCTGCAATACGGCCTGCGCTGGGCCGAAGTCAGCGCGACGCCGTTCCGCCTCACCAAGGGCTACGCGGGCGAAGGCGGCGTATCGACACCGCTCATCGCACATTTGCCCGGACAGACGGCGCAGTTGCCCACCTTGCGCGCCTTCACGCACGTCACCGACAACACCGCGACCTTCCTCGCCGTCGCACAGATCACGCCGCCGACGCAGCCCGCGCCGGCTTCGATCAATACGCTCACGGGCGTCGATTCGAACAAGGGCAAGGTGGTCTATAACAACCGCTACGTCTATCCGGTCACCGGACAGTCGCTGCTCCCGATTCTCAAGGGCGACGGCACCGCGGAAGTGCACACCGCCGCGTTCGGTGACGAAGCCTATGGACGCGGCTATCTGCGCAGCTCCGATGGCCGCTGGAAGGCGCTTTGGACCGAGCCGCCGACCGGTCCCGCCGACGGTCACTGGCAGCTCTTCGACCTGCAGGCCGATCGCGGCGAGAACAACGACGTATCGGCGCAGAATCCGTCGGTCATCGACAGTCTCGTGCAGCAGTGGAACAGCTACATGAGCACGGTGGGCGGCGTCGAACCGCTGCGGCCGCGCGGCTACTATTGAGCGCGCGATGAGTCGTCGATGGACATCCGTTGCAGGCGCCGGCGCCGTGACGCTCGCGTTGTTCGGCGCGGGCTTCGGCGGGGCGCTCGCCGTGAACGCGGAGCACGGCTTCGATCCGCGCAATCTCGCGCGCACGCTGGCGCCGCTCGGCTCCGAGCAGCAATGCGAACGCTATTCGGGCATTCCCGCCAAGTGGCGCGACGATCCGCGCGCGGGCATGGTGCACCTGCGCGGCGGCGAATTCGTCTTCGGCAGCACACTGGGTTATGAGGACGAGCGCCCGATGGGCGATGGCAAGACGAAGGTCGGAGCCTTCTGGATCGACCAGACCGATGTAACCAACGCGCAGTTCGCCGCTTTCGTCGACGCGACGGGCTATGTGACCGAAGCCGAGCGTCAGGGCGGCGCTGTCGTGTTCCATGTCCCGACGCGCGAAGAAATGAACGCACGCGATCTCGCGTGGTGGTCGTGGGTGAAAGGTGCGTCGTGGAAGCATCCCACGGGATCGTCGAGCACATGGAAAGGGCGCGAAAATCGTCCGGTGACGATGGTGACGCTCGCCGACGCCCTCGCCTACGCGCACTGGCTCGGCCGCGATCTGCCGACCGAGGCCGAGTGGGAATACGCGGGCAAGGCCGGGCGGGAAGGCGCGCAGCTCGACGCCGCTCCGCGCGATGCGCGCGGCAAGCCATCGGCGAATTACTGGCAAGGCGTGTTTCCCGTGCTCGACTCCGCCGAAGACGGCCATGCGGGTTTGGCGCCGGTCGGTTGCTATGCGGCGAACGATTTCAGGCTGTACGACATGATCGGCAACGCATGGGAATGGACGAAGGATCCTTACACCGGTCCGCGTCAGCCGCATTCGAACGGCGACACGGCGGCGGTGATCCCAGCGCGCAAGCACGACACGGCCATGGTCATCAAGGGCGGCTCGTTCCTGTGCGCGCAGGATTATTGCGTACGCTACCGGGCGTCGTCGCGCGAGCAGCAGGAAGCGGATTTGCCCGCGTCGCATATCGGCTTTCGCACCGTGCTGAGGGACGGCTGATGCGCGCGCGATTCGTTTTCGCGGGGGCGGTTCTGGCAGCCTCCTTCGTGACGACGGCGCATGCCGCGGAGCAGACGGTTCGCATCGGCGTGATGCCGGGCGAGGAAGCGACGATCGTCGCGCATGTGCGTGAAGTCGCCGCGAAGCAGGGCTTGCCGCTCGCCGTCGTGACTTTCGACGATGCCGCGCGCATCGACGCCGCGCTCGCAAACGGTACGATCGATGCCGCCAGTTTCGAGGACGAAGCCAGCCTCGCCGCCCGCAGCGCGCGCAACGGCTACGCGATCGAAAGCGTCGCCGCGACCGTGACCTTGCCGTTGGCGCTCTACTCGCGCAAGCTCGCATCGATCGCCTACTTGCCGCGCGGCGCGACCGTCGCCGTTCCGGCCGATGCCGCCGGCACCGCGCGCGCATTGATCCTCCTGCAGAACTATGCGCTCATCACGCTGAAGGACGGCGCGGGCCTTCATCCGACGCTCGGGGATATCGCCGGCAATCGCTTCGGTCTGAAGATCCGCCGGGTGGAACGTGCGAAGCTCTACGAAGCGCTCGACACGGCGAGCTTCGTCGCGATGAACGCCGACGACGCCGCGCGCAACAAGCTGAAGCCGGGCCGCGACAGCATCGGCATCGAAGATGCGCGCTCGCCTTATCAGCATGTTCTCGCCGTGCGTACGCGCGACGCGAAGGCCGCCTGGGTCGGGCGACTCGTTCGTGTCTTTCATTCCGACGACGTCGCGCATTTCATCCTCACGCAGTATCAGGATTCCGTGCGCCGGCCTTGGTGAATAGCTACTCGTTCGACTGCACCGCGTGCGGCAAATGCTGCAACAGTCCGCCGGCGATGTCGCTACGCGAACTGTTCGAACACCGCGACGTATTCGTCGGCTGCATCGCGCTCGGACGCATGCCGCGAGGCGCAGACACGCCACTGCACGCGTTTCCCGTCGATGAGGCCAGTGCCATCACCATCGCGACGCTTGCGCTCGATTACCCGTCGCTCGGCCGCTGTTCCGCGCTTGCGCATGACGGGTTGTGCGGCCTTCATGCAAAGGGCAAGCCGGATCAGTGCATCGCGGTGCCGCTCGACCCGCTCGTGCCCGATCACCTGCAACATGCGGTGCTTGCGCAGCGCTCGCATGGCGCGGGATGGATCGGCGCGCAATGCATCCGCCCGGGCGAGCATCCGGGTGCGTTGCTCCTCAGGGCTGGCGAGATCGTGGATGAAGAGGCCAAGGCGGCCGTGCAACGCAGACGGCACGCGCTAGGCATCGAGCGCGAGCTATGGGCCGCGCCGTTGTTCGATGTCCTGAGACGCGACTTCGCCGATCCGCGCCGCGCGCTCGCGATGCTTCCTTCCGACGGTTATCGCACCATTGCGAGCGTGCCGGCGCTCATGGGTATCGGCACGTTATCGACGGCGCTCGCGCGCGCGTGCATCGCCTATATCGATGCGCAGACGGCGCTGATACACCGGAACGTCGCGCAGGCCGTGCAACGCCGCCGCCTCGACGACCGGCCGACGACGCAGACACTGCGCGGTTTCTCCGATGCACTTCAGCATGCACGCGCGCATCTCCGCGCGCTGCCCGAACGCACCGCAGCCTCGCCGCTCGCGAGAGACGCCGAGGCGTGGTTTCTCTTCTGAGGCTCGGCGAATGCGCCGTTCGTGCCGACGGGCAGCATACGAATCCGCCTTTTTGCTACGCAGCAATCGGACCGTCCAACGTGCGTCTAAAGAAATTGAGTCAATGCTCTATTTCAACGTATCTCATGCCGATCGCCCCCAGCCCGCAGCCGGTTTCCGGATTTCATCCTGTCGTAAGGTTTACCCCGATTTAAACGCAAACCAACAAAAGGGACATTCTGCCTGCTGCATGTAATCGAAGCGCAACCCAATTGACGTCATTCTGAAGCGCCAGCTCTGCGGCTGGCGTCGTGCATGCCGAGAGGAGAGCGATTTGGTCCTTGAACTGGAGCGGGTCAGTGTCGTTTCTGGCGGGCAGCCGTATCTGTACGGCGTGGATTTGCGCCTTGTCCCAGGCGCCATCAACGTGCTTCTCGGACCCACGCAGGCCGGCAAAACCACGCTGATGCGCGTGATGGCGGGTCTCGACAGGCCGAACGACGGCCGGGTGCTCGTCGACGGCCAGAACGTGACAGGCGTCAGCGTGCGCCAGCGCAATCTCGCGATGGTCTATCAGCAGTTCATCAACTACCCCGCGATGACGGTGTTCGAGAACATCGCCTCGCCTTTGCGTCTGCAAAAAACCGACCCTGCCGAAATCCGCCGGCGCGTGCACGAAGTCGCGGCCCGACTGCATATCGACCATTTGCTGGAGCGGCGGCCAGGCGAACTGTCGGGCGGACAGCAGCAGCGCTGCGCGCTCGCGCGTGCACTCGTGAAGCGCACGTCGCTGGTGCTGCTCGACGAACCGCTCGTCAATCTCGATTACAAGCTGCGCGAGGAATTGCGCCTCGAACTGGCCACGCTTTTCGCCGACGGCAAGACGACGGTCGTCTACGCGACCACCGAACCGCTCGAAGCGCTGCTGCTGGGCGGCCATACGGCAATCGTCGATAAAGGCCGGGTTCTGCAGTTCGGTCCCACGCTCGATGTCTATAACGCACCGGTCAACGTCGCGGCCGCAGCCGTCTTCAACGACCCGCCGATGAACATGCTGACGAGCGACTGCGGCAACGGCCGCGCGCGTCTGCCGATCGGCGTCGAGGTTCCGGTCCGGCACGGTCTCGCCGCGAACGGCGCATGCCGCATCGGCATCCGGCCGGGGCACGTGCGTCTCGAGGCGAATGCCGCTCATGCGATCGCCGTTGCGTGCCGGCTCGAACTCGCTGAACTGAGCGGCTCGGAAACATACCTGCACTTGCGCACGCTGACCGGCGCGGTCGACCTGGTTGCGCAATTGCAGGGCGTGCATCAGATCGAGCTCGGCACGCAGCTCGATGTTTTCATCGACCCTGACGAACTGTTCGTGTTCGGCGCGGATACCCAACTGGTGTCCAGCCCGGAGGCAGCTCATGGCGTGCATTGAGTTCCAGAATCTCGGGCACGCGTACGGACCGGCCCCCGCGACGCTCGACGACTACGCGCTTCAACCCATGAGCATGGTCTGGGATGACGGCGGCGCTTACGCGTTGCTCGGGCCATCGGGTTGCGGCAAGACCACGCTGCTGAATATCGTGTCGGGGCTCGTCAAGCCGTCGGAGGGCAAGGTGCTGTTCGACGGACGCGACGTGACTGCGCTCGGCGCACGCGAGCGCAACATCGCGCAAGTGTTCCAGTTCCCCGTGGTCTACGACACGATGACCGTGTTCGACAACCTCGCGTTTCCGCTGCGCAATCGGGTGATGTCGACCGCCGAGGTCACGAAGCGCGTGCACGAAGTCGCGGAAATCCTCGATATGACGCGCGATCTGCCGCTCAAGGCGAGCAATCTGGCCGCCGACGCCAAGCAGAAAATATCGCTCGGGCGCGGCCTCGTGCGCAAGGACGTGGCGGCGATTCTCTTCGACGAACCGCTCACCGTGATCGATCCCGCGATGAAGTGGATGCTGCGCCGGCAGTTGAAGAAGATCCATCAGCAACTCAAGCTCACGCTTATCTACGTGACGCACGATCAGGTAGAAGCGCTGACTTTCGCGGATGAAGTCGTGGTCATGACGAATGGCCGCGTCGTTCAGAAAGGCGGAGCCGATGCGCTTTTTCTGCGGCCGGATCACGCTTTTGTCGGCTACTTCATCGGCAGTCCGGGCATGAATCTCTGTCCGATCGAGCTCGACGCAGACGGCGCAAAAATCGGCTCGCAGCGCCTGCCGCTCGACGCGGGCACGCTCGCGACGCTACGGGCCGCGCATCAGCAGACAAACGGCGCGCTCAAGCTGGGGATTCGCCCGGAATTCGTACGGCTTTCGCATGAAGGCGGAGCGGGTGCGCTCAACGCGCGGGTGCTTCGCGCACAGCAACTCGGCAACTATCAACTGGTGACCGCGCAATGCGACGGCCATGTGTTCAATGCGAGGCTCGAACCGCATGTGCGGATTGTCGACGGACCTGCCTGGCTGCATCTGGTTGCGCCTGAGACCGTATTCTTCTGCAACGACGAACGAGTCGAAACACGCATCTCCGAAGAGGCCGCGCGATGAAGCCCGTCAATCAGAAAGCGTGGTTGCTGGTCGTTCCGGTGTTCATCTGCGTCGCGTTCTCCGCGATCCTGCCGCTGATGACCGTGGTCAACTATTCGGTGCAGGACATCATCGGCCCGACGCAGCATGTGTTCGTCGGTACGGAGTGGTTTCGCAACACCATGACCGATCCGGATTTGCGCCAGGCACTCGGCAGACAGGTCATTTTCTCTGCGTGCGTTCTGCTGTTCGAGATTCCATTGGGCGTGGGCCTCGCACTGTCGATGCCGGCTTCGGGATGGCGCGCATCGGCGACGCTCGTCGTGCTCGCCATGCCGTTGCTGATTCCATGGAACGTGGTGGGCACGATCTGGCAAATCTTCGGGCGCCCCGATATCGGACTGCTCGGCTACTGGCTCAATAGTCTCGGCTTCGACTACAACTACACGGCGAGTCCCACCGCCGCATGGCTCACGGTGCTGGTGATGGACATCTGGCACTGGACGCCGCTCGTCGCGCTGCTGTGCTATGCGGGCTTACGCGCGATTCCGGACGCCTTCTATCAGGCCGCGGAGATAGATGGCGCGAGCCGCTTTGCGGTATTCCGCTACATCGAGTTGCCGAAGATGCGCGGCGTGCTGATGATCGCCGTGCTGCTGCGCTTCATGGACAGCTTCATGATCTACACCGAGCCGTTCGTGCTGACAGGCGGCGGACCCGGCGATTCCACGACCTTCCTCAGTCAGTACCTGACGCAAAAAGCGGTCGGCCAGTTCGACCTCGGCCCGGCCGCGGCTTTTTCGCTGATCTATTTCCTGATCATTCTGCTGTTGTGCTTCATTCTCTATAACTGGATGAATCGCGTCGGCAGAGGCGGCCCCGCTGCGCAAGGAGACGACCATGCAGGATAAGCGCCGCTGGATGCGGACGTTGGTGCTCGTCGTCTATATGCTGTTCGCGCTGATTCCGCTTTACTGGATGTTGTCGATCTCCCTGCGCACGAACGAGGAGACCATGTCGACGTTCGCCACGCTGCCGCAGCACGTGACGTTCGACAACTACAAGGTGATCTTCACCGATCCCTCGTGGTACTGGGGCTACATCAATTCGATCATCTACGTGCTGATGAACACGGTGATGTCCGTGCTGGTCGCGCTGCCTGCCGCGTATGCGTTCTCGCGTTATCGCTTTCTCGGCGACAAGCACATGTTCTTCTGGCTGCTCACCAACCGCATGACGCCGCCCGCCGTGTTCCTGCTGCCGTTTTTCCAGCTCTATTCGAGCATCGGCCTGACCGACACGTACATTGCCGTCGCACTCGCGCACATGCTGTTCAACGTGCCGCTTGCCGTATGGATTCTCGAAGGCTTCATGTCGGGCGTCTCGCGCGAGATCGACGAAACCGCGTATATCGACGGTTATACGTTTCCCGCCTTCTTCGTGAAGATCTTTCTGCCGCTCATCAAGTCGGGCGTCGGTGTCACGGCTTTCTTCTGCTTCATGTTCAGCTGGGTCGAACTGCTGCTCGCGCGCACGCTGACTTCGGTCAACGCGAAACCTATCGCTGCCGTGATGACGCGCACCGTGTCGGCCGCCGGCATGGATTGGGGCGTGCTGTCGGCGGCGGGCGTGCTGACGATCGTTCCCGGCGCGCTCGTGATCTACTTCGTGCGCAACTACATCGCGAAGGGCTTCGCGATGGGGAGAGTGTGATGTTCACGTGGATGTACTGGACGCCCGAGGTGGCGATTTTTTTCGGCTGCATCGTCGTGATGCTGGGCGGCATGACGGTATGGGAACTGTGCTCGCCGACTCATGAACGCAAGGGTTTTCTGCCTATCGCGACGACTCGCGGCGATCGCCTTTTCATCGGCCTGTTGACTGCCGCTTATGTGAATCTCGCGTGGCTTGCGATCAGCGCGGAGGGCTCGAGTTCGTGGCCGGGCTTCATAGCCTCGGTGCTGGTGCTGCTCGCGATCATGTGGAAAGGCTAGCAAGCCGACGCATGCAGCGATGACTGACAACTGCCGGTTCCGCTGATGCCCCCAGCGGGCGCCGACAAGATCGAAGGGGCACGGAAGACACAGGAGAAGACCATGCATCAGAGGAGACGGATCGTCGCGCTGGCAGTGGCAAGTATCGTGTCGGGTGCCTTCGCGAACCAGGCTCTGGCGGGAACGCCCGAGGCGCAGAAATGGGTGGACAGCGAGTTTCAACCCAGCACGCTGTCGAAACAGCAGCAGATGGACGAGATGAAATGGTTCATCGATACCGCGGCGAAACTCAAGTCGCAGGGCGTCAAGGAGATTCATGTCGTGTCGGAAACCATCGACACGCACACCTACGAATCGAAAACGCTAGCGAAAGCGTTCAGCGAAATCACCGGCATTCAGGTGAAGCACGACATCATTCAGGAAGGGGACGTCGTCGAGAAATTGCAGACCTCGATGCAATCCGGCCAAAGCATTTACGACGGCTGGATTTCGGACTCGGACCTGATCGGCACGCACTATCGCTATGGCGTGATCGTTCCGCTATCCGATTACATGGCGGGCGAAGGCAAGGAATACACGAACCCCGGTCTTGACCTGAAAGATTTCATCGGCACGAGCTTTACGACCGCGCCGGACAAGAAGCTCTATCAGCTTCCCGACCAGCAGTTCGCGAACCTTTACTGGTTCCGCGCGGACTGGTTCGCACGCAAGGACTTGCAGGACAAGTTCAAGGCGAAATATGGCTACGAACTCGGCGTGCCGGTCAACTGGTCCGCGTATGAAGACATCGCCGAGTTCTTTACGAACGACGTGAAAACCATCGACGGAGAAAAGGTCTACGGCCATATGGATTACGGCAAGAAAGACCCGTCGCTCGGCTGGCGCTTCACGGACGCGTGGCTTTCCATGGCGGGCGAAGCCGACAAGGGCATTCCGAACGGCATGCCCGTCGACGAATGGGGCATCCGCGTGACGCCTGATGGCTGTCATCCGGTAGGCGCGTCGGTATCGCGCGGCGGCGGCACTAATAGCCCGGCAGCGGTCTACGCGACGACCAAATACATCGACTGGCTCAAGAAATACGCGCCACCGGAAGCGTCGGGCATGACCTTCAGCGAAGCGGGCCCGGTGCCCGCGCAGGGACGCATCGCGCAACAGGTGTTCTGGTACACCGCGTTCACGGCGTCGATGCTCAAGCCGGGCAACGTCACGAATGCGGATGGCACGCCGAAGTGGCGCATGGCGCCCTCCCCGCACGGCGCCTACTGGAAGGAGGGCATGCAAAACGGGTATCAGGACGTCGGCTCGTGGACCTTCTTCAAGTCGACGCCGCCGAATCAGCGCGCTGCCGCGTGGCTATACGCGCAGTTCGTGACGTCGAAGAGCGTGTCGCTCAAGAAGTCGATTGTCGGTCTCACGTTCATTCGCGACTCCGACATTCATAGCGACTACTTCACGAAGAACGCGGATAAATACGGCGGCTTGATCGAGTTCTATCGCAGCCCGGCGCGCGTCGCGTGGACGCCGACCGGCAACAACGTGCCCGACTATCCGAAGATGGCGCAACTCTGGTGGAAGAACGTCGGCACTGCTGTCGCCGGTGAGAAGACGCCGCAGGCTGCGATGGATAACCTGGCGAAGGAAATGGACCAGGTGTTGTCCCGTTTGCAGCGGGCGGGGATGAAGGTTTGCGCGCCGGAGCTGAATGCGCAGAGCGATCCGTCGAAGTGGCTGTCCGACCAGCACGCGCCGTGGAAGGCGCTTGCCAATGAGAAGCCGAAGGGGGAAACGGTGAAGTATGAGCAACTGCTGTCCGCGTGGAAGGCGGGTAAGGTGCGGTAGGGGTTTTGATTTTTGGATTGGCGGCACTTGGTTGTGCCGCCTTTTTTGTGGGTTGCTGGACGGGCGCGGTGGGGCTGGAAGCAGCAGCGACGATTCGATGCGGATGCAATCTCTGACGGCCCTTGATGACCATCAGCCGAAATTCGCGGATTACCGCCTCGTTGTTCTGCTACGACCGTGGTCCGAAGGGCTGAAGCCAACCCCTTTCCGCCATTGAGACGGTTGGTCTATGACTGGCTGCTGATGGGCCGGGTACGGCCTATCGTGGAGACCTCGGACGGGTCTTTCGCGCGCTCCTGACAAACTGATCGGGAGCGTCCGAACCTCTGCCAAGCACCTTCCCAGCGACGAGCGGCCATGTCGCCTTGATTGACGGCCTTGCGTCAGCCGCGTATACCGACTGCCGCCTCTTGAGCCGTCCAGCCTGCTACGCGGTCGCTCAGTGTGAGCCCCAGGCCCGGTCGTGTCGGAACCAACATCCGGCCGTCACGCGTCTCCAGCTTCTCGTTGAACAGCGGCTCAAGCCATTCGAAATGTTCGACCCAGGGTTCACGGGAATAACAAGCCGCGAGATGCACGTGCAATTCCATCGCGAAGTGCGGCGCCAGCATCAGCCCCGCGTGATCAGCCAACGTCGCGACCTTCAAGAATGGCGTAATGCCGCCGACACGCGGCGCGTCCGGCATCAGGTAATCCGCGCCGCGCTGACGGATGAACTCCCAGTGCTCGGATACGCTCGTCAACATTTCGCCGGTTGCGATCGGCGTATCGAACTGGGCAGCCAGCGCAGCGTGACCTTCCGCGTCATAGCAATCGAGCGGCTCCTCGATCCAGATCAAATTGAACTGCTCGAAGGTGCGGCACATACGTTGAGCGGTCGGCCGGTCCCACTGCTGATTGGCATCCACCATCAACGGAAAGGCGTCACCCAAATGCTTGCGCACCGTCTGGACCCGGTGAATGTCAATCGCACAGTCTGGTTGCCCGACCTTGAGCTTGATCCCGCCGATCCCCTTCTCGCGCGAGGCGTCGGTGTTGACAAGCAACTGATCGAGTGGCGTGTGAAGGAACCCGCCCGAGGTGTTGTAGCAACGCACCGAATCGCGGTGGGCGCCGAGGAGCTTGGCAAGCGACAGATTCGCGCGTTTGGCCTTCAGGTCCCACATGGCAACGTCGAACGCGCCGATCGCCTGTGCCGCCATGCCACTGCGCCCTACCGATGCCCCTGCCCACGCCAGCTTGTCCCACAATCGAGCGATGTCACTCGGGTCTTCGCCGATGAGCACAGGAGCGATCTCCTTCGCATGCGCGAACTGGCCAGGGCCACCGGCACGCTTTGAATAACTGAAGCCGAGCCCGCGATGACCGTCTGCCGTCTCGATTTCGACAAACAGAATGGCGATCTCTGTCATCGGCTTCTGCCGACCCGTCAGGACTTTGGCGTCGCTGATCGGGTTGGCGAGCGGAAGAAACGTGGATGCAACGCGAATCCACTTGATCGAGTCGTTCGACGGTCCAGCGATGAGCGAAGATGTGGCATTCATGGGAGGGGCTCCTTGCGATAAGGTGTTGGGAGGCGGCGACTCAGTGGCCGTGGCGCGGTTTGAGGGAGGCGGTGGCGCTCTTGCGCGATCCGTCGCCTTCGTCGTCGGTTTCCAGACGCTGGAGTTTTCCGACGATCAGCAGGTATGAGCACGCGCCAAGCAGCGACAGCGCACCGATGTAAGTCAGCGCGACTTCAAACGACCCGGTGCTCTTGATCATCCAGCCGATCGCAAGCGGCGTAACGATGCTCGCGAGATTGCCGCACAGGTTGAAGATTCCGCCGCTGATGCCCATCGCGCGCTTGGGTGAAACGTCGCCGACAATGCACCAGCCCAAATTGCCGACGCCCTTGGCGAAGAACGCAATCGACATGACGAGAATCACAATCGTCGTCGAATGCACATAGTTGGCAACCACGATCGTGCTCGACAGAACGAGGCCGCAGATGATCGGGGTCTTCCGAGAGGCGGTGAGACTGAAACCGCGTTTAAGCATCCAGTCGGACCAGAGGCCACCGACAAGCCCGCCCACGCAACCTGCCACTGCCGGCAGCGCCGCCACCATGCCGACCTTAAGGATCGACATGCCTTTCGCTTCGATCAGGTAGGTCGGGAACCACGTCAGGAAGAACCAGGTGATCGACGTCAGACAGAACTGGCCGATATAGATGCCTATCATCATGCGGTTCGCAGCGATTGCCCTCACCTGTTTCCACTTGAACGGCTGCGGGCTGTCGCCGATGGTCGGCAGACCACCGCCTGCCGCGATGTACTCAAGTTCGGCCGCACTCACGCGATGATCGCGCTGTGGTTCCCGCACCGACCTGAGCCACCAGAATCCTAGAAGAACGCCCACAGCGCCGGTCGTGTAGAAGACGTAATGCCAACCCCACATGCTCACGGTGTACGTCATGACCGGCGTGAACACTGCGAGCGCGAAGTACTGTGCCAATTGGAACACCGACGTCGCGAGACCGCGCTCGGCGCTCGGGAACCACATGACGGTAAGACGACTGTTGCACGGGAACGCCGGCGATTCCGCGATTCCCATCAGGAAGCGCAAGGCAAAGAGCGCCACGAATGCTGACGCAAACAGATGAACGAAACCCTGGGCGAACGTCAGTGCCGACCACAGAATCAGACTGATGCCGAGCACGGTCCGGGCGCCGAAACGGTCAAGAATGAGACCGCCGGGAATCTGCATCGCGGTGTAGGCCCAGCCGAACGCCGAGAAGGCAACGCCCATTGTCAACGCGTCGAAACCGAGGTCGTGGCGCATGCTCGGCGCGGCGATCGATAACGTCGCGCGGTCTACATAGTTGAAAACCGTAACGATGAAAATCATCGCGAGAATGAACCACCGCACTCGCGTGCGCTTGCCATTGTCTGGAATGCTGCTCCGAGTAACCACTGCCGCCTCCGTTTGTCTCGACGGTCGGCGCTCAGTCGCCGCACCGAGCGCCGTGTCTCATCATGATTGCGCAATCATGCTTGCTCATTGATTGCGCAACCATTGTCGTTTGCCCTTGCGGCATGGGCCTGCTTGCGTTTCCGCATGGGTTCGATGCGGTTCGTGGTCTAATGCTGTTGCGCACTAATCGTTATATCCAGTACTCTGAAATGGCCAAGAAAAGCGATAACCGGCAAACGACCGAAGCGGGCGTGCTCCAGAGCGTGACGCTTATCGATGTGGCAAGGGTGGCGGGCGTTGCGCCGATGACAGTCTCCCGTGCCCTTCATCGGCCGGAACTCGTTCGTAGCGACACCCAGAAGAAAGTGCTTGAAGCGGTCCAGGCCACCGGGTACGTGCCCAACATGCTTGCGGGCGGACTGGCCAGCAGCAAAAGCCGGCTGGTCGCCATCCTGTTGCCGACCATCGCAAGTTCTATCTTTGCGGAGACCGTGCAGTCGCTCGTCGACAAATTGACCGCGTCGGGTTATCAGACGCTTTTGGGTCTCACCGCTTACTCGACAGCTCGCGAAGAAGCCTTAGTCGAAGCGATTCTCGGCAGGCGGCCTGATGGGATCGTGCTCGCCGGTACAAGCCATACCAAGGCGACAGTCGAGCGGCTCGCCAAAGCCAAGATTCCGGTCGTCGAAATCTGGGATCTCACCAACAAACCGATCGACACCGTCATTGGCTTCTCGCACGAAGAAGTAGGCAAGCAAGTCGCGCGGCACCTTCTCGCGAAAGGTTACAAGCGCTTCGGCGTCGTTTCCATCGATGATCCGCGAGGTTTGCGCCGCTGCAGGAGCCTGATCGCCGAACTCGCGAAACACGGCATTGGCAAAGCTACGTTCGCGATCCTCCCTGCACCGGCCACCGTGCAAGCGGGGCGCGAAGGCGCGGCCCGTCTGTTCGATGAGACGCCGCCGGAAATCGTCGTATGCAGTTCCGATACGCTCGCGCAGGGGGTGCTTGCCGAAGCAGCCAGTCGGAAAATGAGCGTACCTGAGCAGATTGCTGTGATGGGCTTCGGGGATCTAAGCTCTGCCGCGCACATCTATCCTTCTCTTTCGACAGTGCGAGTCGAAGGCGCCGTCATCGGCGTGAAAGCGGCCGAATCATTACTGTCGCGCTTTGCGCAAAGCTCGGCAGCCGGGCATCAGCCTGTGCACGTCAAGATCGATACTGGCTTCACCATAATCGACCGTCAAAGCACCTAGACGTCTACCAGCCGGGGGGAGCCGCATCGCTAACCCTTCCATGGCCGAAAGTCATCCGACGCGCGACGCAATCGTCAAATCCTCTAAAGCGGGCCCCATCGCCCTGGCTTGATGTCGCTAGTCGATGTATTTCGGACGCTGGAATGTCTCGCCGCTTCTGCGAGCGAAGGCCCTTCATGGCCGATAAGCCCCCTTCGAACCAACTTCCGACTCTGATCGACCCGCTTGCTCACTGCACGCTTTTTTGCCCAAACCTCCGCCGTGCGGTCGGGGTTGTAACGATCGACGTCTAGTGCCGAGAGACCCGCCCACCCGCTCCCTGCCGCTTGAAAACGCGCGCCGATCGACAACCGGAAAATAGCATCGAACGCATCAATCGCTATCCGCTCGCCATCATCCCCGGCGCACGGCTTCGCGAAGCCCCACCGCCGCCCTCGTCCGACCAGACCAAGATCACAACCCGCCCCCACAATTAGCCGCCCCCCTCGGCGTAATGCACAATATCGGCATCTAAGAACGCGGAGAATGGCCCGTGGGCGTCAACTTCGACCTCAACGACTTGCAGGCATTCAGAGCCGTGGTGGAACTGGGCAGCTTCCGAAAGGCAGCCGAGGCGGTGAACATATCCCAGCCGGCTTTGAGCCGCCGGATCGACAAGCTGGAGGAAGCGCTCGGCGTGCGTCTCTTCGAACGCACCACGCGCAGCGTGACGCTCACGACTGTGGGCCGCGCCTTCGCGCCGAGCGCGGAGCAGCTGCTGGACGATCTCGATGTCGCCCTGCTCGGCATCCGCGATGTCTCATCGAGCCGATTGGGTCACGTAACCATTGCCTGTGTGCCATCCGTGGCCTACTACTTTCTGCCAAGCGCGGTTGCGAGCTTCCATCGCCGTTTTCCGCGCATCCGGGTGAAACTGCTCGATGCGAGCGCGAACGAAGTGCTTTCCGCCGTCATCAGCGGCGAGGCCGATTTCGGCGTCAGCTTCATGGGAAGCCAGGAGTCCGAGGTAGACTTCAAAGTGCTGCTGCAGGAGCAGTTCGTTGCGGCTTGCCGTCGTGACCACCCGCTCGCGCGCAAGAAACGCGTGACCTGGAACGAGCTCTACGAACACGAATACGTTTCCGTGGACAAGACGTCCGGCAATCGCCTGTTGCTCGATCAGGCTCTTTCGGCCGTATCGCCGCGCGCGCCCAGCGTGTGCGAAACACGTCACGTCACGACCATGCTCGGTCTCGTCGAAGCGGGCCTCGGCGTCGCCGCCGTACCGTCGATGGCCATGCCCGGACGCAATCATCACATCCTCACGAGTGTGCCGCTGGTCGACCCCGTCGTGAAGCGACGAGTGGGAATCGTGAGACGCCGCGGGCGTACGCTGACGCCGGCCGCGCAGGAGTTTCATCAAACGATTCTGGATATGAGAGGCGATGTCAGGAGCAGCGGCACATTAACCGACGACGTCGCTCCAAAAGCGCGCCCGAGCAGGAAGCCCGCGTCGTGAGGGTGGCGAGAACGCTCCGTTTACTCTATGTGCAGGTCGTGCTCGGCATGTTGCTCGGCATGGCGCTCGGGCACTTCTGGCCGCAAGCCGGCTCGCTTCTCAAGCCTCTCAGCGACGGTTTCGTCGGCCTCGTCAGGATGATGATCACGCCGATCGTCTTCTGCACGATCGTATCCGGGATCACGTCTGTCGCGAGCGGAAAAGCCATCGGGCGCGCAATCTTTCGGGCGTTGGGACTCTTCTATTTTCTGACTGCCGTGGCGCTCGCGCTGGGACTCGTCACGGCCTTTCTGATGCGGCCCGGCGCGGGCATGCATATCGACGCCCGAAGTCTCGATACGACGATCCTCGCGCAGTATGTGAAGCAGGCGCATCCGGATGGTCTCGTCGCCTTTGCACTGAACGTCATCCCCGAAACGATGCTCGGCGCCTTCGAGAAGGGCGAGGTGCTGCCGGTGCTGCTGCTCTCGCTGCTATTCGGCTTTGCACTGAATCTGCATCCCGGCGCAGGCAGGCCCGTGCTCGCGCTCATCGATGGCATCGCCCAGGCGCTGTTTCGCATCCTCGCGATGATCATGCGGCTCGCGCCGCTCGGCGCATTCGGCGCGATGGCTTTCACGGTGGGCCGCTTCGGGATTCACTCGGTCGGCTCCCTCGGCATGTTGATGGTGTCGTTCTACGTGGCATGCGTGCTGTTCGTCGCGCTCGTCCTCGCTGCGCTTGCGCGCTTGCACGGCTTCGCGCTTTGGCGGCTCTTGCGTTATCTGCGCGAGGAATTGCTCATCGTACTGGCGACTTCGTCGACGGAACCGGTGTTGCCGCGCCTCATCACCAAGCTGGAGATGCTCGGCTGCGACAAGGGCGTCGTCGGACTCGTGCTGCCCGCGGGCTATTCGTTCAATCTCGACGGCACCGCGATCTATCTGACGCTTGCTTCCATGTTCATCGCGCAGGCGTGCGACGTCTCGCTTTCCGCGCCGCGGATCGCGATGATGCTCGCGGTCATGCTGCTCACGTCCAAAGGCGCGGCGGGCGTGTCCGGGAGCGGCCTCGTGGCGCTCGTCGCGACGCTGACGGTGATTCCGGATCTTCCCGTCGCCGGCGTGGCGCTATTGGTGGGCATCGACCGCTTCATGTCCGAAGCGCGCGCGCTCACGAGCGTCATCAGCAACGCGTGCGCGGTGATCTTCGTTTCGATGTGGGAAGGCGCTTGCGATCGCGCGCGCCTCGCCCGGAGGCTGCGCGCGCCGGCGCCGGGCGACGCCGACGGCGCAGAGGACCACGCGAGCAGCACCTCGAGAAGTTGACGGCGAAGGCTGTATCAATGCGCGGCGACGCTATCGAGTCCCGTCGATTTCACATCTGCCTGAACGCCGGGCGATGCCAGATAGTCGAGGAGCGCCTTCGCTTCCTTCGGATGCTGTGCGCTCACGGGAATGCCAGCGGCAAAACGCGTGACGGACTGCAAAGACTCGGGAATCTTTCCGACGAAGGTCGCGCCCGTGACCGGCAGCAACTCGCTCACCTGCTGAAAGCCGATCTCGTAATCGCCGTTCGCGACGACCGAGGCCACCGGTATGCGCGGGATCATCTTCGCCTTGGGCTTGACCTGATCCTCGATGCCGAGCTTCGTGAACAGCTCCCGCTCGATATAGACACCGCTCGCGCTGTCCGAGTAGGCGATCGACTTGGCATGCAGCAGCGTCTGCCGGAGGCCTTCCGCCGAGCTGATGTCGGGCTTGGCCGCACCGTCGCGCACGACCATGCCGATGCGCGAGTCCGCCAGTTCCACGCGCGATCCGGGCACGACCTTGCCCTGCTTGATCAGCTCGTCGAGCGCGTAACCGACCATGATGACGGCGTCGGCCGGCTCGCCCCGTTCGAGACGGTTGGGAATGGCTTCGGGCGATTTGCCCATCGACGGACCCAGCGCCGTGTCGAGCGTGTTGCCCGTCTCGGACGCGAACCTCGGACCGAGCACCTTGTACGCCGCGGTAAAGCCACCCGAGCTCATGACGTGCAGGTCGGCGGCCTGCACGCTGAACGCAACGGCCGAGGTGGCGATGAGCGCAGCCGCGCATAGTTTCGGAAGCAGATTTTTCATGATCGGAGTCGTGTAGGGTTCGATAGACGCTTGGCGCAACGAGCGACGCGTCAGTGCGCCGGAGTCAGCGTCGCCGCACGCCGGCGATAGAGCGCGAACGTCGCCAGAAGCGCGCAGCCGGCGGCGAAGCTCATCCAGTATCCGGGCGCGGCCTTGTCGCCGGTCATGTGAATGAGCGCCGTCGAGATGGCCGGCGTGAAGCCGCCGAACACCGCCGTCGCAAGGCTGTAAGCAAGCGAAAAGCCCGCCACGCGCACCTGAACCGGCATCACCTCGGTCAGCGCGACGACCATCGCGCCGTTATACATGCCGTACATGAACGAGAGCCAAAGCAGCACGAGCAGCATGTTGATAAAGCTCGGCGCGTGGGCGAGTATCGACAGCGCGGGGTATGCGGTTGCGATAGCGAGCACCGTCATGCCGACGAGCAGCGGCCTGCGGCCGATCTTGTCCGAGAGCGCCCCGCCGATCGGCAGCCACACGAAGTTCGACACGGCCACGCACAAGGTCACGAGCAGACTATCCGCCGTGCTCAGATGCAGGACCGTCTTGCCGAAAGTCGGCGCATAGACCGTGATGAGATAGAAGCTCGAGGTGGTCATCGCCACCAGCATCATGCCGGCGATCACGACGGCCCAGTTCTGGGCCAGCGTGCGGAACACTTCCTTCATGCTCGGGCGATGCTGGCGTGCCTTGAATTCCTGCGTTTCTTCCAGATTGCGACGCAGCATGAAGATGAACGGCACGATCATGCAGCCGACGAAGAACGGCACACGCCATCCCCAACTCGCGATGGCCGTGGTGTCGAGGAATTGGTTGAGCGCGAAGCCGAGCGCCGCGGCCACGACGATCGCGACCTGCTGGCTCGCGGACTGCCAGCTCGTGAAGAAGCCCTTGCGGCCGGGCGTGGCCATCTCAGCGAGATAGACCGATACGCCACCCAGTTCGGCGCCCGCGGAGAACCCCTGCAGCAGACGTCCGACGAGCACGAGCGCGGGGGCCAGAAGACCGATCGTCGCGTATCCCGGCACGAATGCGATCAGGATGGTGCCGCTCGCCATGATGGAAAGCGTGACGATCAGGCCCTTGCGGCGGCCGACATCGTCGATGTACGCGCCGAGCACGATCGCGCCCAGCGGACGCATCAGGAATCCGGCGCCGAAGACCGCGAACGTCATCATCAGCGAAGCGAATTCACTCGATGCCGGAAAGAACACGCCGGCGATTTGCGTCGCGTAGAAGCCGAACAGAAAGAAGTCGAACTGCTCCAGGAAATTGCCGGCCGTTACGCGGAAAACCGCCGCAGCCTTGGAATGTCCCGGCGAAAGGGTGGAAGGTGAGGGATGCATCGATGTGTCTCCTGAAGTCCCGAAATTTGCGGAGTGTCCGCTCTTGTCTTTCGGGAATGATGGCGCGTCGCCATCAAAACGATAAGTGCAATGTTCTGAACGATTGATGTCCTACGGTTATCAATCGCCGGAAACGGTCGGCTCGGCCGACCTCCCGGATGTCGGCGCTCAGGCCACGAAACGGCACTGTGAAGCGGGCGTGCGCGTGTCCATGTTTCGACCGCGGTTCAGGTGATCGTCGATTTCCGCGGCGCAACCGAGCATGCGCGGATACAGAAAGATCGTGAACGCAGCGGTTTCGAGATCCGCCTCGCTGAATGCGCCGCGTTTGAGCGGTTGCCACAGCATTTTCAGCAGCAGCGCGGCGATCACGGCATCGACATTGACGCAGTAGACGTTGCGCGAGACGCCCGCGTCGAACAAGGCCTGCACCAGCGCGCGGTAGTACGCATGAAACGCGTTGTACTCGCCTCGCGCCTCGTACAGATCGGCGATGAACGCCTCGCGCGGATCGTGATTCACCGGCTTGTCCTTGAAAACCGGGTGATTGACGCCCGGCAGCTTGGCGATGTCGAGGCTGCCGGCCTGCTTCTGGCTCGCCTTGTAGCGCGCGTAATGCTCGACGGAACGGCGCGCGAGCGCGTCGAGATCGACGCCGTGATGCGGGTCCGCGGGATCGTCGAGGGCGCTGTCGCGAAACGCATCGTTGAGAAAGGCGATGCCTTCGTAGCCATTGCCGCCGTGCGTATAGCCGGTGTGCGTCAGAAAACCCGTCAACGCCTTGTTCAGTTGCACGCGTTCGGGTGATTCGGGGCCATCGGCGGATACCGCACCCTTTGCGCCTTGCGCCGAGATCGCACCCGGTCCGTTCGTGAGCAGCAATCCGGTCAGCGTCCTGAAAGCGAACAGGTCGTCGGCGGACGGTTCGAGGCCGAGCAGCGCCGCGAACGCAATCTCCGTCAGCGAGCGCTCGCCGAGCAACGCCTCGGTGGAAACATCGCAGAAGCTGTCGGGACGATGGCGCGACGCGTCCGCCGAAGCGCCGATCAGCGTGCCGAACAGCTTCGTCCACCACGGCAGACTCTCCGCCGTCAGACGCGAGATGCGCTTGCGCATGAGCGGGCCCCAGGCGAGTGTCGTCGTGATCGCCGCGAGCACGGCGTCCGCGCGCGGATGGCCCGGGCCGCTGGCAATCCATCGCACGAATACGGAATTCACGCCACGGGCGGCGAGACCGGCGAGCATGGCTTCGGCCTTCGGATCCGGTTCCTCGCAGAACAGTGCCGCGCTGCCCTCGGTGTCGATCGCGTCGATGTCGAAATCGCGATCGAATGCGTCGACGAGTCTTGCTGCGGCGAACCGGTCGATCATCAGCTTGGCCGCCTCGCGCGCCGCGCGCTGGCGATTCGGCCCGACGATGGCGGCAGCAGCCGCGAGCACGGCATTGGGCGCATTGCCGGCCTCGCGCGCCGCCTGCGCCGCCGCCAGTTCGGGCGTGCCGTACAGGTTGACCGCCGCGCCGACCGCGACGTCGATCAGTTTCTCATCGTTCGCGCCGCCGAACTCGTGCAGCAGCGCGAGGCACACGTTCGCTTCGAAGGAATGCGTCGACGCGTCGAGCATCGATACGCCGTGCAGGCTGCTCACCTGAGTCTTCGCATCCATCTGCGAGGCGCCCGATGCGTCCTTCAACGGCTGCCGCGGCGGAATCGCGCCGATCTGGTCGTTCACCCGCGCGACTTGTTCGTCATAGGGCGCGACGGCTTTCACGACCGCAAGCGCGAGATCGTCGGGCAAATCGAGCCCCTGATCGGAGCCGAACCACGGCTTGAGCGCGAGGCTGCCTTCGGGCTCGAAGTCGGGCATCGTCGCGTTCGCCCGCATCACCGCCGTGAGCGCGGCGGGAATATGCGCGATGTTCGTCACCACCGCACCCTTCGCCGAGCAGCATGGATCGCCGGGCGTGAAAAGCCTTTCGACGCCGAATTTATCCTTGAACCAGCGTTCCTTCGCGAGCGCATCGTCGGCGCCGCCCGCCATCGCGCCAGCATGTCCCACCGCGCGCGTCAGACGGCTTTTCCAGCGGCCCACCACGCACGCGACCACGGGCTTCGTGAAGTCCGCGTCGGCTTCGTAATAGCCGCCGGGCTCGCAGTACAGCACGGCAGCCTTGCTGCGCGCATCGTTTGCGAGCGCGAAGGCGAATTCCGGTGCGGCATAGTGGATGTAGACATCCTTCCCGCTGGAAATGACCGTCGAGGTGCCCCAGCCGCTCATGCGCAGGTATTGCGCAATCGTTGTGCTGAAGCCGCCGGAATTCGAGAAGATCGCGATCGATCCCTGGCGCAAGGTCGCGCCCGGATCGTCGCCGCCGAGCGCGCCGCCGATGCGTACGCGTTGCCACGAGTCCGCGACGCCCAGCCCGTTCGCGCCGAAGATGTCGATGCCCGCCTGCTGACCCATCGCGCGAATCTCACGCGCATCGTGCACGGCGATCTTCTCCGTGATGATGAATATCTTGCGCAGATCCGGATTCACGCGGATCAGTTCGGCCACGCCGTCGCGCGCGGCCGAAGGCGGCAGATAGACGACGCCGCAGTTGAACCGATGTCCGGCTTCCAGCCCTTCTCGCACGTTGTTGAAGACCGGAATGTCGCCCGCGGGCGTCGCAAGCATCTGTCCGCCTTTGCCGGGCGCCGTGCCGAAGACGACATTCGCGCCCGAGAAAGCGTGGCTCACCGGCGTCACGTCCGATGATTCGCCGCCCAGGATGTTGAGCACGCAGACGCGGTCTTCGCGCGTCGCGATATCCGCCAGCGACTGTATGCCGACGAAGTATTTGAAACGACTATTGCCTTGCTTGTGCATGTCCGATCTCCTCAAGCCGATGCCGTGTACGATTGCGCGTCGCGCGCGCCGATGCGCGCCGCAACTTGCGCGCGTCCGCCCGATTGCATCCATGTATCGGCACGGCGCGCGTACTGGATCACCTCGCTGATGTCGGAGTCGAAACCGAAAAGGCGATACGGCAGGCCGAGCGAATCGCAGGTGTCGCGCAGCGCGGACATGCCGCGCACGAGGTTCGGGCCGCCGCGTCCGAGCACGACATAGAGCGGCGTCGGTCCGTGCTCGCTGAAGTGCTCGCGCAGCGCATCGGCCATCGCGCGCAGGGTTTCGAAGATGTCGGTGTTGTTGGACTTGCCCCCGATGATGAACAGCACATTCGACTGCTTCAGCCAGTGCCGGAAGCAGATGCGCGCCACTTCCTTCATCTTTTCGTAGGGCGGATTGCCGCCGAAGTCCGACGAGATGATGGCCGCATCGCCGAGCATTTCCGTGACGAGCGAGTTCGCGCCGCCGCCGAAGGTGGGCGCGAGGATCGTGCCCTTGTCGTTGATCACGTAGACATCGCTTTGACCCTGGTGGGTGCGCAACTGGTTGATCTCCTGTTCGAAATCCGAGTAGTCGGCGGCGAACAGATGCGGGGGCAGGCCGAGCCGCGAGAAGCGCGGATCGTCGCGATCGAATCCGCACTTGAAGTCGCACGCGACGGGCGTGAGACGTCCCTTCTTGTCCTCGCGCATGCGGATCGGGTTGAGTTCGAGCGTCGTCATCCCGAAGTCGTGGAACAACTCCCAGAGCTTCGGCAACTGCTGCACGAGCGGCGAGATGATTTCGCGCGGCGCGCCGATCTCGCTCAGCGCATTCGCCACGACGAACGCCTTCAATCCGGTCAGGGCATCGAACGGCACCATCGCGACGTGCTTCGGATCGACTTCCTCGATGTCCATGCCGCCCATGTGCGAAAGCGTCATCGTCGGCGCGCGGAAACGCGTGGAATCGGTGATCGAAAAGTAGACCTCGTGCTTGGCCGGCACGCCCGCTTCGAACGTCACGCCGTTCGCCTTGGCTTTCACATGGCCTACGGCGTGTTCGGCGAAGTACAGTCGTTCCTTTTCGGCGAGCGCCGTCTTGAGATCCGTGGCGCGGCCGAGCAAGCCCGCTTTGCCCTTCTTGCCCACACCGCCCTTGAACACCGGCTTGATGAATATCTGCCCGTGACGGTCGATGAGCGACTTGATCTCTTCTTCGCTGGCGCCCGGGCCCAGCACTTCGCTGGACGGAAAGCCGACGAATTGCAGCAGGCGCGAGCCGTGCAACATTCCGGTGATCTGCATGTGACGTGTCTCCTGATTTGAGCAATGACGAATGAAGCGGATACTGGAAGTGCATCGACTCGCTGCGGCAGGCGCGAGATGCACCGCTGCCGGTAGACGCGCTCGAAAAGCGGCGGCAGGATTCAAGTAGCGAGGTGAGTTACGCGAGATAGGCGTCGATGACTCTTGACGGCAGCCCTGAACGGGCGTGCACCGGGATGCAGCGAAACGCTGTGCTGCGCTTCGTGCCTGTCTCCGACGCGTTCTCTTTTATGAACGTCTTGAGACCAGATACTTGCGCAAGAAGGCTGAAACAAGAAGTGCAATTTTTCGAAGCATTGATGTTCAAACGTTATCAATGCCGAAAAAGGCGGCGACTGGACGACGCGTTGCACGCCGGTAACGCCGCCTGATTTTGGCGCTCGGAGGAGAACGCCCCTCGTGACTGACGGCCGCGATGAAACGATCCGTCAGAACGTCCCGGGAAAAGCGCCCCCATCCATCAGGATGTTTTGACCGGTCAGGTAGCCCGCGTGTCCGCTGCACAGGAAAGCGCACATCGCGCCGAACTCCTGCGCCGTGCCGAATCTCCCTACCGGTATTGCCTGACGTTTCGCTTCGAGCACAGCGTCATATGCCTTGCCCTGCGCGGTAGCGGCCGCTTGGGTGGACTGCTTCAGGCGGTCGGTATCGAACAAGCCCGGCAGCAGATTGTTGATGGTCACGTTATGCTCCGCGATCCGTTTCTGCCGGGCCAGACCCGCGACGAAGCCGGTCAGGCCGGAACGCGCGCCGTTGGACAGCCCGAGCACATCGATGGGCGCCTTCACCGCACCCGACGTGATGTTGACGATCCGGCCGAAGCCTCGCTCGGCCATTGCATCGACGGTGGCGCGCATCAGTTCGATGGCCGTCAGCATGTTCGCATCGAGCGCCGCGATCCAGTCGTCTCGGGTCCAGTCGCGAAAATCGCCCGGCGGCGGGCCGCCCGCATTGTTGATCAGGATGTCGATGCGAGGCGCCGCGCTCAGTGCCCGCTCCCGACCGGCGCTCGTCGTGATATCGCCCGCCACGGCGATCACCTGAACGCGGGGATTCAGTTGCCGAAGCCCGGCTGCCGTCGATTCGAGCGCGTCCTCGCCGCGCGCCGTCACCACGACGTTGACGCCTTCAGCGACCAGCGCTTCGGCGCAGCCCTTCCCCAGCCCCTTGCTCGCGGCGCAAACGAGCGCCCATTTACCCTCGATTTGCAGATCCATTGCGCGTCCAACCTCCAATCAAATGACAGATTCTTCTCGTTGAGTCATGGCCCCGGCCGTGCGCGCGCGGAAAGCCTGTGCAACACGCGGCTCGTGAAAGTTGTGCGGCCCGATCTCCTCGATCGACCGGACGCCGGTCAGCGCCATCGTCACGTCGAGTTCGTTCCGCACAATCTCGAGCATGCGCGCGACGCCGGGTTCGCCCATCGCGCCGAGGGCATACATGAAGGCTCGGCCAACCATCGTGCCCTTCGCGCCCAGCGCGAGCGCCTTCATCACATCCTGGCCGGTGCGGATGCCGCCATCGACCCACACTTCAGTGGCGTCGCCCACGGCATCCACCACGGCGGGCAAGGCCTCGACCGTCGACGGCGCGCCGTCGAGCTGCCGTCCGCCATGATTGCTGACGACGATGGCATCGGCGCCCAGCGAAGCCGCCATGCGCGCATCCTCGGCGCACATGATGCCCTTGAGCACCAGCTTGCCGGGCCAGAGACTGCGGATATGCGCGATGTCGTTCCAGTCGAGGCTCGGATCGAATTGCGATGCGACCCACTTGCTGATCGCGATCACATCGTCACCGCCCTTGATGAAGCCAGCGAGATTGCCGAAGTTGCGTCTGCCCGAAGCGGCGCGCATCACCCAGCCCGGCTTGCGCAGAAAATCAAGCAGGTTCGCCGCCGTCAGGCGAGGCGGCACGGTCATGCCGTTCTTGAGATCCTTGTGACGCTGCCCGTTGATCTGCAGATCGAGCGTGACCACCAGCGCCGAACAACCGGCGGCCTTCGCGCGCTCGATCAACGACTGGTTGAAGCCACGGTCGCGCATGACGTAGAGCTGAAACCAGAACGGCGCCTTCGTATGAGCCGCAACGTCCTCGATCGAACAGATGCTCACGGTCGAGAGCGTGAACGGCACGCCGAAGCGCTCGGCCGCGCGCGCACCCAGGATCTCGCCGTTGGCCCATTGCATGCCCGTCAGTCCGGTCGGTGCGATGGCCACGGGCATTGCGACCCGCTGTCCGAGCATCGTGCTTGCGGTGCTGCGCCCTTCCACGTTCACGCCCACGCGTTGCTTGAGCGTCAGCCGGGCGAACGCGCGACCGTTCTCGCGATAAGTCGATTCGGTGTACGAGCCACTATCGACGTAATCGTAGAACGCCTTGGGCACCCGCTTTTTCGCCATGAGGCGAAGGTCTTCGACACACGTTACTGTTTGCATTGAAGCTCGAACTCCGACAGAAGATCTTTTCAAACGACACGCAACGCCGGCATGGCGAGCGAATCAGGAAAGCGCGCCGACGGCCGTTTCCCCGACGTCTTCGGATACCGCGACTGGCCGGTGCACGAGCAGCAGATACGCCACCGCCGAGAGCAGCGCGATGACCGCGCTCACGATCAGCGAGGCGACGAACGAATGCGTCCGGTCCACGACGATGCCGGTGACGATCGGCGCGGCCGAGCCGGCCAGGAAGCCGCCGAAGTTCTGGATGCCGCCGAGCGAGGCCACCGCCTGACGCGGCGCGGCGATCGAGATCAGCGACCACGCGCCGCCCGATGCCAGATTGATGAAAAACATGGCGCCCGAGATGTAGATCACGGCGAGCGTGGTGGACGGCGTCAGCGCCGCCGGAACGGTGAACGCCGCCGCGCCCACGAGACCGATGCAGATCGGCCACTTGCGGCTCGTGATCGCCTGCAGGCCTCTGCGGTACAGGCGGTCTGCCGTGAAGCCGCTGCTCAGCATGCCGAGCGTGCCGAAGACATAGGGAATCGAGACGACCCAGCCCGCCTTCGCGATGCTCAGGCCGCGTTCGTGTTCGAGATACGCCGGCAGCCATGTGAGGTAGAGCCACACGGTATAGATGACGCCCATGAAGCCGAAGAAGATGCCCCACGTCGTCTTCTGCCGGAACAGGCTGCGCCATTGCGCGCCGCTGAGCGGCTTGCTGTTTTCGTCTTCCTGCGAGTCCTGGTTCAGATAGGCGGTCTCCTCCGCCGCGAGCTTCACTTCGTCGCGATTGCGATAGGCGACATACCAGCCGATCGCCACGATGACGCCGAACACGCCCGTCGCGAAGAACATGTTGCGCCAGCCGAGCGCGAGCATCATGGCGGTGAGGATCGGCGGCGCGATCGCCGGGCCCACGGTCGTCGACGCGACGAAGATGCCGGTCGGCGTGCCGCGGTCGCGCACCGCGAACCACTCGCCGATGACCTTCGCGCCGGCCGGAAACTGCGGCGCCTCGCCGATGCCGAGACACACGCGCGCCAGGAAGAACTGCTGGATATTGCCGACGAGCCCGCAGCAGGCCTGCGCGACCGACCACAGGATCATGCCCCAGCCCAGCATCACGCGCGCGCCGAAACGGTCGAGCATCGCGCCGACCGGTAGTTGCGCGAACGCATAGGCGAGCGAGAAGGCCGACAGCAGCAGGCCCATCTGCGACGCGCTCAGGCCCATCTCGCCGCGAATCACGCTATTCGCAATGGAGAGCGCGCTGCGATCCAGATAGTTGATGCTGCCGGCGAGGGTCAGAAAGAAGATCGAAATGCGCTGGATCCGTACGATCCGTTTGCTCTTGTTCATGCGGTGTCTCCGTCCGTGTCATGCGCGGACGCCTCGTTGGCCGGGCGTCCGTCTCTTCGTCAATACGACGCTTCCAGCAAGCCGAGGTAATCCGCTTCCGATGCTTCGCGCGGATTGGTCTTGTGACTGTGATCCTTGAGCGCGCCCGACACGATGCGCGGAAACATCTCGCGCGTGACGCCCAGCGCCCGAAGGCCGGTCGGCAAGCCGAGGCGTGCCGTCATGTCGCGCAGCGCCGACGAAATCTCCGTGTCCTGACGCAACTGCATGGCGCTCGCCATGCGCTCCATCTTTTCTTCGTCGCGCATGGACGGAGCGCTTCGGTTGAACTCCACGACCGCCGGCAGAAAGATGGCGTTGAGCGTGCCGTGATGCAGTCGCGGGTCGATTCCGCCGAGCGAATGGCTCAGGCTATGGACGCAGCCCAGTCCCTTCTGGAAAGCGAGTGCGCCTTCCATCGAAGCCATCATCATGTTTTCCCGCGCGGTTTGGTCGGTCGGCTCTTTCGTGGCCCGTTCGATATGCGCCCAGGCGCGGCGCAAGCCGTCCAGCGCGATGCCGTCGGCCGGCGGATTGCGCATCGGCGACATGAAGGTTTCCAGACAGTGCGCGATCGCATCCATGCCGGTGGCGGCGGTGAGTTGCGGCGGCAGGCCGACCGTCAGGCCGGGATCGCAGATCGCGACCTTCGGCACGACATGCGGCGAGATCACGCCCACCTTGCGGCCGTCGTCCAGGATCAGGATGGCGCCGCGTCCGACTTCGCTGCCGGTGCCCGCCGTGGTCGGCACCGCGATCACCGGCGCGGTTTTCGCGGTGATCCGGCTCGCGCCGCCCTCGATGACGGCGAAGCTCTGGAGCGGGCCTTCGTGCGTCGCGCAGACGGCCACGCCCTTTGCAAGATCGATCGACGAGCCGCCGCCCACTGCGATGATGCCGTCGCATTCCGCTTGCCTGTACAGCGCGACCGCTTCGCGCACCGCGGCTTCGTTGGGATTCGGCGGGGTGGCGTCGTAGATCATTTCGCCGTCGGCGCGCTCCAGCACCTTCAGCACCGTGTCGAGAATGCCCGCGGCACGAATGCCCCGGTCCGTGACGATCAACGGCCGCCGGATCGAAAGGCGTTCGCATTCGCTCTTCAGCAGGTTCACCGCGCCGAAGTCGAACTGGATCTGCGTAACGTAGTTGATGAGAGACATGATGATGACCTTCCGTTATAGTTTCCGATACTCGACGCGCTGTCGGTTTGCGCTGCCCATCTTCCGGAAATGATCGAGGCGCGCTGTTTTCATGCGTTCTTTCGGCGAAGTATAGAGAGCGGCGCATCGGAGCAAAATTGAGAAGTTCTCATGCTGATATAACTCTCTCTCAAGTCTCATGACACCCAACGTGAATTCGATCGCCTCGCGCCTCCACGTCAGGCAACTCAGGTTGCTTGTTGCGCTGGGCGATCATGGTTCGCTTCTGAAAGCGGCCAATCAAGTCGGCTTGACGCAACCGGGCGCGAGCAAGGCGCTTCAGGAAATCGAAACCACCTTTGGTACAGCGCTGTTCACGCGCACGCGGCGCGGGCTCGAAGCGAATGACGCGGGCCATTGCGCGATCCGGTATGCGCGGCTGATCTACACCGATCTGTCGCACATGCGGGAAGAGATCGCGGGCATCCTGCGGGGACATGGCGGACGTGTCGCGGTCGGCGTCATCATGGGCGCCGTGCCTTTGCTGACCCGGGCCGTGTCCGCGCTGATCGCGCGGCAGCCTGAAATGTCTGTCGAGATCATCGAGGACGCCAGCGAGACGCTGTTGAGTCTCATCGATGCGGGACGGCTGGACCTGGCTATCTGCCGGACCTCGGTCAGCCAGCATCCGGAGATGTACGAGAGCATCAAGCTGCAGGATGAAACGCTCGCGGTCGTGGCGAACGTGCAGCATCCGTTACGCAAGGCGAAGAAAGTGACGCTCAAGGATCTGGCCGCGTACCGTTGGGTGGTCTATCGCGCGAACATGCCCATGCGCGTGCTGCTGGAGCGCGAATTTCAGCAAGCCGCGATTCGCTTTCCGTCGAGCCTGCTGGAGACGACGTCGGCCTTCGCGACGCTGAGCCTGCTTCAGGACAATCCTTCGTTCGTGGCGCTGGTGTCCATTGACGTGGCTCAGTTCTTCGTCAGGCACGAAGCCACGCGCATTTTGCCGCTGTCGTTCACCTCGCGCAGCGAGCCGTATGAGCTCGTGACCACGCGAGGCGCGCCGCTGTCGCCCGGGGCGCGGCTGTTGCGAAACGAACTGGTGGCGGAGAAGGAGGTGTTGGGGGGTTAGAAGCGCTGCCGCGAAAGGATGCGGTGGAGTGCGGTTGCCGCGGCGGTTCGAGTTTCAGCGCTTTCTCCCTCTTCGAACCCACCTCGGCGCGTGATTGCCCGCGGGTATACGCCCATATGACCCACCCACGCTTCCCTTTACTGTATCGATACACTAAATCGATACAGTCGCGCCACGCCTGTCGTGTCGGGCTGCCTATTTCCGCCCGCGCCCAGAGCGGCATCCAGGAGACAACACCATGCAATTCGGTTCAGGCATTTCCCGCCGACGGTTCCTTCAGACGGCCTCGGCGGCAACGCTCGCGGCGGCGGGCGCGGGCTTTCCCGCGATCGTGCGCGCGCAGCCCGCGGCCACGTTGCGGCTGTCGTCATCGATGCCGCCGAACGAAAACGCCGCCCACTACGTCTGGTATCAGAACCTCGCCGCGAACCTGAAGGCGAGCGTCGGCGATCAGATTCGCATCGACTATTTCCCGAACAACCAACTCGGCAAGGAAAGCGACGTCGTCCAGCAGGTGAAAGTCGGCGCGGTCGACATGATGGTGACGGGCTCGTCGATCTGGGCAACCGCGCTGCCCGAGCTCGGCATGCTCGATCTCGGCTATGTGTTCGACAACTTCGATCACGTCGGCCGCGCGATGGACGGTACCGTCGGCAAATCGTTCGATACGCTGCTGCAACAGCGCGCGGGTTGCTCGGTGCTCACGTGGGGCTATTCCTTCGGCGCGCGCAACGTGTTCACCAAGAAGCCCACGCAGTCGCTCGCCGATATCAAAGGCGTGAAGCTGCGCGTGCTGCCCACACCCGCCTTCATGGAAACCTTCAAGCTGATGGGCGCGGTGCCCACGCCGATTCCCATCGGCGAGCTGTATATGGCCGCGCAGACCGGTGTCGTCGATGGCTTCGAACACGATTGCGCAACGGTCCTCGCAAGCAAGTACGACGAAGTCGTGAAGTCGTGCTGGCAGACGCAGCACGTGTTCAGCCCGCTCGTCGTCGTGACGGGCCGCCGCGCGCTCGCGAAGATTCCGGAAAACCTGCGTCCCGCGTTTCAGAAAGCGGCGCAGGACGCGACCGGGAAGCAGCGCGCCGCCGCCATTCAGACCGCCGCCGCCGCCGAGCAGGAACTGAAGAAGAAAGGCATGACCTTCTACCCGATGTCGAAGGCCGATCGCGACACTGCACGCGCTGAAATGCAGTCGCAGCTGTATGCGAGTTTCGCGAAGCAGTATCCGGCGACCGCGCCGCTGTTCACCGCCATCGCCGCCGCGCGCGCTTGAGCGCAGCCAACGACGCCAAAGAGGCCGACACCATGACCACCTTCTCCGCGACGCCCGGACCCGAGGCGCAACTCGCCGCGCCCGGCTTCGGCCATGAGACCGTGCTCGCGCGCGGCCTCGCGCGCCTCATGCACTGGATCGAATACTTCTGCGCGGCCGTGCTCGCGGCCGATGTGATCGTGGTGTTCCTTTCGGTGATCTACCGCTATTTCTTGCACGATCCGTTCGACTGGGCCGAGGAAGTCGCCGGCGCGCTGATGATCGTGCTCGTGTTCTTCGGCGCGGCCACCGTGCTCGGACGCAGCCAGCACGTCGGCGTCGACCTGTTTCGCGGCATGTTGCCGAGGCGCTGGCAACCCGCGCTCGTGCACATCGGACATTGGGTGATCGCGGGCGTCGCGGGCAATCTGTGCGTGTCGTCGTGTCTGCTGCTCGTCGATTCCTACGGCCAGATGACGCCGAGCGGCCTGCCCGCGTGGATCAACGTCTATCCGCTCGTGATCGGCAGCGTCTTCATGACGGTCTTCGCGCTCGCCAACGCGCTGAACGGCGCGCGCAAGACCGTGCTCGGCACCCTCGCCGGCTGCGTGCTGCTCGCGGCAGCCGTGTTCGCGTGGAACGCATTCGTGCCCGCCCACGCGCTCAAGCCCGGCTTTCTGCTGATGGCCGGTTTCATCGGCGGGCTCGTGCTCGGCGTGCCGATCGGCTTCGTGCTCGCGTTCTCGGCCCTGCTCTACTTCCTCGCCGAACCGACCCTGCCGATGCTCGTCTACTCGCAGCAAGTGATGGCCGGCACCGACCACTTCGTGCTGCTCGCGATTCCGTTCTTCGTGCTGGCGGGCTTGCTGATGGAAACCAACGGCATGTCGTCGCGCCTGATCGAATTGCTGCTGCGCATCTTCGGGCGCGTGCGCGGCGGACTCGGCCTCATCACGATCATGGCGACGGCGTTCTTCTCGGGCGTATCCGGCTCCAAGCTCGCGGATATCGCGGCGGTCGGCGGCGTCGTCATGCCTGCCGTGCGCCAGAGCAAGGAAGATCCGAACGAAGCGGCGGCGCTTCTCGCGTGCAGCGCCGTGATGGCGGAGACCATTCCCCCATGCGTGAACATGATCATCATGGGCTTTGTCGCCAACATTTCGATCGCGGGGCTGTTTCTCGCGGGCGTCGTTCCGGCGGCGGTGTTGGCGGTGGCGCTCGCGATCGTCGCGGTGATCTGCGGCCGGCGCATCAATCTCGCCGATGCGCTCACGAACCCGCGCAAGTGGCTGCCGCTCGCCGGCGGCGCGCTGGTCGCGCTCGTCATGATCACGATGATCGGCAAAGGCGTGACCTCGGGCATCGCGACATCGACGGAAGTGTCGGCTTTCGCCGTCGTGTATGCGTTGATCGTCGGCTGGATCGCGTTTCGCGAGCTCACGCCGAAGTCGGTGGCGCGCGTGTTCGTGCGCTCCGCGTCGATGGCGAGCAGCATTCTGTTCATCGTGGCGGCGGCTTCGAGCGTGTCTTTCGCGCTGACCATCGAACAGATTCCCGCGCTCGTGTCCGATTCGATGATCGCCTTCGCGCATCAATACGGCCCGACGATGTTCCTGCTGCTGTCCGTGCTCATCATGATCGTGTTCGGCGCGGTGCTGGAAGGCGCGCCCGCGCTCATCATCTTCGGGCCGCTGCTCACGCCGATCGCGACGCAGCTCGGCATCAACCCGCTGCACTTCGGCACGGTGATCGTCGTCGCAATGGGCCTCGGTCTCTTCTCGCCGCCGGTCGGGCTCGGGCTCTTCGCGACCTGCGCCATCACCGGCACGGAAATGAAAGCCGTCGCGCGTCCTATGCTCAAATATCTGCTGGTGCTGTTCATCGCACTGGTTGCGCTGATTCTGGTGCCGTCGTTTTCGTTGTGGTTGCCGACCCGGCTCGGCCTGTAGCCGGCAGATGTCAAACCTTATGAGCACCATTCAGGATGTCGCCCGCGAGGCCGGTGTGTCCGTAAGCACGGTATCCAACGTGCTGAACGGCCGCACCGACCAGATGCGCCAGGAAACGCTCGCACGCGTGCAGGCCGCGATGAACGCGCTGCAATACCGTCCGAGCACGCTTGCGCGTCAGTTGAAGACAGGGCAGACGCCGATCATCGGACTGCTGGTGCCATCGATCGCCAATCCGATGTACGGCTATATCGCGCGCGAAGTGGAAACGTATGCGCAGGAGCGCTACGGCTATCGCGTGATGATCGGCAACACGTATCGCGATCCGGCGAAGGAAGCGTCGTTCTTCGAGGACTTGCTCTCGCAAGGCGTGCGGCGCGTGATCGTGATCTCGTCGCTCGCGAACGAGCGGCATCTGGAAACCGCCGTCGAGCGCGGCATGGTCGTCGTGAGCTACGACCGGCGCGCGACCGAAGGCGAAGCGACGCGCGTCGAGCACGTCACGCCCGACAACTTCGAAGCGGCGCGCATCGCGACGCGGCATCTCATCGAACATGGCCATAAGCGGCTCGCCTTCGCCACGCTGACCGGCGTGACGATGAGCCGGCGCGACAAGATCAACGGCTTTCTTTCCGCCGCAAACGATGCAGGTCTCGCGCAGACGGCGCGCGTGCTCGATAGCGGCCCGGTGAACGAATACGGCGATTCGATGATCGCCGAAAACGGCCGCGCGCTCGCGCGTCTGCTCGCGCAGGACGATGCGCGCCCGACCGGCATCGTCGCCGTCAACGATCTGATGGCCCTCGGCCTGATGGCGGGTTTGCGCGAGTGCGGCTTGCGCGTGCCGGAAGACGTGTCGATCGTCGGCATGGACGGACATTTTCTGGCGGCGATCTCGAATCCCGCGCTCACGACCGTGCAGCTTCCCGTGCCCGCCATGGCCGCCGCGATGGTCGAGCGCGCGATGCGTCCACACGACGAACCCATGCCGGCATCGGAGCAGGCGCTGTTCACGGATATCACGCTGGTGGAGCGCGAGTCGGTCGCCGCGCCCGCGAAACGAATCAGGACGAGGACATGAACAAGGTATTCGTGAGTCATCCCCGGCACATGCTGGATCATTACTTCGGCGCACGCGCTTCGGCTGCGCTCGCGGCGTTCGCGGACGTCGCGTACAACACTGAAGATCGCGAGCTGACGACCGCCGAACTCGCCGATGCCGCGCGCGATGCCGATGTCATCATCGCGTACCGGCAAACGCCCGCGCCGCGCGCCTTGTTCGAGGCGCTGCCGAAGCTCGCCGCGTTCGTGCGCTGCGCGGTGGATATTCGCACCGTCGATGTCGATGCCGCCAGCGAGCTCGGCGTGCTCGTCACGCAGGCGAGCGCGGGCTTCGTGCCGTCCGTGTCGGAGTGGGTGATCGGCGCCATGCTCGATCTCGCGCGCGGCACGACCGCGTATGCGGAGGCTTATCATCGCCACGAAGCGCCCGCGCCGATGATGGGCCGCGAGTTGCGCGGCAGCACGTTCGGTGTGATCGGCTATGGACAGATTTCGCGCTATCTTTGCGATCTGGCGCTGGCATTCGGCATGCGCGTCGTCGTGTCCGATCCTTACGCGACGATCGACGATACGCGGCTTCATCAAACCGGCTTCGATGACTTGCTCGCGCAGTCGGACTTCGTCGTGTGCCTCGCGCCGGCCAATGCGCAGACGGCGAATCTGATGAACGCGCGCGCCTTCGCCGCGATGAAGCGCGGCGCGTACTTCATCAACGCCGCGCGCGGTGAACTCGTCGATGATGACGCGCTGCTCGATGCGCTCGAGCGCGGCCATCTCGCGGGATGCGCGCTCGATGTCGGACGCGCGGCCGATCAGATGCCCGCGCCGGTGCTCGCGGCGCATCCGCGCGTGATCGCGGCGCCGCATGTCGGCGGGCTGACGCCGGGCGCGATCGAGCATCAATCGATGGAAACGGTCGCACAAACGCAAGCGCTGTTCGAAGGCCGCGTGCCCGCGGGCGCGGTGAACGCGGCGCAAGCGTTCCGTCTCGCCGGTTTCGATGTGCAGGAGCACGCGCGATGAAACTCGAAGGCGCTTGCGACTGCCACATTCACGTCTACGAAGCAGGCTATCCGCTCGCCAAGACCGCGACGTTCGCGCCGCCGCCCGCGCCCGCATCGGCGTATCGGGACGTGCAGCGCACGCTGGGCTTTTCGCGCGCGATCGTCGTGCAGCCGACCGGGTATGGCTTCGACAATCGCTGCACGCTCGCGGCCATCGCGCAACTGGGCGACGGCGCGCGCGGCATCGCGGTGGTCCCGCCGGATATCGGCGATGACGAACTGCAGCGTCTGCACGATGCGGGCATTCGCGGCGTGCGCTTCATGATGCTGCCGGGCGGCGTGCTGCCGTGGGACGCACTCGCGGACATCTCGGCGCGCATTGCACCGCTCGGCTGGAACATCAACCTTCAGCTCGACGGCCACACGCTGCCGCAGCACGAAGCGATGCTCGCGCGTTTGCCGTCGAATCTCGTCATCGATCATCTCGGCAAGTTCCTTGCGCCGGTCACATCGCAAAGCGATGGATTCGCGTCGCTGTGCCGCCTGCTCGACGGGCCGCGTTGCTGGATCAAGCTGTCCGCGCCGTATGAAAGCTCGCGCACCGGCGCGCCCGATTTCGACGACGTGTCCTGGCTCGTGCGCGCGATATCGGCGCGTTTTCCCGAGCGCGGCGTGTGGGCGTCGAACTGGCCGCATCCGAACGTCAAGCCCGTTCCGGACGACGCGCGCATGCTCGACTGGACGATGCGGCTCGTGGAAAGCGACGCGGTTCGCCGCAAGATACTCGTCGATAATCCCGCTGAGTTGTATCGGTTCTAGCGACCGCTATGCGACCCCGCTGACGTAACTGATCTCGCGTTTCTCGGACGTCAGCACGCGAATGGGCGTGCCCGCGATCCATGCGCGAATGTTTTCGACAGACTCGCCGTAGTAGATGCGATAAGAGTCATCGGTGACATAACCGATGTGCGATGTCGCGATCACGTTATCCATCGATCGGAACGGATGATCGGCGGGCAACGGCTCCTGATCGAAAACATCGAGCGCGGCGGCCGCGATTCGTTTCGCGGTCAACGCATCGATCAGCGCGCGTTCGTTGACGATCGGTCCGCGTGCCGTGTTCACGAGCAGCGCGTGCGATTGCATCGTCGCGAGCTCCTTCTCGCCGATGAGATCGCGCGTGCGCTCCGATAGCCGCACATGAATCGAAACGATATCGCTCGATGCGAGCAATTCTTCCTTCGACACGTAGCGCGCGCCGAATTTCGCGGCGGACTCCTGCGTCATGTTCTGACTCCATGCGATGGCGTGCATCCCGAAAGCCTGCGCGACTCGCGCGGTCGCGCCGCCGGTATAGCCGAGTCCTATCAGTCCGATGGTCTTGCCGTGCAGATCGCCGCCCACCGACACCTGCCAGCCTCCCCTTCTGAACGATGCCACTTCGCTCGGGATGTGCCGCGTCGCGGCGAGAATGAGCGCCCATGCAAGCTCGGCGGCGGCCGTCGGCGACGATGCCGTGCCGCATACGGCAATGCCGAGTTCATCGGCGGCTTCGATATCGATGGCTGCATTCCACGGCCCCGTGCTTGCCAGCAATTTCAGATTCGGCAATCGCGAAAGCACGCTGCGCGTGAACCATGTGCGCTCGCGCATCACGCAAAGAATGTCGTAGGGTCGAAGACGTTCGACCAGTTCGTTCTCGTCGCGGATAGGGTCCGTGAAAACGGTAATGTCCGCGTGTTCGCGCAAGCTGTTCCACTCGCCGAAGCGAAGCGCGGTGTTCTGGAAGTCATCGAGAATGGCGATGTTATGCATAGGGTTCACTCTGTTCCTGCCGTCAGCGCGGCGCGCGCCTGCGTTTCGGTATGACGTTTGAAGCCGAGCAGCATCACGAGAATGCCCGCGACGAGTATCGCCGTCATCACGTAGAGGCCGCTGACGAGCGTTCCCGTCGCGGTCTTCAGCCATCCGATGACGAAGGGACTGCAAAAGCCGCTCAACAAGCCGATGCAATTGACGAACGCGATGCTCGTCGCCGCCGCCGGCGATCCGTTCAGATAATCCGCTGCGAGCGACCAGATCAGCACGTTGGTCGCGAAGATGCCGACGCAGGCCACCGTCAGCAACGCAACGGTCAACGCGGGCGAGTTGGTCGGATGCGAAACCATCAACAACGCGGCAGCGCCGATGAAACCCGAGATCGCCGCATGCCAACGGCGTTCGAGCATGCGATCCGAGCTTCGGCTTATCGTGACCATCCCGATCGCGCCCATTCCGTACGGTATGACGGAAAGCCATCCGAGCAGCGAAAGATTCGTAATGCCCGAGTCTTTCATGACGGTCGGAAGCCAGAACGTCACTGAATACGTGCCGCAAACGAAGGCAAAATCGATGAACGCGAGCATATAGACTTTCGGATCCGCGAGCGCCTCGGCGAGCTTCGCGTGACCGTGTTGCCCTGCCCTTCGCTTTCGTTCCATCTCGACATCGAAACCTTGGCGAAGCACGCCCTTCTCCGCTTCGGTGAGCCATTTCGCTTTGTCGATGTTGTCGTCCAGCAGCATCAGCGTGACGAGACCGAGCACGACCGCCGGCAATGCCTCGACGATATAAAGCCATTGCCATCCGGCGAGATGGGCGACGTTCGCGAGGCTCGTCATCGCCCAACCGGAGACCGGACCGCCGACAAGACCCGCGACCGGAAATCCGACCATGAAGCACGCGATGATGACACCGCGCCGTCTCTCCGGAAACCACGAGCTCAGATAGAAGATGACGCCGGGAAAGAAGCCCGCTTCGAACACGCCGAGCAGCAGACGCACGATATAAAACTGCGTGACGTTCGTGACGAACGCGGAGCATGCCCCGACGATGCCCCAGCAGATCATGATGCGCGCGATGGTCTTCTTCGCGCCCATGCGCCGGAGCAGCATCGCGCTCGGCACTTCGAGCAGACAGTACGAGAGAAAGAAGATGCCTGCGCCGAGGCCGTACACGCTGTCGCTGAAACCGAGCGCGTCCTGCATCTGCAACTTCGCAAAGCCGACATTGATGCGATCCAGAAACGCGACGACGTAGCACACGAAAAGCAAGGGCACGATGCGCAGCGTGACGCGCCAGTAGAGCGCCCGCTCATGCGCGAGTGCGGTGGAAGGAACTTGCGAAGAATCGGCTGACGCCGGATCGGATTCCACAACGGACGGGTTCACTCGCGCTCTCCATGATTGACGGCGTGGGCCACGATTCGAGCAATGGAGCCAGTCTAAGAAACATCGATAGACGCGGATAGTGAAAAGATCAGATCAGGTGAGACGCGCGGGTTATATCGGTGATAACCAGTAAGCAGCGGCGATAGTTGCATGCGTAACCGGTTGCGTGGCCGCGCTATCTCTGAGACGATTTGTGCATTCGTGCACATCGATCAGGAGACCGACTTGAAGAGCAGTCCACGGAACGACACGCAGTTCAACTTCGTCCTGATTCACGGCGCATGGCATGGCGGCTGGGTCTGGCGCTTCGTCGCGGATGAACTGATCGCGCGTGGTCATCGCGTCGTCGCGCCGACCATGACCGGACTCGGCGAGCGCCATCATCTGATTGAGTCGGTCACGTCGCTCGATGTGAACATCGAGGATATCGTCAACGTCATCGAGGCGGAGGAATTGAACGGCGTCGTGCTGGTCGGCCATAGTTATGGCGGACTCGTCGCGTCGGGCGTCGCCGATCGCATCGCGCACACGCTGCGCACCATCGTCTTCCTCGACAGCCTGCTCGCGCAAAGCGGCCAGTCCGCGTTCGATGTGCTGCCCGCAAGCGTCGTCGATGAGCGCATGGCATCGGTCGGCGCAAGCGGCCAGGCAATCGCGATGCCCGTCAACGGACTGAAAGGCACCGGCATTCCGGACGATCATCCGCTTGCCGAGTGGGTTCAACGGCGGCTCACGCCCCATCCGCTCGCGACCTACACCACGCCGCTTCAACTCCAATCGCCGCTCGGCAATGGCCTGCCCTGCACTTACGTGCACTGCGCGAATCCTTCATACGACACGCTCGCGCCGGTGCGCGAGCATGTCAAATCGCAATGCCCGGATTGGGGCTGGGAGCGCATCGACACCGGCCATGACGCGATGGTGCTCGCGCCCGGCCTGCTCGCCGATCTGCTGGAACGGCTCGCGGCGGCATCCTGAGCCGCTGACTGAAGTTACGCGGCGACGGCCTCGCGAGCGACGAAGGTCGCGGGTAGTCCCGCGCGGGCGATCGCGCCCGTGAACGGCTCGCCCGGCAACCATGCGGCGATCGTCTCGCGTATCGCCAGCAGCTTGTTTATCTCGATGCCCGTGCGCAAGCCCTGCGCTTCGAGCATGAACACCGTGTCCTCGGTATTGATGTTGCCCGTCGCGTTGGGCGCGAACGGACAGCCGCCGAGCCCGCCGAGCGATGCATCGAAAGCACGCACGCCTGCATCGAGCGCAGCCATGACATTGGCGAGGCCCAGCCCGCGCGTATCGTGGAAGTGACAGGCGACGGGCACCGCTCCCGCAAGCGACATGACCTGCCGCATCAGCGCGCGCACTTGCGCGGGATTCGCATAGCCGACCGTATCGGCGATGGTGATCTCCTGCGCGCCCGCATCGATGAGCGTCTCGACGAGTTCGAGCACCGTGCGTTCATCGACCTTGCCCGCGATCGTGCAGCCGAACGCGGTCGCCACGCCCGCGCCGAGCACGACATCGCGATTCAGTTCGTCACGCGCCGCCGCGATGCGCTCGAAGTCCGCGACCGATTCCGCCGTGCTGCGCCGCACGTTCTTCAGGTTGTGCTCGTTGCTCGCGGAGAGCACGTAATGCACCTTGTTCAGCCCCACATCGAATGCACGTTGCGCGCCTTTCAGATTCGGCACCAGTGCCGCTGCATGAAGACCGTCGATGGCAAGCGCGCCTGCCGCGACCTCGACCGCATCCGCGAATTGCGGCACGACTTTCGGCGGCACGAACGACGTCACTTCGATATCGACCACGCCCGCATCGACCATGCGCGCGCACCATTCGAGCTTTTGCCCGCTCGTGAGGATCGTTCGCACCATCTGCAAGCCATCGCGCAAGCCCACTTCGCGAATCTGCACGTCTCTTTCTTTCATGTCTGCTCCGGTTTCAGATGGTCGCGTCCGCGACGGCATCGCTGCCTTCATCCGTATGTCCTGCGCCGCTTGCGACCGCCGATGTCGACGGCGCAAGCACCACGGCTGCAATTGCGCCGAGCACCATCAGAAGCGCGATCGCGCCGAGTCCGCCCGCCATGCTGTTCGTCATCGTCTTGATCGAGCCGATGATCATCGGACTCACGAAGCCGCCGAGCAGGCCGACGCAGTTGATCACCGCGACGCCGCCCGCCGCGCCGCTGCCGCGAATGTAATCGGTCGAGATCGCCCAGATCAGCGGATTCGGCGCGAGGATGCCGGCGGTGGCCACCGACAACGCCGCGAGCGACAGCGCAAGGTTGCCCGTCGTGAACGCCGCGACGACGAGACCGGCCGCGCCGAACACCATCGCGATCGCGCAGTGCCAGCGCCGCTCCATCGTGCGATCCGAATGACGGTTCAGCGCGATGAGCGCGATCCAGCTCACGAAGTACGGGATCGCCGAATAGCAGCCGATCTGCAACGCGCCCGACACGCCCGCGCTCTTGATGAGCGTCGGCAGCCAGAAGCCGATCGCGAATACGCCGGCGATCTGCGTGAACCACACGAAGCCCATCACGTAGACGCGAAAGTCCTTCAGCGCGCGGCCGAACGTATGCTCCGCGTGCTTCGTCGAGACGCTCGAACTCTTGCGGATGTCGTCGAGCACGATCGCCTTTTCGTTCTCGGTGAGCCACTTCGCCTGTTGCGGGCCGTCATCGAGAAAGAAGAACGCGATCACGCCGAGCACGCTCGCGGGCAAGCCTTGCACGATGAACATCCACTGCCAGCCGTGCAGGCCGCCATAGCCGTCGAAGTAAGTCATCAGCGCGCCCGACAGCGGCCCGCCGAACAGGCCCGCGATGCCCGTCGCGCAAGTGAAGATGGCGATGACCTTCGCGCGCCGCTCGACCGGATACCAGCGCGTGAGATAGAAGATCACGCCGGGATAAAGCCCCGCTTCCGCGAGCCCGAGAAAGAAGCGCACGGTATAGAGATGCGATGGCAGCGTGACGAACGCCGTGCCCGCCGCGATCAAGCCCCACAGAATCATGATGCGCGAGAACGTGCGCTTCACGCCGATACGCGCGAGCAGCAGATTGCTCGGCACTTCCATCAGCACGTAGCCGAGAAAGAAGATGCCCGCGCCGATGCTGTAAGTGAGATCGCTGAAGCCCACGTCGTGCTTCATGTCGAGTTGCGCGATGCCGATGTTGATGCGATCGAGAAACGCAAACACATAGCACAGGAACAAAAAGGGGATGAGCCTGCGCGTGATCTTGCCGTAGGTCGCTTCGGCCTTGGGTCTGTCGAAGCTGCCGATGTCGGGTGTCATGTCTGTCTCCTCCGGTGAGTCCGGGTTTTGATCTAGCGGCCTTTGAATCGCGGCGCGCGCTTCTCGTTGTAAGCGCTGATGCCTTCGAGACGATCCTCGGTCGGAATCAGCCGGTTATACGCTTCGATTTCCAGATAGAGCCCGGTGCGCAGATCGCCCTGCATGCCGAGGTCGATCGCCTTCTTCGCCTGCGCGACCGAAAGCGGCGCGCTCGTGCAGATGTCGCGCGCGGCGTCGATGGCGTCGGCGAGCACGCGCCCCGGCTCGCACAGCCGGTTGACGACGCCCCACGCGAGCGCTTCCTGCGCCGTGAACTTGCCGCCGCGCAGAATCAGCTCTTTCGCGCGCCGCACGCCGATCGCGCGCGGCAGTTGCTGCGTGCCGCCGCCGCCCGGCATGATGCCGCGTTTCACTTCGGTGAAGCCGAACGTCGCGTGGCTGACGGCATAAGCGAAGTCGCACGCGAGCAGCAGTTCGAGTCCGCCCGCGACCGCCGCGCCGTTGGCCGCGCAGATGACCGGCACCGGGCAATACGTGAGCGCGCGGTTCATGCGCTCGAACAGATAGTGCTGCACGCCGAACTGCTCGTCGGTCATGCCTTCGCGCTGCTTGAGGTCCGCGCCGCCGCAGAACGCGCGTTCGCCCGCGCCCGTCAGGATCACGCAGCGATACAGCGCGGGGTTCGCTTCGAGCGCACCGAATACGCGGATGATCTCGTCGCCCATCGTCGTGCTGATCGCGTTCGAGACTTCCGGACGATTCAGCTTGACGATGAGAATCTGTTCGTCGATTTCTTCGAGCGTCAGCGTGTCGAGCGCGCCGACCAGTTGCGATGCAAGTTTCACGATGTCTCCAGTGTTTTCTTCGCCAGCAGATGATTGTGTTCGCCGAGTTTCGGCGTGACGCCGGTGCGCGCAGGCCGCACGCCGCCGAATGAAATCGGCACGCCGACGACCGTCGCCGCGCCGTCGTCGGTGATGCGCAGCAGATCGAGCGCCTTGGTCTGCTCGTGTTCGACGACCTGATCGATGGTCTGAATCGGTCCGCACGGAATGCCCGCCGTATCGAGCGCTTCCAGCCAGTGCGCGGTGCCCCGCTTGCGGAACTCGATATGCAGCAAGTCGATCAGCGCGACGCGATTGGTCACGCGCGCGCCGTTGGTGACGAAGCGCGCGTCGTCGGCGAGCGCGGCGATATCGAGCACGTCGCACAAGCGGCGGAACAGGCGGTCGTTGCCCGCGGCGACCATGATGGTGCCGTCCGCGCATTCGAAGGCCTGATGCGGCACGATCGCGGCCGTCCCCGATCCCCAGCGTCCCGGCAACACGCCCGACGCGAGATAGTCGGCGATCTGGATGCCCGCCCAACTGATCGCCGTCTCGTACAGCGACACGGACACGATCTCGCCCGCGCCCGTCGTCTGGCGCCGGAAGAGCGCGGCGAGCACGCCGATCGCGGCCCAGAGTCCGGTGCCCATGTCGTTCACCGAAACCGGAATGCGCGACAGCGGCTCGCCCGGCTGACCGAGAAAGCTCATCAGGCCCGAAAGCGCCTGCACGAGCGGATCGTAGCCGGGCTTGTCGCGCAGCGGCCCGGCCGTGCCGAACGCGCCGAGATTGCAATAGACGAGCGACGGCTTCATGCGCAGCATCGCCTCGCCGCCGAGACCGTATTTCTCCGTGCCGCCCGCCTTCAGGTTTTGCAGCACGACATCGGCGCGTTGCGAGATCAGCTCGCGCAACGCCTGTGCTTCGTCCGGATTCGACAGCGACATCGCGATGCTTTTTTTGCCGTGATTCACCGCATGAAACAACGCGGCCGCGCCATCGACGAAAGGCGGGCCCCAATCGCGCGCGTAGTCGCCGTGTTCCGCGCTTTCGATCTTGATGACGTCCGCGCCGAGCGACCCGAGGATCATGCCCGCATACGGCGCGGCGAGACTGTGGCCGATCTCGATCACGCACACGCCCGCGAGCGGCAAAGGCTGGTTCATGGCTTCGCTCGCGCTCATTCGGCGGTGACTTCGAGCGGTGCGTCGATGGTTTCGCGCGTGCGGCCGTAGACTTGCGCGGCGGCATCGGCGCTGATGTAGCCATCGGCGACATCGGCATCGACGCGCTTCTCATCGCGTTCGCGCGGATCGCCATAGCCGCCGCTGCCCGCGGGCTGCACGGTCACGCGATCGCCGCGATACACGACCGTCTGTCCGCCCTTCGCCGCGACCTCCTGCGTGCTGCCGTCCGCGCGTTCGACGACGCACAGAAAGCGCGTGCCGGCCTGCCCGCCGAAGTGACCTTCGGGGGCGGAACGTCCGCGTTCGCCGGACACGGTGAAGGTGGCTTCGTCGTATTCCACGCGATACACGCGCCGCGATGTCAGCCCGCCGCGCTGTCGGCCCGCGCCGCCGCTGTCGGTGACGAGCGACCATTCCTCGACCATCAGCGGCGAAGTCGCTTCGATCATTTCGATCGACTGACTGCCCGCGTTGCCCACGTAGACGCGCACGCCGCTCACGCCGTCCTTCTCCGCGCGCGCGCCCATGCCGCCCGCGTGGACGTCGTGCATGGTGACGAACTCCTGACCGGTTCGGGCGATGCGCGCGGCATCGGTATCGCGTCCGCTGAAAATGCCCGCGCACGACGCGCAGTTGCTTTGTCCGGTGATGCGCTCCGGCACCGCGGGCGCAAGCGCCTTGAGCAGCAGATCGATCACGCGCGGCGAGGTCTCCGTGTTGCCCGACACCACCGACGCCGGATAGCGGCAGTTCAGCACGCTGCCCTCGGGCGCGATGATCGTCACCGGCCGATAGCAGCCCTGGTTGGTCGGAATGCCCGGATCGGTCAGCGCTTTCACGGTGAACCAGGTGCTGTTGCACGTCACCGAAAGCGGACAGTTGATGCCGCCGCGCGCCTGCGGCCCGGTGCCGGTGTAATCGAACGTGATGTGATCGCCCGTCTTCGTGATCTTCACCTTGAGCAGCGGCCGCTCCTGTTTCCAGCCCGGCGCCTCGATCGGATCGAGATACTCCTGCGCTTCGTACACGCCGTCCGGAATGCGTGCGATCTCCGCGCGAATGAGCTTCTCCGAGTGATCGAGACTCTGGCTCATCACGTCGCGCAATGCATCGGCGCCATACTTCGCCACCAGTTCGCCGATGCGCCGGTCGCCGACGAACGTGCCCGCGTATTGCGCCTGAATGTCGAGCAGCAGTTCGTGCGCGTTGCGGCTGTTTCGCGTGAGCAGGTTGAGCATGTCCTGCACCGGCTCGTCGTTACGATACAGAAACACCGGCGGAATGCGGATGCCTTCGGCGAACACGTCCCACGTCGTGACGGTATAGCTGCCCGGCGACTGTCCGCCGATGTCGGTCCAGTGGCCGCGCGTCATCACGAAGGCGACGATCCTGCCGCCCGCGAAAACGGGCCGCGTGAACTGCACGTCCGGTTGATGATTGCCGCCGCCCACATAGGCGTCGTTGCTGACGATGACGTCGCCGGGACGCAGGTTCTCGCGCCCGACCGCTTCCACCGACACGCGCGTCGAGATGACGGCCGAGCCGAGCATCGTCGGGATGTCGTTGCCTTGCGCGACGAGCTGCATGTCGGCGTCGAAAATGGCCGCCGACGAATCGCCGCTCGCGTGCATGAGCGGGCTGCCGGCGGTGCGCATCATCGCGATCTTCATTTCACGGGCGATCGCGAAGAGACTGCTGCGGATGATTTCGTAAGTAACGATGTCCATGAATTCAGGCTGCCAGTTCGATGACGAGATTGAGATCGGGATCGACGCGCGCGACATGCGACGCCTTCAGCACCGCGCAACTGCTGTGTTCTTCGATGACCGCCGGCCCTTCGATCGTCGCGCCGACCGGAATCTGCGTGCGCGCGAACACCGGCAGCGTGCGCGCGTGGCCATCGAAATACACTTCGCGGGTGCGAACCGGCTGCGGCAGCGCGCCACCATCGGCGCTCGCGACCGAGCCGCGCCAGCCGGTCGTCGTCACGAGTTGCAGACGCACGTTGGCGACCACGACCGGCTTGTCCTTGCTGATGAAGTTCCATTGCCGCAGATGCGCGTCCTCGAAGGCTTGCGCGAGCGCCGCGCGGATGCCCACTGCGTCCGCCTGCACTTCGACCGTGATGACATCGGGCTGGCCGGCGTAGCGGCAATCGGCGAGACGCACGACCTTCACGCCCTGCGCTTCGACGCCGTGACGCTGAAGCTCTTCCATGCCAAGCGCTGCCAGTTCATCGAGCGCGGCGTTCAGAGTCGCGTCGTCGATCATCGCGAGATCGCTTTCCAGCGGACGCTGATAGTCGTATTGCTGATCCGCGACCGTCATGCCGAACGCGCTGAAAAGACCCGGCAGCGGCGGAATCACCACGCGCCGGATACCCATTTCGTGGGCGAGATCGACCGCGTGCACCGGCCCCGCGCCGCCGTAGCAGATGTACGAGAACTCGCGCGGGTCGTAGCCGCGCTCGACTGTCATGATGCGGATGGCCTGCGCCATCAACGCGTTCGCGACCGAGCGCACGACCTGCGCGGCTTCGGGCACGGAGACGCCGAGCGGCTGCGCGATGACTTCATCGACGACGCGCCATGCCGCCTGCGCATCGAGCTTGAATTCGCCGCCGAGGAAGCTGTCGGGATCGATATAGCCGAGAACCAGATTGCAGTCCGTGACGGTCGGGCGCGTGCCACCGCGCCCGTAGCACGCCGGTCCGGGATCGGCGCCCGCGCTCTCCGGTCCGATGCGCACGCCGCCGCCCGCGTCGATCCACACGATCGAGCCGCCGCCCGCGCCGACCGAATCGATGTCGATGCTGGGCGAGCGCACGGTGTACGTGTGCAGCAGGCTCTTGTTGCGCAGTTCGGGGCGCGAGTCGCGGATCAGCGAAACATCGAAGGTCGTGCCGCCCATGTCGCCGAGAATCGCGTTCTTCAGCTCGCTCTTCTCGCAGTTGCGGATCGCCGCCGAGACGCCGCCCGCCGGGCCGGATTCGAGCAGCACGATCGGCTTGTCGGCGACCATGGCCGGACTCGCGAGCCCGCCGTTCGACTGCATGAAAAGGAATTTTCCCGCGAAGCCATGCTGCGCCAGCGCGCTGATGAGCCGGCCGATGTAGCGCCCGCAGACCGGACCGAGCATCGCGTTGATGACCGTCGAGCTCGCGCGCTCGTATTCCATCGATTCGGGATTCACTTCGTGCGATGCACACACGAAGCGCTCCGGCAGCAGACGGCGCAGCGTTTCGACGGCTTCGCGTTCGTGCCGCGGATTGACGTGCGCGTGCAGAAAGCACACGGCGACGGCTTCGATATCCGACGCGCGAATCTCTTCGGCGAGCGCTTCGAGCTGCGCGTGATCGAGCGGCGTTTCGATGCTGCCGTCATGGCGCAGGCGCTCGTTCACTTCGAGCCGCCAGCGCCGCTCGACGAGCGGACGCGGATTCTCGAACAGCAGATCGTAAAGATCGGCGCGGTCGTGACGCGACACGCGCCTTAGTTCGAGGATGTCGCGAAAGCCGCGCGTGGTGACGAGCGCGGTCTTCGCGCCGGTGCCCTCGACGACCATGTTGGTCGCCATCGTCGTGCCGTGGCCGATGAACGATACGTCGGCGCTGTCGGTGCCCGAGAGTTCGAGAATCTTGCGAAAGCCTTCAATCGTGCCGATGACGCGATCCTTCGGCGTCGTCGGCACCTTGGTCGACCAGATGCGCCCTGCTTCGTCGTCCACCATCACGACATCGGTGAAGGTGCCGCCGACATCGAGTCCGATTCTTTTCAATTTGCCTCTCTCCTGTGGATGCGTGATTTCTGCTGCGCTTGCCGAGGCCGCGTGAGTTCCGGCATGATCGAGCCGCGCCGTCGAGCGCCCGGCTGTGACGAACATCGACCGAGCCAGTTTAAAGAGGCATCGGCGCGGCCAGATAATGAAACGTTCCGATCAGGTGAGACGTTGGAGTTATATCGGTGATAACCAGTATCGATGCGATATTGAGGCGGCTGCGCGGCAATCACGTCGCGCTTTTGATCGCGCTCGACGACCATGGCTCGCTGCGCAAGGCGGCGCAACAGGTGTCGCTCTCGCAGCCCGCGACGACCAAGTCGCTGCGCGAAATCGAGGCGATGTTCGGCACTGAACTGTTTGCCCGTTCGCCGCGCGGCATCGTGCCGAACGAACTCGGGCGCTGCGTGATTCGTCACGCGCGCGCGGTGCGTTCGGAGATCGGCGCGCTGCGCGACGAGCTTGCGGCCATCATGCGCGGCGGCGGAGGGATGCTTGCCATCGGCGCGGTGATGGGTTCGATGCCCGAGTGGCTCGCGCCCATCCTGCGTGCGCTGCGGCAAGTGCAGCCGGACGTGTCCGTCGAGGTCTGGGAGGACAACAGCGCGCGTTTGCTGTCGATGCTCGATCAGCGTCTGCTCGATCTCGTCATCGGGCGGCCGAGCATCAGCGTTCACCCTGAGGCTTACGATTTCATTCCGCTCGAAGTGGAGGAAGTGTGTCTCGTGGTCGATGGCGCCGATCCGCTCGCGAGCGTGCAGCGCCTGACGCTCGAAGCGCTTGCGGACAATCCGTGGATCGTGCCGCAAGCCGCCCTGCCGATGCGCTCGCTGCTCGAACAGCTTTTCGACGACGCGGAGGTTCCTTTTCCGCGATACGCGATCGAAACGTCATCGACGTTCGCGACGTTGTCGTTATTGCGCGCCAGCGCGGGGACCGTTGCGCTGATGCCACTGAAGGTCGCGCAATACTTTCAGGCGCACGGCATGATGGCGGTGCTGCCGATCCGTATCGAGCGACGTGGCGCGCCGTACGGGATCGCAACGCGTCGCGGCGCTACGCCGACGGCGCCGGTGCAGAGGTTCATCGAGTTATGCAAAGAGAAGCGCGACGAGCAGCTTCGACGCAATGAGCTTTAACGAGGAATGTCGGTTCAATGCGACGACACATAAGGCGACGGCCCCGCCTCCGGCACCGCGAAATGCCGCTTCATTCGTCGTAATTCTTCCGAAGGCGTGCCGCCGAAAAGCCGCTTGAATTCGCGGCTGAACTGCGATGCGCTCTCATAGCCGACTCGCGCGCTCGCCGCCGCAGCCGTCATGCCTTGCCGCGCCATCAATAGCCTCGCCTGATGCAGTCGCGTCGACTTGATGTACTGCAGCGGAGAAGTATTGGTGGCCGCCTTGAAGTGCATATGAAAGGACGGCACGCTCATGGCCGCTTCCCTTGCGAGCGTTTCGATCGTCAGCGCCTCGGCATAGCTCGAATGGATCTTGCGCAGCACCTTGGAAATGCGCCCGAAATGTCCATCGAGGTCGAGCGCGGCGCGCATCGAAGCGCCCTGCTCGCCGATAAACACGCGAAAGTAAATCTCGCGCACCAGCGTCGGCCCCAATAGCGCGGCTTCGAGCGGATCGCGCATTGCGTCGAGAAAGCGCAGCATGGTTTCGCCGAGCGCCAGATCGAGCCGCGTCGTGGCCATGCCGCCCGGCTCGCCGGGCACCACGCCATTGCGCTCGTCGATCTGCAGCAATACATCGGCGGCGAGCGTCGCATCGAGACGCACGTACACCGCGAGCAACGGTTCGTCGGCGGTGGCGTCGGTTTCCATCGAGAACGGCAGCGGCAACGCGACAGCCAGATAGTGCTGCGCATCGTAGACATACACCTTGCTGCCGAGGTAGCCGCGCTTGCGGCCTTGCGCGATGACGACGATACCCGGCTCGTACAGCACCGGCGTACGCGTGAGCGGACGGTTAGATCGCAACAGGCGAATGTCCGGCATCGGCGTCGCGTTATAGCCTTCGTTCGGCGCGAGTTCCAGCAGCCGGCTCACCATCGAAGCGTGCACGCGAGCGAGTGCGGCGGCTTCGGTTTCCATCGTCGGCAATTTGGGCGGGCGGTGCGTTTTCATGCGTCGAGTTCGATAAAGGCGTGTTCATAGAATCGGGCAAGCTTTGCAGACGATCACGCGTTCTCGTCGCGTTGCCATATGCCTAACATTCGATCATGCAAGTCAACTCACCTCGGAGAACAAGCATGATCGATGTACTCAATCCCGCCGACGGCACGCTCGTCGGGCAAGTCGAACATCATTCGGAAGCGCAGGTGCGCGCCGCCATCGACCGCACATGCGCGGCCTTTCCGGCGTGGTCACGCACATTGGCACGCGAACGAAGCGCACTGCTGCGCGCATGGTTCGACCTCGTCAGCGCCGACAAGACCGCGTTCGCCGAACTGATGTGCCGCGAGAACGGCAAGTGCATGTCGGAAGCCTTCGGCGAAATCGACTATGGCCTGGGCTTCGTCGAATGGTACGCGGAGGAAGCGAAACGCGTGTACGGCGATACCATCCCCACGCACGCGAAAGACGCAGCGGTGATCGTCACGAAAGAGCCTGTCGGGCCGGTTGCGTCGATCACGCCGTGGAACTTCCCGTTCATGATGATTACGCGCAAGGTCGCGACCGCGCTCGCGGCGGGTTGCACGATCCTCTTGAAGCCTGCCGAGGAAACGCCGCTGACCGCGTACAAGCTGCTCGAATACGCGCGCCGCGCCGGCATTCCGGAAGGCGTGTTCGAAATGGTGACGGGCGACCCCGTTCAGATCGGCAAACTCATCACCGACGATCCGCGCATTCGCAAGATCTCGTTCACGGGTTCGACCGCGGTCGGCAAGCTGCTCGCCGCGCAGTGCGCCGGCACGCTGAAGAAAATGACGATGGAACTCGGCGGCAACGCGCCCTTCATCGTCTTCGACGATGCCGATCTCGACGAAGCCGCGAAAGCGCTCGTGTCCGCGAAGCTGCGCAACAGCGGACAGGTCTGCATTTCGCCGAACCGCGTGTATGTGCAGGCGAGCATCCACGATGCGTTCGTTCAGCGCGTCAAGGCGCTCGTCGAAGCGATCCCGGTCGATCAAGGGCTGCAGGACCGGTTTGTCGTCGGTCCGCTGATCAATCGTGCGGCCATCGACAAGGTCGGCAAGCTCGTCGACGATTCGCGCGAACGCGGCGCCAAGGCCGTGCTCGGCGGACATGCGCACGCGAAAGGCGGACTCTTCTATGCGCCCACGATTCTCGTCGATGTCGCGGACGATATGCCGATCGCATCGACCGAAATCTTCGGTCCCGTCTTTCCGATCTATCGCTTCTCGACCGAAGCAGAAGTCATCGCACGCAGCAACGACAGCGAATATGGACTCGTCGCCTATGCGTTCACGCGCGATCTGGGCCGCTCGTTCCGGCTGTCGCGCAACATCGAGGCGGGCATGGTGATTCTGAATTCCGGCTCGGTCGGCACGGCTTCGGTGCCGTTCGGCGGCGTGAAGCAATCCGATTACGGACGCGAAGGCAGTCATCATGGAATCGAGGAATATGTGCATGTGAAATACACGCTGATGGCCGGTCTCGCCTGAACCACGCGAGGCGCGGCATCGCGATGCCGCGCTTCGTGTCATCGCCGATTCAACGTACCGGCAATTGAGCCGTGTCGGCAGGGCTCGCGCACTGCACTTCGTAATGACGCTGACGAATGAGCCGATCCTGCCGCAGTCCCCAAAAATAGGTAACGGCAAGGCAGGGCAACAGCGAAACGATCGAATACCCGACGCCCGCAAGCGGGTTGCCCGTGAGATTGACGAGCGAAAGACTGATGAGCGGAAGAAACCCGCCGAACAGCACATTGCCGAGTTGTTGCGACAATCCGAAGCCCGTGGTCCTGCTTTGCGGTGGAAAACATTCGGCGATAAACGCGGGCAGCGGCGCCATGATCATCGCGGTCAACACGGCGAGCAGCGCGACGAGCAGCGTCACCGTGACCCAGCCGCCCGCGAGCGCATTCGTCCTGATGCCCGCGAATGCCGGATACGCTGCGACTATCCAGAGCACGATGCCGATCAGCATCACGCGCGCCCGGCCGATCGCATCGGACAGACGGCCGAACGCCGGATAAAGCGGCGCGGCCACGACGATAGCGACGCCAAGGCAGAGATTCGCGCGCGACGGATCGACCTTCAACACGTTCTGCAGGAAGTACAGCATGTAGACGATCGACGTATAAAGCGATACCGACGTTCCGCCTTGCGCGCCGAACATCGCGACGAGAATCGCCTTCCACGACGTCGCGCTCGACAACGTGTCCTGCAGCGGCGATTTCGACAGACGGCCCGCCTCTTTCATCTCCGCGAACACGGGCGTTTCCTTCATGCCGAGCCGGATCCATGTCGCCACCGCGACGATCGGCGCCGAGATCAGGAACGGGACGCGCCAGCCCCACGATTCGAATGCGGCTGCATCGAGCGCGAACTTCAGCGCCGACACGATAGCGAGCGCGAGCAAAAGGCCGAGGCTCGCGGTGCTTTGCAGCACGCTCGTCGCCATGCCTTTGCGGCCCGCGGGCGCATGCTCCATGACGTAGACGACCGCGGAGCCATATTCGCCGCCGAGCGCGATGCCCTGCACCACGCGCAGCGCGATGAGGCCGATCGGCGCAAGCAGGCCGGCCATCGCGTAGGTCGGCAGACAGCCGATGCCCACCGTCGCGATACCCATGATCGCGAGCGTGATGACGAAGGTCTTCTTGCGTCCGATGCGGTCGGCCATCGGGCTGAAGATGATCGTGCCGAGCGGCCGCGCGACATACGCGATGCCGAACGTGGCGACGCCCGCCATCGCGGCGACCGTGCGATCCGTCGATGGCAGGAACAAGTGCGTCAGCGTCGATGTCAGCGCGACGTAGACGAAGAAATCGTAGTACTCGAGCATCGTGCCGAGGCTCGATGTCGCGATGATCCGCAGCATGCCGGGCTTTGAATGTCGCGCGCCGGAAGTCGTGGACATGGTCGTCTCCTGTGATTCAGTTCGTGAGGCCCCGCGCGATCGACGCAGTGGCCGTAAGGCGCATCACATGTGCGTGCGCTTCTTCGCCGCTTGCTGCGCGAGAAACCGGTCGACAGCCTCCTTGTGCTCGCGGCCGCACAACAGAATGGCCTGCATGCTCGCCGCCATTTCGAGCGTCGTTTCAAGCGATGCATCGGCCGCTTCGCGCACGAGCCGCTTCGCCATGCGCAGTGCAGTCGGCGGGCTGTGCGCGATGCGTTTCGCCAGCGACAACGCTTCGGTGTCGAGCGCATCCTCCGGCACGACCTTCGAGACGATGCCGAGCTTGAGCGCCGCTTCAGCATCGATGAACTCGCTGGTCAGCGTCAGTTCGAGCGCCTTCGCATAGCCGACGATGCGCGCGAGAAACCACGATCCGCCGATGCCCGACACAAGTCCCAGCCGCAAGAAGCTCTCTGCGAAAACGGCTTTCGTGCTCGCCACGCGGATATCGCACATCAACGCGAGATCGCAGCCCGCTCCGACTGCGGCGCCATTGACCGCGCATACCGAAGGCACATCGAGACCGCTCAATGCGCGCGTGATCCGGTGCAAGCTGCGATGCAAGCGGTCGCGCACGTCTTCGACGCTGCCGCTCATCAGATCGCTGCCGCTTTGCATGTCCTTCACGTTGCCACCCGTGCAGAAATGCCGCGACGACGAACGCAGCAGGACGCAATGCATGTCGCGCCGGTCGTTGATCTCTTCGAGCGCATCCGACAGCGCCTCTGTCATCGCGACGTTCAGCGCGTTGCCGTCGCTTGCGCTGTTGAGCGTGAGCACGAGCACGCCGTCGTCGAGGGATGACTCGACGAGCGAACCCGAATCGTTTGAATAAGCTGACACGACAAAGTCTCCTGATAGTTTCGCCGGCAACTACCGGTTCTGGAATGCGGCCTGACGACGTTCGAGAAACGCGGCCATGCCTTCTTTCTGATCGGCGAGCGCAAAGCCCGCATGAAATAGCCTTCGCTCGAACAACAGACCTTCCGACAGCGAGGACTCGAACGCACGATTGACGGCTTCCTTGATCGCGACGATCACCGGCAGCGAATGACGCGCGATCTGCTCGCCGACGCGCATCGCTTCGTCGATCAAGCGCTCGCGAGCGACGACCATCGACACGAGTCCATATGCCAATGCCTCGCTTGCGTTGAAGGATTCGCCGGTCAGGCACGCGAGCATCGCGGTCGATTTGCCCACCGCGCGCGGCAGACGCTGCGTGCCGCCCGCGCCCGGCACGATGCCGAGCTTGATTTCGGGCTGGCCGAAGAGCGCATCGTCCGCGGCGATGACGATGTCGCACATCATCGCCAGTTCGCAGCCGCCGCCGAGCGCATAGCCGCCTACCGCAGCGATGATCGGCTTGCGGGCAATGCGGATGCGGTCCCAGCTTCGTCCGATGTAGTCATCCGAGAATGCGCTCGCGTAATCGAGCTTCGACATCGCGACGATGTCGGCGCCGGCGGCGAAGGCCTTGTCGGACCCTGTCAGAACGATTGCGTGAATTTGCGGATCGGCTTCGTTGCGCAGCAGGACGTCGATGAGCTGATCCATCAACGCGTCGGTCAGCGGATTGAGCGGGTTATCCGACGCGAGACGCACGAGCGCGACCTGGCCGCGTCGTTCGCTCCGTATCATCGCGGCGCTCATGCGCTCACCTTGCGGTCTTCATCGCAGGTCTCGCGCGTTGCGCGGCCCAGGCGGATCACGCCCGCGTTCAGCAGTTCCGCGATCTCGCTTTGGGCGAAGCCGTATCGCTCCAGCATCTGCAGCGTGTGCTGGCCCGTCAGCGGCGCTGGCACGTCGGGCACGCTTGCGCGGTCGGATGGACCGAGCGCGAAGCCGTGCGTACGCATGATTCCCGCGACCGGATGATCGATCGTCTGCGCCAGTCCGCATTCGGCGTATTCCGCCGTTTCGATGACATCGCCGTAGGTTGCGACGGGCGAACACAGAATGTCCCGCGCTGCGAGCCGTTCCATCCACTCCGCGGTCGGGCGTTCGACGAAACGCGCCGCGAGCATGTGATGCAGCGCCTTGCGATGGCGCACGCGATCGTCGTTGGTGGCGAAGCGCGGATCCGCTGCGAGTGCGGACGATGCGAGCACCTCGCACAGCGCGCGCCATCGTTCCGGATGATAGGCGACGACCATCATCCAGCCGTCCTGCGTCGCGAACGCTTCGTTCGGGCACGCATAAGGCGCGGCGCTGCCGGTTTTTTCCGGCTCGCGGCCGGACGCGAAATACGCAGCGAAGCCGATCTGCTGCAGCATCAGCGTCGCGTTGTAGAGACTCACGTCGAGATGCTGGGCACCGCCGCCCGCGCGAACCTGATGCAGCGCGCCGAGAATCGCGATCGATGCGAGATAGCCGCCCATCATGTCGGCAACGGGAATCGGGACTTTCAGCGGCTCGGCGTTCGTCGTGCCGAGCGTGCTCATCAGACCGCTGACAGCCTGGATCACGCCATCGACGCCCGGCCGCTTGCGATTCGCGCCCGTCTGACCGAAGGCGGAGATCGAGCAGTAGACGAGCCGGGGATTCAACTGACGCAGTGCGTCGAAGTCGAGTCCCATCGATGCCATCACGCCCGGCCGAAAGTTTTCGACGAGCACGTCGGCCTCGCGCAACATGCGGCGAACGGCTTCGCGCCCCGCGTCGGTTTTCAGATCGATCGCGACGCTGTACTTGTTGCGGTTGACGCTGATGAAGGCCGGGCTTTCACCGCTGATCCACGGCGGGCCGATGCGCCGCCCGATCTCGCCGTCGGGCGGCTCGATCTTGACGACGTGCGCGCCGAGATCGGCGAGCGTCATCGAGCAGACCGGACCGGCGAGGACATGCGAGAAATCGATCACCCGCACGCCGTTGAGGCTGTCTCTTGGCATTTGTGATTGTCCTGTCTCGTGACTCGTCACCGCGACGAATCATGCCGACGAGAATAGGTACTCACCGGCCTTCCGGACAATCGACAATTTAGAAACGAGCCTTTGACTTTTTGTTAAAGGGTCGGCGATTCGTGAGCGCTATTCGTTGAGCAACGAGTGCAGCCATCGGCGGAAAATCTTCAGTGCATCGGATTGCGGACGCGCCGTCGGCCACGCGAAGTAGTACGTGTGATTGCCGCGGTCCAGCTCGAATGAAAACGGAGCGACGAGCAGACCGCTTTCGAGTTCGCTGCGCACCAGCGCCTTCTGCGCGATCGCGACGCCGTGCCCTTCGATCGCTGCCTGATACGCGAGCAGCGACGTTTCGTAGCGCATCTCGCGGCGTCGCCCGCTCAATGGAAGGCCCGCAGCCTTCAGCCACAAGGTCCAGTCTTCAGGGCGTGCGAGCGTGTGCAGAAGCGTTTCGCCCTGTAACTGCGAGCGCGCCTTGACCTGTCTCGACGGCGCGGCGACAGGCACCAGTTCGTTCGCGATCAGACGTTGCACGCGCAGACCGGGCCACTTGCCGTCGCCTAGCTGAATGCCGGCGTCGATATCCTCACGCGCGAAATTGAGCGGAGCCGGTGATGTCGTCAGTTGCACGTCGATGTTTTCATGCAGCCGATGAAAGCTCGCGAGACGCGGAATCAGCCAGCGCACCGCGAATGTGGCGGGCGAGCGGATCTTGAGCACGCGGGCGCGCCGTTCCGACGAACGCAGACTGTCGGTGGCTTCGCGCAGCGCTGCGAAGAGCGGCATCAACTCCGCCAGATACCGCGCACCCGCCGAGGTCAGCTCAAGCCGTCCTTTCACACGCTCGAACAGATCGACGCCCAGATAGGCTTCGAGCGTGCGTACCTGCCGGCTGACGGCGGCGGGCGTCACGGCCAATTCGTCGGCGGCCTTGGAAATACTCAGCAGGCGTCCGGTCGCCTCGAACGCCCGGGTCGGATTCAACGGGGGAAGCAGTGCGCGACGTTCCATAGCCTGTCCGTGTGGAAGCATGTCGGGATTGTGGCGCGAAAATGGTCGAGGTTCGGTAGGCGGCCACTCGCCGGATAGTTGAATACTGAAGCGCCGCCGGTATCGACTGCCGCTCGATCATCGTGAGCAAAGCCGCTTTCCTGTGCCGACAAGGCCGCCCCGCAGCGCATATTCCGTTCCCGGAGAACGGGATAACAATCCTTTAACGGTGTTGCTAATCGATTAATTAAAATCAATCTTCTGACGATTGATCCGGTGGAGACGCGCGCCTAGACTGAAATCATTGAAGGCAACGAAAGCCTTGGAGACATCAAGGCCTAAAAAGATGAGCACCTTCGAAATCCAAGAAAGCATTCGAGAGATCAATCTTTCCTATCTCATCCTGGCGCAGCGAATCTTGCGCGAGGACCGCGCGATCGGCATGTTTCGCCTCGGGCTATCCGCCGAGGTTGCCGATCTGCTGATGAGCCTCTCGCTGCCCCAAGTCGTGAAGCTCGCCTCTTCCGATCAGCTGTTATGCGCGTTCCGCTTCAACGATCACATGCTGCTCTCCGCGCTGACGCAACCTCCGAAGCACGCCGACATCGCTTCGACGCATGCTGCCGTTCTATTGGCAGGTCAGCCCGTCAAACTGCTGATCTAAGGCGCCGTCCTCCATGAACCTCATTGCAAAGAAAAGCCTGACCGAAGAAGCGCAAGAGGTGTTTCGCGCAGTCGCGCTCATCGAACTCGGTGCGCGCATGCAGGTCCTCGAAAGCGAACTCACGCTCTCGCGCGAACGTCTCATCCGTCTTTATCGTGAAGTGCGAGGCGTGTCGCCGCCAAAGGGAATGCTGCCTTTCTCCGCGGACTGGTACATGCCGTGGCTTTCGAACATTCACGCGTCGCTATTCTTCAACACTTATCTGTTCCTCAAGAACGAAGCGAGCTGCTCGCACCTCGATGCGCTGACCAAAGGATATCGGCTGTATCTGGAGCACTGCACGCGCAACGACGCCGAACCGGTGCTCGACCTGACGCGCGCCTGGACGCTCGTGCGTTTCTTCGAGGCGGAGATGCTGCAATTGACGCCCTGCTGCCGCTGCACCGGCAAGTTCGTCGCGCACAAGCATGACTTGCAGCACGGCGTCGTGTGCGGCGCCTGCCAGCCGCCGTCGCGTGCGGGCAAGACGAGGAAAGCGGCGGCACGCGCGGCCGTTCAGGCTTTTGCGTCGGTGACTGACGAGAATGTCATCGATCCGGCCGCGCTACCCATCTCCGCTGAAGCAGCTTGAGCCGTATGTTCAATCGCTTCGGGAGTCGTGATTCAGCGAATGCGCGTTCCATACTTTCCCGATCAACCACTGGAACAGCGAGTGGCCTTGTTCGTGCTCGGCGGGCATCGGAGTCGCGAGCTTGCCGAGCTTATCCTGCCGATACGCCAGAAGCTCGCACATTTGCTTCGCTACTTCCGGATGATCTTTGAGAAACGACGTCATGTCGTCCTTGGCCAGCTGAAATAGAACCGATGGCGTGAGCGTCGAGATCGATACTTGCATCGCGATTCCGGCGAGCAATCCCGCTTCCCCGAATGCTTCGCCCGGCCCGATGCGAGCAACCTCGCGAGCGCCTGCCGCTTCGACGACCGCGACCGAGAGCACGCCCGAATGCACGATCGACAAGCTATCGGGCACGGTGTCGGGCGCCAGGATCTGATGATTCGCCTGATATTCGTGTCGCGACAAACGCTTCGCGAGCCGCGTTATTTCCTCGCCTGAAAGGCTGTCGAACAAGTCGACGCGTCTTAACAAGGCTTCTTTTTCATCTCTCGATGCAAGCGCGGGCGCCGCTACGCCCAGCGCGCGCCATGCCACGCCAGCCGCGGTGAGATGGCGGTAGCAGAGGTCGAAGAGCTCGTTGCATACGGCGAGCTTTTTGTTCATGTCGTCGACGAAGGCCACCACTTCATACTGGACCGAGTTCGTCGTCGTGCGCTTCATGCGCGCGTATGGGGCCGGCGTCGCGAGAATCAGATTACAACCGGTAAGCGCGCGCCCGAGTCCGTCCAGCACGGTCTTCGGCCGCGCCTCGGGTTCGATCTCGAGGACGATCGATATGCCGTGGACGTCGCCCGGTCTGCTGTTATTGGTGATTTTCGCCTTCGCCGCGACAGCGTTGGGGACGATGAGCGTATTGCCTTGCCCCGTCAACAGATGTGTCGCGCGCCAGTTCATCTCGACGACCTTGCCCTCGACGTCGTCGATCGTCACCCAGTCACCTATCGCGTAGGGTTCCGTCGTGTTGATGACGATGCCCGCGAATACATCGCTGAGCGTGCTCTGGATAGCGAGGCCCAGCACGATCGCCAGTGCGCCCGATGTCGCAACGAGGCCGCGTACCGGCAGTTCGAGCACGAAGCCAAGCGCCGCCACGGCCGCCGCGAGAAACACCACGGCACCGAAAACGTCCGAGAACAGCCGCTGTTTTCTCCAGGCGCGTGGAAGCAGCAGCGTGTCGAGTGAGAGCGTGAGCAGGCGCGCGCCCATCAACCACCAGATGATTTCGAGAATTTGCCCCGCCCAGTGCAATTCGACGACGTCGGCGAACGGCGCCTGCGTGAACGGACTCAGACCCGACGAAAAGAGTACCCAGCTCAACAGAAAAAAGAGCGCGAGCCGTATGAAGAGCCGGGCCAGGTCATTGTCGGGCAATCGCGCGCGCCACACGATCACGTCGATTGCGACGATGCCGAAGCCCAGAAGCAAGGGGTATTTCACGGATGCTCCTCTCGAGGAACGACTTCGAGAGAATACACATTTGCTGGCAACGCGCGCTAGCCACGGCTCGCACGCCGATGCGTCACAGGCGCTTCGGCGCCTCGTACCACTTCGGATGAAATGCCTTCACGAGCGGACCATCCGTACGAAGCGCGTGACAGCCGTCGAGCTGGAACGGCCGCATGGTGCCGCTCGCGTTGATTTCCTCGCTCATCGTCTGAAATGCGGCGGTGGCCACCGCGCCGATGAGTTCGGTCAGATGCGTGCAGCCGCGCAAGCCGCCGAACACGTTTCTGATTTCGCGCATGAAGCCCGGCGCGAGCTTCATGCCTTCGAGCTTGCGATAGTCGGGCGCGATCGTTTCGCAATGGCCGACATACGGCACGATGATCGATTCGGCCTTCGCCTCGCGGATGACGAAATCGACGCCGATGGTCATGCGCAGCATCATCTCGTGCACCGGATCGCCCGCCTTGACGATCACGCCATGGGAATCGCGATCGTATGACTTCGTGTCGCGCAGATGGCCTTCGATGTCGTAGAGGCCATCCGCGCGTCTGAAGCCTTGCAGCGTGATCTGGCGCGTGTGCAGCGGCACTCGATCCATCGTCACAGCGTGCTCGCGAGATCCGGCACGACCGAGAACAGATCGCCGACGAGACCGTAATCGGCGACGCTGAAGATCGGCGCTTCGGGGTCTTTGTTGATGGCGACGATGACCTTCGAGTCTTTCATGCCGGCCAAGTGCTGAATCGCGCCCGAGATGCCGACTGCAACGTACAGTTGCGGCGCGACGATCTTGCCGGTTTGACCGACCTGAAAGTCGTTCGGGACATAGCCGGCATCGACTGCCGCGCGCGATGCGCCCAGCGCCGCGCCGAGTTTGTCGGCGAGCGGTTCTAGCGTCTTCGTGTAGTTCTCGCCGCTGCCCAGACCACGGCCACCCGACACGATGATGTGCGCGCTCGTCAGTTCCGGACGATCGAGCTTCGTCACTTCACGGCTCACGAACTGCGAGATGCCTGCATCGGTTGCGGCTTCGATCTTTTCGACCGATGCGCTGCCGCCTTCCGCCGCAACCGGATCGAAGCCCGTCGCGCGAACGGTGATGACCTTGATCGGATCGCTCGATTGAACCGTGGCGATGGCGTTGCCTGCGTAGATTGGGCGTTCGAAAGTATCGGCGCTATCGACGGCGGTGATGTCGCTGATTTGCGCGACATCCAAGTGTGCAGCGATACGCGGCGCGATGTTCTTACCGTACGCGGTCGCCGGAGCCAGAATGTGCGAATAATCCTTCGCGATGTTCAACACCGTAGCTTCGACGTTCTCCGCCAAGCCTTCAGCGAGTTGCGGCGCATCGGCGAGGAGCACTTTCGAAACGCCCGCGAGCTTCGCCGCCGCATCCGCCGCGCCCTGCGCGTTCGAGCCCGCGATCAGCACATGCACATCGCCACCAATCTTCGATGCCGCCGCAACCGTGTTCAGCGTCGCTGCCTTGATCGACGCATTGTCGTGTTCTGCAATTACGAGAATCGTCATGTTCAGATCACCTTCGCTTCGGTTTTCAGTTTTTCGACCAGCGTCTTCACGTCGGGCACGGTGATGCCCGCGCTGCGCTTCGGTGGCTCGACGACTTTCAGCGTCTTGAGACGCGGCGCGACATCGACGCCGAGATCGGCGGGCTTCACCGTCGTCAGCGGCTTCTTCTTCGCCTTCATGATGTTCGGCAGCGTCACATAGCGCGGCTCGTTCAGGCGCAGGTCTGTCGTGATTACCGCGGGCAGCTTCAACAAAAGCGTCTCGGCGCCGCCATCGACCTCACGCGATACAGTCGCTCTACCATCGGCGATAACGACCTTCGATGCGAACGTCGCTTGCGGCAAACCCGTCAATGCAGCAAGCATCTGACCGGTCTGATTCGAATCGTCATCGATAGCCTGCTTGCCGAGGATCACGAGTTCAGGCTTCTCCTGATCGACCAATGCCTTCAACAGCTTCGCCACCGCCAACGGCTGCAATTCCTCTGCGCTTTCGATCAGCACAGCGCGATCCGCACCGATAGCCAACGCCGTCCGCAACGTCTCCTGACATTGCGTAACACCACACGACACGGCGATCACTTCCGTAGCGACGCCCGCTTCCTTCAATCGCACCGCTTCCTCAACAGCGATTTCATCGAACGGGTTCATCGACATCTTCACGTTCGCGATATCGACACCCGTGTTATCCGATTTCACGCGGACCTTCACGTTGTAATCGACGACGCGCTTCACTGGAACCAATATCTTCATTCGGTTGTTCTCCGTTGAACCGCGTTCACGCGGCTTGAATTCTTCGCGCGCGATCGACGATCGGCTTGTCGACCAGTTTCCCGTCCACCGAGATCGCGCCGCGCGGATTCGCTTCCAGCGCAGCGAGCACGCGTGCCGCCCATTCGCGTTCGGCGGCGCTCGGTGCGAAGCCGTCATTCACGGCGTCCACCTGCTTCGGATGAATGCATAGCTTGCCGCCGAAACCGAAGCGGCGCGCATCGAGCACGTCGGCGTTGATCGCGTCGAGGTCGCCCGTCGCGAGCGTTACGCCGTCGATCGGCGGCGGCAGGCCCGCAAACCGCGACTCGATCACGAACTGCGAACGCACATAGTCCAGTTCGCGCCCGGTGCCGTCGATGCCCGCGTCCACGCCGAAATCGAACGAGCCGAACGCGAGCCGCGCAACGCGCCCGCATTGCGCGATCTCGCGCATACGCACCACGCCCGCAACGCTCTCAACCAGCGCGATCAACTCGACGTCATCGGCGCAACGTGCCGCGATATCCGCGAGTTGCGCCGCATCTTCGGCCTTCGGCACCATCACGGCGCGCACGTTCGCCGCGCGAATCATCGCGACGTCTTCTTCGTGCCATGGCGTACCGAAAGCGTTGACGCGAATCACGACGCGCTCATGCGTCTCACGTAACCAATGCGCGATCTGCGCGCGAGCTTGCGCCTTGGCATCGACGGCCACGGCATCTTCCAGATCGATGACCACGCGATGCGCGTGCGTCGCCAATGCCTTGTCGAACCGTTCCGGACGATCGCCCGGAACGAACAGAAAACTGCGTGCAATCATGCGGATTTCCTCGAATGCGTCAGGTGCCGCTCCAGCCGCGCTGGAACGTCTCCGAATAACTGAAGCGGTCGGCGGGATGAATGCTGACCGCCGCTTCGACGATCTCGCCGCGCTTGTTGAAGTAGCGGCGCGACAGCCATAGCGCGGGCGAACGCGCCTTCGCGTTGACGAGACGCGCGATGTTCGCGGGCAGCGCCACCGCGCGAATCTCCTGCTCCACGCGCGCGATCTGCTCGCCGAACTGACGCTCGATCATCGTGAAGATCGGCGTGTGTGGATCATCCTCGATGCCTGTCAGCGAACGAAACGCCGGCTGGATATAGACCTCGGTATGACAGATCGGATCGACGCTCTCCGGCGAACGACGAATGCCTTCGAGACGCAACCACGTTTCGCCGGGCTTCGCCTGCAACATCTTGCAGAGCGACGCATCGCTCACTTCGACGGTCTCTTTCTTCAGGACCTCAAGCGCGGTATCGGCGGAATAGCGATGCAGGTCGCTCAACTGCTGCATGACCTGCCGATAGCTGCCTTCCGAATTCACGGCCTTGACGGTCGTGCCGATGCCCGCCTGCCGCACGACCATGCCGAGCTGCACGAGCTGCTTGACTGCCTCGCGCACGGTCGAGCGGCTCGCGCCGAACTGCTCGCAGAGTTCGAATTCGGTGGGAATGGTGGAGCCCACCGGAAAGCGCCCGCTCTGTATTTCGTTAATGAGCGTCTGCGCCAATTGCAGATAGCGCGGCTGCTGACCGAGCACGTTGACCATCTTTTGCACGCACGATGAAGGATTGACGGAGGGATCCGCCTGTCGCGCGACATCATCCGGTGCGAGCATCGTCATTGCACCGCACCGCTCTCGCGCAACCGGGCGATCCGACCAGCATCGTAACCGAGTTCGGCGAAAAGCCTCGCGTTGTCCTGTCCCAGTTCGGGCGCCGAACGCGCGGGCAAGGTCTCGTTCACGCGAACCGGCGCCGCCACGTTGCGCACCTTGCCGAAGCGCGGATGCTCCGCTTCGGTCACGCCTTGCCGCTCCGCGACGAACGGATTGTCGAGCGCCTGCTTGATGTCGTACACCGGCGCGGCGGGCACGCGTCCGCCCAGACGTGCGAGCCATTCGGCGGTCGTCGCGCGCGAAAGCGCCGCATCGAGTTCCTGTTCGACGAGATCGCGATTCGCGAGCCGCGCCTTGAAATTGCAGAAGCGTTCATCGGTGATCCACGAAGGCTTGTCGAGTATCTCCGCCAGCACGCCCCAGAACTTTTCCTTGTTGCACATCAGGAAGATCCAGCCGTCCTTCGTCTTGTACAGCTGGCTCGGCGTCAGCGACGGATGCGCGGAGCGCCGGTCCCGTCCTGTCACCGTGCCGCCGTTCAGATACCAAGTGCCGACATACGCGAGGTTATGCAGCGCGACATCGAAGAGACTCGTGTCCATGTCGCGGCCGATGCCCGTCGTGCGCGCCTGCACGAGACCCGCGAGCAGCGCCATCGCGGCGGTGGTGCCCGTCATCAGATCGATGATCGACAGACCGAAGCGCGCCGGCGGACTGTCCGGCTCGCCAGTGACCGAGAGATAACCCGCTTCCGCCTGCATCAGATAGTCGTAGCCGGGCCACGATGCGCGGCTGCCGGTGCGTCCATATGCCGACAAATGCGCGCATACGATAGCCGGATTCGCGTCCTTCAACTGATCGTAAGTGAGACCCAGCTTCACGGGCAGATCGCCGCGCAGATTGTTGAAGACGGCATCGCTCGACTTGACGAGATCGAGCAGCACGTCGCGCCCTTCGGGCTTCTTCAGATCGAGCGTCAGACTGCACTTGTTGCGATTGAACGCTTCGAAGAAGTGGCTATCGCCTTCGCCGAAAAAATGCGGTCCCACGTTGCGGCCCACATCGCCGCCTTCGCGGAAGTTTTCGATCTTGATGACTTCCGCGCCGAGATCGGCGAGATGTTGGGTCGCGAACGGACCTGCGCCGTATTGTTCTATGGCGACGATGCGTACGCCGGAAAGAGGCAGGCTCATGCAGGGTTCCTCGCAATCAGCATCTTGGCGATGATCAGGCGTTGCATCTCGTTGGTGCCTTCGCCGATGGTCAGAAGCGGCGCATCGCGATACAGCCGCTCGACGTTGTATTCCTTCGAATAGCCATACGCGCCATGAATGCGCATTGCTTCCATGCTGTTCTCGACAGCCGCTTCGGTTGCGAAGTACTTCGCCATGCCCGCTTCCATGTCGCAGCGCAGACCTTTGTCGTATGCGCGCGCGGCCGAGTCCGTCAGAAGGCGCGCGGCTTCCACGCGCGTCGCCATTTCGCCGAGCTTGAGCGCAATCGCCTGATGCTCGCAGATCGGCTTGCCGAAGGTCTTGCGCTGCTGCGAATACGCGACCGCTTCATCGAGCGCGGCTTGCGCAACACCGACCCCGCGCGCGGCGACATTGATGCGGCCCAGCTCCAGCCCGCTCAGAATCTGCTTGAGGCCGAGCCCTTCCTGCCCGCCGATCACGCTCGACACCGGCACGCGAAAATCGGTGAACGTAAGCTCGCACGTATCGATGCCCTTATAGCCGAGCTTTTGCAACTGACGGCTCACTTCGAAGCCCGGTCCCTTCTCGACGATCAGAAGGCTCATGCCCTTGTGACGCGGCTGCGCTTCCGGATCGGTCTTCACGAGCAGCGCGAGGATGTTGCCGTACTTGCTGTTCGTGATCCACGTCTTGCTGCCGTTGACGACATAGTGATCGCCGTCGCGCCTCGCGACCGTGCGGATCGCCTGGAGGTCCGTGCCGCAATCCGGTTCGGTCAGGCCGATGCCGCCGCGCAACTCGCCCGTCGCCATGCGCGGCAGGAACTCGCGCTTCTGCGCTTCGGTGCCGTTGCGCTGGATCGTCATCGCCATGATGAGATGCGAATTGATGATGCCGCTCACCGACATCCATACCGCGGAAATGCGATCGACGATCTTCGCGTACGTCGAAGTCGTGAGACCGAGGCCGCCGTACTCGGGCGAGATCAGGCAGCCGAAGAGTCCCATGTCCTTCATCTTCTCGACGATCTCGTGCGGATACTCGTCCTTCGCATCGAGTTCGTGCACGTAGGGTTTCACTTCCGTCTTGAGGAAGCGGTCGAGCATGTCGAGAATGAGCGTCTCGTTCTCTTCGTAATTGCTCATGTCCTGCTGTTGATCGGCGTCGATGGTGGCCATTGCTTCTCCTGTATTCGTGTGTACGTCTTATGCGAGCGCTTGCGCAAGCGTGCGCGCCGGTCGCGTGTCGAGCGAGAGCACCGCTTCGCAGATGCGCTCGGCGGCATCGCGCGAAACGTTGCGCTGCGCGTTGTCGAAGAACTTCGCGACGATGTCCTCATTCGTGAGCGGCCTGTCGGACGAGCCGCGATTGATCGACTCGCGATGCGTCAGCATGCGGCCGTCCCGCGTATGGACGATCACTTCGCCGGTGTAGTGACGCGGAAACGTCGAGTCCTGATCCGCTTGGTGCGTGACGCGGGCCGCGACGGCGCGCACGGTTTCATCGGCGAGCGCTTCGGCTTCGAGATCGTCGAGCGTGAAGCGGCCGCGCAACAACCCCGTCGCGACGATGTACGGAATGCTGAACTGCGCGTCATAGCTGTTCGACGGCCTTTGCTTCGGCGCGACCGGCTCGCACACGATGGGAATCGTCGGGCCGGGCACGCGCACGATCACACGCTCGATGTCGTCGGCTTGCAAACCATGTGCGCGATGAAGCGCGATGGCCGCATCCGACGAAGCATGCGTGAAGTGACACGCGGGAATCGGCTTCAACGCAACGCCGTCGATCTCCCATGTCTCGCCGAGGCCCGCCGTTGCGATATCGATATCGCCCGCTTCGAGCGGCGTCTTCATGTAAAGCGCATAGAGACCGAAGCGTCCTTCATAAGCCGCGCCCGGACCGATATAACCATGCTTCGCGAGCGTCGCCGAAGTCGCGCCCGCTACCGCCGCCCATCCCGGATGCAGACGCTTGGTCCACGCGCCGTCCTGCAGGAACTCGAGATTGCCCGATGCCATCGACAGCACGATGCCTTGCGCATGCTGCGCCGCTTCGATCGGCAGACCCAGAAGACGCGCCGCGCCGAGCGCGCATCCGAATGCGCCGACGAGTCCCGTCGGATGAAAGCCCGCGTGATGAAAGCCGCTCTTCGCCGCCGAGCCGACGCGCGTCGATACTTCCATCGCGCAGAGATACGCGGTGAGCAGATCCGCGCCGCTCGCGTTCTCGCGCTCGGCGAGATTGAACGCGACCGGAAACGCGCTCGCCGTCGAGTGGATCACGCCGCGTGCATGCGTGTCGTCGAAGTCGAGGCTGTGAATCAGAAGGCCGTTGAGCAGCATCGCATCGCGCAATGCGAGCTTCTGCGTGTGGCCGAACACCGTCGCTTCGCCGCTGCCGAGCTCCTGCATCGCGGCGAGCGTCGAGGTCGCGTACGGCAGTTTCAAGGTCGCATAAGCCAGGCCGATGCTGTCGAGAATCAGATGCTTCGCGCGCTCGCGCACGCTTTGCGGCACGTCGCTCAATTGCAGATGCGTCGAAAACGATGCAAGGCGTTGCGATACGGTTTGCGCCTGCTGCATGTCGTTGCGTGCGTTCATCGCGTGGCTCCCTGATGGTTGAGCGGCAGATCGTCTGCGTTGGCTTCTTCATCGGGCGAGACTTCTTCCAGCGAGAACTGGTTCGCATCCACGCCGAGACTCAGCACGGCGATCACGAGCAGGATCAGAACGCCCGCGACCATGCCGAGCACGCCGAACAGCCCGAGTTGCGCATACAGGATCACGGCGGCATACGACGTGAGCATCGACGCGATACGTCCGCACACGCCCGCCACGCCGGTGCCGCGCAGGCGCAGCGCGGTCGGGAAGAGCTCGGGCACGTAGCCGAAGAGACCCAGCGTGACGATGCCGAAGATGCAACTGACGAGCGTGAAGCCGACGATGGCGATCGCCGCGTTGGCCGTCATCTGCGGATAGACGAAGCCCAGCACGATCGCGATGACGCTATAGAACACGAGACCTTTCGCGCGTCCGAGGCGGTCGGCGGTGAGGTAGCCGAGCACTGCGCCGAACGGTGCGCCGAACGACATCAGCGTCGTGAAGCCGAGCGACGTGACAATATCGCGCCCTTCGTGGACGAAGAACGTCGGCAGCCACGCGACGAAGCCGTACACCGCGACGTTCACCGCGATCGCCGTCAATGCGGCCGTCAGCGTGCGTCCGATCATGCCGCGGCGAAACAGCGCCGACAGCGGCGCGCGCGGCACTTCGAGATTCTGCGTGCGCGCACAGTCGGGCAGCGGTCCCTTCTGATGCGCGACTTCCGCTTCGATCGCGCTCACGGTGTCCTCGGCTTCCTGCGTGCGTCCGACCGATTCGAGCCAGCGCGGCGATTCCGGCATGCGATGACGCAGCGCCCATACGATCACCGCGCCGATGCCCGCGATGCCGAACATCCAGCGCCAGCCGAGATGCGGAATCACCACGTAACCGACACTCGTCGCGAGCACGAGACCCGAATTGACGATGAGACCGAGCAGCGAAATCCAGCGTCCGCGATACGCGGGCGGAATGAACTCGCACAACGTGCCCGCCGCGACGACCAGCTCCGCGCCCAGCCCGATGCCCATGACGAAGCGCGCGCCGATCAGCCACTGGATATTCGGTGCGAACGCGGCGACGAAGGACATCAAACCGAAGAGCGCGAGATTGAACTGATACGACGAGCGGCGTCCGAAGCGATCGCCGAGATAGCCGGACAAGCCCGCGCCGATCACCATGCCGAAAAAGCCCGACGACACGAACAATGCGTTGAGCTGCATCGTCGAGAAACCCGCCTTGAGCATCGCGGCGGATACGCCGCCCGCGAGATAGACGTCGAACGCGTCGAGGCACGCGCCCGCGCTGATGAGGCCCAGAATCTTCCAGTGAAAACGCGACATCGGCAGCCGGTCCAGCCGGGCGCCCGAGCTAACGTAATGACTCACAGTTGTCTCCAGTACTGTGACGATGAACCGTCTCGCCGCCGTGCGCCGATGCATCGATGCAATCGAACGGTCTTGTATGCGAAACGGAAACGGGACGCCGGCGCGCGACAACGCCGGCGATATGTGCGGTCAGTCTTCGGCGGTGCCGTGGCCGCGCTTGGCGATCAGCGCGGTACGGATGAAATCCATGACGGGCTTGCCGTCCTGATTGAACGCGCGCGTGTGCACCGTGACGATGCCCTGCGTCGGGCGCGATTTCGATTCGCGCACTTCGAGCACTTCCGACTCCGCATAAAGCGTATCGCCCGCAAAAACAGGGCCCGTCAGGCGAATTTCCTTCCAGCCGAGATTGGCGATGGCCTTGCCGCTCACGTCGTTCACCGACATGCCGAGCACGATCGCGACCGTGAGGCCGCTGCTCACGAGAAGCTTGCCGAACTCGCTCTTCGAGGCGTGATGCGCGTCGCAGTGCATCGGATGAAAGTTCATCGTCAGCAGCGAGAACTGAATGTTGTCCGCGTCTGTGATCGTGCGGCCCGGGCGATGCTCGTATATATCGCCGACTGTGAAATCCTCCAGATAACGGCCGTAACTCGCCCGATATCGCTGCTTGCCTACTCTGTCCGAATGCATTGCGTCATGCCTCCTGTCTTAAACATCACTTTGTACGGACAAAGTATCAGGCGCAGCGCAGCCGACGTCAAGCAGGAATGGATTGCGGTAAACCCTCGCTTACTTAGCGGGGCTGGCGGGCGGCGGCGGCGGGCACTGCATGTCCGCGCCTTTCGCGCCATCGAGATTCTTCAGCGATACGAGCAGCCTGCTTCCCGTGTTCGCCGTGATGATGTGCCCGTAACTGACGGTCGGGATGAACTTGATATCGGGCGCGACGGCGACGGGCGGAGTCTGCGCGCCATCGACGGTCAGATCGAGTTCGACGGTGATCGAATCGATCGCCACGCCGTAGTTCTGCTTGCGCTCGGCCTGCGTCTTCCGGAAGTTGCACACGCCATCGAGGACGTTCTGAAGCGCCGTGGGTATGTCCACCGATTTGCCCGGCGGAATCGGCGGCGTGTTGCACGCGGCGAGAAGGATCGGCAACGCAAGAACCGGCAGCGAGACGAAGGCGCGCATCGAATTCTCCCAGCCCCTGGCGGGGCAACAGTATCCGGTAAATGACCGCTTGAACTGAATCCGTTTTCGTCTACAACCTTATTGTCACGTGTCTCTTCGAACGGGTAGAAACAAGCAATATCACACGCTCGCCTTTCGAGCATGAACTGCGTGGCAATACGCCGTGAACGGAAGTCTTCAACAAGAGAAGACGATGGCAAACGCATCGGGGAGATTCATCGCGATCGTCGGCGCCGTGCTGCTCGCGCTGCTGACATCGGGCGCGCCCGTCCTCGCGGCGGGATCGGACACGCTCGCGCAAGTCAAGGCGCGCGGCGTTCTGCGATGCGGCGTCAGCGACGGCATCGCGGGCTTTTCACAGCAGGATGCGTCCGGACACTGGTCGGGCATCGACGCGGACTTCTGCCGCGCGGTGGCCGCCGCGACGCTCGGCGACGCGAACAAGGTCGCCTTCGTTCCACTCAGGACGTCCGCGCGTTTTCCGGCGCTCAGGACGGGCCGCGTCGATCTGCTCGCGCGCAACACGACCTGGACGCTGCTGCGCGAAGGCACGCTCGCCGTGCAGTTCGCGGGCGTGCTGTTCTATGACGCTCAGGCGTTCATGGTGCCGGCGAAGAGCGGCATTCGCACGCTCGCGTCGCTCAGGGGCGCCACGGTCTGCGTGCAACGCGAGACCACGAGCGAAAGCAATCTCGCCGGCTATTCGAATGCGAACGCGCTCGACCTGAAGCCGCTCGTGCTCGGCTCGGTGACGGAACTGGAGCACGCGTTCGTCTCCGGCCGATGCGGCGCCGTGACCGCCGATACCTCCCTGCTCGCCACGCTGCGCAGCCGCGCGCCGGGCGGCCCGTCGTCCATGACGATCCTGACCGAGCGAATCTCGAAGCAGCCGCACGCGCCCGCCGTGCGCGGCGACGATCACCGCTGGCTCGTCATCGTCCGCTGGGTGCTCTTCACGCTCATCACCGCCGAAGAAGTCGGCGTGACGCGGAGCAACGAAGCGGAGCGCGTCCGCGATCCGATCGTGGCCCGCGCGCTCGTGCCGGATGCGAGCGTCACCGCGACGCTCGGCATCGACCCCGGCTGGACGATTCGTGCGCTGAAAAGCGCCGGCAATTACGGAGAAATGTTCGACCGCAATCTCGGCACCGGAAGTCCGCTCAAACTCGAACGCGGACTGAACGAACTCTACCGACGCGGCGGCCTGATGTACGCGCCGCCGATGCAATAGCGCCCGCGCGAGCCCATCATGAGCGATTGGCAAATCTATCTCGTAGTCGGCGTGTTCTCGGCGGTGATCCTCGTGATCGCCTTCGATCTGATCGACATGGCCGTCGCCGCGCTCGTCGGTGCAAGCGTGCTGATCGCGCTCGGCATCATCGACGAGCAGGATCTGATCGCGACCGCGCGCACCGCGGCAGGACCGATCAGCCTGCTGTTCGGCGGCATGATCGTCGCGCGGATTCTTTCGACGACGGGTCTCTTCGATCTCGTCGGCGAATACTATCTGCGCGCGACGGCGGGCAGCGGCAAGCGCTTCCTGCTTCTCTTGATCGTGATCGTCGCGCCGCTATGCGCCTTGCTTCCCAACGCGACGACGGTGATCCTGCTCGCGCCGATCATCGTTCGCGTCGCGCGCGCGCTCGAACTCGATATCGTGCCGCCGCTGATCCTCACCGCCCTGCTCAGCAACGCCGCCGGCCTGCTGACGCTCGTCGGCGATCCGGCGACGTTTCTCGTCGGCAGTTCGATCGGCATGAGCTTCGGCGAGTATCTGCGGCGCGCGAGCCTCGGTGGTCTGCTCGCGATCATCGTCGTGATTCCGCTCTTGCCGATCCTCATGCGCGGCATCTGGCGCAGCGTCACGCCGCTACCGCCGCGCAGCCCGGGAACGAAGCTCAAGCGGCCCGTGTACGCGGCGCTCGCCGTCGTCGTGCTCGCGCTGATGATGGTCCTCTTCGTGCTCGGCGAAGAGTTGCCGACGCGCATCGTGCCACCCGTCGTCGCCGTGATCGCGAGTGCGCTCGCGCTGCTCGTCGCGTATGCGTTCAGGGTCGAGCCGACCGATCGCGTGCTGCGCGACGTCGACTGGAAGACGCTGCTGTTCCTCACCTGCATTTTCTGTCTCGTGCAGGGCATGGCCAAGACGGGACTGCTGCAAGTCATGTCGCTCAAGCTGTATGAAGTGTTCGGCACGCGACTCGCGCTCGTCGCGCTCGCGATGATCGGCGGCATCGGCCTGCTCTCTTCCGTGCTCGCGAACGTGCCGGTCGCGGCTGCGTCGATCGTGATGGTCAAGGGCTATCTCGTCACGGCGGAATTCGTGCCGGAGGCCGCGCTCTCCGACCAGTTCACGCAGTGGCCCGACGCGGTGATTCCGGTCTTCATCGGCATGATGTACGGCGCGACGCTCGGCGGCAACGCGACGCTCGTCGGCTCGGCGGCGAACATCGTGGCAGCGGGAATCTGCGCGCAGGAAGGCGCGCCGGTCAGCTTCGGGCGCTTTCTGCGCTATGGATTGCCGTTCACCTTATGTCAGCTTGCGATCACGGCGGTGTATGTGATCGTGCTCGGGCATGTTCTTCGCTGATCTTCGTAAGCGTCTGCATAAAGAATCGTTCGCTGCCCCATTCAGGAAATGGATACCCTGCATTCGAACATTTAATTTGTCGATAGCGCGCATCTCCGATATTTTGTATGTGTTCTGCCGGGTAAATTCGTCGCGCCTGTCATTCGCGTCCGGGAAAGCCGGACGACCAAGGCGTCGAAATCACGACGACGGCGTGAACCTAACGGAGACTTTCGTATGTCAAGCAACACGTACTACGCGCCGCACGGCGGTCATCCATCGCAGACCGAGCTGCTCACCGATCGCGCGATGTTCACTGAAGCGTATGCCGTCATTCCCAAAGGCGTGATGCGCGATATCGTCACGAGTCATCTGCCGTTCTGGGACAAGACGCGTCTCTGGGTGCTCGCGCGTCCGCTTACCGGATTCGCCGAGACGTTCTCGCAATACATCATGGAAGTGGCGCCGGGCGGCGGCAGCGAAAAGCCCGAACAGGACCCGAATGCCGAAGGCGTGCTGTTCGTCGTCGAAGGCGAGATCGAACTGACTTTGCAAGGCACCTTGCATGTTCTGAAGACAGGCGGGTATGCGTTCATTCCGCCCGGCACGAACTGGCAGTTGCGCAATCGTCATAAGGATGCGGCGCGTTTTCACTGGGTTCGCAAGCACTATGAAGCCGTCGATGGCGTGCCGCTTCCCGAAGCGTTCGTCACGAACGAGCAGGACATCGAGCCGATTCCGATGCCGGGCACCGAAGGCCGCTGGGTGACGACGCGTTTCGTCGATACCAGCGACATGCGTCACGACATGCACGTCAACATCGTTACGTTCCAGCCGGGCGGCGTGATTCCGTTCGCAGAAACGCACGTGATGGAGCACGGCCTGTATGTGCTCGAAGGCAAGGCGGTGTATCGGCTGAATCAGGACTGGGTCGAAGTCGAAGCCGGCGACTTCATGTGGCTGCGCGCATTCTGTCCGCAAGCCTGTTATGCGGGCGGACCGAGCCGCTTCCGCTATCTGCTGTACAAGGACGTGAACCGCCATATGAAGCTGACGCTCAACGCACCGCGTTGAGCGTCATGCGCGAGGCGGCGTCAGCACGCCGTCGCGCGCGACGATACGTCCGTTCGCAACGACGAGCTTGCGCACGGGCCGCGTCACGACCGCATGGGCGACGGTCTCGGCATCGACGAGCACGAGATCCGCGCGCGCGCCCACGCGCAGGCCGTAGTCCGCGAAACCGCAGCCGCGCGCTGCCGCATCGCTCACGCAATCGAACGCGATCGTGAGATCGTCGTCGCGCCGCAAGTCGTAGCGCATGCCGATCAGCATCGCGCGTTCGAGCATGTCGGGCACGCCGTACGGCGTCCATGTATCGCGGATGCCGTCGTTGCCGCCGAACATCGTGATGCCCTTCTCGCGGCATAGCTTGAGCGGCGGCACCGTGCACGAAGGCGGCGCGCTCGTCAGCAGCGCCACGCGCAAATCAGCGATGCGATCGAGCAGCACATCGCGCTCGCGCTCCGGCAGCGCGCCAAGACAAAAGCCGTGACTGACGACGACCTGTCCCTGCATGCCCGACGCTTGCACGCGATCCAGCAGCAGTTTCAGCGTGAACGCGCCGATCTCGCCCGGTTCGTGCAGATGGATGTCGATCGGCTTGCGATAGCGTTGCGCGAGCGCCAAGGTCGCGTTCAACGATGCGACCGGATCGCCGTCGATCAACGCGGGATCGAGCGCGCCGAGCACATCGGCGCCTTCTGCGAGCGCTTCGCCGAGCAGCTCGACGGTGCCCGGACGAATCAGCATGCCCGACTGCGGAAACGCGACGATCTGCATGTCGAGCGTATCGCGCATCGTCTGCCGTGTTGCGAGTACGCCTTCGAGATGGCGCAGGCGTGCGTCGGTGTCGATATCGACGTGCGTGCGCAGACGCGTCGTGCCCGCAGCCACGAATGCACGCGACAGCGCGAGCGATTGCGCGGCCGCATCGTGTCCCGATGTCCTGCGCCATTCGCGTTCGTTGCCGATGCGATCGGTGAGCAGCGGGCCGACTTCGTTGCGATACCACGGACGCCCCCAGTTGCTCTTATCGACATGCGTATGACCTTCGACGAAGCCCGGCAGCAGCAACGCGCCGCCGCCGTCTTCGATCTGCGCATCGCGTGGGGCGGCGGCATCTGCGCCGAGCGCGTCGATACGACCATCGACGATGGATACGGAAACCTGTTGGCCATCGGCCAGGCGGACATTGCAGAGATAGAGAGAACGAGTCATGTCGGCGATATCGGTAAGCGGACGCACTGCCCTACCGGAACACTATCACGCGATTGCCAGCGCCCTTCGCGCGTGATAGAAGTCGATGTCCCATTCGAAGATCCATCGGGTCGATGAAACACCTTCCCAACGCACGCACGCCGCTGTTCGACCTCGACTTGTTGAAGGCCATCGTCATGGTGGCCGATTGCGGCACCTTCACCGCCGCATCCGCGCGGCTTCATTCGACGCAATCGACGATCAGCCAGAAGGTGCGCCGGCTCGAGGACATGGCGGGGCACAAGCTGCTCGAACGCGGCAGCGGCGATGTTCGCCCGACCGACGCCGGTGAAACCCTGCTCGCCTACGCGCGCCGCATGCTCGCGCTCAACGACGAAATGATCGAGGCGCTATCGGGCGCGAACGTCGGCGTGACGGTCCGGCTCGGCGTGCCGGAAGACTTCGTCGGCGGACCGACGACGCACATGCTCGCGGCCTTCAATCGCAAGCATCCGCAAGTGAAGCTCGAAGTGACGAGCGGACTGGTCCGCGATCTGAGCAACAGCTACGATCGCGGCGATCTCGATCTCGTCCTCGTGAAGCAGCGGCGCAATAGCCGCGAAGCCGTCGCGACATGGCCCGAGCAATTGCGATGGATCGACAGCGCGACGAATCCGTCGATTCAACTCGATCCGATTCCGCTCGTCGCGTTTCCGCCGCGCGGGCTGTATCGCGACGACATGACCCATGCGATCGAAAGCATCGGCCGACGCTGGCGGCTCGCGTTCATCTGTTCGAGTCTGAGCGGCATCCAGGCGGCCGTCGCCGATGGTCTGGGCATCAGCCTGCTTCCGGCGCGCGCCGTATCGCCGGATCACGTCGTGCTGACAGCGAAAAGCGGCTTGCCCGCCATCGAGACAATGGATATCGCGCTGCTGCATCACCCGACTGCCGATGCCGTTGTGAAGGAACTCGCGCGGGCCTTGTCGCGCATGTTCGGGCCGCAGCGTCGTTGAGCGCGTTGTTCAAGGGACGGGCGCGAAAGGACAGTTAGTTGCATGGCTAACTAACCCATCCTCGTTCGATGAGCGGCACGTCCCACGCCGGCTCCGGACCCAGCCGCTCGGCGAGAAATTCGACCAGCGCTTTCACCTTGAGCCCTTGCCGCTGCGTCGCGGGATAGACGGCTGCGAAGTTCATCGGAGAGAGCGCGTAGTCCGGCAGAATCGGCACGAGCGAGCCATTGAGCAGCGACGCGCTCGCGACGAGCGTCGGCAGGCACACCACGCCGCCGCCCGTCAGCGCGTAGTCGTGCAGCAAGTGCACCGAATTCGAACGCACGATGCCCGGCAGTTCTATTTCGACGACCTCGCTGCCGCGCGTCATCGTCCAGCGATTGCGCGACGGATAGCCCGAGTAAAGCGCCGTCCTGTGATCGAGCAGTTCGCGCGGATGCCGGGGCGCGCCATGTTCGTTCACGTAGGAAGGCGCGGCGCAAAAGAGCCGCCGGACGGTGAAGAGACGCCGCTCGATCAGCGATTCGGAGATCGCCGGAAAGATCTGGAACGCGACGTCGAAGCCCTCTTCGATCGGATCGACGACACGGTCGTTGACGATCACGTCGAGCTGGATGCCGGGATACCGTCGATTGAATTCGGCCAGCGATGCGCCGAAGTGACCCAGCGCGAAGCCCGGCAACATCTGAATGCGCAGCCGCCCGGTCGGTGTCGCGCGCAACTCGCGCATCTGGTCGGTCAGTTCGTTGACGCGCCCCACCACTTCCGCGCAGTCCCGATAGAACGCCTCGCCGACATCGGATAGCCTGACGTGCCGCGTGCTGCGATGAAACAGCGGCACATTGAGGAATTTCTCCAACTGCTGAATGCGCGTGGTGACGACCGAACTGGCGACGCCGAGCTGCCGCGCCGCTTCCGCGAAGCTGCTGGTCTCCGCCACGCGCACGAAGGCCTCTATGCTGAGAAAACGATCCATGCTGGTCCCTTTCGAGCGTGTCCAGCATGTCAGTGTATCCGCAGCGCGCGTATGCGCTTACTCGGGCTGCTCGCCTCCGACGAGCCCCACGCCGCGCGCTTTTCCGCGCACGCGGGCGGGCGCGGTCTCTTCGAGCAGCAGGCTCACGCCGATGCCCAGAATCACCGCGCAAATCGGGAGCCAGAGAATATTCTGGATTCCGAATCGTGTAGCGACGAAACCCGCGATCGCGGGCGCCACGCCGCCGCCGAAGATCTCGCCCGCGCCGACGACGATGCCGATCGCCGTCGACACCATGCCGATCGGCGCCGCTTCCGTCGCGACCGGCCCTGACAGCAGCGAAACGAGGCCGAGCGTGAAGAACGACGCCACGAACAGCACGATGAACAGAACGAGCGGCTGCGCCCCGACGCCGCGAAACACGTACAGCATGACGGCCGTGCCCGCGAAACCGGCGATGCTCGCAAGCCGCCGTCCGACGAGATCGGAGAGTCCCGGCAACGCGAACTGGCCGACGAATCCGCCAAAGCCAATCGCCGATACGACGATGCCCATGCGCTGCGTGTCGAGCGCGAGATAGTCGGTGAGGTAAAGCGGCAGCATCGCGCCGAGCACGAAGACGCCCGTCATCGCGCAGAAGAGCGCGACCATCGCGACGGGAATGTTGCGGCTCTTCAGCACGTCGCGCCAGTTGCCCTTCGCGGCCTGCTGTTGCGCAGGCGCCGACGCCGGTTCGCGAATCACGAAGAACATCAGCACGCCGAGTATCAAGCCGGGAATGGACACGAGCGCGAACACCCAGCGCCACGACACGACGTTGAGCAGTTGCGTCGCGATGATCGGCGAAAGCGCAAGCCCGAAGAGCGCGAATCCGCTTTGCTGCAGCCCGAGATTGAAGCCGCGCCGCTTCGGATGCGAGGCGTCGGCGGTCGCGGCGAAACTCGTCGGACAGAACGAGCCTTCGGCGACGCCCATCAGCGAGCGCACGGCGAGCAGGCTGGCGAGGCCGCCCGCGACGCCCGAAAATCCGGATAGCAGCGAAAACGCGATGATCGCGGGAATCAGCACTTTGCGACGTCCGATCTTGTCGGAGATGCCGCCCATCAGCGCGGCGAACACGCCCCACGACAGCCCCAGTATGCCGATGCAGTTGCCGACATCCTGCGCGGTGAGATGCAGGTCCTTCATCATTGCCGGAAAGAGCGGCGCGATCAGCCATCGATCGAGGCCGACAAGGCCGAATCCGAGCGCAAGCAGCGTCACGGCTTTCCATTCGTAGGACGTATCCCACCGGTTCGAGGTCATCTTTGTCTCCTGAGTCAGAATCGCGCGCCGCGTGGTTGAAATGCGGCATCGTCGACGCAACAGAGGGTGACTCAGACGCGCTTCGAAAAGAACGGGCGAACCGCCGAATGCGTCATTCGCGATTCGCAAACAATGGCGCGGCTGCAGCGCTCGCCGGGCTGCGCGAAGCAGTTCGAGCGGATTTCCGCTCAACTAGGGATACTTCCGATAGACGCCCCGAACCGGAGGAAAACGCAACATGAAAACACTATCGATGATCCCGGCGCTCGCCATTGCGCTCGCCGGTTGTGCCGCAGGCGGCTCGCAGCCAGGCGCGCCGAATCTGAGCGCTGCGCAATGCCGCGATCTCACCGCGCTCAGAAACCACGCGCCGCTGACGCGCGAGCGCAATCTGAGCGAACTGGCCGCGCTCGAACGAGCGGGCTACGTTCCGTCGAAATTTTTCGACCCGTACTATCCCGACGATCTGCATGCGGCGCAACGTCAGGTCGATATCTGGTACCGGACGGAATGCCCGGAGGCGCGGACGAATTGAGGCCAAAGGGCTGTCGATATAATGGCCCTTCCGTTCAACGAGGTTATCGCATGAAATCAGTCATCGCTCTGCTCGCCGCATCCGCCATCGCAACCACCGCGTTCGCCGCCAACACCACCGAGAAGCTGCCGTCGGGTGTCGTCGTCGAGCACCTCAAGCAAGGCACCGGCGCGCAACCCACCGCCGACGACACCGTGAGCGTCAACTATCGCGGCACGCTCGCCGACGGCACCGAATTCGACAGCTCGAGCAAGCACGGCGGCCCCGCGACCTTCCCGCTCAACCGCGTGATTCCGTGCTGGACGCAAGGCGTGCAGAAGATCAAGGTCGGCGGCAAGGCGAAGCTGACCTGCCCGGCCGCAACCGCCTACGGCAGCCGCGGCGTCGGCACGATTCCGCCGAACAGCGACCTGACGTTCGAAGTCGAACTGCTCGAGATCAAGAAGTAATCGAAGCACGCGCAATCGCGGACGATGCGCTTTCTAAGCGGCCTCGTCCCGCAATTGCGCGAGCGATGCACGCTGCCTGCCGTTCACGTCGAAGTTATCGTCGGCGAGCCAGCGTTCGAAGCCGCGCCGGATGCGCGGCCAGTCCTTATCGATGATCGCGTACCACGCCGTATCGCGATTGCGTCCCTTGTAGACGATCGCCTGCCTGAAGATGCCTTCGAACTCGAAGCCGAGCCGAAGCGCCGTCTTGCGCGAAGGCGCGTTCAGGCTGTCGCACTTCCATTCGTAGCGCCTGTAGCCCAAATCGTCGAAAACATGGCGCATCAGCAGATATTGCGCTTCCGTCGATATGCGCGTCTGCTTGAGCAGGGGCGAGAACGTGACGCTGCCCATTTCGATGACGCCATGCACAGGCTCGATCCGCATCAGCGCGAGCGTGCCGACCGCCTTGCCGCTCGCCGAATCGATGACCGTGTAATGCAGCGGATCGGCGGACGCGGCGGCTTTCGCCAGATAGTCGCGAAAGGTTTCGAAATCCGCGAACGGCCCGACGAAAAGATAAGTCCAGTCGCTGCCGTCCGGTGCGCGGCCGTAGGCATCGAAGAGATCGGCCGCGTGGCGATCCAAGTCGAGCGGCTCGATGCGGCAATGCCTGCCGTCGATGCCGATGCGCGCCGGGCGCTCACGCGTTTTCCAGTCCGTTACCGCTTCGCCGATCGGCTGCTGATATTCGTTGGTTCTCGTCATGCGTGAAGCGCTCCGTTGCGTGAAAGGGCAACTCGCAGTCTAAAAGCTCGGCCATCGAAAATCGAGCGATTCTGAAATTTCGGAATGCGGCGCGTGCCGCGAACCTCGCCTTCGGAAAACTTCGCGCATCTGTTCGATCCGCTCGTCACGACCAAGCCGCGCGGACACGGACCCGGCCTCGGGCTCGCGATCACGTCGCCCATCGTCGACGGATTCGGCGCGCGGATCGCGGCTGTCAATCGCGAAGAAGGTGGCGCACAATTCACCATCGCATTGGTGGCGGCGAACGGCCGGAGCATCGACAGTGCATGAAAGCATGAACGTTTCGACGCGCTGGACACGGTCATCGAGGAACTCGAACGCAAGGAGAAACGTGATGGTCGCAAGCAGAGAAAATGAGTCCGCCCGCACGAACAACCGCACGAGCAACCGCACCGCATCGGAGCGCAAGTCCGAGCGCGAGATGGTCATCACGCGAATCTTCGACGCGCCGCCGCGGCTCGTGTTCGAAGCGTGGACCACGCCCGAGCTTTTCCGGCAATGGTGGGTACCGAAGTCGAGCGGTGCGACCCTGCTCTCGTGCGAACAGGACGTGCGTGTCGGCGGGCGCTATCGGCTGGCGTTCGCTCATCCCGAGGCATCGGCGCCCATGGCGTTCTTCGGCAGATACCTCGACGTGGTTCCGGATGCGCGCCTCGTCTGGACCAACGAGGAAAGCGACGATGGCGCCGTCACGACCGTGACCTTCGAAGAGAAGGATGGCAAGACGCTGCTCGTGATGCACGAGCTGTATCCGTCGAAGGAAGCGCTCGACGTCGCCATCGAGGGAATGGACGAAGCAATGCCCGAAACGTTCGAGCAACTGGACGAATTCCTGATTCAGCGCGGCGCGTTCCCCGGTAGGTCTTGATGAACGCAAATATGGCCCGATCAGCGCAAGCCGATCGGGCCATTTGTCATTTCGCGTGAAGTACGAGCGCGATCAGAACTGGTTCATCGTGTTGTCTTTCCCCGCCGCCTTCAAAGCCGCTTCGCCGCTGAAATACTCCTTGTGATCGTCGCCGATGTCCGAGCCGGACATGTTCTGGTGCTTCACGCACGCGATGCCCTGACGGATTTCCTTGCGCTGCACGCCCGCCACATAACCCAGCATGCCCTGGTCGCCGAAGTATTCCTTGGCGAGATTGTCGGTCGACAGCGCGGCCGTGTGATACGTCGGCAGCGTGATCAGATGATGGAAGATGCCCGCTTCGCGCGACGCGTCGGCCTGGAAGGTGCGGATCTTTTCATCGGCGAGCTGCGCGAGTTCGGTCTGATCGTATTCCACGCTCATCAACTGGGCGCGGTCGTAGGCCGAAACATCCTTGCCCGCGGCCTTCATCGCGTCGTACGCCTGCTGGCGGAAGTTCAGCGTCCAGTTGAACGACGGGCTGTTGTTGTACACCAGCTTGGCGTTCGGAATGACCTTGCGGATCTCGCTGACCATGCCGCCGATCTGCGCGATATGCGGTTTCTCGGTTTCGATCCACAGCAGGTCGGCGCCGTTCTGCAGCGCGGTGACGCAATCCAGCACGCAGCGCGCCTCGCCCGAGCCGGCACGGAACTGGAACAGGTTGCTCGGCAGGCGCTTGGGACGCAGCAGCTTGCCGTCACGCTTGATGATGACGTCGCCATTGCCCAGTTCGTCCGCCGTCAGTTCTTCGCAATCGAGGAACGAATTGTATTGATCGCCCAGGTCGCCCGGTGTGCGCGTCACGGCAATCTGCTTGGTGAGGCCCGCGCCGAGCGAATCGGTACGCGCCACGATGATGCCGTCGTCGACACCGAGTTCCAGGAACGCGTAACGGATCGCGCGAATCTTGGCGAGGAAATCCTCGTGCGGCACGGTGACTTTCCCGTCCTGGTGACCGCACTGCTTCTCGTCGGACACCTGATTTTCGATCTGGATGCAGCACGCGCCCGCTTCGATGAACTGCTTGGCAAGCAGATACGTCGCTTCCGCGTTGCCGAAACCCGCGTCGATGTCGGCGATGATCGGCACGACGTGCGTCACGTGGTTGTCGATCTTTTCCTGAATGGCGGCCTTGGCAGCGCCTTCGGCCGCATCGAGCTGACGGAACAGGCCGCCCAACTCACGCGCGTCGGCCTGGCGCAGGAACGTGTACAACTCGCGGATCAGCGCGCTGACCGAGGTTTTTTCGTGCATCGACTGATCCGGCAGCGGACCGAACTCGGAGCGCAGCGCGGCGACCATCCAGCCGGACAGATAAAGGTAACGGCGCTCGGTGCTGTTGAAGTGCTTCTTGATGGAGATCATCTTCTGCTGGCCGATGAATCCGTGCCAGCAACCGAGCGACTGCGTGTACTTCGACGGGTCGGCGTCGTAGGCGGCCATGTCGGCACGCATGATTTTCGCCGTGTACTTCGCGATGTCGAGGCCCGTCTTGAACTTGTTCTGCGCACGCATGCGCGCGGCATATTCGGGATTGATGGCACTCCACGCGCTGCCGTGATTCTCTTTCAAACCGGCAACTGCCTTGATGTCGTCTTGATACTGGGCCATGTGACTCTCCTAAGAACAAAGCGCGTTAGATGAATAGTCGAAGCGAAACCGCATGACTACATGGTAACGCCCTTTCTTTGCTGGCGAGCCAAGTCTTATATAAGACACAAGACAGTATTTATCGTTTTAAATCAACGAGATGGCCGATCGTTTTTGCGATGCAAAACACGCTTTCAAGCCGCGAAAAGTCGAAGCGCCGCACGCGCGACGCGTGTCCCGCGATGTGAAACGCGCTTTCGAAAAATGGATGCGTGCGGCGAGCCGCCGGGATCACTCGACTGCGGCCAGCGCCAGATCGATTCCCGATTGACGGATGCCCGTTGCGGCAGCCGGGGCGAGGCCATCGTCGGTGATGACCTGATCGAAGCTTTCGAGACTCGCTACCTTGTATAGCCCGACCGTTCCGTATTTCGAACTCGCGACCGTGAGCACGTTGCGCGAGGCGGCTTCCATCGCAGCGAGCTTGACTTCGACTTTCGGCGCGGAAGGCGTGGTCACGCCACGGCGCAAGTCCCACGAACTCGCCGAGATGAACGCGACGTCGAGCACGACCTGGCGCAGCGTCGCCGCCGCGAGCGTGCCGACGCTCGACAGGTTCCGGTGATCGAGCTGTCCGCCGATGTGTATGACGTTCACATGCGTCGCGCTGGCGAGTTCGCGCACGATCTGGAAGTCGTTGGTCACGACCGTCATGTCCGACAGCTCGACGATATGCGGCACGAACGACAGCATGGTCGTGCCGGCATCGAGATAGATCGACATGCCGGAGCGCAGACCTTCTGCGGCGCGGCGCGCGATGGCCTGCTTCTGCGGCTGTTCGACGACCGCCTTCGACTGATGGCTCGGCTCGCTGTTCAGATGACTCGCGATCCGCACGCCGCCCGGCACCGTATAGACGAATCCGGCTTCCTCGAGTGCGGCGATATCGCGCCGCACCGTCATGTGCGAACAGTTGAACGATTCCATCAGCTGATGCACCGACAGCACCTTGTCCCGGCGCAACTGGCGCAGCATGGCCTCGCGCCGCTGATCGGGAATCAGCGGGACATCGGATGCATCGGGTTTGGCCTGGCTCGACATGAGAAAACCTTCATTAAGCGCCCCGGCGCGCGGGCTCGCCGGGGGTCGCTTATCTTAGCCGATGAACATGTTGATGAGCAGCACCCCCGCGAGCCCGACCAGCGACTGCACGCACAGCATCAGCGTCCACGTCCGCAGGGTCTGCGAGACCGTCAGCTGGAAATACTCCTTGAAAAGCCAGAAGCCGGAGTCGTTCACATGCGACAGCATCACCGCGCCGGATGCGGTCGCGAGCACCATCAGTTCCGGCGAGACGCCCGGATGCGACATAAGCAGCGGCGCGACGATGCCCGAAGCCGCCACCGTCGCGACCGTCGCCGAGCCGACGCACACGCGCAGCAGCGCGGCGATCACCCATGCCAGCACGAGCGGGCTCACGGCCCAGCTCGCCGTGTGCGTGACGATGATGGTGTCCAGATGGATCGATGTCAGCATCTGCTTGAAGCCGCCGCCCGCGCCGAGAATCAGCAGGATCGCCGAGAGCGGCGCGATGCCCTTGCCGATCATCTTCTGCATGTCAGCGAGCGGGAATCGCGCCTTGATGCCGAGCGCGAAGAACGCGAAGATCACCGCGGCAAGCAGCGACAGGATCGGATCGTTGAGCGACTGGAAGAACACGTATTGCCCGGTGCCCTTCGTGCTGTAGTCCATCCCGACGGTGCCCGCGAGCATCAGTCCGGGCGGAATCAGCAGGCACAGCACGGACAGCGCGAGCGACACGTCGGTGGCGTTCTCCGCATCGGTGCGCGTGCCGCCGGGGCCCTTCGAAAGATCGGGCGCCGGGCCGAAGCTGCGTCGCGCGAACGCGGTGAAGAGCGGACCGGTAATCACCGCCGCCGGAATCGCGATGATGAGACCGTAAAGCAGCGTGAGGCCGGTGTTGGCGTGATACGCGGTCACGGCGAGCGTCGGCGCCGGATGCGGCGGCAGCAGACCGTGCGACACGTAAAGGCCGGCTGCGAGCGGCAAGCCGATATACAGCAGATGGCTGCCGGTGCGCCGCGCGATCGTATAGACGAGCGGCGCGAGCATGATGAAGCTCACGTCGAACAGATGCGGCATGCCGATCAAGAGCGCCGCCGCGCAGACCGTCCACGGCGCGAGCCACAACGGCCGCTTGCCGACGAACGCATTCGCGATGCGGTCCGCGCCGCCCGTGCCGATCATGATGCCGCCCAGCACCGCGCCCAGACCCACGACCGGCCCGGTGCGCGCCAGCGCGCCGCCGAAGCCCTTCGTGAAGCTGTCGATCGCGTGCTCCGGCGTCACGCCCGCCGCGAGCCCGAGTCCGAGCGCGACCAGCGTCAGCGCGATGAACGGACTCAGCCTGTATCGCGCGATCAAAACGATCAGCACGACAATCGCGATCACGGCCATCGTGATCGTCCCGAATTCTCCCCGCATGGTGTCCCCTTCCTGATTCAGTGTTCGAATGATTTCGTCGTTATCGGAACGTGCGGCGCTCAGGCGCAGCCCGTCGTCCATGCGCTCAACAGCGCTTCGTCGGGGTTGTATAGATCGGCGATCGTGATGAGTTCGCCCGCCTTCACATCGCGTGCGAGCGTCGTGTGAGCCGCGAGATACAGCGGCGCGACATCGGCGGGGGCGTTCCTGCGATCGAGCAGCACGGCCTGCACGCCGGTCACGTCGTGATGATGGCCGCCCATGTGCAGCACCGTGCCCGCGGCGATATCCACGTTCGCGCGGCCCGCCAGCACGACGCATTGCGCCGGCTTCGCCGCGCCCGACGGACGCCCGTGCAGCACCGCGTCGAGCAGCGTGATCGGCGTCTCGACGCCCATGAAGTGATACGGCAGATACAGGCACGCGTAGCGGCCGTTGCGGCTCACGACGTGGCCCTTTTGCGCGAGCAGTTCCCACGTCGGCGCATCGAAGGTACGCACGACGACGAACACGCCGCCCGCGAAGCTCGCCTCGTCGGGACGGCGCAGCATGTTGAACACGTCGATGACGCCCGAGCGCGACAGCACGCCGCCGTCTTCGCGCAGCGCGTAGATGTCGGCAAGTTCGGTCGTGCGCGCGACCGGGTAATGCAGCAGTTCGACGTCGGATACGAGGTTCGTGTTCGTCGCGACGACGCTCATCTCGCAGTAATCCGCCGTCGCCGATGTCTTGCGGCCGCGCAGCGCTTCGCGGCGCGCGGCGAGCGTCGCGGGAATGTCGTCGCCGAGCGACATGAGGCCGGCGAGTTCCGGCGCTTCGAACGTCTGATCGAGCTGTGTGACCTTGCCGGTCGCATCGTCGAACACGAGGTCGTATTCGCTCGACTTGCCCGCCGCGACGACATCGAGCCCCAGCACGCGCGCCCACGTCACCCAGCCGATCAGGTTCGACGGCTGATCGCCGTCCGCCGTCGTGTAGACGACGCCCTGGCGCTGGGCGAGCCGCGCGAGCGACACGCCCGCGACCGAATCGACTTCCTTGCTCACCATCGCGACGTGGCGCTTCGCGATGAGCGCCGCGACCGCCACGCGATAGCCCACCGACGGATTGCCGGTCGCTTCGACGAGGATGTCGTACTGCGCCGAGGCGATCAGCGCGACGTCGGCGACGAGCGCGATCTTGCCGGCGTCGAGCGCGGCGACGCTCGCGGCATCGGCGCATTCGACGAGCGCGGCTTCATCGAAACCCAGCTCGATGCACATCGCGCGCAACCCGGCGACGTCGAGATCGCACAGGACCGCCGGAAAGAGGCGCGCCATCAGCCGCGTCTGCGCGAGCAGCGTGCGGGCGAAACCGCCCTTCGCGCCGGTCAGCGCGTAACGCACCGGCTGGCCCGCGTGCGCCGACGAAGCCGGGGAAAACAGAAGTTCGAAGTTCATCTTGGGATCCGCGCAAAAAAGCGTTGCCGACGCACGTTAGCCGGCGAACGGGGTGACAGGTCGCGGACACAGCCCGCGCCCAATGGAGCAGACGTTAACGCTCTTTATCATTACAGTCAATTTTTTTAACATCGATTAACACGGAATGTTCACTGCGCCGTACAATCGGCCGCCGGAGGGAACACCATGCAAACAAGCCATCGCCGTCCCGTTCTGGGATGCATCGCCGACGATTTCACCGGCGCCACCGACCTCGCCAGCACGCTGGTGCGCGGCGGCATGCGTACGATCCAGACCATCGGCGTGCCAGCATCCGCCGTGCTCGACGATGTCGACGCGCTCGTCGTCGCGCTCAAATCGCGCACCATCGCTGCGGACGACGCCATCGCGCAGTCGCTCGCCGCGCTCGACTGGCTGCGCGGCCAGGGCTGCCGTCGGTTTTTCTTCAAGTACTGCTCGACCTTCGATTCGACCGATGCGGGCAACATCGGACCGGTTGCCGAGGCGCTGCTCGATGCGCTCGCCGACGGCGGCGAAGGCGACTTCGCGATCGCCTGCCCGGCGTTTCCGGAGAACGGGCGCACCGTGTATCGCGGACATCTGTTCGTCGGCGATGCGCTGCTCAACGAATCCGGCATGGAGAACCATCCGCTCACGCCGATGCGCGATCCCAACCTCGTGCGCGTGCTGCAGCGTCAGTCGAAGTCGACAGTCGGCCTGATCGCGAGCGCGACGGTCGCGGCGGGCGCCGATGCCGTGCGCGACGCGATCGCGAAGCTGCGCGCCGACGGCGTGCGCCTCGCCATCGCCGATGCGCTCACCGATGCCGACCTGCGCACGCTCGGCGAAGCGTGCGCGGAGTTGCCGCTCGTCACGGGCGGCTCGGGCGTCGCCATCGGATTGCCGGAAAATTTCCGCCGCGCGGGACTGATCGAGCCGAACGACAAGGCCGCCGATCTTCCGGCCGTCAGCGGCCCGGCGCTCGTTCTGGCAGGCAGCGCGTCGAAGGCAACCAACGCGCAGGTCGCGGAATGGCTCGAGACGCGCCCCGCGTACCGCATCGATCCGCGTGCGCTCGCGCGTGGCGAAGCCGTCGTCGAGGCAGCGCTCGCTTTCATCGATACGCACGCGACGCAGCCGGTGCTGGTCTATGCGACCGCCGCGCCCGACGAAGTGAGCGAAGTGCAACGCGAGCTGGGCGTCGCGGCGGCGGGCAAGCTCGTCGAGGATGCGCTCGCCGCCATCGCCCGCGAGGCGAAGGCGCGCGGCGTGCGCAAGTTCGTGGTGGCGGGCGGCGAGACCTCGGGCGCGGTGGTGCAGGCGCTCGGCGTCGACATGCTGCAGATCGGACCGCCGATCGATCCGGGCGTGCCCGTCACGGTCGCGCTCGGCGAGACGCCGCTCGTGCTCGCGCTCAAGTCGGGCAACTTCGGCGCACGCGATTTCTTCGCGAAGGCCCTGCGCTATGCCGAAGGAGAACGTTCGTGATGACCGACGCGAAATTGCGCGAGGAAATCTGCGCGGTCGGCGCGAGCCTCTATGCGCGCGGCTATACCGTGGGCAGCGCGGGCAATATCAGCGCGCGCTGCGACGATGGCTGGCTCATCACGCCGACCGACGCCTGTCTCGGGCGGCTCGATCCGGCGGACATCGCGAAGGTCGATGCGCAAGGCCGGCATGTGTCGGGCGCGCGGCCATCGAAGACGCTGGAACTGCATCGCCGAATCTACGAAAACAACGCCGATACGCGCGGCATCGTGCATACGCATTCCACTTCGCTCGTCGCGCTGACGCTCGCGGGCGTATGGAGCGATGAAGACGTGCTGCCGCCCATCACGCCGTACTACGTGATGAAGGTCGGGCATGTGCCGCTCGTGCGATACCGGCGTCCGGGCGACCCGCAGGTGGCCGCGGAAATCGCGCGGCGTGCGTCGTCCGTGCGGGCCGTATTGCTCGAACGGCTCGGGCCGGTAGTGTGGGAACGCAGCGTCTCGCACGCTTCGTATGCGCTCGAGGAACTCGAAGAAACCGCGCGTCTGTGGCTCATGACGACGCCGCGTCCCGCTCCGCTGGATCAGTCCGCCATCGCTGACTTGTGCGCGGCTTTTGGCGTGCGCTGGTAGCGGCGCAGCAAGCGAATCGGTGAGATGTGCGTTCGATCGTCGACAGAACGCCGTCGCGATCAGAACTTGTGCACCAGGCCGATCCCGATGCCGCGCGAGTCGCTGCCGGGCGCGACCGAAAGGGCCGAACGCTCATCCCTTGCCGAGCGGCGGCCGGCTCGGAAATCCCGCGAGATTGCTCAACTGGGCCAGCTCATTGGAAGCTTCGAGCAGCAGGACCGAATACTCGTGAATCTTCTCGGCGGTCAGCCGCACGCGCGGACCGGCCAGGCTGATCACGCCGACGCAGCGCGAGCCGCTGACCACAGGCACGGCCACCGCCGACATGCGCGGCGCAAACACCTCGTCGATCATCGCGTAGCCACGCACGCGCGCCGCGTGCAGGAAACCGAGTAGCGCCTTGAGCGTCGTCGGCGCATTGGGTCCGAACTCGTTCGGCTGCCCGAAGCCCTGCTTCAGCACGAGCGCGGCCGCGCGTTCATCGGACATCGTCATGAGCCATGCGTGTCCGGTCGATGTGCACGAAAGCTGCGCTGCCTGGCCCATGTCGGGATCGTAGCGAAAGCCGGTGCGTTGCCCGTCTGCCTTCCCTACCCAGATGATCGCTTCACCGTCCACCAGCGACAGACGCGCCAGTTCGCCGGTCCGCGCGGCGACGCGTTCGATGATCGGCTGGGCGATATCCGCGATGCCCGTGAGACTCAGGAATTCCAGCCCGTTCGATGTCATCCGCATGGTCAGGATGTAGCGGCCGTGATCGGCCATCTGCCTGACATAGCCGCCTTCGACGAGCTCGACGAGCACGCGGTGGCATGTGCTGCGCGGCAAGCCGAGCGCATCGGCGATGGCCAAAAGGCCCGCGCCTTCGCCTTGCGACGCGAGAAAGTCGAGGACACGCAGACCGTTTTTCAGCGACATCGTTTGGCTATTTTCGTGATATGAAACGCAGTTCCGGTGCGGAACGCCTCGCTTTGGCAGCGCAAACAATAGCATCTGTTCGTCACCAGAAACGAACGTTTGAAGATACCGAAAATTCAGGAGACGTCATGTCAGTCATCGCTGACCCAAACATTGCCGCGAGCGAACGATCCGCACAGGCTCACTTGATGGCGCGTCGCGCGGTGGCGGGCGCCACCGTCGGTACGGCGCTGGAATGGTTCGACTTCGCGTTGTACGGCGTGGTCGCGGCCACGATCTTTCCCAAGCTGTTCTTCCCGTCCCTCGACCCGACCGCCTCACTGCTCGCATCGCTCGCGAGCTTCTGGGCCGGGCTTGCCGCGCGGCCCCTCGGCGCGGTGATCTGCGGCATGCTCGGCGATCGCTGGGGACGCCGCAACCTCATGCTGATAACGGTCTCGGTGATGGGCGCGTCGTCGTTCCTGATGGGACTGCTGCCCACTTATCAGCAAGTCGGCATCCTCGCGCCCACGTTGCTGGTCTCCTTGCGCATCGTTCAGGGTTTCGCGCTCGGCGGGGAATCGACGGGCGCGCAATTGATGGCCGTCGAACACGCATCCGCTTCGAAGCGCGGGCTGTATTCGGGCCTGCTCGGCATTTGCTCGCCGCTCAGCCAGATACTCGCCAATCTCGCGCTCTTCACGTTGTCCGCCTTGCTGTCGGCCGATGACTTCGAATCGTTCGGATGGAGAATCCCGTTCCTCGCGAGTTTCGTGCTCGTGCTGCTCGGCATCTATATCCGCATGAAGGTCAGCGAGACGCCGGCATTCGAGGCGCTCAGGAAGAAAGGCGAAGGCGCGCGCGCCGCGAATCCCCTCGGCGTCGTATTCAAGTTCCACTGGCGCACCGCGCTGCGCCTCACGCTGTTCTTCTGCGGCCCGGCTGCGCTGTTCTATCTGATCGTGGTGTTCTCGCTCAGCTATCTGACGAAGAACCTCGGCGTGCCCAAACAGACCGGCTTCATGCTGCTGATGGTCGCCAATGTCTGCGCCATCGTGGGCGCTCTGGCGGGCGGCTATCTGAGCGACCGGATCGGGCGCAAGCGCGCGCTGATGATCGGCTCCTTCTGCACGCTGATCTGCTGCCTGATCTACTTTCCGATCCTCAATCAGCACTCCATCGCCATGACGATGGCCGTGATGGGCGCCTTCCTCGGCTTCACACAGTTCCAGAGCGGCATTCAGCCGGTGTGGTTCGCAGAATCGTTTCCGACCGAAGCGCGCTACACGGGCTCCGCGCTGTCCTACTCCGGCGCCAATCTGCTCACCGGCGGACCGATGCCGATCGTCGCGGTCGCGCTGCTCAATGCCTTTCACGGTTCACCGTGGGCCATCGTCGCTGTCTGCGGCTCGCTGAACCTGCTTTCCTTCCTCATGATCGCGACGTCGCGGGAAACCAAAGACACGTCCCTCGAACGCAGCGCTACCCACTGACACCATGGCTCGCAAACTCTACATTCTCAACGGCTCCAATCTGAACATGCTCGGCGCACGGGAGCCGCACATCTACGGGCATACGACGCTAAAGGACATCGAACAGAACTGTCTCGCGCTCGGCGAGACGCTCAAGTTCGACTGCGTATTCCGTCAGACCAACAGCGAAAGTCAACTGATCGACTGGATTCAGGAGGCGTTCTTGCAGGACGCCGCGCTGATCATCAACCCGGCAGGTTTTTCGTTCGGGCGGATTCCGGTGCTCGACGCGGTCAAGCTGATTCGCCGGCCGGTGGTGGAAGTGCACATCACGAACATTCATCGGCGCTCAGAGGAGTATCGCCATTCGACGATCTCGGTGGCCGCCACCGCGGTCATCTGCGGAGCCGGCGCGAACGGCTACTTGCTCGCGATCCGCGCGGTCGACGACCTCTGGGGCGATCAAAGCTGAGTCTCGCAATACGCGGCCGCTGCGTCCGTCAACGCAAGGCCGCGCAATTCTTCCGGCGACGCCCAGTGCACGGCGATGATCTCGCGATTATCGAGCCGCAATCCGGGCATCGCATCGAGATGCAGCTCGAAGAAATGCACGGTGTCGCGCCGTCCGTCCCATATGCCGCACGCGCTGCCCGCAGGGCGTAGCGGATGCGACGTGAGGCCGATCTCTTCTTCGAGTTCGCGCAGCGCCGCGGCATGAGGCGTCTCGCCCGGGTCGATACTTCCGCCGGGCAAGTTCCATTCGAGCCGATACGACGGCTTCACCAGGAGGAGCATCGATCCGACGTAGATCGCCACGAGCGCGCCTTCGTGCTCAGGCTGTCGAAGGCTCCACCACGCGCGCGCGAGCCGGAACGCGACGCGAAGCATCACGCGCCAGACAGAGTCGATCAGCGTGGCCGGCCGCGCCTGGTCGTGATTGCGCGTGGGGGCTCGCTCCTTTCGTTGCATCGTCAGAGAGTCTTCCGTTTCGTTGCGTTCATGCGGCACAGTTTATCGCGCGTGCTCATGCAGCCTGAACCGCGTCACCGCGCAATCTGAACACCGCCACCGCGTCACGCAGCGACGCGGACTGTTCCGCCAGCGCGTGCGCGGCCGCGGACGCCTGCTCGACCAGCGCGGCATTCTGCTGCGTGACTTCGTCCATTTGCGTCACGGCCAGATTGACTTGCTCGATGCCGCTGCGCTGCTCTTCCGACGCCGCCGAAATCTCGCCGACGACGCCCGTCACGCGTTGCACCGAACCGACGATATCGGCGATGATCGCGCCCGCATCGCGCACCAGCGCCGCGCCGGTTTCGACGCGGCCCGTCGACTGTTCGATCAGCACCTTGATCTCCTTCGCCGCCGACGCGCTGCGTTGCGCGAGCGAGCGGACTTCGGCCGCGACGACCGCAAAGCCGCGCCCTTCCTCGCCGGCGCGCGCTGCTTCCACGGCCGCGTTCAACGCGAGGATGTTGGTCTGGAACGCGATGGCATCGATGACGGCGATGATCTCGCTCACCTTGCCCGAGCTTTCGGAGATGCCTTGCATGGTCTCGATGACCTGCTCCATCGTGTCGCCACCGGACGCAGCGGTTTGCCATGCGGTTTGCGCGAGCGACGACGCAGCGGCCGCGTGCTCCGCGTTCTGCCGCACGGTCGCCGTGATTTCTTCCATGCTGGCCGCGGTTTCCTGCAGCGATGCGGCCTGTTCCTCGGTACGCGAGGACAGATCGAGATTGCCCGATGCGATCTGCGCGCTCGCGGTCGCGACGCCTTCCGCGTTATGACGCACCTGCCCGACCACCTTCGCGAGACTCGTCTGCATGTGCTTGAGCGCGACGAGCAGTTCCGCGATTTCGTCCTTGCCGCGCGCATCGAACTCGAGCGACAGATCGCCCGTTGCAACAGCCTGCGCGCAGCCCAGCGCACGATTGAGCGGACGCGACACGCTGCGGCTGAACACGTATCCGCCGATGAGCGCGAGCGCCAGCACGACGAGCATCAACGCGATGCTGGCGAACGATGCCTGCCGCGCATCGGCGTCGGCTTGCGCGGAGACGCGGGCGCTGTCGGCGGCGATTTTCCTCGCGGCCTGTTCGAGCAGCTCGGCCGGTTCACGGTCGACGCCTGCAACTGCGCTATCCCCGGCAGATGCCTCGAATCCCGCCGACTTGAACGCTTCGAAGCCGCGCCGGTATCCGGTGCCCATCGCGAGGTGCGCGGACGCGAATCGCTCGATCAGATCGCGGCCTTCTCCTGCGGGCAGCGTGCGCTTGAGTTCGTCCGCGAGCTTGTTGACGGTGCGCTCGCGGGTTTCGAAAGCGCTCCAGTACTTCTGCAGCTTCTGCGGATCCTTGCCGCGCAGGAGCGTGTCCTTCCACTCCTGCACCTGCAGCTTGAACGTGACGAGCATCTCCGAAACCATGCGCTCGCTGGCGACGTTGGCCGCGACTTCGGTGCGGTACGCATCGATGGAGCCGTTGAGCGCGAAAATGCCATAGAGGGCGCCGGCGAACATCAAAACGAGCGCGGCGGCGAATGCGAGGGGAATCTTGAGACTGAGTTTCATCGGGAAAGTGTGGATAGACGCTGCGAGCGCTTTGGGACGCGGATCGCTGGTTTATCGGCAACCCCGGCCGGAACTGGAGGGCGGCGAGCCCGAAAAACGCCATGAGCCACCCGTTTGGGATCAGTTACGGACGGCCATTCCATCGACGAACCCGGCTATTCTGAAATGGCGCTTTGGCCCCCGCCTCAGCGCGCTCGCAACGCATGGCCCGCCCTCTCTCACGGCGGGCTTTTTCTCGTATCGGTGACAGATTGAGCAAAGAATTGACGGTAATCGACCGCCATATTCAAGACTGCAAGGGGATGATCGCCCGGCAGCAGACGCGCCTCGCAAAGCAAAGGCAACTCGGACGCGAAGATCAGTCTTCCGCGTATCTTCTACGCTGCCTGCAACATAACCTGCATGCACTGATCGGCGCGCGCGTCGCGTTTTGCTCTTCCGACGTGCGCGATTTGTCCCTTCCGTCCCTCTGATCACGATGCAAAGCGCCGTGAGCGCTTCATACGAGTCTCGCTCTCCACACGCCTGAGCATTTTTACGTCGTCTTCATGTGCGCGGGTTTATGCTGAAGTGCTTGCTTCGCCACGCGTCCGTAAAGGAGTCGACATGGTCAGCGCGCTGTCAGCCTTCATCGCGCGATTGGGCTTCGCGAGAACCGCGCCGGGCCGCGTCGCGCCATTCGGCGAGAGCCGTCATGTGATGGTTCACGTAACCATCGACGCAAAACATGCCACGCCGCTGCGCCGCTCGCTCGTGCGCGACTGCGTGGGCGAACCGTGGACGATACGCGTCACGCCACTGCACGAACGCGATCGCGTCCGGCTCACGCTGATCCTGCCGCGAACGGCCCTTCACGGCGCGATCGATCGTCTGTCCGACGTCGCGCCATCGGCAAAAGTAAGCGGCTTGCTCGAAGTTCCGGACACGCCTTCCGATGCCTGGCGCAACCTCATGGAACACAGCGTTTCGATCGGCGGTGATTCGGCGGCGCATATCGTCAAGCCGCGCGACGAACCGACTTCGCTATCCGGCCTGCTGACGCCGGAGCACATATTGCTCGGCGCGGATATCGCGAATCGGGACGCGCTTTTCAGCACGATCGGGCGCTTCGTCGACCATCGATATGGATTCGCGGCGGATCAAGTCACGTCATGCCTCGCGGCCCGCGAGGCGCTCGGTTCGACCGCGCTTGGCGAAGGCGTTGCCGTCCCGCACGGACAACTCGAAGAAGTGAATCAGGCGATGGCGCTGTATATCCGCCCCGCAGCGCCGATTCCCTACGCCGCGCCCGATGGAAAGCCGGTGACGGATGTGATCGCCCTCTTCGTTCCCGAGCGCGTGAGCATGACGCATCTGCATTTGCTCGGTGAAGTCGCGGAGCACTTTTGCGATCATCGGTTCCGCGAGCAACTTCATCTCTGCCGCAATGCGACTGCGGTATGCAGGCTTTTCGCGGATTTCCCCGTCAGCGGACCCGCGCGAAGCGCGACGTGATTTATTTCGCCATCCTACTTTGTTTCCGCCTGCGGAACTTCGATCGGCTTTACTTCGACGGGTGCGGTGCCATCCTTTTTGATCCCGAGCTTGTCCGCCGTCTTCGGCGATACATCCACGATCCGGTTCTTCGCATAAGGACCGCGGTCCTTGATCTCGACGACATCGCTGTTGCCGTTCTCGAGATTCGTGACGCGCGCCTTGGTGCCGAGCGGAAGGGTCTTGCTCGCGGCCGCGTTGGACTGCGGATCCATGTGTGTGCCATCGGCCATTTTTTTCTTGTAGAACTTGCGGCCGTAGTACGAAGCCTCGCCCTTGCGCGGCTTGCCTGAGCGATCGATCCCGCTTGCATGCGCGGACTTCGCCTTGGCGTGATGACGATGATGATTCGGCGATGCCGTCTCGTGCGCCGCATAAGCGCTGCTCAAACACGTCGACATCAACACGCATACGAATGCCCGAAGCCGCTTCATGTTCTTATCCTCTCGAATCCGATGTCCCGACTTTGCATCGGCGTAGCAGACTTCGGACCGTTTCCCTCTGCGCAATACGCTTGTATAGTGCGAGAGCCCACGATACTGTCGATGAGAGGAACCGTATGAATCAGAAGAACAAGAGGCGTCTTTTGCTCACCGGCGGCATGGCGGCGGCGGCGCTGTGCATTGCCGGATGCACGACCACGGGTCCGTCGTCCGGCGAAACCGCAGCCGGCACGGCCGATCGCGATCGCGCCATCGACGCCGCCGTCGATGCGACGCTGCAACGGTTATATGTTTCCGTGAACGGCTCGCGCGAACTCGTGAGCAAGGCGCGCGGCGTGCTCGTTTTTCCTCGCGTGATCGCGGCGGGCTTCTGGTTCGGCGCGCAATATGGCGAAGGCGCATTGCGTATCGATGGCCGCACCGACGGCTACTACAGCACGGCGGGCGGCTCGTTCGGCTTGCAGATTGGCGCGCAATCGAAAGCGATCATCTATGTGTTCCTGACCGACGATGCGCTCGCGCAATTCCGTCGGCGCGACGGCTGGGCGGCCGGCACCGATGCGACCGTCGCGGTCGCCAGGCTCGGCGCGAACGGCCAGCTCGATACGACCACGGCCACGAATCCCGTCGAGGTCTTCGTGCTGACGAATGCCGGTCTCATGGCCGGCGTGTCGCTCGAAGGCACGAAGGTCAGCCGGCTGAGTCCGTAACCGCGCTCACAGATCCTTCACCAGACGAAGTGCGTCATAGATCGCGGCGTGCGTGTTGCGCGCCGATACCGCATCGCCGATTCTGAAAAGCTGGAACTGTCCTTCGGGATTCGTCTCTCCGCTCTGCGGCCTGCCGTCGATGAGTTCGTCGTAATTCACCGCGCCGCGGTTTTTCGATAGCGGCTTGAGCTCGAAGTAAAGCTCGTCCATCGGAATCGTGCCGTGATTGACGACGATCTGATCGTGACGCTGCTCCTTCGTCACGCCGCCGTAATCGCTGCCGATGGTCGCCACCAGTTCACCGCCTTCGCGACGCACCGATTCCAGCCGGAACGTCACCGTGAAGGTGGTCGCGAGCTTTTGCAGCGAGCGCATGTAGGGCACGAGATTCATGCTCATGACTTCGGGCGAGAACGAGCGGTCGGGCGTCATCACTTCCACCTTGCCGCCCGCCTGCGCGATCGTTTCGGCAGCCTGAAGCGCGGCGTGATCGCCGGCATCGTCGAAGATGAGCACGTTCGCGCCGGGCTTCACGTCGCCGGAAATGATGTCCCACGACGAGACCACATGCTCGTTGCCTTCGCTGCAAACCTCCGTGTGCGGCATGCCGCCGGTCGCGACGATCACTACATCGGGTTGCGCCGCGAGCACCGTTTCCGTATCCGCCCACGTGTTGAACTTGAACCGGACGCCGAGCTTTTCGCACTGCGCCATGCGCCAGTCGATGATGCCCATCATCTCCTTGCGGCGGACGTTCTGCGCGGTGAGACGAATCTGGCCGCCGGGATCGTTCATCGCTTCGAGCACGACGACGTCATGCCCGCGCTCGCCCGCGACGCGCGCCGCTTCGAGTCCCGCCGGCCCCGCGCCGACGATGACGATCCTGCGCTTCGTCGCGGCCGGCGCGATGGTGTGCGGCATCTCGAGTTCGCGGCCCGTCGCGGCATTGTGGATGCACAGCGCCATGCCGCCCTGATAGATGCGATCGAGACAATAGTTCGCGCCCACGCACGGACGGATGTCGTCCTCCCTGCGCTCGATGATCTTGCGCACGATATGCGGATCGGTCATGTGCGCGCGCGTCATGCCGACCATGTCGAGCTTGCCGGCTTCGATCGCATAGCGCGCCGTGGCGACGTCCTGAATGCGCCCGGCATGAAACGTCGGAAAGTCCGTTGCCCGCCTGATCTCGCCCGCGAACTCCAGATGCGGCGCGCTCTTCATGCCCATGATCGGGATTACGTCGGTCAGGGCGGCATCCGTTTCCAGATGCCCGCGAATGACGTTGAGAAAATCGACGAGACCGCTGTTCTTGAGGCGCATCGAAATCTCGATGCCCTCTTCCTTCGTGATGCCGCCCGCGAGCATTTCATCGGCCGTATAGCGAAGGCCGACGAGAAAGCGCTCCCCGACGCGCTCGCGAATCGCGCGCAACACATCGAACGTGAAGCGCATGCGGTTATCGAGCGAACCGCCATATGGACCTTCGAGCGTATTCGTCAGAGGCGACCAGAACTGGTCCATCAAATGACCATACGATTCGATCTCCATCCCGTCGAGCCCGGCTGCTTTCATGCGCTCGGCGGCATCCGCGAAATCGCGCACGATGCGTTCGATGTCCCAGTCTTCCAGCTTCTTCGGGAAGGTCCTGTGCGCAGGCTCGCGGCAATGCGAAGGCGACACCGCGGGCAGCCAGTCGCCCGTGTCCCAGCGCGTGCGCCGGCCCAGATGCGTCAGCTGGATCATCACCTTCGCGCCGTGCTCGTGACATTCGTCGACGAGATCCTTCATCCACGGCACCACTTCGTCCTTGTACGCGAGGATGTTGTTGAAGACCGGCGGACTGTCCTTCGAAACCGCTGCGGAGCCGGCTGTCATCGTCAATGCGATTCCCGCTTTCGCCCTTTCGACGTGATACGCCCGATAACGCTCCTTCGGCATCCCGTCGTCGGCGTAAGCCGGTTCATGCGAGGTCGTCATGATCCGGTTTCGAAACGTGAGATGTTTCAGCGTATAGGGCTGCAGCAGCGGATCCGTGGACATGAGCGCCTCTTCGAAGCAAGTGGGAACGAACGCCGGTTGTGAATCAAGCGTAGAAGCTCTGTACACATGTGTCAAGTAGAGAGACAATGGTGTACAGCCGAACGCATACAGGAAAAAACGAAATGGATCAGACCCTCGACGCGGTGCGCGGCTCCGCCGACATGTGGCTGGACGCGGCGTACGAAGGGCTTGTCGAAGGAGGCGTGGATGCGGTCCGCATACTTCCGCTCGCAAAGAAGCTGAATCTTTCGCGCACGAGTTTTTACTGGTTCTTCAAGGACCGCGAGGAACTGCTTGCCGCGTTGCTCGGCCGATGGAAGCAGAAGAACACCGGCCACTGGATCGAACGAACCGAGGCATACGCGGACAGCGTGTGCGAAGCGATGCTCAACGTCTTCGACTGCTGGTTCGACGATTCGCTCTTCGACTCGCGCTTCGAAGCCGCGATGCGCAGTTGGTCGCAGCAATCGCAGGAGATCGCGGAGCAGATGGCGCAGGACGATGCGCAACGCATCGCGGCATTGACGGCGCTGTTCGTGCGCTTCGACTATGAACCGCGCGCCGCCGACGTCCGCGCGCGCGTCGCGTATTACACGCAGGCCGGCTATGTGTCGATGAAGCTCCACGAAGACATGGCGGTGCGCATGTCGCGCATTCCGGAATACGTCGAAGTTTTCACCGGCGTGCGGCCGCAGCAACACGAGCTTCAGCGCTTCTACTCGCGGCGCAACTTCGAGTTCGAGTGAGCGGCCGCTTATTGCCGCTTATTGCAGCTTATTGCCGCTTGAGGCCATTCCCTTGGCGGAATCGGTCAGGTGCGACGTGAGTCCGATCGCCCGGCATAGGCTTGTGCGGAACATTCAGTCCGCGTGCAGCCGGTCTGTTCCGCCTTTGGGGCCATCATGTACAAAATCCTCAGTCCGATTGGAACCGAGATAGAAATTCCGGAAACGGTCGAAGAAAATTCGGCCACGTTCGACCTGACCGACCTCGCTGGCGCAAAGCAATACTACGAGGAAAACGGCTATGTGGTCGTGCGCCGCGTCGTGGACGGGGCCGCGTGCGATTCGATCCGCAATGCATTCGATAAAACGGTCAAGCAGTACCCCGGATACATCTACCGGCAGGCCACTGCGAATCCGGAAAAAAACCGGATCAACGAATACGGCTTCGTGATGAATCCGCTGCTCAACCTTCAGTCGCTCGGCGACGTAGCGTTCGCGCCGCTCAAGAATCTCGCGGTGAAGGCGTTCGCGAGCACGCCTGTCAAAGCCATTACACGCGAGATTTTTTCGGAAGAAGGCAAGCTCGTGCAGAGCATGTATTTCGAAGGCAACGCGGAGACGTGGCCGCATCAGGACACGTATTACCTCGATAGCGAACTGATCGGCACGATGGTCGGATGCTGGTACGCGCTCGAAGATATCGACGCGGGAGCCGGGCGTTTCTTCGTCGTGCCGCAAAGTCATCGCATCGACATGGTGAAGAACGGAAAAAACTTCGACGTCGCGTTCAATCACGGCCAGTACAAGGAGCTGGTCAAGAAGATCCTCTCCGAACAACGGCTCGAATTTCGCGCGCCATTCCTGCAAAAGGGCGACGTGCTTCTATGGAATTCGAAAACGATTCACGGCAGTCTGCGCACGACGCGTCCGCAATTTTCGCGCAGCTCTCTGACGTCGCATTTCATTCCGGTTTCTCACCGCTTCCTGCAGTTCCAGTCGAAGATCAAGCCGCTGAATCTGCGCGAGTTCAACGGCATGGCGTTCAATTGCCCGAAGGACATGGAGCGGTTATCGAGCCGCGTCGTGCTGGGCATCGAAACGACCTTTCCCAAGACATTCCAGATGGCAAAGAAACTGGCCATCAAGGCGCTCGTGAAATGAGCTTCGCCCGCGTCATTCGATAGCTAACTGATGTCAGACGACATCGTCACGCCGCCTTTGCGTCATCGGGACGTTCCGCCAGAAGCTCGCGCATCGCGTTGAGCGCGGCCGAAAAATGCCCCTTGCGCCAGACGAGCAAGGTGTCGATGCGACCGAATTCGCCCATCGGATGCAGATCCACTTCGTCATCCAGACGCGCGAGTTCGAGCACCGAGCGCGGCGCCACCGCGACGCCCGCACCGGCCGCCACGCACGCGACGATCGCGTGATACGAACCCAGTTCCAGCACCCGCGCGGGACGGATGCCCTGCTGCTCGTACCAGCGCGTCGCGTATGAGCGATACGCGCAGCCACGCTCGAACGCGATGAGCGTGAGGCCGGCGCTCGCCTGCGCCATCGTCGACGGATGCTGCCCGCGCGGCGTGACGAGCGTCAGTTCCTCCTCGAACACTGGCACGGACTCGAATTGCTCGGCGGGCAGCGTGTCGGGCTCGATCGGCCGCGCCATCACCGCCGCGTCGACTTCGAACGCACGCACGCTGTCGATGAGCGCGCGCGTCACGCCCGTCGTCAGTTCGAGCGTGACCTGCGGCCAGCGCTGGTGATACGCGGCCAGCACGCGCGGCAGACGGCTCGCGGCGGTGCTCTCCATCGTCCCGAGCCGCAGCCGCCCCTGCGGACGATTCTCGCTGACCGCATGACGCGCCTCCTCCGCGAGCGCGAGCAGACGTTCGGCATACGGCAGCAGGGTTTCGCCGGCGGGCGTCAGCACGAGACGGCGGCCATCGCGGATGAAGAGATCGGTGCCGAGCGTCTCCTCCAGTTGACGGATGCGCGTCGTCACGTTCGACTGCACGCGATTGAGCTTCGCGGCCGCGCGCGTCACGCCGTTTTCGCGCACGACGGCCCTGAAAATGTTCAATGCAGACAAATCCATGATCTTTTCCGAAGATTGATCTCATCTCGATTATTCATTTTTCAAGATGGATCGGTCAAGCTACGATGGGGTTTATCCCTTCTTCGCCGACCGACTCATGGCCTCGCACGCTCACGCTTCGCCGCTGCCCGCGCATCACGCCCGAAACGCCGCGCTCGCGTGCGCCGTCGTGCTGGCGGTGGCGCTCGGCGTCGGCCGGTTCGCCTTCACGCCGCTCCTCCCGCTGATGCTCAACAGCGGCGCGCTCGATATCCGGCACGGCGGCTGGCTCGCATCGGCCAATTACGCCGGCTATCTGATCGGCGCGTTGTCGTGCGCGGCGATCCGCATCGATCACGCGCGCATGGTGCGTCTCGCGCTCGCGTGTACCATCGCGCTGACGCTCGCGATGGGCGTCATCCATCTCTTCTGGATGTGGGCCGCGATACGTTTCGCGGCGGGCGTCGTCAGCGCGTGGGCCTTCGTGTTCGCGTCGCAATGGGGATTGCGGCGGCTCGCGGAACTCGATGCGCACGGTCTCGCCGGCGTCATCTACGCGGGGCCGGGCGTGGGCATCGTCGCGACCGGTTTGCTCGGCGCGGCCGCCGCGGCGCTCGGCGTGCCCGCGCCATCGGTATGGATCGGATTCGCGCTCTGCTCGGCGGTGGCGGGCGTGTTCGTGTGGCAGGCGTTCGCGCATCGGGCGCCGGTCGCGCGCAGCCCGGCGCATGCCGCCAAAAGCGTGGCGAACGCATCGGCGCGCGTCGATTCGACCGGGCTCGTCGGCCTTTACGGTCTCGCGGGATTCGGCTACATCATCACCGCGACGTTTCTGCCCGTCATCGCGCGACAGGCCTTGCCGGGCTCGCCGTGGCCCGATCTCTTCTGGCCTGCCTTCGGACTGGCGCTGATCGCCGGCGCGCTGGTCGCCGCGCGGCTGCCGCTGTCGTGGGACAACCGGCTGCTTTGCGCTGCGTGCTATCTGATTCAGGCGCTCGGCATCTTGCTCGGCATCGTGTTTCCGAGCGCGCTCGGCTTCGGCATCGGCAGTTTGCTGCTGGGCTTGCCGTTCACCGCCATCACCCTGTTCGCGATGCGCGAAGCGCGCCGCCTGCGTGGCGAAGCCGCAGCCGGATTGATGGGATACGCGACCGCCTCATACGGGCTCGGTCAGATCGCGGGACCGCTCGTCGCCGCACCGATCGCCGCGCACACCGGATCGTTTTCCATCGCGCTGTGGATCGCGGTCGCGGCGCTCGGATTCGGCGCGGCCGGATTGACGTGGCTCGGAATGCGCAACAAGGCAAGCGCCGCGTAAGCAACAGGATCGTCCTATCCGCGCGCGAGGGCCGCGTGTCACAGTGGCGGGCATCCTCTGACGTGGAGCATGCCGTGTCCGCTGCCGAAACATCCACTCTGCTGTATCGCCCTTTCACCGCCGATGACATCGCCGCCGCTCACGCGCTTTCGGTCGAAGTCAAATGGCCGCATCGCGCCGACGACTGGCGCTTCGTGCTCGACGCCGGCGCGGGCTTCATCGCGCAGGAAGGCGAGCGTGTCGTCGGCACCGCGCTGTGCTGGAAGTACGGCGACGATGGCGGATCGCTCGGCATGGTGATCGTCGCGCCGGACTGCCAGGGCAAAGGCATCGGCCGCAAGCTGATGGAACTGCTGCTCGAAGCGCTCGGCAAGCGCATCACCGTGCTGCACGCGACGCCCGCAGGCGAGCCGCTTTACGCGAAGCTCGGGTTCGCGCGCATCGGTGCGATTCATCAGCATCAATCCGCCGATTTCGCCGTGCCGCGCATCGATCTCGCGCAAGGCGAGCGCCTGCGTGCGATCGATCCGCGCGATACGGATGCACTCGTCGCGCTTGCATCGCGCGCAAGCGGACTCGATCGAAGCACGCTCCTGCCTGCGCTGCTGAAAATTGCCGACGGCATCGTGCTCGAACGCGACGGCGAAGTGCTGGGCTTCGCGCTGATCCGCGAATTCGGGCGCGGCCATGCGATCGGTCCGGTGGTTTCCGTCACCGCCGACGCGCAGCACGCGCGCCGCGCGCAAGCGCTCATCGCCCATTGGCTCGCGCATGACGAAGGCAAGTTCACGCGCATCGACACGCCCGATGAAAACGGCTTGTCGGCGTGGCTCGAAAGCATCGGCATGAAGCGCGTCGATACCGTCATCAAAATGGCGCGCAATGGCACGCCGCCGCATGACGCATCGGTAGCGCAGTTTGCGATCATCAACCAGGCGCTGGGTTGAACACGATGACGATCCTCTATAAAGCCGATCCCGAACGCGGCAAGCAATGGGCCACGCACTTCGCGCTGAAAGCGCCCGACGTGCCGTTTCGCGTATGGCCCGATATCGGCGATGCCAATGCCGTGCACTATCTCGCCGCGTGGCAGCCGCCCGCGGATGTCATGCAGACATTCCCCAATCTCGACGTGATCTTCTCGGTCGGCGCGGGCATCGATCAGTTCGATCTGTCCGGCGTGCCGCCGCATGTCGCGGTCGTGCGGATGACGGAGCCGGGCATCGTCGAAGGCATGGTCGAGTATGTGACGCAAGCCGTGCTCACGATTCATCGCGATCTTTTCGATTACGCCGCGCAGCAACGCGAGCGCGTGTGGCGCGAGATGCCGGTGCGCGCGGCTTCGACGCGGCGCGTCGGCGTGCTCGGTCTCGGCATGCTCGGCACCGCCGTGCTGAACACGCTGCGTGCGTTCGGCTTCGATTGCGCGGGCTGGAGCCGTTCGCCGCATGAGATCGAAGGCGTCGAATGTCATGCGGGCGCGGCATCGCTCGATGCGTTTCTCGCGCGCACCGATATCCTCGTGTGCCTGCTGCCGCTCACGGATGCGACGCGCGGGCTTATCGGCAAACGCGTGTTCGAGACCTTGCCGAAGGGCGCATCGTTCATCAATGTCGGGCGCGGTCCGCATGTGATCCAGCAGGATCTGCTCGATGCGCTCGATAGCGGGCATCTGAACGCCGCGATTCTCGACGTCACCGATCCCGAGCCCTTGCCGCGCGAGCATCCTTTCTGGACGCATCCGCGTGTGCGTCTCACGCCGCATATCGCGAGCGCCACGCGGCCCGAAACCGCCGTCGAAATGGTGCTGGAGAACTTGCGCCGTCATCGCGCGGGCGAGCGCATGATCGGCGAAATCGACCGCACGCGCGGCTATTGAATCGTCGGGCAAAGACCGCGAAGGCCGCAGCAGAAAATGCTGCGCGCCCCCCGCAAAACGCTGCGGATTCGCTTTTTGGCGATTTTTTTGGCGATGCACGCGATGCGGCTCTGCCGATAGTATGAAACGGTCAAGAGCCATTCCGCCCCCTTCGCGAAGAGAGAGCCGCATCATGTCGATCAAGTCGCTTGTCGAGTCCGACCGTAAGCATCTGATTCATCCAGTCGTCAGTTATCGCGCGCATGAAGCGCGCGGCGTCACCGTGCTCGATTCCGCCGATGGCGTGTTCCTGCGCGACATCGAAGGCCGCGAACTGCTCGATGCGTTCTCCGGCCTGTGGTGCGTGAACACGGGTTATGGACACGCGAGCATCGTCGAGGCCGCCGCGAAGCAGATGGCGAAACTGCCCTACGCCACGGGCTATTTTCATTTCGGCTCGGAGCCTGCCATCGAACTCGCCGCGAAGCTCGTCGAGCTCGCGCCTGCTTCGCTGCAACATGTGTACTTCACGCTCGGCGGCTCCGATGCCGTCGATTCCGCGCTGCGCTTCATCACGCACTACTACAACGCGACGGGCCGTCCGTCGAAGAAGCATTTGATCGCGCTGCAACGCGGCTATCACGGATCGTCGTCGATCGGCGCGGGCATGACCGCGTTGCCTGCGTTCCATCGCAACTTCGATTTGCCGCTGCCGACGCAGCATCACATTCCTTCGCCGTACGCGTACCGCAACGATTACGCCGATGACGCCGCGCTCATCGCCGCTTCGGTGCAAGCGCTCGAAGCCAAGGTCGCGGAACTCGGCGCGGACAACGTCGCCGCATTCTTCTGCGAGCCGATTCAAGGCTCGGGCGGCGTGATCGTGCCGCCCAAAGGCTGGCTGAAGGCGATGCGCGAAGCGTGCCGCAAGCTCGATATCCTCTTCGTCGCGGATGAAGTCATCACGGGCTTCGGCCGCACTGGCCCGCTCTTCGCGTGCGAAGGCGAAGGCGTCGAGCCCGATCTGATGACGGTCGCGAAGGGACTCACCGCGGGTTATGCGCCGATGGGCGCGGTCCTCATGTCCGATGCGGTCTACCAGGGCATCGCGGATGGCGGAGATGTGTCGGCGGTCATCGGTCATGGACATACGTATTCGGCGCATCCGGTGAGCGCAGCGATCGGCCTCGAAGTGATGCGGCTGTATCACGAAGGCGGCCTGCTCGCGAATGCGCAATCGCTGGCGCCGCGTTTCGCGCAAGGGCTCGATGCGTTGCTCGATCATCCGCTCGTCGGCGATTCGCGGCATCGCGGCTTGCTCGGCGCGCTCGAACTCGTCGCCGATAAAAACAGCAAGCGCGGCTTCGATGCATCGCTCAAGCTGCCCGACCGCATTGCCGCCGCAGCTTATGCAAACGGCCTCGTGTTCCGCGCATTCGGCGATAACATTCTCGGCTTCGCGCCCGCGCTTTGTTATACCGAAGCGAACTTCGACATGCTGTTCGAGCGCCTCACGAAGACACTCGACGATGTACTCGCGCAAAGCGACGTGCGCGATGCATTGAAAGGCGCATCGGGCTTTAGTTCGCGCGCGGCTGCGTGATAACATCGACCGACCGCCGACATGCGAGACCGAACCCGCCGCGATGAGCACCGACAGCAAGCTGGACCGAATCGATCTGCGTATCCTCTCGCAATTGCAGAAGCGCGGGCGCATCACGAACGTGGAACTCGCCGATGCGGTCGGCCTCTCGCCCAGCCCTTGCCTGATTCGCGTGAAACGGCTGGAAAAGGCGGGTTATATCGTCGGTTATGGCGCGCAGATTCAGCTCGAAAAGCTCGGCGACGTGCAGGTGGTCTTCACCGAAGTCACGCTCGCCGATCATCGCCGCGAAGACTTCATCAACTTCGTGAATGCCGTGAAGGATGTCGACGAGATCGTCGAATGTCATCTCGCGAGCGGCGGTTACGACTATTTGCTCAAGTTCGTCACGCGCAGCGTGAGTCACTATCAAAGTATTATCGAAGGGCTGCTGGAGCGCGGCATCGGCATCGAGAAGTACTTCAGCTACGTCATCATCAAGACGTCGTTCGTGAAGACGCATTACCCGCTCGAAACGCTCTTCTCGCAGAACCATCACTGAGGCGCGCGCCTCTCATTCTCATGCATTCAACGGACGCACGCGCTTTATGCACGTGCGTGCTTTTTATCGTCGATCATTTTCACGCGGAGTAGCACATGTCCAGCAAATATCGTATTGCCGTGATTCCGGGCGACGGCATCGGCAAGGAAGTGATGCCCGAAGCAGTGCGCGCGCTCGACGCGGTGAGCAAGCGCTTCGGTATCGAACTGGAGTACCGGCATATCGAATGGGCAAGTTGCGATTACTACGCGCAGCACGGCCAGATGATGCCGGACGACTGGAAGGCGCAGTTGCAAGATGCCGATGCGATCCTGTTCGGCGCGGTCGGCTGGCCCGATACCGTTCCCGACCATATCTCGCTGTGGGGCTCGCTGCTCAAATTCCGGCGCGAGTTCGATCAATACATCAATCTGCGCCCCGCTCGTCTTTTCGACGGCGTGCCCTCGCCCCTCGCGAATCGCAAGGCGGGCGATATCGACTTCATGATCGTGCGCGAGAACACCGAAGGCGAGTATTCATCGGTCGGCGGCACGATGTTCGAAGGCACCGAACGCGAGTTCGTATCGCAGACGTCGATCTTCACGCGCAAGGGCGCGGAGCGCGTGTTGAAGTTCGCATTCGATCTTGCGCAAAAGCGCGAGAAGAAAGTTACGGTCGCAACTAAAAGCAACGGCATTTCGATCAGCATGCCGTGGTGGGATACGCGTGCCGCCGAAATCGCCGCGCAGTATCCCGAGATCAAGTGGGACAAGCAGCACATCGACATTCTGTGCGCGCGCTTCGTACTGAGCCCGGATCGCTTCGATGTGGTCGTCGCCACCAATCTCTTCGGCGACATTCTTTCCGATCTCGGTCCGGCCTGCACGGGCACGATCGGCATCGCGCCTTCGGCCAACATGAATCCGGAGCGCAACTTCCCGTCGTTGTTCGAGCCGGTGCATGGCTCCGCGCCGGATATCGCGGGCAAGGGCATCGCGAATCCCGTCGCGATGATCTGGTCGGCGGCGATGATGCTTGACTTCCTCGGCGAACGCGAAGCACACGATGCGATGCTTGCCGCGATCACGGCGGTATTGAAGGAAGGTCCGCATACGGGCGATCTCGGCGGCAAGGCGAAGACGACGGAAGTCGGCGCGGCCATTGCGCAAATGCTCGCCTGACTTTTCTGGAGACCACCATGACGCAACGATATGAACTGAGCGATCTGATTCGCGCCGATAACTTCATCGACGGCAAATGGGTTGCCGCTGCAAGCGGCCGACGCTTCGCCGTCACCGATCCCGCGACGGGCGACGTCATCGCGCAAGTGGCCGACAGCGGCCCCGCCGATGCCCGCGCCGCCACCGATGCCGCCGCGCGCGCCTTCCCCGCGTGGCGCGATACGCTGCCGAAAGATCGCGCCGCGGTCCTGCATCGCTGGCACGCGCTGATCGTCGAGCATGCCGATGCGCTCGGACGTCTCATCTCGCTCGAACAGGGCAAGCCCTTCGCGGAAGGCCGCGGCGAGGTGATGTACGGCGCGTCTTACGTCGCGTGGTTCGCGGACGAAGCCACGCGCATCTACGGCGACATCATTCCGCAGCAGCAACGCGGCAAGCGCATGAGCGCGGTGAAGGAACCGGTCGGCGTCGTCGCTGCGATCACGCCGTGGAATTTCCCGCTCGCGATGATTGCGCGCAAGATCGCGCCCGCGCTCGCGGCGGGTTGCACGGTCGTCGGCAAGCCGGCCGAAGATACGCCGCTCACGGCGCTCGCGCTCGTGATGCTCGCCCATGAAGCGGGCGTGCCGGCGGGCGCGTTGAATCTCATCAGCGCATCGCGCGAAAACGCGCAGGACGCGGTCGCCGACTGGCTCGAAGATGGCCGCGTGCGCAAGATCACCTTCACCGGCTCGACGCCGGTGGGCAAGTATCTCGCGCGGGAATCGGCGGGCACGTTGAAGAAGCTGTCGCTGGAACTCGGCGGCAATGCGCCTTTCATCGTATTCGACGATGCCGATCTCGATGCCGCCGTCACCGGATTGATGGCATCGAAATTCCGCAATGGCGGACAGACTTGCGTGTGCCCGAATCGCGTCTATGTGCAGTCGTCCGTGTATGACAAGTTCGCTGACCTGCTCGCGAAGCGCGTCGCCGCATTGAAAGTTGCGCCTGCAACTGATTCCGATGCGCAGATCGGCCCGATGATCAACGCGCGCGCGGTCGAAAAGATCGAGCGTCATGTAAACGACGCGTTGAAGCGCGGCGCACGCGCGCTGACGGGCGCCAAGCGTCTCGCGGAACTCGGCCCCAACTATTACGCGCCGACCGTGCTCGCCGATGCAACGTCCGACATGCAGTTGAGCTGCGAAGAAACCTTCGGCCCGGTCGTGCCGCTGTTTCGCTTCGACGACGAAGCCGAGGCGATCCGCGCCGCCAATGACACGCCTTTCGGCCTCGCAGCGTACTTCTATAGCCAGAACCTGAAGCGCATCGATCGCGTATCGCGTCTGCTCGAATCGGGACTCGTCGGCATCAACGAAGGCGCGATTGCGAGCGAGGCCGCACCGTTCGGCGGCGTCAAGGAATCGGGCTATGGTCGCGAAGGCTCGAAGTACGGCCTCGACGATTACCTCTCGATCAAATACCTCTGCCAGGGCGGGCTCGAATGAACGCGCATTCAAACGCATACCCGATCGAGATCGCGTTCCCCGATATCGGCGCGCATGCCTCGGGCAACGCGGGCGTGCCGTATGTGCATACGTTCGATTCGGGCATCGACGGTCCGCATGTGATGATCAACGCGCTCACGCACGGCAACGAAGTGTGCGGCGCGATCGTCGTCGATGCCTTGCTGCGTGCCGGACTGCGCCCGCGGCGCGGCAAGCTCACGCTCGCGTTCGCGAACGTCGATGCTTACGCGCGTTTCGATGCGAGCAAGCCCGATGCATCGCGCTTCGTCGATCAGGACTTCAATCGCGTATGGACCGCGCAAGCGCTCGATGACATGTCGCGCGATTCGAGCGAGCTGCGCCGCGCCCGCGCGATGCGGCCCGTCATCGATACGGTGGACCTTCTGCTCGATCTTCATTCGATGCACGAGAAGAGCAAGCCGTTGATCGTCGCGGGACCGCTCGATAAAGGCATCGACTTGTCGGCGAGGCTCGGCACGCCTGCGACCGTGATCTGCGACGAAGGTCATCCGGAAGGACGGCGCATGCGCGATTACGAAGGCTTCGGCGATCCTTCGAGCGACAAGAACGCGTTGCTCATCGAATGCGGACAGCACTGGGAAGCGAATGCCGTGACCGTCGCGCGCGACGTGACCGCGCGCTTTCTTTTGCTATCCGGCGTGATCGACGAAGAAGACTTGCCCGCCGGATGGGTTCAGCCATCGCCGCAGGAAATGCTCGTTGTCCGTGTGACGGAACCGGTCGTAGCCAGGAGCATGGACTTCCGTTTCGCCGATGCCTACACGGGGCTCGAAGTGTTTCCGAAAGCGGGCAGCGTGATCGGCTGGGCGGAGGGCGTTGCGGTCGAAACGCCCTATGACGATTGCATGCTCGTGATGCCGTCGCTGCGGCAGTTGCGTCCGGGCGTGACGGTCGTGCGGCTCGGCAAGATCGAACGGCGCATTCGAGCTGTTTAGAACCGTGGCAGGTGGTTTGGCTCGTTGAAGCACTGTTCTACGGTTGTGATGTGAGGTCGCCGGATCCCGTGTACTTGTCGGTCTATCAGCGCTGCCCCTGTGCGGGGCGGCACTCACTTTCCTTCCAGTAGTCGCCGGATCCCGCTTTCGCGTCGGTCTATTAGCGTTGCCCCTGTGCGGGGCGGCACTCACTTTCTTTGCTGCTGCAAAGAAAGTAAGCAAAGAAAGCAGCTTTTCAGGCCCGCGGTCACACGCAATTTGGGTAGTTCTCTCGTCCTCGATGGCACTCGCCTAAAGAGTGCCCTCATCACAATAACCGGGCTTGGCTCGCGCACGGTCCGCCGCCCGAAAACGCTGAGGACACTGGTTCAGCACGAAAGAGCTTCGGCACAGCGCTACGCGCTGCCGCCGGGTCTGCAAGGGAAACCAAAGGGCGGCGATTGCAGCGAGATGGAGACGTTAGTAGAGAAGCACGCGCATTCCCGATGGACCCATCGGCCGCGAAGCGAGCCGGAGCTATTTGGTGCTGAACCAGTTTGTTGTGTGGTGCGATGTGGCAGACCGTGCGCGAGCCAAGCCCGATGGGGCCTATGAGGGCACTCTTTAGGCAGCCCACGAACGACGAGAGGACTACCCAAACTGCGTGTGACCGCGGGCGTATCGGAAGCTGCTTTCTTTGGTTGCTTTCTTTGAAAGGACCAGAGTAAGCGCTAAAGCGCTAACTCTGGTCGACGGCAAAGAAAGTGACTGCCGCCCCGCACAGGGGCAACGCTAATAGACCGACGCGATAACGGGATCCGGCAATCACCCAAAACCATCAAGAGGCAAGAAAGCAAATGAAAGTACAGCAACTCAAACAGAGCATAGCAATCGAAGGACTGGAAGACTGGGGCACGGCGGGACTTCCCGGCACGCAGGAAATAAAGATATCCGGCGTGCAAAAAGTGATTCCCGGCAGCGAAGCAATCGATACGGGCGTATTCGAATGCACGCCGGGCACGTACCGGCGTTCGGTGAAGGAAGCGGAGGTCATGCATTTTCTGGCCGGCCGTGGCCGCTTCACGCCCGATGGCGAGGACACGATCCACTTCACCGGCGGTGATACGCTCTTCTTCGCGGCCAACACCGAAGGCACATGGGAAGTCGATGAAACCATGCGCAAGGTCTACGTGATCTTCTGAACGTGCATCGGACGTGGCCATTGCGCTGACATAACATCAGGTCATGGTCACTCCAACAATTCCGGCGTTGCCCCCGCGTATTTGACTCAATATATTTTTAGTCATCCGCGCGCCGTCCTCGTCTTCGCTCGAAGCCGGACGGGACCGCGATCTGCAGGACGTCCACTGCTTCAATCTTGTCGAGGAAAACGCCGTGATGAAGATTGCAAGATTCCGCTGTCCGCACTTTCCCGTTCGTCCGCTGGCCATGACATTGCTGCTCTCCATCGCGAGCGCGGCGCCGTCGTTCGCAGCGGGCAAGATCACGTTCGTATCGCAAGGCGGCGCGTATCAGGAAGCGCAAACCAAGGCGATTCTCGATCCCGCCGCGAAAGAGCTCGGCATCACGATCAACCAGGACAGCATTCCGGATGCGTGGCCGCAGATTAAGGCGCAAGGCTCAACCGGCAAGCCGATCTGGGACGTCGTCGATACGCCCACGTCGAACTGCTTGCGCGGCGGGCGCGAAGGGCTGCTCGAAAAGCTCGACTTCTCGAAGTTACCCAACGCCGCAGCCATTCCCGAAAAATACCGCACGCCCTATTCGGTGGCGTACGAGTTCTATTCGACGGTCATCGGCTATAACAAGAAGTCGCTGAAGAAAGTGCCGCAAAGCTGGAAGGACTTCTGGGACGTCAAGAACTTCCCCGGCACGCGCGCACTGCGCAACGATCCGATGACGGTGCTCGAAGCCGCACTGCTCGCGGATGGCGTGCAGCGCGACAAGCTCTATCCGCTCGACGTGGATCGCGCGTTCAAGAAGCTCGAAGAGATCAAGCCGAACGTCACGGTGTGGTGGACTTCGGGCGGACAGTCGGCGCAATTGCTGCACGACGGCGAAGTCGACATGACGATGATCTGGAACGGCCGCGCGAGCGCCGTGATGAAGGACAATCCGGATGTCGCCTTCACGTTCAACGACGGCATTCTGCAGAACACGCAGCTTTGCATCCTCAAGAACGCGCCGAACATGAACGAAGCCGTGCGCTTCCTTAACGCGGCCGTATCGCCGGAATTGCAGGCGAATCTGCCGCTTTATATCGATTACGGTCCGGGCAATCCGGCTGCATTCAAGACCGGCAAGATCACCGACAAGCGCGCATCCGAATTGCCGAGCGCGCCCGCGAATGCGGCGAAGCAGGCGTTGCTTTCCGAAGAATGGTGGGCTTCCGAGTCCGGCATTCAGGCGAAGGCGCGCTGGCTCAAGTTCATGCAATAACGCCGACGTGTTCGACTTTCTGATTCTGGGCGGCGGCTCGGCCGGCTGCGTGCTGGCCGCACGCCTTTCCGAAGATGCGCGCGCGACCGTGTGTCTCGTCGAAGCGGGCCGCGACATCTCCGCGCGCACGATGCCCGATGCCATCCGCAGCCGCTATCCGGGCCGCGCATATCTCGACACGCGCAACATCTGGCAGGCATTGAAAGCGCGCATGAGCGAACGCGCCGCGGCGCTGCGACGCTATGAACAGGCGCGGCTTCTCGGCGGCGGCTCGGCGATCAATGCGTTAATGGCCAATCGCGGCTCTCCATCCGATTACGATGAATGGGAAGCGCTTGGCGCCGATGGCTGGAACTGGCAAGCGTGTCTGCCCTACTTTCGCAAGCTGGAAACCGATTGCGATGTCACCGGCCCGCTGCACGGCAGCGATGGCCCGTTACGCATTCAACGCACGGCATGGCCGCGCATTTCGCCGTTCGTGCGCACGGTGCTCGCCTCGCTTGCCGATAGGGGCCACGCCTTGCGCGACGATCAGAACGGACCTTGGGAAGACGGCACGTTCATCGGTGCGATCGCGGTCAGCGCGAACGCAGAACGCATACCGACCTCGGTTTGCTATCTCGACGATGCCGCGCGCGCTCGCGACAATCTGACGATACGCACCGGCGATGTCGTCGAATGCATTCTGTTCGATGGCAAGCGCGCGATCGGTGCGCGCATCGTTCGCGCCGACGGCACGCGTCAAGACTTGCGCGCGCATCGCGTGATCGTATCGGCGGGTGCGATTCACAGTCCCGCATTGCTGATGCGAAGCGGCATCGGCCCCGGCGATGAACTCGCCGCGCTCGGCATCGACGTAGTGACGGATCGTCCCGGCGTCGGGCGCAATCTGATGGAACATCCTTCGATAGCGGTCTCCGCGTTTTTTGCCGCGCGCCGCACGCACGCCGTTTCCGGATGAACATCACGAGCAGGCGATCGTGCGCTTTTCATCCGGCCTGGCCGACACCGTTCAAGGCGACATGCACGGCGCGATCCTGTCGCGTTCGGGCTGGCATTCGGTGGGTTATCGGCTGGGCACGATCTTCTTCTGGGTCAACAAGTCCTATTCGCGCGGACGCGTCACGCTGGCATCGGCGAATGCATTCGATGAACCCAACGTCGACTTCGCGATGCTCTCCGATTCCCGCGATCTCGAACGGCTCAAGCTCGCGCTGCGTTTCGGCGCTGCAACGCTTGCATCGGCTTCGATGGATGCGATCTTTCCATCGAGCTATTCACCGCGCGTTGCAGCGGTGGCGGTGCCGGGAACATGGAATGCGCTCCAGCGCGGCGCGTTGAGCGCGCTGCTCGATATCGCCGGGCCGTTGCGTGGTGCGTTGATCAAAGGCGTCGTGACGCAAGGCATTACGATCGACGAACTGCTCGCCGATGATCGCAAGATGACTGAGTTCGTCATGCGCCATGTCGGCGGGACATGGCATCCGTCGGGAACGTGCCGCATGGGTTCATCGAGCGATCCGCTGGCCGTGACCGATGCGCGCGGCGCGGTGCATGGCATCGAAGGTCTGCATGTATGCGACGCGTCGTTGATGCCGTCGATTCCATGCGCGAATACGAACGTGCCGACGATCATGATCGCCGAGCGCGTGGCGGATGCATTGCGCGGCACGGTCCTCGACAAGCATGAACCGGCCGCGCACGCCGTGACTCAGGCGCCGTAACCCACGATGCCCTTCACTTCGAGAAACGCTTCCAGTCCCCACTCGCCATATTCGCGCCCATTGCCCGACTGCTTGTAGCCGCCGAACGGCGAGCCCGGATCCCACGCCGGATAGTTCACGTAGACACTGCCCGCGCGCATTCTCATCGCCACGCGGCGCGCGCGCTCCTGATCCTGCGATTGCACGTAAGCCGCCAGGCCATAAGGCGTGTCGTTCGCGATGGCGATCGCTTCTTCTTCATCGCGATACGGCATGATCGCGAGCACCGGGCCGAAGATTTCCTCGCGCGCGATGGTCATCGAAGGATTCACGTTAGCGAACACGGTCGGCTTCACGTAATAACCGCGTTCGAGTCCAGCGGGACGCCCCGCGCCGCCCGTCACCAGTGCAGCGCCCTCTTCTATGCCGACATCGATCATCCGCTGCACGCGTTCGAACTGCACGTCGCTGACGACGGGGCCCATCGTCGTCGCCGGATCGCTCGGTGAGCCGACGCGCTGCTTCTGCGCCGCGCGCAACGCGATCTGCACCGCTTCGTCGTGCCGCGATGCGGGCACGAGCATTCGCGTCGGCGCATTGCAGGATTGACCGCTGTTGCTGAAGCACGAATTCACGCCGGCCGTGACGGCTACTTCGAAATCGGCATCGTCCAGCAGGATGTTCGCCGACTTGCCGCCGAGTTCCTGATGCACGCGCTTCACGGTCGGCGCGGCCAGCTTCGCGATCTCGATGCCCGCGCGCGTCGATCCGGTGAACGACACCATGTCCACATCCGGATGCGCGCTCAACGCCGCGCCGACGGTCGGACCATCGCCATTGACGAGATTGAAGACGCCTTTGGGCACGCCGGCCGCATCGATGATTTCGGCGAAAAGCACGGCGTTCATCGGCGACACTTCGCTCGGCTTCAACACGACCGTGCATCCCGCCGCGAGCGCAGGCGCGACCTTGCAGACGATCTGATTGATCGGCCAGTTCCACGGCGTGATGAGCGCGGCCACGCCCACGGGCTCGTGATTGACGAGCGTCGTGCCCTTCTTGCGTTGCCATTGAAAGCGTTCGACCGTGCGCAGCGTCTCTTGGATATGACGCTTGCCGAGCGCGGCCTGCCACGCATGAGCGAGCTTCGCCGGTGCGCCGATCTCGCGCGAGATGACATCGGCCATCTCGTCGTAACGCGCGACATACGCTTCGAGCAAACGCTCGAGCAACGCTACGCGCTCTGCGACGCTCGCCCGTGAAAACGATGAGAACGCACGCCGCGCCGCCGCGACCGCGCGATCGACATCGCGCGCATCGCCGAGCGCGACCTCGCCGATCGCTTCTTCAGTCGATGGATCGATGACCGGCAAACGTGTATCGCCGTACGGTTCGACCCATTCGCCGTCGATATAGAACTGCTGTAGATGTCGCATGGTTTTTCGTTGTGAAAGATTCAGGCTCGCGCCGCAGCCGAAGATCGCCGGCTCACGACGACGATCATCACGAGACACAAGGTCAACGCCGTCAGCATCGTGCTGATGGCGGCGATGGTCGGATCGATTTCATCGCGCAGCGTGACGAACATGCGGCGCGTGAGCGTCTGATTGTTGCCGCCCGAAATGAAGAGCGCAACGACGGTTTCATCGAGCGCCTGAATGAACACGAACACGGCACCCGAGATCACGCTCGCCTTGATCTGCGGCAACGTCACCGCCATGAACGCGCGAAAGCGATTCATGCCGAGACTGCGCGCGACCATCTCCTGCGTGCGATCGAACGTGCGCAAGTCCGCGCCGACGGAAATGAGCACATACGGCAGGCCGAGCATCGTATCCGCGATGATGAGACCGCCAAGCGTGTTCACATAACCCATCTGCGTGAAGACGAAGAACACGCCCACTGCAACGATGATGATCGGCACCATCAGCGGCAGCATCAGCAATGTGCGCAGATAGCGCAACGACCAGTGCGATCCATACTGGATGCCGTATGCCGCCGCGATGCCGACCGGCGTCGCGATCAAGGCCGCGCACGTCGAGGCCGCAAAGGTGGTCTTCGCCGCATCGATCCACGCGGGATTATCGAAGAACGCGTGATACCAGCGCAACGAATACGCAGGCGGCGGAAACGTGAGGAAACGCGCATCCGAGAAAGACAGCGGCACGACGATGACCACGGGAATCATCAGAAACGCGAGAATCAGCATCACCGATGCACCGAGCGTCACGCGGCCGAACGATAAGGTATTCATTTCGCCCCCAGTGTCTTTTCGAGCGGAATCACGCGGCTCACGCAATAGAAGATCGCGCACACGCAAATAAGCAGCACCACGCTCACCGAGCTTGCCGCGCCCCAACTGTTGTAGATCTCGACGTTGCGGCTCACGATCATCGACACCATCATCGACTTGCCGCCGCCCATCAGCTCGGGCGTGATATAGAAGCCGAGGCACAGCACGAAGACGAGCGTGACGCCCGCGAGCACCCCGCTCATCGACAGCGGCAGAAACACGCGCAATAACACATGCAGCGGCGAACCGCCGAGACTCGCACCTGCTTGCGAGAGATTTGGCGGAATCTTCTGCATCGCGGAGTAGAGCGGCAGCACCATGAACGGCAACAGGATATGCACCATCGCGATGATCGTGCCGAACTGGTTATACGAAAGCTGTAACGGGCGCTCGATCAGACCCATGCCGAGCAGCGCCTTGTTGATGAGACCGGTGCGTTGCAAGAGCACGAGCCACGCATACGTTCGCACGAGCACGCTCGTCCAGAACGGAAGAATCACCATGCCGAGCACGAGCGCGCTCCATCGCGGCGATATCGATGCCGCGAAATACGCGACGGGATAGCCGAGCAGCAGCGTAATCGCCGTCACGATGAAACTGAGCTTGAACGTCAGCAGAAAGGTGTCGAGATAGGCACCGGTAAAGACACGCTTGTAATTGACGAGCGAGAACACGCCGTCGTGATAGAACGATTGCCACGACAGCCACGCGAGCGGCACGACGAGCAATACGACGACCACGAACAGCGCGGGCGCCATCAACAGCAGCATCGCGCGGTCTTCGCGTCGCTGATGCCGCACCGATGGATCGATCGTCGCGGGTTGCATCACGGCGGGGTCCTGGAGAATCCGTTTGGCTGTCGTCATCATGCACCTACTGCATCGAGGAACTGATACCACGCAGCGACGAGCCGCACACCCGGCGCGCGCAACGCATGAAACGGTACGGGCCGCAAGCCGTCTTGCGCGAGCAGCGCGAGTTCGGGCTTCTCACCGAGCGCAAGCGCAGCGGCATGCTGACCGATCAGGCTCGCCATCGCGACACCGGCGCCGTTATAGCCGAGACAGAACGTGGTCGCATCGTCGCTGCGGCCCACGTGCGGCAATGCGTTGAAGGTCATCCCGACATAACCCGACCAGCGAAATTCCACCGGCACGTCCTTCAATTGCGGAAAGAGCGCGACCATCGCGCGTTGCAGCGCATCGAAGCCGGTCGGCTCGCCTTCCTTGCCGAACGCGTCGCGGCCGCCGAACAACATGCGGCCATCGACGTTGCGGAACCACTTCATCATGCGGCGCGTTTCGGTGTAGCTGCGGCGGTTCACCATCAACTGCGCATCGAGTTCCGGAGATAAGGGCGCGGTCGCGATCATCGCGCTTCTGAACGGCACGAGCTCGCGATGATATGAAGCGGTTGCCTCGGTCAGATTCGAATAGGCGTTCGTCGCGACGATGACCTGCTTCGCGCGCACCGTGCCGCCGGGCGCCGTCAACAGCACGCGGCCGTCCTGTTCGCGCGACATGTCGATGACAGGCGTCGCTTCGTAGATCGGCACGCCGCGCGCGTTCAGACCGGCCGCGATGCCGCGCACGTATTCGAGCGGCAGGATCGTGCCCGCGTCCGCGCTCAACACGCCGCCGACGAAGCCCTTCGAGCCTGTCTCATGTTCGACTTCAGCACGAGATTGCACGCTCATCGACGTATCGTTGAGCGTCGTGCGAACCCAGTCCGCCTCGGCGCATATCGATGCGAGCGCACGTTCCGTATGCGCGCAACGCAGGCTGCCCGTATGTTCGAAGCGCGCGCGTTCGAGCTTGAACTCGTCGACGAACGCCTCGACGGTGCGCACGCCATCGTGCGCGAGCCGATGCATGCGCTTCGCGACATCGATGCCATGCGTGCTCGCGATCGTCGGAAACGAGAGACGAAACTTCGACGACACCACGCCGCCATTGCGTCCGCTTGCGCCCCAGCCGATCGGATTCGCATCCAGCACCGTGCATTCGACGCCGCGCTTTTGCAGCGCATACGCGGCGCTCAAGCCCGAATAGCCCGCGCCGATGATCGCCACTTCGACATCGATATCGCGTGCGAGCGGTGCGCCGGTGCTCATCGGCGCGGCTATCGCCCGCCACAACGAGTCCGGTTGCGGGCGCAGCGGTGTCGTCGGGGCGCGCATGGTCAGGCGGCGGCGCGGAGTTCGTCGTCGACGGCATCCGCGAGCGCGGCGAGCGTCGCGAACTTCCACGTCGGCGTCGTCACGCTCTCGGGCACGGGTGTCGCGCCGAAGCCCTTCATGCCCTGGCGCCGCTCGATCCAGCATGTCGAATAACCGAGCTTCGTTGCGATGCCGATGTCGTGATACTGGCTCTGCGCCGTATGCAGGATCTCTTCGAACTTATAGCCGAACGCCGCCTGACGTCCACGGTTATAGGCAAAGAATTGCGGATCGGGTTTGGCGACGCCGGTCTCATCGCAGCAGACCGTATCGTCGAACGGATTGCCGAGCGTGTGAGCATAGGCCGACAACGCAACGCGATCCGCGTTGGTCATCGCGACAAGACGAAAGTGCTTGCGCAGACGCTTCAATGCCGCCACCGAGTCTTCGAATGCGGGCCATTCGAGCACATCGCGCTGGAATGCCGCGGCGGATTGCGCATCGTCGGGCAAGCCGAGTTTGCTCGCGAGATGCAGATACACGTTCGCCATTTCATGACTCGATCTGCCCGGATACTTCGCGCGCCCTTCCATGTACGGCTCGAAGATCTGATCGTCGGTCAGGTCCTTTGCCTTCGCTCCGCCCAGCCGGCGCACGGAATCGAGCACGCCTTTTTCGAAGTTGATCAGCGTGCCGACGACATCGAAGGTCAGGACCTTGAAATCGGTGAGATTCATTGCGTCATCCTTTTCGGGTTGCGTATCTACGTTTGCAGTCGAAATCGCCCGTGCACAGGCGGTGAGAAGAAATCAGGCCGACACGACGATCGTGTCTTGCGGATCGAGCGCGACCGTCATCGATGCGCCCGGCTCGGGGATGCGCTTGCGCGCGTCGTGGCTGCCGGGTTGCCGAAGACTGATCGCCGTGCCGTCGGCGAGCGCGGCGAACACGCGCAGGCTCTCGCCTTGATAGAGCACTTCGGTCACGCGGCATGAAAGACGGTTCGCATCCGCATGACGGTTCTCGCCGTCGATGACGAGCTTTTCCGTTTGCACCGCGAGCAATAGCTTCTCGCCGCGCGGCAATGGATGCGCGGTGCGCAGAATCGTATCGCCGAGACGCACGGCATCGTCGCCGGCGCGCGTGACATCGAGCATCGTCGCTTCGCCGATGAAGCTCGCGACGAACGCATCGCAAGGACGGTCGTACAGGCGCTCGGGTGTGTCGATCTGCACGAGCCTGCCGTCCTTCAACACGGCGACGCGATCGCTCATCGTGAGTGCTTCGCGCTGGTCGTGCGTCACGTTGACGATGGTCGCCCCGAGCTGCCGATGCAGCCTGCGCAATTCGATTTGCATGGTCTCGCGCAGTTGCTTGTCGAGCGCGGACAACGGCTCGTCCATCAGAATGAGTTGCGGTTGAAACACCATTGCGCGGGCAAGCGCCACGCGTTGCTTCTGTCCGCCTGAAAGCTGATGGATGCTGCGGCTTTCATAACCTTTGAGTTCGACCATGGCGAGTGCTTCGGCGACGCGCTTCGCCCATGTCGATTTCGGCTCGCGCCGCGCACGCAGCGAGAACGCGACGTTCTCGCCTACCGTCATGTGCGGAAAGAGCGCGTAGTTCTGAAACACGATGCCGATATCGCGCTTGTGCGGTGGCGCAAATGTAATGTCACGCTCGCCGACCCACACGCTGCCCGAGCTCGGCTGCACGAAGCCGCCGAGAATGCCGAGCAGCGTCGTCTTGCCCGAGCCAGAAGGCCCGAGCAGCGAGACGAATTCGCCCGGCGCGATATCGAGCGATACGTCATCGAGCGCCGTCACCGCGCCATAGCGCTTCGTCGCGGACCTGATCGACACTCCCGTTTTAGCGCGTGCGTCCATGTCGTTCGTCTCGTCGGAAATAGAGGGGTTGGGAAAATACTAAGTCGCGATGTTTTTGACGGCAATTCCAAAATTGTTGGATCGGGCATAACATGAAGTCATGCCAAACCTTCGCAAGAAACTGCCGAGCGCCAATGCGCTTTTCGTATTCGAAGCGGCCGCGCGCTGCGGTAATTTCACGCGCGCCGCGCAGGAGCTTTATGTGAGTCAGCCCGCGGTGAGCCGCATGCTCGCGCGCATGGAGGACCATATCGGCGTGCGGCTTTTCGAGCGCGTGCGCGGCGGCATCGAACTCACGGAGAGCGGCGAGATTCTTTATCGCAAGATTTCCGAAGGCTTCAGCGGCATCGAAAGTGCGATCCGCGAAATTGAGGCGCGCGCGACGGGCATCGAGACCGTCACGCTTTCCGTATCGACCGGCTTCACCACGCATTGGCTCATGCCGCGCATGAGCCGTCTGAATCAGGCGTTTCCATCGGTCGATCTGCGGTTTCAATTGATATCGGGGCGCATCGGCGGGCCGCTCGTCGATGTCGATCTCGGCATGCGCTTTGTTCACGACGAAGAGATCGACGAGCACGCGGTGCTCGTGATGCCCGAGATGCTCTTGCCGCTTTGCAATCCGCGTTATCACGAACTCGCAGAGACCGATGCGGCGCGCGCGCATGGCGATACCGTCATCGTGATGGACGATGAAGAACGCGGCTGGCACGAGCGTTTTCATGCGTTCGCTTCAAAGGAGCGCCATGCAGCGGGCATGTTGCGTTTCAACGATTACGCGATCGTCGTGCAGGCGGCGTTGCTCGGACAAGGCATCGCGCTCGGATGGCTCAACGTGACGTCGCACTGGCTCGCGCAAGGCGCGCTCGTGCCTGCCGAAGAAGAACTGGTGGTCACGAGCCGGCGTTGCTGTCTGCTCACGCCGCCGAACAAGTCGATGCGGCCCATCGTCGCCAGCGTGCGCGAATGGATCATCCAGGAAGCGCTAAGCGACATGCGCTCCGTCGAAAGCAAATACCCGCGGCTGGGCTTGCGTGACGCGCTTGCCCAGACCGGCATCGAGCTCGGCTGAGCGCGCTTTTCTGCGCGCGCGCTCGACGAACGCGCTCGGCGTCATGCCGCACAGGCGCTTGAAATGCCGCGCCAGATGACTCTGATCGAAGAAGCCCACTTCCGTCGCGACGACCGATCCTGGCACGCCCGCGAGCAATAACGTCTGCGCGCGCCGCACGCGCAACTCGCACAGGTACTTGTACGGCGAAAGTCCGAATTGCTCGCGAAACACGGTCGCGAAGCGCGACACGCTCAGCGCCGAAAGATCCGCGAGTTGCGCGAGGCTCACGGTCTTGTCGAAATTGGATTCGATGTAGGCGAGCGCGTCGACCAGATTGGCTTGGCTCATGGCGAAGTCTCGGAAGTAAGCGATTGCGCGTGCGTCAACGAAGCGCGCTGAAATCGTCTGATGGAAAACGAAGAAAGATCGATCGGCGTGCTGCCCGCATCGAGCAATTCGGCAAGCGTCTCGCCCACGCCCGGTCCGATCTGAAAGCCCGATCCGCTGAAGCCGAACGCGTAGAACAGGCCATCGGCTTTCGAACTCGGACCGATCACCGGCTCCGAATCCGGCAGATAGCTTTCCACGCCGCTCCACACGCGAATCACATGCAGCGGGCGCATCGCGGGCACCATGCGACGGAACTGCGCCAGTTGCGCGACGGTGTTCTCGGCCAGGACCGAAGCGCGTCGCGTGTCTGCGTCCGCGGGTCCGGGCGGTCCGCCCCCGAGCACGATATTGCCCCGCTCCACTTGCCGGAAATAAACGCTCTCTTCCTTGATCGACGTGTACACGCCCATCGAAGCCTTGAACACGTAAGGCACGGGTTCGGTCACCGCCATTTGCGGGCCGCGCGCGACGAGCGGCACGGGTTCGCCGAATTGCGTCGATAGCGTATTGGCCCACGCGCCCGCGCAAATCAGCACTTGCTCCGCCCGATACACATCGCCCGCCGCGCTTTCCACGCAAAAGCCGCCCGCTTCCTTTTCTACGCGCACCACTTCCGTGTTCTCGACGACGCGCGCGCCGAGCCGCGCGGCGGCACGCCCGAACGCGGGCGCGGCAAGACGCGGATTCGCGTGGCCGTCGAGCGGCGAGATGGATGCGGCGATCACGTCGCGGCCCAGAAAAGGAAAGCGCTCGAACATGGCCGCGCCTTCGAGCACTTCTAGATCGAGGTCGTAAGCGCGCGCATCGGCGGCATAGCGATGAAAGTATTCCGCGTCATGCGCGTGATAGCACACGCGGGTATGCCCCGATGGCAAGAACTCGACATCTTCGCCGAGCAGTTCGCGGGAACGCCGCCACGTTTGCAGCGCGCGATTCGACATTGCGAGTTGCTCCAGCGCGCGGCCTTGGCGACGCACGCCGCCGAAGTTCACGCCGCTCGCCTGTTGTCCGGTCAAGCCGCGTTCGAGCAGGATCACGGAACGCTTGCGACGGCGCAAAAAGAAAGCGGTCGTCGTGCCGACGATGCCCCCGCCGATCACGATCACATCGGCGCGCTCGTTCATTCGCTGGTCTCCAGATCCTTGTGCGGCGCGAGCGCCATGGGCAGAGGTTTCACCGGTGCTTGCCCGCGCAAGCGGCCGACCGCTTCCAGCGGCACGCGTGCTTCGGCTGCAATGACTTCCGCGCCCGCATGTGCGCAGAAGCGGCCTTGGCACCGGCCCATGCCGACGCGCGAAAAAGCCTTCGCGCGATTCGCTTCCTTTGCGCCCATGTCGTTCACGACGCGCCTCAGGTCGCCTGCCGTTATCGCTTCACATCGGCACACGATGGTTTCATCCGGCAAGGCGGCGGCAAAGCGCGCGGGCCACGGAAACGCGGTGCGCAAGCCGGAAGCAAAACGCGTGAAGCGATTTAGTTGCAAGCGCAACTTGTTGGCTTCGTCTTCGCTGCACGTCATGCCGATGTCCTTCAACGCCGCGAGCGCCGCAAGACGTCCCGCGCGCTCGGCGGCATCCGCGCCGCGCACGCGCGCGCCATCGCCGGCAAGATAGATGCCTTTCACGTTGCTGCGGCCATCCACATCGGCGATGGGAAGCCACTGTTGCAACGCCTGATCGAAGCGGAACTCGCAGCCCGCGAGATCGGCTAGCTGTGTTTCAGGGCGCAAGTGATAGCCGAGCGCGACGGCATCGCATCCGACTTGCAGCATCGCGCCATCGGCTTGCCTGACGCGCACGCCTTGCACGCCATGCTCGGGCGTGCCTCGAATCTCGACCGGCGTGATGCCGCGATGAACCGGCACGCGCGCATCTTTCAGCACGCGCATCAACGCGACGCCCTTCCTTAACGCCGATGGAATCGCGAGCAGTTGCGGCAACGCGCGCAGACGTTGCGCGAACGTCGATGTATCGAGCACCGCACTTACTGTCGCGCCCGCCTTCACGTATTGCGCGGCGACGAGATAGAGCAACGGACCGGTGCCCATCATCACGACGCGCGAACCGATCGCGCAGCCCTGCGATTTGAGCGCGACCTGCGCGCCGCCGAGGCTATACGCGCCCGCGTGATGCCAGCCGGGAACGGGCATTAGCCTATCGGTCGCGCCGCTGCAAATGATGAGCGCATCGAACGCGAGCTTGCGATGACGCGTGCCGCTCACCGTGTGCAGTGCATTCGGCTCGATGTTCCAGACGAGCGTATCGGGCACGTAGTCGATCTTCGGGCGCAACGCATCGAACGCATCGTGCAATGCACGCGCGCGCGCTGCTTCCGTACCGTACAAGGTCTCGTACGTGCGCTTGAATCCTTCCGGCTGACGACGATAGATCTGCCCGCCGTCGCGTCTGCCTTCATCGATAACGACGGGACGCAAGCCCGCTTCGACGAGCGCCTGCGCCGCACGCACGCCGGCCGGTCCTGCGCCGATCACGATCACAGTCGCGGCCATACGCCCTCCTGCGCTTCTGCAAGACGCGTGACGATCGACATGCCTTCGGCCGCCTGCGTCGTGCACGCGCGCACGCGCTCGCCGTTAGCGGTCCACACCCAGCAGTCCTGGCATGCGCCCATTACGCAGAAGCCCGCGCGGCGGCCATCGCCGAACTCGGAGTCGCGCAATGCTTCCTGCGATGTGAGCAGCGCGACCATCAGCGTGTCGCCTTCGGCTGCGAGCGCGCGCTTGCCGTCGATGACGATCTCGAACGTCCTGCGTCCTTTCTCGGCGACTCTCACGAAGCGTCCGCTCATGCCGTCACCGTTTCCATCGACTGCATGCGCGCGAGATCGTCGGCGCTGTGATGACACAGGATGTGCGCGCCCGAAGGCAAAGTCTTCTTCGCGGGCGGCGTCACGTTGCACTTGCCGTCGATGCGCGCCGCACAGCGCGAACGGAAGCTGCACAACTCGGGCGCATCGCTTTCCGGACCGAGCGCGGGCAATGCGCCGAGCGCCATCGCACGACGTGAATCGAGCCAGCCGGGACGCAACGCAGGAACCGAATCGACGAGCAAGCCCGTATAAGGGTGATACGGCGGATGCGAAAGCGCATCGCGCTGGCCCGCTTCGACGCACTGGCCCGCATACAGCACGATGACTTCATCGCAGATGGCGCGCACGGTCGAGATGTCGTGGCTGATGAACATGTACGACACATTCAGTTCGCGACGCAGCTCGGCGAGCAGATCGAGAATCGCCGCGCCGACGACCGTATCGAGCGCGGACGTCACTTCATCGCAGAGAATGAGCTCGGGATTCGCCGCGAGCGCGCGTGCAAGATTCACACGCTGCTTCTGCCCTCCCGACAGGCCGCCCGGCTGACGCTTCGCGATCGATGCAGGCAGCTTCACGAGATCGAGCAGCTCCAGCATGCGCTTTTGCGCGGCCGCGCCCCGCAGACCGTGATAGAAGTTCATGGGCCGCGCGAGAATATCGGCAATGGTGCGGCTCGGGTTCAACGCGGTATCGGCGTTCTGAAACACGATCTGCACGCGACGATATTGATCCAGCGTGCGTTCCGATAGTTTCGCTGGCAACGATTCGCCGTCGAGCAGCACGTCGCCGTGCGCGCGATCGACGAGACCCGCGATCACGCGCGCGAGCGTCGTCTTTCCCGAGCCCGATTCGCCGATCACGCCAAGCGTGCTGCCGCGCGCGATCTTCAGGCTCACATCATCGAGCACGCGCACGGCGGGCACGCCGTTCGCATCTATGCGTCCATAGCCCGCGCTCAGATTGCGGATTTCGAGCAGCGGGACTTTGCGCGCATCGTCGGGCGTTGCGCGTTCCACTTCGGGACGGCGCGTTGCCGCGAGCAACTGGCGCGTGTACTCGTCGGCCGGCGCGTCGAGCACTTGCGCGGTCGCGCCGTTCTCGCGCACGCGTCCACCGTTCAACACGACGATGCGATCCGCCATCTGCGCGACGACCGCGAGATCGTGCGACACATACACGGCCGTCGTGCCCAGCTCGCGCACCACGCCCTTGAATGCGGCGAGCACTTCGATCTGCGTGGTCACGTCGAGCGCGGTGGTCGGTTCATCGAACACGACGACGGCGGGATCGGTGATCAGCGCCATTGCCGCCATCAAGCGCTGCAACTGGCCGCCAGACACCTGATGCGGATAACGATCGCCGATGGTCTCGGGATTCGGCAACGCGAGCGAACGAAACAGGCTGATCGCTTTCTCACGCGCGACAGCGGGCGTCATGAGTTTGTGCAGCAGCGCGGGTTCCGTGACCTGATCCATGATCGTGCGCGCCGGATTGAAGCCCGCCGATGCGCTCTGCGCGACATACGCGACGGTGCGCGAACGCAATGCGCGACGGCCCTTCGCGTCGAGCGACAACACATCGGTATCGCCGATCTTCACCGAGCCGCCCGCGATAGAACAACCACCGCGCGCATGACCGAGCAGCGCGAGCGCGATGGTCGTCTTGCCCGATCCCGACTCGCCGATCAGCGCGAGCACTTCGCCCTTCTTCACCGTGAAGTCGACGCCCTTCACGATCTCGACGACGGGATCCGGCGCCGCGCCAGCAACGACGCGCAAGCCTTTCACTTCGATCATGTTCGTGCCTGTGTTCGATGTCATTGGCCGCCTCCATGCGAACGCGCGCCATGACGACGCAAACTGTCGATGAGCAGATTCACGCCTACAGTCAGCGTCGCGATCGCGACTGCCGGCATCAGCACCGCGGGCGCGCCTTCCGCCAGCCCGCCGATGTTCTCGCGCACGAGCGAGCCCCAGTCCGCGTTCGGCGGCTGCACGCCGAGACCGAGAAAGCTCAGGCCCGAAAGCAGCAGCACGATGAACACGAAGCGCAGGCCGAAGTCCGCGAGCATCGGGTGAATCATGTTGGGCAGCACTTCGACGCGTGCGATATAGAAGAGCTTCTCGCCGCGCGCCTTCGCGACCTGCACGTATTCGAGCGTCATGATGTTCACCGCGAGGGAGCGCGAGATGCGGAAGGCACCGGGGATATAGGCGAGTGCGGCGACCATCATCAGCATCGGAATGGACGAGCCGAATGCGGCAATCACGACGAGCGCAAGAATCTTGCTCGGGATCGAAATGAGCGCATCGAACAGGCGGCTCAGCACTTCATCGACCCAGCGTCCCGACACGGCGGCCACGAGACCGAAGAACGTGCCGATGACGCTCGCGGCCACCGTCGCGGCGAGCGCGAGGCCGACCGTGTACTGCGTGCCGTAAAGAATGCGGCTCAGCATGTCGCGGCCGAGATAGTCGGTGCCGAGCAGATGTGCCGCACTATACGAGCCGAACACTTCCGTCGATGTGAACGCGCCGCCTTTATAAGGCGCGACAACCGGCCCGACGAACGCGATCACGAGCCAGAACACGACGATGAACAGACCGATGAGACCCAGCACCGAAAAGCGGTTGACGAGGCGGCTCATGAGGCCGCGCCTGACGACGACGGGCGCTTGCTCCTGCGGGGCATCGGCGGGCGGCTGATCGTATAGCACGGTCGTGGCGTGAGAAGTGACGTTCCGATTCATCGTTGACGCAGCCTCGGGTTGGAGACGATCTGAGCCAGATCGGCGATGAGCACGAGCGCGAGATAAGCCGCGCAGAACACCATCACGCAGCCCTGCACGAGCGGCATGTCGCGATTGGTGACGGCGTCGACCATGAGGCTCGCGAGACCGGGATAGTTGAAGATCGATTCGACGATCACCACGCCGCCGAACAGATACGAGAGCGAGAGCGCAACCGCATTTGCAATCGGCCCGATGGTGTTCGGCAACACATGCCGCAACACGACGCGCATGGGCGAGGCGCCTTTCAGGACCGCCATCTCCACATACGAAGCGTTGAGCTGATCGAGCACCGCCGCGCGCGTCATCCGCGCCATCTGCGCGACGATCACGCAGCAGAGCGTCATCACTGGCATCGCATAGGTCCGCACCAGCGCGCCGAAAGACGATACATCCGACAGATACGACAACGCCGGCAGCCAGCGCAGCTTCACCGCGAAGATCAGCACCGCGATGGTCGCGACCAGAAACTCGGGCACCGCCACCGTCGAAAGCGTGAGCACGTTGAGCACGCGATCGACGAGCGAGCCGCGATACATCGCCGAGAGAATGCCGATGAACAACGCGATCGGCACCGACACCAGCGCGGTCAACCCCGCGAGCACGAGCGAATTCGGCAGACGCGTCGAGATGAGTTCACTGACCGGCAGATTGTTCGACAGCGACGTGCCGAAGTTGCCCGTCACCACATGCAGAAGCCATTGCAGATAACGCGTGACGGCAGGCTGATCGAGGCCGAACTGATGCCGCAGCGCCGCCACCTGTTCGGGCGTCGCCGCCTGACCGAGCGCCTGTTGCGCGGCATCGCCGGGCAAGAGACCGGTGATGCCGAACACCACCATCGACACGATCAGCAGCGTGAGCAGCGCGAGGCCGAGGCGCGCGGCGACGAGTCGTTGCGCATGAGCTTTCATCGGATAAACGCCTCTCTCTCGTTGAAGGTTTGACTGCGCGCGCCATCGGAAGATGGCGCACATCCCGCTTCAAAGCATGCTCATGCCTCGAGCCACACGTTCTCCGCGAACATCCAGCCCATCAGGCCCGCGAGCGGAATGCCGCCCAAGCCCTTCAGCTTCGTCGTATGCGCGTCGAGCGAACTCTGGAACATCGGAATGCCGATGCCGCCGTCCGTATGCACGAGCTCCTGCATGTCGCCGTAAATCTTCTTGCGCTTCGCATCGTCCGGTTCGCCACGCGCGGCGACGAGCATCTGGTCGAACTGCGGGCTCTTCCAGTTCGCTTCGTTCCATGGCGCATCGGATTTGAAGAACTGCGTGAAGATCACGTCCGCACTCGGGCGCGCGTTGATGTTGCCGAAGCCGAGCGGATGCTTCATCCAGTGATTCGACCAGTAACCATCCGCCGGCACGCGCGTCACTTGCAGATTGATGCCCGCTTGCGGCGCGACCTGCTGCATCAGCACGGCCATCTCCACGGAACCTTCCGCCGCCGGCGATGCGTACAGTTGGATCGGCGTGCTGCCGAGCTTCGCCTTCTGGAAGTGGAACTTCGCTTTGTCCGGATCGAAGCCGCGTTGCGGCAGACCCGACATGTAGTACTTGTTGCTCGGATCGATAGGCTGATCGTTGCCGATCGCGCCATAGCCGCGGAAGATCGTCTTGCGCATCTGCTCGCGATCCATCAGGTACATCATGCCGCGGCGGAAATCCGCATTGCCGGTGATGCCGCCATCGTCGCGCATGATGAGATCGGTGTACTGGCCCGTCTTCGTTTCCAGCACCGCGAAGCCCGGCGTGCCCTTGATCCGCTCGGTCGAGCGCGCGCTCACTGCATTGATGAGCTGCACGTCGCCGGACATCAGCGCGTTCACGCGCGCGGGTTCGTCCGCGATGCCGATCAGCTCCACTTCGTCCAGATGCGGCATGCCCGGCTTCCAGTACTTCTCGTTGCGCACGCCGACGGTACGCACGCCCGGCGAGAACTCCTTCAGCTTGAACGGGCCCGTGCCGACCGCCGTCTTGAAGTCCGTCGTGCCGTCCTTGATGATGAGGAAGTGCGAGTCCGCGAGAATCACGGGCAGGTCCGCGTTCGCGCCCGTCAGCGTGATCGTGAGCTCGTTCGGGCCGGTCGCCTTGATTTCCTTGAACTGATCGGCGAGCGTCTTCGCCTTCGAGCCGACTGCCGGATCCTTATGGCGCATCAGCGAATAGATGACGTCCTGCGGCGCGAGCGATTTGCCATCGTGGAACTGCACGCCGCTGCGCAGCTTCACGACCCACACGGTCGCGTCTTTCGTTTCGAGCGATTCGGCGAGCGCCATCTTCGCGCCGAGATGATTGTCGAGTTCGGTCAGGCCGCTGTAGAACATGAAGCCGCGCGCGTAGTCCGTGCCGAGCGCGCCCTTCGCCGGATCGAGCGTATCGGCGGCTGACGACGACTGCGTCGCCACGCGAATGCGTCCGCCCTGCTTCGGCTTGTCCTGCGCGAAAGCCGCGCCGCTCGCGGTGAGCAGACCCGCGCCCGTCATTGACATGAGTCCGCCCGCGGCCATCGCGCGAAGGACATTGCGCCGGGACGCGCCACGGCGCGTCAGTTCTTCCAGGCGTTTGCCGGCATCGGCGTGAACGAGTGCTTCAGGCGATTTGTCGATGCTCATGAACTTCTCCGCGATAGGGACTGTGAATGTTCGACGGCTTGGTTATTGGATGAAGGCCGTCTGTCTTTGCTTTCGATGCTTCAATAGAAAACGTCTTTGATCGAGTAATACGCGCCGACGAGCGGCAGGAACCACGGCTTGCCCGTATGGCCCGGAATCGCGGGCCAGTCGAAATCGCGCCACGGGTTCGCATCGGCGTTGCCGTTCATCACGTCGGCCATGATCTGGCCCATGTGCGTCGACATCTGCGTGCCGTGGCCGCTGTAGCCCATCGAGAAATAGATGCCATCGTGCTGGCCCGCGCGTGGCAGGCGATCCGCGGTGATATCGACGAGACCGCCCCAGCAATAGTCGATGCGCGCACTGGCGAGACTCGGGAAAATAGCTGCGAGATTCGCCTGCAGAATGCGTCCGCTCTTCGCGTCCGATGGACGTTCCGACGCGGTGAAGCGCGCGCGGCCGCCGAGCAGCAAACGTGAATCGGGCGTCACGCGAAAATAGTTGTGCATCAGGCGGCTCGTCGTGTACGAGCGGCGCTGCGGCAACAGTTGCTTCAGTTGTTCCGCTGGCAGCGGCTCCGTCACGATGATGAACGAGCCGACCGGTGCAAGCCTGCGCCGATACCACGCGAACGGTCCATGCTTCGAAGGCCCTGTCGCGATCAGCACTTGCCTTGCGCGCAACGTGCCGCGCTTCGAATCGATTCGATAGGCGCCGCCTTCCTTCGCGATCGCCGTGACTTCAGCGTGCTCATAGAGACGCGCGCCTTGCCTCGCCGCTGCATTCGCGAGGCCGACGGCGAACTTGCCCATATGCATCTGTCCGCCGTGACGTTGCAACAGCCCGCCGTGAAAGGCATCGGACTGCACTTCATTGCGGACCTGCTCGCGATCGAGCACATCGATATCCGGATCGACTTCGCGCCGGATCAACTCGGCGGTCGTCGCGATATGGTCGAGATGATGCGGCTTCGCGGCGAGCTTCAGCTTGCCCGACGCGAGATAGTCGCAATCGATGTTTTCTTCGCGGATCAAACGTTCGACCGTGCTCACCGCCGCCGCATACGCGCGATAACAGCCTTGCGCGCGCTCCGCGCCGAGTTGCGAGCGCAGCGCCGCATAATCCTGCGCGACGCCCGTATTGCATTGACCGCCGTTGCGTCCCGACGCGCCGCCGCCTATGCGCCCGGCATCGAGCACGACGACCGACGCGCCGCGCTTCGCCAACGCGAGCGCCGCCGACAAACCGGTGAACCCGCCGCCGATCACGGCGACATCGGCCTGGCCATCCGCCGGGCCTTCGCACGTCGAGATGATCGAAGGCGCGGTATCGAGCCAGTAGGAGTCGAGTTTCATCGGCATTGCTCGCGTGAAGTGGCTTCGATTACAGACCGAGTTGACCGGCGAGATCGCCGATGGTGTCCACTTCGTAATACTCGTAGTACGGCGTGCCCGGCTCGTGGCCGCGCTTCACGAACGCCTTGTGCTTGATGCCCATGTCGTGCGCGGTCATCAGGTCGTAGCGCAGGCTCGACGACACATGCAGCACGTCTTCCGGATTGCAGTTCAATTGGTCGAACATGTACTCGAAGCCCTGCATGCGCGGCTTGTACGACTGCGCCTGCTGCGCCGTGAACACGCGATGAAACGGCGCGCCGAGCTTGTCGACGTTGCTCTGAATCTGATCGTCCGATGCGTTCGACAGAATCACGAGCTTGTACTTCTTCGCGAGACGCGAGAGACCTTCCGGCACATCCGGATGCGGGCCCCACGTCGGCACGGCGAGGCAGTATTTTTCGGCTTCGGCTTCGTTGAATTCGACGTTCATGCGCTCGCACGCGCGGCGCACCGAATTGACGATCACGTCGCGATACGGCTTCCACGCGCCGAGCACTTCGTCGCGGCGATAGCCCGCGAAGAACTTGACGAATTGTTCGAGGTCGTCGCCCTGCAGGCGGTCTGCGTACATCTCGCGGGTCATGTCGGCCATGCGGAATTTCGTCAGCGTGCCGTAGCAGTCGAACGTGATGTACTTCGGCTCGAAATCGATCATGATGTCAGTCCTGTCGTGTGTTGGTTGAAACAAGAAACAGCGAAGTGTCGATAAAATTTAAACAAGGCAAAAATGACTGATGGCGTTGAATGCGTGCCTCGCGACGATACAAGTCATGCGTTTTGAGGCGTCGCCACAGCAGAAAATGCGGCGCACGTTTGGAACGATCGTGCGCTTCAGACTTCCGTATCGATGAGCACGCTCTTGAAGCGCAGATTCGCTTCGTAAGCCTGCCGTCCGAGATCCTTGCCAATGCCCGAGCGCTTGTAGCCGCCCGTCGGAATCACGAAATCGCTGGTACGTCCATAGCGATTCACCCATACCGTGCCCGCTTCGATGCCGCGTACCATGCGCAACGCGCGACCGATGTCCGCGGTATGCACGCCCGCAGCAAGGCCGTAGTCCGGATGCGCTGCGAGTTCCAACGCTTCTTCTTCGGTGTCGAACGACTGCACGGTGAGCACCGGGCCGAAGATTTCATTGCGCACGGCGTCGCTCTCCTGCGTGACGTCGCACAGCAACGTTGGCGAATAGAACGCGCCGGGCGTCGCGGCATCGGCACGCTTTCCGCCGCAACGCACGGTCGCGCCGTTCGCGATGCTGCGCTGAACGATCGCATCGATGCGCTGCGCCTGCGGCTCCGAAATGATCGGCGGCAAGGTCGTGCCCGCGGCCCAGGTCGCGCCCGCTTTCAGTTCGCCGAATGCTTGCGCGATGCGATCCGTCAGTTCTTCGGCGATGCCGCGCTGCACGAGCAGCCTCGATCCCGCGACGCACACTTGCCCCGCATTCCCCGTGATGGCGCCCGCGATGCGACGTGCGACCTCATCGATGCGCGGTGCGTCGGCGAACACGATCTGCGGGCTCTTGCCGCCCAGTTCCAGCGTGACCGGCTTCGTGCCGCTTTGCGCGCATGCGGCCATGATCGCGGCGCCGGTGTGCGTCGATCCGGTGAACGTCACTTTGCCGATGCGGGGATGACGCACGAGCGCATCGCCGGTGGTGCGGCCATCGCCCTGAACGACGTTGAAGATGCCCGGCGGCACGCCCGCTTCGAGCGCGAGCTCGGCGAGACGCAACGCGCTGAACGGCGTCATCTCCGAAGGCTTCAGCACGACCGCGTTGCCCGCCGCGAGCGCGGGCGCGGTCTTCCATATGCCCATCACGAGCGGAAAGTTCCACGGAGCAATCGCGCCGATCACGCCATACGGCTCCGCGATCGTCATGCCGAGATGTCGATGATCCGTTGCCGCAACATCGCCGCCGATCTTGTCGGCAAGCTCCGCATAGAAGCGGATGCTCTCGGCGGTGAACGGCACGTCCCAGTTGTATGCGTCGCGCACCGGCCGCGTCGAGCCGATCGCTTCGAGCGGCGCGAGATTCGCAGCGTCGGCAGCGACGAGATCGGCGAACTTGCGCAGCACGCGTGCGCGCTCGCGTGGTGCGCGGCGGGCCCAGTCGCTCTTCTTGAACGCGCTGTAGGCGTTCTGCACCGCGTAGTCGATCATCGCGTCATCGGCGACGGGCACCGAGGCATACGCGACGCCATCCGACGGACGCGTTACCTCGATACGCGACGCGCCCGCATCGATCAGTTCGCCGCCGATGAAGTGCCCGCTTCTGATGACGATGCTGGCAGGATCGAACCGGTCCATATGCGTGAGTCCTCCTCGGCATGTTGCGTTGACATGACTCCATCGTAGGGCCAGCGCGCCGGCATATTTCGCCGACAAAATTGCCGATTCAGCACAGCGCGCGCGTTCTTGCCGCGATAACCTGCGGTTTTGCGTTGCACCACGCGGCGGAATCTCGCGCCGTCCGGGACAGGAAGATCGTCCTAGCCATGCGCGCTGCGCGGTGTCAAAGTCACGGTAAATGTCTTCAAACTGAGGAGGCCGCGTGCCTGACTCGAACAATAACGAAGTGGTCGAATACCGGGCTTTCACGCTCGACGACCTTCCTGCAGCGCACGCGTTGTCCGCGTCCGTGAAATGGCGGCATCGCGCGGACGATTGGCGTTTCGCGGCGCGTATCGGCAGCGGCTTCGCGGCGGTCGATCAGAACGGTGCGCTCGTCGGTACGGCGCTCGCGTTTCAGTTCGGCGCGGATGCGGCGACGCTCGGCATGTTCATCGTGTCGCCGGAACATCAGCGGCGCGGCATCGGGCGCGGACTGCTCGACCGCCTGCGTGCGAAGCTCGGTCCGCGCATGCTGCTGATCCACGCATCGAACGAAGGCAAGCCGCTTTGCGTGGAACGCGGCTTCGAAACCATCGACACCATTCATCAACATCAGGGCGCGGCCTTTCAGCCGCCGCTCGTTTCGCTGCCGCCGGGCGAACGGCTCCGTCCGATCGGCGCGAAGGATACGCCGCGTCTTGCCGCGCTGGCATCGCGCGCAAGCGGGCTGGATCGCACGGAACTCATGCCGCAATTGCTCGATGTCGCGAGCGGCATCGCACTCGATCGCGATGGCGAACTGATCGGCTTCGCGCTCTTCCGACGTTTCGGCGATGGTCACGTGATCGGCCCGGTCGTCGCGCCCGAGTCGGCGGACCAGAGCCGCGCCAAAGCGCTGATCAGCTATTGGCTCGCGCTGAACGCGGGCATGTTCGTGCGCATCGATACGCCCTTGCGTTACGGCCTTTCCTCGTGGCTGGAAGGACTCGGCCTGCCGCTCGTCGATACCATCGAGCAGATGGCGCTCAACGGCAAGCCATCCACCGATGCGACGTTCACGCAATTTGCGCTGACGAGCCAGGCCGTGTGGTAATCGATCGTCACGCCTTCGCGAGCCACGCGAACTCCGCGAACCGATAGCCCATCACGCGTCCTGACGGCGTCCCCTTCAAGCCGCGCAAGTTCGAGCTTTGCGCGTCGATGAAGTTGATGAAGGCCGGAATCACGAGACTGTTCTTCTCGTAGACGATGGTCTGCATGTCGCCGTACATCTGCTTGCGCTTCGCTTCGTCGCGTTCGCGGCGCGCCTGTATCAACAGTTGATCGAACTGCTCGTTCTTCCAGCCGGACTCGTTCCAGTTCGCGTTCGAGCGAAAGAACTGCGTGTACAGCAGATCGAGCGTCGGGCGCGGCAGGATCGAGCCGTAGGTCATCGGATACTTCATCCAGTAGGTCGTCCAGTAACCATCGGCGGGCACGCGGCGCACGTTGATGTCGACGCCCGCCTGTTTCGCCGCCTGCTGGATCAGCATCGCGGAATCGAGCGCGGTCTCGACGGATGGCGGCGCGATGATCTCCGCACGCGCGCCCGGCGTGCCGGCCTTCTTGAAGTGGAACTGCGCCTTGTCCGGATCGAACGTGCGCTGAGGCAATCCCTTCATGAAGTATGGATGCCACTCGGGCACCGGATGATCGTTCGCGAGCGTGCCGTGTCCGCGCAACATCACGTTCACGATGCGCTGGCGATCATGCAGATACTTGATGCCTTCGTTGAAGTCCGCGCTCTTCGTCGGCAGCATGTCCTGCCGCAGCGCGAGATCGGAATAGAGTTGCGACGGACTTTCGAGCACGGTCACCTTGCCGGTCTGCTTCACGCGGTCGACATCGCGCGCGGGCAGTGGCGAGATGAGCTGCACATCGCCCGCGAGCAGCGCATTGGTGCGCGCTGCATCATCGCCGATGCCGATGATCTCCACTTCATCCAGATACGGACGCCCCGGCTTCCAGAAGTTCGCATTGCGCGCGCCGATGCAGCGTTGCGCCGGCGTGAACTCCTTGCATGTGAACGGTCCCGTGCCGTTGCCCTTCGAAAAATCGGTCGTGTTCGCGGCGACAATCACGAGATGCGGAATCGCGAGCAGCGCGGGAAGATCGACGTTCGGCTCGGTCAGCGTGATCTCGACTTTCAACGGTCCCGCCGCCTTCACCGAGCTGATGCCATCCGCTATCGATTTCGCTTTCGAGCCGGTCGCCGGGTCCTTGTGGCGCATCAACGAGAACACGACATCGTCGGATGTCAGCGGCTTGCCGTCGTGGAAATGCACGTTGGGCCGCAGTGTGACGGTCCATGTCGTGAAGTCGTCCGATTCGAGCTTCTCCGCGAGCGCGTTCTGCGTCTTGAAGTCGGCGTCGAGTTCGGTGAGGCCGCTATAGAACATGTACGCGCGAGCGTAATCGCCGGTATGCGTTCCCTTCGCGGGATCGAGCGAGTCCATCAACGACTGATTCGCGAGCGCCACGCGGATGCGTCCGCCGCGTTGCGGCGCGGGCTCGTTCGCGGCGAATGCAAGCGACGATGCGCCCGGCAAGATCAGCGTCGCCGCACCCGCCGCGGCAAGCGTTTTGATCGCCTTGCGGCGGCTCGGATCGGCAACTACGAAGTCCTTCGGCAATGTCATGTGAGCCTCGCTCGTTCATTGTCGTTTCAACGGATGAGATGCAACCTGCCTTCACAGCGCCATGCAAAGCCGATAGGCGTCATAGATGGCCGTATGGATATCGCGCGACGCGCTGGCATCGCCGATGCGGTACAAGTGGAACTGTCCTTCCTCGCGTTCCTTCGCTTCGGGTTGCGGCTTGCCTGTCGCGAATGCTTCGAGATCGGTGTAGCCGTCATTGGCCGAATACATGCGCGCCGCTTCGAAGAGATCCTCGACCGCGAGCATGCCGCGCTCGACCACGACATGATCCGCTTCCATCTCGACGAGCTCGTTCGTCAGATGATGACGGAACACGGCGCGGCGCCTGCCGCCATCGGTCGCGCTCACTTCGATCAATTCGATGTTCGTGCGGACCGGCACATCCCAGCGCGCGATATTGCGCATCCAGACCTGATCGTCGCCGCGTCCGCCGGTTTCCTGCGCGGGCACGCTGTCGATGAGCGCGAGCGATACAGCAAGGCCCGCATCGACATAACGCTCGGCGCAGAGATACGCGTTATGCCGGCCCGTGCCGTCGTAGACGAGCACGCTGCCTTCGCGCGGCGGCGTTTCGGTGAGCGCATCGAAGACGGACTTGCAGAGCTCGCCGCCCGGCAACGCATCGAGATTCGGCAGGCCGCCCGTCGCGACGATGACCACATCCGCGCCATGATCGAGCACGTCGCTCAACTCGGCGTAGTGGTTGTAGCGCACATCGACAGCGAGCTTGTCGAGTTGCGCCACGCGCCAGTCGACGATGCCGATAAGATCGCGCCGCCAGCTTCCCGTCGCCGCGAGCAACGTCTGTCCGCCCGCCTCCGAGTTCGCCTCGAGCACGGTGACGTCATGGCCGCGCGTCGCGCAGATGCGCGCGGCTTCGAGGCCCGCAGGTCCCGCGCCGACGATGAGCACGCGCTTCTTCTGCTCGGCCTCCGGTATGTCATGCGTGAGATACGTCTCGCGCGACGTCGCCGGGTTATGAATGCACGTCGCGCGAAAGTTGCGGCAGAACGATGCGCCGACGCACGGCCTCGCTTCATCCTCCTTGCCTGCTTCGACGAGCTTCACGAGATGCGGCTCCGCGATATGCGCGCGCGTCATGCCGACCATGTCGAGCAGACCTTCGCGTATCGCATAACGCGCCGTGGCGAGATCGGCGATCTTCGCTGCGTGGAAGACGGGCAGATCGACCGCGCGCTTGAACGCGGCCGCTTTGGGCAGCCACGGTGCAGACGGCACGAACATGCCCGGCATCGAGTTGACCGCGAGCGACATCTTCGTGTCCATGCGCCCGAACGTGACGTTGAAGAAATCGAACAGACCCGTGCTCTGCAGGATGCGCGACATCTCCAGCCCTTCCTCGAAGCTGCATCCGTCTTCGAGCGCGAAGCGAAAGCCGACGATGAAATCGTCGCCCACCTGCTTGCGTATTTCTTCGTGAACCTCGATTGCGAAGCGCACGCGATTCGCCGTCGAACCGCCGTATTTATCGGTGCGCAGGTTCACGGTCGGGTCCATGAACTGGCCGATGAGATGCCCGCCCGCATGCGTTTCGATGCCGTCCAGACCGCCATCGCGGCAGCGCTTCGCCGCAAGGCCGAAGTCGCGGATCACGCGTTTGATGTCGGCATCGTGGATAGCCTGCGGCATCGCCCGATGCAGCGTTTCGCGCACGGCCGATGGCGCGATCATCGGCAGCCACGGTTCCGTGTATGCATCGCCGCGCCGCCCGAGATGTGTGATCTGGCACATGAGCGCTGCGCCGTGCGTATGGACGCGATCGGAAAAGCGCCGCAGATGCGGCACCACGGCATCGGTCGAGACGTTGATCTGCTGGAACGTATTGGGACTGTCGAGACTGACGTTCGACGAGCCGCCGAACATCGTCAGCGCGATACCCCCTTTCGCCTTTTCCTCGTGATACCGTTGATAAACCTCCTGAGGGAATTCATCACGCGTGAGACGGCTCGCGTGACTCGTGCTCATCACACGGTTTCTGAGTACGAGATGCCTGAGGGCAAAGGGCTGAAGCAACGGGTCCGACGAAGCAGTGGTCATGGCCTGCGAGAAGAAGTAAGCGTCGGACTCAAGGTAAGGAGGTCAATATGCGCCGTCAAATTACAAATGGATGCACGCCCCTTAACATGGTGTTGTATGAGTCTGCGACTTCCGTCCCTTCAGGCACTGCTCGTCTTCGAAACATCCGCGCGGCTCTTGAGTTTCACCAAGGCGGCCGGCGAACTCAACGTGACGCCCGTCGCCGTGAGCCGCATGGTGGCGCGTCTCGAAGACGCGCTCGGCTTCAGGCTCTTCGATCGCACGAAGCTAGGGCTTACCCTGACCGATCGCGGCGCAACATTGCAGCGCGCCGTTGCATCGGGTTTCGGGCAGATCGGCGATACCATCGATGAACTCAAGCGCGATCATGCGCAAGGCGAGATCGTCACGCTGTCGCTCGCGAGCGGCTTCGCCGCGTTGTGGCTCTTGCCGCGTTATGCGGGGTTTCGCCGCGCGTTTCCTTCCATCAATCTGCGCTTGCAAGTGATGGCCGGGCGGCTCTACGGACCGCTCGAAGATGCGGACCTCGGCATCCGGCTGCATGGTCCGGGTTCGGAGAAGGAACCGCTTCTTCTTTGTCCGGAGATCATCGTCCCTGTCTGTAGTCCGAACTATCGCGCCGAATTCGGCCCGCTCGATACGCCGGCGAGCATCGAAGGTCACGCCTATATTCATCTCGACGTGACCACGCTTTCCTGGGCGGATTTTCATCGTGCGACGGGGCTGTCCGACAAGGGCATCGGCGAAGCGGTGCATCACACCGATCCCGGACTCGCCGTGCAATGCGCGATGCTCGGACAAGGCGTCGTGCTCGGCTGGCTGCTCGCGATCGCGGCGCCGTTGAACGAGGGCAAGGTCATTCCCGCGTGGGACCGATACATCGAAACGGGCTGCAATTACGTGCTCGAACATCGCTCGTCGAATCCGTCGGAGAGTACGCGCGCGGTGGCGCAATGGCTCATCGACGAGATGAGGAAGGAACTCGAGGATGCTCGTCGCGTGCTCGCGCCGCTGAAAGCGGTGCCCAAGCACCGCGCCGATCACGCAAGCATGGTTCGATCACCTTCCTGAGGGCGCGGACACCGAACGCTCGCGCTGCCAGCAGCGCAGGCCGAAAAACGGCACGACGCCATAAGCGTGATCGAGCATGTCCGATAGCAACGCCTCGTAGCGCTCCCAGCGAATCTCGTCGATGAACACGCAGATCTCCAGTGCCACGACCGCCGTCGTGGACTGGACGTGGCGAATCACGAGCGGCATGTCGCGACGCACGGCCGGGTGCGCGCGCAAATATCCGCTGAGATAGTGCCGATACAAACCGAGGTTCGTGCGGCGCTCGCCTTCGACGGTCACGAGCGGCTGTTCTATCGCTGCGTGCAATTGCGCGAGCAACGCGTCGTCGGGATAGCGGATCGTGTCCACGTCGAAGTGAATCGCATGCCGCAAGCGTCGCGCGCCCGACGCGACCATGCCGCGCCAGTTCTTCACGCTGTTCGTCAGCAGCAGTTGGCTCGGCAACATGACGACGGTGTTGTCGAAGTTGCGCACCTTGATCGTGTTCAAGGCAATATCGATGACGATGCCATCGGCTACATATCCGGGCACTTCGATCCAGTCGCCCACGCGCAGCATGTCGTACGCGGCGAGCTGGATGCTGGCGACGAAGCCGAGCAGCGAGTCGCGAAAAATGATGATGAGCAGCGCCGTGATCGCGGAGAGACCGGTGAGCAGATAAACGGGCGAACGCTCGAGCAGCAGCGAAACGACCGCGATGAGCGCGACGAGATACACGACGATCGTGGCGATCTGCAGAAAGCTCTTGATGGGCCGCTCGCTCGCCGAAGGAAAGTGGCTATAGCGCTCGTCGATGCTGTCGCGCAATGCAAGCGCCGCGCGCACCATCGTGTAGACCATGTAGCAGGCCGCGAGTATGGCGAGCGGCTTACCGAGCGCCGGGATCACCGGAAACGTGAGCCCCGTGAGCAACGGCGCCGCGGCATAGACGATAGCGGCAGGCACGAGCGGCGCAAGCCGATGAAACACGCGATGTCGCTCCGCCGCGATCAGCCACTTGCGCCCTTCCTTGCGTGCGAGCCGGTTGACGATCACGAGCATGATCCAGCGCGTCAGGTAGTAGCAGATGACGCTCGCGAGGAAAATCGCCAGCAGCATGGCGATCACGAGAAGCGTCGCGATGAGCCAGCTATCGGTGGCGACGTTGACTTGCCAGTCGGGTCCCACTTCGAAACGCAAGCTGTTGCCGAACATGGACGCTCCCGTATGGGCGAACCGATGTGATTATTCAGGCGAATCGGACGAGACCGTTGCTTTGCCGAATATTGTAGTAGCGTCGCGACGATGCACGCGATGATCGAAGCCCTTCGCATTTCCCGATTTTCCCGCTACAATTCGGTCCCCTTGCCCAGGTGGCGGAATTGGTAGACGCACTATCTTGAGGGGGTAGCGCCGCGAGGCGTTCGGGTTCGAGTCCCGACCTGGGCACCAGTTGCATCCGCAACGACTTCTGTTTTCTTCTCTCTGCGCGTCGAACGCAGCTTGTGCGTTTCCGGCGGCGCAGTCAGGCCCGCGACGGCCGCTCCCGACTGAATCAAGAATTCCCTGAACGCATTGGCGACCTGAGGCAGGCGTCGCTCCGACATATGCACGACATGCCAAGCGCGCTCGATCGGCGTCGAAGGCACGGGAAGCGTCGCGAGCAAGCCCGCCTGCATTTCGAGCGCGCACGCGTGCAGCGAAAGAAACGCCACGCCGAGTCCCGCTTCGACGAGCTGCTTGATCGCTTCATTGCTCGATAACTCGGACGCGGCATGCAGCTTCAGACCCGCTTCCTTGAACAGCCCTTCGATCGCGACGCGCGTGCCCGAGCCGCGCTCTCTGACGAGCAGATTCGCCGATTCGAGATCGGTCAGACGCAGGCGCTTCGCGCGCATCAGCGGATGCGAAGGCGCGGCGACGAACGCCATCGGATGCTTCGCGAATGCGGCGGCGCTCGTGCGCAGTTCGCGCGGCTGCCGTCCCATGATCGCGAGATCGATTTCATTCGTCGCGAGCATGCGGACGATGTCATCGCGATTGCCGATGCGAAACTGCAGCTTCACGCCGGGCCGCTCCTTCGTGAAGCGCACGAGCAGCGGCGGCACGAGATATTCCGCCGTCGTGATCGCACCGATGCGCAACGTGCCGCCCAGTTCGCCGCGCAACGCCGCCACTTCTTCGCCCGCTTCGTTCCAAAGGCTCAGGATTTCGTTCGCGTAACGCGCCATTACTTCGCCCGCAGCCGTGAGCTGCACTTCGCGGCCGACGCGGCGCAAAAGCGGCGTGCCCGCGGCTTCGCCGAGCAACGAGATTTGCAACGAGACCGCCGGCTGCGTGAGATGCAGTTCATCGGCGGCGCCCGAGATGCTGCCCACGCGCGCGACGGTCTGCAGCGTGCGCAACTGACGGAAGGTCGTGGTCTTTAACATTAGTGAAAACTTATGAGTCGGCGATAAATACTAAATAGCGCATATGTTTTCGGGACCTTATATTTTTCCCAACGAGGTCGTCAAGCATCCACACAGCACTTCCGGGAGAGCCATGATGTTGAATCCTTACGCGCAACGGCAGGTCGATTCGCCTCATCGCATCGTGATCGTCGGCGGCGGCGCCGCGGGGCTGGAACTCGCGACGCGTCTCGGCAATAGCGTCGGCAAGCGGCGGCGCGCCGAGGTGATCCTCATCGACCGCTTTCCGACGCACTTCTGGAAGCCGCTTCTGCATGAAGTCGCGTCGGGACAGATCGATGCATCGAGTCATCAGATCGATTACGCCGCGCACGCGAAGTGGAATCACTTTCGCTTCGAGCAGGGCGCGCTCGCGAACATCGATCGTGGACGCCGCGAGATCGTCATCGACGAGACGACCGATATCGACGGACGTCCGCTCCTGCCGAAGCGAACGCTCGCCTTCGATTCGCTCGTGCTCGCGCTCGGCAGCGTGACGAACTTCTTCTCGATTCCCGGCGCGGCGCAGCATGCGCTGACGCTCGAAACGGTGGAGCAGGCGGAAACGTTCCGGCGGCGTCTTTTGTCGAGCCTTCTGCGTTCGAGTCATGCGCGGCAGGCGACGCCCGGCGCGGCGCGCACGCCGGTTTCGGTGACGGTGATCGGCGGCGGCGCGACGGGCGTCGAACTGGCCGCCGCGCTGCGCGGATCGGCGGAAATGCTGCGCGAGTATCACCTCGCGTCGATCGACCCGGCCAGCGACATCCGCATTCGTCTGCTGGAAGGCGCGCCGCGCGTGCTGCCCGCGCTGCCCGAACGCATTTCGACGCGCGCTCAGGACGTGCTCGCCAAGCTCGGCGTGGAAGTGCGGCTGGGTTGCCGCGTGCGTTCGGTGGACGAGCACGCCGTATCGACCGCGGATGGCGAAACGCTCACAAGCGACATCACGATCTGGGCCGCGGGCGTGGAAGGCGCGCCGGTGTTGCGCACGCTGGAAGGATTGCCGCTGAACCGGCTGGGACAGGTGATCGTCGATGCAACCTTGCAGGTCGAACCCGGCTCAGGCATCTACGCGATGGGCGACTGCGCCGCGTGCGCCGCAGCGAAAGGCGACGCGCTTGTGCCGCCGCGCGCGCAGGCCGCGTTTCAGCAGGCCGTCTATCTCGCCGATGCCCTCGCGCGCCGCCTCGACGAACGCGCCGTGCCGCTCTTCGCGTACCGCGATCAGGGCACGCTCGTCTCCTTCGGACGCGCAGGCGCGGCGGGCGCGCTGATGAGCGAGTTGCTGCGCCGGCCGCTGTTCATCGACGGATGGTTCGCGGCGTCGTGCTACCGGCATCTGTATCGCCGGCACATCATGGGGCTGACGGGCGTCAAGCGGGCGCTGATGTACGCCGCGAGCCAATGGCTGCGCGAGCGCGTGCGGCCTACCGTGAAGCTGAACTGACGCCGTTTCAGCGCATTGCGACGGCCGTGCCGGACTCGGCGCGGCCCGACACGAGGCATTGCGACCGGAACGCGTCGCGCTGGCTGCTCGCGGCGGCGTGGCTGAAGCCCTTGCTCAGGGCGTCGAATTCGATCTGCGCCGCGCTCTGCACGCACGACGACGCGGCCAGGTCGCGTCCCTGCGCGTGGAGCATGGCGCGATCGGCGACGAGATACGCGACGAGCGCAAAGACGACGGCCTTGAATGTTTTCTTCATGCTTGTCTCCTTCCTTGCGTTCTAGGCTAAGGGCCACGCGGCTTCCGGCAAATCAGGGCAAGCCCGAAGCGAACGAACGATTCATTCACGTCGACGTGCCGCCGAGCCGGAATCGGTAAAAAAGTCAAGGCCGTTCGGCGCAATGAATTTGATACGCCGCAATGCACAAAAAACTATTCTTTTGAGTTATCCTCGTTAACCCTTAGGAATACGCCTAAGTCATTCGGGCTGCGCGCCGGATTCAAGCCTCCGCGCACTCGTCCTGCCTTACATTCCACTGTCAGCGCCTTTCCAGCGAGCACGTTTCTTCGCGTGCTGGCCGTGCTTTGCGCCCGATTTCGACCGAGCTATGCATCTGCCGTCAGTTCTCAGTTTTCTTATCTGGATTCCAGTGGTGTCGGGCATCTTCGTGCTGACGTTCAGCGCATCCGCGACGCTCTCGCGCGCCGTCGCCCTGTTCGGCGCGATTCTCAGCCTGTTGCCCGTCGTGCCGCTGCTCTCCCGCTTCGACGCGTCGTCCAGTGCGATGCAGTTCGTCGAGCGCGTCGAGTGGCTGCCGCAGTTCGGCATTTCGTACCATCTGGGCGTCGACGGCATTTCGCTGTGGTTCACGGTGCTGACGGCCGTCACCACGCTCATCATCTTCGTCGCGTCGTGGCGCTCGGTCACGAAGCAGGTCGCGCAATACTACGGCGCGTTCCTCGTGCTGTCGGGCTGCATGCAGGGCGTGTTCGCGTCGCTGGATGGCATGCTGTTCTTCGTGTTCTTCGAGGCTTCGCTGATTCCGCTGTATCTGCTGATCGGCACGTGGGGCGGCGAGCGGCGCGTGTACGCGGCGATTCGCTTCTTCTTTTTCTCGCTGCTCGGCTCGCTTGCAATGCTGGCCGCGCTCGTTTATCTGTGGACGCAGGCGCATACCTTCGATATCGACGCATGGCGCAACCTGAAGCTCGGCTTCACGCCGCAGATCGTCGTCTTCGTCTGCTTCCTCGCGGCCTTTTCGGTCAAGGTGCCGATGTGGCCCGTCCATACGTGGCTGCCCGACGTGAACTCGGAAGGCCCGACGGGCGCGGCGGTGCTGCTCGGCATGCTGAAGATCGGCGGCTACGGCATGTTGCGCTACGTGTTGCCGATCGTGCCCGACGCATCGCACTTCTTCGCCCCGGCGATGATCGCGCTGTCGCTCGTCGCGGTGATCTACGGCAGCCTCGTCGCGCTCGCGCAGACGGACATGCGCAAGCTGCTTGCCTACTCGGCAGTCGCGCACATGGGTCTCGTGACGCTCGGCCTCTTTACCTTCGACCGCCTCGGCACCGAAGGCGCGGTCGTGCAGATGCTGTCGTACGGCATCGTGTCCGGCGCGATGCTGCTGTGCACCGGCGTGCTCGTCGAGCGCACGAAAAATGGCTCGATCGATGCCTACGGCGGCGTCGCCAACACGATGCCCCGCTTCGCGGTCTGCGCGATGCTGTTCGCGATGGCCAATGTCGGCCTGCCGGGCACCTCGGGTTTCGTCGGCGAGTTTCTAGTGTTGATGGGCGCGATCCGCCTGAACTTCTGGATCGGCGCGGCTGCGGCCACGTCGCTGATCCTGAGCGCGGCCTATACGCTGTGGATGGTCAAGCGTGTGATTTTCGGCGCGGTGAAGAACGAGCGCGTCGCCGGTCTGCGCGATCTCGGCAAGCGCGAACTCGTGCTGTTCGGCGCGATGGCCGTGCTGGTGCTGGGTATCGGCGTGCATCCGAAGACCTTCACGGACGCGATGGGCCCGTCCGTCGAAAGACTGCTCGCGGCGGCGCAAAGCTCGACGCTGCCCGACGACGGCAGCGCGCCGTCCTACAACGCGCGCCGCGAAGCGGTTTCGGAGCGCACGCCGGGCTGAGTTCCGGCAAAGATGGAACTACGCCGCTAACATTTCGAGTGTTCGCGGACACACGCCGCGGCGCCGCTCTATACTGAGCGGCGCCGCGTTCGTTTTTGCATCGCCTGATCCATCCGAAATTCGCCATTGCATTCGTTCGATATGCAGTCAATGGAGGCCTGGACATGAAGAAGAACTCCGCAGCCATCTGGATTCTCGGCGCGATGGTCATCGGCATAGTGGTTGGCTACATGATCTTCACGAGCTTTCCCGACAAGAAAACCGCCACGGAGATCGCCGGCTACATCTCCCTCGTGTCCGACGTGTTCCTGCGCCTCATCAAGATGCTGATCGGGCCGCTCGTGTTCTCCACACTGGTCGTCGGCATCGCGCACATGGGCGACGCCGCCTCGGTCGGACGCGTGTTCGCCAAGGCGCTCGGCTGGTTCCTCACCGCGTCGCTCATTTCGCTGCTGCTCGGCCTCGTGATGTCGAACTTGCTCAAGCCCGGCGATAACCTCGGCTTGCCGCTTCCCGACATCGGCGCATCGGCGAATCTCGCGACATCGAAGTTCACGCTGAAAGACTTCGTCAGTCACATGGTGCCGCGCTCGTTTGCCGAAGCGATGACCAACAACGAGATCCTGCAGATCGTCGTGTTCTCGATGTTCTTCGGCGTCGCGCTCGCCGCGCTCGGCGAACGCGGCAAGATCCTGCTCGCCGCGATCGATCAGCTGTCGCACGTCATGCTCAAGATCACCGGCTACGTGATGAAGCTCGCGCCGCTAGCCGTGCTCGCCGCGATGGCCGCGACCGTCGCGGTCAACGGGCTGACGATCCTTCTGAAGTTCGCGGTCTTCATGGCCGACTTTTATATCAGCCTCTTTCTGCTGTGGGGCCTGCTCGTGCTCGCGGGCTTCCTGTTTCTGCGGCGGCGCGTGTTCAAGCTGCTGTCGCTCATCAAGGAAGCGTTCATGCTTTCGTTCGCGACCGCGAGCTCGGAGGCCGCGTATCCGAAGATCCTCGACGCGCTCGATCGTTTCGGCGTGAAGCGCAAGATCTCCAGCTTCGTGATGCCGATGGGCTACTCCTTCAACCTCGACGGCTCGATGATGTATTGCACGTTCGCGACGCTCTTCATCGCGCAGGCGTACGGCATTCATCTGCCGATCAGCACGCAGATCACGATGCTGCTGATCCTCATGCTGACATCCAAAGGCATGGCCGGCGTGCCGCGCGCGTCGCTGGTCGTGATCGCGGCCACGCTCAATCACTTCAACATTCCCGAGGCGGGACTGCTGCTGATCCTCGGCGTCGATACCTTCCTCGACATGGGGCGCTCGGCGACCAACGCCGTCGGCAATTCGATCGCGAGCGCGGTCGTCGCGAAGTGGGAAGGCGAGCTGCTGACGGAATCGGAGGCGGCGAAGAATGCGGCGCGCATCGAGGCCGAACAGGACGCGTCGCTCGCGCATCCCGCGCAGGTCTGACGGAGGCGAGCCATGAAGACGCAGCGCTTCTGGTCGGCGCTGGCTGCGGCCAGCCTGATCGCGATCGCTCCGAACGCGCGCGCGGCCGACGACGTGCAGACACCGCCGCCCGACAACGACGCCTACGCGCCCGCGACGCTGACCGGCACGCTCGCCAAGGCGCGCGACACGGGCACGATCGCGATCGGCTATCGCGATGCCTCAGTGCCGTTCTCGTATCTGAACGCGCGCAAGGAGCCGATCGGCTATTCGATCGAACTCTGCAAGTCGATCGTCGCCGCGATCGGCAATGCGGTGCATAAGAACCTGAACATCCGGTGGGTGCCCGTGACGCCGGAGAATCGCATCGAAGCGGTCGTCGATGGCCGTGTCGATCTCGAATGCGGCTCGACCACGAGCAACGTCGAGCGGCAGAAACGCGTGGCCTTTTCGCCGATCTTCTTCGTGGCCGGCACCAAGGTGATGGTCAGGAAAGGGTCGCCGATCCGCTCGTTTCGCGATCTCGCGGGCAAGAAGGTCGCGGTGACGGCAGGCACGACGAACGAGAAGGCGCTGCGCGATCTCGACCGGAAGTTCGCGCTCGGCCTGCAGTTGCAGATCGTGCCGGATCACGCGGAAGGCTTCGCGCGCGTCGCGAACGGCGAGGCCGATGCCTTCGCCACCGACGACGTGCTGCTCTACGGCCTCATCGCGGAGAACGCGGCGAAGGGCGGCGCGTATCAGGTGATCGGCGATTATCTGTCGTATGACCCGTACGGCATCATGTATCGCAGGGACGATCCCCAGCTTGCGCAAGTCGTGAAGGATACGTTCCAGAACCTCGCCGCCGATGGCGAAATCGAGCGTCAATACAAGCGCTGGTTCCTGCAACGTCTGCCGTCGGGAAAAAGCCTCGACATGCCGATGAGCGCGCAACTCGAGAGCATCATCGAGTCGATGGCGGGCGGCGAGGCGCAGTAGCGCGCGGGCGTCCTTACTCGTCGACGAGCTGGCGCACGCGCGCGGCCAGCGTTTCGATCGCGAACGGCTTGGTCAGCACTTGCATGCCGGGCTCCAGGCGTCCATTGCCGATCACCGAATTCTCCGCATAGCCGGTGATGAAGAGCACTTTCAGATCGGGACGCGCCTCGCGCGCCGCATCGGCCATCTGGCGTCCGTTCATGCCGCCGGGCAAGCCGACATCGCTGATGAGCAGATCGATCCGCACATTCGACTGCAACAGCTTGAGGCCCGCGATGCTGTCGGCGGCTTCGATCACCGCGTAGCCGGCCTCTTCCAGCACATCGACGATAAGCATGCGAACGCTCGGTTCATCGTCGACGACGAGCACGGTTTCGCCCGACTCCGCGCCCGAGATCGGCGATGCGGATTGATCGGCGGCATCGTCATCGACACCGCCATAGAAGCGCGGCAGATAGATGCAGACCGTCGTGCCCTGCCCGACTTCGGAATAGATCCGAACCTGGCCGCCCGATTGCTTCGCGAAGCCGTAGATCATCGATAGACCGAGGCCCGTGCCCATGCCGATCGGCTTGGTCGTGAAGAACGGATCGAACGCATTCGCGATGACATCGGGCGTCATGCCGGTGCCGGTATCCGTCACGCACAGCGACAGGAACTGGCCTTCGGGCATGTCGTGGCTTTGGGCCGCGCGGTGGTCGATCCACTTGTTGGCCGTTTCGATGGTGATGCGCCCGCCATCGGGCATCGCGTCTCGTGCATTGATGCACAGGTTGAGCAGCGCGTTTTCCAGTTGTCCCGAATCGACGAGCGCGGGCCACAGGCCCGTCGCGCCGACAGACTCCACCTTGATGCCCGGGCCGACCGTGCGCTGGATCAGTTCGGTCATGCCGTTGACGAGCGCGTTGACGTCCGTGGGACGCGGATCGAGCGTTTGCCGCCGCGAAAACGCCAGCAGCCGATGCGTCAGCGCCGCCGCGCGCCGCACCGCGCCTTGCGCCGCGACGACGTATTTGTCGACCTCCGCGATCCGTCCTTGGCTCAGCCGAATGCCGAGCAACTGCAGCGAGCCCGACACGCCCGCCAGCAGATTGTTGAAGTCGTGCGCGAGGCCGCCCGTCAACTGACCGACCGCTTCCATCTTCTGCGCCTGACGGAGTTGTTCTTCCGCGCGCATCAATTCCGCCGTGCGCTCGGCGACGCGCTGCTCCAGCGTTTCGTTGAACGCGCGCAGCGACGCGATCGCGCGATCGCGTTCCTCCTCCGCTTTCTTGCGCGCGGAGATGTCGCGAAAGAGGATCGACACTTGCCGCAGGCTGGGCGGTTCGACGCGCGACGCCGACACCTCGATATGCCGCCCCGCCGACAGAAAGTAGCGCTCGAAACGCGCGGTCGCGCCGGTGCGCAGAACGTCGCCGTAGATTTCGACCCAGCCGTCGGCATCGGTCGGATCGATCTCGCGCAAGGTCTTGCCGACGATGTCGCGAATGCCCGAGTGCCGCTCGTATCCCGGATTGGCCTCGACGTGCAGATAATCGCTGAGCGGTCCGTGCGGGCCATCGATGAATTCGATGATGCAAAAGCCGTCATCGATCGCGTTGAAGAGCGTGTGGTAGCGCGCCAGCGTGGCGAGGCGGCGGGCTTCGGGATCGGGCGTTTGGGTCATCGGAAGGGTTCGGGTCGGTCGCGTCGTGGGCGGGCGGCCCGCGCGGCGTCGAGAGCTTACGGCAAAACAAGCATTTTGCGTGCACGCACATGCCCGGCCGTTGCGCGACGAACTTTCGTCCACCGTCTCAGACGAAACTTGCCTGCATGATGCGGTTGCGCCCGCGCGCTTTCGCATCGTAGAGCGCCTCGTCGGCCGCGCGAATGAGCGCGCTTACGTCGTCGTCGCGTTCCGGCCGCCAGCTCGCGAGACCGATGCTCGCCGTGACGCGGCCGAACTCGCTGCCCGCGTGCTCGATCGACAGATCGCTGATGGCCGCGCGAATCTTCTCGGCGATTTTCGCGGCGCCGTCGGCGGGCGTGTCGGGCAATACGACGACGAACTCCTCGCCGCCGTAGCGCGCGGCGGTATCGACGGGCCGCCGTATGTTGTCGCCGATGCAGCGTGCGACGGCCGCGAGCGCGTCGTCGCCGGCCTGATGGCCGTAGGCATCGTTGAAGGCCTTGAAGCGGTCGATATCGACGAACAGCAGCGAAAAGAGACTGCGCGTGCGGCGCGCCCTGCGCCATTCCTGATCGAGAATCTCGCCCAGCGTGCGGCGATTGTGCAGCCCGGTGAGTCCATCGGTGCGCGCGAGCAACTGTAGCTCCGACTCCGCGCGCATGCGCCGCCTGAATTGCGCGGCGAGCACGAACGACAACGCGATGAATCCGATAGCGAGCACGCCCATCGACGAGCCGATGATGATCGCGCGCCGCCGCCATGCCGCGTAGATGTCCTCTTCTCCTTCGGCCACCATGATGATGAGCGGCAGATTCGGGAAGTTGCGGAAGTAGTAGAGGCGGCGCCTCCCGTCGATCGACGATGTTTCGCTGAAGCTGCCCTGCTCCGCCGCCCGAAATTTCTTGAAGGTATCGGCCTGGCTGATGTCGCGGCCGATCACGCGCGGATCGAACGGCTGACGCATGATCATCAGGCCGTCGTGATTGATGAGCGACACCGCGCCGTGCGGCCCGAGCGAAAGCCCCGCGAAAAGATTGCGGAAGTATTCGAGGTTGATGGCGAGCATCGCGACGCCCGCGAAGGACCCGTCGGGACGCGAGAGTCTGCGGCTCAACGCGATGCTGGGCGCGCCGCCGCGCAATCGCGACGCATACGGGCCGCTGATGTAAAGCCCGGCGTCTGGCCGGTCGCGTTGGACCGTGAAATAGCCGCGATCCGCGAAATCGCCCGGCCGGGGCACGAGGCTGCCCGAATCGATGATGATCTTGCCGTTCTCGTCGAGCACGAGGATCGACCCGAGATCGCGCGCTGTGGCCGCCCGGTCGAACAGCACGTCGTTGCGCAGGCGGGGCGGAAGGCTCATTACGTCGTCGCGTTCGACGCCTTCGACGACCGCTTGCAGCGACAGTTCGTAGAGTTCGAAATTGCGCTCGATGTCGCGCTCGGCGAGCAACGCGAGATTGCGGGACGTGTCGCGCGCGCGATCGAGCGCATCGACCCGGCCCTGATACAGGACCAGCGCGCAAAGCGCCACCATGAGAAGCGCGATGAGCGTGCCGCACAGCACGATGACGTTCGGCGTCGAGCTTCGCGCGCGTGCCGGGGCGGGTGCGTTGAGACTCGGGTTGTAGATATTTTCGGTTGCCACTATCTGGAGGTCCGGGAACCTGGCTCGCGAGTTTATCTGTTGCTCTGCATGGTCCTTGGGTTGCGAGCTAGGGCGTCATTGTCTCCTATTTGTATGATCCCGGCTTGAAGTAGTGAAGCTTCAGCGAAGCGCCCCCCGCCCCAGCGCGATATACCGCGCGAGATGATGATCCTCATCGCCCAATTGATGATCGATCATCACGAGCCGCTTCGCGTAATGAGCAAGCGGCAGCTCCCACGTCATGCCGATGCCGCCATGCATCTGAATGGACTCTTCCGCGACGAGCGTGCCGATGCGCCCGACCGAATGCTTCGCCGCCGACAACGCTCGCTCGCGCGCAACACCCGATGCGCCGACCGCCGCCGCCGCATTGATCGCAGCGGAACGCGCCTGCTCGATCTCGAGCAGCACATCGGCCATGCGATGCTGCAACGCCTGAAACGCGCCGATCGGCACGCCGAACTGCCTACGCGTGCGCAAATATTCGAGCGTGTGCTCCTTCGCGACATCCATCGCGCCGACCGCTTCCGACACGAGCGCGACGAGACCATATCCGATCGCATGCGCGAGCGTCGCGTAGGCATCGCCTTCATTGCCGACGAGCGCATTGGCATCGAGCGTCACGTTTTCGAGCGATACTTCCGCCACGCGTCCGCCATCGATCTTGCGATAGCCGCGCATCTTCACGCCCTGCACATCGCGCGGCACGATAAAGAGCGAAATGCCCGCTTCGTCGTACTCGTTGCCCGACGTGCGCGCCGACACGAGCAGCACGTCCGCATGTTCGCCCTGCTGCACGACGCCCTTCGCGCCGTTGAGCATCCATCCATCGCCATGCCGGGTCGCGCGCGTGTTCACGCGTGCAAGCTCGTAGTGCGAGCCGGGTTCGTCATGCGCGAATGCTGCGATCGCCGTCCCGTCGATCATGCTCGCAACGATCTCGCGCTGCCGCTCATCGCCCGCGAAGGCAAGTGCGCGCCCGACGATCAACGTATCGAGAAACGGTTCGACGACGAGCCCGCGACCGAGCGCTTCGAACACGACGGACACATCGAACCCGTCGCCGCCGAAGCCGCCGATCGATTCATCGAAGAACGCGCCGACGATGCCAAGCTCGCAAAACCGTCGCCACATATCGCGGCTGAAGCCCTCTTGCGAACGCGCGATCCTGTCGCGCACATCGAAGCCATATTGCTCGGCGATGAAGCGGTTCAGCGAATCCGCGAGCATCCGCCGGTCTTCCGTGTGCTGGAAATTCATCGTGCGCGTCCTTTAAAGACCGAGGATCATCTTCGAGATGATGTTCTTCTGTATTTCGTTGGAGCCGCCGAAGATCGACAGCTTGCGATTGTTGAAGTACTCCGACGCCGAATCGAATGTTTCGTCATCCTTGTCATCTTCGAATGCTTCGTCTATCAACGGCTGCGCGTACGGACCCATCGCGCGACGCATCAGCGAAGAGATTTCCTGGCGAATCTCCGTGCCGCGAATCTTCAGCATCGAGCTTTCCGCGCCTGGCGCGCCGCCGCCCGCGACCGCCGCGATCACGCGCAGATTCGTCGTCTTCATGTTCTCCAGATCGATCTCGACACGCGCGAGACGCGCGGCGAACAAAGGATCGTCGATGAGCGCGCGGCCGTTGCATTGCACCTTGCCCGCAACAGCCTTCAGCCGGCTCAGCGCGGCCACTGAAAAGCCCACGCCCGCGATGTTCGTGCGCTCGTAGGTCAGCAGATACTTCGCATACGTCCAGCCCTTGTTCTCCTCTCCGACGAGATGCGCAACGGGCACGCGCACGTCCGTGAAGAACACTTCGTTGACTTCGTGCTCGCCGTCGAGCGTGATGATCGGACGCACGTCGACGCCCGGCGTATTCATGTCGATGAGCAGAAAGCTGATGCCTTCCTGCTTGCGCGCATCCTGCGACGTCCGTACGAGACAGAAGATCATGTTCGCGAAGTGCGCGAGCGTGGTCCACGTCTTTTGTCCGTTGACGATGTAATACTCGCTGCCGTTCTCCATCGTGCGAACGGCTGTCGTACGCACCGATGCGAGATCGGAACCCGCGCCCGGCTCCGAATAGCCCTGACACCACCAGTCCGAGCCATCGAGAATACGCGGCAGCCAATGACGCTTCTGCGCCTCGCTCCCGTATTTGATGAGCACCGGCCCGAGCATGTTCACACCGAAAGGCACGATGCGCGGCGCGCCCGCAATCGCACATTCGTTCTCGAAGATGAACTTCTGCACCGCGGTCCAGCCCGGGCCGCCATACTCCTTCGGCCAGTGATTCGCGAGCCAGCCCTTCGCGTTGAGCGTGGCGTGCCATTGCGCCATGTCGTCGCGCGTCAGGCGCTCGCCCGTGCGCGCCTTCTGCGCAACATGCTCTGGCAGCGATGTGCGCAGAAACGCTAGGACTTCGGCGCGAAAGGCTTCTTCGTCTGCGTTGAATGTCAGGTCCATGACTGCGATTCCATGAGTGATTGAAAGGCCACGCGTCAGGCCGTCTGATTCAGGCTCGCGAAATTCCTCCCGCGCGCCACGAGATCGACGATCAACGGCGACGCGCGCCAGAAGAGCGGATCTTCCTGCGCGAATGCGCGGATATCTGCGAGCACGTTGTCGAGACCCACGGTATCGGCATAATGCATCGGGCCACCGCGATAGCGCGGGAAACCGAAGCCGTGCATCAACGTGGCATCGACATCGAGCGGACGTTGCGCAATGCCTTCGTGCACGATATTCGCGCCCTCGTTGATCATCGCGGCCAGGTAGCGGCGCACGATCTGCTCATCGGTGAATGGTCGCGGCTTGACGCCCGCACGCTCGCGCTCGGCATCGATGATCGACTCGACTTCCGCATCCGGCGTGCCCGTGCGCGCACCGTCTTCGTAACGATAGAAACCGCGTCCCGTTTTCTGGCCGAACCAGCCGCGCTCGCACAGTTCATCGCCGATACGCACGTAACGCGCGTTCGGATCGCGCGTCGCGGCGCGGCGCTTTCTCGCGGCCCAGCCGATATCGCCGCCAGCCAGATCGATGACCTGATACGGTCCCATCGGAAAGCCGAAGTCGCGCACGGCCCGATCGATCTGATACGGCGACGCGCCGTCTTCCATCAGATGATCCGCCGCCGCGCGATACACCGCGAGCATGCGATTGCCGATGAATCCATCGCACACGCCCGCACGCACCGCCACCTTCTTCAGCTTCTTCGCGAGTTCGAAACCGGTCGCAACGACATCGGCGCTCACGCGCGCGGGCACGACCACTTCGAGCAGCTTCATGATGTTCGCGGGCGAAAAGAAGTGCAGCCCGAGCACGTCCTGCGGACGCGAGATGCTCGCCGCGATCTCGTCGATGTCGAGATACGACGTGTTCGTCGCGAGCACCGCGCCCGGCTTGCACACGCGATCGAGTTGCGCGAACACGGCCTTCTTCGCGGCCATGTCCTCGAACACGGCTTCGATGACGAGATCGGCATCGGCGAGCGCGTCGTATTTCGTGTCGCCGTGAAAGCGTTGCAGCGCGCGTGTTTTCGATTCGTGCGTCAGGCGGCCCTTCGCGATCAGCGCGTCGTACACCTTCTCGACATGCGCGCTTCCGCGTTCGAGCGAGGCTTCGTCGCGCTCGATCATCGTCACCGCGAGACCCGCGTCGAGCAGCGCGACGGCGATGCCCGCACCCATCGTGCCGCCGCCGATCACACCGATGCGATCGAGCGCGCGCGGCTGTGCGTCGCGCGTTTCGGGCGACTTCTGCGTTTCGCGTTCGACGAAGAACGCATGCACGAGACCCGCGCGTTGCGGGCTCTCGCGGCATTCGAGGAATTGCTCGCGTTCGAAGCGCAAGCCTTCGTCGAAGGGCAGATTCAACGCCGCTTCCACGCAATCGACGATCTTCAGCGGCGACAGCAATCCGCGCGACTTCTTCTGCGTCTCGGCGCGCGCGGCGGCGATCGCTGCCACGCTCGCTTCCTTGTCCGCGAGTCCGCGCGCGTTCTTCGTGCGGCGCGGCGCGGCCTTCGTCGCGATGAGTTCGTGCGCGAAAGCAAGGCCTTCGGCGAACACGTCGTCGCTCTGGCCGACGCGGTCGACGAGACCCAGACGCAGCGCTTCCTCCGCGCCGATGTGATGGCCACTCAACATCATCGACAACGCGGCCTGTGCGCCGATCAGACGCGCCGAGCGCTGCGTGCCGCCCGCGCCCGGCAAGAGTCCCAGTTGCACTTCGGGCAGGCCGAGCTTCGCGCCGGCGACCGCGATCCGGTAATGCGACGCCAGCGCGACTTCGAGTCCGCCGCCAAGCGCCGCGCCGTGTATCGCCGCGACGACGGGCTTCTCGCAACGCTCGATGCGGTTGCACACCTCCGGCAACGACGGCGGCACGGCGGGCTTGCCGAACTCGCGAATGTCCGCGCCCGCGATGAAGTTCCGGCCCGCGCCGACGATCAGCACCGCGCGCACGGAGGCATCTGCATCGGCGGCTTCGATTGCATCGATGAGACCGCGCCGCACGGCAGCGTTGAGTGCGTTGACGGGCGCATGGTCGATCGTCACGACAAGGACGCTGCCGCGTAATTCGTGTTGAACCGCGGATGCGGTTTCGGGCGCGCTCGAAAGCGTCATGGATGAAGTCTCCTGAGTCGATGTTCCTGTTTTACGTGGAAGCATTCTCGCGGGGACAGGCATCCTTGACAATCACAGGCTCGATTGACAGACTGTCAAATCTCTTTTGACAATCGAGCCATGCCGTGGACGTCAACGAGCTGACGCTGCTGGTCGAAATTCTCGATGCGGGTAATCTGAGCGAGGCGGCGCGCCGCCTCAAGATGACGCGCGCGAATGTCAGCTATCACCTGAATCAGCTCGAAAAGTCCGTCGGCCTGCAGCTCGTGCGGCGAACCACGCGACGCGTCGAGCCGACCGAGCTCGGCCTCAAGCTCTATGAGCACGGCCGTTCGATCCGCAACGCGCTTTTCGCGGCGCAGGAATCGGTATCGACGCTCGGGCAAGGATTGCAGGGGCGCGTGAGGTTATCGGTGCCGAGCGGTTATGGACAGCTCGTGATGTCGGAATGGCTGATCGCGTTCAAGCGCGAGTACCCGGATATCGTGCTCGACGTGATGTTCGAAAACCGCGTCGAAGACCTGCTGCGCGACGAAGTCGATATCGCCGTGCGCGTGATGCCCGAGCCGCCGCCGAGTCTCGTTGCGCGCGACATGGGGCCGGTGCGGTACGTCGCGTGTGCATCGTCCGCGTATGCCGAAACGCACGGCATGCCCACGCGGCTCGAGCAACTGGGCGTCGTGCCGGTGATCACCGCGACGGTCGTCGGCAAGCAGACGCGCGTCGCCGCCTATCTCGACGATGAACGTCACGAAGTGCTCCTCGAACCGAGCCTCATCTCCGAGAACTTCCTGTTTTTGCGCGATGCGATCCTCGCGGGTCTCGGCGTCGGCATCGTGCCGGATTACGTCGTGTCGGAAGACATGCGGCGCGGCGCGATCGTCACCGCGCTCGACGAATGGCGGCTCAGCATCTTCGGCACGCACATGTACATGCTCTACATGCCGAACCGGCATCACACGCGCGCGACGCTGGCGTTCATCGAGTTCATGCTCGACCGCGCGCGAAAGGCGGGGCGCGGGCGTCATTGAAGGATCTGCGTCACGCCTTGCGGACGCGCTCCGCAAAGCCTATCGCCACCGACATCAACGCAATGCCCGTCATCTGCGCGCCGCTCAAACGCTGATCGAAAACCAGCCAGTCGATGACGATGGCCACCGCCGGGTAGACGAACTGAAGCACGGCGACGCGCGCGGTGTCGAGCCGCGCCATGCCGATATACATCAGTGTGTACGCAAAGCCCGTGTGAATCAGCCCGAGGCCCGCGAGCCACGCCCACGACATGCCCCATGCGGGCCACCCGTGCTGCATCGGCCAGATCCATAACAACAGGGTGCCGATGGCGCACTGCCACCACGCGAGCACGCCCGCAGGCAGATCGCGCAGCCGTCGCGCGGTGATCGTCACGCCCGCCATGCACAGCGAACCGGCCAGACATGCGGCCACGCCCGTCCAGTACGCGGGCTGCAAAGAGCCGTCCGACGCGTGTCCGGCGATGCCCGTCGCGAGCACGAGTCCGCACATCGCGACTGCCACGGCCATGACGCGCTGCCCGCCGATCGCCTCTTTGAGCCACAACGATGCGAATAGCAGCACCCACATCGGCTGCACATGAAACAGAACGATGGCGACGCCCGCCGATATGCGCTCGACCGCGCTGAAGAAGAGCGCCCAGCTCGACACCATCAGCAGGCTCGCCGCGAGCACCCAAAGAACGTTGCTGCGCGTGAGGCGCAGAAAGCGGGTCTGTCCGCGCGAGATGAGCCACGCGCTCATGCCCAGAAGCCCGAAAGCGCAGCGAAACCATGTCGCGGTCAGCGGATCGGCATTCGCTTCGTGCAGGAAAACACCGATCGTGCCGAGCAGCGCGCAGCCGACGATAAAGGGCAACGCGCCTGCCGCAGATCGTGCTTCACTGCGCGCGGTTGTACGGGAAGAGGATGACGCGTTCGTGTTCATGCCCCAAGTGTGTGCCGCGATCGATAGAACGAAAAGCGCATAATTCGAAGATCATCCATTCGATTTTCGAAATCGCCGATCAGACCCATGAAACAACACGATTTGCAGATGGACTGGCTCAAGTGCTTCGTCGCCGTCGTCGATGCGGGTTCGCTGTCGAGCGCGGCGGGCGAAGTGCATCGTTCGCAATCGGCGGTGAGCATGCAATTGAAGAAGCTCGAAAGCGCGCTCGGATTGCGGCTCATCGAACGCGGCTCGCGCGCGCTCGAACTGACTCACGACGGGCAAACGCTGCTCGGCTATGCACGGCGCATTCTCGATCTGCATGCCGAGGCGCAGGTCGCGCTTCAGGGCGAGCAACTCACCGGCCGCGTGCGCCTCGGCGTGCCCGACGACTACGCGGCCAAATATCTGACACCCGTGCTGAAGCGCTTTGCGCCGCGGCACAGCGGCGTCGAGATCGAGTTGATCTGCGAGCAATCGACATCGCTGATTCCGCGCATCGCGAATAGCGAGCTCGATATCGCGCTCGTATCGCGCGATCACGGCCGGCGCGGCACGCTGCTGTTCCATGAGCCGATGGTCTGGGTCGGCGCGGCGCAATTCGAATTATGGAGACGCGATCCGTTGCCGATCGCCGTCTATGAAAGCGCGAGCCTCGCGCGGCGCAGCGCGATTCATTCGCTCGCGCAGCAAGGCCGCCGCTACAAGGTGGTCTACAACAGTTCGAGTCTGGCCGGGCAGATTGCCGCCGTCGAAAGCGGTCTCGCGGTCGCGGTGCTGACGCAATGCAGCGCGCCGGACCATCTCCGCATTCTGGGCAACGATGAAGGCCTGGGTCCGCTCGAACCGATGGAAGTCGCTGTCTATCGCAGTCGCGATTCGCGCGGCTCCAAAGCGGTGGACGGCCTGTATAGCCTCCTCGTGAAGACGCTCAGGCAATCGGCGTCAGTCTGATCGACGACGATATGAAGCAATGCCCTCGATCTCGACGAGCAAATCGGCGCGGCAGATATCGGCCTTGACATAGCGGATGTTCGCATCCGCATGAAACGCGGTCTGCGCGAGTTTCATCACGCGCGGCAAGTCCGCCGCATGACGGTAATACACCTTGATCTGATCGAGGTCGCGCAGCGTATAGCCGCCGCTCACGTTCTGCGCTTCGAGATTCTCGATGCCGATCAGATGCGCGATATTGCCGATCGCGACATGCCATTGCTTGTCGAGATCGCCTTCGTGCACGGTCTCGTGTCCGAGAATGCTCGCGGTGCCCGAGACGTACAACGTATCGTCCAACAAGGTGCCGCGCGCGAAGCTCGGCGACTTAGGACCGTATCGCTGCGGATATTCATACGCGGGCGTCTGTCGCGAGTTCTCGATATGCCGCGGCGAATTTGCGCGGCACGCCAGAAAATAGAAGCCGACGCCATCGCCCGACGTGCCGATGCCGGTCGCCGCCGGCATACCCGATGCGCCCGTGTAATCCTGCTCGAACGCGATGGCGCGTCCACGGCAGAAATCGCGATACACCTCGAGCCCTTCCCGATTCGCCCCGTTGATGTGCGGGATGAAATTCCACATGCGGAAAATCTTCGGGAAGTCCCGCTCGCCGACGAGCGCGAACGCATCGCCATAGGCTTGTCGCGTGGCTTCGGTATAGCGGCCGGACGACGCGATGAAGCCCGCGCAAAAGAGAAACTCGTCGTCGTGCGCGAAGACGAGATCATTGAAGCGTCCGCTGTGGATCGGCCCGTTGCCTGTCCAGATTTCGGCGAAGCCGTCGTGAGAGTCGTCGCACATCGCGAGGCGCAGCGTCGGCACACCGCTTTCGATGCACGGCCCGCCGCTCGCCGCACCGAAGACGATGCGCGCGAGCACATCGTCTTCGCATGTCGCGTCATGCGCGATGAAGCGCGATCGGGGCGTCGCCATCATCGATCATTCATCGGCCTGATCGCCGAAGAGGTCCGCGGTCGAGACGCGATCCTGCTGCAACGGCGGCAACGCACCGCTCCTCACTTGTTCGAGCACGTCCGGCGGCAGCCAGGTTTCTTCCATTGCGCCGATGCCGTTCTCGATCATCTGCTGGAGGAAGAACGATTGCTTGCGCCCCGTCACTTCCGCCAGAAGTCGCAGCCGTTGTTCGAATTGTGGATCGACCCGCACTGCGACCACCTTTAGCTTGTTTTCGGCGGTCCTTCTCACTGCATGCTCCTGTTACGTTCGTTGCGCGCCGCGAGCGGGCGCGCGCATGCGGTGCTTATACCACAGCCTGATTGCGCGACGACCGATGCGCACTCATGCATGGCGATGACAGACCTGCGTGCTACCATCGAAACGAGCGTTTCGGCGCTCGCGCACGCCTTGCAACGCGCCATGAACGAATCTGAAGAACACTCCGCTTCAGGCACCGCAGAGACCCTGCCCTCTCTGCCACCGCTCGACTTTCGCGCGGCGCGCAGACGGCTCTTCGCTGCACTCGTTGCGTCGATCGTCATTCCCTTCGCATTTTTCTGCCTGTACGGTTACTACACTTACGGACGCACATTCGCCGAAACCGGCGAGTCGCTCGAACGGCTCGTGCGTATCGTCGACGAAAAGGCCAACACCGTTTTCAGCATCAACCGCGAACTGATCTCGCGCATCGACGAGATGCTCGGCAGCGGCGACGCGGATTTCATCGCGCGCAGCCAGTCGGAGCTGCACGACAAGCTCGCGCGTCTCGCGGCGGCTCATGAACAGATCGCGGCGCTCTCCGTGCTCGACAGTCGCGGCAGGCTCGTGCTCAGCAGCCGCTTTTTTCCCGCGCCCGATGTCTCCGTCAGCGATCGTGCGGATTTCATCGCGACGCGCGATACGCATTCGAGCTTTCATGTTTCCATGCCCGAGCGCGGGCGCGTGAAGAACACGGACATCGTCAACACGCTGAGCGCACGCTATGCGAAAGACGGCCGCTTTCTCGGCGAAATCGCGATTGCCGTGCGGCGCGATTATCTGTTCGATTTCTATCGCGAACTCATTGTGAGCGATCCCGCGCTCACGCTCGCGCTACATCGCGACGACGGCGCCGTGCTCGCGCGTTTTCCGCCGGCGTCCGCACCCAATGCGCCCGATCGCCATTCGGTGCTGGCGAGCGCATTCGCGCAAGGCAAGCCCACGGGTCTGATGCGTTACATATCGCCGCTCGACAACGATGAAAAGCTCGCGGCGTGGCGGCGTGTCGGCGACTATCCCGTCTACGCGGCGGCGGGCTTTTCGATTCATGACGTGCGCCTCGCATGGTGGCGGCGCGATGTATCGATCGCGTCGATCGCACTGATTCCGTGCATCGCGCTGTGGGTGCTGATCGGCTTCTCGCTGCGACGCCTCAAAGCGGAAGAAGCGGCATGGCACAACTGGCGCGGCGAACTTGCGCTGCGCCGCTCGGCCGTCGCGGCCACGCGGCGGCTTCAACGCATGGGCGCGCTCGGCAATCTCGTCGCGAGCGTCGCGCACGACTTCAATAACCTGCTGATGGTCGTCACGTCGAACATGGAACTGGCGCGGCGCAAGGGCTTCAACGGCCTCGAAAAGGGAGTCGCGGCGGTGGAGCGCGCATCGAAGAATGCGCAATCGCTCGCACGCCGCCTGCTGAGCGTCGCGCGACGTCAGCCGCTTCAGATGCAGGTCATCCGCCTCGATCGCTGGATGATGGACTCCGAGCCGCTCGTGCGCGCGTCGGTGGGCGACAAGGTCACGTTCGGCTCGCGCGTGCCGCCATCGACGTGGACCGTGCGCGTCGATGCGACGGAGCTGACCTCGGCGCTCATCAACATCGCCGTGAATGCGAAGGACGCGATGCCTCACGGCGGCGACTTTCGCATCGAGTGCAACAACGTGCGTTATACGTCGACGCATGAAGGTCTCGGCGCCGGCGAATACGTCGTGATCTCGTGCAAGGACAGCGGCGTCGGCATGCGCACCGACGTCGCAAAACAAGCGTTCGAACCGCTTTTCACCACCAAGGGCGCGGGCGCCGGGACTGGGCTCGGACTCGCGCAAGTGCTCGCGATGTCCGAGCAGGCGGGCGGCACGGCGCGCGTGAATTCTGCATGGGGCTTCGGCACGACAGTCGACATCTATCTGCCGCACTGGACCGGCGAAGTCGATGCGCCTGCGGATGCGCCGCCTGTGGAGACGGTCGATCGCGAAGCGCCATCGTCCACCGTGCTGATCGTCGAAGACAACGAGGAAGTCGCGGCGGGCCTGTGCGCCGTGATCGACGTGCTCGGCTGGCAAGCGCGCCACGCATCGTCAGGCGACGCCGCGAGACAGATGCTCGAAGCCGGCGATGAATTCGATCTCGTGCTTTCCGACATCCAGATGCCCGGTAGTTACGACGGCATCAAGCTCGCGGAATGGATCAAGTCGACGCGCCCGAATCAGCCGGTCACGCTGATGACGGGTTACGCCGATCAGCTCGACGAGGCGCGCCGCACCGGCTTTACCATACTCGCGAAGCCTTTCAATATCGACGAGTTGCAACGGCTGCTGAACGGCCTGTCGATGCGCGCCGCGCGGTGAGTCTCGTTCGTGCGCTTCAGTGCAGCGGCGATTCTCCGGGCAACTGAAACGCATCCACGGTATAGCCCATGTTGAAATATCCCGCGCGCGCGTAGACGGAAATGTGCTCGAGCTGCTCGGCGCGCGTGGTTTCGCTCGCGGCGTGAGCGTCGTTGGCCGAACGCTCACGCGCACGCTGCGAAGGGCCCGAAAGCGCCTGCCAGTAGTGAGTCAGGAAGTGCGGCATGGCTCGCCTCCTCGATGCATGAACAGCTCGAATCTAAGCCTTCAAAAAGACTTGGACAAACAAGCTTTTCTGCAATGCATTGCAGGCCGCACCGCTTTGGCGCATCAGGCTGCGTCGACGCCTTCCCGCACGGTGCCCGTGGCCTGCGACTGCTCCAGATGGCGCAGCAGCAACGTCACCATCGCGACGACGGTGAACGCGAGAATCACGAAGAACGCCGCGAGGGGCGTGAGAATCTGCACCGACACGAAGCCCGCGAGACCCATCATCACCGACGACACGAGCAAGAGCGAGCAGCCGAGAATCGCCGCGGTAAGGCCCGCGATATGCGGAAAGAGCGAATTGCCCTTTGCCATCAGCGTCGGGTACATCGCGCCGGCGCAGAAGCCCATCACGAGCACCGGCGCGGACAACGTCCATACGGTGAGGCCGACCGTCAGCGAGAGCAGCAGCATGACGACCGATGCGCCCGCCATCACGCGCGCGCCGATGCGCAGCCGTTGCTCCGCGCTCGGCAGACGCGCGCCATGCACGCGGTTCGACAGCCCGCCGAGGAAATACATCATGCCGATGGCGAGCGCGAGATAGCCGAAGTACGTCGGCGGCTTGTGCAGCGTGTTCTGCACCATGAAGGGGCCGACGATGTTGAATACGAGCAGGATGCTATAGCACAGCCCTTGCGCGAGAAAACAGCTCTGGAAAACGCGGCTCGACAACACCTTGCCCGCATTCGTGAACAGCGTGCGCGGCGCGAGACGCACCGGCTTCTGCAAGGTCTCGCGATAGCGCCATATGAGCGTCCACATCACGATCGAATAGATGAGCAGAAAGACGAGGCACGACTTCCAGCCGAACCATTCCTGCAAGTGCGCGCCGATCACGGGCGCCACGATCGGCGCGAGCCCCCACGCGATCGACATGTAGGTGAACGCGTGCAGCAGCGCCAGGCCCTTGAACGAATCGGTGATGATCGCCTTCGCAAGCAGGTTGGTCGCCGCGATGCCGAAGCCTTGCAGGCACCGCGCGAGCAGGAAGGTTTCGAGGTTCGTCGCCGCGAGCGACAGTAAGCAGCCGAGCGTGAAGACGACGAGCCCGAACGCCAGCACTTTTTTGCGCCCGTACGCATCGGCGATGGGGCCGAAGACCAGTTGACCGATCGCATACGCCGCCATGTAGCCGGAGACGCTCGACTGGATCGCCTGGGGCGACGTGGCGAAGTAACGCGCCATCGCGGGCAACGCGGGCACGTAGATATCGATGGCGAGCTGCCCCGCCGACGCGAACAGGCAAACCAGAAACAGCAGGAATTGCGGGGAATTCTTCGAAGGATGAGCGTGGTTCATGACAACGACGAATGAGCGAAGGCCGGCGGCCTCTGCGGGCCAATCCGGATGGGGATTCATCGTATTGTGCCTGTCATCGCGCGAATCGGCTCAAAGCCCTCGTCGCGCGTACGTCAACCTGCGCGTTTCCCGCGCGATCGATCACGTCTTGCCATGCAGAATGGGATGCGACTGGCCCGGTATCGGGCGGCCACGGCTGTCCGTCGGCACGAGCTGCGTCTGGAACGCGACGAACAGCGCCTGAAACTTGCCGTCCACTTCGATCATGACCGCGCCGTCCTGAAACACGCCGTTCTCGTTCGAGTGGTCCTTGACATGCGTGCCCTTGCCCGGCTTCGGGTTGCCCTGATTCATATGCGTCTCGTGCAGCCCGTCCTTCCCCGGCTCGAACAGGAAGCCAAAGCCATAGACGGTCACGTCTTTCGTCGGCTTCCATCCGAGGCGATCGTCGCTATAGCTCGGCGTTTCATAGACGTAATCGACGCCGTTCGCCGACATGTCCAGTTGCAGCATCTCGTTGAGAAGCGCATTGATATCGTTCTTCTCGTCCTTGGTGTCGAGCGGGATCGGGCGCATCGCGTCGAGATCGACGAGTCGCGAATCGTGTACATAGTCGAGCTTCGGGAAGTTCGCTGTCGACACACCCGCCGACAGCTTGTCGAGATCGGCCGTCATCGGATGATCGAAGTATCGATTCCAGACATACAGCACGAGATAACCCGCTGGCCCCGTCAGCGAGCTATCGGATTTCACGTTGGTGACGATGTCGAATGGCTTGCCGTTCGCGTCCTCGCTGACGATCACGTAATGCGGATCGCCCTTATAGCCCTGAAGAAAGGGGACGCCTAGCTTGACCGTGCCCTTGAAGACAACGTATTCGTTGCGCGCCATGATGACAACATCCTTTCGGCCAATATGCGATCACGACGATATCAACGAATCGCTTTTCTCGCAGCTTTGAAGCGATGTTTCTGCTCCGCCTTCAGCGCACGTAACGCGTGCTTTTCGCTGGCATCGTCGGCGAATTCGCCTCGTGAATTCGAAAGCAAATCGCGGCTCGCAACGACATCGTTCAACGCGCCGAAGCGCTTTTGAAGCCGCTTGAGGCTCTTCACCTCGGCGCGCAGTTTCGCCGGGATATCCGGCTCGAAAAACTCGATCAGATAACGCACCTTCTTTCCCGCCTTGCGCACTTCGTGATACGCAGCATAGTCTGACTGTTTCGCGCGCAACGCCCGCTTGATGCGCTTCTTCAGCTGACTGCGCGCCGCGCCGATGCGCTTCTTCGCGAACCGTTCGACCGGCACGCGTTGCGGTCCCGTGTTGAGCTGATGATTCGCTTCCTTCAATCCGCTCAGCAGCACATGCTTCATGTCCGCGTTGGCGAGATTTTCGATGCTCGTCGCGAGCACGTTAGCCCGATGCGCCTTCACCGTTTCGTCGAATCCTTCGACATCGAGTTCATGCAGCAATTCGATCAGAATGTCCCAGTCCCGCGCGCTGCCCGCCGATGTCGCGAGATACCTGAACAGGGCGCGCTGACGCGTATCGAATTCTTCGTCCAGCAAAGGCCGGTATGCCCAGAACAAAGTGCGCAGCCTGCGCAACGCAACACGCAGCTTGTGAAGCACTTCCGGGTCCGTGTTTCCGTCGAGCGTGGCAGCGTGCTGCATCGCCTCGTCGATCAGCGGCGACGCGAGATCGCCGAATCTGGCTTCGGCCGTGATGCGCGTTCGATCGTCCATGATCGCTCCCTGTTACCGAATGACCCGGTTACGCAACATGCATACCCGCTGCGCGGGGCGAGCGGAACATGTCTTGCTTCATGCCCAATACGGAAAATGCCGCTGTCATCGGATGCTCCACAATGAAAAAACGGTTGGGTACACTGGGTCCGTTGACAGGACATAGCTTATAGATTACGGAGTCGGTTTGAGGAAGCGAGCCACCGTCATTTGTCGGAAGGGCAACCGGATACTTCTGGTGGCGCGACGTCGCACCAAGTGGGCGCTGCCCGGCGGCATGCTCAAGCGAGGCGAGCATCTTTCGGACGCCGCGCTTCGCGAACTCAAGGAAGAAACGCGTCTCGCGGGCAAGTCGGCGAAATTCCTGTTTCAGCATCGTGGAAGGCAGAAGCATCATCACGTCTTCTTCTGCGATGTGCCGAAGAACGCAAAGCCGCGCGCGAGCAATGAAATCTCTCGCTGCCGCTGGGTTCATATGTCGGAAATTTCACGACTCGCGACCACCGAGCCGACGAGACACATTGTGAAGGCGCTCGGCGGCAAACGCTGACACCGTTTCGCATGGTCGTTCGGCAAACGTCACGCGCTTTGTCCTTTCGCATCGCCATAATCGACGCGCACCGCAGGCACGAACCACGCGAGACAGAGGCCGACGAACGCCGCCATCGCGGCGACCACGAGCCCGACGTGAATCGACGCGACGAGCGCCATGCGCGCCGAGTGCATCATCGTCATCGCATCGGCCGCTTGGCCCGCCGCGACGAGGCGTTCGATCAGCGCAGACTGTTCCGCACGGTCGATCAGCAGGTCCGGGCTCGCGAACGATTTGAGCCACTGCGTCGCCTGATACGAATCGAGCGGACGATGCACGTTTTGCGCATAGAGATGCCCGAGCAGCGCGCCGGTGATCGCGGTGCCCAGCATGCCGCCGAAAATGCGCAGCGATTGCAGCAACGCCGTGACCGCGCCGATCTGCTCGCGCGCGACGATCTGTTGCGAGCAGATGGTGAGATTCGTCGCGACGAGCCCGAGGCCGAGTCCGCTCGCGCCCATGCACGCCATCCAGACGGCATGCGGTTCGTGACCATCGAGCGAGACGAGCGCGAGACAGCCGGCCACGGAAAGCGCGAAGCCCGCATACATCAGCACGTTCGCACGCGGGATGCGCGTGACGATGCGGTTGTTGATCATGCTGCCGACGGTCGTGCCGAGCAGCAGCGGCGTGATGAGCATGCCCGAATCGTGCGGCGACATGCCATAGCCGCCCTGAAACAGCAGCGGAATGTAGAAGGCCATCGAGAAGAGCGCGAAGCCGCCGAGCACGGAGATCGCGAAAAGCGCGGCGAGCTTGCGGTCCATCAGCACGTCGACGGGCACGACGGGATAGCCCATGCGCTTTTCCCAGAAGTACAGTGTCGCGCCGAACAGGAGCGTGACGAGCGCAAGCACGATCGTCGTGCGCGAGACGCCTTCTTTCGGCAGCAGTTCGATCAGCAGTTGCAATGCGCCGAGCGTCACCGCGACGACGCACGCGCCGAGCCAGTCGAGCTGAATCCGTCCACGCGTCTTCGCATGATGCAGGTTCGGCACGAACATCAGCACGAACATTAGCGAGACGATGCCGATTGGCACGTTGACGAAAAACACGAGCCGCCAGCCGCGCATCTGCGTGAGCATGCCGCCGAGCGTCGGGCCGATCACGTTGGCGACGCCGAACGTCGACGTGACGAGCACGAGCCAGCGCAGACGCAGCTTCGGATCGGGAAAGAGATCGGCGACGGCGGCGAACACCGTGCCGAGCAGAATGCCGCCGCCGATGCCCTGCACGCCGCGCGCAATCACCAGGAACAGCATGCTGTCGGCGAATCCGCACAGCACCGACGCCAGCGTGAACAGCACGATCGCCGCGAGCAGAAACGGCTTTCGTCCGTAAAGGTCGCCGAGCCGCCCGAAGATCGGAATCGTGATGACGGACGCGAGCATGTACGACGTCGCGACCCACGCGTACAGATCGAAGCCCTTGAGTTCGGCGACGATGCGCGGCATCGCGGTCCCGACGATGGTCTGATCGAGCGCGACGAGCATCGTGACGAACGCGATGCCGAGCATCGCGAGCAGCGATTCGCGAAACGGCAGGCGTTGCCGTTCGCGATCGCCGACATCCAGGAACGAGTTCATGACATGCGCGAGCGCGCGCTCAGAGGCAGTGTGTTACTGCCCGCCTTCCTGAATCGTCAGAACATTCTTCACCGACTTCACGCCGTCCACGCCTTTCGCGATCGACGCCGCCTGGTCGATCTGCTCGCCATCGGCTGCGTGACCGGCGAGCGTGATCGCGCCGTTCTTGGCGATCACATTCATGCCGTTCGTGTCGATGCCGCCTTTTTGCAATGCCTGAGACACCTTCTTGCTGAGCGCGCGGTTGGCTTTGCGCGCCGTCGATTTGGAGCTTCCCGTGCTCGCCGAAGGCGTCGCGGACTGGGTCGATCCCGCATCGCTGGTCTGCGACCATACGTTGACGGAAAAGGCTATCGCTGATGCAACGGCGGCAAATCTGAGCGCATTGATCATCTTCATTGCGTGGCTCCGGTAGCTTGCGTGAAATGGAGGATGCAAAGGCAAGATGGATTCTAATCGGCGCTTCGCGATATCGCAGGGAATCGGGCCGTTCATTTCGCTAGCGCGCGCAATTGCGTCGGCGTAAGGCAGAAATCGGCGTTTCCCGCGAGCTTTGCGATCGTGAAGTCGATGAACGTTCGCACGCGAAGCGGCCGCTCCGTTCGATGCCGATAGTAGATGTAGATCGATTCGCGCTGCGTCATTTGACGCGTGAGCAAGGGTACGAGACGTCCTTCGCGGATATGCGCGACGGCGAAAAAACTACCGAGCGCTTTCGGCGCGCTGATGCGCAAGGGCCCGGCGATCTCTTCCTTCGCGTTCTTCGCATCCGCGATGGCAGACGTGAGCATCGCAAGCGCCGGTTCGACGCTCTGCAACAGGCGCTGTGGCTTGCGGCGATATCCCCTGATCAATGACCGCACGCCGCTCATCACGCTCGCCGTTGCGCAAACGCCGCCGCTGCGCCTCGCGCTCGGCACCGACACGCTGAAGGCCATCGCGGAGAAGAACGCGCATGTCGAAGCCGAAACGGACGCGTGGCGTGAGTCATCGAGTTCGACGGATTTCGCTGTTTGATCGCGTCAATTACCCTCGCACCTTGCCCGTCAGCGCGAGGCGCGTGGCGAGCGTCGAGAGCGCGTCGTAGGCATCGCGCGATACCGTGTCCCACGCGCCGATCGCCTGCGATTGCACTTCCACGACCGCGCGATCGCCGCGCGCCGCCGGACCGGTCAACGCATCCTTCGGCCCGAGCGAAACGACGTTGGTGGCGGCATTGCGCGTGAGCGTGTGCATCATGTCTTCGATGAGCGCTTGCGGAATGCCGGCCGCCTGCCACATCTCGACGGACATCGCCGCGAGTATCGGCAGAAAGTTCGATGCGACGACCGCCGCCGCGTGATAAAGCGCCTTGCTGCCCGGCTCGATATCGAAGCAGCGCGCGCCGATGGCCGCGAGAATCTCGCTCCATGCATCGCGGGCGGCGCGATCGCCTTCGAGTCCGCATGGCGTGCCTTCGAACTGGAACACGGCCGTGCCGGGCTTCGCGAAGCTCAGCATCGGATGCGCGCTCGCGACGCTCCAGCCGAGCGCGCGCAAGGGCGCGAGCGTGTCGGCGTCGAGCGCGCCGCTGCAATGCACGGCAATCGTCGGCGCATCATGCTTGCGATGCGCCGCAAGCGCTTGCGCCACGTCCGCGATGCGTGCATCGGGCACCGAGAGCAGCCAGATATCCGCGGGATGCATCGCGGCGATGTCGTCGAGCGCGCGGCCCGCGCCGATGAAATCGACCGCTTCATGCGCATGCGCGAGATCGCTGTCGCATACATCGCCGATATCGAGCACGCGGTTCGCGACGATCAGATTGCCGAGCGTCGCGCCGACCCGCCCCGCGCCGATGATGTTGAGAGTCGCCATGATGATGTGAACCCGCGCGAGACTCAGCCGTGCCTGATCGCGATGGTCTTCAGGCTCGTGAAGCCGTACAGCGCTTCGAAGCCCTTCTCGCGTCCATGCCCGCTCGCCTTCACGCCGCCGAACGGCAACTCGACGCCGCCGCCCGCGCCATAGTTGTTGATGAACACCTGGCCCGCCTGCAGCTTGCGCGCGAGTCGCAGGCCGCGCGAACCGTCGCGCGTCCACACGCCCGCGACGAGACCGTAGTTCGTGCCATTGGCGAGCTTCACGGCTTCGGCTTCGTCGTCGAAGGGCATTACCGCGAGCACCGGGCCGAAGACTTCCTCCTGCGCGAGCCGGCTTTGCGGCGGCACGTCGCGAAACAGCACCGCTTCCTGGAAGAAGCCATTGCGCGACGCTTCCACGACGATCTTGCCGCGCGCCGCGACGCGAATGCCTTCACCTTCCGCCTGCTCGACGATGCTGCGCACACGCGCATGTTGCTTCGCGTTGACGAGCGGACCCATGTCGAGGTCCATCGCGGGCGGCCCGGAACGCAGCGCTTCGAAACGCTGCGCGAGACGTTCGATCACGGTTTCGTAGATGCCGCGCTGAACCAGCAGACGGCTGCCCGCCGAACACGTTTGTCCGGCGTTCTGCACGATCGCGTTCTGGATCACGGGCAAGGCTTCGTCGAGATCGGCATCGTCGAAAACGAGTTGCGGTGACTTGCCGCCGAGTTCGAGCACGCTCGGGCAATGACGTTCCGCCGCCGTGCGTCCGACGAGCGCGCCCGTCGCGGTCGAGCCGGTGAACGAGACATGACCGATGCCTTCGTTCGCCGACAGCGCCGCGCCCGCCTCGCTGCCGAGTCCGGTGACGACGTTGATCGCGCCAGCCGGAAAGCCGACGTCGGCGGCGATTTCTGCGAGCCGCAGGATCGACAGACTCGCGTCCTCCGCGGGCTTCACGACGCACGCATTGCCCGCCGCGAGCGACGCGCCGACGCTGCGGCCGTAGATCTGCATCGGGTAATTCCACGGAATGATGTGGCCCGTCACGCCGATCGGCTCGCGTACCGTCAGCACGGTAAAGCCGGTCGTATAGGGCAGCGTTTCGCCGTGCAGCTTGTCGACGCAACCCGCGTAATACTGCAGATAGCGCGCGAGCACGGCCGCATCGGTGCGCGCGGTCTTGAGCGCCTTGCCGGTGTCGCGCGCTTCGAGTTGCGCGAGTTCGTCGGCGTGTTCGAGAACGGCGTTCGCATAGGCGAACAGCAGGTTCGAGCGCTCGACAGGCGAGAGCTTCGCCCACGGACCGTCGAGCGCATCGCCCATTGCGCTGCGCGCTGCGTGGACAGCCGTGGCGATATCGGCGGCGTTGCCGCGTGCAATCGCCGCGAACGGCTCGCCGGTGCTCGGATCGATGACATCGAGCGATTCGCCGTTGTCGCCCGCTTTCCACGCGTTGCCGATGAAGTGACGGTATTCCATGCTTACTCCGTGATCAGTGCATGTTCGGTGACGGCTTCGGCGATCGCCTTGCCGACTTCGATGGTGTTCGCCGTGCCGCCCATGTCGGGCGTGCGCGGGCCGTTTTCGAGCACGCTTTCGATGGCCGACAGGATGGTCTTCGCCGCCGCTTCGTAGCGCGCGTCGCCGCGTCCGAGATGCTGGAGCATCAGCGCGGCCGACCAGATCTGCCCGATCGGATTGGCGATGCCCTTGCCCGCGATATCGGGTGCCGATCCATGTACCGGCTCGAAGAGCGATGGAAAGCGCCGCTCGGGATTCAGGTTCGCCGAAGGCGCGATGCCGATGGTGCCCGTGCATGCGGGACCGAGATCGGAAAGAATGTCGCCGAAGAGATTCGACGCGACCACGACATCGAAACGGTCAGGATGCTGCACGAAATGGGCGCACAGAATGTCGATGTGAAACTTGTTCGTCGCGATGTCCGGATAGCGCTTCGCCGCTTCGGCAAGGCGCTCGTCCCAGTACGGCATCGTGATGGAGATGCCGTTCGATTTGGTCGCGGCGGTGAGCTGCTTCTTCGGACGGCTCTGCGCGAGCTTGAACGCGAAGTCGAGAATGCGATCGACGCCCGTGCGCGTGAAGACCGCCTGCTGCGTCGCGAACTCGCGCTCGGTGCCTTCGAACATGCGTCCGCCGACCGACGAATACTCGCCTTCGGTGTTCTCGCGCACGACCAGAAAGTCGATGTCGCCGGGCTTGCGATTGGCGAGCGGCGAAGGCACGCCGGGCATCAGCCGCACGGGACGCAGGTTCACGTATTGATCGAACTCGCGGCGAATCCTGATGATCGATTCCCACACCGCCGTATGGTCCGGCACGATGTCGGGCGTGCCGACCGCGCCGAAGAAGATCGCGTCGTGCTTGCCGATCTGCTTGTCCCAGTCGGCGGGCATCATCGTGCCGTGCTGCACGTAATGCTCGGTGCACCATGATGCGAACTCGTCGAAATCGAGCGCGATGTCGTAGCGCGCGGCGGCGGCCTTCAGCACGCGCAGCCCTTCGACCATGACTTCCTTGCCGATGCCATCGCCCGGAATGACGGCGATGTGATGTGTCGTTGCCATTGCGCTCTGTCTCCTCGTTTTCGACGTTTGATCTGAGGGGAAATCTAGCGGAGGCGTTGTTGCTGCGGAAGTGCGAATCCGGAAACGGGAGTCTTCGAATATCCGCAAGGGCTCAGCTTGCGGCGCGTTCCCCGCCGGGCGCGACGAGCGATGCGGGCGCGAGTCCGCTCAGATAATCGAAGAGCCTGCGCGCGGGCAAAGGCGCCGCGCCCACGCGTATGCCGACCGACATCACGCGCTCGGCCCACGGATTCGTCAGGCGAATGAAGCGCAGACGCATGGGTTCGCGAAAGAGCCGCACCGCGCCTTCGGGCAACACGCCGATGCCCTGCCCCGCCGCGATCAGCCTGCACATGCCTTCGAAGCTTTGCACCTGTACGCGAAAGCGGATCGCGCGGCCCGCGAGCGCGGCTTCCTTGACGAGCATGCGCGTGACTTCGGCCTTATCGTCCAGACCGACGATATCGTGCTCGAGCAGCGCGGCGAAATCGATCTGATCGCCTTGCAGAACGTGATCTTCGGGCACGACGACGCTGATGCGATCCGTGCAATACGGCGCGAGGCGAATGCCTTCCATGCCGCTCTGCGACGTCACCACGCCGACATCCGCGCGCCCTTCGCGCAGCGCCTGAAGAATGTCCATGCTGCGCAATTCGCTGATATGCAGCTTGATGTCCTGATAGCGCTGGGAGAACGCACGCAGATGATCGGGCAAGTCCTGGCTGATCGCGGAGATATTGGCGAACACGCGCACGCGGCCGACGGAGCCTTTCGTGTAATCGGATAGCTCGCTATAGATCGCGTCGGTCCTGAGCAGCAGTTCCGTGGCGTGACGCGCGAGCGCTTCGCCGGCCGGCGTGGGCTCGACACCCGCCGACGTGCGATTCAGAAGCCCCACGCGAAAGTGATGTTCGAGCAGCGCGATGCGCCGGCTCGCCGTCGATAGCGACATATGCGATTGCTGCGCCGCCTTGGACAGGCTGCCCATTTCGACGGCGCGCAGAAAGAGAGCCAGCGACGTGAGATCGAACAAAACCGGATGCTCCGTGGAAATTTATTCCGGGGAGTATGGCATTGGGTTGGGATTGCTGTGGCGTGGAGGGATACAGGAAAACCCTGAGCGATGCGGCTGTTAGAAAGGCGCACCCTCGAATTCCATGAGCGGAAAAAGCGTGTCCTTGCCGTCGATATCCAGCACGAGCCGCGTCGCGTGATGGAAGCTTGCATAGCGGCCAACGAAGCGGCTCAGCACATCGCCGAAGAGCGTCGCATCGCCGGGTCCGTCAAACGCACTCGCATCGAGCCGGACGTGAACGCGAATCTCGAAGCGCATATGCCCCTTTCCCACGCTTTCATGCTCGGACAGCCGCACGTCTCGAATCGCATCGATGCGTCGCGCGATGCTTTCGTCGTGTGACCAGTCGTAGAGCTCCAGCGCCTCACGGAGCACCACCACGCCGCCCATCCCGATCATGTTCAACTCATTCGCGCCGCCTGCCGTGTAGTGCCCGAGCACGCGCCAGTCGTACTCCGGGTGATAGCGCGGAGGATAGAGCGGCAAAGTCGGCGCTGTCAGATTGCGCACGGAAGCGATGCCGGTAAAACCCGACACGGTCTCGTTGATCGTCGCCTCGGACAGCGCCATGCGCGGCAGGCGTCCGTTGTTCGCGAGCGCGCGAACCGTCAGGTAGCCGTCCGGCTTTGGACGATTCTCATCGTGTCGGGCATCCGCATGGAAGCGCTCCCAGAGCGAACCGGAAAGCGTCACCCAGAGTTCGCGGCCGGTTACGCCAAAGCGCATCGAGGTATGGAAATACCGCTCAGGCTTCTCGTAGCGCAGCGTCCAGCCGCGATGGCGGAAGCTCGTGAATGCGCCGTAGGCGTGGCGCGCGCTGTCTTCCGGATCGGCCGCCGTCACCGCGAGCACGTGATACGGCTCGACGTGCCCCGCCACATCCTGCTGCAGACGTACGCGATGCTCGCGGTCATGCCGGTCTGTCGGCCGCAGCGGCAACGCGTCCACTTCGAACAGATTGATCACGGGCGTGCAGAAGAGACGAAAGCTGTCGCGACTGACCGGATAGTCGCCAGGCACGCGAGCGTTCAGTTCGATCTCGAAGGTCATTTGCGATTCACCCATCGGCAGCATCGACGCATCGAAGCCGCATAGATCGACGAAGTTGAATTTCTGCGGGAACACGAAGTATTCCAACAGCGTCTGTTCGCGATCCAGCCCGCGGTCACGCTCGGGCTCCGTGACCGGCCACAGCCGCGCGGACGGACCAAAGCCTGCCGCTTCGAAGCGCACGTCTTCGAGCGGTTGCAACTCGCCATCGCGCACTGTAGGCAGGCGCAGGCTGATCGATTCGACTTGGCGCGTCAGCGCCGCGTACAGCGCGGAGGCGGCAGGCCGGTCGCCGTGCAAGTAAAGACGGATGCGCGACAAATCAACCGCCTCGCGTTGCTCGCCAAGCCACAACCGGAACGTAAGGCGAATCACGGTGCGTCCGCCATCGCGGACCGCGATCTCTGCATCTTCGACCGAAAGTGGCAACAACTTCACCGTCTGCGTCGTCCGATAGAGACACTTGACCTGATCCGGACCGACAGGCGTCGACCGCACGGCGGCCCCCGCGGGAATCTGCGTTGCCGAAGCAACTCCGCGACCAATCGGCGTGCATTCGATGATCGACAGCGATGGAATCGCGCGCGCCGCATGTTCGTACAGGTTGTCGATCAGCGTTTCCGTGAATTCCGGAGCGCCGTCATCGAGCTTCATACGTAGACGCGCCGTGAGCAGCGCAAAGCCTTCGAAGGTCGCGCGCGCGCTGTCGCCCACGTCGCCATAACGCATGTCCAGGCGACGCGCGGCGTCGGGATGTGCTTGAGCGAACTCCGCCGATGCCGCGCGCAAGTAGCGCATCTCCGCATCGAAGTACTTCAGGAACGGATTCTCGTGTTCCAGCGCCGAACGCTTCCACGGCGCGGTCACGGCTGTATCTCCGCTGGCAAGGGCGGCAACGACGGCGCGCCCGCGTACACAGCGCTCTTGCCGGCGATGAAGACACGCTGCGGCATCTTGAAGCCGCGCAGCTTGAGCAGATCGAGCGGTCCCGCGCCGACCTGCGTCTTCATCACGTAATGCAGCGGATAGTCATTGTCGTGATTGAGTGTCAGCGCGTAGTTCGTGCTGTCGAGCGGCTTGATGTTCGCCGTGCCCAGCAATCGAAGGAATGCCCAGTCACCGACGGCACTGAACGCGACGCGCGTCCCGGCAGTCAGCGATTCCCACGTCAGCATCGCCTGCCCGTCGCGACCATTTCCCGGCCAGACGATCGGCGTGAACGATTCACGTTGATTGAAATACTCGATCTTCGTCTGATCGACCGTGAGGATGCTGCGCACGACTTCTGGCGTCGGGGTCGCCATGATCTGGATGCGGTAGCTCGCATCGCCTTGTGCATACAGTTGCGCGCCGAGCGTCGACAATTGACGCAGCGCCGATAAAAACTCCGGATCGAATTGCAGCGCTTGCGGCGCGAGTTCGTTCGGGGTCCACGCGTTGCCCTGCGGCTGCAGCATGCCCGCGAGTTGCGTCGTGACGAAGCGCGCGATCAGACCCGTCTCCGGCTTGATGTAGCGGCCGAGCTCGACGAATGAGGCGTCGGATGCGGTGTCGGCGAATGGATAGTGACCGTCGAAGGCGCTCGCGAACGGCGCCGCGACTGACGCTCGCCATGCGTCGTTCAGGCTCGCTGCTGCGGGCTGAAGGATCGTTTGCCATGCCACATCGAGCGGTTTGGCGAAGAGCGCATCGCCGAAGCCCGACCACTGCGAGCCGAGGCTCGCGGCGGTCAATGCTGCATCGTCGCGCGCTTGAGTGAGTTCCGAGAGTTTGCCCTGAAACACGGCTTGCGCCATCTGACGGGACATCGCCTGTGCGTCCGCGCTGGCCGCGATCTGCTGCAACTTCAGGCGCATCGTTGTCGCTACGGTCAGAAAGTGCGCGAGACTCACGCCGCTGAAGTCCGCCGCGTTCTTCGATTTCGTGCTGGACTTGCCGTGGCCAGTCACCACATCGTCGCCCATGAGCGCGAGCAGCGGACCGAAGGGTTTATCAAGCGGATTGATTTCCGGCGCGGCTGCAACGCCGGTCTTGTTAGCGATCAGATCCTGCGCCTTGCGCACGAGCGTATCGGTCAGCGCCTGCGACGCACGGCCCGCCTGCGCCTGATATTCGACTGCCTTCATCAGCGCGATCAGCGGTGACGTTTGCGCATCCGTCAGACGCGTCAACTGGCTGATTGCATCGCTCAGATTCGATGCGCTGCGCCACTGGATGCTATTGAGCATCGCCTGCCATGCGGCGGTGTAATCCGCGAAATAGCGCGCATGCAAGCGCCGCTTCGCTTCTTCGATGTCCTGTTGCGCTTCGAGCGCCGCACCCGGTATGCGGGCGGCGCGTTCATCGGCGAGCACCCAGTCGGCGGCGACGCGCCCTTCCTTCGCCGCCTTGTCGATTGCATCGCCGATCATGCCGTCCCATGCAGCGCGCGTGTAGATGCCGGAGACGGTCTGGCTGGTCGTGAAGAGACCACGCGCATCCGCGCCGTCGATGAGCGATGCCAGCGTGATGTCCGCGTACTTTCCCTTGGCCTGTTCGAGCACGGATTGGTAGAGCGTGTCGTCGGAATTCTGCAGGCCGATCTGGTTGACGAGCATATTGCGCGCGGCGATGGTCAGATCGTTCGATGCGTTCAAGCGCCACTCCGGATGGGCGCGCAAATGCGACGCGTAGAACGACGACAAGCGCTGCGACGTATCGAGCCATTCGCCTGTGCTCATGTCCGTCACAACCGGCCACGCTGCGGGCAGTCGCTTGGTCAGATACGCGGCATCGGCGTGCTGCGGGTGCGCGAGCATCAAATAAGTCTTCAGCGCGTTGTAGTCCCGCTGCTGCTCTTCGTTGCTGGGCAGCGCGTCGGCGCGGGACTGCGCGAGTTGGGCTAGCGTTGCTTCAAGTCGATGCGCGGCCGGATCGCGTAGATTGCGCGCCGACACGATGGCGTAAGACGGCCACAGCGCGGCGAGGATGTCATCGTTGTGGTTCAGGCCCGCGCGCAGATACCACGGCGCGCCGTGCTGCTGACGATATTCAAGCGTGTCGATTCTCTGTTGCAGCGCGAGTTGCGCGCGCAACGCCGCCGCGGTGCCTGGCTTTGCTGCGAGCGCGGCGTCGCTTGCTGATTGCGCATCGTTCATGATGGAACGATTGCCGATGAATGACACGCTCATCGTCACGCACCAGCCGATCGCCGTCACCAACACCAAAGCTGCGAGCGCGTTGGGCCAGTAAAAGCCGACACGGCGACCGTCGTGCTTCTTCATGTGCGCGACGATTTCCGGCCAGATCGATTGCAGCGCGCGAGGCTGCTCACGTGATGCCCCGGCGTGCTGTCTAGCGCGCTCGGCGGCATCTTTGGCGACATCGTCATGATCGGCTGGCACGGGTGTCGGCACAACTGGCCCGGCGAATACCGGCGCGAACATCATGCCCGCGAGCGGCGCGCGCCGCCATTTCGATATCGAATGTGCCCGCCATGTCGTCAGCACGCGTTCGCGATGCGCGGTGAGGTATTGAGAGACCTGCGCGAGCCAGACAATCGGCTTCGGGCGAGCGCATAGCATGATGCTCGCGTGGGCCGTCATCTCTTCGAGTACGTTCAGTTGCCGATTCAGTTCGTCGGTCGCGACCCGTGCATCGGCGCGTTGTGAAGCAATAGTGAATGCACCGACAGGACGAAAATCGTTCTGATGCATGCCGCTCGCTTCGACGGCATGCAGAAAGACGACCGGCGCGGCCCAACCGAGATCGCGCGCGAGGTTCGACAGCGTGCGGGGCAGTTCATCGTCGGAGGGCGATTGCTCGCTTGTTCGCAACACAGGGATAACGGCATCGATCGGATGCGCGCGACACATACGGCGAAGCTGATGACGCCACGTTTGCGCATCGATGCCGTTCGGCGCGGCGTGCACCAGCACGATCTCACCCGTGCGCAACACGGCGGTCTGTTTGAGATCCGGAGCTACCGCGTCGATGAGGGCATCGTCGCCAGTGAGCATGAGCCACGTATCGCGCGACGCCAGCGCCAACCAAACGATGTGCGCAGTTCATCGCGCAAATATTGCAGGCGCGCGTCTCGTTGGATCGTCGCGGACTGCTTTTCGCTGCTCAATCCGTCGAGGCGCGCCATCACTTTCTCATAGAGACCGAACAGGATGGCAGCGAAGTGCGCGCCCAGCACGATGATGAGTACGCCCAGGATTTTGAGCAGCGCGGACACACGCATCTCGAGGGTGGTCAAGTGCGTGAAGTCGGGGCGACCCCACCACGCCACCGCGGCCGACGCCACGGCGACGAGCATAGCGGCCAATGTAAAGCCCCAGATCTTGAGAAAGCCGGAGTCCGTGCGTTTGGATATTTGCGAGTCAAGCGCGTTCAAATTGCTGCTCGGGGTTGTCATGCGATACGGTAGGTTGAACGTAGAGGATGGCAGCCTGCGCCCGGTCGAGGATCAAATGGGGGCCGGCTTCGCCGGATTCGATGGCCGCTGCGATGCAAAGCCACGGCGTCGCGGCGCCAGTGTCACCGACGATGCGATCGGGTCGCCGGTGTGTTTCGTGCGTGGCGATGCCCGCAAACCCGGCGCGCTTGAGTTCATCGAGCAGCGTGCGGTCGTGCTCGGCGTTCAGGCGCGTGAGCCAGGCGTGAGTGATGTTGCTCGCATCGGTCTTGCCCCAGAGCGCCGCATTGAGCGCGAGGTCGCGAAGCGTGGCGACGTCGGCTTGATCTTCGATCGGACGATGCAACGTCGCGAGTGCCTGCACGGATTCCGGCAGTTGATAGAAGCCCGCGTTCAGAAGCACCGCCACGGCGGCCTCGCTGCTTCGCTCGGGCGGGTCGGTGTCGTGCCAGGCGTAGGCGAGGATCAGCAGCGCGCGGCGTTCGCGGGTGTCGAGCCATCCGTCAGCCACCATTAAACCTTGCGGGTCCGGGACGGCCACGCAGTCGAGCGCCGGCAGACCGGACAGACGCAATGCATCGACTGCGTGCTGTTTAGCTTTGTCGGCGCCTTCGGACGGCGCCAGCACACGTACAAGCGGCGCATATTGATGTCCGTATTGCGACAAGGCCTGCAGCGCAGGCACCAGCGGTTCGAGCGCAGCGACCAGTTTCAACACGACTGTGGCGATTCGGCGCGTGGCTTCAGGTGTTTGAGTGTCTGGCTGATCGTGGTCGTCATCTTCTGGTGTCGTCGCGAATGATGTCGGATCATCTGACCACGATTCGTCATCGAAGCGGTTATGGAGCACGTTGCCCACTCCACCACGCGGGCTTCGCGATTTGAAGAACGGCGTCTTTGCCGCGACGGCGTCCGGCAGATTCGATGTAACTGAAGGCAGGCAATAACCCGCGCCCAGCACTTGCAGAGGCTTTTGTGCGATGCGCAGCCGCTCAGCCAGCCGCTTCATTCTGGCCCGGTTACGATTGTGGGCGTGACTCCATAGCGCTTCATAGCCAATGCGAGCGATCGACAGCAGCGCAAGGAACGCGAAATTCGGCACGCCGAGCACGGCGAGCCAGAATGACGGACCGCTCGCTGCTTCACTCGCAGGCCAGGCGAGCAATGCCAGCGGTACGCCCAGCGCGCCACATGCGAGCCAGATCCCGAGCCACGGCAGCAGTCGCGGGCCGTGTGCAGGATAGGAATAAGGCTCGCCGGCCTCGGATAAATCGACGGGCATGCGTCAGGCGAAGTTCACGTTGGGCAAGGACGAGATCAGGCGGCAACCGCACGCGCAGCGGTGGTGATGCATCGCGTAGGGTTGGCCGTCGCGATCGGGAAAGCGCGTGTCGCCCTCGGCGATCGTGGTGTTGCCGTGCAGGTCGCATTGGGCGCTATCGCCGACGCGGGCGAGTCGGCGACCCATGAACATGGTGAAGGGTGAGCCGCTCGTGACTTCGCCGCCGTGCTCGAGCTTGTCGTATTCGCGGATGGGGGATTTCATTACTGTTTGTCCGGTTGTTCGGAATATGATAGTTGCGGACGCTTCAGGCGTGTCCAAATGGAGTCACGACCGATATCCAATATAGCGTCCTAAGGGTATGGCCAATTAAGGCAAATTTTTTCACGGCAGCATGCCTTCCACTATTGCGGCATCCACCAGCCACCGGAACATGAATTTCTAAGATTCAACCACAATTCACGGAGAAGGCCGCGCAATTCCACCTGCGGGTAGGCCGCTTCTTTGTCGACTTGTTTCAATTATGACATCATGAAGCAAAGGTGGAATCTCCTCGCTTTCTTTCTCTTTTAGTCTTCCGGTTCGGATTTCCAACGTGAAACAGGTCAGCCCGCTTATCGCCGGGCATACCAGGATGAATTCAGGAATATCCTGCCTTGTGCCGTCGCCATACAGCGAATCTACGTAGGCTATTGTTACAACCCAGCCAACCCCTTCATATTCTCTTTGCCATACAACGTGTCTGCAGTATCGCCCACCGGAATCTTCCTGATATTTCATCGCGCGCCGTTGTTGCAGAGGTGGGCTCAGGTTCGTAGCCCGACGGGGTACGCGGAATTCTACAGTTAAACGAGAGTTCCGCTTTGATAGGCCGTCGATTCACCTGTATATCCAGAGAAAAGACCGTAGAGAGCACATCCTCACTGATATTATATTTTGAAGACGTAATCTGCCCCGCCAGCGATTGGCCGATTCCATACCGGCAATTCTCTCTAATCATATCAAGAGTTTCCCGCACGCTTGGATCCACTTTACTAACCAGATTACCCGCGGCATCACAAGAACTAGCCCAAAGCAATAGGCATGTTACGAAAAAACTTTTCATTAAAGGGGCTCTTCTAAAGAAATCTTCCGGCCAGTTCAGATCCTCCCCGTTCGGACCTTTGGAAACGGCGACATCCGCCAATGTAGTTAACGCGTTCACGAAAGATGTCGAACGATCCACGAGCCCGTTCATGTGGGTGCGCTCTTTCCGGTCGCCCCCGTATAATTGACGGCGGCGGCACAATTTGTGAACGATTGGCTGAAGTACCTCTCCTTTCCCGGGGTATTGATTTTTTTCCGCGCCCGCTCCTGCCAAGTCAAACAGGATCCGCTCGGGGAACGCAGAATATGCCTGTCGCTCAATCCTCCCGTCACATTCCATTCTCGAGAAACCGCCATCTTTAAACAAAGCGACAGTCGTCACCGCTTGCTCACGGCAGTCTGTATTGAGAAGCTCGACTAGCGTCCCGGAATTTCGAGAACGCGCCCGGCGCGAGGCGTAAAGCGGGAAAGCATGCCGCAGAGACATCTGACGACGCATAGTAAAGAATCATAGAACCATCTTGCAGTGGCGAGAACGTGATTGGGAGATTCGCCAGTTCAACTTCCCAATCTGTTTCATCAAGGCACGCTCGATTATTCTTGTTCGCCTGTCTGAAGCTAGTCCTAGCCGCATCGACGAGTTCTGGGCGAAGGAAAAGACGATCATCCTGCCGAGTCGCAATGTTGTAGATAAGATTCAAATCAAGCCGTCTTCCGGTTTCCTTTTCTAGCGCAACCGCGTATTGATACGACGACGAGTGTATTCCGTCACATATCATAGTTCCTGAAACCTCCAAAATGACTACCTTATTTACATCAATAACCTTCTTCAATGTAGCATTGTATTTCCCGAGAGATTCCATTCCTTTTGCCGCATCTAAACAATCTTTCGCATCAGCCTCAACACGCATTCTCAGTGCATGGAGCGACTTCCTCAGCATTGGAGAAGCGTTTTGAACTGGCGGCAGCGGACCGATCTCCACGGCCTCCGACTTGGCATAGGAAAAGGATGTTCGCAGCATTGCGAACAACAACAAAGTGGCGAGGCGCTTCATAGTTCAATGTCCTCTATTCAAGCGGGGCGTTGTGGGGTGAAGTCCACGTACACTTGCGATATCGTCGCTGATTGTCCCCAAGTCGGCGTTTGTCGCGGACGAGAAACAATTTTCTGTCTTGCGTATGTCAGCGTCGCACTCGTCGACGTGTCTGTCGTATCGCCGCGATATCGAAGAAGATATGCAGCGTATTGCTGCCGATCGTCGTAGCCATTTGCACCTCCGTTCACCAGAATCGACATTCTCCCTACTGTCTCAGTGGTAATTCCTGCATCAGCAATACGCAAAATGTTAGTGGTTCCCATAAAATGCTTCCAGACCCAAAAGAAGCCAGCGCTGTCGCAAGCATTTGAACCTATAGAGACTAGGAGCTCAGGGTCATAGCGCGGATACCATCGTCTCGTATCACGGTGCGTATGCCCTTGAGAATCAACAGTTGGTGCGCCCGACCAATAGTGATTTGACGTTTGCGTAATTCTTCGGTCTGTGTACTGGCCCGAAGTGTTCGGCGCAAACGCGCGAAACTTCCCATAGTCATCATATAGCGTCGGCCACGTAAGCTGCATCAGACCGCGACCATAAAACGCTTGGTAATACTGCACATTCCCAGATGTCCCGCGACCTTGCCCATCCTCACGAGCGGTTCTCATTAGTCCGGTCTCAATATAGGCCTGCGATAAAAAGGCGACCTGGCGTTCCGCAGTTGAAAATTGATACTTTCGAAATGCGTTGCAAAGATCTGTGTGCGAAATCGTTCCGCCGTTCAGACGCCCGCGAGCCGTCTCCCAACTGAGAGTAGCTCCCGCACGATTTAATCCATAGCGACGTGGGAGAAGCTGGGTGAGTTCATCAAGGCTCAGCCACCCACACTTTCTGAAATGGCGAACAAATTCCAACGGATGAAAAGACCAAAGCTTCTGTCCCGCGGGCAACCCCGTCTTGTCCCAGAACTGAAACGACTCCAACAGTTTCAAAAACGCCGCGTAACCTGCATCGTTGCCGTGATAGAACTCACCTTCGTCCTTCAGCTTGCGATAAGTGCCGTGCGCAAGTTCAAAGGTGTCGACCAGATCCATCATCGGATCGAGCCTCGGCAGGTTCGCTGCGTTGTCGGCAGCGGTCAGGCCCGCCGCCGGAAGGAAGGGTGGGCTGATAATCATGAATCAACGCGTCAGTGGATAAGAATTGGTCGGCTTAAAATCGCTCGCAGGCAGCCCGGGTAATGGCTTATCGGCGTTCTCCGGCCCCTCGAACGTAAACGACCCCGCCTTGATCCTGAAGTCCCCCGGACAAATCACCTCGACACTTCCGTTCTCGATCTTGATCGCCGCGCCGCCGCTCGCCAGCACCGCCTTCGTCTTGCCATTGACCAGCACGTTCGCGTTCGCGCTCGACAGGTGCAGTTGCTGATCGGCGAACACATCCATGGGCGCATCCTGCGCTTGCACCTCGATCTTCCCCTTCGAAAAGACCTTGATGCCCAGTCGAAGCGCGCATAGCGAAATCAGTTCGCCCGCCACCATGCGCAGTCGCCGCGTAATACTCACGTCCATGTCCTGGCCCGCGCTTACGATCACGTTCTCACCCGCTGAATGCTGCGTCGACTTCGGCGTCACGAACGCCATACCGCCCGGGGCGCTAGCCAGCAGCCCCGCATCGCGAAGCTGATCGAGCGCTTGCAGCAAGGCCGATTGCGTGGCTCGATCAGCCGGATCGGCTTTCGCCTGCGTGGTCGCCGTCGCCAGATCCGTCACACGTTGCAGTGCGGCCTTCAACTGCTGTATTGCCGCGGGCATTTCAAGGTGCGGCGTGTCGACTCCGGCGGCCGCGTCCGCCGAGAGAAACAGTCCTTTCGCCGCGCGCATCGTGCCCCACGCCTGCGTCGTGATTTCGAAGCCCTCTCCGCGAGGAAGCTTCTTACTGTTGAGCAGATAGCCCTGGTTCACCGCCGACTGGCAGTACACCGTGGCGATGCGCGCACTTTCCTTACCTTGCAGATCGTTGAACACGACTTCCGCGCCGAGCAGCGGCGAGCGCCAGATGGCGTAACTGAACAAGGAATCCGTGCCCCGCACCAAGTCAGGATGCGAATAGTCATGCAACGCGCCGGAAATGTGTAGGCGATCGATGTCAGCATGCGCGCCCGAGAGCAGAACTTCCGTGGACGGAAGCAAGGGCGAATGAAAGCCGCCTTGATACGACGAGAACGGACGCAGCAGACGCAGCTTCAGCAGTTGCTTGTCAGTATTGCCCGTTCCTTGCAGGAACTTGGGCAGAACGGGATACCGGCCGTGTTCATCCATACAGCCGTAAGGCGACGAGTCGAACGTCGTGACCACGCCGACGACCGGACCCTTCAGAAACCGCCAATCGCGCTCGTACACGAATTCGGGGCGGTAGGCGAGATGCGCGGGCATTGCCTTGAAGCGCACGAGCGCCGGTTTCGTGCGGCTGCCCGTCATCGTCATCGTTTCGATCACGAAGCCGTATGGCGCGCTGGCAAGCTTCGTGTTGATCAGCCTCACCACGATGCCCGGCGCCACGCCCTTCGCATTGGTCTTGCCGGAGATCTTCGCTTGCTTCGCGATCTGCTCGTCGCGCCGCGTTTGCGCGAGCGCTTCGCCCTGCTGCCGCGTCAGATGAAACTCCGCGCTGCGGTTGATCTGACCGAACACCGAGCGATCGTCAGCCGTGCCTGAAACCTTCGCTGTGGCCCGCAGAGGATCTTCGGGCGTGCGGTAATTGCGCTCCCATACTTCTATCGATGCCGGCACCAGCGCGCGTGCCTCACTAATCGACAGCACCGCTTCGTGCCAATTGTTGTTGAGCCCGGAATCCGGCATCAGCGGTATGTCGATTGAGCGCACGTAACCGCGCGGATTGTCCGTGAACACCAATGTGTCCAGTTGCCCGTCCTGGCCGCGCGCCTGTTTATAGAACCACGCAATGCCTTTTCGTTTCGCGTGACGAGTGATCATGTCCCAAACGGACTCCTCGTACATCACGATCTGTTCCATCTTCTCCTGCGCGCCTTCCAGATGGAACTCGACATCGAAGGCGTCGAAGTTCGTCCGGTCGATCAGCAGTTGCGTGACCAGCTCCTGAAACGTCACGTTGCTGAAGACATCCGATTTCTGCACTTGCTTGCAAAGGGCGGCGAACCTTGGCTCGATGCGGATTTTATAAGTGGCCTCGTCCCGGTTTGTCCCGATGCGTTTGCATCGGGTGACGACGCCATTGAACGTCGCGGCCTCGTGATTGACAGGCGCGACGTAGTCGACCGAGGGCACGGCCACCCGCTCGTCGATCTGCAGCCCTGCACGTCGCCCGACCACGGTCTTGCCGTCGATGTCGAGCTGCGGCGAGGTCACCGTCACATCGACCTTATAGTCCTCGCACAGGCCCGCTTTTACTTTGAATTTCAGAACATCCAGATCGAGATCCAGCGTGCCGATCCACACGTTCAAAATCTGCGCAAGGCGCGCACTCGGATGGCGCAGCGCGTCGGTCAGATTTTTCGTCACAGCATTCATACGCGATCCTTATTCTGTTCAACGAACTCAAGCATTAATCGTTTTTCTTTGGACCGATGAATTTAGGATTGCATCACAAATAGGTCAACCCGGCTGATCGGTATTTGTTTGACATTCACGACCTATTGATTAAAGAAATCAGAATTCGGACATCGCCCATACCATGAGATCGAAGCGCGTGATTGAAAGAATGAGAAATTGCCTTTGAGCAGCAGACTTGAAGAATCGAGAGAAAATTCAACTCTTCTTCACCGATCCGATCGGGGTGAGGAAGCCGGATCGCACATTCTTTCAACTCGCTGTCCAGAGCGAACACTCGCTGCGTCGCGGGCCATACAGGAAAACCCGGATCAAATCCCGCCCCGCCCTCCACCCCGTGTTCGAACTATTCGAAAGCCCGCTTCAACGATTTCGCATATCACTCGCGCTCAGCAGCCGCTACATTTCTTCTGTCCCGCCGCGTCCCGCGCGAGCAGGGACGCAAAAACAAATACGGAGACAGACGTGGAAATCGATGCGACCAACATGCCGCAAGGCGCGGCATCGCCCGCTGCGTCACACGATGCGGCCACTGCGGACCGGATCTTTCGCCGCCTCGCGCTGCAAATCCTGCCGATCCTGATGTTCGCGTACATCACGTCGTACATCGATCGCGTGAATGTGAGCTTCGCGAAGCTGCAGATGGCGCAGCAACTCGGTTTCTCCGATGCCGTGTTCGGCTTCGGCGCGGGCATCTTCTTTCTCGGCTATGTGGTCTTCGAAGTGCCGAGCAACATCATCCTGCAACGCGTCGGCGCGCGCCGATGGATCACGCGCATCATTCTGTCGTGGGGCATCGTGTCGGGCCTCACGGCCTTCGTCTCCACGCCCATGCAGTTCTATGTGATGCGCTGCCTGCTCGGCGTCGCGGAAGCGGGCTTCATTCCGGCGATCGTCTTCTATATCGGCCAGTCGTTTCCGCGCAACCGCCGCGCGCGCATCCTCAGCATGTTCTATGCGGCGCTCGCGCTGGCGGGTCTCATCGGTTCGCCGCTGACCGGGTTCATCATGCAGTACTTCGATGGTCTCATGCAGTTGCCAGGCTGGAAGTGGATCTTCATCGTCGAGGCATTGCCCGCGTTTCTCGCGGCGGTCTATACATGGAAGGGACTCGACGACGACGTCACCCAAAGCCCGCGTTTCAGCGAAACGGATCGCGCGTTGTTGTCGCGCGTGCTCGCCGAGGATCGCGCGGTAACGGCGCAATCGAATCACAAGGGCCTCTTCACCAGCGCGCTCGTGTGGGCGTTCTGCCTCATCTATTTTCTCGATGTCTTCGGCATCTACGGCTACACCTTCTGGGCCCCGACGATGATCAAGTCGATGGGCATCTCCGGCGACTTCGCGATCGGCGCGCTCGCCGCATTGCCGAACGCGGTCGCGGTCGTCGTGATGGTCATGTTCGGCCGCAGCGCGGACAAGCGCGGCGAGCGGCGCTTGCACGTCGCGGCGCTGCTGCTGATGGGCGCGGTGGGCTTGTCGCTGTCGGTGCTCTGGCATGACAACCTGTGGCTCGGCATGATCGCGCTGTGCATCGCGAATGCGGGATTGCTGTCGTTTCCGCCGCTCTTCTGGAGCATGCCGACGGCCGTGCTCGGACAGGCCGCGGCGGCGGTCGGCATCGCATGGATCAGCGCGTTCGGCAATCTCGGCGGCTTCTTCGGCCCATATGTAGTCGGCTTTCTGAAGCAGGCTTCCGGCAGCATGACGCTGCCGATCTTCTCGATGGTCGGCTGCCTCGCGCTCGGCATCGTTCTCACGATGCTGCTGCCCAAGCGCCTCGTGAACCGCTGAGCATTTTCAAACTTACACGACAACATGAAGAGAGACACAGCATGAAGCAACGCATCGGCATGATCGGTGTCGGCCTGATGGGGCACGGCATCGCGCGTAACGTGATGAAGCATGGTTATCCGCTGACGGTCGTCGAGCATCCCGGCAATCAGCCGCTCGACGAACTGCTCGCGGGCGGCGTGAAGACCGTCGCGAACGGCGAGGCGCTCGCGCGCGCATCGGACATCGTCATTCTGTGCGTGACGGGCTCGCCCGAAGTCGAAGCGGTACTGACCGCACCCGATGGCGTGCTCGCGGGATTGCAGCCGGGCGCGATCGTCATCGACTGCTCGACGGCGGTGCCCGCATCGACGCAGCGCATGGCGGCGCTCGTGAAGGAAGCGGGCGGCCTCTTCGTCGATGCGCCCATGACGCGCACCGCGAAAGAAGCGCATGAAGGGCGGCTGAATCTGCTGGTCGGCGCTTCGGCCGAGCTGTTCGCGCGCATCGAGCCGTTGCTGCGTACCTATGCGGAGAACGTGACGCTCGTCGGCGATGTGGGCGCGGGACACAGCATGAAGCTGCTGCACAACTTCGTGTCGCTCGGCACGATCGCGCTGATCTCGGAAGCGGCGGCCTGCGCGAAACGCGCGGGCGTCGATGCGCAGACTTTCGTCGATGTCCTCGCGAAAGGCGGCGGTGGTGGCGCGGCGCTCGAGCGGCTGCGTCCGTCGCTTATCGACGGCGATCCGTCGGGCATGCCGTTTCACATGTCCAATGCGTTGAAGGATCTCGGCTACTACGTGACGATGGCCGGCGACAACAACGCCGTCGATGCGATCGCCGGCGCCGTGCGCGCGACGTATGCGGATGCGGTCGAGCAAGGCGGCGCGCATCGTACTTTGCTGGAGTTGCCGAGGTTGCTGGGCGATTGAAGTTGCGATAAAAAAAGCCGCTCATCGAGCGGCTTTCCCTGGCGCTTTAAAGCCTCAATCGTCGAGCAAGGACAAGTCGCGCACCGCGCCCTTGTCCGCCGACATCACCTGCTTCGCATACGCCTTCAGCGCAGCCGACACCTTGCGCGGACGCTGCTTCGCGGGCTTCCAGCCCTTCGCGTTCTGCTCTTCGCGACGGCGCGCGAGTTCATCGTCGGAGAGCAGCACGTCGATCGTGCGATTCGGAATGTCGATGCGAATCTTGTCGCCGTCGCGCACAAGGCCGATCGCGCCGCCCGCCGCCGCTTCCGGCGAGCAATGACCGATCGACAGGCCCGATGTGCCGCCCGAGAAACGTCCGTCCGTCAGCAGCGCGCATGCCTTGCCGAGACCCTTCGACTTGATGTAGCTCGTCGGGTACAGCATTTCCTGCATGCCGGGCCCGCCCTTCGGACCTTCGTATCGAACGATGACGACATCGCCCGCCTTCACCTTGTCATTGAGGATGTTCTCGACGGCTTCGTCCTGCGACTCGGTGACGTGCGCCGTGCCTTCGAACACGAGAATGCTTTCATCGACGCCCGCCGTCTTCACGACGCAGCCATCCAGCGCGATGTTGCCCGTCAGCACCGCAAGGCCGCCTTCCTTCGAGAACGCGTGCTCGTACGAGCGAATGCAGCCTTCGGCGCGATCCGTATCGAGGCTCGGCCAGCGCGTGTTCTGGCTGAACGCGACTTGCGTCGGCACGCCTGCGGGACCTGCCATGTAGAACGTCTTGACGGCTTCGTCGTCGGTGAGCTTGACGTCCCATTGCGCGAGCGCGTCTTTCAGCGTCGGCGCGTGCACGGTCGGCACGTCGGTATGCAGCTTGCCCGCGCGATCCAGTTCGCCGAGGATCGCCATGATGCCGCCCGCGCGATGCACGTCTTCGATGTGATACTTGTTCGTGTTCGGCGCGACCTTGCACAGCTGCGGCACGGTGCGCGACAGACGATCGATGTCCTTCATCGTGAAGTCGATCTCGGCTTCGCGCGCGATCGCCAGCAAGTGAAGAATGGTGTTGGTCGAGCCGCCCATCGCGATATCGAGCGTCATCGCGTTCTCGAACGCCTTGAAGCCGACCGAGCGCGGCAGCACGCGCGCCTCTTCCTGCTCGTAATAACGGCGCGCCAGTTCGACGATGCCGCGTCCCGCGCGCTTGAACAACTGCTCGCGGTCGGCGTGCGTCGCGACGACGGTGCCGTTGCCGGGCAGCGAGAGACCGAGCGCTTCGGTGAGGCAGTTCATCGAGTTGGCCGTGAACATGCCTGAGCACGAGCCGCATGTCGGGCACGCGGAGCGCTCGACTTCGGCGACTTCCGCATCGGAATACGACTGGTCGGCGGCGATCACCATCGCATCGACGAGATCGAGCTTCTTCAGTTCGATGGCCTTCGTCTTCGGATTCGCGAGGCGCGTCTTGCCCGCTTCCATCGGGCCGCCCGAAACGAAAATGACGGGAATGTTCAGGCGCATCGCGGCCATCAACATGCCCGGCGTGATCTTGTCGCAGTTCGAGATGCAGACCATGGCGTCGGCGCAATGCGCGTTGACCATGTATTCGACCGAATCCGCGATGATGTCGCGGCTCGGCAGCGAGTACAGCATGCCGTCGTGACCCATCGCGATGCCGTCGTCGACCGCGATCGTGTTGAACTCCTTCGCCACGCCGCCCGCGGCTTCGATCTCACGCGCGACGAGCTGGCCCAGGTCTTTCAGATGAACGTGCCCCGGCACGAACTGGGTGAACGAGTTGACGACGGCGATGATCGGCTTCGAGAAATCTTCGTCTTTCATGCCGGTGGCGCGCCAGAGGGAGCGCGCGCCCGCCATGTTGCGTCCGGCGGTGGAGGTTTTGGAACGGTATGTGGGCATCGTGGTTGCGGTTGGAATGTCGCGAATGAAAGCGGGCCACGAGGGGTGAGGGCCCTTGCGCGCGGCATCCGCGACCTTTTGGGTCGGGTGGGCGCGAATTTTGGGATTATCCCATACCTGCTTCGTCCATTCCGCTTCGACGCGCCGCCTGCACCAGCGCGCGAATCGCCCAGCGTCTGACCTTGCGCGCGCGTGCGTCGTCGAGTTGCAGCACGTCCTTGCAGACGATCATCGCCTCCGTGCCGATGACGAGCGCGAGCGCCTGCGTGAGCGTGTCGAGCGCGGCGGGACTGAACTCGTCTTGCGCGGGTTCGAGCGCGGACTCGATCAACGGTGTGCGGCGATTCTGCCGCAGCGGCATGTCGTCCTGCGATTCGCCCTTCGCCGCCCGCTCCAGCGAATGCGCGAGCATCATGCGCAACGGTGCTTCGTTCGCAAGAATCATGTCGTTGAGCGCGGCGTCGACACGCAACAATCGCGCGACCGGATCGGCCGATGCGCGCGCCGAAAATAGCTGGCTCGCAACGGGCGTGTCGACATCGAGCGATGCTTCGAGTAAGAGCGCATCGATGCTCGGGAAATGCCGATACGCCGTCGCACGCGACACGAGCGCTTCTGCCGCGACCTCTTCCAGCCCGGGCTTGCGCCCTTGCTTCATCAGCGCCGATGCCGCCTTCAGCAGATCCTTGCGCGTGCGCTGCTTCTGATTGCCGCGGGTCTTCGGTTCGGACTTCGCCATATCAAGCCTGCGGCAACTGACCGATGATCGCCGCGAGATCGACCCACACGTTTTCACGGCGAATCTGTCCGCTTTCGCTGAATTCGACGACATGCAGCATGCGAAATTCCAGCGGACGCCCACGGCCTTCGAGCCCGAACGGCCGGCCCGGCGCCTTGCCGCGCCACAACGACTCGTCGATGACAAAGCCGTCGCCATACAGACGGCGCAAGCACTCGACCCGGCTCTCCGACAGATCGGCAAACAACGCTTCGTAGAACGGCCGCGCGCGCTCGCGTCCGTGCGCCGGACCGGCAGGCCAGCCAACGACATCGTGCTCGACATCGTCGGTGAGCGTGGCGAGCACGCCTTCGACATCGTCGCTTCGTTCAAAACCGAAATGCTCTTCGATCTTGCGGTCCATCTCGACAGCAGTCAGCGTCATGATTGCCTCCTTGCACAGGTCACGCTTTCCAATTCATTCTAGTGAGACGACAGTCTCATTACAAGATTGAAATATCGTCTGGTGCGAGATGGTTAGCTATGCAATCACTTCAATGCATCGGCGCATATCGCAGATAAAAAAAAGCGCAGCCTCTTTT
>NZ_JFHD01000002.1 GCF_000698575.1 Caballeronia zhejiangensis
GGTTCAGGTCGGGATCGTTGAAGAGGAACCGCACGGGGATGGCTCGTAGTTTGCCCGACGTCGCCTTGCGCAGCGTTTCGTTGAGCGGGTGCAGCATCCATTCGCCGCGCTGCTGCACCTGCGTGGTGAGTGTGAATTGATCATCCTTCTCGGGCAGACGCTTGCCGTTCTTCTCGACGACGCGCCCGATTGAAATCCGCCCGACCACGGGCGGCGTAATGCTCAAGCCCTTCAGCATGACAATGCTCCTGTAGATAATAGTGGGAATGGGGCAACGAATCAGGTAGAGACGAGAAACCGGCGTGAACCCGGCTTCGTGATGGCGTACCGCGTGGCGACCTCGGGGTGATCGGCGAGCAGACGCTTCAGATCGACGCCAGAGCCGTCCCTGCTGCGTTTGAACGACACGGAGCCGGTCTCGAAATGTGCCCGGTCGGCCTCGCCCATTGACTGCTGGATGATCTGTTTGAGTTGGGCTTCGAGGCTCTGGCGGGATTCAATCTCGGCGCGAACAGCGACCAGATCAGCGAAGGCTGACGACAGGCGACGGTCATCTGTGAAATCAACCGTGCCGCCTGTGCCCGGATACAGGCAGCGCAGCGAGCGATCCGCCGATTCCGAACCGTCGGCAGGCGGCGGGGTGTCGGCTTCCACATACCGCCAGAATGCCGCTTCCAGTTCGATTAGCCGGGCAATCAATGCGTCGTCGCGCTCGATGCGATGCACGTCTAGCTTCTGGCCGCAAAGCAGCACAGCTACATCGGCCGCCTGCTTGCCGGACACGGCCAGTTGATGTTGAACCTGAAGGGTCACGTATTCCGGTACCCCATCGCGCCAGAGCCGCGTACCGAACTCACCGGCTGTCTTACATTCGAGCAGTTGCACGTCGCGGTTTCCCAAGACTTCTCGATCTACATTTGCAAGCATCCATGGGACAGTGGGATGCTGGAGAACCGCGTTGACGCGTCGCACACGGTTGCCCGTCTGCTTGGTGTACGACGCGGCCACGATGGGCTCCAAAATCGTTCCCCAATACACGGGCTCCGTCGTATCGTCCGGATCTGGCTTCGGCAGGTTCGCGTCGCGCCCCGTCTTTACAAGCCAGAGTTCCAGCATCGACTGATACGGACTTAGCCCGACAGCGGCGGCGGCGTCACTGCCACCAATCCCTGATTTCCTAACTTCCAGCCAGTCCTCACGTGGCATGTCTTTCGTCTCTACGAGTCGCAGTGCCGGGCGGCTACGCTGACGCGCACTAGATTCAGGCAAAGCCATTTCGACCTCCACAAATGAAAATGCCCGGCGGGGAGACCCGGCCGGGCATAGATGGAAAGGGTTCATGCATTCAGGCGACGAGCCTCATCGCTTCTTCGAAAGCCTTTTGCTTAAGAGCAGCGCCGGCTCCAAACCAGGCGGCATCGCGGCGGTGATCGTCGCTGCGTGCGCGACGCGCGTGATCCACGTATTCGGTCACGCTATTGAGCAGCCCCCAAGCCGTGCCCGCAGCAGAGGCCATATGCGCCCCCTTGCCCCGACCAGCGAACAGCTCCTGAACGGCTTTGATCGCGCTATCGTTGGTCGCCGCGACGGGCGAACTGGCGCTGGTGGTCGGGTAGGTCAGCACGCGGCGGAAGAAGGTTTCGGCTGCGGCATCGTTGACCTTGCATTCCGACAATGCCTTCATGCGGACCATAAACCCATCCCAGGAAGAGATGGCGATGCCGAGCTGGCGTTTCACGGCCTGCGCATCGAACTGGCTGCGGTGCGGCACCTTGACGGCTCCATTGCTATCGCCAAGCGCAATTGCTAGCGTGTTGTTGCAGACCACGCGTACGCTAGTGAACTGGGCCGTCGTTGCAAGGCTGCCGTCACATGCCGTTGCAAGGAGTAAATAGCCATTCACGCGGTCGCGGCTCTTGAGCGTAGCGTTCTGGCCAGTACGGGCCAGAGCCCAAAGTTTTTTGCCATCGCGCAGAACTCCAGCGGTCTCCAATTCGTAGCCGCCCGCCTCGGTAAGGTCTCGATAGAATTCGATAATCTCAGCCGGTTGTACCACCTGGAATCGGCGGGAGACAACGGAAAGGGGAGCCTTCGTGTCCGAGCGATACAGCACTTTCTGCTCGGGAAAGGCGTGGATCGAGCCGAGCGAAGAGCCTGCCGTGCCGGAAACGAACCGCACTTCGGCTTCTTCGATGCACCAGTCCATGCCCGCAGCGCGAGCCCAGACCTCGAGCGGCTGGTTTGCTGCGAGGGGGGTGCCCAAGCCGTGCCACGGCGTTTCGCCTACATAGGCCATGGTTTGAACCAAATGCATGATGGTTTCCTTCTTAAATGGATGGAAGAGACTGAAAGCAAAAATGCCTGCGGCCCCGAAGGGCCGCAGGCATTGAGCGGGAAGATGGAAGCGATAAAGTATGCGGGCGTCAGGACGTGCGCGACTTGCTGAACGCGTGACCACACTCAAGACATTCGTAGTTGTCGAGAACATGGGTGTCGATCTGCTCTCCGACAGCGGAACCGGCAGCACAGCCTGCCGCTCCTCCGAAAAGTGCTCCCATGAGCGCACCGGCCAGACCACCGAAGATCGACCCTACGGGACCAGCGATCAGACCTAGGGTGGCACCAGCTTCTGCGCCACCAAGCGCGGCAACTGCGCTACCGGCAGCGCCAGCTGCGGCGCCCATGGCACCACCAGCTTTGCGGGCATAGTCGCGCGTTGCGATGCGCGTCGAGTTACAACGGGGACAGGACAGGGAGTGGTTCATATCAGCCTCATGTAGGTTCGGGCAACGGGCGTTGCCTAGGCATACCGGTGCATGCTCGTTCGGGTGATATGTGGGTGAAATTTTCTAAGATTCTTTCGAAAATGCCTGAAAGTTCACGTTCTTCTTCGCGTTGCTTTTGTTGAGTGGTGAGCATTGACTAAGCGCTGCCCTGCCTTTTCGCAATTCAACGGCTCAAGCGTTTGAAACCGAAGTCGTGAAAGCCAACTCAGGATTTCCTGCTTTGACGAATTTGACTTTCCGCAGGACTTGGGGGAACAGGATTGTGGGTCCGCATCGATTGCTTTTGCGGGATCGGCACAAGTTGATTTACAACCACCTCGATTGACGATACATTTCGGCACATTGTAAAGACATTGTGCGGACGCTGGGCGCAACATGAACGAGCGCAAAACTACTGCTATCAACTTGCGGATGTCGTCTGAGGTAAAGGAGCTGCTCCGCCTTGCAGCGGCAAAGGAGCACCGGACACTCTCGAACATGCTGGAGTATCTAGTGCTTCAGTATTGTGAACTCAAGGGCGTACGGCTCGTCGACAGCAAAACTACGGGCGCGGAAGTTCGCCACAAGACCGGGGAGTGAAGTGAAGAAATCAGAGCTCAAAGCAGGCGCTGTAGTTTCGGGCCCGCTTTTTCCTGAACCTGTGCAGGTGATACTGGTGCAGGAGTTCGGCACGTCTCTTAAGATGTTCGGCAAAGGGTTGCGCTCGGAGAGGTCGTATGATCCGATATTGACCGAGGAGCAGCTGGAGACATTGGTCGCAAGCCCAGAGACAGAGCCGTTCGACGGCGATCCTACGCGGTTTCGGCTTGGTATTGAAGCGATGCGACTCGGACTTGCATACGAGTACGATCCATATTTCTCACTCTCGATCGCTCGTGTAGACCCCCTTCCGCATCAGCTCGAGGCTGTCTACGACTACTTTTTGCGGCTTCCCCGTATTCGCTTTCTTCTTGCGGACGACCCCGGTGCCGGCAAGACCATCATGGCCGGGCTCCTCATCAAAGAGCTGAAAATTCGTGGATTGGTCAAGCGCACGCTCATCGTTACGCCCGCGAATCTGTCATTTCAATGGCAGCGCGAGCTCAAGGATAAGTTCCGTGAGCAATTCGAGGTCGTTCGCAGCGACGTCCTGAGAGCGAATTACGGCAACAATCCTTGGCAAGAAAAAAACCAAGTTATCACTTCCGTGTCGTGGGTTTCACGGATTGAAGACGCGCGTGACTCCCTTCTGCGCAGCCACTGGGATCTCATCATCGTTGACGAGGCCCACAAAATGTCTGCACGTAGTTCGGACAAGAAGACCTTGGCGTTTCAACTCGGAGAGCAACTATCGCAGATGACTGACCATTTCCTCTTGATGACGGCGACGCCTCACAAAGGAGATGCTGAGAGCTTCTGCCTGTTTCTGTCTCTGCTGGATAAGGATGTCTACGGGGACATCAGTAGCCTTGATGCAGCCTTGGCTGAGAAAGAAGCACCCTTCTATCTGAGACGGGTAAAAGAAGCGCTAGTGACCTTCCCTGACCCTGAAACGGGTCAAGTGAAGGCTCTATTCACTCGCCGTATCGTCAAGACCAGTGAATTTGCGATTGGCGACGACGAATTTGATCTTTACGATCAGCTGACCCGATACGTCGAAAACCAATCAATTCGAGCTGCTCGTGACGACAGCGCTCGTGGTCGCGCGGTAGGTTTCACCATGGCAATGCTGCAGCGCCGGTTCGCTTCGAGCACATACGCTGTTCGGCGCAGCCTTGAGCGGATGTCGGAGAAGCGCGAGCGTATTCTTGAAAATCCTGAAAGGTATAGGCAAGAGCAGATCTCGAGACGTCTTCCTGACGACTTCGATGAGTTGCCTGAGGATGAGCAGCAGGAGGTGCTCTCAAGCCTTGAAGAGACGGTGGCATCGTTCAATCCGGAGCACTTGCGCGAGGAAATCTCGGACTTGTCCGCTCTAATCCGCCAGGCGAAAGGTCTGGAGAGTAAAGAGCAGGAGGTGAAGGTTCGGCACCTGAAGGGGTTGCTGAAGGAAAAGGGGGTGTTTGCCGACCCAACGATGAAGCTGCTCATCTTCACCGAGCACAAAGACACACTTGACTTTCTTGCTGGTGACGGGCGAGATGGCCGTCCCTTGGGCAAGCTCCGCGAATGGGAATTGTCAGTCACGCAGATCCATGGTGGTATGAAAATTGGCGACAGAGACACCCCTGGAACTCGTATCTACGCGGAGCGAGAGTTTCGGGAAACGTGCCAAGTTTTAGTTGCGACTGAAGCAGCGGGAGAGGGTATTAACCTGCAGTTCTGCTGGGTAATGATCAACTACGACATACCTTGGAACCCGATTCGCTTGGAACAGCGTATGGGCCGTATTCACAGATACGGGCAGGAGAAAGACTGCCTCATCTTTAACTTCGTCACCACTAACACACGGGAAGGTCGTGTGATGCAAAAGCTGTTCGAGCGCATCGAACAGATCGAACTGGATCTCGATCCGAATCAGACTGGCAAAGTGTTCAATGTCCTTGGAGATTTGTTTCCCGCGAATCAGCTAGAGCGCATGTTGCGCGACTTGTACGCGCACAACAATATGACCGAGGAGCTCATTAAGCAGCGCATAGTCGAAGAGGTCGATATTGAGCGTTTTCGCGGCATTACCGCTTCGACTCTCGAGGGATTGGCAAAAAAGGAGTTGAACCTGTCGGCCATTCTCGGTAAGTCGACGGAAGCGCGAGAGCGGCGATTAGTGCCCGAAGTCATCCAGGATTTTTTTATCCAGGCTGCACCGGTCACTGGTTTAACAGTCAGCGAGCCGCATCGTGACCGGGCCACATTTCGAGTCGGGCGGTTGCCGAGACACCTTTGGGCAATCGGCGAACGCTTGGAGCCTCGCTTTGGGCGATTGGGGCGGGAGTATAAGCAAATCGTCTTCGACAAAGACAAACTCAAGAGAGACCCGACAGCCGACTGGGTAACACCCGGGCATCCGCTTTTCGAAGTGGTGAGGGAGGATCTGCAGGAGCACGTCCGCGAGGATCTTGCACGTGGCGCTATTTTCTTCGACATGAATCGCGCGGTTCCGGCCCGGTTCAGCGTTTTCTCGTCCTCGATCCGAGACGGTCGAGGGAACGAACTACATAAACGACTGTTCATCGTTGTGCAGAGTCTGGATGGACAAACGGAAATTAAGCAGCCCACATTCTTGCTTGACGTTGTACCTGCCCCAAAGGGCACTGCCACGCCGGACATAGATGTGGCTAATCAGCAAGCAGCAGAGCGCTTCCTCGTCCAGGAGGCCCTTCAACCTTTCCTGGGGGAGATCAAGGGTCAGCGGACGAAAGAGATTGAGACCATCTCGCGACATATGGAAATCAGCCTCAACGAACTCATCCATCGACAGAATATGCGCATGGCCGAGCTGCATGTGCAGCAAGCTGCCGGTGAAATGGATTCCCCGGTTGCCGCGAATATAAAGCTGACAGAAGACAAGCTAGAAGAGCTCAACTCCCGGCTGGAGCGCCGGAGGGTCGAGCTTTCCCAAGAGCGACACTGTACGATCAGCGATATCCGTCGCATTGGCGTCGGCTGGATATTGCCGCATCCGGATCGCACTGCGCCGGGGATGGCGCCATTCGTTCGAGACGATGAGATCGAGCGCATCGCCATCGATGCCGTCATTTCGATGGAGCGTGCCCGCGGGTGGGTGGTAGAGAGCGTAGAAAGCGAAAATCGCGGATTTGACCTGATCTCGCGGCGTCCGCATCCAGACGACCCTGCCTCTGCACTGGAGGTTCGATTCATTGAGGTGAAGGGACGAGCGGGTATCGGAGAGGTTGCGCTCTCGTCCAACGAGTACCGAACAGCTCAGCGCTTGCGTCAAGACTACTGGCTATACGTCGTTTTCAACTGCGGTAAAGAGCCCGAGATCAAGATAGTGAGGGACCCAGCGATCCAGATGGACTGGGAAGCAGTAGTTCGCATCGAGCAGTACCAAGTCAAACCAAACGCGATAATTCAGGCCGCGAAATAAGATATAACCATGCAGAACCAACTTAAGCGGCTGATTGAAGTCGACCTTCCGATTCGTCGTATTTCAAGTCATGCGCGTAGCGACAAGGGCAGAAAAGACGGTCACATTTCCTCGCTTCATATGTGGTGGGCAAGACGTCCTTTGGCGGCGTGCCGCGCCGTTCTTTGTGCAGCGCTTGTACCTGACCCGGCCGACGAAGACTGTCCTGAGTGGTTCGTCGAGTACTGCGCGAAAAGTATTGCGCCGTGGATCGAACAGAATCTCAACCTGCTCAGCCGAGAGACCTTGGAACTGACGCGCGGCGTCCAGCCGAGCAAGTACCTCGACGACCGTATCCTCCTTCGAGACGCCTTGCTTTCGCTCATCGTGGACTTCTGTGATTTCGACGCTGGCAGAGATCCGCGAATCTTGTCGTTCATTCGAGAAATCGTGAGCGAAGCACACGTGGCCCTTGGCAATGAGAGGGGCTCCACTCCTGTTGTAGTCGATCCGTTTGCCGGTGGCGGGGCGATACCGCTGGAAGCGGCACGGCTCGGAGCGAGCTCCATTGCGAGCGACCTGAATCCCCTGCCGGTTCTTCTAAATCAGTCGACGCTTCACGATATTCCGCAATATGGAGATCGTCTGGCACAAGAATTTAAGAAGGCCTCCGAGAGTCTTCTGCGCGAGGCCAAGAGAAGCTTGCGAGAGTTCTACCCCGCGTCAGACAGTACGCGGGAGGTCGTCGCCTATTTGTGGGCGCGAACGTTGACTTGCGCCGGTCCCGGCTGCGGGGCGGTAATTCCTTTGTTGACGGATTTGGCCATTGCGAAGCGCAAGGGTGTCTATGTGTCTTTAGACGTTTCGGGCGCAACTATCCGCACCTATGTGCGTCAGGGAAAGCCAGGAAGTGGTGGCAAGGGAACGGTCCGTACAGGTTCGATCACCTGTCCACGCTGTACCTTCACCATGAAGCCCGAGACTTATCGCTCGCGTGCTCGGAACGGCGAGCTTGGTGCGCAACTCTATGCGGTTGTCGAGAGGTCGAGCGATGCTAAGTTCTATCGCGACCCGACCGAGGAAGACCAGCGCGCGTTTGAACACGCCGCGATGCTATTGACCAAACGGATCGACCAATATGGTGAAGCGACCTTGGTTCCAACTGAATACCTGAGCGAGGCAGAGCCGCGTCGACTGAACGTATTGCAATATGGCTTCCGGCAATGGAAAGATCTCTTTAATGCGCGGCAATTGCTGGCACTTTCGACGCTAAATGGTCTGGTGAAAGACTACTCTGCTAGCGAAAATCTTTCCGACGAACTTGACCTTAAGCGTGCGGTTACAACGTTGCTTGCACTCGCCGTAAGCAATCTTGCTCAGTACAACTCGTCGGTGTCGACATACTTGTCAGACGGCCTGATTTCCGTATTCATTCAGAGCTCGTCAATTCCAATGCGAGCCAATTACGCTGAGGCATCTCCAATTATGTCGAAGCTTGTTGGCGGCTTGGAGTATCAGTTCGCCCGAATGCAAGCGGTTGTCGACAATCTTGCGATTTCGAACATTCCATCTGGAAATGTCTATCAACGCTCAGCGGATTCCCAGATCCTTCCGAACAATTCGGTTAACGTATTAGCCTGTGATCCCCCTTATTATTTTGCAATTCCATATGCGGAATTGTCCGACTTCTACTATGTTTGGCTGAAGCGATCGTTATTTGATTTATACCCTGCACTGCTCACAGAGTCAGCGACACCCAAGAAGGACGAGGCGATTCAGAATCTTCCTCACTCGGGTGCCAAGGCTATCCAGAAGACGCGCGAACATTTTCAAGAGAAGATCACTGCCAGCCTGAAGGTGGCCCGGCAAGAACTGGTCGAGAACGGTATCGGTATCGTCGTGTTCGCGCACGCGTCAACTGACGGATGGGAGGCTCTTTTGCGTTCATTGCTGGACGCAGACTGGGTCATAACCGCGTCATGGCCCATTGATACCGAGAAGGCTGGCCGAATGCTCGCAAATCGGCAGCGCGCACTTTCATCGTCGATTCACCTCGTGTGTAGACCGAGGCAGCACACTCCTGAATATGTAGTAGGTGAGTGGCGAGAAATTACTGGCGCTTTGCCCAAACGGATTCATGCTTGGATGCCGCGTCTTGCAAAGGAAGGCATCGTTGGGGCGGATGCTATCTTCGCGTGCTTAGGTCCCGCTCTCGAACTTTTTTCGCGCTATGAGCGTGTCGAAAAAGCAAATGGTGACGTGGTCGCACTATCGGAGTTTTTGGAGCTAATCTGGTCAACCGTATCGCGCGAAGCCCTCGAATTGATTTTTAAAGGGGCCGACTCGGGCGCATTAGAGCCCGACGCCAGACTTACGGCAGTGTGGCTATGGACTGTGGCTGCCGGCGCAACGACATCTGGCGCGAGCTCGGACGTAGCGGAGTCCGGTGAGCAGGGCGACGAGGACTACGACGAGTTGGATAGCGTCGATGGTGATGCCGTGTCGATCAAGGTCTCTTCAAAGGGCTTCGGGCTCCCGTTTGACGCCGCACGTAAGCTTGCGCAAGGCCTCGGGGTGGACCTTGACGGGATGACTGACCTCGTTGAGGTAAAGGGTGACAAGGCACGGCTTCTCTCCGTTTCCGAACGCGCCGTAGGACTTTTTGGTAAGTCCTCACTGGAGCAACGTCCCAAGGCAAAGTCGAAGCAACTGGGCCTCTTTGGTATTGAGGAGGTGATGGGCGACGTTGATCTGCCAGACGGACTAGGGGAACCGGGCTCCACCGCACTAAATAAGCTTCATCAAGCGATGATTCTCTTTGGTTCGGGGCGCTCAGATGCGCTTCGTCGCTTTATCGTTGAAATGCGGGTTGGCCATTCCCCAGAGTTCTGGGCACTTGGTCAGGCGATGTCCGCTCTTTATCCGGACGGCACAGAAGAAAAGCGATGGGTGGACGGCGTGTTGGCACGCAAAAAGGGACTTGGCTTCTGACACAAACGAATTTGGCTTGCAGAACAAGTGTTCCACAGAACGTCCTTTTATTCCGGATTCCGCGCCGTCGAGCTGCGAACAACTGATTGAGGTGAATTAAATGGCAATCAAGCCTTGGTACAAGGTGGTCACGCCTAGGGAGGACCTGCGGGAAGATCGTCCGCTAGACGCGTCTGAGTTCGCGGTTCACCTGGATCAAGTCCGCGACAAGCGTGCACCTGACGTGTACCAGAACCCCGCGCGCTTTTTTGAACGCACTTACCTGACCAAAAGTCTTACTGGCTTGGCAGCTGAAGTCCTGCGCCGGCTTTCCGGCATCAAGACGGAGACTTCGGCTGTCTTCAACATGACGACGCAGTTTGGTGGCGGCAAAACCCATTCGCTCTTGCTGCTTTACCATCTTGCGCGCAACGGACAGGCGGCGCTGGAGTGGCAAGGTGTGCGCCGTCTGACGGAATTAGCTGGGGTTAGGTCCGTGCCTGAGGCAAAGGTCGCTGTCTTCGTTGGTACGGAATTTGATCCTATCAGCGGGCGCGGAGGGGATGATGGTACACCTTTGCGCAGGACGCCTTGGGGCGAGCTGGCGTACCAACTAGGCGGTGCGGATGCCCTAGCGATTGTCAGCGAACATGAAGCGCAGGGCATTGCTCCAGGGGGGGATGTCATCCGAAAATTCCTTCCGCAAAATCAGCCCGTTCTTATCGTGATGGACGAGTTGATGAACTTCGTCAGTCGCAGTCGCAGAAGTGGCCTCGCGGCACAACTTTACAATTTTCTTCAGAATTTATCGGAGGAGATGCGTGGCCGAGACAATGCCGTCCTAGCGGTCTCAATTCCTGCTTCTGAGCTCGAGATGACCGCGGAGGATTTCTCTGACTATGACCGTCTGAAGAAACTCCTTGATCGAGTGGGCAAGGCAGTGATGATGTCTGCTGAGTCTGAGACTTCGGAGATTATTCGCCGTCGCCTATTTGAATGGGATGAAGCACAGCTCAGCCCAGATGGGCGCGTCCTGCTTAATCGCGATGCCTACGCGACGTGCAATGAATTCGGTGATTGGGTTCGTGACCATAAGCATCAGGTCCCGGACTGGTTCCCGGCTGACGCGTCAAGGGAGGCCTACGCTGCAACCTATCCATTTCATCCTACAGTCCTGTCTGTATTCGAGCGCAAGTGGCAAGCACTTCCTCGCTTCCAGCAGACTCGCGGCGTCCTTCGTTTGCTCGCATTGTGGGTGGCAAAGGCATACCAGGCAGGCTTCAGGGGTGCGCATCGCGACGCATTGATTGGTCTTGGCTCTGCTCCTCTTGATGATTCTCAGTTCCGAGCCGCTCTTTTTGAGCAGCTTGGCGAGCATCGCCTCGAAGCTGCGGTCGGTACGGACATCGCTGGGAAGAAGGATAGCCATGCAGTCCGATTGGATAACGACTCTACAGAGGAGTTTAAGAAGTGGCGTCTTCACCGCAAGGTCGCGACGGCCATTTTCTTCGAGTCAAATGGGGGTATTTCCAAAGCTGAAGCATCTGTTCCGGAGGTTCGACTTGACGTGGCTGAGCCCGGAATGGACATTGGCAACATTGAGACTGCGTTGGAGACGCTCGCAGATGCGTGCTACTACCTAACCGTCGAACGGAACAGGTATCACTTTAGCTTCAAAGAAAATCTCAACAAAAGATACGCTGATAGGCGCGCTAACATCAGGGCCGACCTAATTGCGGAGCGCGTGCGCAACGAGGTCCAGCGTGTGTTCTCTGGCACAGCGTTGGTGGAGCGGGTCTTTTTTCCTGAGAGAAGCAATCAAATACCGGACCGGCCCGTGCTTACATTGGTCGTCGTTGGGCCCGAGCGAACACTTGAGGACGAGAAGCCGACGCGATCGTTTATCGAGGGACTGGTAAACGAAAGCGGCACAGCCGGGCGGACATTCAAGAGCGCGCTGCTGTTCTCTGTCGCGCAGTCCACTTCTCAGCTAAATGACGACGCAAAACGTCTTCTTGCTTGGGAGGAAATCAGCGAGGAGCTTCCCACTATCAACATTGATGAAGGTCAGAGGGGGCAGCTCGCCGATAATGTTCGCAAAGCACAGCGTGATTTGCGCGAATCTGTTTGGCGTACTTACAAGAACGTTGTGTTCTTGGGAAAGGACAACACACTGCGTCAGCTAGACTTGGGACTTGTACACAGCAGTGCTGCTGAGACGCTTGTTCAGCTTGTGTTGAACCACCTAAAGCAGGCGGACGAAATTCAGTCAGGAATCAGTCCAAATTTCTTGGTGCGCAACTGGTCGCCAGCCTTCAGGGAGTGGAGCACGCGCTCGATAAGGGACATGTTCTATGCCTCTCCGGTGTTTCCTCGTCTGATCAATGCTGACACTATCAAGGAGACGATATCCCGCGGTGTAGAGGCAGGGTTACTCGCCTATGTAGGCAAGGCGCCCGAGGGAAAATATCAGCCCTTTATATTTGAGAGGTCGCTGTCTGTAGATGATATTGAAATCTCCGACGAGACGTATGTAGTCGGGAGAGAAGCTGCCATCGATTACTCGAAAGCGCTGCAGGGGAAGGAGGAGTCTGCGCCGTCGCCATCGGAGACGAAATCCACAAGCGGAGACCATGCACCATCTGATCCACCGACTCCGCAGCAGGGATCAGAAATTGTCCTGCCGCCTGCTTCTCAGCCCGCCGCGACACGCTTTACTTGGTCTGGTGATATTCCGGCGCAAAAATGGATGAACTTCTACACGCGGGTCCTTGCGAAGTTCGCTACTAGTGGAGGGTTATCGTTGAGGCTAGAGGTGAAGGTCGAACCTAGCGGAGGCGTGTCTCAGCAGCAAATTGAGGAAGTAAGGACTGCACTGCGGGAACTGGGCCTGAACGACAAGCTTGATTGATTCTCCGTTGGATAGGTCGAGAGGCATAGTTTTTGCGTGCATCACGCCTATCCGCGAAGGCCTTTCTAGCGAGTCGAAGTTGGGGGCATTTTTGGGGGCAACTCTGTGTTCCCGGCGCGGCGAACCGTCGGTATATTGCGGTCGGGAGTTCGATCCTCCCTTCTTCATCTTGGAAGATCGAGCGAGCCAATGCGGCGTCCTTTTGCTTCCGCATGACCCGAAGGGGCCGTGTGAATCCGTCTTCTGCAAGCTGCAACGGGTGGAGTTCAAACCAACGGTACGTAGCATGAATGAGCAATGACGTTTTGAACGACTTCGATACCATCCGTCGTCGCGTTAACGTTGGAGCTACCGCAAGCCGTGGGTGGGCTGGCTAATCTGTGTTGCTTCGATTTCTCGGCTCAGACTCGATCTGCGCTTGCTCAAGCATCCACGTTTCGATCTTGTCATGCCACATCCGCAGCAGATCAAGGGGGCGACGTCGATAGTGCTTTTCGGCGATCGCGGACGGCTTGTGCCCTTGAATTTGTGCAACAACGCCGACAGGAACCTCGACCCACTCTGACAGCGTGCCGAACGATCGGCGCAGGCCGTGGAGCGACAGGTGTGGCAAACCTGTCGGCGTCAATGCGCGGTTATGCGCATGACGCGGTTCTGCAATCTTCCCATCCGAAGATGTCTTGCTAGCGAAGACCCACTCGGACGGCCCCCACTGCTCGCCTTTTTGTGCAAGACGCGCAACCTGGCGCTTGTTGGGAGGTGTCACGGGGCGGCGTAATGGCGCCGGGGATGGGCGGCGTAATGGCGCCAGCAGAAGCGGGGTAAAACGCGGATTCGAACGGTTTCAAGATTGCGGTTTTTTGCCGTTTTTGGCAACCGCATTTTCGCCGTTGTCGGGCATCGGTTTGGGCTTGCGGAAGCTCTCGCCCTCGATGACGACACGATAGGCGCCGTGGCGCAGGCGATCGAGCGTTGCAGCTCCAAGAACGCGGTTGTCGGGGAAGGCGTCGCCCCATTCGCTGAAGTCCAAATTGGAAGTCAAGATCGAGGCTGCGCGCTCGTACCTTGCAGCGATCAGGTCGTGAAAGTCCTCATCGTGGGGTGCACGAAGCGGCTTGAGCGCAAAGTCGTCAACGATCAGCAGTGGCACACGCACGAACTGCTGAAACTTACGTTCGTATAGATCCGTGGCGCGCGCCGCATGCAGCTTCTTGAGCAGATCGGTCTGGTTGATAAACAGCACATCGCGACCTTGGCGCGCGGCACAGTGCCCGAGCGCCTGCGCTAAATGCGACTTGCCGACGCCTGTCTGGCCGACCATCAGAACGCAGACCTTCTCGTCGATGTATCGGCCCGTCGCAAGGTCGTGAAGGTGCGAACGGTTTAGTTTAGGCAGTCGGTCGAAGTCGAAGGTCTCGAGCGTCTTGCCCATCGCAAAGCCGGCGCGGGCAAGACGCGCGCCGAGCTTCTTCTGCGCACGTCGTGCGACTTCGTCATGCAGCAGCATGGCAAGAAACTCGGTGTAGGCGATTTGCCCATCGATGGCCTCCCGATTGCGCTGTTCGAGGGAGTCCAGGATGCCAGACAGTCGCAACTGCCTGAGGATGATATTCAGTTCGGGACTTGGATTCATGGCGTTCAATGCAGTAGAAAGGACTGGAGATCGCGGCCGAAGCGGCCACCGTTCACGTAGGTGTCGGCCGGTTCCGTCGCCTGTGCCGTCGCTGCTGGCTGGCCGTCCAGTCCCTTGTCGAGAATGACCTTAACGGTGCGATACTTCGGGCTGGAGAACGTGAGTGCGCGCTCGCAGGCGGCGTTCAGGCGCGCGTCGCCGTACTTCTCGCGTAGACGGACGAGACCCTGCGCGCCGCGCAGGTTCACGAGCACCTTGTCGTTGAACATCGCGAGGATCACTGCAAGGCAGGCTGGCCCAATCTCTCTAGCTTGGGCCAGACACCACTGCGGATCGCGCTCAAGCCACGCCTGCGCCTCGGGCGGCTGGTGATCCCGCACCGTATGCCGATCACCAGGCTTGCGTAGTCGCGGATGCGTCGCAACGAGTTCATGCCGGTGGAACACCTGTACCACGGTATCGGTGACCTTCAACCACAGCTGCTTGCCAACAAGCGTGAACGGCACCGAGTACAGCGCGTTCTTGTAGACGATGTGGCCGTCCGTATGCACCTTGACCTCGCTCCACACGGCCAGCACCGGCGGCACGTCAGGCAGGCGTGCAAGCAGCGGGCGTTCGATGGCAAAGCGCGCAAGCGGGAGGTCGCGGGTCGTGCCGTGCACGCGGGTGCCGGCCTGCTGCGTGACCCAGTCGCGCAATTGCCGGTTCGCATCGGCCAGATCCCTGAACTCGCGTAGCGGTACGAAGGATTTTTTTACGTATTTGACTCCAGATTCAACAATTCCTTTTTTAGCAGGGTCGTGCGGCGGACATGCGTCGATCCGGAATCCATATCCCTCAGCAAGCGCGGCATAGGATCGCTGGACTGCAGGCTCATATCGGCACGCCTTGACGATCGCGCACTTCGCGTTATCGATGATGATCCGGCCGGGACAGCCGCCGAACCATTCGAAGGCGCGCCGATGGCAGGCCAGCCACGTCTCTACCGTCTGGTCGAGCACGATCTCGGCGTACTGGTGACGCGACCAGCAAAGCGTCATCACAAAGATCCACGTCTTGAGCGGAAGGCCGGATTCATGTGTGAGCACTGGGCCGGCGCCGAAGTCGACTTGCGCCGCGTCCGACGGAGGAAACTCTAGGATCGTCGTCGTGGTCCCCGGCTTGCGCTCGGCACCCAGACGACGCAGCATGCGCTTCACGGCGTCATAGCTGCCCGTGTAGCCGTGATTGCGTTGAAGGGCGGCGTGGATGGTGGTGCCCTGGACGCCCGCAGCCGACCAGTCGCGGATCTGTTCACGGAACGGCTCTGCCGTCGACACGCAGGTGTGCGGCAAGTGCGGCGAGCGACCGAAAACGCCAGCGATCGTGGCGTCATCCGGCAACGGCTGTGTCGGATCCAGCCATCCGAGCCCCTCGGCTTCCCGGCGCACGGTCGTCAACTTCTTGCGTCCCATCAAGCCGCCGCGCGCGATGTCGCGGTCGGAATCGCCCTGCCGCATGCGGACAAGGACTTGGCGGTACTCGAACAATTCGAACCTCCGATTGGCCATGGACGCCCCGCTCAAATAGAACGGAGAGTACCGACTTGGAAAGTTCGAATCGCGTTCTCGCCCCGATGCTGCTGGCTCCTATGCGCCGCCCCTCGAGTGGCTCCAATACGCCGCACTTAGGGTGGCGCCATTACGCCGCCCATCAGGTGGCGCCTTTACGCCGCCCTCAGAATGGCTCCATAGTGCCGCCCCGTGACAGGAGGTATTTCGTTTAGTCGTTGAAGGTTCGACAATAGACTCGCTAAGTAAGGAGTGAGCGGAATAGTCCGACCGCCGGTACCTTCGATCTTATCGTTCATTGTCAGGCTTCTCCACCGGAAGTCGACGTCCTCCCAGCGCAACGCGGCTAGCTCTTCCCGACGGGCTCCTGTGATCAGAAGACCTTGTAGGTATGCGCTAATGACCGGATTTGCGATGGCACGTACTGCGCTAAACCAAACAGACAGCTGCTCGCGCTGGAGGCAGTCGTCCTTCGCGGTGCTGCGAGGGAGAATGCCTTTGACCTTTGGCGAAGCATAGGCGTCGTGCGAAATAATGCCTGAGTACGTCTCGTGGGCGTCGCACCACCGAATGAACGCTTTGAAGAGACCGAATGCATGCCCGGCATTTGTTGACCCACGAGGTATTTCTCCCTCAAGCCACTGGGACATAGTTGCTGCCGTTATCTCGGTCAATTTGAGCGGCATGAGCGGAGCCAATGGCCCACGAACTTTCTCTTTGCCCCCGCGTTTTGCAATACCTCCGCCTGGCGACGAAAGGTTGACGTGGTCCAGGATGTATCTCTCGGAACGAGGTTTTTTCGTTTTGGGCGAGATCTTTGTTCGCAAATGCTCCAAGTAGTGCTCCCACGCTTCGCCGACGGTTACGTCCTGACGGCGCTTCGCTGCCTGCCGGGCTTCGTGTGCGGCCTTCTGCTCCGCTTCTTGTTCGCGCGGATCAACGCCGCTATCAATAAGAGTCTGGAGACTACGCGCCCGCTCCTGAGCCTGGTCGATCGTCCAGCTCCGCGGATCTCCGATCGTAATTCGCACGGTCGAGCCATGGATCTTCCCCTGGAAAATGTAAGACTTCGCTCCCCCAGTCGTGGCTCTCAAGCCAAGTCCGGGAGTCTTGCTGTCCCAGAGAAAAGACTGCGATTTACCCTGTTCGCAGCGATGTGCTTCAACCCGCGCCGCCGTGAAATTTACCTTCGCCATCTAGCCTCCTCGCTCGTAAGCCGGCGATGCCATGTAACCGCCATGTAACCGCCATGTAACCAAATTATGCGGCAATGAAGGTATTTCGATCAACATCAACGGAAGAGTGGGTAACTAAAAATCGTTTAAATACAATACTTTACGGAATTAAATCAATCTGGATCCATCTCAAGGAACATCAAGTTGTTCGTATTCGCAATGCGAAGGTCGGGAGTTCGATCCTCCTCCTCTCCACCACGAATCCAGAGGGCCTGGCTTAAACCCCAGGCCCTTTCCCATTTCTGCACCCATCTGCACTTCCCCAACCGGCTAAACTGATCGCCATACAAAACATGCGAGGCCCGCATGCACTTCGAAATCCGCGAAATCGACCACGTCGTCATCCGCTGCGCCGATCTCGACCGCATGGTGGACTTCTATCGCGTCGTATTAGGTTGTCCCGTCGAGAAGGAGCAGCGCGATATCGGCCTCGTGCAGATGCGCGCGGGCCGTTCGCTGATCGATCTGCTGGCAGTCGGCGCGAAAATCGATCGGCCGGAGAGCGGTCAGCCCGGCGCGGGTCGCAATATGGATCATCTGTGCGTGCGCGTCGAACCGTTCGATGCCGACACGTTACGCGCGCATCTCGAAAAGCATGGCGCGCGCATCGGTGAAGAGGCGCGACGATACGGCGCCAAAGGCTTCGGCCCGTCGCTCTATTTCTTCGATCCGGAAGGCAACATGATCGAGTTCAAAGGTCGGCCCGACGTCTGATGTTCAGGCCGCGCCGTCCTTCAGAACGTTCCAGCGGATCGCGACGGCGTCGGCAGTCTCGCTGCCTAGCGTGACGTCGCCGTCCTGCACCATCATCTGCAAACGCATCGTCCGTTCGGCCAGCTTGCCGAGCGCTTCTGCGATGCCATCCGCGAGCGACCAGACCGTCACGTTCTGCAACCGTTCGACCTTGCCCTTCACGCCGTTCCACCAGATATCCGCGGTCTTTCCCGCATACGCGATCACGATCACGCGCTCCGAGCGGCCACTCGCCTTCGAGATGCGCCGTTCGTCCGGCTGGCCGACTTCGATCCACGTCTGGATCTGCCCGGTGAGATCCTTTTGCCACAGATCGGGCTCATCCGTGTCGGACAAGCCTTTGCAGAATTCGAGACGCTCGTCGGCGAACATGCCGAACGCGGCGACGCGCACCATCATCCGTTCGTCCGTCTCCGAGGGATGGCGCGCAATGGTCAGGGAATGATCGCCGTAGTAGTGGCGATCCATGTCGGCAATTTGCAGGTCTGCCTTGTAGATCGTGGATTTTAGAGCCATTCAGCATCGGACGCCGGTCTTTCGGCCAGCGGAAAAGAATTGTCGAGATGGCGCGAGCGTTTGCGCGCGAAACCGACATTGTGCGGGGAATCGAAGGAAATTTGGAAGACGCCGACGCGCACGATCGTGCTTCGATCGCGGCGGAATGGATCGATGGCCTGTTGCCGACGATTAATTCACGGATAAATCCCGCTTCCGGCGCAATTCAATAATCGCGCCGGATTGTCGGCTGGATATTTTGCGAGAAACCGCTTATTGATCGATGAAACGATCCGCGGTCCACATACCTTGCGTGTCGCTATTTGAGGCGTTGACGAATTCGATGTCATGGCCCACCACGCGAATCACGCGAAAATGCGAATCGACCGGAGTCGAAATGCATTCGAAACCCTCGAAGAACTGCTGCATCTTCTGATGCTCGCCGGCTTTCGCGTGTTGATCGGCCGAATCGAACTTGTCCTTGGATAAGCAGCCATACGAGTTTGGCCTGAAAGTGAACGTCTGCTGAGGCTGAATAACGCCGTCCTGGGCTTGCGCTGCGGAAACGGTTGCAAACAAACCCATCATCGCGAAGAGAATACCGACGCGTCTTTTCATGTATGGCCTCCAAACGAAACCGTTTCGAAATTAGCTATGTATTTAAAAGCGGCTGACCGCAAAACTCATGCTAGTTGAGCGAGGCAAACTTGCAAGCATATGTTATGTGCGACCGCAACACGTCAGAATGTCGCAGGCGCTTTTCAAGTGAAGCGGCGATTGAAATCCAGTTAAAAATCGCGAAAACGAAGCGCGAAAAGAAATGAAAGCTCGCTCGTATGCCGGAAGGACTGCGACAATTTGCCTCCCGCGCGCGCGTGGTGCGTTGCATTAGACGCCCGTGAGACTGATCCAACACATAACGACCGATGCGCTCTGCGCGCGTCAAGATGGCCAATCGGCCTATTGCAAGCGTTCGGCGTTCATGGATAAATCGACGCATCGAACTCTGGAGATCAAGCATGACCCTTGCCCAATGGCTGCCGTTCGCGATCGCGTCGGCGATCCTCGTCGCGATTCCCGGCCCGACCGTGCTGCTCGTCGTGTCCTACGCGCTCGGCCACGGCCGCAAGTACGCATTCGCGACGACCATCGGCGTCGCGCTCGGCGACCTTACCGCGATGACCGCATCGATGCTCGGCCTCGGCGTGGTGCTGGCGGCATCGGCTGAATTGTTCATGGTCGTGAAGTGGATCGGCGCGGCGTATCTCGTGTACCTCGGCATCAAGCTTTGGCGCGCGCCGGTGGTCGATACGGACGCGGTCCAGACTACCGGCGAACTGCGCACGAGCCGAATCATGGCCCACGCGTACGCCGTCACGACGTTGAACCCGAAGAGCATCATTTTCTTCGTCGCGTTCGTGCCGCAATTCGTCGATCCCCACGCGGCGAGCGTGTCGCAGATCGCGATTCTCGAAGCAACCTTCGTCGGACTGGCGGCCGCCAACGCGTTCGCCTACGCGCTGCTCGCGTCCGGCGCGCGCAAGGCGATCCGCAAGGCTTCCGTGCAGCGCGCGGTGAACCGCACCGGCGGCGCGCTCCTGATGGGCGCGGGCATTTTCGCCGCGGCATGGAAAAAAGCAGCATGAGTCAGCCGGACGATTGGACCGCAAGCGCGCGGCGCGTGTATTTCGGCCTGCTCGACGACTGGAACAGGCAGGACGCGGCCGCGATGGCGGCGCGCTTCACGGAGCGCGGCAGTCTTGTCGGTTTCGACGGCAGCGCCATCGACGGGCGCGCCTGCATCGAGGCGCATCTTCAGCCGATTTTCGCCCAGCATCCGACGCCGCGTTTCGTCGCGAAGGTGCGCGAGGTGAGGCGCATGGCGAACGGGCAGACGTTGCTGCTGCGTGCCGTCGCGGGCATGTGGCCGCGCGGCGCGACGGCGCTCGAGCCGAGTCTGAACGCGGTTCAGACGATGGTGCTGTCGCTTTGCGATGGCGTGTACCGGATCGAGATGTTCCAGAACACGCCTGCCGCGTTTCACGGACGGCCGGAAGAAAGCGAAAAGCTCAGCGTGGAATTGCGCGAGCTCGGCAAACCGGCGGGCGCGTAGTTATTTGGACGTCTACTTTCCGATGCAGAAGCGGCTGAAAATCACGCCGAGCAAGTCATCGGAAGTGAATTCGCCCGTGATCGCGTTGAGATCGTCTTGCGCGAGCCGCAGTTCTTCCGCGAAAAGATCGAGCACTTGCGACTGTTGATCGGCATGTCCGGCGGCGAGCGCGAGATGTTCCCGCGCCTCGCGCAGCGCGATCAGATGACGCTCGCGGGCGAGATACACGCTCTCTGCGCCCGCTTGCCAGCCCGCGATCTTCAGCAGCTCGTCGCGCAGCAGCGAAATGCCATCGCCGGTTTTCGCCGACAGATTGACTTCGCGCGCGTGACCTTCCGCATCGCGCACAGATGACGGCGCGCCCGCGAGGTCTGTCTTGTTCATCACTCGCACGACGGGCACGCCAGCCGGAAAGCGCGCCGCGATGGCCTGATCTTCCGGCGTCACGCCTTCGCGCGCATCGAGCAGATGCAGCACGACATCAGCGCGCTCGATTTCGCCCCACGTGCGCTCGATGCCAATGCGCTCCACCTCGTCCTGCGTCTCGCGCAGCCCCGCCGTGTCGATGATGTGCAGCGGAATGCCTTCGACCTGAATCGTCTGCGCGACCTTGTCGCGCGTCGTTCCGGCAATCGGCGTGACGATCGCCAGTTCCGCGCCCGCGAGCGCATTCAGCAGCGACGACTTGCCCACGTTCGGCTGGCCCGCGAGCACGACCGACAAACCCTCGCGCAAAAGCGCGCCCTGACGCGCGTCGGCGAGAACCGTGTCGAGCCGCTCGCGGATGCGCGCGAGCTTCCCGCGCGCGTCCGCGGCTTCGAGAAAGTCGATCTCTTCCTCGGGAAAATCCAGCGTCGCTTCGACGAGCATGCGCAGCGTAATCACGTCTTCGACCAGCGCATGGATCTCGCGCGAGAACGCGCCTTCCAGCGAACGCCCGGCCGAGCGCGCGGCGGCTTCGGTGCTCGCTTCGATCAGATCGGCGACGGCCTCCGCCTGCGCCAGATCGAGCTTGTCGTTGAGAAACGCGCGTCGCGTGAATTCACCCGGCTCGGCGAGCCGCAGGCCGAAATCGCGGCCGGCTTCGATCGCCCGTTGCAGGACGAGTTGCAGCACGATCGGGCCGCCGTGTCCTTGCAACTCCAGCACATGCTCGCCGGTGTAGGAGTTGGGCGCGGGGAAATAGAGCGCGATGCCGCGGTCGAGCGCTTCGCCGTTGCCGTCGCTAAACGGCACGTAGCTCGCATGACGCGGCGCGAGCGCCTGGCCGCACAACGCGTGCATCGCCTTTTGCGCGGCGGCCTCGCCTGCGCGACCGAACGACAGCCGCACGACGCCGATCCCGCCACGCCCCGGTGCGGTGGCGATTGCGACGATTGGATCGGTGTCGTTGCTCAGCATGTCGATGCGCAATGTGATGGTTTCAAAGTGCGGGCATTGTATCGCGGCGTCTGATTCCCTTTGTCCAGCGCTGTCGGAAGCGTCCCGTATGAATTATCTTTTTTGAGATAGAGGATCCCAACGAAACGGAAAGCGAAACTTCGTGCATTGAAGAACGCAAGCCGCGCAGCGATTGGCGATATGATGCAAGCTCGCTGCCAAACGGCAATCAACAACAACACTTAATCAAGATAAAGAGGCGCAGCCTCGCGCCAAAAGTAGCGCAATTGGTTGACTGGTAAGCAGCGATTGCCTCGCACAATCCAGCCCATGCCTACACCACAAGAAAAGGCCGATTTCTCCGAGCGGCTCAAATTCTCGATGACCCGCGCACCCGAAAAGATGCGCGGAGCGACTGATCTCGCATTGCACTTCAACCTGCGCTATCAAGGCGAGTCCGTTTCGCCGCAGACGGCGCACAAGTGGCTCACCGCGCGTTCGATCCCGACCGCCGACAAGCTGAAGACGCTCGCCGACTGGTTCAAGGTCGACCAGCACTGGCTGCACTACGGGCCGCCGCCGAGCGGCAATCCGCAGGTCACGCCGAAGCCGCTTGCGCGCGACGAGCAATATCCCGCGTCCGAGGAGACGCTCGAACTGGCGACGAAGATCGAAGCGCTGTCGCCGCATCATCGATACTTGCTCGAGGAGCTCGTCGAGCAGTTCTACGGATCGATGAAGCGGTAAATTCCCACTCCACCAAAACAAAACGCCCGGCCAGAGCCGGGCGTTTTCGCATCAGAGGCAGACGCAGCGCTTACGCCGCCTTCTTACTCTTTCCCATCATGCGCGTGATGTAGTACTGCTGCGCGATCGACAGCACGTTGTTCACCACGTAGTACAGCACGAGACCGGCCGGGAAGAAGAAGAACATGACCGAGAACGCGATCGGCATGAACATCATCATCTTGGCCTGAACGGGGTCCGGCGGCGTGGGGTTCAGCTTCGTCTGCAGGAACATCGAGACGGCCATCAGCACCGGCAGGATGAAATACGGGTCTTGCTGCGACAGATCGTGAATCCAGCCGATCCACGGCGCGCCGCGCATTTCCACCGACGACAGCAGCACCCAGTACAGCGAGATGAACACCGGAATCTGCACGACGACCGGCAGACAGCCGCCGAACGGATTGACCTTCTCGGTCTTGTACAGCGACATCAGTTCGGCGTTCATCTTCTGCGGATCGCTCTTGAAGCGCTCGCGGATCTGCTGCATGCGCGGCGTGATTTCCTTCATGCGCGCCATCGACTTGTAGCTCGCCGCCGACAGCGGGAAGAACACGGCCTTGATGAGCAGCGTGAGCAGCACGATCGCCCAGCCCCAGTTGCCGACATAGCTGTGAATCTTCTCGAGCAGCCAGAAGAGCGGTTTGGCGATGATCGTCACCATGCCGTAATCCTTCACCAGCTCCAGACCCGGCGCGATGCCTTCGAGCATGCGCTCTTCTTCCGGACCGGCGAAGAGACGCGCATCGACGTTCACGGTCTGTCCCGGCGCGATGGTCTGCGCGGGCATCGTCACGCCGACGCGGTACAGGTCCGGGTCGATCTTCTGCACGTAGATGTCGCGCTTCACGCCTTGCTGCGGAATCCACGCGGACGCGAAATAGTGCTGCACCATCGCGATCCAGCCGTTATCCGACGAGGTCTCGAACGTTGCCTTGTTCTTGTCGATGTCGGAGAAGTCGATCTTCTGGAAGTGCTTCTGATCCGTGTAGACCGCCGGCCCGATGAAGGTATGCGAGAAGCGCGGCGTCTCGACCGGCGTGTTGTCGCGCACGAGCTCCATGTAGAGCTTCGGCGTGACCGGCGCGGTGCCGACGTTCTCGATCTTCGTATCGACGTTGATCACATAGCTGCCGCGCGTGAACGTGTAGGTCTTGATGACCTTCACGCCACCCTTCGCGGGCGATTCGAACGCGATCTTCAGCGTCTTTTCGTCGCCCGTCAGCGAAGTCTGGCCGGGAACGGGCGTGAAGATGTCGTTGTGATTCGGGAAATCGCCGCCGAGCAGGCCCGTGCGCGCGAGATACGTGTGGTTCGCGGTGTGATCGAACAGCGTGATGTAAAGGTCCGGCTGCTTGCCGTCGCCTTCCTTGACCAGCGAAAGCTTCGAGAGTGTGCCGCCGCGCGTGTCGATTTCACCGGAATACACGTCCGTCGTGAACTTGACGAGCTGCGATTGCGCCGTGGCGGGCGGCGTCGTCGATCCGGGAGCGGCCGTGCCCGCGGGCGCGTTCGGCAGTTCGGACGGCTGCGCGCCGGATGCGGCCGAGCCCGGTGCCGGGTTGCTGGCGGTCTTCGCCGGTTGCGTCGCGCTCGGGAAGAACATCGACGGGCGCCCATGGTCGCGTTGCCAGTTGTCGAACAGCAGGACAACTGACACGAAGAAGATGACCCATAGGACGGTGCGTTTGATATCCATGCGTTGTCTCAGTGTCGATCGGAAAGCGCTTTAGCGCCGTTTGGTGTTGAAAGCTTGTCTTGCCCGGGGCTTGCGGCGTCCGCGCCAGATTCTTGTGCGTTGGGAGGCGGCACGAGATCGACGCCGCCCGCCGAAAGAGGATGGCAGCGGCAAAGCCGCTTCACGGCGAGATACGTGCCATGCGCGGCGCCATGATACTGGATTGCCTCGCGCGCGTAGTCGGAACAGGAAGGATAAAAGCGGCACCGGTTGCCGAGCAGAGGGCTCACAGCAACCTTGTAGAAGCGCAACAACGCGATGAGTGCCGTTTGCATAAGCTTCGCGCCGCGCGCCGGACTTGCCGTGGAGGCGAGTCTGCGCAATCCGCGCTTCATGACCCTGACGGGCCGGATGATTCGTCGACGGCGGGCGCCTCGGGCGGCGCCGCCACGGTTTCGGCCCTGCGGCGCGCGGCTTCGCGCACGGCACGGTCGAACAAAGTTTCCAGCTCGCTGCCGACGAGCGCCCGAAGCGGCGGGGAGCTCGCGCTCGGCATTGCCTTGCGGTCGATCTTCGCGTGCAGCCGCACGAGAATGTCGAATCCGTCCAACTGCGTGCGACGCAGCCGGAACGCATCGCGCGCAAGCCGTTTGATCAGATTGCGCGTGACGGCGCGCGGCGCCTGCTTCTTGCCGATCACCAGCCCGAGCCGCGCTTCCTTTCCGGACGGCTTGCCGTACAGAACGAAATGCGGCGAACGGCGCCAAGGGCGCAAACGAAAAACGGATGAGAACTCATCCGTTTTCAGCAGCCTTGCGGCCTTGGGGAACGCGGCCTGCGCCGGCAACTGAACGATGTCCTGTCTCAAGACTTCTGTGCGGCGCGTGAGCGGCTCGCCGTCGAGTGCGACATCCAACCGCGAGCGAACACTCGGCAGACTTAGATGGCCAGGCGCTTGCGGCCCTTCGCGCGGCGAGCGTTGATGACCTTGCGGCCGCCAGCGGTCTTCATGCGAACGCGAAAGCCGTGGGTGCGCTTGCGACGGGTAACGGAAGGTTGGTAAGTACGTTTCATGGTGCTCTCACTTGAGTTGATTGACCGCGCGGGCTAAGGCTCCAGTGTGGTCACTGCAAGCGCGATGGCCGGAGGTTCAGGAATTCTGTTTTCGCGGAACCCGCTATTTAAACCGTTTTCCTATTGACCGTCAATAGTTTAGCGCCACCGAACGCGTATTCCGGCGCATTTCCACCGCGTCCGACGTGCTGATTTGACCCTGTGGATAACTCGCGCGCCACCCTCGTTTGGCGTTAGAATCTCGCCTTACTCCCAAATATCCGCCCGCTGCTTCGGCCCGCCGTCCGCCCGCAAACCCTTGCGGCGTAAGCCTCCGGAGCATCCCTGCTCGGCCGTGCCGGGACTTGTCCGAACGTTCGGCAAGCACGGCCCGCAGGTGCGGAGCAAACCATAACGACCGCATTCGATGAACGATTTCTGGGAACACTGTTCCGCACTGCTTGCGCGCGAACTCACGCCGCAGCAGTACGTCACGTGGATCAAGCCGCTGACCCCGGTCGACTTCGATGCCGGCGCGAACACCTTGCGCATCGCCGCTCCCAATCGCTTCAAGCTCGACTGGGTGAAGAGCCAGTTCTCGGGCCGCATCGCCGATGTGGCGCGCGACTTCTTCAGCGCGCCCATCGACGTGCAATTCGTCCTCGATCCGAAAGCGACCGCGCGCAACGCCATCGGCGGCGGACCGAATGCCGCGCCACGTACCGCGAGCGCGCCCGTCGCGCCGCGCGCCCCGGCGCCGGCTGCGGCCGCGCCTCAGGCGCCGACGGTCGTTGCGCATGCGAACGCCACCGCGCACATCAACGCGCTCGCCACAGAAGCGGCACAGCAGGCGCAAGCCACGCAGGAAGATCAGGCCGATCTCGACCTGCCGAGCCTCGACGCCAACGAAGCCGCTGCCGGCCGACGCACGTGGCGTCCGGGCGGCGCGCCTTCGGCCGCGGGTGAAAACGATTCCGCCTACGAGCGCTCGAAGCTGAATCCGGTGCTGACGTTCGACAACTTCGTCACCGGTAAGGCGAACCAGCTCGCGCGCGCGGCGGCCATTCAGGTCGCGGACAACCCCGGCATTTCGTACAACCCGCTCTTTCTGTATGGCGGCGTGGGTCTCGGCAAGACGCACCTGATTCACGCCATCGGCAATCAGTTGCTGATGGACAAGGCGGGCGCGCGCATCCGCTACATCCACGCTGAACAATACGTGTCCGATGTCGTGAAGGCGTACCAGCGCAAGGCGTTCGACGACTTCAAGCGCTATTACCACTCGCTCGATCTGCTGCTCATCGACGATATTCAGTTCTTCTCCGGCAAGTCGCGCACGCAGGAAGAGTTCTTCTACGCGTTCGAGGCGCTCGTCGCGAACAAGGCGCAGGTCATCATCACGAGCGACACGTATCCGAAGGAAATCTCCGGCATCGACGATCGCCTGATCTCGCGCTTCGACTCCGGTCTCACGGTCGCGATCGAGCCGCCCGAACTGGAAATGCGCGTCGCGATTCTGATGAGGAAGGCGCTGTCGGAAGGCGTGAGCCTGTCGGAGGACGTCGCGTTCTTCGTCGCGAAGCATCTGCGCTCGAACGTGCGCGAGCTCGAAGGCGCGCTGCGCAAGATCCTCGCGTATTCGAAGTTCCATGGCCGCGACATCACGATCGAACTGACCAAGGAAGCGCTCAAAGACCTGCTGACGGTGCAGAACCGGCAGATCTCGGTGGAGAACATCCAGAAGACGGTGGCCGATTTCTACAACATCAAGGTCGCCGACATGTATTCGAAAAAGAGGCCGGCTAACATTGCGCGCCCGCGCCAGATCGCGATGTATCTGGCGAAGGAACTGACGCAAAAGAGCCTGCCCGAGATCGGCGAACTGTTCGGCGGACGCGATCACACGACCGTGCTCCACGCGGTGCGCAAGATCGCGGCCGAGCGCGGCACCGATGCGCAGTTGAACCACGAACTGCACGTGCTCGAACAGACGCTGAAGGGCTAAGCGACCGATCGACGCTTTGCCAGGAACGCACGCGTCATTTATTGCGCCCGGCGGCCTGTTTTTTAACGAAAACGTCCCCATTTTTAGGGAGCGGTTCCGTTTTGAGGCACAATATAGGTTTAGCCGTCCGTGGCCTGGGCGGCATTCGAGCGCAGTTTTCGCGAGTGACCGGCGGGGGGCCGGCAACGCGTGTTACGAGGTTGTCCGTCGGGCAAATCTGGTGGCGAAACCGGCGGACAGGCCGTCACATCAACGAAGGAACTCTATGCAACTGGTCAAGACCGAACGAGATAATCTTCTAAGGCCGCTGCAAACCGTGAGCGGCATCGTAGAACGCCGCCATACGTTGCCGATCCTCGCGAATTTGCTCATCACCAAGAACGGCGCCGATGTGTCGTTCCTCTCGACCGACCTCGAACTCCAGATCACGACGCGCGCCGATTTCGGCGTCGGCAGCGATCAGGTCGCCACGACGGTCGCAGCGCGCAAGCTGCTCGACATTCTGCGCGCGATGCCTTCGGGCGAAGTCGTGCTCGACCTCTCCGACAAGCGTCTCACGGTGCGTTCGGGCAAGAGCCGCTTCGCGCTCCAGACGCTCGCCGCCGACGAATTTCCCACGGTCAACCAGGCTACTGACTTCGGCGCGAGCCTTTCGGTTCCGCAGAAGACGTTCCGCCAGTTGCTCGGCATGGTTTATTTCGCGATGGCCCAGCAGGACATCCGCTACTACCTGAACGGCATGCTGCTCGTGGTGGATGGCGACCAGCTGATGGCGGTCGCGACCGACGGCCACCGTCTCGCGTTCTCGTCGATGAAGATCGAAGGTTCGTTCCCGCGTCAGGAAGTCATCATTCCGCGCAAGACGATTCTCGAGTTGCAGCGCCTGCTCGAAGACATCGACGACTCGTTGAAGATCGACATCGCCGCGACGCAGGTGAAGTTCAGCTTCGGTCAGGTGGAACTGGTGTCGAAGCTCGTCGAGGGCAAGTTCCCCGACTTCCAGCGCGTGATTCCGAAGTCGCACAAGAACACGTTCGAGATCGGCCGCGAAGAGTTGCAGCGCTCGCTGCAGCGCGCGGCGATTCTCACGTCCGACAAGTTCAAGGGCGTGCGCTGCCTCGTCGAGCCGGGCCAGCTCAAGATCATGTCCACGAACGCGGACCAGGAAGAGGCGCAGGAAGAACTGGAAATCGCTTATCAGGGCGATTCCGTCGATATCGGATTCAACGTCACGTATCTGCTCGACGTGCTCGCGAATCTGAAGGTCGACACGCTCAAGGTGAGCCTTGGCGACGCCAATTCCAGCGCGCTCATCACGATTCCCGAGAACGAGGAATTCAAGTATGTGGTGATGCCGATGCGTATCTGACGCACGCAATACCGAGAACACTCCAAGGGGCGGCGCGCCCCTTTGGCGTTTTTAAGGTGTTTTGAAAAGTTCGAGCAGTAATCGCAGCGTTATCGAAGCAGTGTCGAAGCAGTGACGCAGAACCGGAAAAAATCCATGACTGAAAACACAAATTCGCAACCCGACAACAAGCCTGACAACAGCTACGGCGCATCGTCGATCCAGATCCTCGAGGGTCTGGAGGCCGTGCGCAAGCGGCCGGGCATGTATATCGGCGATACGTCGGATGGCACCGGTCTGCATCACCTCGTTTTCGAAGTGCTGGACAACTCCATCGACGAAGCGCTCGCCGGATATTGCGACGACATTCACGTCGTCATTCACGCGGACAACTCGATTTCCGTCACCGACAACGGCCGCGGCGTGCCCACGGGTCTGAAGCGCGACGACAAGCACGATCCGAAGCGTAGCGCCGCCGAAATCGTGATGACCGAGTTGCACGCGGGCGGCAAGTTCGACCAGAACAGCTACAAGGTGTCGGGCGGCCTGCACGGCGTGGGCGTGTCGTGCGTGAACGCGCTGTCGGAATGGCTGCGCTTGACCGTGCGCCGCGACGGCAAGAAGCACTTCATGGAGTTCGCGCGCGGCGTCGTGCAGAACCGCGAGCTCGTCGAGGAAGACGGCGTGCAGTATTCGCCGATGCCGGTCGTCGGCGAAACGGAAAATCGCGGCACCGAAGTGCACTTTCTGGCGGACGCGACTATCTTCGGCAATGTCGAATTCCACTACGACATTCTCGCCAAGCGCATGCGCGAGCTTTCGTTCCTGAACAACGGCGTGCGGATTCGCTTGACGGATCAGCGCACCGGCAAGGAAGACGATTTCGCGTTCGCGGGCGGCGTGAAGGGTTTCGTCGAGTACATCAACAAGGCGAAGCAGGTGCTGCATCCGACCGTATTCCACGCGGTCGGCGAGCGCGAGAACGTGACCGTCGAAGTGGCGATGCAGTGGAACGACAGCTTCAACGAAAGCGTGCTGTGCTTCACTAACAACATTCCGCAGCGCGACGGCGGCACGCACTTGACGGGCCTGCGCGCGGCGATGACGCGCGTCATCAACAAGTACATCACCGATAACGACATCGCGAAGAAGGCGAAGGTCGAGACCACCGGCGACGACATGCGCGAAGGTTTGTCGTGCGTGCTGTCGGTGAAGGTGCCGGAGCCGAAGTTCAGCTCGCAGACGAAGGACAAGCTTGTGTCGTCGGAAGTGCGCGCGCCGGTCGAGGAAATCGTCGCGAAGGCGCTGGAAGATTATCTGCAGGAAACGCCGAACGACGCGAAGATCATCACGGGCAAGATCGTCGATGCCGCGCGTGCTCGCGATGCCGCGCGCAAGGCGCGTGAGATGACGCGTCGCAAGGGCGTGCTCGACGGCATCGGTTTGCCGGGCAAGCTCGCGGATTGTCAGGAGAAGGATCCGGCGAAGTCCGAGATTTATATCGTCGAGGGCGACTCGGCGGGTGGATCGGCGAAGCAGGGACGCGACCGCAAGTTCCAGGCGATCCTGCCGCTGCGCGGCAAGGTGCTGAACGTCGAGAAGGCGCGCTTCGACAAACTGCTGTCTTCCGAGCAGATCGTGACGCTGGTGACGGCGCTCGGCTGCGGCATCGGCAAGGACGACTACAACCTCGACAAGCTGCGCTATCACCGCATCATCATCATGACCGATGCGGACGTCGACGGCGCGCATATCCGCACGCTGCTGCTCACGTTCTTCTATCGGCAGATGCCGGAGATCGTCGAGCGCGGGTACATCTATATCGCGCAGCCGCCGCTTTACAAGATCAAGGCGGGCAAGGACGAGCGCTATATGAAGGACGCGCACGAGCTCAATCAGCATATGTTGAAGCTGGCGTTGCAAGGGTCCGAACTCATCCCGAGCGAAGGCGCCGATCCGATCTCCGGCGATGCGTTGGGCGAGCTCGCGCGTGCTTATTTGCTCGCGCAGGCCGTCGTCGATCGTCTCAGCCGCATTTACGACGCGGCTTCGCTGGAGGCCGTGATGGACGGCGTGGTGATCGATCTGTCGTCGCAAGAAGCGGCGGAGGCATCGGCGAAGCGTCTGGAAGAGCGTCTGCGTGCCGACCCGCTGAAGCCGGAAGTGAGCGTCGAACCGGCTTACGATCAGGTGCGTGAGCTGCGCTCGCTGCATGTCAAGCGGCGTCATCATGGCAACGTGAAGGTCACGGTGTTCGACGAAGACCTGCAGCTGACCGCGGATTACAAGCAGCTTGTTTCGACGGCGGATACCTTCAAGGGCTTGATCGGCGAAGGCGCGTTGATCAAGCGCGGCGAGCGCTCGATGGCGGTGACGGATTTCAAGAGCGCGATGAAGTGGCTGATCGCGGATGCCGAGCGCAACGTTTCGAAGCAGCGCTATAAGGGCTTGGGCGAGATGAATCCCGAGCAGCTGTGGGAAACGACGATGGATCCGAACGTGCGGCGTTTGCTGCGCGTGCAGATCGAGGACGCGATCGCGGCGGATGGCATCTTTACGACGCTGATGGGTGATGATGTCGAGCCGCGTCGGGCGTTTATCGAGAATAACGCGCTGCGCGCGGGGAATATTGATGTTTGATTGCTGATTGTCTCTGCATCATCCAAACCCGTGTCCGCGCAAGCGGCACGGGTTTTTCTTTTCGCGCATCACGCGCTTTGCCGCAACGACAACCAAATCTCCGTCACCAGATCCCCCGGCGCGGTCTCCCTCGGATCATTCACATAAACCTCGAAAACCGGCGCCTCTCCGGTTTCACGCCCGGAGCGCGGCAACCATTCCCCATACAACCACTGATACGCAAAACAAAGCTGCGCATACGGCCCGATATGCGTGAGCACCGCAAACTCCCCACCCGCGACTTCCACCCGCGAAACCGGCGGTTCGAACTTCACATCGTCGGGGGAGAAGAGCTCACAACAAGCGATCGAGCGCAAATCGTCTTCGGCGACGGCGGAAGGATCATCGAAATAAATCCCGAGCGAGCGCGCCCGCGGATCGACCAGCCCGCGCACCGCAAGCCAGTGAAACAGCATCTCGAACGCCCGCCCGATATTCATGTACGACCCGCGATGCTCCATCGCCGCGACCGTAAATCCACGCTGACTACGAATATCGACCTGATGCATCGCCGTATCTCCTGATCGAACTTCATCCAAAGGAACGAATTTCGAAGCGCCGCCCTCACTGCGAAACTGCGCCGGCGGAATCCGATAACTCGCCTGAAACGCCCGCGAAAACGCCTGCACGCTGCTGTAACCCGCGTGTTCGGCGATCGAATCGATCGGCAGGGCGCCCTGCAAAAGCTCGTTCGACGCGCGATGCAGCCGCAAGCGTCGGACGGTCGCCGCCGCCGTCTCTCCATAAAACGCGTGATAAATCCGATGCCAGTGATACGGCGACAAACACGCCACCTCGGCGAGCCGATTGAGATCGAGCGCGTCGTCGAGATGATCGTGGATATACGCGACCACGCGCGCGAGCCGCGTCTCATAAGACTTTTCGCTCATCGCCAGCTCCGAAAGGAAAGAAAACCCGATGTCAGGAAACGTAGCACGACCCGCTTTAGCATTTCTTGCGGACTTGCGCCGACCGCGCCGCCACGAGACACGCGTACACTTTCGCCTTTGAGCGCACGAACGCGCCACGAACCGAGAAATACGAACATGTTCACCTGCCGAAACCAGTCCTGCGGCGCCGATTGGGCGCTGTCGGACGTCGATATTCACAACGAGGGCCAAGGCCTGCTGTTCCGCTGCCCGATGTGCGGCGCGCGCAACTACGTCACGCGCCACGAGACCAACGACGGCGACGTGACCTACGAGCAAGTCCAGGACATCACGCCGCACGGCAAGCGATAACCGACATGACCACCGACACCTCTTTCAGCAGCCTGCCGCTCTCGCCGGCGATGCAGTCGAATCTGCAGCAGCTCGGCTATCTGTCGATGACGCCGATCCAGGCCGCGAGCCTGCCGCCGGCGCTCGCGGGCCACGATCTCATCGCGCAGGCGAAAACGGGCAGCGGCAAGACCGCTGCTTTCACGCTGCCGCTGCTCGCCAAACTCGATGCGACCCGCTTCGCGGTGCAAGCGCTCGTTCTCTGTCCGACGCGCGAACTCGCCGATCAGGTCACGCAGGAAATCCGCCGCCTGGCGCGCGCGGAAGAGAACGTGAAAGTGCTGACGCTGTGCGGCGGCACGCCGATGCGCCCGCAGATCGCGAGTCTCGAGCACGGCGCGCATATCATCGTCGGCACGCCGGGACGCATCATGGATCACCTGCAGCGCGAGACGCTTTCGCTCGATGCGGTCCGCACGCTCGTCCTCGACGAAGCCGATCGCATGCTCGACATGGGTTTCTTCGACGATATCGCGTCGGTCGCGCGCCAATGCCCGAAAGATCGTCAGACGCTGCTCTTTTCGGCGACGTATCCGGAAGGCATCGCGAAACTGAGCCAGCAGTTCCTGCGCAATCCGCGCGAAATCAAGCTCAAGGAACAGCACAGCAACGCGAAGATCAAGCAGCGCTTCTATCAGGTCGAGGATCACGAGCGCCTGCATGCCGTCGGCTTGCTGCTCGATCACTATCGCCCGGTCAGTACGATCGCGTTCTGCAACACGAAGCAGCAATGCCGCGATCTGCTCGACGTTCTGTCCGCGCAAGGCTTCGAAGCGCTGACCTTGCACGGCGAACTGGAGCAGCGCGAGCGCGACCAGGTGCTCGTGCAGTTCGCGAATCGCAGTTGCTCGGTGCTCGTCGCCACCGATGTCGCCGCGCGCGGGCTCGACATCGCGCAACTGGAAGCGGTGATCAACGTCGATGTGACGCCGGACCCGGAAGTGCATGTGCATCGCATTGGCCGCACCGGTCGCGGCGATGAGGAAGGCTGGGCGCTGTCGCTCGCGAGCATGGACGAAATGGGGCGCGTCGGCGCGATCGAAGAGGCGCAGCGCGCGGAAGTGGAATGGCATCCGCTCGACGAACTGACGTCGGCGGAACCGGGTCATCTGAAGCCGCCGATGGCGACGCTGCAAATTCTCGGCGGCCGCAAGGACAAGATTCGCCCCGGCGACGTGCTCGGCGCACTCACCGGCGAAGCGGGTTTCGACGGCAAGCAGATCGGCAAGATCAACGTGATGGACATGGTCACCTACGTGGCCGTCGAGCGAAAGGTCGCGGACGACGCCGTGCGCAAGCTGAGCGCGGGCAAGCTCAAAGGCCGCAAAGTGAAAGTGCGCCGGATGTGAGCGCGCTCACGCCTCGCGCGACGCGTCTCCCACGATACGCTCGGACGACTGTTTGCGCGTGACGAGCCGCAATCCGCTCGCGATGCTTCCCGCGCCCGCGAACGCCGCGCCCAGCGACAACGCGAGCGCCGGGCCATGCTTTCCGGCGATGCTGAAACACAACGCGACGAGCGCCGCGCCCGTCGCTTGTCCGATCAGACGCGACGTCGCGATCATGCCGCTCGCGCCGCCGCTGCGTTCGCGCGGCGCGCTCGACATGAACGCCTTCAGATTCGGCGACTGAAAGAAACCGAAGCCCGCGCCGCAAATCGCCATGCGAATGCAGATCTCCAGCGCATGCGGCTCTGCGGGCAGCATCGCGAGCGAAACCATTCCCACGCATAGAATCGCCAGCCCGACGCCGCCGAGCAGACCGGGCGCGTGACGATCGGAAAGACGTCCGGCGATCGGCGCCATGAGCGCGACGAGCGCGGACCACGGCGTCATCAGAAATCCTGTTTCGACCTGACTGCGACCGAGCACGCTTTCGAAGAAGAACGGCAGCGACACGAACGCGAGCCCTTGCGCGGCGAACGAGCAGATGGCGGTCATCGTCGAAAGGGCGAACATCGGGCGGCGGAAGAGATCGACGGGCAGCATCGGCGCGGGATGGCCGCGTTCGCGTCGCAGCAGCAGGAAGCCCGCGACGAGCGCGACGCCGAACGACGCGAGCACGGTGTGCGCGGGCGCGCGCTGGGCCGCTTCGCCGAGCGCGAAAATCAGCGACGCGAACGTGACGACGTTGAGCAGCGCCGCGAAACGATCGAAGCCGTGCGCTGCGCGCTTCGTCTGCGGCAGCGACGGCCATGCGATCATCAACGCGAACACGCCGACCGGCAAGTTGACCGCGAAGAGCCACGGCCAGGTGCCGAGCGAGAGGACGATCGACGCGACCGTCGGCCCGATCGCGAACGCGATCCCGACGACGAGCGCATTCAGCCCGACGCCGCGTCCGAGCCGGTGCGGCGGAAAAATCGCGCTGATGAGCGCCGCGTTGACGCTCATGATCGCGCTCGCGCCGAGGCCTTGCAGCAGGCGCGCGGCGACGAGCGTCGGCAGCGACCACGAAAACGCGCATACCGCCGACGCGATCAGAAACACGATCAGCCCGCCGAGATAGACGCGCCGATGCCCGAGAATGCCGCCGAGCGCGGCGAACGGGAGCAGCGTCGCGACCATCGCGAGCTGATAGGCGTTGATGATCCAGACGGAGGCCGCGGGCGTCGTGTGCAGATCGGCGGCGATCGCGGGCAGCGCGGTATTGGCGATGGCGGTGTCGAGCGTCGCCAGCGCGACCGAGAGCAGGATCGCGGCCATGCCGCGGCGCTCGAGCGGGGTCATCGGGGCGTCGGGATCGTGAGGCAGGTCTTGCGGGCGTTCTTCGGTGGGCACGACGGGCATTCCGGATGTAAGCGGACGGAGAATAATCCGAAACGATACGGGAAGATTCGCGGTTTCGCTGGATGGGTGCCCGGGAGCTTTCAAAGCGATGTCAGCGGTTATGCTTTTACGGCTTTGGTTCATCGAAGGAGACCGATGATGACGATACGGATCGTGAGACTGGGAACGCCGCGCGCGGAGAACGAGGGATTGCGGATCGGCACGGTGCGGCGGCCGCCGCGCGGCGTGCCGAAGGCCGAGTTCGCGAAGCGCGATTTTTATGACGTGTGGTATCCGGTGCTAGCGCCGACGCCGGAACTGGTGACGCAGGCGCTTCATGCCGAGAACGACAAGGATTGGCGCGCGTTCGTGAAGAAGTTCAAAGCGGAGATGGCTGAGTCGGATGCGAGCAAGACGCTCGATTTGCTGGCAGCGTTGTCGCATACCGCAAACTTTTCGGTCGGGTGTTATTGCGAGGATGAGGCGCGGTGTCATCGCTCGGTGTTGCGGGAGTTGTTGCAGGCGCGCGGGGCGGAGGTGGTTTGAGAGTCCGAAAACTCCAGAGCCGGAGTCTATAATTCGGCTTCAAGTGAGCGCCCGCGGCTGGGCGGGCGCGTCGGCAATCTGATTCGGATGTCTGAATTCAACCGGAACGGATGTCGCGATGGGGCAAGTAGTTAGTAGTGCATCCGAGTAAAAAGCTAAGATTGTTTCAGAAATGTCAACTCAACGTTATTCCGTTACTCCTCATCCGATCGAAACTTTGCTGACATGGGTGAAGTCCGGTGAAATCGCCATTCCAGAAATTCAGCGCCCATTCGTTTGGGAGGCAACTCGCGTCCGGAACCTGCTTGATTCGCTGTATCAGGGGTATCCGGTCGGCTATCTCATTGCGTGGAAGAATCCGAACGTAAAGCTCAAGGATGGTTCGACGTCGATGGGCAAGCGGATTTTGATCGACGGTCAGCAGCGCGTGACAGCGTTAATGGCTTCGTTGCTCGGTGTGGAGGTTCTCAACGACGACTACGAAACAGTTCAGATTCGTATCGCGTTCAATCCTCAAGAGGAGACGTTCGAAGTATCGAACCCGGCTATTCGCAAGAACAGTGCTTGGTTGCCGGACATAGCAGCAGTCTTCGACTCACAGACCAGCGTTTTCCAGTTGGTCAGCGACTACTGCATCGCCAACAACGGATGTACGCAAGACAGGATCTTTAACGTTCTCGAGAAACTGCGCGGCATTGTTCACAATCACGTGGGCGTCATCGAGCTGGCCGAGGATCTCGACATCGAAACCGTCACGGAGATCTTCATTCGTGTCAACTCGGCTGGAGCATCGCTGTCGCAAGCCGATTTCGCGATGTCGAAGATCGCGGTGAACGAGACGCATGGCGGAAACATGTTGCGCAAGGCGATCGAGTATTTCTGCCATTTGGCCGTCGCGCCGGACTTCAAAGCAAAGATTGAAGCATCCGACAAGAGATTCGTTTCATCGGGCTTTTACGAAAAGATGAAATGGATCTGCAATGTCAACGATGACATTTACGATCCCACCTACACGGACATGTTGCGCGTTGCGTTCACGTCAGAATTCGGCCGCGGAAAGCTTCAGGATCTCGTTGCGCTTCTATCGGGCCGGAACTTCGAAACGAAGCAGTTCGAAGAGGCTATTGCGGAGCAATCCTTCGGTCAGTTGAAAAGCGGCGTGCTTTCGTTTATTAACGAGACGCACTTCAACCGATTCACGATGATTCTGCGCTCGGCCGGATTTGTCTCCAGGTCGCTCATCAGCAGCCAGAACGCAGTGAATTTCGCCTACGTTCTTTATCTCCGAGGGCGCAAGAATGGCATTCCTGCGGCGGAACTCGAGCGGATCGTTCGACGCTGGTACGCAATGTCTACGCTTCGGGGGCGCTATAGCGGATCACCCGAGTCTCAGTTCGACTTCGATATCCGACAAGTCGAATCGCAAGGCGTCAAGCAATACGTCGATGCGGTCATTGCGAACGAGTTGCCAGACAGTTTCTGGACTGGGATGCTGCCGCAGTTCATGACGACGTCTTCGATTAAGAGCCCATACTTTCTATGCTATATGGCTGCCCAAGCGAAGCTGGGTGATAAGGGATTCCTCTCCCGGGATATAACAGTGATGGATCTGTTACTCAATCAGGCGGACGTGCACCATCTCTATCCCAAGAAACATCTGGCCACTCAGCAATTCAAGGCGGCCATGTACAACGAGATCGCGAATTATGTCGTGGCGCAAAGCGAAATCAACATAGCGATTGGCGCGAAAGACCCCAAAGTCTACTTCGAGGAGCTGTTGATGCAATGTACAGGTGGAGACAGGAAGTATGGTGCCATCGACAAGCGAGAGGATCTCATCGCAAATCTTGAAGCCAACTGCGTTCCGGTCTCCATGCTGTATGGAAATGTCGACGAATATGACGTCTTTCTGGAGGAGCGTCGAAAGTTGATGGCCCTCAAGATCAAGGCCTGGTTCGAAGTGCTTTGAGAATTGTCGACGCGTAGGTTGTCGGCGAGGTGTATGCGACAACTGACAAACGAAATCAACCCGGTTGGAGGTCGCTACGTTCGGCCGGGTTTGCGATGCACTGCGCGCGCGACGGTCGTTGCATGAGAAAGACGCCGTGCTGATCCGACGCGCACGAAAAGCAAAAAGCCCGGTCAGCTTTCGCTAACCGGGCTTCGTAATGCTTGGTGGGGCGTGAGTGACTCGAACACTCGACCTACGGATTAAGAGTCCGCTGCTCTACCAACTGAGCTAACGCCCCAACAGAAGCGAAATTATAGCGGGAGCTTTTGCAGAAGCGCAAGCCCTCGCAGCGAAAATTCTTAACTTTCTGACGAAACCGTCCCTGAAGGGCGTCTGCGAGCGCGCGACGCCCCGGTATCATGACGCATCTTCAGCCACCGCATCGCGAAAGAAGAACCATGGACGAAACCGCCATCCGCGCCTTGCTCGACGACATCCTCGCGCCGTGGGTCAAGGAACTGCGCCTCGCGCCCGAATTCATCGCCGAAAACGCCGTCACGCTGCGCTTGCCGTATTCGGATCATCTGCGTCACGCGGGCGGCGTCATCTGTGGGCAAGTTTTCATGGCCGCCGCCGACACCGCGATGGTCATCGCCGTCTCGCACATTCTCGGCGGGTTCCAGCCGATGACCACCGTCTCCCTCAACACCACATTCATGCGCCCGGTCAAAACCGGCGACGTGCTGATCACCGCGCACATCCAGCGCCGCGGCCGCAATCTCGTCTTCGGCGAAATCGAGATGCACGACGAACAAGGCGAACTCGCCGCGCACGCCACGACTACCTACGCGCTCATCAACAAGTGAACGACAAATAAATGTTCGACCAAGTCGTATTCGCCGGCGGCGGAAACCGCTGCTGGTGGCAAGCCGGCTTCTGGGACGTCATCCAGCCGGAACTGGATCTCAGGCCGCGCATCATCGCGGGCATATCGGCGGGCGCGGCCACGGCGTGCATGCTCTACACGAACCAGTCGCGCTGGGTGATGGACTACTACGCCCACGCCCTGCGCGACAACACGCGCAACGCTTACTGGGGCAACCTGCTGCGCGGCCGATCGGTGTTTCCGCACTACCGCATCTATCGCCAGGCGCTGCTCGACATCTTCGCGAACCGCTTCCACGAACTCGCGTCGGCGCCCGAGATCCGCATCGGCGTGTCGCATCTGCCGCGCTGGCTCGGCGCGCGCAGCGCGGTCGCGGCGGGCCTCATCGCGTACAACATCGAAAAATACGTGCGCAAGACGCTGCATCCGACGCTCGGCCAGGCGCTCGGCTTTCATCCGGAATTCGTGAAGGCGCAGGAATGCGCGACGATCGAAGATCTCGCCGATCTCATCCTGCAATCGTCGAGCACGCCGCCGTTCACGCCGATCCTCCGGCGCAACGGCCGCCCGGTTCTCGATGGCGGCATGGTCGACAACGTGCCCGTCTCCGCGCTCGATCCATCGCCGGGACTCGTCCTCGTGATGGTCACGCGCCTCTATCCGCGCGAGCGCATGTTCGTCGTGCCGCACGGCGAGCAGAAGCGCCTTTACATCCAGCCGTCGCGCAAAGTGCCGATTTCGAGCTGGGACTATACGAGTCCGGCGCAAATGCAACATGCTTATGATCTGGGCCGCGCGGACGGCGAAGACTTCCTGGAACGTCTTCCGCGCCTGATGGAAACCGCTTCGCATCTCGCTTGAGGAGCAGACCGTGGCGAAGAAACACACGTACGAACTGACCGTCGACTGGACCGGCAATCTCGCTTCCGGCACATCGGCTTACGACGCGTATTCGCGCGATCACCTCGTGCGCGTCGGCACGAAGACGGCGATCGAGGCGTCGAGCGATCCGGCGTTTCGCGGCGATCCCGCGCGTCACAATCCCGAAGAGTTGTTCGTGGCGTCGCTCTCGTCGTGCCACATGCTCTGGTATCTGCACTTGTGCGCGACGAACAAGATCGCCGTGACCGGTTATGTCGATGAAGCCATCGGCACGATGCAGGAGGAATCGAAGGGCGACGGACGTTTCGTCGATGTGCTGCTGCGTCCGAAGGTGACGATCGGCGCGGGCAGCGACGCCGGTCTCGCGGCGCGCCTGCACGAAGAGGCGCACCGCTTTTGCTTCATCGCGAACTCGGTGAATTTTCCGGTGCGCTGCGAGCCGTCGATCGAAATGTCGACGCTCTGATCTTCGCCGCGACGAAACTCAACGGCGGCGCGCGTGGTGAAGCGCTTCCTTGTTGAAAACGCTCGAGGTATCGCCCGCATCGAACGCGAGGATGTTCCTGAACGCCGCGCCGAAATACAGCTCGTAACTCTCGCGCTCCACATAGCCGATGTGCGGCGTGCAGATCACGTTCTCCAGACGCAGCAGGCCGTAGCCTTGCAGAATCGGCTCGCTTTCGAACACATCGACGGCGACCATGCCCGGCCGGTTGTGGTGCAGCGAGTTGAGCAGCGCGTTCTCTTCGAGCAGTTCGGCGCGGCTCGTGTTGACGAACAGCGCGGTCGGCTTCATACGCATCAGATCGTCCTGCTTGACGATGCCCGTCGTCTCGTCCGTCAGACGCAGATGCAGCGTGAGCACGTCGCTCTGTTCGAAAAGCGCCTCGCGGCTTTCGGCGACCGCGAATCCATCTTCGCGCGCGGCGCTTGCCGAATGCTCCCGTCCGTAGACGAGCACGTTCATGCCGAACGCTTTGCCGTAGCCCGCGACGAGCTTGCCGATCTTGCCGTAGCCCCAGATGCCGAGCGTCTGTCCGCGCAACACTTGGCCCAAGCCGAAATTCGGCGGCAGCGCCGATGTCTTCAACCCCGACTGCTGCCACGCGCCTTGCTTCAGGTTTGCGACGTACTGCGGAATGCGCCGCTGCGCCGACATGATGAGCGCCCACGTCAGTTCGGCGGGTGCGATCGGTGAACCTGTGCCTTCGAGCACTGCGATGCCGCGTTCCGTGCACGCATCGATATCGATATGCCCGCCGCCCGCGCGTCCCGTCTGGCTGATCATGCGCAGTTTCGGACATTTGTCGAGCAGTTGCGAGCTGATGCGCGTGCGTTCGCGAATCAGCACGAGCGCGTCCACTTCCGAAAGTCTGCTGGCCAACTGTCCGAGACCACGCACCGTGTTATTGAAGACCTTCACCTCATGGTCATCGAGCAGATGGAAGCAATCGAGCTTCCGGACGGCATCCTGGTAGTCGTCGAGAATGGCGATTTTCATGGGCATTGGGTGGCTTTTGTTAGGCATCAAACGTGCTGCTTTTTAATCGAAGGCGAGAATGTAGCGCTAAGTTCGGGTAAATACCGATAAATTGCGCTCTATTCGTCGTTATTGCGCTGCATCAACGAGTTCATGCAATGCAGTGTTATGCTTGACTCCCATTTTTCAGGAGCCTCGTCAGGCCGCGCCAAAATAAAGAAATTCGGCACAAGTAGCGGAAAACACGATGATCCGCGAGGAGACAGGCCACTTAGTATCTCTTTTTAACAGTTTGTTCCTTTGCGACGCAAGCCGCGAAAAGGTACGGTTTGCTGCGTAAGGATTCATGCCCGTGACGCCGCATTGGCTCGCGAACCGCATTTCATGCGATGAAAGCGCGTAAAGCAGCGCTGCAAAATGCACGAAAGCGCCCGGCGGTTCGAGTCGCACACGCCTCTCGCATGCAGCGTCAGTGGGGCCATTGGTTTTCATTGCAGAAGAACGGAGACAGCTCGATGAACCAGCCCGCAGTAGTCGAAGACAACCATAAAAACGCCGTCGAAATCGAAGCGCCGGCCTATGTCCGGCACCGAAGACTCATCGAATGGGTCCAGCAAATCGCGGCCCTGACCAAGCCGGATCGCATCGAATGGTGCGACGGGTCGCAGGAAGAATACGATCGGCTCTGCCAGCAGATGGTCGAAGCCGGCACGATGAAGAAGCTCAATCCCGAGAAGCGCCCGAATTCCTTCCTCGCCTGCTCGGATCCCTCGGACGTGGCGCGCGTCGAAGATCGCACGTTCATCTGCTCGCAGCGGCGCGAAGACGCCGGCCCCACGAATAATTGGATCGATCCGCAGGAAATGCGCGTCACGCTCGACGGCCTGTTCGACGGGTCCATGCGCGGCCGAACGATGTATGTCGTGCCGTTCTCGATGGGCCCGCTCGGCTCGCCGATCGCGCATATCGGCGTGGAATTGTCGGACAGCCCGTATGTCGTGACGAACATGCGCATCATGACGCGCATGGGACGCGCCGTGTACGACGTGTTGGGCGAGAACGGCGAGTTCGTGCCGTGCGTGCATTCCGTCGGTGCGCCGCTCGTCGATGGGCGCAAGGACGTGCCTTGGCCGTGCAACGACACGAAGTACATCGTCCATTTTCCCGAAAAGCGCGAAATCTGGAGTTTCGGCTCGGGATACGGCGGCAACGCGCTGCTCGGCAAGAAATGCTTCGCGCTGCGCATCGCCTCGACGATGGGCCGCGACGAAGGCTGGCTCGCCGAGCACATGCTGATTCTCGGCGTGACCTCGCCGCAGGGGCGCAAGTATCACGTCGCGGCGGCGTTTCCGTCGGCGTGCGGCAAGACCAACTTCGCGATGCTGATTCCGCCGAGCGACCTGAACGGCTGGAAGGTCACGACCATCGGCGACGACATCGCGTGGATCAAGCCGGGCCGCGACGGGCGTCTCTACGCAATCAATCCGGAAGCGGGCTATTTCGGCGTCGCGCCCGGCACGAGCGAAAAGACCAACTTCAACGCGATGGCCACGTTGAAGGAAAACGTGATCTTCACGAACGTCGCGCTGACCGACGACGGCGATGTCTGGTGGGAAGGCATGACCGACACGCCGCCCGCGCATCTGATCGACTGGCAGGGCCGCGACTGGACGCCGGCAATCGCGAAGGAAACCGGCGCGAAAGCCGCGCATCCGAACGCGCGCTTCACCGCGCCGGCGTCGCAATGTCCGTCGATCGATGCCGATTGGGAAAATCCGGCCGGCGTGCCGATCGATGCGTTCATCTTCGGCGGACGCCGCTCCAACACCGTGCCGCTCGTCACCGAAGCGCGCGACTGGAAGGAAGGCGTCTACATGGCCGCGACGATGGGCTCCGAAACCACCGCCGCCGCCGCGGGGCAACAAGGCGTCGTGCGCCGAGATCCGTTCGCGATGCTGCCGTTCTGCGGCTACAACATGGCCGATTATTTCGGCCACTGGCTGAAAATGGGCGAGCGCCTTGAAGCGAAGAACGCGAAAGCGCCGAAGTTCTTCTGCGTCAACTGGTTCCGCAAGGGCGACGACGGCAAGTTCGTGTGGCCGGGCTTCGGCGAAAACATGCGCGTGCTGAACTGGATGATCGGCCGTATCGAAGGCACCGCGAAGGGCGAGGAGCACGCGTTCGGCATTTCGCCGCGCTACGAGGACATCGACTGGGGCGCGCTCGGCTTCTCGCGCAAGCAGTTCGAGCAGGTCATCTCCGTCAGCGATGCCGCCTGGCGCGACGAACTCGCGCTCCACGACGAGCTTTTTTCGAAGCTCAAGCACGGTTTGCCGGAAGCTCTGCCGGACGCCAAGGCCGGTATGGAGAAGCGCCTCGCCGCATAAGCGTCGCATCCGGCGCGCTCGCGCGCCGGATTTATATCGAAAATTGAATCAATCCCTTTTTATCGGGCCCGCGGCGACGGGCCCGATTTGCTCCTCGCGTACACCGCCGAAATTGACGCCGCAAGTGCTTTCAAAATTCCATCAATCGGATTGCACTGATCTTAGTGTTGTGCAAATCGCAACAATCGGTGATCTTTCATCCGCGCAACGCGCCTAACATCCAGATTTTTTTCGATTTTTTTATGCTTCCGGGCAACTTCTGCACAAAAACGCCGGTCCTAGGATAATCCTGAATTGCTTTGCAGCAGAATTCGAGCCGTCTAGCGGCAGGAGTTGTCTTATGGATCATTTGCAGTCGATGAGAGTGTTCGTTCGCGTCGCGGATCTCGGGAGTTTCGCCCGTGCCGCAAGCGCGATGGACATCTCCAATGCGGTGGCTACGCGGCACGTCGCGGACCTGGAAGGACGCCTCGGCACGCGCTTGCTCAACCGCACGACGCGCAGCCTCTCGCTCACCGAGTCCGGCCAGGTTTATCTGGAGCGGGCGCGGCAAATCCTCGACGAACTGGAAGACGTCGAACAAATGGTGGTGGCGCGCAATCACGAACCGCTCGGTTCGCTCAGGATCGTCGCGCCCGTCGTGTTCGGTCTGCATAATCTCGCGCCCGTGTTACAGACGTATGCGCAGCGTTATCCGAAAGTCGTGCCGGACGTGACGCTGGTGGATCGTCAGGTCGATTTGGTCGAGGAAGGCTTCGATGTCGGCATCGTGATCGCGCGGCAGGTGAAAAGCGCAAGCGTCGTCACGCGGCGTCTGACGACGGGCTGCATGACTGTCTGCGCGACACCCGCGTATCTCGAAACGCACGGCACGCCGACGCGCCCCGAGCATCTGCTCGAGCATCCGTGCCTGAGCTTGCCGTCGGAATACTGGGGCGACGAGCGCGTGTTCACCGGTCCGGAAGGCGAAGTGCGTGTGCGGCCGCAGAACGTGATCATCGCGAACAACACGGAGATGCTGCGGCAGTTCGCGCTGCTCGGCATGGGCATCGCGATTTTGCCGAGCTATTTGATCGGCAACGACACGACGCGCGGCCAGCTCGTGCGTCTGCTCGGCGACTATCAATTGCCGCAGGTCGAGATCAACGTCGCGTATCCGAGCCGCCGTCATTTGCCGGCGAAGGTGCGGACGTTCATCGATCACCTCGTCGAGCATTTCAGCCAGACGCCGAATCATCAACTCGGCGAGCAGTGGATTCGCGATGGCCGCGGCAGGCCGGTGGCGCATTCGCACTACGAGCACGCCGACGAACCGGCGACGCCCGCGCCGCGCGCGCGCCCGATCGACGGCGAGCTCGCGCCGAAGCTATCGAAACCGTCGCGTACGCGAGGGCGTGTGCCGGCGGCATCGCCTTTCTGAAAGGCTCGCGCCAGGCGCAAATAAAAAACCCCCGCGACGTTTCTCGCGGGGGTTTTTCTTTCTGACGGACTCCGAGAACGATCAGCTCGTCTTCTTCGCCGGAGCTTTCTTCGCTGCCGCCTTCTTCGCGGGCGCTTTCTTGGCTGCAGTCTTCGCGGACGTGGTCTTGGCGGCGACTGCGACATCGCTGTCGCCGTTGTCGTCGCCGCTGTCGGCTTGAGCTTCCGCTGTCGCGCCGCGCTTCGCCGCCGTCTTCGCGCCCGGTTTGGCCTCTTTCTTCTCGAATTCGAAGCCGATCTTGCCATCCGGCTGCTTCACGAGGAATGCCTTGAAGTTGCGTCCGGTGCGCGACGACTTGAAGTTCGTCAGCAGATCGGTGCGGCCCGCGCCCAGCAGCTTTTCCATCTGTTCGCGGGTGATTTCCTGCTGAAGGATCACCTTGCCGGAGCGGAAGTCGCAAGTCTTCGGATTCGACACCGAGTTTTCGCACACATAGCTCATGCCGTGTTCGAACACGCGCGACTGGCATTTCGGACATGCGCCGACCGGCGTCTGCTCGGAGAAATCGGGCGGTTCGCCGTCTTCGCCGCCGGAATCCTGACCGAAGTCGAATTCGAGCTTGTAGTTTTTGATTTCGTCGTCCAACGCGAGCTTGAGGATCGCCGAGAACGGACGGCCCATCTTGCTGCGAAAGCCCGACAGCGGCCCGATGGTCTTCTCGCGCAGCAATTCCTCGACTTCAGGAATCTCGAACTGACGTCCGCCCGGAATCTTCGAAATCGAAAACTCGCACTTCGTGCACGCGAACCGGCGATAGTTCTCCTTCACCTGCGCGCCGCAATTCGGGCAGGGCGTTTCGAGCGTCGCGTAATCGCCGGGGATCGTGTCGGAGTCGTACTCTTTCGCGCGTTTGACGATGGTTTGCGTCATGCGCGCGATTTCCTGCATGAACGCATCGCGATGCAGGTTGCCGCGCTCCATCTGCGAAAGCTTGTGCTCCCACTGGCCCGTCAATTCGGGCGCGGTGAGCTCCTCGACGCCGAGACCGCGCAGCAAGGTCATCAGCTGGAATGCCTTGGCCGTCGGGATCAGCTCGCGGCCTTCGCGCACCATGTACTTCTCGCCGAGCAGACCTTCGATGATCGCCGCGCGCGTCGCCGGCGTGCCGAGACCTTTCGCGGCCATCGCGTCGCGCAGTTCCTCGTCTTCGACGAGCTTGCCCGCGCCTTCCATTGCCGAAAGCAGCGACGCCTCGTTGTAGCGCGCGGGCGGCTTGGTCACGAGACCGTGCGCCTCGACCTTTTCGACATCGACCTTTTCGTCCTTCTGCACCGGCACGAGATTGCCTTCCTCGCCCGCGGCTTCGCGGCCGTAGACCTGCAGCCAGCCGGGCTCGACCAGCACCTTGCCTTCCGTCTTGAAGTGATGCCCGGAAACCTCGGTGATGCGCGTCGTCACGAGATATTCGGCCGCCGGGAAAAACACCGACAGGAAGCGCTTGACGACGAGGTCATACAGCTTCTGCTCGGGCTCGGACAGCGCTTTGGGCGCCTGCAGCGTCGGGATGATGGCGAAGTGGTCGCTGATCTTCGAATTGTCGAAGATGCGCTTGTTCGGCTTCACCCAGCCCTTGTCGAGCACCTGCTTCGCGAACGGCAGATAGTTGTTGCTCTCCTTGAGCATGGTCATCGTGTCTTTGACCGTGTTCAGGTAGTCCTCGGGCAGCGCGCGCGCGTCGGTACGCGGATAGGTGAGAACCTTGTGCTTTTCGTACAGCGCTTGCGCGAGGCCGAGCGTGTTCTTCGCCGAAAAGCCGAAGCGGCTGTTGGCTTCGCGCTGCAAGCTGGTCAGATCGAACAGCAGCGGCGACATTTGCGTCGACGGCTTCGATTCCTCGGTCACGGTGCCGGTCTTGCCGCGGCAGGCCGCGACGATGGATTCCGCCGCCGGCAGGCTCCACAGGCGCGAATCGCGCTGCTCCGGATCGTTTTCGACGCGCTTGAACTTCGGATCGAACCAGCGGCCTTCGTACAGGCCCTTCGCGGCGATGAACTCGGCGCGCACTTCCCAGTAATCGCGCGGCACGAATCGCCGAATCTTCTCTTCGCGTTCGACGACGATGGACAACGTTGGCGTCTGAACGCGGCCGACGGTCGTCAGGAAGAAACCGCCGCCCTTGCTGTTGAAGGCGGTCATCGCGCGCGTGCCGTTGATGCCGACGAGCCAGTCCGCTTCCGAGCGGCAGCGTGCGGCGTCGGCGAGCGGCTGCATGTCGGCATCGCTGCGCAGGTTCGCGAAGCCTTCGCGGATCGCGGCGGGCGTCATCGACTGCAGCCACAGGCGCTGGACCGGCTGCTTCGCCTTCGCATGCTGCGCGATCAGACGGAAAATCAGCTCGCCCTCGCGCCCCGCGTCGCATGCGTTGATGAGGCGGTCGATATCTTTTCGCTTCATCAGCTTCGTCAGCACCTTGAGGCGCGACTCGCTTTTCGCGATGGGATTCAGGTCGAAATGCGGCGGAATGACCGGCAGATTGGCGAAGCTCCATTTGCCGCGCTTGACGTCGTACTCCTCGGGCGCCGCGATCTCGAGCAGATGGCCGACCGCGGACGAGAGCACGTAGTCGTCGCTCTCGTAGTACTCGTCATGCTTGGTGAAGCCGCCCAGCGCACGCGCGATGTCGTTCGCGACGGAAGGCTTCTCAGCGATGATCAGGGCTTTGGACATGACTCAAAAGGGTTGGTAACTGGCAGCGGCCCGGTTTGGACTGCTTTAACGACCGCTTTATAGCACACGCTTTGCGCGGCGGGCGCCGAACCGCGAATCCGGGCGTTTCGATATCCGGCCCGCGAAGCGCGTTGCGAGAGACGCGAAAGGTGCGTTTCGCGGGCGTCGCAATCAGGCCGTAGCAAGCGCCGGGCGCAGTTTCGGCGCACCGACCATGCCCGGCAGCGCGGTCAGATCGGTGAGCATCCGTTCGACGATGGAAGCCTGCGGCAGAACCGTGCCGAAGAATCGCGTCGTGACCGAGTCCTCGATCAGGATGGTAGGAAAATTTTCCACGTCGAGATCGTCGAAACGGTCGGCGTGATTCTCGATGTCGATCCACGCGAAGCAGACGTCCGGATGCGCGTCCGCCAGCTTGTCGAACCCTTCGCGATACTCGCGGCACGTTCCGCACCATTCCGCGCACAGGCAGGCGACGAACAGCGTGCCGGGCACGGCGATGCGTTCCGCGATGAGATCGGCGTCGGTATCGAGATTCAGCGCGGACATGACGGGTGCGAGATCCTTATTGGTATCGGCTGCGGGGACGGCTCATTTTTCCGCGAATGTAGCACGACGAGGAATCACGAGCGCTGCACCGCCGCATAGCGACCGCCCGCGAGCGCGGCCACCTGGCCCGACAATTCGAGCTGCAGCAGCGGGCCTTGCAACGCCGCCCCGTCCAGATCGGTGCGCGTCGCGAGGATTTCAAGCGTCGCGGGCGCATGGCCGAGCGCGCCGAGCACGCGCGCGGCATCGGCGTTCATCGGCGTGTCGTGCAACGCCGCCGATGCCCACGATGCGCTCACCGGCCGCAGCCTCCCGCGCTTTGCCGCCGACCCCGCCGCGCTTGCCTGCGCCGACGAGAAACCGAACTCTTCGAGCACTTCTTCCGGCGTTTCGACGAGCTTCGCGCCCTCCTTTATCAGCCGATGACAACCCTGCGAAAGCGGCGCGTGGACGGAGCCAGGCATCGCAAAAACATCGCGCCCCATTTCGTTGGCGAGCCGCGCGGTGATGAGCGAGCCGGAGCGCATCGCGGCTTCGACGATCAGCACGCCGTCCGACAATCCCGCGATCAGCCGGTTGCGCTGTGGGAAGTTGGCGGAGCGCGCGGGCGTGCCGAGCGGCCATTCGGAGAGCATCGCGCCGTCGCGGGCGATTTCGTGCGCGAGCGTGTGATGCGCGGCGGGATACACGAGATCGGCTCCCGTGCCGATGACCGACACCGTGCCGGTCGCGCCCTCCAGCGCTCCGCGATGCGCGGATGCATCGATGCCGAGCGCGAGCCCCGACACGACCGCAAGTCCCGCATCCGACAGCACGCGGGCGAAGCGGCGCGCGTCCTCCAGACCTTGCGGCGTCGCATGCCGGCTGCCGACGATGGCCACCGCGCGCGACTGCAGCAGATCGAGCCGGCCCTTCGCATAGAGCAACGGCGGCGGATCGGGCATCGTCAGCAGCGCTTGCGGATAGGCGGCGTCGGCGAGCGTCAGGACGTGGTTGCCCGGTTCGGATGCCCACGCCAAAGCCGCTTCAATATAGTGGTCGAACGAAACGCCTTCGATGTCCGCGGGTGGCGCGAGCACGGCTTCGGCTGTGCGGGCGTCGGTGGTTTCCGCGAGCGTCGCAAAACTCTCCCACAAAACCTCGCGCGGACCGCCGAAAGTACCGAGCAACGTGCGCAGCGCGAGCGGGCGCAGCCCTTTGGCGTGCGCGAGCCGCAGCCAGGCGCGCAGTTCGTCGGCATCGAGTGTGGAGGCGGCTTCCTCGGTCGGCAGGTCGGCGGTCGTCATGTTAAGATTTTTGATCCGGAATAGATAAAGAAAGGTCGCTCAGGCACGTTTGAAAGCCCGCAGCGACGCCCATCGGCCGCTTGCCGGCGGCGTTGAATCCACTGGATTCACCCGCATATCTTCGGCATGCCGCCCCATTACCCGCAACCTGGCCGAATGGCCGATTTACACGCGTCGCGGCGCGCGTAGACAATCCGAATCATGGCTCTGCTCAAGATACTCAACTACCCGGACAAGCGTCTGAACAAGGTGGCGAAACCTGTCGCCGTGGTCGACGACCGCATCCGCAAGCTCGTCGCCGACATGGCCGAGACGATGTACGCCGCGCCCGGCGTCGGCCTTGCCGCGACGCAGGTGGATGTGCACGAGCGCGTGATCGTGATCGACGTCTCGGACGCGCACGACCAGCTGATGGTCTTCATCAACCCTGAGCTCGTCTGGACGAGCGAGCAGAAGAAGGAATGGGAAGAGGGCTGTCTTTCGGTGCCGGGCATTTACGACTTCGTCGAGCGCCCTGACAAGGTGCGCGTGAAGGCGCTGAACGAGAAGGGCGAAACCTTCGAGCTCGATTGCGACGGCTTGCTCGCGGTGTGCATCCAGCACGAGATGGACCATCTGGCTGGCCACGTTTTCGTGGAATATCTGTCGACGCTTAAGCAGACGCGCATTCGCGGCAAGATGAAAAAGCTGGAAAAGGCGTTGTAACCGATGACTCAATCGCTGCGCGTGGTTTTCGCCGGTACGCCGGAATTCGCTGCCGCCCCGCTCGCGGCCATTCACGCAGCCGGTTTTTCCGTGCCGCTGGTTTTGACGCAGCCCGACCGGCCCGCCGGACGCGGCATGAAGCTGACCGCGAGCGCGGTCAAGCGCTTCGCCGTCGAGCATGGTCTGAAGGTCGCGCAGCCAACGTCGCTGCGTCGCGCGGGCAAGTATCCGCAGGAAGCGGCGGAAGCCATCGATTTGCTGAAGGCCACGCCGCACGACGTGATGGTCGTCGCCGCGTACGGGCTCATCCTGCCGCAGGAGGTGCTCGATATTCCGCCGCGCGGCGCGATCAACATTCACGCTTCGCTGTTGCCGCGCTGGCGTGGCGCGGCGCCGATCCATCGCGCGATCGAAGCGGGCGACGCAGAAACCGGCATCACGCTGATGCAGATGGACGCCGGCCTCGACACCGGCGCGATGATCCGTGAGGCTCGCACGCCGATTCTCGCCGACGACACGACCGCCACGCTGCACGACCGGCTCGCGCAGATGGGCGCGGAGTTGATCGTCGCCGCGCTGCGCGATCTCGAACGCGATGGCGCATTGCCGTCCACGCCGCAGCCGGACGAAGGCACGACCTACGCGGAAAAGATCGCGAAGAACGAAGCCGCGCTCGACTGGCGTCGTCCGGCGGAAGAGCTCGCGCGCCAGATTCGCGCGTTCGATCCGTTTCCCGGCGCGTTCGGCACGCTCGACGGTGCGCCGATCAAGATCTGGGCGGCGCAACCGGTCGACGGTGCGGGCGAACCGGGCGCCATCGCCGAGCTTTCCCCGGACGGTATCGTCGTTATGTGCGGCAGCGGCGCGCTGAAGCTCACGCAACTTCAGAAACCGGGCGGCAAGCGCTTGCCCGCGCGGGAATTTCTCGCGGGCGCGCCGCTCGCGAAGGGCCAGCGTTTCACGCTGCAGTGAAGGACGGCAGGAGAGACGCAGCGCTAAAATAAATCGTTGTCAACGCGCGCCTGTCTGTCTGGAGTTTTTCGATGCTCGGCATTACCGGTTTCACCTTCTTTCTCGTCGCCGTCTTTCTTCTCAACGTCACGCCCGGCCCCGATACGGCTTACATCGTCGGACGCAGCGTCGCTCAAGGACGCGGCGCGGGCATCGTTTCGGCGCTCGGGATTTCCGCTGGCTGCATCGTCCATACGCTCGCGTGCGCCTTCGGGTTGACGGCGATTCTCGCTGCATCGGCGACGGCGTTCACGGTCATCAAGATTGCCGGCGCGATTTATCTGATTTATCTCGGCGTGCGCCTCATTTTCGCGAAGCACGACGACACCGAAACCGCGCGCGAGACGCAAAACGAAAAAGCCACGCCGAAATCGCTCGGCCAGCTTTTCGCGCAAGGCTTCGTCACGAACGTGCTGAATCCGAAGGTCGTGTTGTTCTTCGTGTCGTTCTTTCCGCAGTTCGTCGCCGCCGACAGCCAGCACAAGACGCTCGCGTTTCTCGCGCTCGGGGTCGTGTTCATCGCGATGAGCACGGTCTGGAACAGCTTCGTCGCGTGGATCGCGGGCAGCGTCACCGAGCGCTTCGCGGGCAAATCGGGCGTGAAGAAGTGGCTGGATCGCGGGGTCGGCAGCGCGTTCGTCGGACTCGGTATCAAACTCGCGACGACGCATCGATAAATCGCGCAATCTCGGATTGAATTATTTCCGGCTGCCACTATCTAACATTTTGCTTACAATTGTCGTCCCGGTCATGTTGGCCGGGGCAACCGCGCACTTCGCGCACTGCATACAGGGAGAGGAGCTCCGGACATGTTCAACTGGGTCAAAACCGCGATGCTGATGGCTGCGATCACGGCCCTCTTTGTCGTGATCGGCGGAATGATCGGCGGATCGAAGGGCATGATGCTCGCGCTGATCGTCGCGCTCGGCATGAATTTCTTTTCGTACTGGTTCTCGGACAAGATGGTCCTGCGCATGTACAACGCGCAGGAAGTCGACGAAACCACCGCGCCGCAGTTTTATCGCATGGTGCGCGAGCTCGCGACGCGCGCTCAATTGCCGATGCCGCGCGTCTATCTGATCAACGAAGACGCGCCGAACGCGTTCGCCACGGGCCGTAATCCCGAGCACGCGGCGGTCGCGGCGACCACGGGCATTTTGCGCGTGCTGTCCGAGCGTGAAATGCGCGGCGTGATGGCGCACGAACTGGCGCACGTGAAGCACCGCGACATCCTGATCTCGACCATCTCCGCGACGATGGCCGGCGCGATTTCCGCGCTCGCGAACTTCGCGATGTTCTTCGGCGGTCGCGACGACGAAGGTCGTCCGGCGAATCCCATCGCGAGCATTCTGGTGGCGATTCTCGCCCCGATCGCGGGTGCGCTGATCCAGATGGCGATTTCCCGCGCGCGCGAATTCGAAGCCGATCGCGGCGGCGCGGAAATTTCGGGCGATCCGCAAGCGCTCGCGAGTGCGCTCGAGAAGATTCACGCATACGCGACCGGCGTGCCGTTCCCGACCGCCGAGCAGCATCCGGCGACTGCGCAGATGATGATCATGAATCCGCTGTCGGGCGGCGGCATCGCGAATCTGTTCTCGACGCACCCGGCGACCGAAGAGCGCGTCGCCCGCCTGATGGAAATGGCGCGCACCGGCCGCTTCTAAAACCTGCAACGTCGTAAAGCAAGGCCGTTCCGGTTACGCCGGAGCGGCCTTTTTCCTGTTCGGCCGCCGCCGTCCGGGCGCGCAATTCCCGCACGTTACAATTCCCCGTTCGCGCGAACTCTGCGCGTCGCCGTTGACCGTCCCCGTTTCGCCATGACCGACAAGCCTTCCCGCCGGCCCGCCGCCGCGCATTTCCGTCTGAGCGCGTTGCGTCTCGCGCCCGATTCGCTCGCGTTCGCGCTCGACAGCGCGGCGCAGGCCGTCGGCGCGGTGCGCGCGGGCTCGGGGCTGCCGGCGGCGTTGCAGACGGTCGTCGCGTCGGCGAAGCACGCGAGCGCGCGCGGGGCGGTGCAGGACATCGCGTATCGGACCATGCGCCGTCTCGCGCTCGCCGATGCGCTGCTGCACAGGCTCGTGAAGAAGGCGCCGCCGCCGCATGTGGCGAACGTGCTCGTCTGCGCGTTCGCGCTGCTGACCGACGACGAAGCGCATGCCGCTTACTCGCCCTTCACCGTGGTCGATCAGGCGGTGAGCGCGATCGCCGCGCGCCGCGAATTCGCGTTTGCGAAGGGCCTGGTGAACGCGGTGCTGCGCAATTTTCTGCGTGAGCGCGACATGCTGATCGACGAAGCGCGCACAAGCGAAGTCGCGCGCTGGAATTATCCGCAATGGTGGATCGACGCGGTGAAGCGCGGCCAGCCGGATGCCTGGGAGCGCATCCTCGAAGCGGGCAACGCGCAAGGTCCGCTCACGCTTCGCGTGAACGCGCGGCACGCGAGCGTCGACGACTATCTCGCGCGCCTCCGCGACGCGCGTATCGAAGCCGACGCCGCCGGCCTGCACGCGGTGCGCCTGAGAACGCCGATGCCCGTCGATCGCATTCCCGGGTTCGACGAAGGCGTCGTGTCGGTGCAGGACGCCGGCGCGCAGCTCGCCGCGCAACTGCTCGGCGTGAAGGACGGCATGCGCGTGCTCGATGCCTGCGCCGCGCCGGGCGGCAAGACGGGCCACATTCTCGAACTCGCGAACGTCGATCTGATCGCGCTCGAAAGCGACGCCGAGCGTTCTGGCCGCATCGGACAAAACTTGCAGCGTCTGAAACTCGACGCGCAAATCAAGATCGGCGACGCGGGCGATCCCGCGCAATGGTTCGACGGCGCGCCCTTCGACCGCATTCTCGCGGACGTGCCGTGCTCGGCGTCGGGCATCGTGCGGCGTCATCCGGATATCCGCTGGCTGCGGCGCGCATCGGATATCGATGCGCTCGTCGCCGAGCAAAGGCGCATCGTGAGCGCGCTGTGGCCGCTCGTCGCGAAGGGCGGCGAGCTGCTCTACGTGACGTGCTCCATCTTTCCCGAGGAGGGCGAAGAGCAGGCCCGCTGGTTTGGAACCGCACATGAAGATGCGGTACGATTGGACGCGCCGGGCCAATTGTTGCCGACAGCGGCGCGCGCAAGCGCGGTCGCGGCGCAAGGTTCACCGGACAGTACAAATCTCGCGAGCCCGCATCGGGACGCGGAGACTCTCGCGGACCACGACGGATTCTTCTACGCGCGCTTTCAGAAACGGTGACGATCAAACGCTTTTTTCCGCTTCGGCTCGCGGCCGTCATCTGGACTGCGCTGACGCTCTGGCTGACGTTCGCCGCGGCCGATTCCGCGTTCGCCGAGACGATCGCCGTGCAGCGCGCGTCGCTGCAAGCGGACAATGCCGGCTGGAGCTTGGACGCGCATTTCGACTTCGACCTGAACAACAGCCTCGAAGATGCCGTGAACCGCAGCGTGCCGCTCTATTTCACGATCGACTTCAACCTGTCGAGACCGCGCTGGTACTGGTTCGATGAAGAGCCGGTCAACGTGTCGCAGAGCATCCGTCTGTCATTTCAACCGCTCACGAACGAATATCGCGTGTCGACGGGCGGCCTGCAGTTGCGCTTCGCATCGTTGAACGAAGCGCTCGCGGTCATCAAGCATGTGACTTCATGGCATGTCATCGACCGTAATCAGGTGCATGGCGGCGAAACCTATACCGCATCGGTGCGTATGCAGCTCGACATCGCATTGATGCCCAAGCCGTTCCAGATCGACGCGGTGAACAATCGCGACTGGAACCTTTCCTCGGACTGGAAGCGTTTTACTTTTACGGCGGCAGAACGTGCGAAATAGATTTCGACGCGGCCGCACGGACATGAAGAGTTTCGTCGTCCGCTTGCTGGTCTCCACGGTGGCGCTCACGGCAGTCCTGCTGCTCGTGATGCTCGCGCTCGCGAGCGCGAACACCGAGTTCTTCGACCGCTACTACGGCTGGCTCTACGCGGCGAATGTCGCGGTGGCGATGGTCTTCATGCTGATCGTCATCAGCCTGTTCATCATCATCGTGTCGAGGGTGAGGCAAGGGCGCTTCGGCACGCGCCTGCTCGCCAAGCTCGCGTTCATCTTCGCGCTCGTTGGCGTGGTGCCGGGCGCGATCATCTATGTGGTTTCGTATCAGTTCGTGTCGCGCAGCATCGAGTCGTGGTTCGACGTGAATGTCGAAACCGCGCTCACCTCCGGTCTGACGCTCGGGCGCGGCATGCTCCAGACATCGCTCGCCGATTTCAAGAACCGCGGCCGGCAGATGAGCGATCAGCTCGCGAGCGCCGATCCATCGAGTCTCACGCTGTCGCTTTTGCGGCTGCGCGATCAGTACGGCGTGCAGGACGCCGTCGTGTTCGAGCGGCCGCGCGATCAGTACAACCGCGAGGATCTCGCGGCGAACAACAGTTCGCAACGCGTGCCCGGATTGCGCACGGTCGCGCAGGCATCGGGCAATTACTACGCGCTCCTGCCGGCCAACGAGCCGACCGGCACGATGGTGCGGGAGGCGCAGGATCATCCGTACGGCGCGATCGAAGGCGAGATCGACGGCGATCCGAAATCGAACGGGCCGAAGGGCGCATTGCGATTGCGCGTGCTCACGAAGATTCCCGATCCGACGACGACCACCGAATTTCAGCACGTCGACCGTTTCCTGCAGATCGAGCAGCCTGTGAGCCAGGAGCTCGCGCGCAACGCCGACGCCGTGCAGCGCGCGTATCGCGAATATCAGGAGAAGCGGCTCGGGCGCACCGGCTTGCGCAAGATGTATATCGGCACGCTGACGCTCGCGCTTTTTCTCGCGACCTTCATCGCGATGATGCTCGCGCTCGCGCTCGGCAATCAGCTCGCGCGGCCGTTGTTCCTGCTGGCGCAGGGCACGAAGGAAGTGGCCGAAGGCGACTACACGCCCAAACGCGAGATCAATTCACGCGACGAACTCGGCTTTCTCACGCAGTCCTTCAACGCGATGACGCGCCAGCTTTCCGAGGCGCGCGCGGCGGTCGAGAACAATCGCATCGCACTGGAGCATTCGAAGGCGTATCTGGAGAGCATTCTCGCGAACCTCACCGCGGGCGTGTTCGTGTTCGACCGGCAGTTCCGTCTCTCCACCGCGAATCGCGGCGCGGAGCGCATCTTCCGCCAACCGTTCGCCGCGTTGCTCAATCAGCCGCTCGATCAGATCGAGGTGCTCGCCGAGTTCGGCGCGATGGTCAAAAAGGCGTTCGCCGAGCGCGACGCGGCGGCGGTCGGCAGCGATCATCCTGTCGGCGATCGCGGTCACTGGCAGCAGCAGGTTGCGGTGACGGTGCCGGGCGAGAGCGATCCGCTCACGTTGCTCGTGCGCGGCACGCAGTTGTTGAGAGTGACCGAGAGCGACACCGACGACGCGGAAACCACGGGCTACGTCGTCGTGTTCGACGACATATCGGATGTCATCTCCGCGCAGCGTTCCGTCGCGTGGGGCGAAGTCGCGCGGCGTCTCGCGCACGAGATCAAGAATCCGCTCACGCCTATTCAGCTTTCAGCCGAACGTCTGCAGATGAAGCTCGCCGACAAGCTCGCGCCGCCGGATGCGGACGTGCTGAAGCGCGCATCGACGACCATCGTCAATCAGGTGCAGGCGATGAAGCAGATGGTCGACGACTTCCGCGAATACGCGCGCACGCCGCCCGCGGTGCTCGGCAATCTGCAACTGAACGATCTCGTCGCGGAAGTGCTGACGTTGTACGGCATCGAGGACGGCAAGACGCCGATCAAAGTCGATCTCGCGAAGCTGCCGGTGATACGCGGCGATGCGACGCAGATCCGCCAGGTCATCCACAACTTGTTGCAGAACGCGCAGGATGCGGTGGCCGAAGTCGCGGAGCCGCGCGTGCTGCTCGAAACGAGGACAGTAGAATATGGCGAGCCCGATGCATCGGGTCATGCGCGCGTCGCGGTTCGCCTGACTGTGTCGGACAACGGCTCGGGCTTTCCGGCGCGTATTCTTTCGCGTGCTTTCGAGCCTTACGTGACGACGAAAGCGAAAGGCACGGGCCTGGGACTTGCGACCGTGAAGAAGATCGTCGACGAGCACGGCGCGCGCATCGACATACGCAACCGCTCGAAGAGCGCGGATGTGATCGAAGGCGCGCAGATATCGATTCTGTTTCTACAACTCGCGGACGATACCGCGGCGCCCGGCGCGACGCCTGGCTCCGGTGCGCCGGCGAATCATGGAACGACAAAAGCAACAGTGCAGACAAGGGCAGCGTAAATGGCAACCATCCTGGTGGTAGACGATGAAATGGGGATCCGGGAACTGCTCTCCGAGATCCTGAGCGACGAAGGCCATGTTGTGGAAGTGGCGGAAAACGCGCAGCACGCGCGCGACTACCGTCTACAGCAAACGCCCGATCTCGTTTTGCTCGACATCTGGATGCCCGATACCGACGGCGTAACGCTCCTCAAGGAATGGGCCGCGCAGGGCAAGCTCACGATGCCGGTCATCATGATGTCGGGGCATGCGACTATCGACACGGCCGTCGAGGCGACGAAGATCGGCGCGCTCAACTTCCTCGAAAAGCCGATCGCGCTGCAGAAACTGCTGAAGGCCGTCGAGCAGGGACTCGCGCACGGCACTGCGGCGGCGCCCGCGGCGACGGCGGCGAAGTCTCCGTCGAGCGTGAACGCATCGGGCGTGCCGGTCGCGGCTGCGCTGCCGACGGCATCGGCGCTGAATGCATCGAACGATGCGGCGGCGAGCGGCGCGGCGCAGAATCAGTCCGGGCAGACGGCGTCGATCTCGTTCGATATTCCGTTGCGCGACGCCCGCGATGCGTTCGAACGCGCGTACTTCGAATATCACCTTGCGCGCGAGAACGGCAGCATGACGCGCGTCGCCGAAAAGACGGGGCTGGAGCGCACGCACCTGTATCGCAAGTTGAAGCAGCTCGGCGTCGATCTTGGGAAGAACAAGAACGAGGTGTGAGCGCGGCCCCGGACATTTTCAGAAAAATGCGCAAAGGGGCTTGAGGCGCGGGATAGTCTCTGCTATAGTTTCACCTCTTCGTTGGCCCGGTAGCTCAGTTGGTAGAGCAGCGGATTGAAAATCCGCGTGTCGATGGTTCGATTCCGTCCCAGGCCACCAGAATGCAAGAAGCCCGAGAGTGTTATCGCTCTCGGGCTTTTTCATTTTCCGCATGTGAAAAACGCGCAGTCCGTGTAAGCCGACTGCGCGTTCTTTTTTCAGCGATCCGGCGCTTACTTCGGATTGGCCGCGACGAAATTCTTGAACGCGGTGTAAGACGCCTTCTGCGTTTTGCCGTCGTTCTTCAGCAGGCCGTACGCGCCTTCGCCGCCTGCGGGATCGTCATACAACTGGTACGTCTGAATCGCCTGGATGTTGTACTTCGACGCCAGCGCGACGAACTGCGCCATCATCTTGTTGCCGACGAGATACGACGCGATCTGCTGATCCGAGCCATACCACGGACGCACGCCGTATTCGTTGAGCCAGATCGGCTTGCCGAACTGCTGCAGTGTTCCGAGTACGTCATGGCAACCCGTGCCGCCGCACGCGTTGGTGATGTCGCCCATATCCGAATACCAGTGCCACGCGGTGATGTCCCAGTTCACGACCGGGTGCCCCGTCGTGCCGTCCGGCTGCGTGCCGGCCGCGAGCATCTGATCCACGGCGTAATGCATCCACGTACCGCCGCCCATGATGATCTTGCCGTTCGTATCGACCGACTTCACGCCGGCGATCATGCCGCGAATGACGCCGCGCGCGATCTGGAATTTCGCGTTGTCGAACTGCTGCGGATAGACGCCGTCGACGTTGTTGTAAATCGTCATCGCGTCGAGTTCGTTCGACACTTCGTAGTACGGGTACTTGTAGGCGGTGGCCGTCCAGACGCCCAACTGATAGCCGGCGTTATACGCGTCGGTCTCGGTGTTGAAGTCGATGCTCATCAGCATGACGGGATACACGGTCACGCCGCCCGCTGCCATCGTCTTCGCGATGCCTGCCAGCTTGTTCGCCGATGACTGGTTGTACACCTCGTTCCGATACAGCTTCACGCCGAGATCCTGCAACTGCGAGAGCTGCACTGCCGGGCTGGAGATGTCGTACGCGCCGCCTTCGTTGTTGTGACCGTTGGCGCCGTAGAAGATCGTGCTCGTGGTTGTCGCGGCCGCCGCCTTGCGGCTCGCCGCGGCTGTGGTCGATGCGGTGTCGAGCGCGTCGTTGCCGCCGCCTCCGCACGCTGCCAGCAACACGCTGGTTGCCACGGCAGCGGTGATAAGGCTCGCCTTGGGTGCCCGTAATGCGTCAATGACGCGCAAGCTGGTCTGAATGTATTTTTTCATTGTATGTACTACTGATGGAGATGTTGTGTATCGGTGAAGTAGGTACGTCTTCAGGAGCGCCGTGAGCCGAAAGGGCGGATCGGAAACGGACCTGCGGTCCCGCTTAACCCTGCGGGAGGGTTTCAAGCCGAGTAATTTCGAAGTGCGAATTAACGGCGGCCGTCAGTCGACGGGGCTTTGATGGCGCGCCAGTGTCCTGCAACGAAACGAAAAAAATACCTGAAACTGTAACGAGGCCGCGCCAATTTGTTACATGTATAACGGCGCGCGTGTTGGCGGGTTTAGAGAATTCGTCGGAATTGCCGACTTATTTCTTCCGATGATGGCACGAATTACCGGTTCCCCGCGCGCCAGCGCGCCGAGCTCGGCGAACAACCGCCCTCCGTGTTAAAATTCGCGCCGAATTAAGGACTTGCCTCGTCCTCGGACCCCGCAAGTCCTTTTCTTTTCGGCGCTCCGAATTGCTCGTGCGACGCGCCGGAACATTCGTCCGGCGCTGGTCATCCGTCTCGCATTCCGCTATCGGCGGCATAAAAGGCGTGCGCTTCCGGGCGAAGGCCGCCGGCCTATACTGGACTCGCGGGCGTCTTGCCCGCGCCGCTCGTCGCGAAGTCCGGTCACTCCGACTGCCTGTGCGGCGTGCGACGCCATCAAATTCACGGAGTACGGAGTTTTCACGGTGACTCGGATAGACGCTAAAGACAGCGCGCTCGTGCTGTTCTCCGGCGGCCAGGACTCGGCCACGTGCCTCGCCTGGGCGCTCGAACGTTACAAGACGGTAGAGACGCTCGGTTTCGATTACGGACAGCGCCATCGCGTGGAACTCGAGTGCCGCGAAGGCTTTCGCGCCGCGATCGTGCGCGAGTTTCCGCAATGGGCCGAACGGCTGGGCGAAGATCACATGATCGATCTGTCCGTGCTCGGCGCGATCAGCGATACCGCGATGACGCGCGAGATCGAGATTCAGGCGACCGCGAACGGCCTGCCCAACACGTTCGTGCCGGGCCGCAATCTGCTGTTCATGACGATTGCTGCAGCAGTGGCGTATCGGCGCGGGCTGAAGGTGCTGGTCGGCGGCATGTGCGAGACAGACTTCTCCGGCTATCCGGATTGCCGCGACGACACGATGAAAGCGCTGCAAGTCGCGCTCAATCTCGGCATGGAAACGCGCTACGCGCTCGAAACGCCGCTGATGTGGCTCGACAAGGCCGATACCTGGCGGCTCGCGGAAACGCTCGGCGGCGAGGCGCTCGTCGAACTGGTGCGCGTCGAGACGCACACTTGCTATGTCGGCGAGCGCGCGGAATTGCACGACTGGGGCTTCGGCTGCGGCCAATGCCCGGCATGCAAACTGCGCAAACGTGGTTATGAGGCGTATCGCGCGGGCGAGCAGGTCGATACCGCGCCGGTCTGATTTTTTTTAGAGGTTCACAGAGCAGTCATGACGTACGCGGTAAAGGAAATTTTCTACACGTTGCAGGGCGAAGGCGCCAATGCCGGGCGTCCGGCCGTGTTCTGCCGTTTCGCGGGCTGCAATCTGTGGTCGGGGCGCGAGGAAGATCGCGCGGACGCCGTCTGCCAGTTTTGCGACACCGATTTCGTCGGCACCGATGGCGAAAACGGTGGCAAGTACAAAACGCCTGCGGAACTCGTCGCGAAGATCGCATCGCTGTGGCCGGAAGGCGAGGCGCACAAATTCGTCGTGTGCACGGGCGGCGAGCCGATGCTGCAGATCGACCAGCCGTTCGTCGATGCGCTGCACGAAGCCGGCTTCGAAATGGCGATCGAAACGAACGGTTCGCTGCCGGTGCTCGAGAGCATCGACTGGATTTGCGTGAGTCCGAAAGCCGACGCGCCGCTTGTCGTGACGAAAGGCAACGAGCTGAAAGTCGTGGTGCCGCAGGACAACCAGCGTCTTGCCGAGTACGAAAAGCTCGACTTCGAATACTTTCTCGTGCAACCGATGGACAACGCATCGCGCGACATCAACACGAAGCTCGCGATCGACTGGTGCAAGCGGCATCCGAAGTGGCGCCTGTCGATGCAGACGCACAAATACCTGAATATCCCCTGAACGCCGTGCAGACGATTACCCGAAAACTCGAATTCGATGCGGGCCACCGCATTCCCGATCACCGCAGCCAGTGCCGCAATCTGCACGGGCATCGCTACGTGCTCGAAATCACGCTGCAAGGCGATCTCGTCGATGTGGAAGGCGCGCCCGATCGCGGCATGGTGATGGACTTCGCCGACGTGAAAGCGCTCGCGATGGAGCATCTCGTCAACAAATGGGATCACGCGTTCATCGTCTACGAGGGCGATGTCAAGGTGCGCGAATTTCTGCAGACGCTGTCGGATCACAAGACCGTCGTGCTCGATCGCATTCCGACCGTCGAGAACCTCGCGGCCGTCGCGTTCAACATTCTCGCGGAAGTCTATGACGCGCACTACGGCGTCAATCTCAAGCTGAAGCGCGTGCGTCTGTACGAAACGCCGAACTGCTGGGCCGACGTCGCGCGCGGCTGATTTCAGGCGTGCGCGCGGCCGGAAGCACCTCCGGCGCGCGTGCTTTTGTCACGGTATGATCGTCCGATGAGTCGCCCATCCTCCGAGGCGGCGAGACACGGAGCGCACGCATGCCGTCACTTCATCCGTTTTTCCAGTGGCCGCGCGTGGCCGTCCTTCAAACGCTCGAAGGAGACGCGCGATGAGCACCTTCACCAATCCCCTCAAGCAGCGCTTCTCCGAACCGGGCACGTTGTTCGGCCTGTGGCTGTCGCTCGGCAGCGCCGATGCCGCCGAAGCGCTCGCGCACGCGGGCTTCGACTGGCTCTGCATCGACATGGAGCACTCGCCGAACGATAGCGCCGACGTCGTCGCCCAGTTGCGCGCGATCGCCGCCGCGCATCTGCCGAGCGAGCCGATCGTGCGCGTGCCGGCGAACGAAGGCTGGCTCGTCAAGCGCGCGCTCGACGCAGGCGCGCGCACGCTGATGTTCCCGAACGTGCAATCGGCGGAAGAGGCGGCGCGCATCGTGAGGCTGACGCAATATCCGACCGAAGCGGCGCTGCACGGCCTGCGCGGCGTGGCGGGCGCGGTGCGCGCGGCGGCATACGGTATGCGTCGCGATTACATGGCGAGCGCGAATGCGCAGATTGCGACGATCGTGCAGATCGAATCGGTCGCGGCGCTCGAAGCCGTCGATGAAATTGCCGCGACGCCGGGCGTCGATTGCCTGTTCATCGGGCCGGCGGATCTGGCCGCGAGCCTCGGTCATCTCGGCGACGGCAAGCATCCGGATGTGCAGGCGGCGATCACGAAGATCGTCGACGCGGCGAATCGCGCGGGCATCGCGAGCGGCATCTTCGCACTCGATGCCGCGAGCGCGAAGCAGTACGCGCAGGCGGGCATCAAGCTCGTCGCGATCGGCGCGGATGTAATGTGGCTGTTGAAGGCGACGCGTCAGGCGTTGCAGGAGGCGAGATCATGAAAGCCGCCGCCGCTGCGATCATCGCGCTGGCGCTCGCCGGTGCGGCCCGCGCCGACAACGCGCCGAAGCCGACCGACATCGCGACGCAAAACGCCGTCGCCGATTACAACGCGGGCAATTTCGTCGCGGCGCGCTCGGAGTTTCGGCGTGCGGCGCAAAGAGGCAGCCGCCTCGCCGAATTCAACTACGCGATGATGCTGCTCAACGGCGAGGGCGGCCCGGCGGATGTGCCCGAAGGCAAGAAATGGCTGCGCCGCGCCGCCGACGCCAACATGACGCACGCGCAATACGTGTACGGCAAGATGTACGACGACGGCCAGTTCGTCGAGAAAGATCCGGCGGAGGCGCATCGCTGGTTCCTGCGCGCGGCGAATCAGGGTCACGTACAGGCCGAACTCGCGCTCGCCAACCAGTTCCTCGACGGACGCGGCACCGCGCGCGACAACACGCAGGCGTTCACCTGGTACAAGAAGGCTGCGGAAGGCGGCGACATGACGGCGCAATACGTCGCGGGATCGTTCTACGAGCGCGGCGGCGATGGCGTCGAACGCAATCTGAATGTCGCGCGGGCTTATTACGCGGCAGCGGCCGCGCAGGGCGATCCGGCGGCGAAGCTCAAGTATCTGCAGCTCAGCACCGAACTCGAGCAGCAGAAGCCGCAGTGACGGCGCGCGTCGATAAAAAAAACCGCGGTCGAAGCCGCGGCTCATGTGGCGGAAGATAGCCCGCTAACTCTGCATCAACCGCTTTTGCCGCGCGACGCTCATGATGAGCCCGGCCGCGACGCCGAGCGTCGTCAGCGCGGTTCCGCCGTAACTCATGAAGGGCAGCGGCACGCCGACCACCGGCAGGATCCCGCTCACCATGCCGATGTTGACGAACGCGTAAGTAAAGAACGCGAGCGTGAGCGATCCCGCCAATAATCGCCCGAAGAAGGTCGCTCCGTTCGCCGCGATGAACAGTCCGCGCGCGATGAGCGCCATATAAAGAAAGAGCAGCACGAGCCCGCCCGCGAGCCCGAACTCTTCGGAGAACACGGCGAAAATGAAGTCGGTGTGTTTCTCGGGGATGAACTCGAGGTGCGCCTGCGTGCCCTTCAGCCAGCCCTTGCCGAGCGTGCCGCCGGAGCCGATCGCGATCACCGCCTGAATCGTGTGGAAGCCTTTGCCGAGCGGATCGGAAGTCGGATCGAGCAGCGTGCAGATGCGATGCTTCTGGTAGTCGTGCATCATCGGCCAGACGACTTCGGGCTGACAAATCTTTTCCTGGAACGTCGCGACGCCCGCCACCGCGATGACGCCCGCGATCAGCACCGGCAGGATCAGCTTGAAACTCAGCCCCGCGAAATAGATGACGAACATGCCCGCCGCGAACACGAGCACGGCGGTGCCGAGGTCCGGCTGCTTCGCGATCAGGCCGACGGGCAGCATCAGAATGAGAAAGCCGACGATGTAATCCCACCAGCGAATGTTGCTTTCGCGCTTCTGGTAGTACCACGCGAGCATCAGCGGCATCGCGATCTTCATGATTTCCGATGGCTGGATCACCACGCCGACATTGAGCCAGCGCTTCGCGCCCTTGCGCGTCAGGCCGAACGCGGCGACCGCGATCAGCAACGCGACGCCGACCGTATAGAGCGGCACGGCGAAGCGCATCAGCGTTTGCGGCGGAATGTTGGCGAGTATCCACATCAGGCCGAAGGTCAGCATGATGTTGCGCAACTGGTCTTCGACGCGGCCCGGCATGTCGAGGCTGGCGCTATAGAGCGTCACGATTCCGACGCCGAGCAGCAGGAACACGATCAGCGCGAGCGGCTTGTCGAAGCCCGCGAACATGCGCTTGGCGCGGTCCAGCAGCTCGCGCTTGTCGAATTGGACGTGCAGTTGCATGGCGGTTTCCTTTACTCGTCGATGCCGCCGGACGGCGCGAGAACGCGCACCCCGTCGTTTTCGTTGCTGCGCACCATGGTGGGCGTCGGCTCGCTCGGGCGCTTCTTCGGCGCGGGCGATCGGCCGGGCGTCGATGCAGGCACCGCAGCCGCAGGCGCAGCGGGCGGCGCCGACGCAGCGCGCGGTTTCGAGACTTTCGGAGCGGATGCCGCAGGCGCCGACGCCGCCTTCGCGACATCCGGATTCGACGCCGCTTGCGGCGAAAACGCCGGCGACGAATTCGCGACCGACGCGGGCAGCGCGACGGCGGCGGGCGGTTGCGTGCCGCCGATGACCGGCACGGTCGCTTCGGTCGTGGCCGAAGCCGCCGCTGCGACCGCCGCCGCTTCCGCGCCCGGCTTGAGACGGTCGACGAGGTAATAGTCGAGCACCTTGCGCGCGATCGGACCGGCGGACTCCGCGCCCCAGCCGCCGTTTTCGACGATCAGCGCGATCGCGATCTTCGGCTGCTCCGCCGGCGCGAACGCGATGAACAACGCATGGTCCCGCAGATGCTCGGCCGTTCCGCCGTGGCCCCGATAGTTCGCGCCCTGCAGCGAATAGACCTGTGCCGTGCCCGTCTTGCCCGCCGCGAGATAGGGCGCACCCGCGAAAACCTTCGCTGCCGTGCCGTTCGTCACGACGCCTTCCATTGCGTGCTTGATGACGTCGATGTCCTTCTGCTGCACCGGAATCTTGTTGCTCGGATCGCGCACGACCGCGCGCAGGTCCTTGTTGATCGGATTCTCGATGTTGCGCACGAGGTGCGGCTTCATCACGACGCCGTTATTCGCGAGCGTCGCCGTCGCGTGCGCGAGTTGCAGGATCGTGAACGAGTTGTAGCCCTGCCCGATGCCGAGACTGATCGTCTCGCCTTCGTACCATTTCTGCTGCTCGGGCTTGCGGTACGCCTTGCGCTTCCATTCCGTCGACGGAAGAATGCCCTTCGCCTCGCCCGCGATATCGATGCCGGTGATCTGGCCGAAGCCCCACGGCTTCATGAAGCCGGCCATCGCATTGACGCCGAGATCGCGCGCGAGCATGTAGAAGTACGTGTCGTTCGACACGACGATCGCGCGGTTCATGTCCACCCAGCCCTGACCCGAGCGCACGTCGTTGCGGAACGTGTGGCCGCCGAACGTGAAGTAGCCCGGATCCTGGAAGCCCCAGCCCGGCGTGCGCTTGTGCAGCGACAACGCGGCGAGCGCCATGAACGGCTTGTAAGTCGAGCCCGGCGGATACGTGCCGTGCAGCGGACGATTCAAGAGCGGATGATCCGGCGAATTGTTGAGCGCGTCCCAGGTTTGCTGATCGATGCCGTCGACGAACGAATTCGGATCGAAACTCGGCGCGGAGACGAATGCGAGCACGTCGCCGGTCGATGGCTCGATCGCGACGAGCGCGCCGCGCTTGCCCGCGAATGCCTGCTCCGCGACCTGCTGCAAGCCGATATCCAGCGACAACTGCAAATTGTTGCCCGGCGTCGCCTGCGTGCGCGACATCGTGCGTACCGGACGGCCGCCCGCGGTCACTTCCACTTCCTCGAAACCGGTCAGGCCGTGCAGCTCCGTTTCGTAGCTCTGCTCGACGCCGATCTTGCCGACGTAATCCGTGCCCTTGTAATTGTTGGCGTCGAGGCGCGGATCGTAGTGATCCGAGCTTTCGTCGTTGGCGTCGCTCGCGTCGTCGATGCGCTCCTGATCGCGCTGCGAAATGCGCCCGATATAGCCGATCACATGCGCTGCGGTCGTGCCGAGCGGATATTGGCGGAACAGGCGCGCGCGCACTTCGACGCCGGGAAAGCGGAAACGCTGCGCCGTGAACTTGGCGACCTCCTCGTCGGTGAGACGCGTGCGAATCGGCAGGCTTTCGAAATTCTTCGAGTCCTCGAGAAGCTTCTTAAAACGGCGGCGGTCGCGCGCGTCGATCGGAATGACTTGCGACAGCTCGTCGATGGTTTCGTCGAGCGTGCCGTTGATCTTGGAGCGCGTGATTTCGAGCGTGTACGCCGAATAGTTCTTCGCCAGCACGACCCCGTTGCGGTCGGTGATGATGCCGCGATTCGGCACGATCGGCGCGACCGAAATGCGGTTCTCGTTTGCCTGCAACGAGTATTTGCTGAAATGCCAGACCTGCAGATAGAGGAAGCGCAGCCCGATCAGCCCGAAGCAGATGAACACGAACAGTCCCGCCGCCGCGACGCGCAGGCGGAACTTCGACAACTGTTGCTCGGTGTTCTTGATTTCGGTCATGCAGCTTTCGCGGTGTGCTCGCGATTCAAGTGTAGTTCGCGCGCGGCGGTTTTTTCGCCGACCCGGCGCCGCGCGGCAAGACTCAGATTGGACGCGTATCGTCCGGGTCGGCGGCGCGGCGTTGCGGCATCAGCAGGAGGAAGCTCGCGATCGGCCAGAGCAGCGCTTCGACGAATCCGTTGATGAGATAGCTCCAGCCGGGGAACGCGGCGCCCGTCATGAGGCGGATGATGAAAGGCACGAGATGCGCGCCCACCAGCAGCGGCGCGACGACGAACATCTGCACGGGCAGTGTCATCCACAGCACGCGGCGATGAATCGTGATCGCGCCGTACGAAAGCAGCGTGTAGGCCAGCGCGTGTTCGCCAAGGAGATTCGCGTTGTGCACGTCCATCAGGATGCCGAGCATGAACGCGATGCCCATGCCGACCTTGCGCGGTTGATGCACGTTCCAGAACAGCAGCACGAGCGCGACGAAATCCGGCACGCCGATGAGCCGTCCCCACGGCATGAGGTTCAGCAGGAACGCGGCGGCCAGGCTGAACGTGATGAAGTACGGATTGACCGGCTGCAGGATGTATTGCGGACGGTTCATCGCGCGGCTCCCGATGATGCGGGTTTCGGCGCATGCGCCTTCTTCGACGGTTTCGCCGCCGCGCCCGATGCAGCTTTCGGCTCGGCCGCCTTCTCCGACGGCTTCGCGGGCGCGGGCGCTGCCGGTGTTGCAGCCGCTGGCGCAGAACCCGGCACCGGAGCGGAAGCGCCGCTCGCGCCCGCTGCGGCGGCAGCCTTCGGCGCGGGCTTCTTCTTGCCCTTGTTTTCCTTCGCTTCCTTGGCGGCCGCAGCTGCTTCGACTTCGACCGGATTCGGCGGCTGATTCAAGTTGTAGTGCAGCACGAGCAACTGGCGCGCGCCGCGCACGGCCGCGATCGGCACGCAGACGACGCGCGCGAACGCCGTATCCGCCTGCTTGTCGACGCGCAGCACCTTCGCGACCGGCAGTCCCGGCGGATAGATGCCGTCGAGGCCGCTCGTCACGAGTTCGTCGCCGGCTTGGACGTCGGCGCTGATCGGCACGAAGCGAAGATCGAGCGTGTCGCCCTTCGGCGTGCCGTAAATCACGCTGCGCAAGCCGGTGCGCGAGATCTGGACGGGCACGGCCTGGTCTTTATCGGTGAGCAGCGTGACTTCGGATTGCAGCGGAAACACGCGCGTCACCTGACCGATCACGCCGTCTTCGGTGACGACGGGCGCGCCGTCCTGGATATTCTGCTGCGAACCCTTGCCGATCACGACTTTCTGCGTGAACGGATCGCGCGTGTCGTATTGAATTTCGGCGGGCGTTTCTTCGGTCGTTGCGCGGGATTGCAGATTCAGCAGCGCGCGCAGATGCGCGTTCTCGATGGCGAGCTGGGCCGCGTCGCCCGCCTTGACGGAAAGCTCCAGATTCTTGTCGCTGAGCTTGCGGTTTTCGCTGCGCAGCGTCGCGCTGGTCACGGCGAGATCGGCGGCGCCCATGAAGATGTCGCGCGGCACCAGCGCCGCGCGCTGCAACGGATACAGCCCGGCGCCGAGCATCCCGCGAACGATTTCCAGCGTGCTGAAGCGAGCGTCCGAGATGAGCAGCGCGATGGCGAGCACCACGAAGAAAATCAGGCGCGCGAGCGCGGAAGGGCCTTGCTTGAAAAGGGGCGGCGGACTGTATTCCATGGTCGGCGCCGAGGGCGTGAACGGATGGATCGATGCTGCAGGTCACTTCGCCGGCGGCGAAACCTGCCCTACGCTGTTCCGACAACGGCCCGGACAGAGGCCGGGCCATGCGCGCGTCGCGTTACGCGGGTGCTTGCAAGCGTGCTTCGGGGTTGCGTCGATATCCGGACGCCCGAAGCAGCAGATCACTCGTACGAGAAGATGCTGCCGAGCTTGTCCATGCGCTCGAGCGCCATGCCCGAGCCACGCACCACGCAAGTCAGCGGATCTTCGGCGACGAGCACCGGCAGGCCGGTTTCTTCCGCGAGCAGGCGGTCGAGGTCGCGCAGGAGCGCGCCGCCGCCCGTCAGCATCATGCCGCGCTCCGCGATGTCCGCGCCGAGTTCCGGCGGCGTCTGTTCGAGCGCGATCTTCACCGACGACACGATCTGGTTCAGCGGGTCGGTCAGCGCTTCGAGAATTTCATTGCTCGAAATGGTGAAGCTGCGCGGAATGCCTTCCGACAGATTGCGGCCCTTGACTTCCATTTCCTTCACTTCGGAGCCGGGGAACGCCGAGCCGATTTCCTTCTTGATGGCTTCGGCTGTTTGCTCGCCGATCAGCATGCCGTAGTTGCGGCGGATGTAGTTGACGATGGCCTCGTCGAACTTGTCGCCGCCGACGCGCACCGAGCCCTTGTACACGATGCCGCCCAGCGAGATGACGCCGACTTCCGTCGTGCCGCCGCCGATGTCGACGACCATCGAGCCCGTTGCTTCCGAAACCGGCAGGCCCGCGCCGATTGCCGCGGCCATCGGCTCTTCGATCAGATAGACCTGCGAGGCGCCCGCGCCGTGTGCCGCTTCCTTGATCGCGCGGCGCTCGACTTGAGTGGAGCCGCACGGCACGCAGATGATGATGCGCGGCGACGGCGAGAACATGCGGGATTCGTGAGCGGTCTTGATGAACTGCTTGATCATCTGCTCGGTGACGGTGAAGTCGGCGATCACGCCGTCCTTCATCGGGCGAATGGCCTCGATGTTGCCCGGCACTTTACCGAGCATCTGCTTGGCTTCCTTGCCGACCGCCTGAATGGTCTTCTTGCCGTTGGGGCCGCCTTCCTGGCGAATCGAAACGACCGAGGGTTCGTCGAGGACGATGCCCTTGCCGCGCATGTAGATCAGCGTGTTGGCGGTGCCGAGGTCAATCGCCAGGTCGTTGGAGAAATAGCTGCGCAAAAAACCGAACATTCAAAAATCCTGTCTCGCTGGGTGGCCGTTCGTCGCGAGGAGCGCCGGGGACGGCAGCGGAAAAAATAACGGTTTGCCGGGGCGGCGAACGCTCGCCGGGAAGGGCAAATCCGGGAAGAAATCTACTGCAGAACGGAACGCTGGACGCAAACGTTTCTCGGAATCCATCAAATGCGGGAGAAAGCCGCCGACAAGCCGTTCCAGAGGTGAGTCGAACGTGTAATGATACCTTATAATTTGTGGGTATCTATAGGAAAAGGATGGCAGTTTTTGCCATCGCCAGACCTGTTTCCGAGGGCTCCTTTCAAGATCGCAACTGGCTGCTGCAGCGAAAGTTTTCGAGATTGAGGCTGTCCACGCTTTCTCCGGTGAATTTATGTCTTTGACCCTGACCGACGTAAAACGCATCGCGCACCTCGCGCGGCTCGAATTGCCCGACCACGAAGCCGAGCCCACGCTCACGCGGCTCAACGATTTTTTCGGTCTCGTCGAGCAGATGCAGGCCGTCGACACGACCGGCATCGAACCGCTCGCGCACCCGATCGAGCAGATCGAGGAAGTCGCGCTGCGTCTGCGTGACGACGCTGTCTCAGAGCGTGTCGAACGCGAAGAGTTCCAGCGTTGCGCGCCCGCCGTGCAAGACGGGCTCTATCTCGTGCCCAAAGTCATCGAATAAGCATCAAACATTCAGCGTCAGCGCGTGATTCACACCGCGCTCATCAGGAAACTGCAATGCATCAGAAAAGCTTGACCGAACTGCGCGCCGCGCTTGACTCGAAGGAAGTATCCGCGGTCGAACTGGCGCAGTCGTATCTGCGGCGCATCGAGGGCGCGAAGGAACTGAACGCGTTCATCGGCGTCGACGCCGCGCTCACGCTCGAACAGGCGAAAGCCGCCGACGCGCTCATCGGCGAAGGCCGCGCGGGCGCGCTCACCGGCTTGCCGATCGCGCACAAGGACGTCTTCGTCACGCGCGGCTGGACATCGACCGCCGGCTCGCACATGCTCGAAAACTATTCGAGTCCGTTCGATGCGACCGTCGTCGATCGCCTCGCGAAAGCCGGTATGGTCACGCTCGGCAAGACCAACATGGACGAGTTCGCGATGGGCTCGTCCAACGAGAATTCGTACTTCGGCGCGGTGAAGAATCCGTGGGATATGAAGGCCGTGCCGGGCGGTTCGTCGGGCGGTTCGGCTGCTGCCGTGGCCGCGCGTCTCGCGCCCGCCGCGACCGGCACGGACACCGGCGGCTCCATCCGCCAGCCCGCTTCGTTCACCGGCATCACCGGCATCAAACCGACGTATGGCCGCGTTTCGCGTTATGGAATGATCGCGTTCGCGTCGTCGCTGGATCAGGGCGGCCCGATGGCGCAAACGGCGCACGACTGCGCGCTGCTGCTGAACGCGATGGGCGGCTTCGACGAGCGCGATTCCACGAGCCTTCAACGCGAGAACGAAGACTACACGCGCTATCTCGGCAAGACGTGGAACGGCAGCGATGATGCCGGCAAGCCGCTGAAGGGCCTGCGCATCGGCATGCCGAAGGAGTATTTCGGCACGGGTCTCGCCGACGACGTGCGCGCGTCCATCGACGCCGCATTGAAGCAATACGAAGCGCTCGGCGCGACGCTCGTCGAAGTGTCGCTGCCGAAGACCGAGCTTTCGATTCCCGTGTACTACATCATCGCGCCGGCGGAGGCATCGTCGAATCTGTCGCGCTTCGATGGCGTGCGCTACGGGCATCGCGCGGCCGAGTACCGCGATCTGCTCGACATGTACAAGAAGTCGCGCGCGGAAGGCTTCGGGCCGGAAGTGAAGCGGCGGATTCTCGTCGGCACGTACGTGTTGTCGCACGGTTATTACGACGCGTACTACCTGCAGGCGCAGAAGATTCGCCGCATCATCGCGCGCGATTTCCAGGAAGCGTTCAAGCAGTGCGACGTCATCATGGGACCGGTCGCGCCGTCGGTCGCGTGGAATCTCGGCGAGAAGGCCGACGATCCCGTGCAGATGTATCTCGCCGATATCTACACGCTTTCCGTGAGCCTCGCGGGCCTGCCCGGCATGAGCGTGCCGTGCGGTTTCGGCGCGGGCGCGAATGCGAATCGGCCGGTCGGTCTGCAGATCATCGGCAACTATTTCAACGAAGCCCGGATGCTCCAGGTCGCCGACGCTTATCAGCGCGCGACCGACTGGCACCGCAAGGCACCTGCATCGACATTGGCATCGGGAGTGTGAACATGCAGTGGGAAGTCGTCATCGGTCTGGAAACGCACGCGCAGCTTTCCACCGTCTCCAAGATTTTTTCCGGCGCGCCCACGCAGTTCGGCGCGAGCCCGAATTCGCAGGCGAGTCCCGTCGATCTCGCGTTGCCCGGCGTGTTGCCTGTGATGAACCGCGGCGCCGTCGAGCGCGCGATCCGCTTCGGTCTCGCGATCGGTTCACACATCGCGCCGCGCAGCATCTTCGCGCGCAAGAACTACTTCTATCCGGATCTTCCGAAGGGCTATCAGATCAGCCAGTACGAGATTCCGGTCGTGCAGGGCGGGCAGATCACGATTCAGGTGCCGGCCAACGAGAAGGCGGGCAAGGAAGCGTACGAGAAGACCATCAACCTGACGCGCGCGCACCTCGAAGAGGACGCAGGCAAGTCGCTGCACGAAGACTTCGCGGGCATGACGGGCATCGACCTGAACCGCGCGGGCACGCCGCTGCTCGAAATCGTCACTGAGCCGGAAATGCGCAGCGCCGCGGAAGCGGTCGCGTATGCGAAGGCACTGCACGGTCTCGTCGTGTGGCTCGGCATCTGCGACGGCAACATGCAGGAAGGCTCGTTCCGTTGCGACGCGAACGTCTCGGTGCGCCCGGTCGGCCAGAAGGAATTCGGCACGCGCGCCGAGATCAAGAACTTGAACTCGTTCCGCTTTCTCGAAGAAGCGATCCAGTACGAAGTGCGCCGTCAGATCGAGCTGATCGAAGACGGCGGCACGGTGGTTCAGGAAACGCGTCTTTATGACCCGGACAAGCGCGAAACGCGTTCGATGCGCAGCAAGGAAGACGCGCACGATTACCGCTATTTTCCCGATCCCGATCTGATGCCGCTCGTGATCGATGCATCGTGGATCGATCGCGTGAAGGGCGAGATGCCCGAGCTGCCGGCGGACATGCAGAAGCGTTTCGTCGACACGTACGGTTTGACGCCGTATGACGCGGGCGTGCTGACTTCGTCGAAGGCGATGGCGTCCTACTTCGAAGCGCTCGTGCAGAAGGCGGGCGCGGCCCAGGCGAAGATCGCCGCGAACTGGATGATGGGCGACGTCTCCGCGCAACTGAATCGCGAATCGCTCGATATCAGCGAATCGCCGGTATCGGCTGCGCAGCTCGCGCTCATCATTCAGCGCATCGCCGATGGCACCATCTCCAACAAGATCGCGAAGGACATTTTCCAGACGATCTGGGAAGAGAAGGCGACCGACGATGCCGCCGCGGATCGCATCATCGACGCGAAGGGTTTGAAGCAGATTTCCGACACCGGCGCGCTCGAAGCGATCATCGACGAGGTGCTTGCTGCAAACCAGAAGTCGGTCGAGGAATTCCGCGCGGGCAAGGAGAAGGCGTTCAACGCGCTGATCGGTCAGGCGATGAAGGCGACCAAGGGCAAGGCGAATCCGCAGCAGGTGAACGAGCTTTTGAAGAAGAAACTCGGCTGATTGTTTCGGTGCGTGAAAGACAGGGCCGTTGCCGGTTAAGCTAGGCGACGGCCTTTCTTTTTGGTGATCACAAAAATATGGCAAAAAAACCCGAACTCGACGACTTCCGTGTGCCTTTCTTCGACGCCGGCAAGAAGCGCAAGCCATTCGACCTGAGCGCGATCGATCCGTCCGCGAAGCCGTTTTCCAGCGGCACGAAGGACATCGACCGCGAGCGTCTCACGGCGATCGGCGTGCAGCTCGACGATCTTCAGGAGAAACTGCACGCGCAGCGCCGCCGGCGCGTGCTGCTCGTGCTGCAGGGCATGGACACGAGCGGCAAGGACGGCACGGTGCGCGCGGTGTTTCACGATGTCGATCCGCTCGGCTTGCGCATCGTGCCGTTTCGCGCGCCGTCCGAGCGCGAGGCCGCGCACGATTTTCTGTGGCGCGTGCACGCGCAGGCGCCGATGGCCGGCGAATTCGCGATCTTCAACCGCAGTCACTACGAAGACGTGCTCGTGCCGCGCGTGTTGAAGTCGATCGATGCCGACGAATGCGAACGGCGTTATCGGCATATTCGCGAATTCGAGGCGCTGCTCGCTGACAGCGGCACGACCATCGTCAAATGCTTCCTGCACATTTCGAAGGACGAGCAGCGCGAGCGACTGCAGGCGCGCATCGACGATCCGACGAAACACTGGAAGTTCGACGTCTCCGACCTCGAAGCGCGCAAGCAATGGGACGACTATCAGGGCGCATACGCCGACGCGCTCGCGGCGACATCGACGGATTACGCGCCTTGGTACATCATTCCGGGCAATTCGAAGACGCATCGCAACGTGATGGTCGCAGAGCTGCTGTTGCGCACGATGCAGGACATGAAGCTCGAATTCCCGCCGGCGAAAGAATCGCTGAAGGGCGTGAAGGTCGAATAATCAAGATCAAAAAGGAAGAACATGTTTCGCGTGATAACCGCCAATCTCAACGGCATCCGTTCGGCCGCCAAGAAAGGTTTCTTCGACTGGTTCGGAGAGCAGAAATCCGACGTCGTGTGCGTTCAGGAAATCAAATGCTCGCAGGACGATCTGACGCCGGAATTTCTCGCGCCGCACGGTTTCCAGGGCTATTTCCAGCACGCGGTGAAGAAGGGCTACAGCGGCGCCGGTCTGTACACGCGCCACGAACCGGATGACGTGATCATCGGCTTCGGTTCGGAAGAGTTCGATCCGGAAGGGCGCTATGTCGAAGCGCGTTTCGGCAAGTTGTCGGTCGTGTCGGTGTATGTGCCGTCGGGTTCGAGCGGCGACGAGCGTCAGCAGGCGAAGTATCGCTTCATGGACGAGTTCATGCCGCATCTGGACGCGCTTTCGAAGGAGCGCGAAGTCATCCTGTGCGGCGATGTAAATATCGTGCACAAGGAAATCGACATCAAGAACTGGAAGAGCAACCAGAAGAATTCCGGTTGTTTGCCCGAAGAACGCGCGTGGCTCACGAAGCTTTTCGACGACGTCGGTTATGTCGATGTATTCCGCACGCTCGATCAGCGTCCCGAGCAATATACGTGGTGGAGCAATCGCGGCCAGGCGTATGCGAAGAACGTCGGGTGGCGTATCGATTATCAGATCGCGACGAAGGAAGTCGCCGCGACCGCGAAGAAGACGTCGATTTTCCGGGATATCAAGTTCAGCGACCACGCGCCGCTGACGATCGATTACGACTGGAAGATCGCGAAGAAGAAGTGAGCTAGCGCCCGCTCTTCTTGAACCGCCCCATCCCGGCGTAATTCGGCAACTGATCGATGGTCTTGCCGACCGCCTTCGCATAGAGCGGCATCATGTCCGGCATGCGTTTGAGCAGATCCTGCCGGCGATCCGGCCCGTACGGATGCAGCCAGATGAAGCCATCGTCCGCGCGGCGCGTGCCCGAATCGATCTTGTTCCACAACGTGACGGCAGCGCGCGGATCGTAGCCCGCGCGCGACGCGATCTCGCTGCCGATCACGTCGGCTTCGGTTTCGTCGGCGGGGGAATAGCGCATCGTCAGCAGTTCATCGCCGATATCGGGCTGCTGCGACGCGTAATTCGAAAAGCCGAAAAGCTGCGGCATGCCGTTCGACGAGAGCTGCGCCGCCTGCTGCCGCCCGAGCCGCTCGCGCGCATGCTCGCGCAACGCGTGCGCGATTTCATGGCCGATCATCATGCCGATCTCGTTGTCGTTCAGATGCAGCTTGTCGATCAGCCCGCTGTACACGACGATCTTCCCGCCCGGCAGGCAGACCATGCGCTCGTCGGCCGACTTGATGACGTTGATCTCCCACGTCCAGCTCTTCGCGCGATCGTTCCACTTGAGCGCGAACGGAATCTCGTGATTCGCGATATCGCGCACGCGTTTGACGAGCGGGTTGGTATCGGGGAGCAGCGTCTTGTTGCGCTCGGCATCGTGGATGACCTGCGCGTATTCGTCGGCGGCCTGCGCTTCGAGCGTCGCGGGCGCAATCAGGTTGCGAAACAGCGCCGTATTGCCGAAACGGATCTGGTTGTTCGGTGCGGAGTACGGCGGCGGCGTCTTTTGTTCGTCCTGGGCATACGCGGACGAAGGGGCGAGCGACGCCCATGTCCATGCGCAAACCAAGGCGCGAAGCTTGAAAGAAACCGTCATCGTCGAATTCTCCAGGGCGCGATCTTGGGCAACAGTAACATGCCCGGAATGGACAGCGCGACGCAGATCATGAAGTACGGAAACCAGCCGGTTTCATTCACGATGTAGCCGCTGCCCGCCGCCGCGAAGGTGCGCGGCACGGCCGCGAGGCTCGTGAAGAGCGCGAATTGGGTCGCGGTGTAGCGCGGGTCGGTCGTGCTCGCGATATACGCCGTGAACGTCGCGAGCGTGAGACCCGTCGCGAAGGTTTCGAAGCCGTACAGCACGCCGAGCGCGAACGGCGACGGCCCGATCTTCGCGAGCCATGCGAAGCCGAGCGTCGCGACGATCTGCAGAATGCCGAAGATCCACAATCCGCGCGCAATGCCGATCTTCACGAGCGCGATGCCGCCGAGCAAGCCGCCCGCGATGCTCGCCCAGAACGCGACCGCTTTCGCGATCACGCCGATCTGCGCGAGCGAGAATCCGACGTCGATGAAGAACTTCGTCGCGAGCGCGGTGGCCATCGTATCGCCGAGCTTGTACAGGAAGATGAAACTGAGCACGAGCAGCGCCGCGCGCCAGCCGTCACGCGTGACGAACTCGTGAAACGGCTCGACGATCGCCTCGCGCAGATTTTTCGGCGGCGCGCCATGAATCTGCGGCTCCTTCACGACGAGCGTCATGATGAGCCCCGGCAGCATGAACGCGGCGGTGATCAGAAAGACGCTTTTCCACGGCAGGACGGTCGCGAGAATCAGCGACAGCGAACCGGGCACGAGTCCCGCGACCTTATATGCGTTGACGTGCACCGCGTTGCCGAGCCCTTGTTCGGTGTCGGCGAGGAGCTCGCGGCGATAGGCATCGATGACGATATCCTGACTCGCGCTGAAGAACGCGACGAGCGCGGCGATCGCGGCGACGGCCCAGAGATTCTGCTCGGGCGAGAAGAAGCCGAACGAGCCGATCGCGATCATCACGAGCACTTGCGTGACGAACATCCAGCCGCGCCGCCTGCCCGGACTCCAGCCGGGAAAGCGCGGAATGAAACGGTCCATCAGCGGCGACCAGACGAATTTCCACGTGTACGGAAGTCCGATCAGCGCGAAGAGACCGATCTCCTTGACGTTGATGTGCGCGGTCGTGAGCCACGCCTGCAACAGGCTATAAAGCGTGAAGAGCGGCAATCCGGACGTAAAGCCGAGAAAGACGCAAATGAGGATGCGCTTGTTGAGGAACGCGCGCCATCCGGGATGATCTTCGTGAGCAGTTAGAGCGGGCGCCTCGTGTGGCGTATCGGGCATGTCAGATAACGGGCAGTTGTCGATGCGGGAACCCGCCGGTCGATGTTACCGGCGCTTCACGCGATAGACCGCAAGACTACCACGCCAGTTCGCGCCCCAACGGACCGACTGCCCGCCGTGCAGCACCACGCGATCCAGAATCTCGATGCCCACTTCCGGCGCGAGCGCCTCGAAGTCCTTGATCGTGAGCACGCGCACGTTCGGCGTGTTGTGCCATTGATAAGGCAGCGATTTCGACACCGGCATGCGTCCCTGAATCACCGAAAGCCGATGCTGCCAGTAACCGAAATTCGGAAACGACACAATGCATTCGCGTCCGACGCGCACCGTTTCGCGCAGGATCGCGGCGGTCTGATGGATCGTCTGCAGCGTCTGCGAGAGGATCGCGAAGTCGAAGCTGTCGTCTTCGAAGAGACGCAAGCCGTCTTCGAGATTCTGCTGGATCACGTTCACGCCTTTTTGCGCGCACGCGAGCACGCCGGCATCGTTGATTTCGATGCCGTAGCCCTTCACTTCCAGTTCTTCACCGAGCAGCGACAGCAGCGAACCGTCGCCGCAGCCGAGATCGAGCACCGTCGAGCGCGGTTCGACCCAGCGGGCGATCGCGCGAAAGTCCGAGCGCAGCGCGAGGGAATCGAGAGTGTGCTGGTTCATGCGCCGATCTCCGTGGCAATGCGTTCGTAGTAGGCGCGCATCAGATTGTGATAGCGCGCGTCGTCGAGCAGGAAGGCGTCGTGGCCGTGCGGCGCGTCGATTTCCGCGTAGCTCACCGTGCGCTTGTTGTCGAGCAGCGCCTTCACGATCTCGCGCGAGCGCGCCGGCGCGAAACGCCAGTCGGTCGTAAAGCTGGTGATGAGATATTTCGCCGATGTATTGGCAAGCGCTTTCGTTAGATCGCCGTCGAAGGCTTTCGCGGGATCGAAATAATCGAGCGCGCGCGTGATGAGCAGATACGTGTTCGCATCGAAGTATTCGGCGAACTTGTCGGCCTGATAGCGCAGATACGACTCCACTTCGAATTCGACATCGAAATTGAAGTTGTACGCGTCGAGCGCGCCTTCGGCACGGCGCAGCGCGCGGCCGAATTTCACGGCCATGTCGTCGTCCGACAGATACGTGATGTGGCCGATCATCCGCGCGACGCGCAAGCCGCGGCGCGGCTTCACGCCGTGCGCGTAGTAATCGCCGCCGTGGAAGTCGGGGTCCGAGAGGATCGCGGAGCGCGCCGTCTCGTTGAACGCGATGTTCTGTGCGGACAGCTTCGGCGTCGACGCCACCACGATGCAATGCGCGAGCCGCTCCGGATACATCATGCTCCACGCGAGCGCCTGCATGCCGCCCAAGCTGCCGCCCATCACGGCCGCGAAGCGCTCGATACCGAAGCGGTCCGCGAGACGCGCCTGCGCGTTCACCCAGTCCTCGACGGTGACGACGGGAAAGCTCGCGCCATACGGTTTTCCGGTCGCGCCGTCGATGCTCATCGGTCCGGTCGAGCCGAAACACGAGCCGAGATTGTTCACGCCGATGACGAAGAAGCGGTTCGTGTCGAGCGGCTTGCCGGGGCCGACCATGTTGTCCCACCAGCCGACGTTCTTCGGGTTATCGGCGTGAATGCCGGCGACGTGATGCGACGCGTTCAGCGCATGGCACACGAGCACGGCGTTCGAGCGCGCGGCGTTCAGTTCGCCATAGGTTTCGACGACGAGTTCGTAGTCGCCGAGCGACGAGCCGTTCTGCATCCGCAGCGGCTCGGTGAAGCGCATTGTTTGGGGAGTGACGATGCCGATCGATTCCATTCATTCCGCCTTTGACCTGGCGGCTAAACGGTGTCGGCGATGCGCTGCCTGAGAAATCGAGCGCGGCTGACGACCTCTTTAGCCGCATTTATAGTGAACCCCGCGAAAGATCACTGAGGTTCGCGCGCCCGCAATCGAGTCAGCAAATCGGCGCACTGTTCATGTTCGAGAAAATCTCGTTAGCGGGGAAGTATAGCGGAAAACGTCATAACGCCGTCAATAATGCCGCCATCTGCCGCGCCTTGGATGCGGCCCGCTTTAGCGTCTATATTGTCTAATCGCCTCGTCGTCCCGAGGAAAGGACATGAAACCGAGCCGGGTCAGACCGCTCAGTCACCTGAAGAGCCGCGCGGCCGAGATGATCCGCAATATCGTCGAGAGCCGCGAGCCGATGCTCATCACGCAGAACGGTGAAGGCAGGGTTGTCGTGCAGGATGTGCAGTCCTATGAAGACCTGCATCAGACGCTTGCCTTGCTGAAGATTCTCGCGATGGGACAGAAGACCATCGAAGCCGGCCACTGCGTGAGCGCCGGCGATGTCTTCGCCGAGATCGAGCGCATGGACCGCGAGGAAGGCTTCAAATGAAGACCGTTTTCCTGGATCCGGTGCGTCGGGATCTGCAGGATTTCCGGCGCTATGTCATCAACAAGTTCGGCGGCACGGCGTGGGCCGCTACGCGCAACAAGTTCGCGGAAACCATTGCCGAGATCGAAGCCGCGCCGCGCAACGGCTCGACGCCGCCCGAGCTCGTCGACTTTCGCATGTCGGGCTATTACGAAGTGCCGAGCGGCACGAACCGCATCATCTACAAGGTCGATGGCGACACGATTTACGTGCATCTCGTCGTCGATGCACGCTCGGACCTCGAAGACATACTCGCGCGCCGCTTATTTCGGATGTAGCGGCAATCGGCGCGATTGCGTCAGCGCGCGCAGCGAGCGCACCGTGCGATCCACATAGTGCGGCCGCCCGGAACCGGGCTTGCGAATCGACAGCCCGCCGTTCGACGTTTTCGCGACCGGCAGATGTCCGACGATCCACACGGTGCGAATCCCGAGCCGCCGATACGACTTCAGATGCCCGCGCGTGTCCTCGACGAGAATCGCGTCCTCGAGACGCACGTGCGCGCGGCGCATCGCGTGGCGGAGCATCGGCGCATCCGGCTTGGCGCGCCAATGGTGGCCGCTGCGCATGTCTTCGATGGCAATCACGCGCTCGAACAGCTTCGCGATGCCCAGTTCCGCGAGCACCGTGCGCGCGTAGAGCGTCGGCGCGTTGGTGAGCACGATCTTGCGTCCGGGCAGCGCGCGCAGCATGCGCGTGAGGCCGCGTTCGGCGCGCAGCATCGACGCAAGATCGGGAAACGTGTGCACCTCGTGCAGGAAGTCGGCGGCATCGACGCCGTGATGCCGCACGAGCCCGAGCAGCGTCGCGCCGTAACGCACGGTATAGCCGACGCGCAGCCGGTTCGCCTCGTCGACGTCGACGTTCAGGCGATCCATGATGTACTGCGTCATGCCGCGATTGATCGCCGGAAACACCGCGTGCGACGCGTGATGCAGCGTGTTGTCGAGATCGAAGAGCCAGACGGGGCCGCGCGTCTTGACGCGGCGTCGGCGGGAAATGCGTTGCGCGGTCATCGTGCGCCGTTATCGTAAGAACGCCCGCGCGAAGGCGGGCGTCTTTAGCAAGGGAACAAGCTCAATGCGAGCGGATCATCGTGCCGAACGGCTGCTCGGTCAGGATTTCGAGCAGCACCGAATGTTCGATGCGGCCATCGATGATGTGCACCGAGCGCACGCCGCTCTTCGCGGCATCCAGCGCGGACGAAATCTTCGGCAGCATGCCGCCGGAGATGGTGCCGTCGGCGAAGAGGGCGTCGATCTCGCGCGCGGAGAGATCGGTGAGCAGATTGCCTTCCTTGTCCATCACGCCGGGGATGTTCGTCATCATGACGAGCTTCTCCGCGTTCAGCACGACGGCGAGCTTGCCCGCGACGAGGTCCGCGTTGATGTTGTACGAGAGGCCGTCTTCGCCGAAGCCGATCGGTGAAATGACCGGGATGAACGCGTCGTCCTGCAGCGCCTTGACGACCGCCGGATTGATCGCCTCGACCTCGCCGACCTGACCGATGTCGATGAACTGGCCCGGATTGTCGCGGTCCGGCATCATCAGCTTGCGCGCGTGGATCAGGCCGCCGTCCTTGCCGGTCAGACCGACCGCGTGGCCGCCGAAGTGATTGATCAGCGTGACGATATCCTGCTGCACTTCGCCGCCGAGCACCCACTCGACGACTTCCATCGTCTCTTCGTCGGTGACGCGCATGCCTTGAATGAACGTGCCCTGCTTGCCGATCTTCTTCAGCGCCTGATCGATCTGAGGGCCGCCGCCATGCACGATCACCGGATTGATGCCGACGAGCTTCAGCAGAATGACGTCGCGCGCGAAGCCCTGCTTAAGGCGCTCTTCGGTCATGGCATTGCCGCCGTATTTGATCACGACCGTCTTGCCGTGATACTGACGGATGTAGGGCAGCGCCTCGGCCAGGATTTCAGCCTTCAGGGTCGGCGCGATTTGCGTGAGGTCGGGTAGCTCGGACATGGCGGCAAATGAGGCGAGGAGCGTTTAAACACGCCGAATTGTACAGGACCGACGCTCCGCGGCAGGACGAATTGCCGCGGTCGCGCCACGTTTTCCGGCGGGCGTTCCGGCGTGCGATCATCGTTTCGGCATTGATGACAAGATGATGAACCCATCCACGGAAACGAACGAACGCGAAGCGCCGGGCGCGCAGGTTTGCGAACGCTGCGGCGCGACGTTTCGCTGCGGCGCGCTCGCGGGCGATGCGTCGTGCTGGTGCGCGTCGCTGCCCGCGTTGCCGCTGGATCGATTGCGGCCCGGCATTCGTTGTCTGTGTCCCGCGTGTCTCACAACGGAAGCCGGGCGCGGCACGACTTCCAGTTAGCAGAGCGCGTGCCGAGGTGCGACAAATCGCGCCAGATGTCGCAGCAGGCGGGATGCAAACGGGATAATGTCGCACGGAGCGCGCACGCGCTAACACGCACTCAATCAGATGCATCGCATAACCAACACCGGACGGGTCAATCTCGGTCATCTTTTCTGGCTTCGCTCGCTCGCGATCATCGGCCAGCTGACGACCATCGCCGTCGTCCAGATATTCTTCGGCGCGAAGCTTCCGCTGCCCGCGATGCTGCTCGTCATCGCGCTCGAAATGGTCTTCAACGGCCTCACTTGGATGCGCGTCGCGCGGGCGCGTCCGGAAACCAATCTCGAACTGTTCGGGCAGATGCTCGTCGACCTCGGCGCGCTGTCGGCGCTGCTGTTCCTGTCCGGCGGCGCGACCAATCCGTTCGTCACGCTTTATCTGCCGTCGCTCGCGATCGCCGCCGCCGTCCTGCCGTGGACGATGATGACCTGCCTCGCGCTCTTCGCCGTCACCTGTTACGCGCTGCTTAGTTACAACTATGTGCCGCTCAACATCGAGAATCCGGCCAATCTGTTTGATTATTTCCGCACGGGCCTGTGGGTCAACTTCATGGTGAGCGTTGTGCTGATCGGCTGGTTCGTCGCGCGCATGTCGCGGGCGCTGCGCGTGCGCGACGCCGCGCTCGCCGACGCGCAGCAGCGTCATCTTCGCGATGAACGGGCCGTCGCGCTCGGCGTGCAGGCGGCGACCGTCGCGCACGAAATGGGCACGCCGCTTTCGACCATCGCGATGCTGTCGGAGGAATTGCGCGATTCCGCCGCGCACGACAAGAACCTCGCGCCCTACGCGGCCGATTTCGAATTGCTCGAACAGCAGATGGCTTTGTGCACGTCCGCGCTCGCGCGCCTGCGCAGCCGCGCGACCGGGCCGTCGAGCCGCCAGGCGCTCGACGAGTGGCTGTCGAGTTTCATCGAGCAATGGCGTCTGCGGCATCCGCAGGTGAAATTCGCGCAAATCGACCGGACGCCCGCGGATGCATCGATCGACGATGCCGTCGCCGTCGGACAGATTTTGACGATCCTGCTCGACAACGCCGCGCGCGCGAGCAGCGAATCGGTGACGCTGCAGGCGTCGGCGGAAACCGTCGACGAACTGGATTACGTGCGCTTCGACGTGTGCGACCGCGGTCCGGGCATTCCTGCCGCGCTGCGCGGCACGCTGGGCGCCGGACCGGTGGACAGCACGCAGGGCGGACACGGCGTCGGGTTATATCTGGCGTTCGCGGCGGCGGCGCGGCTCGCAGGTTCGATCGAACTGATCGACGGCAAGCCGCGCGGCACGTGCGCCGTGTTGCGCCTGCCGAATCGCGGCGCGGTGGCGGCGCCCGCGCAGACGGCAAGAACTGAACGAAGCGGCGCGGCCTGAACTCGAACTCAGGCGCACGCGAGCGGCATTTTGGAGAAGAAACACATGAGCGATACCAACTTCCTGATCATCGACGACGATGAAGTCTTTGCCGGCATTCTCGCCCGCGGCCTGACACGGCGCGGTTTCACGCCGCATCAGGCACACAATGCGGACGAAGCGCTGAAGCTCGCCAACCAGCACAAATTCGGCATGATCACCGTCGATCTTCACTTGGGCAACGATTCCGGCCTGCGCCTCGTCGCGCCGCTGCGCGACCTGCAACCGGACGCGCGCATTCTCGTGCTGACCGGCTACGCGAGCATCGCGACGGCCGTGCAGGCGGTGAAGGACGGCGCGGACAACTATCTCGCGAAGCCGGCGAACGTCGAGTCGATTCTTTCCGCGCTGCACGAGCAGGCGAGCGAGCAGACGGCCGAAGAGGCGATCGAGAACCCGACGCTGCTTTCGGTTGCTCGGCTCGAATGGGAGCACATCCAGCGCGCGCTGGCGGAGAACAACGGCAATATTTCCGCGACGGCGCGCGCGCTCAACATGCATCGGCGCACGCTGCAGCGCAAATTGGCGAAGAAACCGGTGCGGCAGTAAGGCGGATGACGCCCGAGGAAGCTCGGCGTCGATTCGATATCGATGCGTTCGAAAATCGCATCGACGAAAACGGGCGCCCAAAAAAAGAACCGCCCAAGCCGGGTGCCAAGGGCGGAAATCGGAGAGTTGCAACGACATGCGCGTACATGGAACACGCATGGACAAAGCATACGTTGCAGCGTTGGACGCCCAAATCAGAAAATTCCCAATTAGGAATTTGCTTAGGTTGTCTGCTACTTAGCAGCAATTTGCGGATTTCTTTCGGACGAGCTTTCGCGGTTCTTTCGTCCTCGTTTCAGCGTCCATTTCGCCGGCGTTATCTCCTTCATACGCGCTCAAGAATTTTGCAGCGAGCGCCGTAAAGCCACTCTGTGCGCGAACCGAAGTTTGCGCCGCGCCGTCCGCGGGCGTCGTCCGCGGGGCGTGAAAGAGGAGACTTCGATGAAATGGTTTGACCGCCTGTCCGTGCTCAGCAAGCTTTTGCTGTCTTTCGCGGTCGTGATTCTGTTCACTGCGTGCGTGGGCGCCACCGGCGTGGTTTCGCTCGCGAAGATGAACTTCCTGATCGAGGAAATCGGCGACCGTCACATGGACGGCCTCTATTGGGTCGAGGAAATCAACAAGCACAAGCTCAACACGGACCTCGCCGCCGCCAACCTCACTTTCGCCGACGATGCCGGCAAGGAAAAGCTGAAGGAAGGCATGGCCGGATCGCTCGACAGCATGCACCGCGCGTTCGAGCGCATGCGCCCGACGATGCGCTCGGCAGAAAGCCTCGCGCTCTACGATGCGGCCAGCAAGTCCGTCGCCGCGTGGGAAGACATCGTGCTGATGCAGATGGGCAAGAAAGCGATGCCCGTCGACGTCGATCAGATGGGCCTCATCGCGCGCGCGATCGCCGCGAGCGAGAAGGCGCGCGAATCGCTTGAGCGTCTCGCCGACTTCAAGCGCAAGCGCGCGACCGAGGCGCGCAGCAGCGCGGCATCGGAGTATGAAACGATGCGCGTCGTGATGCTCGCGCTCGTGTTCGGCGCGATGGTCGCGGGCGCGTTGCTCGCGGTGCTGATCGGGCGGCGTCTGTCGGCGCAACTCGGCGGCGAGCCGGCGTACGCGGCGGATATCGCCGACCGCATCGCGCGCGGCGATCTGGCGACGCGCGTCGTGACGCGTCCCGGTGACGACAGCAGCATGCTCGCGAGCCTCGGCAACATGAGCGCGAAGCTCGCGGACATCGTCGGCGGGATTCGGCATTCGAGCGATTCGATCCTGTACGCATCGCGCGAAATCGCGCAGGGCAACACCGATCTGTCGCAGCGCACGGAAGAGCAGGCGGCGTCGCTGGAAGAAACCGCGTCGAGCATGGAGCAGCTCACGCAGACCGTGCGGCAGAACGCGAGCAACGCGGACGAAGCGAGCGGGCTCGCGCGCGGCGCGTCGGATGTATCGGCGCGCGGCAGCGAGCTCGTGGGCGAGGTCGTCGACAACATGCGCGAACTGGCGTCGGGCTCGAAGCGCATGACGGACATCATCGCGGTGATCGAAGGCATCGCGTTCCAGACGAACATACTCGCGCTGAACGCGGCCGTGGAAGCGGCGCGCGCCGGCGAGGAAGGGCGCGGCTTCGCGGTGGTCGCGGGCGAAGTGCGCTCGCTCGCGCAGCGGAGCGCGACGTCGGCGAAGGAAATCAAGGAGCTGATCGAAGCGTCGACGGCGCGCGTGGACAGCGGCGCGGCGCTCGCCGAGCGTGCCGGCGCGACGATGGCCGAAGTCACGCAGGCCGTGCAGCGCGTGACGGACATCATGGCGCAGATTTCGTCGGCATCGCATGAGCAGAGCGCGGGCATCGAGCAGGTGAATCGTGCGGTCGCGCAGATGGACGAGGTGACGCAGCAGAACGCGGCGCTCGTCGAACAGGCCGCCGCCGCGGCGGGCGCGATGGCCGATCAGGCCGAGCAATTGAAGAGCGCGGTCGCGGTTTTCGAGCTGGAGCGCGACGTCTCCGGCGCGGGAAAAGTGTGACGCGTCGCGGGCATGCGACGGCCAAACGGTCGTAATATCGGCTCGCTTGCCACCCGAGAGCCCGCTCCGTACACTCGCGCCTGATTTTTTCAGATCGAGCGCGCCGCACGGAGCGGCGCCTCACCGCCGCCAAGGAGCCCCGCCGATGTCCGATTCCTATTTCCCGCGCTGGCCGGTCCAGCCGGACGCCCAGGAGGGTCGCGTCGTCGGGCCCGACCAGCGCCTCGCCTGGCCGCAGATGATCGCGATGGGCGTTCAGCACGTCGTCGCGATGTTCGGCTCGACCGTGCTCGCGCCGCTCTTGATGGGCTTCGATCCCAATCTGTGCATCTTCATGTCGGGCATCGGCACGTTGCTGTTTTTCGTGCTGGTCGGCGGGCGCGTGCCGAGTTATCTCGGTTCGAGCTTCGCGTTCATTGGCCTCGTGATCGCGGTGACGGGATACAGCGGTCACGGCCCGAACCTGAACATACCGGTGGCGCTCGGCGGGATCATTGCGTGCGGCGTGGCTTACACGATCATCGGATTGATCGTTGCGGCGGTCGGCACGAAGTGGATCGAAGCGCTGATGCCGCCGGTCGTGACGGGCGCGATCGTCTGCGTGATCGGGCTGAATCTCGCGCCAATCGCGGTGAAAGGCGTGATGGGCAGCAGCTTCGAATCGTGGATGGCGCTCGTCACCGTGCTGTGCGTGGGCGGCGTCGCGGTGTTCGCGCGCGGGATGGCGCAGCGGCTGCTGATCCTGATCGGCCTCGCGATCGCGTACATCATTTATGCGGCGCTCACGAACGGGATGGGCATGGGCAAGCCGATCGACTTTTCGATCGTCGCGAACGCTGCGTGGTTCGGCATGCCGCACTTCACCGCGCCTGTCTTCGAAGCCCCGGCGATGACGCTGATCGCGCCGGTCGCGATCATTCTCGTCGCGGAGAATCTCGGGCACATCAAGGCTGTCGGCGCGATGACCGGCAAGAGTCTCGACAAGTACATCGGACGCGCGTTCATCGGCGACGGGCTGGCGACGATTGCATCGGGCTTTGCCGGGGGCACCGGTGTGACGACGTATGCCGAGAACATCGGCGTGATGGCCGTCACGAAGATCTATTCGACGCTCGTGTTCGTGATCGCGGCGCTGTTCGCGATCGTGCTCGGGTTTTCGCCGAAGTTCGGCGCGCTGATTCAGACGATTCCGGGGCCGGTGCTCGGCGGTGTGTCGATCGTCGTGTTCGGGCTTATCGCGGTGACGGGCGCGCGCATTTGGGTCGTAAACAAGGTGAATTTTTCGGATAACCGGAATCTGATCGTTGCGGCGGTGACGCTCGTGCTCGGGACCGGGGATTTCACGCTGAAGCTCGGTGGGTTCGCTCTCGGTGGCATCGGGACGGCTACGTTCGGCGCTATCATCTTTTATGCGCTGTTGCGGCGGCGGGGGGCGGGGGTGGTTTGAGGGTTTTTGCCGCTCGGTTTCAATTTCTTGGGTTTGAGGACATTGCGCTCGTACGGGGCGGCATCGGTGGATGACGTCCCTCAAACCGCGCAAGCGCGTCCGTCGCAGACGCGCTGGCTCAGCGATCGACGCGCCACAGCGCGCGTCGCCACCTCAGCCGATCCATCCGCTCTTCCTGATCGATTTCATCCCCCCGAACGCGCTCGCTCGTAGAACTCCTGAGTCGCTGCGCGCCGCTTGAAGATCTGCGCAGCGGGCTGAATTATCAACAGAAAGCCTAGCCCCGCGGCCGCGATACTCCAAAACTAGCCAGGGCCGAACTCGCCCGCTTCGCCCAGGATCAGCAGCAACACGGTCAGGCAAACGAAGCCGTATGAAGTCGACATTCGAATCAGGCTCAGGTTCGGCTCGACGGCGCGCGAGCGGGGCATAGTCCTTGCCGATCAAATTCAGCCGGACACCTTCGGCGGCAGGCGTGACTACGACCTGCGGACCTTGCCCGTACCGCATCAATTCAGCCGCGAGTGCTTGCGTCAGCAGCGGGCTGGCCGGTCCGGGAAGGCCGATTGCATGATCGAGGTCGAGCAAGGTCAATTCCGGCTCGCTGTCCTTCACCGCTGCGCGCATCACGTGCCCGTCGGGTTTGGACAGACCGCTTATCCACATGTGCTTCAGGCGCTTGACCGGCGTCGGCTCGGCAGTGACAAGCGTCTTGATGGCGTCAGGTATGTCGTCTGTTGTCGTGGGCATCGAGCGAAAGAGCCGCGCCTAAGTTAGCCATGCGAAGAATATCGTGCAAGCCGTTTAATAAGTGTGTGAATTTTGACGCGCCGCTCTTGCGAAAATCAGTCGATACGCCGGACGGGAGAATCAGTGTTGTTTTTGCGCGTTCAGGCGAGGCGAGATAGTCTTAACACAGGAACGAGGCCAATACACACCAAGAATCAAGACCACGGCAAAAACCTCAAAGCCCCTACCCACCACTCCCCCGCTTCCGATTCACAATAGCAGTCTCCGAAAGATCCACCTCCCGCATCAGCTTATTGAGCGTTTCATCGTTGATATGCTGCAACGAGCGCAGCTTCAGCAATTCCGCTCGCTCGGCCCGCAACGCCGCCATCTTCAACCGCGTCTCCACCATTTCGCTCTTTTTCGCGGCCTTGCGCGACGCTTCTTCGTCGCCGAGCGATTCCAGCCGTCTGCGATACATGCTCATCACGCGCGCGGTCGAATCGGCGCAACGCGCGGACGCGGCTTCGTCCATCTGTTCGATGAGCTCATCATGCGTATCGTCGATCGCGCGAATCGCGGCCTGCGCCGCGCGGCGACGCGCCATGCGCTCCTCCACCGCATGCGGATTCTTCTCGCGCTCGATGCCGCGCAGCATCAGCGGCAAGCCGACGACGGCGATCAGGAGCGACGCCAGAATCACCGCCGACGCGATGAAAATCGCCAGATCGCGCCCGGCGAGCGTCACGGGCAGCGACAGCACGCCCGCCAGCGTCACGGCACCGCGCACGCCGCCGATCGTCGTCAGCGCCAGCGTGCGAAAACCGGGCGCGGCGCTGTCGAGGCCCTGCTTCGCCGTACGGCGCGCGGCGACCCAGCGCAGCGAATACACCCACACGAAACGCAACGCATAAAGCGCGATCAGCGTCGCGAACACATAGCCGATCAACAGCCCCACCTGCGCGTTGCCGTCGTGATGCGCCTCGATCAGCGCCTGCCCGATGATGTGTGGAAACTGCAGCCCGAGCAGGATGAACACCATGCCGTTGAAGACGAATTCGATCATCGTCCAGGTGCTCGTCATGCGCACGCGCACCGCGCTCGGAATGCCTTCACGCAAGCTCTGAATGTTCATCATCATGCCCGCCGACACCGCCGCCAGAATGCCCGAGCAGCCAACGTGCTCGGCCATCACGTACGACGCGAACGGAATCAGGATCGTGAGGATGACGCCCGCGGCGGGATCGTCGTCGTCGGAGAATTTCAGCAGGCGCGACGGAATCTCGGTGACGGCCCAACTGATCGCCGCGCCGATCGCCAACCCGCCCGCCGCGATGATGAAAAAGCTGACCGTCGCGTCGCGCAGCGAGAACACGCCCGTCAGCGCGGCCGCGATCGCGAACTTGAGTGCGACGAGGCCCGACGCGTCGTTCATCAGCGCCTCGCCTTCGAGAACGTGCATCAGGTTCGCGGGAATCCGGTTGCGCCCGGCGATGCCCGTCAGCGCGACGGCATCGGTCGGCGAAAGCACGGCGGCGAGCGCGAACGCGATGGGCAGCGGCATCGACGGAATCATCGCGTGCAGGAAATAGCCGAGCACGCCGACGGTGATGAACACGAGCCCGAGCGCAAGCATCAGGATCGCGCGGCGCTGCATGTACAGCTCGCGCTTCGGTATGCGCCAGCCGTCCGCGAACAGCAGCGGCGGAATGAAGAGCAGCATGAAAAGTTCAGGATCGAACGTGACGTGCAGCGCGAAGCCCGGCCACGCGAGGCACGCGCCGATCGCGATCTGGATGAGCGGCAGCGGCAGCTTGATCGGAAGCAGGCTCAGTCCGAATCCCGAAAGCGCGACAGCCAGCAGAAGAATGAGAACGGTAAAAACGATTTCCATGTGTGCGCTACTGCACCAGACGCACGAACGGCTGTGCGCGCGGCGTCTAGCATTGTTTCGATGAGCGCAAAGTTTAGCGTTTGCTCGCGATGCGGGCAGCGGACGCGCCGCCGGCTTTCGCACCGCGACGGTGCGCGTGCACCTGAAATCGCCTGCTGACGGTGCACGCGGGACGCAAAACACCGGCTGCGCGCAGCGCGCTCTGCGCATGGAGCTTGCTTTACCGAAAGCCACGGGACAGAGAGACTCCCGGCGAGATCACCGAGGGCAGTTCTTATGACAATGGTATGGGGCATCACGCAGCCGAGTGCGTTTCGCCACGGCGTTCAGGCGAGGGCATCGGCATGATGATCGCAAATCCCGAGAAGACGACGGTTTCCGCGCGCAGCTTCGAGCTAGGCGTGACATCGGGCTTCGATCGCTATTCGGTCGAACACGGCGAGTTGACGTTATCGAGCGTCTTTCAGCCGGTGTTCAGTCTGTCGCACATGCGCGCCGTCGGATACGAGGGCTTGCTGCGCGCGCATGATGCGCTCGATCGCCCGGTGTCGCCGCTCGATGTGTTCGGGCAGGCATCGCGCGTCGGCGAGGCGTTGCAGATCGACCGGCTCGCGCAGGCGCTGCATCTGGAAAACTTCAGGATGCTCGGCGCGAAGGACGAATGGCTCTTTCTCAACGTGCATCCCGGCGCGCTGACCGAGCCGTATCACGCCGCCGCGCTGCTCGCGAATCTGAAGCGCCTGAATCTCGAGCCGCGCCGCGTCGTGCTGGAAGTGCTCGAGCAAAGCGCCGAGGATATCGAGCGGCTCGCGCTCGCGGTGCAGCAGTTCCGCGACCACGGCTTTCTCATCGCGCTCGACGATTTCGGCGCGGGACATACGAACATCGAACGGATCTGGCAGCTCGATCCGGACATCGTCAAACTCGATCGCGTCATGCTTTCGCACGCCGGCCACAACGTGCACGCGCCGCTGTCCGCTCGCTCGCTCAAGCAGCGGCAGAACATGGAGGCGGTGCTGTCGGGCATCGTGTCGTTGCTGCATCAGGCGGGCAAGCTCGTGCTGATCGAAGGCGTCGAGACCGAGCACGAGGCGCAACTCGCGCTCGCGAGCGGCGCGGATTTCGTGCAGGGCTTTTTCTTCGCGCGGCCGCATCCGGGTCTCGCGGACAGCGCGCACGCGCAAAACGTGATCGGCGAGCTGACCGAGCGTTACCGACTGCAGACCGAAGCGCGCGAACGGCGCGTCGCGACGAGGCTTCAGCCGTATATCCGCGCGTTCGAGCGCGCGGCCGAGCGGCTCGCGGCGGGGGAGCCGCTCGAAGAAGTCTGCTGGAATTTCCTCGCGCTCGATAACGCCGCGCGCTGTTTTCTGCTCGATCAGAACGGCAAGCAGGCCGGCCGCAACGTCGTGCTGCGCGCCGACCGCGCCGCGCACGAAGCGCGCTTTCTGCCGCTCATCGATGCGCAGGGCGCGAACTGGCTGCGCCGTCCGTACTTCCGCGCGGCGCTCGGCGATCCCGAGCGCGTGCACGTGACGAAGCCGTATCTGTCGATCAACGAAGCGATGCCCTGCGTCACGCTCTCCGTGGAGACGCGCGCGCAGGGCAAGCGCTGCGTGCTGTGCGGCGATATCGACTGGCTGCCCGACGATATCGACTGATTACTTCGCCACGACGACCGGAATCCCCTTCAGCGATGCCGCGCCCTTCATCGAATCGATGGAGGCGCGCACCGCGTCGCCCGTCGCCGCTTCGATGTCGATGCGCGCCGCGATGTCGCGTTCGCTGCGCTTGACCATCGCGACGTTCGCGAGCTTGACGTGTCCGTAGCCGCGCACTTTTTCGAACAGCGCGGCGAGCGCTTGCACGTCCTTCGCGTTGTCGGCGTTCAGGCGGGACAAGGCGCGCGTCATGGTGATCTCGAAGTCGTCGGCGAGCTGACGCTCCATGCGGCGTTCGAGCGTGCGTCCGAAGACGTCGAGCGCGGTGCCTCGCAGGGCGCGAAACTTCGCGAGACCGCCGAGCACCGGCCACATCCACTGGCCGAACACTTTCTTCTTCGGCGCGCCGTGTGACAGAACCGGCGGCGCGAAGTTGAACTTCACCGCGTAATCCGAGCCTGCCGTGCCTTCGAACTGCGCGCCGAGCGCGGCGCGGAACGCCGGGTCCGCGTGCAGGCGCGCGACTTCGTATTCGTCCTTCACGGCGAGCAGCTTGTAGAACGAAATCGCGATGGCGCGCTTCACGTCCTCATTCGCCGATGCCTTCGCGAGCAGCGACCGATAGCGCCCGACGAACTTCTTGCCGCCATACGCGAGCAAGCGCGCTTCGCGATCGCCGATGAGTTCCGCGAGCGGCATATCCGCCATGACGATGCGCTTCGGCTGCGTCCAAGCGGTCAGCGATTCGAGCGCTTTCATGTCGTGCGCGGCGAGACGGCCGATCGAAAACGCCAGCTTGTTCGCCGCGACCGCGACGTTGTTCAGTTCGAGCGCGCGCATCAACGCTGCGAGCGACAGCGGCACGAGGCCGAGCTGCCACGCGAAGCCGAGCATCAGAATGTTCGCGCCGATGGTGTCGCCGAGAAAACGCTGGGCGAGCGCTTGCGCGTCGCAACTGCGCATCGCGTCGTGCGCGGCGGGGCCGGCGGCGTGACGCATCTTGTCGAGCAGCGCATCCGCGTGAAGATTCGCTTCGGGGTTCTGCACGAAGCTCGCGTTCGGAATCGCGTGCGTGTTCACGACGATCTTCGTGCGATCGTGCCGCACCGTCTGCAGCGCTTCCGGGCTCGCGCCGACGACCATGTCGCACGCGAGCAGCAAGTCCGCCTGTTGCGTGTCGATGCGTACCTGATTGAGCAGCGCATCGGTCGCGGCGAAGCGCACGAACGAGAGCACCGAGCCGCCTTTCTGCGCGAAGCCCATGAAATCGAGCACCGACGCGCTCTTGCCTTCCAGATGCGCCGCCATGCTGATAAGCGCGCCGACCGTCACGACGCCCGTGCCGCCGACGCCCGTCACGAGGATGTCGTACGGCGCGTTATCGAGCTGGTCTTGCGGCAGCGGCAAGGCATCGACGCGGCGCGCGAGTTCGGCGGGATCGAACGCGTGGCCTTCGGCCTTCTTGAGCTTCGCGCCTTCGACCGTGACAAAGCTCGGGCAGAAGCCGTTCACGCACGAATAATCCTTGTTGCACGACGACTGATCGATGCGGCGCTTGCGTCCCAGTTCCGTTTCCACAGGCTCGACCGACAGGCAATTCGATTGCACGCCGCAATCGCCGCAGCCTTCGCAGACGGCTTCGTTGATGAAAAGCCGCTTGTCCGGATCGGGAAACTCGCCTTTCTTGCGGCGGCGGCGCTTTTCGGCGGCGCACGTCTGATCGTAGATGAGGACGGTGACGCCCGGCGTGTCGCGCAGACGGCGCTGCACGTCGTCGAGCTCGCCGCGATGATGAAACGTCGTGCCGCGCGGAAACTGATCTTCGTGACCAATGTATTTCTCCGGCTCGTCGCTCACGACGACGAGCAGCGCGATGCCTTCCGCTTCCACTTGACGCGCGATCTGCGGCACGGAAATGCTGCCGTCGACGGGCTGGCCGCCCGTCATCGCGACGGCGTCGTTATACAGAATCTTGTACGTGATGTTCGCCTTCGCGGCCACGGCCTGACGAATCGCGAGAATGCCGGAATGAAAGTACGTGCCGTCGCCGAGATTCTGAAAGACGTGCGGCGTTTTCGTGAACATCGAGTGCGACGCCCAGTCGACGCCTTCGCCGCCCATCTGGATGAGACCGGTCGTGTCGCGCTCCATCCACGACGCCATGAAGTGACAGCCGATGCCCGCCTGCGCGACCGAGCCTTCCGGCACTTTCGTCGAGGTGTTGTGCGGGCAGCCCGAGCAGAAATAGGGCGTGCGCTTCACGGCATCGGCGACATTCGACAGGATTTGCGGCGCGACCAGATCGACCACTTTGTCGCGGCGATCGAGCGCCGGCTTGTGACGCGCGAGCCAGTCCGCGAACACCGGCAACACGCGCGACGGACGCAATTCGCCGAGCGCGGAAAGCAGTTGCGCGCCGTCGCGAGCGTTCTTGCCGATGACGATCGGCCGCGCGCCGTCGACGCGGTTATACAGATGATCCTTGATCTGCTGCTCGATGACCGGGCCCTTCTCCTCGATGACGAGCACTTCGCTCAGACCTTCGACGAAGGTCTCGAGCCGCGTCGTTTCGAGCGGATATGACAGCCCGACCTTGTAGATCCGCACGCCCGCGCGGTCGAGATCGTCGACGGTGAGATCGAGGCGGCGCAGCGCTTCCATCAGATCGAGATGCGCCTTGCCGCACGTCAAGATGCCGACGTTCGCACGCGGGCTCGGCGCGATCCACTTGTCGATGCTGTTCGTGCGCGCGAAGTGGCGCACGGCCTCGATCTTCGCGGCGAGACGCGCTTCGATCGTGAGGCTCGGCAGATCGGGCCAGCGGTTGTGCAGGCCGCCCGCCGGCGGCGTGAAATCTTGCGGCGCTTGCCAGTCGAGCCTGAGCGCATCGAGATCGACGGTCGAGCCGGATTCGACCGTCTCCGAAATCGCCTTGAAGCCGATCCACGCGCCCGAAAAGCGCGACAGCGCCCAGCCGTAGATGCCGAACTCCAGCATGTCAGCGACGTTCGACGGATTCACCACCGGCATGTGCCAGGAGATCATCGTCTGATCGCTCTGATGGGGCATCGACGACGACACGCAGCCGTGGTCATCGCCCGCGACGACGAGCACGCCGCCGTGCGGCGACGAGCCGTACGCGTTGCCGTGCTTGAGCGCATCGCCTGCTCGATCGACGCCCGGGCCTTTGCCGTACCACATCGCGAACACGCCATCGACGGTGCGTTCCGCGTCCGATTCCACGCGCTGCGTGCCGAGCACGGCCGTGCCGCCGAGTTCCTCGTTGATCGCGGGCAAGAAGCGCACATCGTGCGACGCGAGCGGTTTCTTCGCTTTCCACAGTTGCTGATCGACCATGCCGAGCGGCGAGCCGCGATATCCGCTGATGAAGCCAGCGGTGTTCAGGCCGGCGGCGCGGTCGAGTTCGCGCTGCATCAAAACGAGACGCACGAGCGCCTGCGTGCCGGTGAGGAAGATCCGGCCTTTCGTGGCGGAGAGGTTGTCGCCGAGTTGATAGTCCGACAGCGCGGGAGGAAAAAAGGCATCGGCGGGGACGCGCGCGTTCATGAGATCTCCGTGTCTTGTAGGTATGCGAGGCAATGCGACATTCTTTGCCGACAAAGGCGGAATGTTTTTGCTTACTCGCAGCGAATACCGTCGCGCCGAGAAACATCGGGCTGATTTTCGAGATACGCGAGAGAAATTTCCTCGATCTGTCCGTGCTTCGCGTAAACCCGGATCGGGCGTCGGCGCGCGAAAGGGCTAACCTGAATGCCTCGACAGCCAACCCGATTGCAGCCGATGAAGCTCTTTTACTGGCCGAAGACGCGCGCCTTTCGCGCGCTGTGGATGCTCGAAGAAATGCGCGTGCCGTATCAACTGGAGTTCGTGAACATCCGAGCCGGCGCGCAGAACGATCCGAACTTCTGCCGCGTCAATCCGATGTCGAAGCTGCCCGCGCTGGAAGACGGCAGCGTGCGCGTGGCCGAATCGGGCGCGGTGCTGCTGTATCTGGCGGATCGCTATCCGGAAACGACGCTCGGCGTGCCGCTGCACGATCCGTCGCGCGGGCGCTTTCTGCAGTGGATGTTTTTCACCGGTTCGTGTCTCGAACCCGCGATGGCCGAACGCGTGACCGGCGCGCAAGGCAACACGGTGAGTTTCGGATGGGGCGATCTCGCGCGCGTCGAGCACGCGATCGAAAACGCGCTGGAAGAGGGGCCGTGGCTGCTCGGCGAGCAATTCACCGCCGCGGACATTCTCGCGGCGAGCACGCTGCAGATCGCGTTCAGGGCGAAGCTGATCGAGCCGCAGGGCGTGCTTTTCGATTACGTCGAACGCGCGCTCGGGCGCGAGGGCTACGAGCGCGCGTCAGCGATCGATCATCGCGAGGCCGAGCGGCTGGCGCTGAACAGCCACGCGGGCGTCGTGCATTCGTCGAGCGAGAGTTAGGGAAACGCGCGCGGCTTGGGAATGCCCGCGCCGGCTTCGATATCCGACACCGCGCGCCGATGCGCCAGCTCGACGGCTTCGGCGCGATCGGCGAGACCGTCGTCGCCGCCGACGGTCGTCCACGTCTGCACCGCCTTGTCGTGATGACGGATCTCGTACTCCGCGTCCCAGCGCGAGCCCTGCAGCTCGACCGGCCTCACGTGGATGGCGTAGACGCCATAAAGGAAGATCTGCTCCGGCATGTTGTCCTCCGATGCGGCCATGCAGCGTGGCTACAACTCGATTTCCCCGAGGATGCGGTGCGCGAGCGCGCGCGCTTCGTTGAGCGCTTCTTCTTCGTTGCCCGACGCGGCTTCCACTTCGTAGAGCGTCGCTTCGGTATCTTCGCCGTCGTCGCGTGCGAGCGAGACGAGGCCCTGGTACTGACCGCCGTCGATGGCGCGCACGCCGATCGTCGCGGTGTAGATGCCTTTCGTGTAGGTGGTGTCTTCCATGATGGATTCGCCTCCAGGCAAGGACGAATCCATGCTAGCACGCTGATATGTAACGCGTGCGACGCTTATTTCAGCAACGCCTCGACCTCATCCAGCGACGGCGAATGCGCGCCCGAATGACGGCACGCCGCCGCGCCCGCCGCGAGCGCGAACTTCAGATGTTCGGGCCATTCGCCGTGACGCGCCATCAAGCTATAGAGCAATCCGCCGATGGACGCATCGCCCGCGCCGACCGTATCGGCCACTTCGACGCTCGGCGGACGCGCGCTGTACTGCTCGTCGCCGGCATAGAGCGTGGCTTCCGACGAGCCGCGCGTGACGAGCACGGTGGCTTGGCGGTTCATCGCGCGGATTTTCGCGAGCGCGTCGGCTTCGGGCATGCCTTTGAACAGCATGTGCAGATCTTCGTCGGACACCTTGATGAGATCGGCGAGGCCCGCCATGTTGCGCAGGATCGGCTCGTAGCCGTGCTCCATCAAATTGCGATAGTTCGGATCGAAGCTGATCTTCACGCCGTGTTCGCGCAACTGACGGGCGAGCGCGGCAAGCGTCGCGCCGAGCGGCTGACGCACGAGGCTGATGCAGCCGAAATGCGCCCACTTCACGCGCTCCATCCAGCCTTGCGGCAGCCGCGACGGATCGAACGCGAGATCAGCGCCGTTCTCGCCCATGAAGTAGTACGTGGGCGGCTGCGTCTTGTGGACGATCGCGAGCAAGGGCGGACGCTCGACGCGCTGCATGAAGCGCATGTCGAGGCCCGAAGCGACGCTCGCGTCCCACAGATCGTCGGAGAAATTGTCCGTGCCGAGCGAGCCGGCGCAGGCCGTCGGCAGGCCGAGCCGCGCGACCGCGCGCGCGACGTTCCAGCCCGCGCCGCCCGGACGCGAAAGCCAGCTCGACACGTCCGTGCGGATCATGTCGGTGAGGATGTCGCCCGCGGAAACGAATTGCGGAAAAGTGGTTTGCTCGCTTGCCATGCTTGTCACCGTTGAGTCGAAGTCGGGGCCAGCGCGTTCAGCACTTCGTAGCACGCGCCCATCGTGTGATAGTCGGTCTTGCCGGCGGGACTTTTCTCGTCGCCGTACTTGCGGTTGTCGCACGTCAGAATGCGATACCACGCGCCGTATTCGTGATCGACGAAGTGCTCCCAGCTATAGCGCCAGAGTTCGTCATAGCAATCCCAGAAACGCTCGCGTCCCGTGCGCGCGCCGAGCAGCGCCGCCGCCGCGAAGCCTTCGGCCTGCACCCAGAAATACTTGTCGTGGTCGCAGATGGTGTCGTCCGGGCCGAAGCCGTAGTAGAGGCCGCCGTGACGGCTGTCCCACGCGCGGTTGAAGCCGGCGTCGAACAGTTCGACGGCGCGCGCCGAGAGCCACGGCAGCGCGCGATGCCGCTCCAGAATCAGCAGCAGCTTCGCCCATTCGATCTGATGACCCGGCTGAAAACCCCACGGACGGAAGATGTTCGAACTGTCCGATTCGTTGTAATGCCAGTCGACCGACCAGTCGCGATGAAAATGCTCCCACACCATGCCGTGCGACAGCTTCGCCTGCCGCAGCGTGATGTTGCCCGCGATCTTTTCCGCGCGATCCAGATAGATGACGTGACCCGTCGCCTCGTAAGCCGCGAGCAGCGCCTCGGTCGCGTGCATGTTCGCGTTCTGCCCGCGATAGTCCGAAAGCCGCCAGTCGGGCGTGGCTTCGTCGGCGTAGAGGCCGGCGTCGGCGTCCCAGAAACGCTTTTCCATCAGCGCGAAGGTTTCGTCGATCATCGGCCTGGCTTCGTCGATGCCCGCCATCGCCGCGTGCGCGCATGCGAGCAGCACGAACGCCGTGCCGTAGCAGTGGCGCGTGCCGTCGAGCGTGCGCTTCTGGCCGTCGTGCCACTCGATTTCCCAGTCGTAACCTTCGTTCGCGGCGTCCCAGTGGGCGTCGCGCAGGAATCTGAACGCGTGATGCGCGTCGTCCCGATAGCGCGCGTCGCCGAAGTGGCGGAAGGCCATCGCGTAGTTGAAGACGAAGCGCGTGCTGCTGACGAGATGGCGCGTCGTGCGGTTATAGACGCTGCCGTCGTCCTTGAAGAAATGAAAGAAACCGCCGGACGGATCGCGCGCGTTCGGCGCGTAGAACGCGAGCGTGTCGCGTACGTGGGAGAGCAGGAAGTCGCGGCTGCGGAAATCGATCGCGCGTTCTGCTGGCGCCGGTTCCGCGAGGGCAGGTGAGGCGGTCATGTTCATGGCGTGCTGATGTCCTGTTTCGTGCCCGAGCTCGCGCGAGGAACGAAATTGACGGCGACGAGCGTGTCGGCCTGGCTCGGCGGGCTCGATTGATCTTCCAACAGCAATTCGACACCGCGGCGCCCGAGCGCTTCCTTGTCGACGGTCACGGTCGAGAGCGGCGGCGTGCTTTGGGCGGCGGCCGGAATGTCGTCGAAACCGACGAACGCGATGTCGTCCGGCACGCGCAAGCCGTGCGCGAGACAGACGCGCATCGCGGCGAGGGCCGCTGCATCGTTATAGGCGAAAACGGCGTCGGGCAGGGGACCGGATTGCGCACGGGCTTCCGCGATGAGGCGTTCCATCGCGTCGGCGGCGGCCTGATCGGCGGTCAGGCCCGGCTGCGTCATGACCTCGAGCGTCGGATCGAAAAGCTGGCCGGCATCGAAATATGCTTTCCGATAGCCGAGCGCGCGTTGCGCGATGCTGTAATGCGCGAGCGATCCGCCGATGAACGCGATGCGCCGCCGCCCTTGCGCGAACAGATGCTGCATCGCGAGCGACGCGCCGGTCACATTGTCGATGTTGACGGAGCGGAATCCCGGCGCGCGCAGGTCGATCAGCACGGTGGGCCGCGCGAGCGAATGCAGATGCGCGAGCAGTTCCGGCTCGACGAAACCCGCGACCGCGATAGCGTCCGGCGCGTGCAGGCGCATCTGCTGCGCGAGATCGTGCGTCGGACCGGCCGTGAGCACGGATGGCACGAGCCGCCGCTCGCGGCACGCTTCCTCGAAACCGTTCAGCACATGGGAAAAGAAAGGGCTGACGGCGAAATTGTTGTGCTGCCGATGCAGCAGAAAGGTCACGCGACGAATGCGCGTGCGCAACTGAGCCGAATCGTAGCCGAGTTGCTGCGCCACTTCGACGACGCGCACGCGCGTCGCCTCGGACAAGCCTGGTTGATTCTTGAGCGCGCGCGAAACCGTCCCGATCGAGACGCTTGCCGCGCGCGCGACATCGCGAATGGTGGTGGCCATCGTGGTGTTCTCTGTCTCCGCTTTTCTCGGCTGTTTTCCGCTCAGGCGCGATGTTGCGCGCGCTCGGCCGGTTCACTTGTTCGAGGCGATTGTATAGTAAAAAGTCTCGAACCTACCGTATGCGAAGATTGGAGAAAACCAGTAGGCCGTTGTTATATATGCGATTCCTTGCGAGTTATTTGTTTAGTAAAAATACGGAAACATTACGCCGCGGCTTCGCGGTCGTGAACCGAGCGCTTGTCGGGCGTCCATACGTCGAGGATCAGATCGTCGTCCCAATAGTGGCTTAGCAGCGGCAGACTCATGCGGCCGCGCAGCTTTGCGTGGACTTCGTCGCCGTTCTGAAGCCAGCCTTCGATCGGCCGACGCCAGTGACACGCGACGACCGCGCCGTCATGCGACAAGCTTTGGTGTATATGCTCGACGATGTGCCATAGCTGCGGCTCGTCGAGGTAATAGCCGATCTCGCTGATCACGACGAGATCGAACTTGCCGGTGGGCCAGCAGTCGGGCAGCAGCATCTGCCGGACATCGACGTTCCGATATTCCGCGACGCGTTGCCGCGTGAGCGCGACGGCGTCCTCGGCGATGTCGGTTGCGATCAGCTCGTCGCAGCGTGGCGCGAGCAGCGCCGTCAGTTCGCCGTTGCCGCAGCCTGGCTCGAATGCGCGCGCATAGCGTTCGTGCGGAAGCGAGGCGAGCAGGAGCGCGCGTTTGCGCCGTTCATACCATCGATGCCTGATTTTCCAGGGATCGTCGTTATCTCGATAAAGAGTATCGAAGTACTGCTTAGTATTGTTGTTGGTGTTGTTCATATGAGTACGACTTCGAAAGGCCGTGTAAGCCTTGCCAGCACATGCTCGGGCAGCACTGGCGCTTGTCCGGTGGTGGCGTCGGGGTCGAGCTGGCTCCGAAAAGCCTGCACGGCCCGGAGCTTCCGGGCATGCGTGGCGCCGTCGAGCACGATGCGGCGAGCACGGCTCCATGGCACGCGCGTATCGTCCGGCGACGCCCAGTGCCAGGTCCAGAGCGGCACCTCCACACAAGGCAGATCGAGCGCTTGTGCCGCGGACTGAACGGCGCGCCCGGCCGCCTCGTGGTCGGGGTGACCATCATAGCGCCATGTCGTGAAAACTATGTCGCCCGGTTGAAGGTACTCCGACAGGCATCCTGACAAACTCGATTCGATCTGGTCAGGATCGCCGTCCTGGAGCCCGAGCCGGACTACCTGGACCTGACGCAGATGCAGCCGTTGCAGCGCAGCCCTCGTTTCCTGCGGACGTACGCGTGCAAGACGTTCCGGCGGCCATTCGGATGACTTCGGGTGACTTGCCGTGCCGTCCGTTGCGGCGATGATGAGAATGTGCCGGCTGATCTCCGACAGTCGAGCGAGCAGGCCGCCGGTGCCGAGGATTTCATCGTCGGGGTGTGGCGCAACGACGACGGCCCGGCTGCCGAGCGGCACCAGTTCCGCCGGATCGACTTCGGGCAGCGCATTCAGACGCGCCCATCCCTGCCATGCGGCTTCGGGCGTGCCTTCGCCGCGTATGGCGCGGTCAGTGGCCGTTTCGTCGGTAGGCGCTTGCGTGGTCACACTTGCCATGAAATCCCTTCCTCCTCTATGACGTGCTCCGCGAGCGATGCTTCGTCACGCTCGGCGTGGCTTTGTCGAACGAAAACCGGCAGATCGGCCATCAACTGCGCGAAGTGCGCGTCGCGGCACAGCGGGCCGGCGCCCAGCGCGCGGCCCGCGCGCTCCACGACCAGCGTTGCCACATGTTCGGCCGCGAGGCGCGCACGCATCGTCGGCACCATGGCGTCGGCCTGCGGCTCGCGGTCGATGAACGCCGCCGTCTCGCGCAGCAACGCGGCCGTCGCGGATAGCGCCGTATCGATCGCACCGAGATGCGCGAGCTTGTGCGGCCCCGCGCGATGCTTTGTATCGCGCGCGACGAACGCTGCAATGCCCGATGCCGCGCCGAACCAGCACGCGGCAATGCCCGCGCCGCCCTGCCAGAAACCAGGGCGCTCGAGATAACCACGCGGCGGACCGACCAACTGCGCGCGTACTCGCTCGAAGCGCACGTCGACGCTCGCGCTCGCCTCCATGCCGACCGCTTGCCAGCCGGAACCGGTGACTTTCACGCCGTTCTGCCGCAGATCGACGGCGGCGAGAACCGGTTCGTCGCGCTCGTTCCACGCGGTTACGAGCGCATGCGTGACCGATGCCGCTCCGGAGCACCATGCCTTCGTGCCGTCCAGCGCGACGATCTGTGAGCCGGCGTCACCCAGCGCCAACAAGCGCGCACTCGGCGGTTCGGCTGCCCAGACGGCCCACGCGCTGCCGTCGTCGGGTGGCGGGCCGCCCAGTTCGGCGAGGATGGCGAGCGCGTCCGTGTGGCCTTCGTAGAGCTTGACCAAAGAGAGGTCGAAGGCTGCGACCGCGCCCAACGCGCGCCAGCGCTCAGCCGTGTTTCCCCGGCCCGGCAAGGGAAGGCGATCGAGACCCGCGCCGGTCAGCGCATGAAGCGCGCGGCCTGTTTCTTCGGCGTTGCCGCGTTGAAACGGCAACTTGCCGAGAAAGTCGCGCAAGGCGGAGGCCGTCGCATGCTGTTCGACGCAGTTCATCGGTCCATCCGCTGTTTAAGTTTGATGCGTTGTGTCCACATGGCGCGCCGTGTCCGTTTCTGCCCGGTTTGAACAAGAGTGTGGCAAGGGACATGCCCGAGCACCATTCAGCCGAAAGACGTAGGCCAAAGTGCCGGACGCGCGGCAACGCGTTCCGACGAATCGATGTGAAAAGTCAGGCTTTCTGGCTTATGCCGCTTGGCTGAATGGTCGCTTGAGCGTGGCCGGGTTCAAATGACGCAAAAGGCCGCACGCGGCGGCCTTCTGGAAGGGGATCGAATATGGCGAACCAGCGGGCGCCGTTCGCGGACGGGCGTGAATCAGCGGCGGGCGGGCGCTCCGACGGCCTTGTTCTCGCGCGCGGCTTCGGGCGCAGTTTTGCGTGCGCCCCAGCGCTGCGCGAGCACCGCGCACACCATCAATTGAATCTGGTGGAAAAGCATGAGCGGAAGCACGACCGCACCGACCGCGTGCGACGCGAAAATCACCTTCGCCATCGGAATGCCGGAGGCGAGACTCTTCTTCGAACCGCAGAAGATGATCGTGATCTGGTCGGCGCGCGAGAAGCCGAGGCGCTTGGCCGTGAACGCCGTGATGAACAGCGCCGCCGCCAGCAACAGGATATTGACCGCGAGCAGCCCCGCGAGCGTCCCGAGCGAAATCGAATGCCAGATGCCTTCGTTCACGGCTTCGCTGAACGCGACGTACACGACGAGCAGAATCGAGCCCTGATCGACGAACTTGAGCATCGCGCGATGCCTGTCGATCCACTTGCCGATGGCCGGCCGCAGCAATTGCCCGGCAATGAACGGCACGAGCAGTTGCAGCGTGATGTTGCCGACGGTGTGCCACGGCGAGCCGGTCGTCGCGCCGTGATTGCTCACGACGATCCCGACGAGCGCCGGCGTGATGAAAATGCCGAGCAGGCTCGACGCGGACGCGCTGCACACGGCGGCCGGCACGTTGCCCTTTGCCATCGACGTGAACGCAATCGACGACTGCACCGTGGACGGCAGCGTGCACAGAAACAGGATGCCGGTGTAGAGCGCCGGCGTCACGAGCGGCGTCAGCACCGGTTTGAGCGCGAGCCCGAGTAGTGGAAAGAGCGCGAAGGTGCTGAGCAGCACGACGAGATGCAGCCGCCAGTGCGTCGCGCCGGCGATGATCGCCTCGCGGGAAAGCTTCGCGCCATGCAGGAAGAACAAGAGGCCGATGGCGATATCGGTGATCCAGTTGAATGCGACCGCCGCGCCGCCGCGGCAGGGCAGAAAGCTCGCGACGATGACGGTGCCGACGAGCGCCAGCGTGAAGTTGTCGGGAAGAAGTTTGGGCCGTGCCATCAAAGAGTCTCGTACTTGGACACGCCGGCCGCTGGGCGGGGCGTTTTTTGCGTCAAGTCAGGAAAAACCATGATTTTCGCTCGCACCCGATTAAATTGGCAAATTCATTTACTGGATCGATTGATGACACGTCCACATGAAACGACCTGTGCACGAGGCAGGCCGAATGACCGCTACAGCAAAACTCGGGCCGCGCGCGAGCCAATTTCGCGGCTTTCAGATTCTTTTGTCCAGCACATTTGTTCTTCATATGTTTGGTCGTCCGAAATGCTAGGCGGCAGCGAAAAACTCTGACGTAACATGGTGTTACAACCATCGAGCGGGCCTAACACTTTTTGGCTCGACTGCTTTCGCGGCGCGAAATAAATTGTTGAATACACCGGTTGGCGGGTTTATGCATCGCTCGATGCAAGGCCCCGAATGTTCCGACTGCCGCCGGTTGTCCGCCTGAAGCGAAAGTCTCCGCTTTCCATTCACGGACGGAAATATCGGTCGGACGCAGGCTGTTTCGACATGGCGCTCACAGGCATTCGCAACACTACCCGGCTTTTCGCATCCGCAGCGCTTGGCGCGCTCGCGGTGGCGGGTTCGCTCGCGCTTGCCGGGCCGCGCGTCGAGTGGCTGCCGTCGACAGTCCTCACCGATTCCGGCGCCAGCAGGCAATCGCTGCATTACACGCCGGTCGCCGCCAAAGACGGCTTGACGCCCGTTAGCGCCGAAGTGCGTCCGGGCCCGCGGGGCGATCAAACGGTGCCGCTGCGTGGCGCGGGCTCGATTCGCGCCGACATCACGCGCTACAACGAAGAGCGCAGCCTGCCGCGCCCCCCCGGCCGTCCGGCCGACGACGGTCGCGCGCCGACGAACGCGAACTACCGCAACTGAACGCTCCGCAGTCTTCCTGAGCTGACCTCCGTTTCGCCGCGTTCACCGCGCGGAGCGCAAAACTGTTTGCGCGTCTAGCTTCGCTGTCACGATGACGTAATCTCGCCACAGTTGCGCATCGAATTTCCCCCAGACGTTCCGCTCTTTTTTCCGCGCAAGGACAATGCGGCCTGCGCGGGAAAATGTCCGAAATTCTTTATTTCAAACGCCTTTCGACGCTTGGAGAGGCGCGCCGGTACTCGCTGCGCATCTCGCCGGTTGTCGATCCGGCCATCGCGAGCCTGAGGCAAAGCGTCCCTTCCTGCGCGCAGGCGGGGCGGGAAGTATTCGAACCGCTATACCCGCAATAACCAAAAACATTTTTGACCGGAAAAATGGTCCGTAAAGATGGTGCCGCTCCACACGCGATGCCTCTTCGCCCACTAAACCGTTATGCCGGTCAGACGAGGCGAGCGCAACGCAACTCGCCCGCAAAGATTTCAATTTTCGACAAAGAACAGGAGAGTTCATGAAGTCAACCGTCAACCGTGCAATGACTACGGTGAAAACAACGGTCAAGGCCACCGCGGTCGCCGCAGCGATGTTCGGCCTCTTCGCCGCGGGCACGGCGCACGCGCAATCGAGCGTTTCGCTATATGGACAAGTCGACGAATGGGTCGGCGCGCAGAAATTTCCCGGCGGCGATCGCGCCTGGAACGTGAGCGGCGGCGGCATGTCGACGTCGTACTGGGGCTTGAAGGGCGCCGAGGATCTCGGCGGCGGCTACAAGGCCATCTTCACGTTGGAAAGCTTCTTCCGCGCGCAGAACGGTCAGTACGGACGCTTCCAGGGCGACACCTTCTTCGCGCGCAACTCATACGTCGGCATTCAAGGTCCGATCGGCACGTTCACCGCGGGCCGCCTGACGACGCAACTCTTCGTCTCGACGATCCTGTTCAACCCGTTCGTCGATTCGTACGTCTTCTCGCCGATGGTCTATCACGTGTTCCTCGGCGCGGGCACATTCCCGACGTACCGCACGGATCAGGGCGCGATCGGCGATTCGGGCTGGAACAACTCGGTCCAGTACACGTCGCCTGACTTCAACGGTCTGTCGGGCAGCGTGATGTACAGCTTCGGCAACACCGCCGGCGACGGCCGCTCGAAGAAGTACAGCGCGCAGTTCCTGTACTTCCACGGTCCGTTCGCGGCGACGGGCGTCTATCAGTACGTGAACTTCAACAACACCCCGGGCGATCTGACGTCGGTGGACGGCTTCGCTTCGCCGGGCTACAAGAGCCAGAGCGTCGGCCAGTTGGGCGCGTCGTACGACATGAAGTACGTCAAGTTCTTCGCGCAGTACATGTACACGAAGAACGACTACGAAGGCCCCGGCACGTTCCACGTCAACACCGGACAAGGCGGTGTGACGGTTCCGCTCGGCCCGGGCACGGTGATGGCGTCGTATGCGTACTCGCGCAGCAACGGCGGTCTCGATCAGACGCACAAGAGCTGGGCGCTCGGCTACGACTATCCGCTGTCGAAGCGCACCGACGTCTACGCCGCGTACCTGAACGACAAGTACACGGGTATGTCGACGGGCGATACCTTCGGCGTCGGTCTCCGCGCGAAGTTCTAAAGCGTTTCGCATCGAACGAAAACACCGCGCTCAAGGGCGCGGTGTTTTGCTTTCTACGGCACAAAAAATCAGCCGATCGCGAGGCGCGCCTTCGCGTCGTCGTATTCGCGCTTCAGACGCTCGACCAGTTCCGCGACGCTCGGCACGTCCTCCATCAGCCCGACGCCCTGGCCCGCGCCCCAGATTTCCTTCCACGCCTTCGCCTTGCTCGTGCCTTCGGCGAAGTTCATCGCGTTCTTGTCGGAGACGGGCAGCGCATCGGGATCGAGTCCCGCATTGACGATGCTCTCGCGGATGTAGTTGCCATGCACGCCCGTGAAGAGATTCGTGTAGATGATGTCGGCGGCGGTTGCATCGACGATCGCGCGCTTGTATTCCTCGAGCGCGTGCGCTTCCTTCGTCGCGATGAAGCGCGTGCCCATGTAGGCGAGGTCCGCGCCCATCGCTTGCGCCGCGAGGATCGAGCCGCCATTGGCGATCGCGCCCGACAGCACGATCGGGCCGTCGAACATGCGCCGCACTTCGCCGACGAGCGCGAACGGCGACGTCGTCCCCGCGTGACCGCCCGCGCCCGCCGCGACGAGAATGAGGCCGTCGACGCCCGCTTCGAGCGCTTTCTGCGCGTGCCGCAAGTTGATGACGTCGTGCAGCACGATGCCGCCGTACGAATGCACGGCGTCGATCATCTCCTTGACCGGCGCGCGCAGGCTCGTGATGAAGATCGGCACCTCATGCTCGACGCACACGCGCACGTCCTGTTCGAGCCGCGCATTCGACTGATGAACGATCTGATTGACCGCGATCGGCCCGATCACGGCATCGGGATTCGCGGCCTTGTGCGCGGCGAGCTCGCTTTGAATCTGCGTGAGCCATTCGTCGAGCAGTTCGGCGGGACGCGCGTTCAACGCCGGAAAAGAGCCGACGATGCCCGCCTTGCATTGCGCAAGCACGAGCTCGGGATAACTGACGATGAACATCGGCGAGCCGACGACGGGCAAGCTGAGGTGCTGCAAGATGGCGGGCAGAGCCATGGCACGAATCTCCTGAGTGTGTCCGAGCAGCGTTAAACCATTCTAGAGAACTGGCGCGCGATCCGGCACGCACGATCATTTTCCGGAAGGCACGCGTGGCCAGCGAACGATCGTTCGATTATATGCACGACATCGCCGCCGAAACATCCGCCATTTCCCGAAGAAGTATTCGATTTCGGCGTTTCCACGCTCGCCACGGCATCGGCGACTGCGCGAGCGCGCCTACAATGGTCCGCAACGCCACGAACAAGAAAACACAATGTCGTTCAAAGACTACGAGCCGTTTCGCGTCGATGCGGGCGGCGTCGAGATCGCCGGGATGAAAGGCGGCGACCGGCCGCCGCTCTTGCTCCTGCACGGACATCCGCAAACGCACGAGATCTGGCACAAGTGCGCCGGCGAGCTTGCGAAGCACTTCACGGTGATCGCCACCGATCTGCGCGGCTACGGCGCGTCGGGAAAGCCGGAAAGCGACACGCATCACACGCCGTATTCGAAGCGCGCGATGGCCGGCGATCAGGTCGCGGTCATGCGTCACTTCGGCTTCGAACAGTTTCTCGTCTGCGCGCACGATCGCGGCGCGCGGGTCGCGCATCGCATGGCGATGGATTTCCCCGACGCCGTCGATCGTCTGATGCTGCTCGACATCGCGCCGACGCTCGCGATGTACGACGCTACCGACCGCGAATTCGCGACTGCAAACTTCCACTGGTTCATGCTGATCCAGCCGTCGCCGCTGCCGGAATTGCTGATCGGCGGCAACCCGGACGCATATATCGATCGGCTATTGGGCAGTGGCCAAGCGGGATTTGCGCCCTTCGCGCCGCATGCGTTGCGGGCGTATCGCGACGCGTTTGCCGCGCCGGGTGCGATCTTCGCGACGTGCGAGGACTATCGCGCGTCGGCGGGCATCGACCTCGAACACGAACGCGCCGATCTCGAACGCGGCATGAAGATCGCCTGTCCGCTACGCGTGCTGTGGGGCGAGCAAGGCGTCATCGGACGGCGCTTCGACGCGCTCGACGAATGGCGGCGCGTCGCACGCGACGTGAGCGGCCGCGCGCTGCCGTGCGGGCACTACATTCCCGAGGAACAGCCCGACATGCTGCTCGCGGAAATGCTCGCGTTCTTCGAGGCAGATGCGCCCTGAAACCCGCGCCGGCATTGGGCTTTACGTGAATTCAGGTGTCGTTACAATTTTGTAGGGAAAGCACCGATGCACGTGAAATAGTGTCGCGATACGATACTTGGGACGTTGATCACGTCCATATGATTCTGCCGCTTGCCGTAGCTGACAAGCGGCTTTCTTTTTGTGCACTCGGGCGGTTCAGGCCACCGACACGGTTTCGCCGCTCACGTTCACCGAGCCGCCGCGCGCCAGTTCCCCGACGATTTTCTCGACGAGCGTATGACATTCGCCCGATGGCGCGAGCGCATCGGCGGCGGCGCGCATCGCGCGGGCGTCTTGCGTCATCGTGACGAGCGCATCGAGCGTCATCGTGCGCACTTCCATCAACTTGAAGACGATCAGCACCTTGAGCGCGTTCTTCGCGTTGCGCGCGGGATCGGCCTGCAAGTAATCGAGTCGCGACGAAGCGACCTCGAGCGCGCGCGCAACGTCCGTGAACGGCGCGCCGTGGCCGGGAATCACGATATCGACGTCGAGCGTCGATATGAGTTCGAGCACCGCGCGTTCTTCCGCGAAACCGCTGTCGCCTTCGAGTTCGGGAAAGATCACGCCGAAGCCGTTTTCCCACAACGCGTCCGCGCTGATGAGCACGCGCGTCTCGGGGCAATGGAGCATCAGCGAATGCGGATCGTGGCCCGGCGCGCCGAGCACGTTCCAGTCGAAGCCGCCGAGCGCGAGCGTCCCGCCGTGCGCGATCGTGCCCGTGAAATCGAAGCGATCGCAGCGCTGGCCGGTCGCGCGAAACGTGAGCGCGTCTTCGTCCCATGCGCGCACGGCGTGCGCTTCGCTTGCGGGAATCAGCGTGTCGCAGGCGTACGTGCGCTGGAGCAGCGCGTTGCCGCCGCAATGATCCGAATGCAGATGCGTGTTGACGATCAGATCGAGCTTGCGCGCGCCGAGCTTTTGTTTGACCAGCGCGAGCGTTTGCGGCGCGTGGGATACATAGCCCGTGTCGACGATCGCGGTGCCTTCGGCGCTTCTGAACAGCACGTTGTTCGACGAGAGCCAGCCGCGCTCGATGACCGTCATCGACTCCGGCAGCGTTCTCACGCGCGTGTCTCCAGCGGCATCACGACGATGGTCGCCGTCGCCTTCATCACCGTTTCGCCGAGCTGATTGCGCGCGTCGCCTTCCAGCTTCACGAGATCCCCGTTCAGACTCGCTTTCCACTTCGCTTCGGTCACGCGCCAGGACATCGCGAGCACGTCGTTCGCCTTCACCGCGCGCGTCAGCCTGATGCCGAATTCGAGTCCGAGCGGCTGCGCGTATTGCGAGAAGTGCGTGGCGAGCATCGCCATCAGATGCGCGGTCGGCTGCGTGCCCGATGCGATCAGCGCACCGAAACGGCTTGCGCGCGCGTAGGCGTCGTCGTGATGCAGCGGGTTGAGATCGTTGACGACCGTCGCGAAGTGCTTGATCGAATCGGGCGGCAGCGCGAGCGTCGCGTCGAACGATTCGCCGAGCGTCACCACGCGCGCGCCCTGACGACGGCTCTCGACGCGCGCGAGCACCGCGCGTTTCGCCTCATCGTCATGGGACGACCACGCGGCGATTTCGTCGATGTTGCGAAAGCAGCCGTCGCAGAAACCGGTCTCCGGATTCATGCGGCATACATCGACGCACGGCGACGCAACGTCCGTCACATTCGTCACGATTCCGCCGTCTCGCGCAACGCGACGTCCGCGACCGGCGCGCCCGTCAGCTCGATCAATTCCTGCGGCGACAGATTGAACACCGCGTGCGGATGCCCGGCCGCCGCCCACAGGCTGTCGAGCGCGAGCAGGTCTTCGTCGATGAGCGTGACCGGCGTGACCGCATGGCCGATCGGGCACACGCCGCCGATCGCGTAGCCGGTCTTCTCGCGCACGAACTTCGCGTCCGCGCGCGCCAGAGCGCCGACGCGCGCCGCGACCTTCGCTTCATCGACGCGATTCGCGCCGCTCGCGATCACGAGCACGGGCGCGTCGTCTTCCTTGCGGCGAAACAGAATCGACTTGGCGATCTGCGCGACCTCGCAGCCGAGGCCGGCCGCCGCTTCCGCCGATGTCTTGCCGGTTTCCGGCAGCATCACGACGTCATGCGGATGGCCGCGTTCCTTCAACAAAAGCGCGACGCGGCGCGCGGAATCGGGCAATTGATCGATCATCTTTGTCCTTTGTTGTTCAGACGCAGGCGGCGGCGCCGTCGCGTTTCTTCGTGAAGATCGCCTTTCCTGCACGCGACGAACTCGGCTTGCCGATCGCGCGCGAAATGAAATCGCCGATATCGACGAGCTGATCCAGATCGACGCCGGTCTCGATGCCGAGCCCGTTCATCAGATACACGACGTCTTCGGTCGCGACATTCCCGGTCGCGCCCTTCGCATATGGACAGCCGCCGAGCCCCGCCACCGACGCGTGGAAGATCTCGATGCCTTCGAGCAGCGCCGCATAAATGTTGCCGATGGCTTGCCCGTACGTGTCGTGGAAATGTCCGGAAAGGCGCTCGCGCGGAAACGCTTTCTGCGCTGCCGCGAGCACTTCGCGCGTGCGTTTGGGCGTGCCGACGCCGATGGTATCGGCGATATCGATCTCGTCGCAGCCGAGCGCTTTCATGCGTTCGACGACATCCACGACCGATTCGATGCTCACTTCGCCCTGATACGGACAGCCGAGCGCGCACGAGATGGATCCGCGCAGCCGCATGCCGGCGTCCTTCGCGGCTTTCGCGACCGGCTCGAAGCGCGCGATGCTCTCCGCGATGCTGCAATTGATGTTCTTCTGCGAGAACGCCTCGCTCGCCGCGCCGAAGATCACGATTTCATCGGCTTTGGCTTCGAGCGCGCCTTCGAAGCCGCGCATGTTCGGCGTGAGCACGGAGTAGATCGTGCCCGGACGGCGCTCGATGCCGGCCATGAGTGCGGCGGCGTCGGACATTTGCGGCACCCATTTCGGCGACACGAACGATGTCGATTCCACGTTCACGATGCCCGCCCGCGCGAGCCGGTTCACGAGCTCGATCTTGGTTTCGGTGGGCACGAATTCCTTTTCGTTCTGCAGGCCGTCGCGCGGCCCGACTTCGACGATTTTCACTTTTGACGGAATCATGTCTCTGTCTCCTTTCGATGTGGTCTCAGTACCCGCGCTTGAAATCGACGATGCCGCTGATCGGCTCGCCGCGCGCGAGCGCTTTGATCTTGCCGGCGATCTGCACGATGCTTTCCACGCGCAGCGTTTCCGCCGAAATATGCGGCGTCACCGACACGCGCGGATGCGTCCAGAACGGATGTTCCTGCGGCAGCGGCTCGGTGTGGAAGACATCGAGCGTCGCGGCGGCGATCTGGCCGCTGTCGAGCGCGGCGATGAGATCGGCATCGACGAGATGCGGGCCGCGCGCCACGTTCACCAGATACGCGCCGCGCGCGAGCTTGCCGAACGTGCGCGCGTTCAGAATGCCTTCGGTGTCCGGCGTGTGCGGCAACAGATTGATGAGCACTTTTACGCCGTCGAGAAACGCGTCGAATTCGTCCGCGCCCGCGTGAACGTGGACGCCTTCGATCGTCTTCGGCGTGCGGCTGTATCCGCGCACGGGGACGCCGAGTTTCAGCAAACCCTTCGCGACTTCCGCGCCGAGCACGCCGAGCCCGAGCACGCCGACAGTGAACGATTCGCGCGCGTGCTGCGGCAGTTTTTCCCAGCGGCCTTCGCGTTGCAGGGCGTCGTATTCGTCGAAGCGGCGCAGGTAGCGCAGCACGCAGTACGTCGCGTATTCGACCATCTGCTGCGCCATGCCGGTGTCTTCGAGACGCACGAGCTTCGCGTTCGGCGGCAGCGTGCCGGGTTCGCGGCGCTCGACATCGAGAATCGCATCGACGCCCGCGCCGAGATTGAACACGGCCTGAAGATCGGGACGATTGGCAAAGAGCTCGCGCGGCGCGCGCCACACGATCGCGTAGTCGGCGCTCGCGGTGTCGCCCGGCTCCCATACGCGCAGGTCCGCATCGGGCAACTCGCGTTTCAGGCCGCCGAGCCACGCGTCGATATCGGCGCCCTTCTCGTAGAAGATGATTTTCATGGCCGCGTCCGTTTTCCGTTTAGTTCGCGTGCTTGTGTCCGCAACCGCGTTCGGCTTCCTGCGCGCCGGCGTTCTGCGCGGCTTCCGCGCGCATGCCGAGGCGCTCGATCAGCTTGCGGTCGGCTTCGGCTTGCGGGTTGCTCGTCGTCAGAAGCTGATCGCCGTAGAAGATCGAGTTTGCGCCCGCCGCGAAGCACAGCGCCTGCAACGCTTCATCCATCTGCTCGCGTCCGGCGGACAGACGCACCATCGCCTTCGGCATCGTGATGCGCGCGACCGCGATCGTCCTCACGAACTCGAACGGATCGAGCGCGTCGACGCCGGTGAGCGGCGTGCCCGCGACCTGCACGAGATTGTTGATCGGCACCGATTCCGGATACGGCTCCATGTTCGCGAGCTGCGAGATCAGTCCCGCGCGTTCGCGTCGCGATTCGCCCATGCCGACGATCCCGCCACAGCACACGTTGATGCCCGCGTCGCGAACGTGTTCGAGCGTATCGAGGCGATCCTGATACGTGCGCGTCGAAATGATCTGGCCGTAGAACTCCGGCGACGTGTCGAGATTGTGGTTGTAGTAATCGAGGCCGGCGTCGCGCAAGCCTTGCGCCTGATGCGCTTCGAGCATGCCGAGCGTCACGCAGGTTTCGAGGCCCATCGCCTTCACGCCGCGAATCATGTCTTTGATCGGCTCGAGATGGCGATCCTTCGGATTGCGCCACGCCGCGCCCATGCAAAAGCGCGTCGCACCGTTCGACTTCGCGACTTCGGCTGCCTTCAGGACTTCATCGACGTCCATCAGCTTTTCGGCCTTGAGGCCGGTGTCGTGATGCACCGACTGCGGACAGTACGCGCAATCTTCCTCGCAGCCGCCCGTCTTGATCGACAGCAGCGTGGACAACTGCACCGCGTTCGGATCGAAGTGTTCGCGATGCACGGTCTGCGCGCGGAAGAGCAGATCGTTGAACGGCAGTTCGTACAGCGCGACGACATCGGCGACGCGCCAGCGCTGCATCGGTTGCGGCGTGGTTTTCGAGGTGGTCTCAGTGGCGATTTGCTGTGTCATGTATTCAATCCTTTTGATGAAGCGAGTCGGTCAGAGCGCCGATATCGAGCGAATCGGCGGCGCGCGTTGCATCGGGTGCCGCGAGATGCGGAATCACGCCGATGAGCGGCGCCTTGATGCGTTGTTTCAGTGTTGCGATGTTTTCGTCGGGATACAGCATATTCGGATCGACGCGATTCGCCACCCAGCCGGCGAGCTTCAGGCCGCGCGACGCGATGGCTTCGACCGTCAGCAACGCATGGCTGATGCAGCCGAGCCGCATGCCGACGACGAGCACGACCGGCAGATTCAGCGCGACGGCGAGATCGGCGGTGTCGTGCGTGTCGGTGAGCGGCACGCGAAAACCACCGACGCCTTCCACGACGACGATATCCGCTTTCGTCATCGCGAACTGATGCGCTCGCACAATGCGCCCGATGTCGAGCGCCACGCCTTCGCGCGCCCCAGCGATATGCGGCGCGATCGGCTCGCGCATCATGAACGGCGTGCGGATGTCGTTCGGCAGCGCGACGTTCGCGGCGGCGTCGAGCTGATCGGCGTCTTCGTTGTGCAGCACGCCGTCGCGCTCGACCGCGCCCGACGCGATCGGCTTCATCGCGGCGGCGGAAAGGCCCGCGCGCGCGAAGCCGTGCAGCAGCGCGCAAGAGACGAGCGTCTTGCCGATTTCCGTATCGGTTCCGGCGACGAACAGGGATAAAGCGGTCATAGCGTATTCAAAGCGTTTAACGCGTGATCGAGCCGCGCGAGATCGTCCTCGCTGTGCGCGGCGGAAAGGGAAATGCGCAGGCGCGACGTGCCCGCCGGAACCGTCGGCGGACGAATCGCCGGAACCCAAAGGCCTTGCTTGTCGAGCGCGGCGGCGATTTCCAGCGTTTCGTCGTTGCCGCCGATCACGAGCGGCTGCACGGCGGTATGCGAATCGACCGGCATCCAGCGCGTGCGTTTCAGCATCGCGCGCGTGGTGTCGATCAGCGACGCGAGGTGCGCGCGGCGCGCGTCGCCTTCATCGCCCGCGATGATTTCGATGCTCTTCGACACCGCATGCGCGACCGCCGGCGCGGACGCCGTCGTGAAGATATACGGACGCGCGCGCTGAATGAGCCATTCGATGACGGTTTCATCCGCCGCGACGAACGCGCCCGACACGCCCGCCGCCTTGCCGAGCGTGCCGACATAGACGAGATGCGGCGAGCGCAGTGCGTAATGCGCCAGCGCGCCGCGTCCTTGCGGGCCGAGCACGCCGAAGCCGTGCGCGTCGTCGACGACGAGCCACGCGCCGTACTTCTCCGCAAGCTCGACGAGACGCGCGAGCGGCGCGATATCGCCGTCCATGCTGAACACCGTGTCGGTGACGATGAGCTTCGTCGCTGTTTCGTCGCGGGAGGCGTCGAGCATCGCGTCGAGCGCGTCGATGTCGGCGTGCGGATAAATCTGCGTTTGCGCGCGCGACAGGCGCACGCCGTCGATCAGCGATGCGTGATTGAGCGCGTCCGAAAACACGAGCGTGCCGCGTCCGGCGAGCGCCGTGACGACCGCGAGGTTCGCCATGTAGCCGGTGCTGAAGTAAAGCGCGCGCGGGTTGTCGACGAAACCGCCCGAGAACGCGGCGAGATCGTCTTCGAGTTGCGCGTGCGCGCGTGAATGGCCGCCCAGCAGATGCGAGCCGCCGCTGCCCGCGCCGAAAAGCGACGCGCCTTCGGCGAGCGCCGCGCGAATCGCATCGTGCGCGGCGAGGCCGAGATAATCGTTGCTCGCGAAGCCGACGATCGCGCGGCCATCGACGGTCATGTGCGCGGAACAGGCGCCGTCGATCGTCTTGCGGCGACGCCGCAGGCCGCGCGCATCGATATCGTTCAAGCCCTGTTCGAGCGTTTCGTACAACGCTCTCGCTGTCGTGCTCATGCTGCGACCCCCGCGAGCGTGGCGTCGAGCGTTTCGCGCGTGCGTTGCGCGAGGAGCAGCAGTTCGTCGTCGGAGAGGATGTACGGCGGCATCATGTAGACCGTCGTGCCGATGGGGCGCATCAGCAGTTCGCGCTGCAACGCGTTTGCGAAGAAGCGGCGCGAGAACGTCTTGTCGTCGATATCGACATCGAACGCGAAGATAGTGCCGCAATTGCGCAGATTCTTCACGCGTCCGTGCTCGCCGACGCGCGCGCGCAACGCCTCGCCCAGCAACGCCGATTTGCGTTTGTTTTCCGCGAGCACGTTCGCGCTGTCGAACAGATCGAGCGTCGCCAGCGCGGCGCGGCACGCGAGCGGATTGCCCGTGTACGAATGCGAATGCAGAAAGCCGCGCGTGACGTCGTCGTCGTAGAACGCGGCGTAGATGTCCTCGCGCGTGAGCACGATCGAAAGCGGCAAGTATCCGCCGCTGATGCCCTTCGACAAGCAGATGAAATCAGGCCAGATGCCCGCCTGCTCGCACGCGAAAAAAGTGCCGGTGCGCCCGCAGCCGACCGCGATTTCATCGGCGATCAGATGCACGCCGAATTCGTCGCACAGCGCGCGCAAACGCGTGAGATACGACGCGTCGTACATCGACATGCCGGCCGCGCACTGCACGAGCGGCTCGACGATCACGGCCGCAAGCTGCGACGCGCGCTGCCCGAAGAGCGCGCGCATCGCGGCGATGGCTTCGTCGACGCCGACCGCCGCCGGCGACGCGACCACATGCGCGTGACGGATCAGCGGATCGTAAGCGTCCTTGAAAATGGCGACGTCCGTCACGCCGAGCGCGCCGATCGTTTCGCCGTGATAGCTGTTCGCGAGACACGCGAATTCGCGCTTCTCGCTTGCGCCGCGATTGCGCCAGAAGTGAAAGCTCATCTTCAGCGCGATCTCGACCGCCGACGCGCCATCGGACGCGAAAAACGCATGGCCGAGCGTGCGATCGGTGAGCGCGCAAAGACGCTCGGCCAGTTCGACGGCCGGCGCGTGCGTGCAGCCCGCGAGCATCGCGTGTTCGAGCGTGTCGAGTTGATCCTTGAGCGCGCGGTTGATGTCGTCGTTCGCGTGGCCGAAGAGATTGACCCACCACGAACTGATCGCATCGAGATAGCGGTGGCCTTCGTGGTCGTAGAGCCACGCGCCCTTGCCGCGCGCGATCGGCACGAGCGGCACGCGCTCGTGATGTTTCATCTGGGTGCATGGATGCCACACGGCCGCAAGCGAGCGGGCAACCCAGTCCTGATTGGCTTCTGTGTTCAAAAACGGCTCCCAGGCCCGCGCGCGCGATGCGGGCCGGATACATCGGGCAAGCGCCAGGCGCCTGCGTTACGGGGAAACTGCGTGAAAACTGCGCGAGTCAATTATCCCTAAAACATGGCCGACCTTCCGTATTCGGAAGGTTTTTTGGACATGCGTGCGCGCGCAATGGAAATGCGAAAACGCGCTATCGCGTGCAACGTCGGCCAAATGGGTCGCTTAACGTGCGATCGACGCAAAAACGCCGGCGCGAAGGCCGGCGTTCCCGACAGGCGGAAAAGGTGTTCTAGCGTGACGCCGTCTGCGTCTCGGCGGCCTGATCGTTCCAGACGACGCGATTATTCACCGCGTACAGCCGGCACGGATCGGCGCTCTGCTTCTGGCAGCTCGCGATGGCGACGGCCATCGGATCGTCGCCGCCTTCGGCCCACGACCACGCGCCCGAATCGGACACGGCGAACGCGCGGCTCGAATACTGCGAAAGGAAGTTGCGATAACCGGCGCGGCCGTTTTCATCGACGAACGGCACGGCCTGCACGGAATCGAGGTCCGCGAAGTGCGTCGCGTTCGGCATGCGCGGCTCGGCCACCTGATATTGCACGGCGGTCGGCATGCCGATCTGCGCGAGGAAGGCCTTCACGCGCGGCCACCAGATCTGCACGCCGTCGCGGTCGCCGACGAGCCGATGCGCGTCGTTCTTGTAGCTGCCGAAATCGACCATGTTGGCGCGCGCGCCGTGCGCGGTGAACGCGGTGTACATCTGCGCGGACAAGTCGCCGTCCCAGACCGAATCGTTGTCGCCGTAGAGCCACAGCGACGGCAGGCGCACGTTCTGCCCGTAATCGCCGAACGCATTGACGAGATTCTTCCGCCAGTCGCCGCATTCGTCCTGACGCAGCCCGCCCGAGAAATTGATGAGACCGCGCACGCCGGGCGCCGCGACGGCGTCGCGCGCGCCGTAGGCGATGGTCGTCAAACCGCCGTGCGACGTGCCCGCGACGACGATATGCGTCTTGTCGACATACGCTTGCTGGCTCATATAGGCGATGGTCGCGGCGACGTCCTGCGCTTGCGCGAACCCGTTCGCCTCGACGTCGCAGCCGTGGCCGGTGTAATCGCCGCCCGAGCCAGCGAAGCCGCGCCGGTTCGGCACGACGACGACATACCCGTGGCGCACGAATTCACGCGCGAGCGCGACCGGGCGATTGCGCGGTTGCGCGTGCGAATCGCCGGGGAGCTTGCCGTGATTGAAGACGATCATCGGGAACGGGCCGGCGCCGTCCGGCTTGAACACGGTGGTTTCGAGCGAGATGTCGGCTTCGGGAATCTCGATGACGCTTTCGTTCAGTCCGATCGCGACGACAGGCAGGCCGGCATCGAGCGAATCGGGAATCTGCGAGAGCGTCTGGCCGAATGCGGGCGCCTGCAGACCTTCGGATTGACGCACGCCGCCGACCGGTTCGGCACGCACGGCGGACGTGACGAGCGATGCCGCGAGCGCGCACACCATGCTGCATCCGACCAACCAGGTTCTGATCGCCATCCGTGAACTCCGACTGCGCTTCCAAAGGACGTTGATACGGCGAGCCCGGAACGTCTTTTTGAAGTCACAAACCTATCGCGCTGCTCGATGAGAGCAGTATCGGCTGCGGGTTCCGGGAGTCATGCCCTGAAAAGGCATGACAATTGGCTTCAAAACGGGGCTTCGCTGCGAGTGTCCGGGCACGGGAATGACAGCGCCCTGACGTGAACACAGATTAACCGTTCAAAATTGCACTGCACAATAAGAGAAACCCCGTAACTGTTTAATCTGTAAGGAAATTCTTAGGAAATTAATACCGCGTGCCACAGCATATTTCTTAAAGGAATATTTAGTTTTCTTTAATCTGACCATCGACATAGATCCAGTTTCCGGCGCTGTCTCGCGTGAAGCGGCTGGCTTCGTGCAAACGATGCGCGCGCCCGCCGACCTTGTAGCGCGCGACGAACTCGACTTCCTCGTGATTCGCGTCGGTCGGCGTGTGGCGTTTGATCTGCAAGCCGAGCCAGCGCGTGCCGGCGTCGGAGGCGTCGAGATCGGGCGGGCAGGTCGCTTCGGCCCAGGTCGCGCGCAGATACGCGGTGTCGCCGAGCACGTAGGCGGTGTAGCGCGAGCGCATCAGTTCCATTGCGTTCGCGGGCTTTTCGCCGCCTTCGATGAATCGTCCGCAACACGCGTCGTAACGCGGCGCGCGCGCGTCAGGCCGCTGGCCGGGCGCGGCGCCGCCGCACGGACATTCCACGAACTTCATTGATCGACACCCGGCATGACGACATGGCGCGGCTGGCTGCGCACGCGTTCGAGCCACGCGCGGATCGCCGGATAGCGCGACAGATCGAGATTCGCCTGATCCGCGACATGCGTGTACGCGTACAGCGCGATATCGGCGACGGTGTAGCGCTCGCCGACTAAAAAGGTGCGCGTCGACAAATGCCGTTCCATCACGTCGAGCGCGCGATACGAACCGGCGATCTTCTCCGGCAGACGCGCGTCGCCGGGATTCTTCTGAAACTGCAGGATGAAGCGCGCCACCGCGACATACGGCTCGTGGCTGTACTGCTCGAAGAACATCCACTGCAGCACTTGCGCGCGTTCGAGCCGGTCGTCGGGCATGAGCGGCGTGCCGTCGGCGAGATAGCAGAGAATCGCGTCGGATTCGGAGAGCGTCGTGTTCTCGTCGATGACGAGCACCGGCACCTTGCCGTTCGGATTCAGCTTTTTGAATTCGTCGGTGCGCGTTGCGCCGTTCATCATGTCGACTTCGTGCCAGACATAAGGCTGGCCGAGCTGTTCGAGGACGAGGCGAACCTTGTGACAGTTGCCCGATGCCGAAACGCCGTGTACCTGATAGGTCACATTCACTCCTTGTTCACCATTCGATCTTCGTGCCGTCGTACTGCACGAAAGTCCCGTTGAATTCCTCGCGCAGCGCGCCCGCTTCGGCGATCACCGCGCGCATGCCGGCGACGCTGCGCGCGACGTCGATCGCCGCCGATGGCCCGCCCATTTCCGTGCGAACCCAGCCCGGATGCAGCGCGATGCACGCCGAATGCCGCGATTCCAGCGACGCCGCCTTCAGCGCGGAATTGAGCGCCGCCTTGCTCGCGCGATACAGCCAGCCGGTCGTGCCGCTCGTCTCGGCGATGCTGCCCATCTTGCTCGACACGACCGCGAGCACGCCGTTCGCGGCGTCGGTCAGCGGCAGGAGCACGGGAATCAGTTGCATCGGACCACGCACGTTGGTGTGCATGACCTGATCGAAGTCCTCCGCGCCGATCGTCTCGACGCCTTCGGTGCGCGGTCCATACACGCCCGACACGACGATCGCGATATTCAGCTTTTCCTCGTCCAGTTGCCAGGCGAGCGCGGCGATCTGCTCGGGCTGCGTGACGTCGAGCGGGAAGGTTTGCGCACCCATCGCGTCGAGCGCGGACAGCGAGGTTTTATCGCGGGCCGTGGCGAGCACGCGCCAGCCGTCGCGACAATATTCGCGTGCGAATTCGTGGCCGAGGCCGCGCGACGCGCCGACGATCAGAACCGTTTTCATGAGCGACATGTTCCTTGTGTGAACAGACTTCGTGAATATAACGCGCGACCCGCTGTCGCGGATCGCCGTTCGGCCTTTCGGCTATCGTTGTGCGCTTTCAAACAGCAGGACCGGAAAGATGATGCAAACCGATGTCGTGATCGTCGGCGCGGGGCCGGCGGGCTTGTGTCTCGCGAACGCGCTGAGCGGCGCGGGTTTGTCGATCGTGTTCGTCGAGCAGCAAAGCCACGACGCGCTGCGCGAGCCCGCCTTCGACGGCCGCGAGATCGCGTTGACGCAGAAATCCGTCGCGTTTCTCAAGACGCTCGGCGTGTGGGAGCGCATCGACGCGCACGCGAAATCGCAATTGGCCGATGCGCGCGTTTTCAACGGATCGTCGCCGTTCGCGATGAAAATCGGTCATGCGCTTTCCGGTCACGACGAGCTCGGTTGGCTCGTGTCGAATCATCTGATCCGGCGCGCCGCGTTCGAAGCAGTGAGCGCGGACGTCCGCATCATGACGTCCGAACGCGTGACCGACCTCGATACCGACGCATGTGGCGCGCGCGTGCGGCTCGAAAGCGGCGAGACGATCGCGGCGCGGCTCGTGGTTGCGGCGGACAGCCGGTTCTCCGCGACGCGCCGCATGATGGGCATCGCCGCCGACATGCACGATTTCGGCAAGTCGATGTTGGTCTGCTGCATGACGCACGACGTGCCCCACGATCACGCGGCGTGGGAATGGTTCGGCCACCGGCAGACGCTCGCGCTCTTGCCGATGAATCCCGATCCGGAGACGGGCGCGCATCGGTCGTCGGACGTGGTGACGCTCGAGGCGCGCGACATCGAGCGCCTGAGCAAGCTCGACGAGGATGCGTTCAATCGCGAGATCGAACGCCGCTTCGAGCGCAGACTCGGAACGATGGCGCAGCGCACGACGCGGCATGTTTATCCGCTGGTGTCGGTTTATCCGAAGCGCTTCGTGGCGAAGCGTTTTGCGACGGTCGGCGATGCGGCGGTCGGCATGCATCCGGTCACGGCGCACGGGTTCAACTTCGGGCTGGCCGGCATCGAGACGCTCACGCGCGCGATTCGCGACGCGCAGGCGGCGGGGCTCGACATCGCCGGCGATGGGCTGCTCGCGCGATATGAAGCGAAGCATCGGCAGGAAACGCGTCCGCTTTATCTGATCACGCGATTCATCACGGAGGTTTATACGCGCGACTCGCTGCCGGCGCGGATCGCGCGCGATGCGATGCTGCGGATCGGAGAGAAGCTGACGCCGTTCAAGCGGGCCGTGGCGATGTCGCTGGCGGGGTGAGTGAGATTTCGCTTATTTCGTTTGGATGACTAGTCGTGCTTATTGAATTCGATAGAGTGACGACTGTCCAACATCGATAAGGAGCCGAGGATGTTCAAGATCATCAAGGCCGAGTTACCTTGGAATATAACCGCCGAGGAGATTCGCGAATACGCGGAACAGGCTGCCATCCGTCGCAAGCTCGAGATGGAAAGCCGCAAAGGGACGGCCGAGGAATACATCGACAGTCCCGAGTACAACAGCCGTTTCATCGATCATCTGCTGAACTTTCCGAAACTCGACGTGGAGGACGACTTCTTCGATCGTCATCCGAAACGAGAAGCCTCCGATGTATCTGGCTGATACGAACGTGATCAGTGAAACGAGACTCGAAGAACGCGCCAATGAAGGCGTTCGCGTGTTGTTCCGGCAAGCCAAGCTCGATAAGAGATGCGTTCATCTCTCCGTCGTGACTGTCGCGGAACTTCGACAGGGCGTCGAGCGGGTGCGCCGAAGAGGCGATAAACGGCAGGCCGAAAAGCTCGAATCGTGGGTGAACAACGTCCTGCGAGAATACGACACGAGAATCCTGCCGGCGGGCAAGGAGATCGGCAGGCTATGGGGAAACCTGCGCGCGCCGCACCCTGAACCCGCTTTGGACAAGCTCATAGGCGCAACGGCCATTTTCCACGGATTGACGGTGGTCACGCGCAACGTCAGAGACTTCGAGCGAATGGGCGTCGAGATGCTGAATCCCTTCGAATAGGAATGAATGCGGCCCGGCTCGCGCCGGACCGGCCCGGAACACTCAAACCAACTCCACCCCCATCGCCGTCGCCTCCCCACCGCCGATACATAAGCTCGCCACCCCGCGCTTCAGCCCACGCGCCTTCAACGCACCGAGCAGCGTCACAAGAATCCGCGCGCCCGACGCACCGATCGGATGCCCGAGCGCGCACGCGCCGCCGTTCACATTGACCTTGTCATGCGGCAGATCGTGCTCACGCATCGCGGCCATCGTCACGACGGCGAACGCTTCGTTGATTTCATACAGATCGACATCGCCCGCGCGCCAGCCGTTTTTCTCGAAGAGCTTGCTGATCGCGCCGACGGGCGCCGTCGTGAACAAGGCCGGTTGTTGCGCGAACGTGCTGTGTCCGGCGATACGCGCGATCGGCGTGACGCCGAGCCGAATCGCGGTCGATTCGCGCATCATCACGAGCGCCGCCGCGCCATCGGAAATCGACGACGAATTCGCGGCCGTCACCGTGCCGTCCTTCGCGAACGCGGGCTTGAGCGACGGAATCTTCTCGATGTTCGCCTTGAACGGCTGCTCGTCGCGCCCGATCACCGTATCGCCCTTCCTGCCCTGTACCGTCACGGGCGCGATTTCCCAGTCGAGCGAGCCATCGTCGTTCGCTCGCTGCGCGCGCCGCAGCGATTCGACCGCGAACGCATCCTGCGACTCGCGCGAGAACGCATACGACGAAGCGCATTGCTCCGCGAACGCGCCCATCAGACGGCCTTTTTCGTAAGCGTCTTCGAGGCCGTCGAGGAACATGTGATCGAGAACCTGACCGTGACCCATGCGCATGCCGCCGCGCGCTTTCGGCAGCAGATACGGCGCGTTCGTCATGCTTTCCGTGCCGCCCGCGACGATCACGTCGACCGATCCGGCCAGCAGCATGTCGTGCGCGAACATCGCCGCGCGCATGCCCGAGCCGCACATCTTGTTGATCGTCGTGCAGCCGGTGGATAGCGGCAAGCCCGCGCCGAGCGCCGCCTGACGCGCGGGCGCCTGACCCTGACCGGCGGGCAGCACGCAGCCCATGATGGCTTCGTCGATCTGCTCGGGTTTCAATCCCGCGCGTTCGACCGCCGCCTTCACCGCAGCAGCGCCAAGCTGCGGCGCGGTCAGCGACGCGAAATCGCCCTGAAACGCGGCCATCGGCGTGCGCGCCGCTGACACGATGACGATCGGATCGTTCCTTGTCTCACTCATGTTTTAGCTCCTTGATGACGCCCTTGATCACTTCGGGAACGTCGCCCAAGCGTTCGGCAAGTGCCGCATCTGACGCGAGGACGTCGTTTTCCGCGGAATGCGCGCCGCTGCGAGTCATCGCGGCAACGCACGACTGATAAACCGGATCGATCTCGGCCGGTGCGCCGATCATCATGCCCATGTTGCGCAGGCGGCCGTCGTGCACGCCGTAGGTCCAGCCGTGCACGGTGAGCTCCTGTCCGCGCGCCCATGCGTCCTGAACGACGGTCGTGCGGCACACGTTGATGGTCTGCTCGATCGTGTTCAGCTCCACGAGACGGCGATGGCGCGCGTCGCCCATCGGCCATTCGTCGAGCAGCGCGCCGTGCTTTTCGCGCACGTCTTCGACATGGCGCAGCCAGTTATCGGCGAGACCGACGCGCCGCCCGACGAGCGCCGCGCCCACGCCCGAGCAGCCGTAATGGCCGACGACCATGATGTGCTTCACCTTCAGCAGATCGACGGCGAACTGGATCACCGACAGACAATTGAGATCGGAGTGCACGACGACGTTCGCGATGTTTCTGTGCACGAAGACTTCGCCCGGCGGCAAGCCGATGATCTCGTTGGCCGGCACGCGCGAGTCCGCGCAGCCGATCCACAGATATTCGGGCGTCTGCTGATGCGCGAGGCGCTCGAAGAAAGCGGCGTCTTCGGCGAGCTTGCGTTCGACCCATTCCTGATTGTTTGCGAACAGGTGAGCAAGCGGCGTTTTATCGTCAATGTGGTTCATGTTCGAAAGTCAAAAGCCGGACCGCGCGCTTCACGCGGCGCGCGCGTCCGATCGGCCGGGCTCGTCGAAACGCTCCGGATAACGGATGCAGAATCGGACGTCCCGGTCATAGGGAAAGAAATCGGCGAGTTCGCCGCGCAGCAGTTGTTCCTTGTGATGCTGCCAGAACGCGGGATCGAAAAAATCCGCGTGATGACGCATGAACGCTTCGCGCACGCGCGGATCGCCGAGCAAAAATGTGCCGTACGTTTCGGGAAAGATATCGTGCGGCCCGACGGTATACCACGGTTCGCCGGACAGCTCGTCCTCTTCCGTGCGCGGCGCAGGGACGCGGCGCACGTTGCAATCGGTCAGATACTCGATTTCATCGTAGTCGTAGAACACCACGCGACCGTGCCGCGTCACGCCGAAGTTCTTGTACAGCATGTCGCCGGGGAAGATGTTCGCCTGAATCAGCTGTTTGATCGCGTCGCCATATTCCTTGATGCCGTGATCGACGTCGTCGGCGTTGCCGTTCTGCAGGAAGAGATTGAGCGGCACCATGCGGCGCTCGATATACAAATGCCGGATGACGAGCTTGTCGCCTTCGTATTCGATCATCGAAGGCGCTTCCTTTTCGAGTTCGCGGATGAGCGCGTCGTCGAGGCGCGCGACCGGCAGCGCGACGCTCGAATATTCGAGCGTATCGGCCATTCGGCCAACGCGATCGTGCCGCTTCACGAGCTGATACTTGTCCTGAATCTTCTGCCGCGTGGTTTCCTTCGGCGGCGGAAACGCGTCCTTGATGAGCTTGAACACGTAAGGAAACGACGGCAGCGTGAAGACGATCATCACGAGTCCCTTGATGCCCGGCGCGACGATGAACTTATCGCTCGAATGCGACAGATGATGCAGCAAGTCGCGATAGAAATCGTTCTTGCCCTGCTTCTGCAAACCGACCGACGTATAGATTTCGGCCTTCGGCTTGCGCGGCATGATCGTGCTCAGAAATTGCACGAACGCCGACGGCACTTCCATATCGACGAGAAAGTACGAATGCGAGAAGCTGAAGATGATGAGCACCTGCTCGCGCGAGAGCAGCACGGTATCGAGCGCGAGCAAGCCGGGCTTCGTATGCCGGATCGCGATGGCGAAGGGCAGCAGCGCATCGCCGTTGATGATCCGCCCGACGACATACGCCGCCTTGTTGCGAAAGAACAGCGACGAAAGCACATGAATCTGAAAGTTCGGCGCCGGCGTGATATCGCCGAAGGCTTCGCGCAGCGCCTGCATCACGCATTGCACGTCGCGCGGCAAATGCTCGAACGGCGGTTCCAACTGAAAGTTCGTGACGATGCGTTCGAGCGTCGCGGCGAGGCCGTCCTTTTCCGGGTAATACGCGCGATACGTCGGCTTCGCGGCGGGCTCGTCGTTCTCGATGTATTCCGTCGAAATGGCCGGCCGCACAAAGATGAAGTCATTGTTGAAGTACGAGCGATGCAGGATCTTGCAGCACACGGAATTGAAGAACGTTTCCGCGCATTCCGGCTGACGATGCGTCGTCAGCAAGCCGATGTAATGCAGCTTGATCTGCTGCCACACGTCGTCCTCGATATTCTCCGCGTCGTATTCGTCTTCGAGCGCCGTCACGCATTCCGTGACGCGATCGTCATACGACGCGATGCGATCGCGCGCCAGTTGTTGCAACGCGAGCCAGTCGCCGCGCTCGAATAGCTCCTTCGCTTTGATCGCGGCTTCGCGGAACACGCGGTAATGATGCTCGAAGCCTTCGAGTATCGTCTTGGCGACATCGAAGCCGATTTGCGACGAGAGCAGCTTGGGGAAATGATTCATATCGACCCTGCGCTTCCTGTGCGGGAGTCACGCGTTATGCCGCTTTGGGTTTGCGCGCACGCTTTTCCGCGCCCGCCGCGAGCAGCGCGCGGCCCTGTTCCTCATACGCGGAAAGTTCGGCGAGCGTCGTGTTCAAGTCTTCGAGCTGACGCTGCAGCACTTCGCGATGCGCCGCGATCGTATCGACGAAAGCCTGTAGCTGCGTCGCGGTGCCGGTAGGCGAGTCATACAGATCGAGCAGCGTGCGGATTTCCGACAGCGTGAAACCGAGCCGCTTGCCGCGCAGCGTGAGCTTGAGGCGCGTGCGATCGCGCGCCGAATACACACGCCGCAGGCCGTTCGAGCCTTCGCGCTTCGGCGCGAGCAGCCCCTGATCTTCGTAAAAGCGAATGGCGCGCGGCGTAATGTCGAACTCGCGCGCCAGTTCGGTGATCGTGTAATGCGTCGGTTGGGTCATTGCCGGCCGGCAGCGCAAATGCGCGCGCAACGTTAGAATGGACGTTTACGTTATCGTCAACTTGGCCAAATTGCAACGCGGCGCAAACCCGGAGACAGGCACCGAATGAACGCACTCGAACACCAGCTCGACTATGTTTTCGCGGACCGGCTGCCCGAATCGGGCGGCGTCATGGAAGTGGCGCCGGGCGTGTTCTGGCTGCGCATGCCGCTGCCGTTCGCGCTCGATCACATCAATCTGTGGCTGCTCGCCGATGAAATCGACGGTGTGAAAGGCTGGACCGTCGTCGATTGCGGCATTTCGAGCGATACGATCCGCGCGAACTGGGAGCGCGTGTTCGATTCCGTGCTCGATGGAAAGCCGGTGCTGCGTGTGATCGTCACGCATTGTCATCCGGATCATCTGGGACTTGCCGACTGGATCTGCACGGGCGGCGACAAGAATCGATGGAACGTGCGCCTGTGGATGTCGCTCGGCGAATACGCGATGGGCCGCGTGATGGCCGCCGGCGACGGCTCGAACGCGGGCGGCGAGCGAGCGGCGGCGCATTTCGCGGCGCACGGCCTGTCCGACGAAGCGTCGCTCGATGCGCTGCGCAAGCGCGATAGCTATTACCCGACGCTCGTGCCGTCGATTCCGGCGGAATATCGGCGTATCCGCGATGGCGATGTCATGCGTATCGGCGCGCGCAATTGGGAGGTGGTGTCGGGCTACGGCCATTCGCCGGAGCACAGCGCGCTTTTCTGCGCCGCCGACAAGTTGCTCATTTCCGGCGACATGGTGTTGCCGCGCATTTCGACAAACGTGTCGGTGTTCGCGGTCGAGCCGGAAGGCAATCCGCTTGCGCTGTATCTGGAATCGCTCGGCCGCTACGAAACCATGCCCGCCGATACGCTCGCGTTGCCCTCACACGGCAAGCCGTTTCGCGGCGTGCAAACGCGCATCGGGCAATTGCGCGAGCATCATCGCGCGCGGCTGGCGGAAGTGCGCGACGCGTGCGCTCAAAAGCCATGCAGCGCCGCAGACATCGTCCCGCTCATGTTCAAGCGCAAGCTCGATATCCATCAGATGACGTTCGCGCTCGGCGAAGCGCTCGCGCATCTGAACCTGCTTTGGCTCGATGGCACGCTGAAACGTCAGACCGGCGCTGACGGCGTGATCCGCTTCACGCCGGCCTGACTTCGCTTACTGCACGGAAACAGCGCCGAAATTCACGCGCCCGAACGGACTCACGTTATAGCCGCTGACGTTCGCGCGCGTGAGCGCCGCCGCCGTCGGATAGACGAGCGGAATCCACAGCGCCTGATCGTGGATGATCTTCTGCGCATCGACATACGACTTCGTGCGTTTGGCGGCATCGGCGGTCGACTTCCCATCGGCGATGAGCTTGTCCAGTTGCGGATCGCAATAGCGCGCGAAGTTGATGCCTGACTTCACCGCGTTGCAACTGAAAAGCGGCGACATGTAGTTGTCCGGGTCGCCGTTGTCGCCGGCCCAGCCCATGAACAGCATGTCGTGCTGACCCTGCTTCGCCTGCTTGATGAGTTCGCCCCATTCGATCACTTTCACCTGCGCCTTCACGCCGATTTTCGCGAGATCGGCTTGCAGCAATTCCGCGCCCGCCTTCGGATTCGGATTGAGCACGCTGCCGTTCGGGCGTACCCAGATCGTCGTGTCGAAGCCGTTCGGAAAGCCGGCATCGGCGAGCAGCTTCTTCGCATCGGCGGATGAATATTTGTACGCCTCGATGCTCTTGTCGTAACTCCACGTATTCGGCGGATACGGATTCACCGCTTGCGTCGCCGTGTTGTCGAACACGGTCTTCATGTAGGTCGTGCGATCGAAGGCCATGTTGATCGCCTGACGCACCTTCGGATTGTCGAGCGGCTTCTTCTGCGTGTTGAGCGCGACGAACGCCGTCATGAATGCGGGCGCTTCGCTCACCTTCAGCGACTTGTCCTTCTTCGCGTCGATGACGTCCTGCGGCTTCGGCGACAGCGCGATCTGGCATTCGCCCGCCTTGATCTTCTGCGCGCGCACGGCGGCGTCGGGCGTGATCGCGTAGATCAGCCGGTCGATCTTCGGTTTCGCGCCCCAGTACGACGGATTCACGTCGTAGCGGATGACCGAATCTTTCGTGTAGCTCTTCAGCACGAACGGGCCGGTGCCGATCGGCTTGCTGTTCAGATCGACCTGCTGGTTCGCCTTCAGCAGCTTGTCCGCATATTCGGCCGAATAGATCGATGCGAAGCCCATCGTGAGGATCGGCACGAAGGTCGCGTTCGGCTCGTTGAGCTCGAACTTCACGGTATGGTCATCGACTTTCGATACGGCCTTGATGAGCTTCACGAGGCCCATCGACTGCGCGTGCGGAAAGCCGCTCGCGCCAGCGATCTTGTGCCACGGATTGTCGTCCGAGAGCATGCGCGAGAACGTGAACACGACGTCGTCGGCACTGAGCGGACGCGTCGGCTTGAAGTAATCGGTCGTCTGAAACTGAACGTTCGGACGCAGATGGAATGTGTACGTGAGCCCGTCGCTCGTCACGTCCCACTTTTCCGCGAGCGAGGGCACGACCTTCTTCGCGGCTTCGTCGTAGGAGACGAGCGTATTGAAGATGACATCCGCCGATGCGTTGGTCGTTACGAGCGAATTGAATTGCACGACATCGAAGCCGTCCGGGCTCGATTCGGTGCAGACGGTGAGCGGCTTGGACATCGCGAGCATCGGCGCGGCGAGCATGGCCATCGCGGCGGCCGCGGCGAAGAGTTTCAGACGCATGAGATCTCCCGTGATCTTCATTTTTGTTCGTGGATGAGCTTGAGCACGCGCAGCAAGCGACGCGCCCGGCGCGGCCAGATTAGCGGATGCATCCGTCGGCGACAACGATCCGATCGGCATACGCTTATTCCGCGGGTTGCCGAAACGGGGCGCATCGGGCTAAACTTGCGCCTTCTTTGGGGAGTAGCCTTCCTTCGCGAGCGAAGGAGAACGCGTCAACATCCTCGGCCCTGCTGCCGTGGCGCGTTCGACCGGAACGGTTTGGCGAGACCATCGATGCGCTATGTCGTTCCTGGCCGGACGGCGCGTGGCGCATCGTGGTTCGCTCGACGTCCGGCCGTGGAATCATCGTGTCCCCACAACTACAACATCCCCGTTTCCCGCGCACGCTCGCGCACCCGTCGCATGTTTCGATGCGAGGTGCCGCATGACGATGCTCTTTCTCGAACTCGCGCTGATGCTCGCGATCATCCTGGTCGCGGCGGAGCTATTCACGAATGCGCTCGAACATCTCGGCGAACGGCTCGGCATTTCCGAAGGCGTGACCGGATCGCTGTTCGCGGCGGTCGGCACGGCATTGCCCGAGACGACGGTGCCGATCATCGCGCTGCTCGGCGGCACGACGAGCCGTGCGGTCAACGAAGAGATCGGCGTCGGCGCGATTCTCGGCGCGCCGCTTATGCTCGCGACGCTTTCGACGTGTCTGATGACGTTCGCGATCCTCAAGTCGCGCGGCATGAGCGGGCGCATCGTGCCGGAGCGCAGCGGCTTCGTGCGCGATCTGAACTTCTTTCTGGTCGCGTTTCTCATCGCGTGCGCCGCGATGTTCGTGCCGCATCACGCGTGGCAAGTGCGCGCGTTGTTCGCGGTCGGGCTCGTCGCGCTCTATATCGTTTATGTGATTTCGACGTTCAAGGCTTCGGCGAAGCTCGTCGAGGGCGGACACGGAACGGAAGCGCCCGAGGCCTTGTTCGCTTCGCGTCTCGGTTTGAAAACGTCGCTCGGCACGATCATGCTGCAGTTTTTCTTCGGCATCGTGCTGCTCGTCGGCGGCGCGAAGGGCTTCATTCACGGCGTCGAGGGCGTGTCGCATGCGCTGGGAATTTCGGCGCTGCTGCTGTCGCTCATCATCATTCCGATCGCGACGGAACTGCCCGAGAAAGTGAACAGCATTCTGTGGGCGCGCCGAGGAAAGGACACGCTCGCGTTCGGCAACATCACCGGCGCGATGGTGTTTCAAGGGACGTTGCTGCCGGCCATCGGCATCATGCTGACGCCGTGGGAGCCGCGTATCGAAGTGCTGACGGGCGTGCTCATCACGCTCGCGGCGGCGGCGTGGCTGCGCTTCAATGCGAAGGAGAACGGCGTCGTGCTGTGGGCGCTTCTCGGCAACGGCGTGCTATACGCGGCCTATCTCGCGTTGACGCTCGGGCGCTGACAAAGCTGCGGCACAAAGAAGAATGCCCGCACGAGGCGGGCATCGAAGAGCGAAGCAGCGCGCCCATGAAACCGGCGCGTCGTTCTTGTTGTTCTTATAAGGGATATCGGCGGGTGCGCGAGAAACTTTAGAACCGCGCGGCCTGATGATATCGGCTGACAGCCTTCGCGCCGTCCATCGAGCGGCGATAGGTCGTCGAGAGCGCCGCCTGCGCATCTTTTGCGCGCGCGGCGACGGCTTCCATGCTTGCCTGAACCTGCTTGATCACCGCGAGCGCCTCGGCCGGCTGGTTCCCCTGCAGCGACATCACGAGCGGCGCGCGCGCTGCGTCGAGCTCGGCGGCGCGCGCCCAGTCGTTCTGGCTTACTGCTGCTTCGATCGCCTCGGTCAGCGCCCAGGCGTTTTGAATCGCTTCTTGCTGGTTCATGTCCCGTCCTTACGACTTGTTGGTCGCCAGCGCGCCCGCGCTGTTCGTGCCGCCGAAGAGGGCGGTCAGATAACTCGATTGCGTCGACATGCTCGACATCAGCGTGTTCAGCGCGGTGAACTGAGCGTTGTAGTCGGTCGTCAGCTGCGCCGTGTACGCGGTGAGTTGCGTCTGCTGGTCGGCGATGCTGCTGAGGTCGTCGTTGAGCGCGGTCGTGCGCGTGTCGATGATCCCGCCCGTCGCCAGAAACGACGTCAGGTTGTTGTTCATTTGCGCCGCGACGCCGTCGGTCGTGTTGAAGAGCGAGGCGACCGTGCTGCTCTTGTTGGTGAGCGCGTCGGTGAGCGCGTTTTCGTCGGTCGAAAGCGAGCCGTCCGGCTGCAGCGTGATGCCGATCGACGCCAGATTCACCTTGGTCGCGCCCGAGCCGATGCCCTTGCTGACGAGGCTCGAAATCGTGTTCTTGATCGTGTTCATCATCGAGTCGCCGAGCAGCGCGCCTTGCGAGCTGGCCGTCGAGTCGTACGACGTCAACGTAGACGCCGTGCTGATGAAGTTGTTGTACGCCGTCACGAACGACGTGATCGCGGTCTTCAGGTTGTCGGTGTCCTGGCTGATCGTCAGCGTTTGCGGCGACGAGCTCACTGAGTCCGCGGTCAGCGTCATGCTCACGCCCGAGACCGCGTTCTTGATCGTGTTGCTTGCGCTCGTGACCGCCGTGCCCGCGATCGTCAGATGCGCGTCCTGACCCGAACTGGTCTGGGTCCAGTTGCTGCCGCCGGTCGCGATCGTGGTGTAGGCGGTGACCGTCTTGTTCGGATCGTTCGGATCGGTCGTCGACGTGCCGGAAGTCACACCGAGCGAGCTGAGCGCGCTGTCGCTCGAATCGACGGTCACATTGATGGCGTTGGCGAGTCCGGTCGACGTGGAGCGCAGCACGAGGTGCTGGCCATCCGCGCCATTGACCACAGTCGCCGCGATGCCCGGATTGTCGGATGCCGAGTTGATCGCCGACGCGATGCCGGAGAGCGTGTTGTTGCTGTCGTCGATCTTGATCGTGCTGGATTTGCCGTTGAGGTTCAGCGTGATCGAGCCGGTTCCGAGCGAGCCCGACGGGATCAGGCCCGACGTAAGCGACTGCGACGACGCGATATTGCTCACGCTCACGGAGTAGCTGCCGGCCACGGCGCTCGTGTCGGCGGTGGCCGTGATGCCTTTTCCATCCGCGCTGGCGGCGAAGGCGCCGAGCGCGGTGCCGTTCGAGAGATTCGTGAGCGAGCTCTGCATCAGCGACAGCACGGATTTGAGCGTGCCGATCGCCGTCAACTGCGTGTTGTCGGCGGTCTTCTTGTTGTTGAGCGCGTCGGTTTGTCCTGCGACCTTCGCGTTGACGATCGCGGTGACGAGCGAGTTCACGTCCATCGTCGAGTTCGTGGAACCGCTGATGATCGACTGTGCTGCCTGTTGTACGGCGCTCGTCGGATCGACAGTGGAAGCCGATGTCGTCGCTACGGTGGTCATGTGTACTCCGGTCGTGTGCTTCGCGAGCGTGTGGAATTGAGCGGGAGTCGTCATCTCCCGCAAACGCGCACAGGGAGACGAAGCTCCCGGTGCGCTGACTGCTTTGATGCTTTATTACATCCGGCGCGCATTGTACTGGCTGATGCGCGCCGGTTACAGCCCAGGCTTCGATGCTTAGCCGAGGAGCTTCAGAACCTGCTGCGGCATCGAGTTGGCTTGAGCCAGCACCGAGATACCAGCTTGTTGCAGCACCTGAGCCTTCGACAGGTTCGCGGTTTCCTGCGCGAAATTCGCGTCGGTGATCTGCGACTGAGCGGACGACAGGTTGGTCGACTGAGCCGTCTGCGTCGAAGCGACCGACGAGAAACGGTTTTGCACCGCGCCCAGCGTTGCCTGCAGCGAGCTTACGTTTTGCAGCGCGTTGTCGATCGACTCGATTGCCTGCGACGCGCCGTTGGCCGTCGACAGATCGATGTTCGCGACGGTCGGCGGCGTGCGGTTGGCGTTCAGCGCGCTCAGTTCGTCGGTCTGCTGCGAGGTTTCGCCGGTCGTGGGCAGCGCGGTCGAAGCCAGCGTGAATGCACCCGTCGTCGAGTCGATCGAGAACACGTTCGACACGGAGAACGACGGAGCCGGGGTCGGCGTGGGCGTCGGCGTCGGGGTTGGCGTCGGCGTGGGGGTCGGCGTCGGCGTGGGCGTCGGAGTCGGCGTCGGCGTCGGCGTCGGCGTCGGCGTCGGCGTCGGAGCAGGCGTCGGCGTCGGAGCGGCCGTCGTGCCGAGCGTCTGGTTGTTCTGATCGGTGTACGTGTAGCCGCCCTTACCGTCAGCGATGATGTTGATGCTCGTGATCGATGCACCCGAAGCCGCGTACGCGCCGGTCGAGTCGAGGCTGAGGCCGTCGATCGTCGCCAGGGTCGTGCCGCTCGCCGGGTTGCCGCCGCCAAGTTTGGCAGCCGACATGTTCGCGCTCGAGCCGAGGTCGATGCTGATCGACTGACCGACGTTCGCGCCGATCTGGAAGCTGATCTGGCCAGCCGATCCGTCGAGCACGTTCTTGCCGTTGTACGTCGTCTGCGACGAAATACGGTTCACTTCCGAGATACGCTGCGACACTTCTTGCTGAAGCGCCTTCTGGTCGTCCGTCGACAGCGAGCCGCTCGAAGCCTGCACGGCAAGCTGGCGGATACGCTGGAGGTTGTCGGCGATCTGGTTCAGGCCGCTCGATGCCGTCTGGGTCATCGACACGCCGTCGTTGGCGTTCGAGACGCCCTGGTTCAGGCCGTTGATCTGCGAGGTCATACGCGAAGCGATTGCCTGGCCTGCTGCGTCGTCTGCCGCGCTGTTGATGCGCTTGCCCGACGACAGGCGGGTGATGGCCGAGGACAACGCGCTTTGCGTGTTGTTCAGGTTTTGCTGAGCAACGAGGGAGTTGATGTTGCTGTTGATGCCGATCATTTTAAGATCTCCTTGGATACTACGTCGAACTTGACTTTCGACTTTGGTGGACCGCGTCCGAATCGCCGGCCGCTTGTTTGTGATTTCGGCTTGTCTGAGGAAAACTTTAGACAGAGCCGCGTTGCGGATACTTCAATTTTTCAGTCGCGCCGGCGCTGACTGCATGTGCCGGCTCAGTGCTGCTCTTGCTCGGGTGACATCGCCGTGGCGCTGCTCAGACCTCGTGAAAGGTTTCGTAGCCTTGAAAGAAGTGGTTGTGCCTCACGAAGTTGGTGTAGGTCATCGTGATGGACACGCTCGTCCCTTCGACGTAGTGCCACCAGCCGATCGGCAGGAACAGCACTTCGCCGGCGTTCAGGTTCACTTCGACGTGCTGCATCTTTGCCGTGCGCGGGAAACGCACGGTGTCGAACGAATCGCCGAACATGTCCGAATAGCAGTGACGATGGTTGTAGACATTCGGCGTATCGAAGAACGGGATCAGATTGAGCCGCTTGCTGCCCACGACCTGTGCCATGAAATTGTTGGTCAGATCGTGGTGCAGCGGCGTTTTCGTGCCAGCCGGCCCGAACCAGAAGAACCCGGCGTTCTCGTCCGTCGTCAGATAGGGCAACTGGCCGATCTCGCCGCGCAGTCGCTCGAGCACCTGGCGGTTCTTCGAGTTGTTGTTCGCCGTCATATAGAGATCGTTCGAATTGCCCGCGGCCGCGACGCGATCGACGAACTCGGCGAACGTCAGGCGATGACGCAGGTTTTCCTGGTTGATCTCGAAATTGGGATCCGAATTGCGGCCCAGTTGTACTTCGACCTCGAGGTCCCCGCACTTGTCCTTCAGATACTTGAAAGTCCAGCGTTCGCGCGAGGGCCAGTCTTCCATCATCCCGGTGATGATGACCGGCCGGTTTTGGCAGTAATACTCTTCGAAGAACTCGTCGACCGAGAGTTTTTCGCGGCGCGGGACTTCAGTGCCTCCGCGCATGCGGTGCAGCTCGGCGTACACACCCAACATCCAGTCGCGCTTCTTCAGGCGGTTGCTGAGGCGGCTGAAGCCGCGCAGATACGGGCTCGCCTCCGCTTCTGCGACCTCGACCCGCGCGTTCTCGGGGTCGAAGCCGTGCTGGATCAACGTGTGGACGATAGAGTTGGGTGAATTGCTGAGAAGCAGGTTCTCGGCAATCCAGCCGCGCCAGTTGTTATCGATCAGGTTCATGCTGTGGTGTGGTCAGTGATGTGGCTCGGACGCGCGCACGATGCGCAACGCGGCGTTCAGGCGTCTTGCGGCAGCGGCTGGAAACGGCTGCGGCGAATCCACTTGGTGGCGATCCACTTCTCGCCCTGCTCGACAGGGTTGCCTGCGTGGAGCGTTTTCGGGTCGACCTGACCGAGCTCGTTGCCGTATTCGAAGTACAGCGCGCTGCCGCGCTGCGGGCGCACGCTCAGGCCGACGTTCGGAAAGGTCGTCTCGCCGCCGAGTTCGACCTCGTTCAGATAGAGGATCACGGTCGCAATGCGCTGGCCGCCTCGTTGAAGATGGTGACGGCTGCCGGCGAGCTCTTCCGGGAAATAGTCGAAATGCGGGCGATACTCGCCGCCGATGCCATAGCGCAGCAGGTGCAGGTCTTCGCCGTTTTCGAGCGGAATGTTGGTCAGTTCGGCGAGACGCCGGTCGATCTTTGCGACCAGCGGGTCGACCGAGCCGTTCACGAACGCGCCCTGGCTGGTGCGCTCCCTGATGATGATTTCGGCGCCCGATGCCGGATCGACCACCGCCGACTGCTTCACGCTCTGACGGCCGATTTCGATCAGCCGTTCGCACTCTTCTTCCGTGAGGACATCGCCCAGCAGGGCCACGACGGGCTGGCTGCTGCTGAACAGCACACGGGCCCGGCAATCGTTTGCCTTGATGACCGGACCTTGCGGCAGCATTTGCTTGCCATACACGTAGCTGGCGGACGATGAGACCGCGGCCGCGTCCACTTCCTCTCCTGCGATACGACGGGAAAGAATCGAGTGCGCCGTGTTCGGGTCGAAAGCATTGGCGACCATAGCGTCGATCATCGATTGATGCGAGCAGCCCCGGCGAATGTTCTCGTCGAGCCAGTTCTTCCAGGATTCGTCGAATTGAGGAAAGGATTGCATGTGCGCTCCATGAAGCCGGCAAGCCGGTCCGGGTTGATCTGTCGTGGATACGTCTGTTGCCTGTCCGGCTGGACGATCCGGATATTTCTGCGTTCTCGCCGCCTTCGGAACCGCTGAAGTTTTTGCCGATCCGGCCGGTGCGAGCGGGCCTTCTTGCTGGTTGACGGCGTGTCGCGGGGAAACTTTAGAGTCGTCGCCGGGCCGTCGCGCGACGAAGATCGACGCCGGCAAGGCACGGCCTTCCCGCGTATTCTGTCCGGCTGGCCTCGCCCATTTGGAGCCCACGTGCAGACACGCAATATCGGCACATCGGAACTGAAAGTTGCGCCGCTCGCCTTCGGCGGCAACGTGTTCGGCTGGACTGCCAACGAGCGCGCGTCGTTCTCGATCCTCGACGCGTTCGTCGACCACGGCCTGAATTTCATCGATACGGCCGACGTCTATTCCGCCTGGGTCGACGGGCATCAGGGCGGCGAATCGGAGACGATCATCGGCAAGTGGTTCAGGGAAAGCGGCAAGCGCCACCAGGTCGTGCTCGCGACGAAAGTCGGCAAGCTGTCCACGCGCGCCGGGCTCTCGGCGGCGAACATCGCGGCGGCCGTCGACGATTCGCTGCGGCGTCTCAAGACCGATTACATCGACGTCTATTTCTCCCATTACGACGACGAAACCACGCCGCTCGACGAAACCCTCGACGCGTATCAGACGCTCATCAAGGCGGGGAAGGTGCGGGTGATCGGCGCGTCGAACTACACGGGCGAGCGGCTCGAAGAGGCGTTGAAAGTCGCGAAGGATTCGGGCTTGCCGGCGTATCAGATTCTGCAACCCGAATACAACCTCTACGACCGCGAGGGCTACGAGACCGGTCTCGAACCGGTGGCAGAACAGCACAAGATCGCCGTCGTGCCGTATTACGCGCTCGCGAGCGGCTTTCTGTCGGGCAAATATCGGTCGAAGGCGGACACGCAGCACAAGGCGCGCGGCTCGCGCGTCGAAAAGTATCTGACGCCGCGCGGCCTCGAGATTCTCGACGCGCTCGACGAAGTCGCGAAACGCAACGACACGACGCCCGCGACGGTCGCGCTCGCGTGGATGATCGCGCGCCCGAGCGTGACGGCGCCGATCGCCAGCGCCACGTCGGTCGCGCAACTGGAGAGCTTGGCCGCCGCGACGCGCCTGCAACTCGCAGCCGACGATATCCATCTGCTCGACGAAGCCAGCGCGTGGCAGAAATAGTTCTGTTGCATCAATGAGTTGGCCGGCGCGCGGGAGTTGGCAATGGCGCGGTGTTCTGGTAACATCGCGCCCGAATCGAGAAATGTGCCCGATTTCCTGCCTTCGCCGCTGAAAATGACAACGTCAACCAACAGCGGCGAACGGCTCTGAAACGCGCCTTCGTGTGGTTCTTTCGAAAGCGCCTGCCGCTTCCGCGGCTGAATCTCAACGCTCTCTTTTCCGGCCTCCGTGGCCGCTTTGCTCGTGTCCGTCGCGCCGTTCTCACGTCCGGCGGACGATCGGAGTGCCGGGGCGCGGCAACTCGCAGTCGTCGCGCGCTTGAAAATACGTTTAGCAAACCAGGATTTACATGACCACTATCGTCCTCAAAGAAAACGAGCCGTTCGATGTCGCGATTCGGCGTTTCCGCCGCACCATCGAGCGCAATGGCCTGATCGCCGAACTGCGCGAGCGCCAGTCGTACGAAAAGCCGACCACCGAGCGCAAGCGCAAGAAGGCCGCCGCTGTCGCGCGCCTGCGCAAGCGCCTGCGCAGCCAGATGCTGCCGAAGAAGATGCACTAAGCGTCTTGTTCGGGCGAGGGTTTTCGGATCCTCGCGCCGAACGGCAAAACGGCGGTGCGACCCGTAAGGGCGCACCGCCGTTTTCGTTTCTATTGCCTTTTTTAGCGAGGGCGTTCAGACGAACGCGTGACGCCTGCCAAGCGCCGCGAGCAACGCCGGCCACTCTTCGATTTCGGCGTAGTCGTGAACTTCCTCCAGCTCGATCAGCAGATCGATGATGTTCGGATCGTAGGCATTCACGTTCGATGCGTAGAGCGCCCGCAGCAGACCGCCGTCCCGCGCATGCCGATAGTAGGAAATGCCGACGCCTTCCAGCTCCGGCTCGTACACATCGTCGCGCACGAGCGACCCGATCGCGCATTTGCGGCCTTCCGGACTGCGAAGCCTGCACGAACCGTTGTCGTCTTCCGAGACCGCGCGCTGCGTCAGCAAGTGCTCGCTGACGCGCTCGTAAATGTCCTTCGGGCTCAACATCGTAATAGGGCTCAACATCACAGCACCTGCAATATCACGCGGCCGTTTTAAGAAGTTCGGCTGACAACCCGAACTGACGCGCGATCGACGTCAAACGCTCGCGCCATTCCCATTTGCCGAAGACGTCATGCACGTTCTGCAGGCACGACAGCAGCTCGACGGTGTTGGGATCGAACACGTTGATGCGCGAACGGAGCAGCGCGCGCTTCAGCGCCACGACGCCGACATCAATGTACGCCGGCACCTGCTCGGGCGGCTTCGCGATGAAGCGAATGGGCACGCCTTCCATCGCGGTGACATAGTCGCGCGGCTTGATGAAGCTCCCGACAGGGCAGCCGCCGCAGTATCCGCGATAGGCACCGCCGCCCCGCGGCAGCAAAGCCGCTTGCCCTTGTCCGAAAAGATGCTGGACTGCGCTGTTGAAAATCTCCTGATGCGTCAGGAAGTTCAAGCTTTTCATGATCTTCTCCCCTGCGCCCCTGCGCAGCGGCCATACGTTTAAGTATTCGAGAACCTGCACCTGCTTACCGAAAGCGGCAGCGTCGTTGCAAATATGGCGCAACAGAATCGACGCTCGCCGCCCGGCCTCTGCTCCGAGCACGGCGGTTTTCCCGGCCTGGGCGTGTGGTCTGACTGCGCCCTGTGTGCTCGCGTCGGATTTCTACACTCAGTGACGATCCGTACACCGTCAGTTATAACGGTTCGGAACGGTAAAAAGGTGCGCCAGCGCACGCGAGGAAGCCATTTTTACACGGCTCGTACGTTCGTGCAGTGCGGAAAACCCGGCCAAAAGCCTTGCAGTTCGGGCAATTGCGCGTGCTTCACTGCAAAAAAAACGTCATCCATAAGGATTTACCCTAGATCGCGTAAATTACGCTATACGATGTTGTCAAAAGGCAAAATTTTTCCGCATAGGAATCGATCAAAGCGGGGTTTTTGCAACGGTCTTCCGTTTTGTCTTAGGTTTTTCTCGCGACATGCAACCCACGGCGTGATCGTTGACCATGCCGGTGGCCTGCATGAACGCGTAGCAAATGGTCGTGCCGACGAACTTGCAGCCGTATTTCTTGAGCGCCTTGCTGAGCGCGTCCGATTCCGGCGTGGACGCGGGCGTGGGATTTTTCGCATCGCGCGGCGTGTCGATCGTTTTGCCGTCGACGAAGGACCAGACGAAATCCGCGAACGAGCCGTGCTCCTGCTGGATCTGCTTCACGGCGCGTGCATTGAGCACCGCCGATTCGATCTTCGCCCGGTTACGCACGATGCGCGCGTCCTGCACGATCCGCTCGACGTCCTTCTCGGTGAAGCGCGCCACCTTGTCGATGTCGAAGCCCGCGAAGAGCGCGCGATAGCCCTCGCGCTTGTTGAGGATCGTCGACCAGGAAAGGCCCGCCTGCGCGCCTTCCAGCACCAGCATTTCGAACAGATGCCGGTCGTCGTGCGACGGCACGCCCCATTCGCCGTCGTGATATTCGATCATCGCGTCGGTCGTGGCCCAGGCGCAGCGGGTGTGTTCGGCGTCTGCCATTGCGAGTCCTCATCATTATTTTGAATCGCGTCAGCATAACGGATCGCCCGTATCGCGCCATCTATGCCATTCGGCCAATTGGCGCGCGTCGCGGCCGCCGGTAAGCTTGCGCCCATGACTACATCTTCGACTTCGGCATTTGACGGCTTCCTGCTCGGCATCGACGGCGGCGGGAGCGGCACGCGCGTGATTCTCGCCGACGCGCACGGCAACGAACTGGCGCGCGCGAGCGGCGGACCTTCGGGGCTCGGGCTCGGGGTGGCGCGCGCGTGGCAATCGATCGGCGACGCGTGCGCGCGCGCATTCGAGGCCGCCGCGCTGCCGTTCGACTGGCGCAACTGCGCACTCGGCTGTGGCCTGGCGGGCGTCAACAACGCCGACTGGCTCACCGCGTTTCTCGGCGCGGCGCCGGACGTGCGCGCGTTGAGCGTGGAAAGCGACGCCTATACGACCGTGCTCGGCGCGCACGGCGGGGAATCCGGCGTGATCGTCGCGCTCGGCACGGGCAGCATCGCGGCGTCGCTGGACGAATCGGGCGTTTGCCGAATCGCGGGCGGCTACGGCTTTCCGAGCGGCGATGAAGCCAGCGGCGCGTGGCTCGGCCTGCGCGCGGTGGTGCATCTGCAGCGCGTGCTCGACGGCCGCGCGCCCGAAGATGGCTGGTCGCGCGCGATGCTCGCCCACACTGGCGCGACGGATCGCGACAGTCTCGTCGTCTGGCTGTGCGCCGCGAATCAAACCGCTTATGCGACGCTTGCGCCCACCGTGTTCGAGTTCCGCGACCATCCCGAGGCCGCGCGTCTGCTGGATCAGGCGGGGCAGGAAATCGCGAAATTCGTCGCGGCGCTCGATTCCGCCGGCGTGCTGCCCGTCGCGCTGTGCGGCGGGCTGGCCGCGCCTTACGAGCCATTCGTGCCGGCCATGTTGCGCGAACGCATGCGTGCGCCGCGCGCCGATTCCGCAGCGGGCGCGCTCGAACTGGCGCGACGCGCGGCGTCCGCTTTCGCGGCTGCGGACGGTGCGGCGCGATAAAATACCGACCTTCGCGGCACCACAAAGGCAGTCATGTATTCGGTTATCGCTACTGATCTCGACGGTACGCTTCTCAACAGCGACCACCAGCTCGATCCCTTCACCGCCGAAACCGTGCGCGCGCTCGCGGCGCGCGGCGTGCCTATCGTCATCGCGACGGGCCGGCATTATCGCGACGTCGCCGGCATTCGCGATGTGCTCGGCGTCGACGCGTATCTCATCACGTCCAACGGCGCGCGCGTGCATACGCCGGCCGACGAGCGCATTTATTCGCGCGACCTCGAGCCCGCCGCCGTGCGCCGTCTCGTGCAGCCCGAGATCGCGGGCAGCGAGCGCGTCATCGTCAATCTTTTTGCCGACGACGCCTGGCTCATCGACCGTCACGCGCCCGAGTTGCTGGTCTTCCACCAGGATTCCGGCTTCAAGTACGAAGTGATGGATCTGCGCGAGCATGATGGCGAGAACATCGCGAAAGTGCTGTATATCGGCGATCCGGCCGATCTGAAGGTGACCGCCGCGAACCTCGAACGGGAGTTCGGCGATTCGCTCTACGTCACGTATTCGCTGCCGGACTGTCTGGAAGTGATGACGTCGGACGTATCGAAAGGGCGCGCGCTGCGTTTCGTGCTGGAGCGGCTCGATGTCGATACCGCGCAATGCGTCGCGTTCGGCGACAACATGAACGATATCGATCTGCTCGAAACCGCCGGGCATCCGTTCATGATGAACAACGCGAACCCCGATCTGATCAAGCGCCTGCCGAACGTGCCGCGTATTGGGTACAACTTCGAGGCGGGTGTCGCGCATCAGCTGCGCAAGCTGTTCGACATTCGCGACGAACTCGCGTCGCCGGGACAGACGCCCGACTGATATCCGTCACGGCGGGCCGCGGACCTCGATCCGCGGCCGGTCCCGCTTATCCGCGATGGCCCCAGTTGTTGCCGTAGCCGCCGTGGTTCCAGCCCGCGCGGTCGTATCGGCCATAGTCGCGATGATCGCGGCCATACCAGCGCGGCGCTTCGTGGCGATAGTACGGCGCGCGATACGCCGGAACCGCCGGACGCACATACACCGGAGCCGGCGCCACATAAGCCGGCGCGCCGAGCGAGACGCCGATGTGCAGATCGCTGTGAGCCTGAGCCGCGCCGACAGCACCGATAGCAAGACCAGTCGCGACAAGCATGTGGGTGACGATGCGCTTCATTGTGTTTCTCCTTTAAGGCGACGTGTGTCGCATGAGTCCAATTTAAGCGCCCGCCGTCTTACATGCTTCGAGGACTTGTTACCGTGTGCAAGGACGGCGTAAGGGAGTTCGCAAGCGCGGCGGCGCCGTCGACATCGCTGGAAGCCTTATCCTTCAAGCCTTCGGCGGCGCGGGAAATGATCCTTGGCATCGCGTGACGGAAATTCATAAGCAGGCTGCGTAATTCGGCATTACATTTGTCGCGCGCGTTTAATCTTTCGTATGCGCGCTGTGGCGCAAAAACAAAAACGGGCGCATTTCGCGCCCGTTTTGCTTGCCGCCGTTTGCTGCCGCCGTGACTTACTTCTGACGCGTCAGCAACGGATAAAGCACGCCCGCGAGAATCGCGCCGACGATCGGCGCAATCCAGAACAGCCACAGCTGATCGAGCGCCCAGCCGCCGACGAAGAACGCCTGGCTCGACGAGCGCGCCGGATTCACCGACGTATTCGTGACCGGAATCGAGATCAGATGGATGAGCGTCAGGCACAGGCCGATGGCGAGCGGCGCGAAGCCTTTCGGCGCGCGCTCGTCGGTGGCGCCGAGGATCACGAAGAGGAAGAAGAACGTCATCGCGATTTCGGCGATGAGCGCGGCGGCCATCGAGAAATGCCCCGGCGAGTGCTCGCCGAAACCGTTCGCGGCGAATGCGCTCGACGCGAAGTCGAAGCTCGGATTGCCCGTGGCGATCAGATAGATTACCCACGCGCCGAGCGTCGCGCCGATCACTTGCGCCGCGATGTACGGCACGAGATCGCGCACCGGAAAGCGGCCCGCCGTCGCAAGCCCGATGCTCACGGCCGGGTTCAGGTGGCAGCCCGAGACGTGGCCGATGGCGTAGGCCATCGTCAGGACGGTGAGACCGAACGCCAGCGAAACGCCGGCGAATCCGATGCCGAGTTCAGGAAAGGCCGCGGCGAGCACGGCGCTTCCGCAGCCGCCCAGCACGAGCCAGAAAGTACCGAAAATTTCAGCGCCGAGACGCTTCGACAAATGCATGATTCTGCCTTCGTGAAAAAGATGAAAAGCCGTTGATTTCAAACAAGAACGCGTGACGCGCTTTTGCGCAGCGCAGTTTAAGCGCGGTGTCTTTGGCGAACTGTCAAAAATGGTCGATCGGCTCTCAATTCACGGGCATTGCACCGAAACTTCGGATCATTCCTTAGCGAATGTCTTAACAGGCGCGCAAAAAAATGCCGCCCGGCAAGCGGGCGGCAGTTCCAGCAAATCTGGTCAGGAAGGCAATCAGCCCACCGCGACCTGACGCAACACCGGGCGCTTCGCGGCCTGAAGCATCGCCGTGTAGCTTTCGACGTAGTTCTGCGCCATCGTCTGCGCGCTGAAGCGGCGCTCGAACTGCGCGCGGATTTCCGTGCGCGACAGCTCGTCGAGACGTTGCAGCGCGCCGACCGCGCCTTGCACGTCCTCGCAGATGAAGCCCGTCACGCCGTGGTCGATGACTTCCGGCACCGAACCGCGATTGAACGCGATCACCGGCGTGCCGCAGGCCATCGCCTCGATCATCACGAGGCCGAACGGCTCGTTCCAATCGATCGGGAAGAGCAGCGCCTTCGCGCCCGACAGAAATTCCGGCTTCTGCGCTTCATTGATCTCGCCGATGAACTCGACGTGCGCCTGCGAAAGCAGCGGTTCGATCGTCGACTTGAAGTATTCCTGGTCGACCTTGTCCACCTTGGCGGCGATCTTCAGCGGCAGACCGCTCTGGGCCGCGATCTTGATTGCGAGATCGGCGCGCTTTTCCGGGCAGATGCGGCCCAGGAACGCCAGATATTCCGGCTTCTTGTGGGGCTGCGGCGTCAGCAACTGGCTCGGCAGACCGTGATAAACGGTGTTCAGCCAGTTCGCCTGCGGCAGCGGCCCGCGCTGATTGTCCGAGATCGAAATGACGTTCGCCTTCGTGAACGTGTTGAAGATCGGCTGCAGTTCCGGCAGATCGAGCCGGCCGTGCAGCGTCGTCACGAACGGCGTGTCCATCTGCGTGAACAGCGGGAACGGCATGTAATCGAGGTGGAAGTGCAGCACGTCGAACTCGTGCGCGCGCTGGCGGACGGTTTCGAGCAGCAGCATGTGCGGCGCGAGCGCGTCGCGCACGGTCGGATCTAGACGCAATGCACGCGGCCACACGGGTTCGAGCGTCGCCTTGGTTTGCGAATCGCCGCTGGCAAACAACGTTACATCGTGGCCGAGTTCGACGAGCGCATCCGTCAGATAAGACACGACGCGCTCAGTGCCGCCGTAAAACTTCGGAGGAACTGCTTCGTGCAACGGTGCAATTTGTGCGATTCGCATAACGTGACTCTCCATGTAGGTAAGGCATTGCAGTCACGCTCCGGTCGAGCGCTCAACGCATGCCATTCGGGCGGGCCGCGTGTGGTTGGACGCCGCCCGAGACAGGCCCGGAGATGAAAAACATCGCGACCGGGTTATCCCTTACCGATCATTATCGGGATCGAGACCGGCATTTCACTTCATTTTTCAATCGCTTATCGTTGTTACAGCGCGATACATGTGCTGTTACGAAGTCAGAAATTGCATCGATGGCGGCGATGAGGGCGGATTTGAAGCGTCGGACGCGCCGGGCGGCATGAATGAGCAATTCACGGTCCTGCGGCCTGAAAGGCGCGACAGCGCGCGCCCGTCGTAAAAATACGGGGCGCGGCTATTAAGTCAGACGAATACGTGCCGATAACGCATGTCTGCCGAGCGGCATCGAAGCGGCCGGCTTGTAAGAAATTTTCCTACACGATTCTTCGCGAAACTCCGTCGCAGCGTCGGATGCTTTGTCCGACAGGCGCGGCCGCGGGCATCGGCGACAATCGAATCGACAACAGACAACACGGGCGGGGCCGCATTCGCGTTTCTTTGCGAATTCGAGCAAACGTTCCCGCCGGGCCTGACCAGCCACGTTTCGATTCGGGGAAAAAGATGACGACCAGCACTACGAGTACGCTCGCGGAAATCCGCGAGGTGAACCTGTCGTACTTGCTCCTCGCTCAGCGGCTTCTTCAGGAAGACCGCATCTCGGCGATGTATCGCCTGGGCCTTTCGGAGCAGGTTGCGCAAGTTCTGGCTTCGCTGACGCTCGCGCAGGCAGTGAAAGTGGCGTCGTCGAGCCATTTGCTGTGCCGCTTTCGTTTCGATGACCACGCGATCCTTTCGTCGCTCGCCGACAAGGACCGCAGCGCGGCGCTCGCGCACGCCCACGCGGCGATTGTGCTGGCGGACAGTCCCGTCGAGCAGATCGGCTGACGCCGCGCGCGAAGCCCGATGGCGACGAAAAGCGTGGTCGCGGAGGTCCGCGAAATCACTTTGGCGATCGAGCTGATCGAGCTCGGCGCGCGCCTGCAACTGCTCGAAGCGGAAACGAGCCTGTCGCGCGACCGTCTCATCAAGCTCTATAAGGAACTGAAAGGCGTGTCGCCGCCCAAGGGCATGCTGCCGTTCTCGACGGACTGGTTCATGACGTGGCAGCCGAACATCCATTCGTCGCTGTTTCACGGCATTTATCGCTTCATGGCGGCCAACGACAAGAGCCAGCCGACGATTCACGCGATCGTGAAAAGCTACCGCCTCTATCTCGAACACGCGGCGCTGTACGGCGACGAACCCGTGCTGTCGCTCACGCGCGCGTGGACGCTCGTGCGCTACTTCGAATCCGGCATGCTCCAGACCAACGTCTGCACGCGCTGCCGCGGACGTTTCGTCGCACATGCGTACGAACTGCGCGCCGGTTACGTGTGCGGCCTCTGCCAGCCGCCATCGCGCGCGGGCAAGACGCGCAAGGCGGGCGCGGACCGCGAAGCGGGGCGGATCGCCGCCTGATCCACGCCCGCGTCCGTCTAAAAGCGATCGTGGTACGAAAGCCCGACGGTCATCCCGTGCGGCGTGCGCTGATACATGATCGCCCAATGCGTCGCCGATGCGCCGATCCACGCACCGAGCGCGTCGGCGGCCAGATCCTTGTAGGAGAAGCCGTCCGTGCGGCAGGTTCCGTCGACGATTTCCTTCACCAAGCCCGGCGCAGTGCCGATCAACGTGCCGTAGACGACCGGATGGTCCGAGCCGCGCGTCAAATAGGCGCCGAGCGCGCCGAACGGCGCGGACGCGGCCACGTGGGCAAGTTTGTCGGAGCCGGTCCAGCTATCCGATGTCTGCATACGCCAGCCGCCGCGCGAACCGCTGCAGTCGAAACCCGCATGCGCGAATGAACTCGCGGTCACTGTCAGCGCGAGCGCGCTGGCCTGTTTCATTGCTCTTGTCATCGTTCTCTCCGATTTCACGACTTCGCGTCTCCAACAAAACTGAACGCGCGTTCGTATTATCGGCAGGAAATGTGATGTTTCGTATCGAACGGGAAAATTTTGTTTCACGGCTAGGAAAAGTTCGATATTTCGTTGCCGTAAATCAGCGATTGAGACGCAGATTTTGCGAAACAGCGAGAAGGCCGCGCGGCAAACCGCACGGAACGTACAGCGGTTTGACCGTGCCCCAAAGTTTTCCAGTCGAGTGCCGTAAACCACTTAACGGCGGTCTTACCGCATCAAACGTGAGGACTCGACTGTGCTGATTTTCATTGGATCGCTCGTGACATTGCTGTCCGTCTTCGGCGGCTATGCCATCGAAGGCGGCCACCTTGGCGCGCTCATGCAGCCGGTCGAAATTCTGATGATCGCGGGCGCGGGCGTCGGCGCGTTCATCCTCGGCAACAACGTCAAGACCATCAAGGCGACGATTCAGGTGCTGCCGACGCTCTTCAAGGGCGCGAAGTACGACAAGAGCATGTACATGGAGCTGATGGGCCTGCTCTACGTGCTGCTCGCGAAAGCGCGCAAGGAAGGCACGCTCGCGCTCGAAGCGGATATCGAAGATCCGGCGAAGAGCCCGGTGTTCAGCCAGTACCCGAAGATTCTCGCGGACCATCACATCGTCGAATTCCTGACGGATTACCTGCGCCTCATGGTGAGCGGCAATATGAACGCGTTCGAGATCGAAAGCCTCATGGACGAGGAAATCGAGACGCATCACGTCGAAGGCGAAGCGCCGGCGCACGCGCTCACCAAGGTCGGCGACGCGATGCCCGCGTTCGGCATCGTCGCGGCGGTGATGGGCGTCGTGCACACGATGGCCTCCGCCGATCAGCCGCCCGCGATTCTCGGCGAGATGATCGCGCAGGCGCTCGTCGGCACCTTCCTCGGCATTCTGCTTTCGTACGGCTTCATCGGACCGCTCGCGAACGTCGCGGAACAGCGCGTCGCGGAGCAGACCAAGATGTTCCAGTGCATCAAGGTGACGATCCTCGCGAGCCTGAATGGCTACGCCCCCGCGATCGCGGTGGAATTCGGCCGCAAGGTGCTGTTCTCGACGGAGCGCCCGTCGTTCTCCGAGCTGGAAGAACACGTGCGCAAGGTCAAGTCGAAGTGACTTCCGCCATAGTCGAGACACAGCGATGAGCAACGATACCGATCGCCCGATATTCATCAAGCGCGTCGTCGCGGGCAAGAAAGGCCATCACGGCGGCGCGTGGAAACTCGCCTACGCGGACTTCATGACCGCGATGATGGCGTTCTTCCTGCTGATGTGGCTGCTTTCGTCGACGTCGCCGGTGCAGCGGCGCGGCATCGCCGAATATTTTCAGATGCCGCTCAAGGCCGCGATGGTCGGCGGCAAGACCGTCGGCATGGACAACAGCATCATCATGGGCGGCGGCCGCGACATTTCCAGCACCGACGCAGGCGCCGCGCGCAAGACCGATGGCGCCACGCAGCTCGCGCAGCGCGCCTCGTCCGACACCGACGAGGAACTGCTCAAGTCCGCGCAGGGCGAGCTCGAACGGCGCGAGCAGGTGCGCCTGCACGATCTTCAGGTGAAGCTCATGGCCGCGATCGAGGCCAATCCGACGCTGCGCCAGTTCAAGCAGCAGATCCGCATCGAATCGACGCAACAGGGCTTGCGCATCGAAATCGTCGATACCCAGAAGCGCCCGATGTTCGCGCTCTCCAGCGACGCCGTGCAGCCGTACATGCGCGACATCCTGCGCGAGATCGGCCGCTCGCTCAACGACGTGCCGAATCACATCGTCGTGCAGGGACACACAGACGCCGTGAAGTACGCGGGCGGCGACAAGGGCTACAGCAACTGGGAGCTGTCCGCGGACCGCGCGAACGCGTCGCGGCGCGAGCTGGTCGCGGGCGGCATGGACGAAGGAAAGGTGATGCGCGTGCTCGGACTCGCATCGACGCAAAACCTGAACAAGAAAGATCCGCTCGATCCGGAGAACCGGCGCATCAGCGTGATCGTGCTCAATCGCAAGACGGAGCTGTCGATGCTGCGCGACGACGGCTCACGCGGCGCGACGCTCGACAACGGCACGGACGCGAACGGCAATCCGTCGTCGGCGCTCGGCCAGCTCATTCCCGGCGTCGCGGTGAGACCCGCGGCGAAGTGAGCAAAAACCTCGAAAAAGACGCTCAAGTGTCGACACGTTTCGACCGTCATCCCGGCAAGAGACAAACATGATCAAACACATTCTGGCAATCGACGATTCAGCCGCGATGCGGCAAATCCTCTCGGCGACGCTGGCGGCGGCGGGTTACCAAGTGACCGTTGCGTCGGACGGCGACGAGGGGCTGGAGTGGGCGCTCGCGGAGCGCTTCGATCTGGTTCTGACCGATCAGCACATGCCGGGCAGAAGCGGGCTCGATCTGATCGTGGCGCTGCGCGGAAATCCCGCATACAAGGCGACGCCGATTCTCGTGCTGACGACCGAAGGCGGCGAGCCGTTCAAGGACGCGGCGCGCTCGGCGGGCGCGACCGGCTGGATCGAGAAGCCGCTCGATCCGGACCTGCTGACGGAACTGGTCGCCGCGCTCTCCGAAGAAACGCAGCACTAAAGCGAACGCACAAGACAACTCGCGCACGCACGCGCCGATGGTGACTCAAGCATGACACTCGACATTACCCAGTTCTACCAGACCTTCTTCGACGAAGCAGACGAACTGCTCGCGCAGATGGAGCAACTGCTGCTCGTTCTGGACATCGCGAATCCCGATCCGGAAGACCTCGCGGCGATCTTCCGCGCGGCGCACTCGATCAAGGGCGGCGCGGCGACGTTCGGTTTCACCGCGCTCACCGAAACGACGCACATTCTCGAATCGCTGCTGGACCGCGCGCGCAACAACGAACTCGTCCTGCGCCGCGACATGATCGACACGTTCCTCGCGACGAAGGACGTGCTGTCGGATCAGCTCGCCGCGTATCGCGCGAGCGCGGAGCCGGATGCGGCCGCGGCCGCCGCGATCTGCGCGAAGCTCGAGCGTCTGAAGAACGAACAGGCCGAAGGCGCACCGTCCGGCCGGATCGAGCCGCCCGCGCTGCCGGGCGCCGCCGCGAGCGCGAACGCCGCGCCGGCCTACGACGGCCCGAATGCGCCGCCCGCTCACGTGCTTTCGCAGGCGATGGACGCGATCGAGGACGACGGAAACTGGGACGGCGCGTTCGAGCTCGCCGATGGAACGAATGCAGGAACCGCTGCCGCGACGCCGGGACACACCGGCGCGCCGCACGCGGAAGTTGGACCCCACCTGAAAATTACGCTACGGGGGGTGGGCGAGAAGGACCTGGCGACTCTGATCGAGGAGCTGGGGAACCTGGGAAGCATCGTCGGAGAAAAGAAAGCGGACGCCGAGTACGTGGTATGGCTCGACTCGGACGTCCCCGCCGACGATATCGTCGCTGTGTGCTGCTTCGTGATCGATGAAAAGCAGATCACGATCGGCCGCGGCGATGCAGCGGCGCAATCCGCAGAAGCCCAGCCGGCGCGCCTGGAAGCGACGGCCACGCAGATTGCGCAACCCACGATACACGAAGAGCCGAAGCAATCGCAGGCGCACGCGGCGCCCGCATCCGCCGCTGGCAAGGAAGCAGTGAAGGAAGAAGCGGCGACGGCGGCGGGCTCGAAAGACCCGTCCGCCGCTCAGCCGGCAAAGTCCGCAGCAAGCGACGCCGACAAGAAAGCGCGCCCCCAGGCTGCGGCATCGGCGGAAGGCAGCTCGATTCGCGTCGGCGTGGAGAAGGTCGATCAGCTCATCAACCTGGTGGGCGAACTCGTCATCACGCAGGCGATGCTCGCGGAAACCACGAGCACGTTCGATCCCGCGTTGCACGACCGCCTGTTCAACGGCATGGCGCAGCTCGAGCGCAACGCGCGCGATCTGCAAGAGGCCGTCATGTCCATCCGCATGATGCCGATGGATTACGTTTTCAGCCGCTTCCCGCGCCTCGTGCGCGACATCGCCGGCAAGCTCGGCAAGGAAGTGGAACTCGTCACGTTCGGTCAGGCGACCGAACTCGACAAGAGCCTGATCGAGCGCATCATCGATCCGCTCACGCACCTCGTGCGCAACTCGCTCGATCACGGCATCGAGACCGTGGAAGCGCGCCGCGCGGCGGGCAAGTCGACGACCGGCCAGCTCGTGCTCTCGGCGGCGCATCACGGCGGCAACATCGTGATCGAAGTGAGCGACGACGGCGCGGGCCTGCGCCGCGACAAGATTCTCGCGAAGGCGCAGAAGCAGGGCATGCAGGTTTCCGAATCGATGAGCGACGAAGAAGTCTGGCAACTCATCTTCATGCCGGGCTTCTCGACCGCCGAACAAGTGACGGACATTTCCGGCCGCGGCGTCGGCATGGACGTGGTGAAGCGCAACATCCAGTCGATGGGCGGCCACGTCGAAATCATGTCGCGCCAGGGCGCGGGCACGACGACAAAGATCGTGCTGCCGCTCACGCTCGCGATTCTCGACGGCATGTCGGTGAAGGTCGGCAACGAGATCTTCATTCTGCCGCTCAACTTCGTGATGGAGTCGCTGCAACCGGTCGCCGAGGACATCTACACGGTCGCGAACGGCGAGCGCGTCGTGCGCGTGCGCGGCGAATATCTGCCGCTCGTCGCGCTGCATCGCGTGTTCGATGTCGAAGGCGCGCGCACGGAGCCGACGCAGGGCATCGTCACGATCATGCAGACGGAAGGACGCCGCTTCGCGATGCTGATCGACGAGCTCGTCGGCCAGCAGCAAGTCGTCGTCAAGAACCTCGAAACGAATTACCGCAAGGTGCACGGCATTTCCGCCGCGACCATCCTGGGCGACGGCAGCGTCGCGCTGATCGTCGACGTGGCCGCGCTCAACCGCGAATCGCGCGCACAGCACGGCGCGCACGCTCACTAATACCGAAGGAGTCTTTCATGGCAGACGTTCAATCGATTCAAACCGCTGCGCCTTCGCGTCGTGACACGCAAAACACGGAAGCAGCCGGACAGGAATTCCTCGTGTTCACGCTCGGCGCCGAGGAATACGGCATCGACATCCTGAAAGTGCAGGAGATCCGCGGCTACGACAACGTTACACGCATCGCGAATGCGCCCGGGTTCATCAAGGGCGTGATCAATCTGCGCGGCATCATCGTGCCGATCGTCGACATGCGCATCAAGTTCAATCTGGGCCGCGTCGAGTACGACAACCAGACGGTCGTCATCATCCTGAACGTCGCGCATCGCGTGGTCGGCATGGTCGTCGACGGCGTGTCGGACGTGCTCACGCTCACGCAGGAACAGGTGATGCCCGCGCCGGAATTCGGCGGCACGCTCGCGACCGAATATCTGACGGGCCTCGGCACGGTCGACGGCCGCATGCTGATCCTGATGGACATCGAGAAGCTCATGACGAGCCGCGAGATGGAGTTGATCGACTCCGTCGGCGCATAAAAACGTATTCAGGAAGCAGGAAGAAGCCATGCTGAAGAAGTTGTCGATCCGCACGACGCTCACGCTCGTCGGCTTGTTGTTCGTCGGTTGCGCGGCGCTCATCGGCGCACTCGCGCTCGTCGGACTGAACTCGGCCAATGCGTCGCTCGCGTCGCTCGCGCAGGAAGACATGGTCGCGATGCGCGCGCTTTCAGAAACGTCGTCGTATCTGCTGCGCTCGCGCGTGACGCTCGACCGCGTGCGTTCGCTCGCCGAAGCGGGCAATACGGAAGAAGCGAAGAAGGCGATCGATCGCGGCCAGTATCTGCTCGACAAGAGCAACGAGAACTGGAAGCTCTATCTCGATACGCCGAAGCCGATGCTCCCGAAGGACACGCTCGATGCGCTCGTCGCCCAGCACGAGACGCTCGTGAAGACCGGCGTGGAGCCGGAATTCACCGCGATCCGGGCGAACGACCTGGCCGCGTATCACGCGATCGCGGACACGAAGATCAGCCCGATGTTCGTCGCGTTCGATCAGGCCGTGACGGCTGCGGTCGCGTCGCATCAGGCGCACGCGGAAAGCTCGCGCGCCAGCACGTCGTCGAATATCGCGGCGCTCAACATGACGATCGGCGCGGTGCTCGTGCTCGCGGTGCTGATGCTGATCGGCACGCGCATGGCGCTCTCCAGCCTGATCGTGAAGCCGATCAACGAGGCCGTCGATCACTTCGACCGCATCTCGCGCGGCGATCTCACGCAGTCCGCGCAGAGCGAAAGCGGCAACGAAATCGGCCGCCTGTTCGCGGGTATCGAGCGCATGCGCGGCAATCTGACGACGATGGTCGGCGCGGTGCATCGCGGCGCGGAATCGATCGATGTCGGCGCGCATGAAATCGCGAGCGGCAACACGGATCTGTCGCAGCGCACGGAAGAGCAGGCGGCGTCGCTGCAGGAAACGGCGTCGAGCATGGAAGAGCTCACGAGCACGGTGAAGCAGAACGCCGACAACGCGCGCCAGGCGAGCCAGCTCGCGGTGAACGCGTCGGATATCGCTTCGCGCGGCGGTGAAGTCGTCGAGCAGGTCGTCGAGACGATGCACGCCATTGCATCGAGCTCGAACAAGGTCGTGGACATCATCGGCGTGATCGAAGGCATCGCGTTCCAGACCAACATTCTCGCGTTGAACGCGGCCGTGGAAGCGGCGCGCGCGGGCGAGGAAGGGCGGGGATTCGCGGTCGTGGCGGGCGAAGTGCGCTCGCTCGCGCAACGCAGCGCGGCGGCGGCGAAGGAAATCAAGGCGCTCATCGGCGATTCGGCCGCGAAGGTCGACAGCGGCACGGAACTCGTCGCGCGCGCCGGTCAGACGATGAGCGAGATCGTGCAGGCGGTGCGCCGCGTGACCGACATCATGGGCGAGATCAGCGCGGCGTCGGAGGAACAGTCCGATGGCATCGAGCAGGTCAATCGCGCCGTCACGCAGATGGACAGCGTGACGCAGCAGAACGCCGCGCTCGTCGAGCAGGCGGCCGCCGCTGCGGCATCGCTCGAAGAGCAGACGCGTCAGCTGAAGGACGTGGTCGCGCAATGGCGCGTGCAAGGCGCGGCGGCAGCGCCGGCGCGCACGAGCGCATCGACGGCCGTGGCGCGTCTTGCGCCGGCGGCGCGCGTCGAACCGTCGACGTCTTCGGTTGCAGCGAAAGCGAAAGCTGTCGAGACGCCAAAAGTTGCGCCGGAAGCGGCCGTTAATAAGGAAGCAGTCAAGGAAACAGTCAAGCCGGCGATCAAGCCGGCGAGCGTTGCCAAGCCCGCTGCGGCACCGCGTGCGAAAGCGACGACCGCCGACGACGGCGACTGGGAAACCTTTTAACCGGACCGGAACGAAAACGGCCATGCAGGCATCGCGCACCACGATCGACACGCAGGAAATGCGCGAGTCCGCATGGTCGAGCGCGACGAACACGCCACATCGGACGTCGGGGACGACGTCAAGGAAGCACGAAACATCATGATGGCAACGCGCAACGCGCGCGTCGACTTGCCCGCCAATGTGCGCGGCACGGAAGTCGAGCGCGATTTCGAATTCACATCGGCGGATTTCGCCCGCATTCGCGAGCTGATTCATCGCCGCGCAGGCATCTCGCTGTCGGACCACAAACGCGACATGGCGTACAGCCGCCTCGCGCGCCGGCTGCGCGCCTGCGGCATCGATACGTTCAAGCAGTATCTCGACCGTCTCGAAACCAACGACGACAACGCCGAATGGGAAGCGTTCGTCAACGCGCTGACCACGAACCTGACGGCGTTTTTCCGCGAGTCGCATCACTTTCCGATTCTCGCGGACTTCGTGAAGCGCCGGCAGCAGCCGTTCTCGGTGTGGTGCTCGGCGGCGTCGACCGGCGAGGAGCCGTATTCCATCGCGATGACGCTCGTCGAAGCGTTGGGCGAACACGCCGCGCGCCAGTGCACGGTGTTCGCGAGCGACATCGACAGTCAAGTGCTCGCGAAAGCCGAAGCGGGCGTGTATTCGCTCGATCAGGTGAAGGCATTGCCCGTCGAGCGTCTCAAGCGCTTCTTCCTGAAGGGCACGGGCGCGCACGCGGGTCTCGTGAAAGTGCGCCCCGAGTTGCGCGCGATGGTGAACTTCGGCCGCGTGAATCTGACCGAAGCGCGCTACGACGTGAAAGGCCCGTTCGACGCGATCTTCTGCCGCAACGTGATGATCTACTTCGACAAGCCGACGCAGGGCCAGGTGCTCACGCGCTTCGAGCCGCTGATGAAGCCGGGCGCGCTGCTCTTCGCGGGGCATTCGGAGAACTTCACGTATGTGTCGCAGGCGTTCAGGCTGCGCGGCCAGACCGTGTACGAACTCACGCGCGATACGAAGGTTGCGAGCGGATCGAAGCGCGCGCTCGCGGGAGAGCCGGCATGAGCGGTCTGCCAATGGCGTCGAATCTCTATTTCGACAATCACTTCAAGAAGCAGGGCGTGAAGCTCCTGCCGAACGAGTTCTACATGACGAGCGAAGACATGGTGCTCGTCACGGTGCTGGGTTCGTGCGTGGCGGCGTGCATCCACGATCGCACGGCGGGCATCGGCGGCATGAATCACTTCATGCTGCCCGATGACGGTTGCGACGCGTCGCACGCATCGTCGGATTCGATGCGCTACGGCGCGTACGCGATGGAAGTGCTCATCAACGAGCTCATCAAGCGCGGCGGACGGCGCGAGCGCTTCGAAGCGAAGGTGTTCGGCGGCGGCGCGGTGCTCGCGGGCATGACGACCATCAACATCGGCGATCGCAATTCGGAGTTCGTGCGGCGTTATCTCGCGCTGGAAAAGATTCGCATCGTCGCCGAGGACTTGCAGGGCGCGCATCCGCGCAAGGTCGCGTTCATGCCGCGCTCGGGTCAGGTGATGGTCAAGAAGCTGAAGACGGCGCATGACCCGGTGGTCGTCGAGCGCGAGCAGGCGCTCGTGCAGCGCACGCCGGAAGAGCGCGCGGAGCGGCTCGCGAAAGCGCGTGCGCGCGTCGAGCTGTTTCAGTCGAACGCGAAACCGCGTGCGGAGTCGTTCACGACGAATGCATCGGCGGCGAAGCGCCCGCGCGTCGAGTTGTTCACGTCGCGTCTCAAGACCGTGGAGGAAGCATGAACACAGCGCCAAAGATCAAAGTGCTGTGCGTCGACGATTCGGCGCTCGTGCGCAGCCTGATGACCGAGATCATCAACGCGCAGCCCGACATGCACATCTGCGCGACCGCGCCCGATCCGCTCGTCGCGCGCGAGCTCATCAAGCTGCATAACCCGGACGTGCTCACGCTCGACGTCGAAATGCCGCGCATGGACGGCCTCGACTTCCTGGAAAAGCTGATGCGCCTGCGACCGATGCCGGTCGTGATGGTGTCGTCGCTGACCGAGCGCGGCAACGAAATCACGCTGCGCGCGCTGGAACTCGGCGCGGTCGATTTCGTCACGAAGCCGAAAGTCGGCATTCGCGACGGCATGCTCGATTACGCGGAAAAGCTCGCCGACAAGGTGCGCGCCGCATCGCGGGCACGCGTGAAGCAGACGACGCACGCGGCGAGCGCGCCGGCGAACGCGGCGACGCACAAGCCCGCGCCGCATTTCAACAATCCGCTCGTGTCGACGGAAAAGCTCGTGATCGTCGGCGCTTCGACGGGCGGAACGGAAGCGATCCGCGAAGTGCTCGTGCCGCTGCCGCCCGATGCGCCCGCGGTGCTCATCGCGCAGCACATGCCGCCGGGCTTCACGAAGTCGTTCGCGCAGCGCCTGAACGGGCTGTGCCGCATCACCGTGAAGGAAGCCGAGCACGGCGAGCGCGTGTTGCCGGGCCACGCGTACATCGCGCCCGGCCACGCGCATCTGGTGCTCGCGAGGAGCGGTGCGAACTATGTCGCGCATCTGTCGGATGCGCCGCCCGTGAACCGGCATCGGCCTTCGGTCGACGTGCTGTTCCGTTCGGCGGCGCAGCACGCGGGCAAGAACGCGATCGGCGTGATCCTGACCGGCATGGGCCGCGACGGCGCCGCCGGTCTTCTGGACATGCAGCAGGCGGGCGCTTACACGCTCGCGCAGGACGAAGCGAGTTGCGTGGTGTTCGGCATGCCGCGCGAAGCGATTGCAATGGGCGGTGCGAGCGAAATCGCGCCGCTCTCTGAAATGAGCCGGCGCGTGATGGCGCGGCTTGCCTCGATGGGCGAACGCGTACAGCGCGTCTGAACTTTGGATTTAAGCGGCGCCGCCGCATTGAGAACACACTGGAGTCATGATGGACAAGAACATGAAGATCCTCGTCGTCGACGATTTTCCGACGATGCGCCGTATCGTGCGTAACCTGCTCAAGGAGCTGGGCTACGGCAACGTCGACGAAGCCGAAGACGGCGCGGCGGGCCTCGCGCGTCTGCGCGGCGGCGGCTTCGACTTCGTGATCACCGACTGGAACATGCCGAACCTCGACGGCCTGTCGATGCTTCAGCAGATCCGCGCGGACGCGACGCTCTCGCATCTGCCGGTGCTGATGGTGACGGCCGAGTCGAAGAAGGAAAACATCATCGCGGCGGCGCAAGCGGGCGCGAACGGTTACGTGGTGAAGCCTTTCACGGCCGCCACGCTCGACGAGAAGCTCACCAAGATTCTCGAGAAGATGGCCAAAGCGGGGAGCTGATCTTGAACGATCTGACCACTGAACTCGCAGCCGCGGTCGCCGCGGTTGCCGAAAGCGAAGGCGATCCGTCGAGCGACCGCATTCTCGCGCGCATCGGCCAACTGACGCGCACGCTGCGCGATTCGATGCGCGAGCTCGGCCTCGACAAGCAGGTCGAAGCCGCCGCGCAAGCCGTGCCCGACGCGCGCGACCGCCTGAAATATGTCGCGACGATGACCGAGCAGGCCGCCGAGCGCGCGCTCAACGCGATCGAGCTTGCCAAGCCGATGCAGGAATCGCTGCAAACCGAAGCGCAGGCGCTCGACGCGCGCTGGGCGAAGTGGTACGGCGCGCCGCTCGCGCAGGGCGAGGCGGGGGAACTGCTCGCGCAGACGCGCTCGTTCCTGCAGAGCGTGCCGGAGCGCACCCAGGCGACCAATGCCCAATTGCTCGAAATCATGCTCGCGCAGGATTTCCAGGATCTGACCGGCCAGGTCATCAAAAAGATTACGGACGTCGTGTATCTCATCGAGCAGCAATTGCTGGGCGTTTTGCTCGAGAACATCGCGCCGGAACGACGCGAGCAGTTCGCTGCATCGGCGGCGGCGCTGATGTCGGCAGTGTCGACCGGCAGTCCGGAAAGCCTGCTGAACGGTCCGCAAATCAATCCTGAAGGACGCAGCGACGTCGTGCAGGATCAGTCACAAGTGGACGATCTGCTCGCCAGCCTGGGATTTTGAGGGTGATTTTGTAAGCCTTCGTAACTTAGGCCGGCATCGAAGTTGCGAGATGACGCGAAGCGCATACCATTGCGCTTCGCGTTTTTTATTTCGTGCGCTTGCGAACGTTAGGACGGTTCCACCTGGCTGGCATACTGACGATGTTCGCGCCCGCACGATTTTGGGGCGAAAGGCGGTGGCGCATCTGTCACTCAATCGTCAAGCACCGGTCTCTGAATCAAGTGGCGGGGCCGGCGGATAACCGATAGGAGGCCCAGTGAAGGCACCGAAGCAATCCCGTCATGGGCATCTCATGAGCGCGTTGGCAATCGTTGCCGGCGCGCTCGGCGTGAGCGCGGCAGCGCCCGCCTACGCCGTGCTCGGCGGCCAGCCGATGGCAGCGCCGCAAGGCGCCACGGCGGAATCATCCACGGCCGCGGTCGCGCGTGCGGCCGTCGCAAGCGGCGCATCGAGCGCATCGACGACATCGGCGTCGAACTACACCGTTCGCACGACCACGCTCGCGAGCGGAACGGTCATCAACGAATATTTGTCGACGGAAGGCGTCGTGTTCGGCATCGCGTGGCACGGTCCCCGCATGCCGGATCTCGCCAGCCTGCTCGGCAGCTATTTCCCGCAGTATCAGCAGGGCCTGAAGGCGCAACGCGCCGCGCGCGGCGGCCGCGGGCCGGTCAGCGTGCAGGATTCCGGACTCGTCGTGGATTCGGGCGGTCACATGGGCTCGTTCGCGGGCAGCGCGTATTTGCCGCAATCGTTGCCTGCCGGCGTGTCCGCCAGCGACATCCAGTAAGCGACGGGAGACTCAGTATGCATAGAACGACACTCGGCCATCCCGCTCTCTCTTCGTCCCGGCGCGGCGGCCTTGCCCGCTGGCTCGGCGTGCTCTGCCTTTCCGTCATGCTCGCGGCCTGCGGCGGTGGCGGCGGCGACGACTCCAGTTCCAGCAGCGGCGGCGGTTCGTCGGGCGGCTCCGGCGGCTCGGGCGGTTCCAGCGGCGGCGGCTCGACCACGAGCACCGCGAACGCGCAGCCGATCGCGCCCAACGGCACGAACGCGGTGGCGATCAACGTCAACTCCGGCGCCGCGGGCTTCGTCAACATTCCGAACGTATCGGTGACGGTGTGCGCGCCGGGCTCGTCGGTGTGTCAGACGATCGACAACATTCAGGTCGACACGGCGTCCTTCGGCCTGCGCATTCTCGGATCGGCGGCGCAGAACGTGCTCGGCAGCCTGCCGACCTCGCGCGCGTCGAACGGCGGGCAGCTCGCCGAATGCGCCGGTTTCGCCGACGGCTACACGTGGGGCACCGTCCGCACGGCCGACGTGAAGATGGGCACGGAAGTGGCGTCGGGCGTGCCGATTCAGATCATCGGCGATCTGAGTGCATCCGCGGCGCCGACCGGCGACAACGGCTGTCCGTCCGGCAGCGACGAAAATTCGACCGCCGACATCGGCGCGAACGGCATTCTCGGCATCGGCCCGCAGGCGTACGACTGCGGCGACGGCTGCGCGAGCACGGCGCTCAACGCGATGTACTTCTCGTGCACCAACGGCGCGAATTGCTCGGGTGTCGCGGTGCCGCTGGCGCAGCAAGTGACGAATCCGGTCACCAAGTTCGCGGTCAACAACAACGGCGTGATCGTGCAATTGCCGCCGGTTGCCGATAACGGCGCGGCCACCGCGACCGGCGTGCTGATATTCGGCATCGGCACGCAGAGCAACAACGGGATCAGCAACGTGACGAAGTACGGCACCGATCCCTATGGCGACCTGACCGGCACGTACAAGGGCAAGACGTACAAGACGTTCTTCGACACCGGGTCGAACGGCAACTTCTTCCAGGATAGTTTTCCGCTGTGCAACGGATCGTCGGCGTTCTATTGCCCGAGCGCGACGCAGTCGCTGTCGACCACGATCAAAGGCAGCGAAGGCAACAGCGCCACCGTGCCGTTCCTGCTCGCCAACGCGAGCACGCTGACACAAGGCAAGAACAAGTTCGCCTTCAACAGTCTCGGCGGTCAGTTGGGCATGTCGAACTTCTTCGACTTCGGCTTGCCGTTCTTCTTCGGCCGGCATGTCTACGTCGGATACCAGTTGCCGAACAGCTCGGCCTACGTGGCGTTCTGACCGTTCGGACGTTCGCCCGATAAAAAACCGGCTGCGTTTGCGCGCAGCCGGTTTTTTTACGTCATTCGTCCGCGCGTGGTTTGCGTGGCGCGCGTTCGGCGAGCGCGTCGTAGAGCCAGCGCGGCAGGACGTGCATCAGCATGCCCGCGACGCGCATCTGCCATGGAAACGTCGCGTAGCGCACCTTGCGTTCGATCGCGTCGGCGGCTTTCGCGGCGAAGCGGTCGGCGTCCATCAGGAACGGCATGCGATACGGATTGTGCGCGGTCATCTCCGAGCGCACGTAGCCCGGCGCGATCGTGACGACGGCCACGCCGAGCGGGCGCATCTCCACGCGCAACGATTCCAGATATTTCGCCACCGCCGATTTCGACGCGCTGTACGCGCCGCCGCCGGGCAGCCCGCGCACACCCGCGACGCTTGCAATGCCGACGAGCGTGCCGCGCCGCGCGGCCGTCATCGACGCGACGAACGGCTCGAACGTCGCGACCATGCCGAAATAGTTCACGTCCATCACTGCACGGAAGGTGTCGAGATCGCCGTGGCCCGTCAGCGCGCCGCGGCTCATGCCCGCGTTCGCGATGACGACATCCGCCGTGCCGTGCTGCGCGATGAAGCGGCGCGCGGCATCGGCGAGCGCGTCGGGGTCGCGCACATCGGCGGGATAGATCGAGATGGAGCTTTGCGGATGACGGGCCGCGAATGCGGCGAGGGAATCGGCGCGGCGGGCGACGAGGCCGAGGATGGCCCCGCGCTTCACATACTCTTCGGCCATTGCAAGGCCGATGCCGCTCGACGCCCCGGTGATAAAGACCTTCAAACGAACTGCGGTCATGCGGAGCGTCGGTGCTTACAGCTTCTTGTCGCGGACTTGCTGGACGAGGAAGTCCATGACCTGCGTCGTCCCCGGCAGGCTGTTGGTCATCGCCGGGCCGGTTTCGTACTTGCCCTGCACGACGACCGTCGGCACGCCGTCGATCTTGTAGTCCTGCAGGAGCTTGGCGTCGCGCTGCACGGCGCTTTGCGTCGAGAACGAGTTATACGCGTCCATGTACTTCTTCGGATCGACGCCCTGCGTCTTGAGGAAGTCCGCCTGCGCCTGCGGCGTCAGCAGATAGTTCTTCTTCACGTGGATTTCGTTGAACACGGCCGGCGTGACCTTTTCCGCGACGCCGAGCGCGTCGAGCGCGTGATACATCTTCGAGTGCGGAATGAAGTCGTCGCGGAATGCCACCGGCACGCGCTTGAACACGACGTCCGGACCTTGCTTCTTCGCCCATGCCTCGATGTACGGCTCGAACTCGTTGCAATGCGGGCAGCCGTACCAGAAGAACTCGATGACCTCGACCTTGCCCGCAGGCGCGGCGATCGGCTGAGCCGCCTGCAGCACGGTGTAATCCTTGCCGGCGGTGGGCGCGGCCATCGCGGAATTCGCGACGCTCAGGGATGCGGCTGCGATGCCGAGGGAGAGAGCCAACGCGCTAAAGATTTTTTTCATGATTGAAGAGATACGCAATGGAAACGCGACGGAACAAAAGCAGGCCCATAAGTGGGACATACGACGCTTAAGCCACGCTTAAGCGTCGCGGCGCTTCGACTTCGTTTGCTGCGTTATTGCTTCGTTATTGCTTCGTTATTGCTTCGTTATTGCTTCGAGAAACGGATGACGGCGGTATCGACGCCCGCATCGGACAGACGCTGGCGCGCGGTGTTCATGTCCTCGAACTTCGCGAACGGCCCGATCCGCACGCGATAGTACGTGACGCCGCCTGCATCGCGCTGCGTGACCTTCGATTCGAAGCCCTGGAAGCCGAGACGCGCGCGCTGCTGTTCGGCATCCGCCTGCGTCTTGTACGCGCCGACTTGCAGGAAGTAGCCCGTGTTCGGCTCGCCGGGCGCGGGCGGCGTGGTCTTCGCCGTCGTGGGCGCCGAGCCGCCCTTCGGCGGCGTGGCGTTCGCGTTGCTCGTCGCGGCGGGCGCGCCCGGTGCGGCTTCGGGCTTCTTCGCGGGCGCCGTGCTCGCGGTCTTCGGCGCCGATGCCGTTGCGCCCGACGGCGGTACTTCGACGATCTGCGGCTCGTCGAGCATGCCCGACGACTGCGTCTGATTGTTGGTCTGGCCCGGCGCGGTGTTGGGCGGCGTGGGCTGCGCGGCTTGCGGCACCGCCTGGCCCGGCGTCTTGCCTTGCAGCGGACGATTCGGATCGTACGGTTGCGCGGCGGCAGGCGCGGAGTTGGCCTCGGACGGCGGCGGCGCGACCTTCGCCACGAATGGCGTGGGCGCACGCGTGATGTACAGCGCGACGATTACGGCAATCGCGAGGCCGACGATCAGGCCCAGCACGATACCGATAAACGTTCCCCCCGTTTGCTTCGACTGCTTCGATGTGCGGCGTGGTTTTGCCATCGTATGAATCACCTGCGAGAAAGTCTTCTGGTTGGGCGACGATTATAGCGGCGGCTCAAGACAAGCCCGCGCCAGGCATCTGCTTGCGCACGCCGAAAATTCTGAATTCGTGCGTGCGCGGCAGAAGGGTCACATCTTTTGAGGAGCGGAAACGCCGATGGTCGCGAGACCGTTTTCGAGAACCTGACGCGTCGCCGCGAGCAGCGCGATGCGCGCGGTGCGTTCCTTTTCGTCGTCCACGAGCACGCGCTCCGCATTGTAGAACGAGTGAAATTCGCCAGCGAGATCGCGCAGATAGAACGCGACGGCGTGCGGCGCGAGTTCGTCGGCGGCGTGCGCGAGCATTTCGGGGAATTCGGCGAGCTTGTTGAGCAGCGCCATTGCGCGGTCGCTCGACAGCGGCGAGAGATCGGCCTGCGCTGCCTTCGAAATGTCGCCGCCGAACTTCTCCTTCCAGTCGTTCAGGATCGTGCAAATGCGCGCGTGCGCGTATTGCACGTAATAGACCGGATTCTCGTCGTTCTGCTTGAGCGCGAGGTCGATGTCGAACACGAATTCGGTGTCGGCCTTGCGCGAAATGAGGAAGAAGCGCACGGCATCGCGGCCGCGGCGGATGGTGTCCTCGTCGATCTGATCGGGCGCGGTTTCGTGGCCCGGCGTGAGTCCGCCCGACCATTCGATCAGATCGCGCACCGTCACGTAGCTGCCCGCGCGTTTGGAGATTTTCACTTCCTGGCCGTCGCGCATGACGGTGACCATCTTGTGCAGCACGTAGTCGGGATAGCCCTTCGGAATGCCGATGCCGAGTCCCTGCAAGCCGGCGCGCACGCGCGCGATCGTGCCGTGATGGTCCGAGCCCTGGATGTTGATGACCTTCGTGTAGCCGCGTTCCCACTTGGTCACGTGATACGCCACGTCCGGCACGAAGTACGTGTACGTGCCGTCGGACTTCTTCATGACGCGGTCCTTGTCGTCGCCGTCGTCGGTGGTGCGCAGCCACAGCGCGCCGTCCTGCTCGTACGTCTTGCCGGCATCGACGAGCGCCGCGACCGTCTTCTCGACACGGCCTTCCTTGTACAGCGACGACTCCAGATAGAACTGGTCGAACTTCACGCCGAACGCGGTGAGATCCATGTCCTGCTCGTGACGCAGATACGCGACCGCGAAATGACGGATGGCTTCGAGGTCCTCGACGTCGCCTTTGCCCTTCACCGGTTCGCCGTCCTTCGCCGCGACGGTTTCGCCCGCCATGTAGTCGCGCGCGATATCGGCGATGTACTCGCCGTTGTACGCCGCTTCCGGCCACTGCTCGTCGCCCGGCTTGAGGCCGCGCGCGCGCAGTTGCGTGGACGTGGCGAGATTGCCGATCTGCACGCCTGCGTCGTTGTAGTAGAACTCGCGATGCACGTCGTAGCCCTGCGTTTCGAGCAGGTTCGAGAGCGCATCGCCGAGCGCCGCCTGACGGCCGTGGCCGACATGCAGCGGGCCCGTCGGGTTCGCCGATACGAATTCGACGAGCACGTGCCTGCCGGCGTCGCGCGTCGAACGGCCGAACGCGGCGGCTTCGCCGAGCACGGCCGGGATCACGTCTTGCTTGGCCGTCGCCGAAAGACGCAGATTGATGAAGCCCGGACCCGCCACTTCGGCGCTCTCGACGAGACCCTTCGCGGCCGGCAGGCCGAGCACCGCATCGACGATCTGCTGCGCGAGCTGACGCGGATTCGCGCGCAGCGGCTTGGCGAGCTGCATCGCGACATTCGACGCCACGTCGCCGTGCGCCGCGACCTTCGGTCGTTCGAGGACGATCGTGGGCGTGACGAAGGCCGCTTCGCTGGCGCCTTGCGTGGCTTGCGCGACCTGCTTGACCGCGTCGGTGATGAGCGTTTCGAGAGTGTGTTTATGTGCGGGCAGCATGCTGAATGTGATCCAGTGGAGCGAGGGCTGACGGGGCGCGTTCCGGCGTGCATGCCGGCTCGGAAGGACGTCTTCGCGACGCGTTGGCCCCGCATGTGGTGTTCGCAGGCGAACGGAACCGGCCACCACATAAAGTGGGGATTTTAGCAGGTGCTAATATGTCGAATCAGGGTGTCGTCATGTTGTCAGGGAGACCGGCTCGTCTGCGCGTTTCGTTTGCAAACCGCCTATGACCCAACATAAACAAAAGGACCATGCCATGCTGATCACATTCAAATCCCCGGCCGCACCGGATGTCATCATGCTCGAGAACCTCGCGGAGTACTTGCTCGGCATCATCGGCAAGCAGCTCACGGCGCGGGGCGTCATCACGCACGATGAAATTCCCGCCGCCATTCAGAAGCTCGAAGCGGCCGTCGTCACCGACAAGAGAGAGCGCGCCGAGCACGACGGCCGTTTTCATGAAGGCGAAGAAGGACATGAGCCGCACGAGCTTCCCATCGGGCTCGCGCAGCGCGCGTTTCCTTTCCTCGACATGCTTCGCCTAGCGCAAAAGCACGACAAAGACATTCTCTGGGGCGTCTGATCCCCGCGATTCGCAGCGACACAAAGAAAAACCCGCATCGTTTTGAACTGCACCCCAAAAGTTGGACAACCGTCCAACGACTTGGGGTGTTTTTTATGAGCAAGCACAGCGCGCAATTTAAGCGAGCCGTCGTCGAAGACTATCTGTCAGGCAAATATGGTGGTAGTGGAGCAGTGGCGTATCGGCATGGTGTAGACCACGGTACAGTGCGGATTTGGGTGGCGGCATGGCGCGCGCACGGCGAGGCGGCGTTGCAGAAGAAGTACAGTCGCTACGACGGCCAATTCAAGCTGAAGGTGCTGCAGTTCATGCACACGAAGGCACTGTCGTGTCGAGAGACGGCTGCAATCTTCGATATCCGCAATCCGAGCGTGATCAGTGTCTGGAAGCGCCGGTATGATGCGGGAGGTATGCAGGCCCTTGAGCCGCGCCCCCGAGGACGCTCCGTGAAGCAACCCAAGTCATCTGCGCCGCCTGTGTCGTCGAAATCCGACGAGGCGCGCACGAAGGAAGAGCTCCTGAAGGAGCTGAACTATCTGCGCATGGAGAATGCGTACCTAAAAAAACTCGATGCCTTGATCCGCTCGGAAAGCCCCACAGCGCAGCGCAAAAAGCGCAAATAGTGGCCGGGTTAAGGCATGAGTTTCCGCTCGACGGCTTGCTGAAAGTGGCGGGCCTTGCGCGCAGCACGTTCTATTACCAATGCAAGGCCTCGCAGAAGGCGGACAAACACGCGCAGCTCAAGGCGCGTATCCGTTCTGTCTTCGAGCAGCACAAAGGGCGTTATGGCTATCGGCGCATCACCAGCGCGATCCGGCATCTGGGCACGCGCGTGAATCACAAAACTGTCCAGCGGTTGATGCAGCTTATGAAACTGAAGTCGCTGGTGCGACCGAAGAAGTTTCGGGCATTCCGGGGGACGGTGGGACGTATTGCGCCGAACGTACTGCAAAGACAGTTCGATGCCGACGCGCCAAATCAGAAGTGGGTCACCGATATCACCGAATTCCGGGTGGGCGAGCGAAAGCTCTATTTGTCGCCGGTGCTAGATTTGTATAACGGTGAGATTGTCGCTTACGAAACAGCCACTCGTCCGGCCTTCGCGATGGTCGCACGCATGATCAAAAAGGCGTTCAGGAGGCTGGGCGTTGACGATCGCCCCGTGGTTCACTCAGATCAAGGCTGGCACTACCAGATGGACGCTTATCAGGCGTTGGTCTCGCAACGAGCCCTGACGCAAAGCATGTCACGCAAGGGCAACTGCCACGACAACGCCACCATGGAAAGCTTCTTCGGTACCTTGAAGTCGGAGTTCTTCTACCCGAATCGCTTCGAGAGCATCGAAGCCCTTCAGGCCGGCATCAGACACTACATTCACTACTACAATCATCACCGCATCAAGCTGAAGCTAAAAGGGCTGAGTCCTGTAATGTACAGAACTCAGCCCTCACGGCCTTAGCCCAAACCTGTCCAACTTTGCGGGGTCAGTTCATTTCCGATGCGGGTTTTTTTCTTCCGACGAAAACGTCTGACGGCTTCAGTCGCGCTGCGGCGTGTTACTGCGACTGGCCGCCTTCCGGCCCGGCGGGTTTCGCGGGCGGATGTTGCTTCTTCGGCTTCTTCGGTTTCTTCTTGTGCTCGGTTTGCGGCGGCGAGTACGACGAAGCCTCGGTGCTGCTCGCCTGCGCGAAAGCGGCGGTACTCGACGCGGCGAGCAAAGCCGCGGTGATCGCTACAGTTACGGCGGACGTCATCTTCTTCATGCGACTTTCTCCGTTGACGAAAAGAATGCGTTGGCCGTCATGTCGACGGCTTATCGCGCTGACAAGTCTACGGAATTCAAAAATTTCCCGCCTGTTCCGTGCATATTCCGGCTATCAGTTGCGCGATATGTCGTTTTCACGATGCCTTAGCGCAACGGCGCGAGCGCGCGTTCGGCGTCGGAGGTCGAGATCGCCATGCGTTCGGCGTAGCTCGCGAGCTGATCGTCGCCGATCTTGCCCACCGAAAAGTACGTGCTGTCCGGATGCGCGATATAGAAGCCCGAGACGCTCGCGGCCGGCAGCATCGCGAGCGATTCGGTCACGCTCATGCCGATCTCGTTCGCCTGAAGCACTTCGAACATGTCGCGCTTGACGAGGTGATCCGGGCACGCCGGATAACCCGGCGCCGGACGAATGCCGACGTACTTCTCCGCGATCAGCGCATCGTTGTCGAGCGTCTCGTTCGCGGCGTAGCCCCACAATTCGCGGCGCACGCGCGCATGAAGCGCTTCGGCGAAGGCTTCCGCGAAACGGTCGGCGAGCGCCTTCAGCATGATCGCGCTGTAGTCGTCGTGATCGGCTTCGAACTGTTGTTCCTTTTTATCGACACCGATGCCCGCCGTCACCGCGAACATGCCGATGTAGTCCTTCACGCCCGAATCCTTCGGCGCGATGAAATCGGCGAGCGAGCGGTTCGGGCGCATCACGCCATCGACGACCGGACGCACGCTTTGTTGACGCAGATTGCGCCACGTCATCGCCACTTGCGAGCGCGATTCGTCCGTGTAGATCTCGATGTCGTCGTCGTTCACGGTGTTGGCGGGCAAAAGCGTGATGACGCCGTTCGCCGTCAGCCAGCGGCCCTGAATGAGGCGCGAGAGCATCGACTTGCCGTCGGAGAACACGCGCCGCGCCGACTCGCCGACGATCTCGTCATTGAGAATCGCGGGATAGGGACCGGCGAGATCCCACGTCTGAAAGAACGGACCCCAGTCGATGTAATTCGCCAGTTCCGCGAGGTCGTAGTTCTTGAACACGCGCCGCCCGATGAAGCTCGGCTTCTTCGGCGCGTAGGCGCTCCAGTCGATCTTCGTCTTGTTGGCGCGCGCTTCGTCGTACGTGACCATCGGCTGCGCTTTGCGGTTCGCGTGCTGCGTGCGGATGCGCTCGTAGTCGCTCTTGAGTTCGTCGAGATACTTCGCCGCGCCTTCGTCCGACAACAGGCTCGACGCCACCGACACCGAACGCGACGCATCCGGCACGTACACGACCGGCCCTTCGTAATGCGGCGCGATCTTCACGGCGGTATGCACGCGCGAAGTCGTCGCGCCGCCGATGAGCAGCGGCGTCTGCTTGCCGCGGAAGTATTCGTCGCGCTGCATTTCGGACGCGACATAAGCCATCTCTTCGAGGCTCGGCGTGATCAGTCCCGACAGCCCGATGATGTCCGCGCCTTCTTCCTTCGCCTTCTGCAGGATGGTCGCGCAGGGCACCATCACGCCCATGTTGACCACTTCGAAGTTGTTGCACTGGAGCACGACCGACACGATGTTCTTGCCGATGTCGTGCACATCGCCCTTCACGGTCGCGATGACGATCTTGCCCTTCGGCCGCACGTCCGCGCCGGCATCGGCGAGACGCTTCTTCTCTTCTTCGATGAACGGGATCAGATGCGCGACCGCCTGCTTCATCACGCGCGCCGACTTCACGACTTGCGGCAGGAACATCTTGCCCGCGCCGAACAGGTCGCCGACGATGTTCATGCCGTCCATCAGCGGGCCTTCGATCACGTTGATCGGACGACCGCCGGCCTTGTCGATCTTCTGCCGCACTTCTTCCGTATCTTCGACGATGAAGTTCGTGATGCCGTGCACGAGCGCATGCGACAGACGCGCCTCGACCGGCTGATTGCGCCATTCGAGGTTTTCTTCCTTCTTCGCGGCGCCGGTCTTGAACTTGTCCGCGATTTCGAGCAGACGGTCGGTGCCGTCCTCACGACGATTCAGCACGACGTCTTCCACGCGCTCGCGCAACTCGGCGTCGAGATCGGCATACACGCCGAGCTGGCCCGCGTTGACGATGCCCATGTCCATGCCAGCCTGAATCGCGTGATACAGAAACACGGTATGAATCGCCTCGCGCACCGGATCGTTGCCGCGAAACGAGAACGACACGTTCGACACGCCGCCGCTCACTTTCGCGTGCGGCAGGTTCTGCTTGATCCAGCGTGTCGCTTCGATGAAATCGACCGCGTAGTTGTTGTGCTCTTCGATGCCCGTCGCGATTGCGAAGATGTTCGGATCGAAGATGATGTCTTCGGGCTCGAAGCCGACTTCGTTCACGAGAATGTCGTAAGAGCGTTTGCAGATTTCCGTCTTGCGCTGAAACGTGTCGGCCTGGCCTTGCTCGTCGAAGGCCATCACCACCGATGCCGCGCCGTAGCGGCGAATCAGCTTCGCGTGATGAACGAACTGCTCCTTGCCTTCCTTCAGCGAGATCGAATTGACGATCGCCTTGCCTTGCACGCATTTCAGGCCCGCTTCGATCACGTCCCACTTCGACGAGTCGATCATGATCGGCACGCGCGCGATATCCGGCTCCGACGCGATCAGATTCAGAAAGCGCACCATCGCGGCTTTCGAATCGAGCATCGCTTCGTCCATGTTGATGTCGATGACCTGCGCGCCGTTCTCGACCTGCTGGCGCGCGACGGCGAGCGCTTCGTCGAACTGGCCGTTCAGGATCATGCGCGCGAACGCCTTCGAGCCGGTCACGTTCGTGCGCTCGCCGACGTTGATGAAAAGCGAGCCGTCGGTGACGTTGAACGGCTCGAGGCCGGAAAGACGCATCGTGTGATCGGTCATGTCTTGTTCTCTTCTCTGATTCAGGCGGCGTCGCGGTATTGCGAGGGGAAAGCGCGCGGCTTCACTTCGGCGAGCGCCTTCGCGATTTCCGCGATGTGCTCCGGCGTCGTGCCGCAGCAGCCGCCCGCGACGTTGACGAGCCCGGCGGACGCGAATTCCTTCAGCAATCCGGACGTTACGTCCGGCGTCTCGTCGAAGCCGGTGTCGCTCATCGGATTCGGTAGGCCCGCGTTCGGGTAGCAGGACACGTAGGTATCGCACAGCTTCGCCAGCTCGGCGATGTACGGACGCATCAGCGCCGCGCCGAGCGCGCAGTTCAGGCCGAACGTGAGCGGCTTCGCGTGACGCAGCGAGTTCCAGAACGCCTCGACCGTTTGCCCGGAGAGAATGCGGCCCGATGCATCGGTGACGGTGCCGGAGATCATGATCGGCACGAGTTCGCCGGTGTCCTCGAACAGTTGATCGAGCGCGAACAGCGCGGCCTTTGCATTGAGCGTGTCGAAGATCGTTTCGACGAGGAACAGATCGCAGCCCGCATCGAGCAGCGCCTTCGCCTGCTCGTAGTACGCGTCGCGCAGTTCGTCGAAGGTCACGTTGCGCGCGCCCGGATCGTTCACGTCGGGCGAAATGCTCGCGGTCTTCGGCGTCGGTCCGATCGCGCCCGCGACGAAACGCGGCTTGTCGGGCGTCGAGTATTTGTCGCAGGCTTCGCGCGCAAGCTTCGCCGACTCGATGTTCATCTCGGCGGCGAGGTCTTCCATGCCGTAATCGGCCTGCGCGACACGCGTCGCGCCGAACGTGTTCGTTTCGAGGATGTCCGCGCCCGCAGCCAGATACTGCTCGTGAATCTCGCGGATCACCTGCGGCTGCGTGATCGACAGCAGTTCGTTATTGCCCTTGATGTCGCGGCCGTAGTCCTTGAAGCGCTCGCCGCGATACGCGGCTTCGTCGAGCTTGTAGCGCTGGATCATCGTGCCCATCGCGCCGTCGAGAATCAGGATGCGCTTTTGCAGCAGCGCGGGCAGCGCGGCGCCGCGCGTATAGGCGCGCGCGGGGGCTTTCGGAATGGCGTTCTGGGTCATGACGGACGAGGCCTGCACCAAATGTGAAATAGCCTGACATTGTAGCCGCAGCGCGCAACGGTCGCTCCCGATGGGCGGGCGCGTGCGCGATTCCGGGCGGGCAAAAAAAGAACCCCGCCTGGCGCGGGCGGGGTCTTTGGGAAGTGGCGAGTGTCGCCTGTGCCGCTGGTCCGGGCGGCGGCGGGCGCCAGCGGCATGGCGCCGCACGCGCGCGTGCATGCATCAGTGAAGCACGACGGGTTGATTCATCAAGATATCGAACTGGCCGAGGAATTCATCGACATCCTCGAGCGACGGCTCTTCAGCGATCAACTGTTGCACGTGCTCGCGAAACTTCGCCGCGAGCGCGCCGTCGATGAAGATCTCCCGCTGCGTGTTCTTGTCGACGATCTCGTAGCCGCCCGCCTTCATGGCGAGGTGGTTGTCTTGCGGCGGAAATTCGACGACGCAATAGTTGGGGCTGTTGTAGATCATTTGCATGGCGACACTCCTTATTCCTTGTTTGCTCCGTGGCAATCCTGAATCGTAGTTGGAGCGATTGGGTTGGAATTCAAGGGGTGGCCTCGACGTGATGCCGGTTGTATCGAGGCTTTCTTTTGCAACAAAAACAGGAAGAATCAACTCGAACCGCGCAAGAAGTTCCCCAATAAAGCGGAGAAGCGCTGCGATTCCTCCACCGGTGTAAGGTGCGCGGCGTTAAGTAATTCGAAGCGTGCGCCCGGCACCGTGTCTGCGACAACCTTTGAAGCAGCATGCGGCGTGCCAACATCCTTTTCACCCGCGACGACGAGCGTGCGCTGCTTCACGGAAGCCAGTTTGTCTCGCGCATCGAAACGGCTGATCGCCTCCGCCGCGCGCGCGAAACCCTCGACGGGCGTGCGCGCGATCGTGTCCGCGATCGGCTCGGTCACTTCAGGGTGCGCCTTGCGGAACTCCGGCGTGAGCCAGCGTTCGAGCGTGGCTTCCACGATACTCGCTGTCCCGTGTTCGCGCACGGATGCTGCACGTTGCGCGAATGTCGGACGCGCGTCCTCGGGAATAAAGGCGGGCGCGCCCACGACCGTCAGCGAATCCACTTTGTCGGCATGGTTGATCGCGAACTTCTGCGCGACCATGCCGCCTATCGACAGCCCGACCACATGTGCCGAAGGCGCGCCGAGTTTGTCGAGCAGTTGCGCGAGATCGTCGGCGAGATCGTCGATCGTGAACGAATCCGGCGACACGGTCGTTTCGCCGTGTCCGCGCAGGTCGTAGCGCAACACGGTGAAGTCGTCGCGGAAGTAGCCGGCCATCTGATCCCAGATCGAAAGATCGCCGGCGAGCTGATGGATGAAGACGAGCCAGGGACCGCCGCCTTCGTTGTCGAGAACATAGCGTGTATCGATGCGATTGATCGTCAACTGCATATCGGCTCCGTAAAGAATGCGCTCGTGCCTGACATGACGGAGTGTGACGGCCCCGTTACGGTTTGTCCGCGGCGGGCGTGCTCGGCATGGCGGGCGCGGATTCATCAGACGCAGCTTGCGTGCCCGAGGTGACATCCTGTGCCGCCGCCGGCGGCGCGGCGAGCTTGCCTGCCCAGAGCAGTTCGATTTGCATTCCGTTCGGCTCGGTTTGCAGAATCCGCACGGGCAGCCAGCCGATCGACGGCGCGAGCCAGATATCGAGCTTGCGGCGGTCGCCTTCCTTGCGCGGCAGGCGCGTGAAGTGGCGCGCCGTCGTAAAGCCGCCGCGCGCCTCCACGGTTTCGTCGCCGACGGTTTCTATCGGCCAGATTTCGTTGCTGTCGTTATCCGCGACGCTGAATTGCCGCGTGACGCCCGGCTTGTACTTGTCCGGCGCGCCGCGCACGAGGCTCGCCAACTGCATGACGACGCTGAAGCGGTCCTGCGCGCCGTCCGCGAGCGGCTGGCTTTGCGGCGTTTTCGTGTAGACGATCTGCTTCGTTTCGCGATTGAAGATGGCGATATCGGCGGCACGGCGGCCGCGCTGTTCCGAATACTGTTCCGGCGCGATGCCGAAGCCGTCGATATGGCCTTTGCTCGAATACACATACGGACCGACGAAAGGCAGCGGGATCGAGACGATCATTTCGTAATGCTGGCCGTCGTTGCTCCAGTGGATCGTGCCGGTCTGATTCATCATGCCGTTCACGAGCGTGTCGTAACGTAAATCGCCCGTGGGCGGGACGCTGAACTTGTCGCCCGATGCAGCGCTGGGTTGCGGCGCGGTCTGCGAAGCGGGCGACGGCGCTTGAGCCTGCGGCATTTGCGCGGGAGCGGAAGCGGCTGCGGGCGCGTCGGGCTCTGGCGTCGCAGCGCTCGACACCGGAGCGGGCGAAGGCTTCGGCGCAGGCGCGGCGGGCTTCGGAGACGCGGCCGGTTTCGGCGGCGCGGCCGGTTTCGGCGGCGCGGGCGGCGTCGGCGCGGGCGGCGCGATCGGCTCGGGCGTCAGCAATTCCACCTGCACGGGCGGCGTTTCGGGCGGCGCGTTCGCCGGCTGACGATTGTGCTCGATCCACCGCATCGCGCTCAGATGCAGGCCCGCAACGACGAGCACGGCCAGCACCCAGCGTCCCCAGCGGCGGGGCGCGGCGGATTCGATAGCGGCATCGGGCGGCTCGCCGGACGCGGGGCGAGGACGGCGGAATTGAAACAGTGACATCGTGGAAAGCGTGAAAAGCGCGTGTTACGGACGATCGGGCGAAAGGCATAAGACATGCGCGAGGGAAACGATGTTCCTGGCCCCTTCGACGGACATTTTCAGCGCTCGCTCGCCTTGTGCCCCAATTCGTACGACAGGCCGCGCGCGCACTCGCGCAAGGCAGAGTCGATTTCGCCGCCCCAGCGCGTGTCGAATGTGCCTTCGTGCCCGAGCGCGATGAGACCGAGCGCGAGTTCGCCCGTCGAATCGAAGACCGGCGTGCAGAACGCGTGGATCGTCGGCAGCAGCATGCCTTCGACGCGCGCCGCGCCGTGCTCGCGCACCTCGGCGAGAAGCGGCTCGACATCGGCCATCGTCTGCTTCATTGCGGCGAGCTCGCGATCAAGGATCGGCTGCGTCTTGCTGTGCGGCAGATACGCGGCGAAAAGCAGACCCGTCGCGGATGAAAGCAGCGGCATCACGTCGCCCAGCTTGAGCGATGCCTTCGCCGGATGGCTCGATTCCATCCAGTGCACGACGGTCGGCCCCTGATTGCCCCACACCGCGATGCCGACCGTCTGATCCAGCCGGTCGCGCAGTTCCGCGAGCGCGATGCGCGCCAGCCGCACGCCATCGACGCGCGCAAGCCGCGCGAGGCCCATTTGCAACGCGAAACCGCCGAGTTCGTAGCGCCCGGAAACCGGATCCTGCGATGCGACACCGAGCCGCAAAAAACTCACCAGATAGCGATGCGCCTTTGCCGGGCTCATGCCCGCGCGTTGGGCGAGATCGCGCAGCATCATCGCGCGCGGCTCGTTGGTGAGGACGTCGAGCAGCCGGAAGCCGACTTCGATCGACTGAATGCCGGAGCGCGTTTTTTCTTCGGCGGCGTCGCTGGTGTCTTCGTCGTCGGTGAGAGAGGTGGGTTGCATGTGCGAAAAGGCCTATGCCGTTCGGCCGAGTGCCGGCGGCGGATTCACCATCGTAAAATACATTTCCTTTAACGTCACCCGCGTCACCACGCTCACCCGGCACTGCTCCATGAAACTTGCAACCTTGAAGGACGGCACGCGCGACGGCCAGCTGATCGTCGTCTCGCGCGACCTGCGCACGGCCGCAATCGCCGATGGAATCGTCTCGACGCTGCAACGCGCGCTCGACGACTGGACCTTTTACGCGCCGCAACTCATGGAAGTCTACGAAGCGCTGAACGCCGGCCGCGCGCGCAACAGCTTTTCGTTCGATCCGAAAGCCTGCATGGCGCCGTTGCCGCGCGCGTTCCAGTGGGCGGACGGCTCCTCGTACGTGAATCACGTCGAGCTCGTGCGAAAGGCGCGCAAAGCGGAAATGCCGCCCGAATTCTGGACCGATCCGCTGATGTATCAAGGCGGCAGCGACGACTTCATCGGCCCGACGGACGACATCGTGTGCGCGACGGAATCGTATGGCATCGACTTCGAAGCGGAAGTCGCCGTCATCACGTCCGACGTACACATGGCCGCGATGCCCGACGAAGCGCTTCGCAGCGTGCGCCTGCTGATGCTCGTCAACGACGTCTCGCTGCGCAATCTCATTCCCGCCGAACTTGCGAAGGGCTTCGGCTTTTTCCAGAGCAAGCCCGCGACCGCGTTCTCGCCGGTTGTCGTGACGCCCGACGAACTCGGCGACGCGTGGCGCGAAGGCCGCGTGCATCGCCCGATGATCGTGCACTGGAACGGCAGGAAAGTCGGTCAGCCGGACTGCGGCACCGACATGGTGTTCCACTTCGGCCAGCTCATCGCGCACGCGGCGAAGACGCGCAATCTGCGCGCGGGCTCGATCGTCGGCTCGGGCACGATCTCGAACAAGGACACGAAGCGCGGCTACTGCTGCATCGCCGAGAAGCGCTGTCTGGAGACGATCGAGCACGGCGCGCCGCAGACAGAGTTCATGAAATTCGGCGACAGCGTGAAGATCGAAATGTTCGACGAAGAAGGCAAGTCGATCTTCGGCGCAATCGATCAGGCGGTCGTGCAACCGGAGCATTGAACGGGTTTCGCCCGATGCGGCGCGCCCAAGCCTCGCCTTACACTTTGCCGGGCTGCTCTTCGGGCAGCACAAGAACGATCAAAAAAAGGAGACTTCGATGGCGGCAGGCAAGTGGAAATTTCTGGCGGGCGCGGCATTCGCGCTCACCGCCGCGACGGTGGCAACGGCGGCATTCGCGCAGACGGCGCAGCACGTGAAGATCGGTCTCGTGCTGTCGCTTACGGGGCCGGCCGCGTCGCTCGGCATTCCCGCGCGCGATACCGTCGCGCTCTTGCCGAAGGAAATGGGTGGCAAGCCCGTCGACTACATCGTGCTCGACGACGCCTCCGACACCACGCAGGCCGTGCAAAGCACGAAGAAGCTCATCAGCGAGGATCAGGTCGATGCGATCATCGGCTCGTCGATCACGCCGAACTCGCTCGCGATGATCGATGTCGTCGCGCAAGGCCAAACGCCGATGATCTCGCTGGCGTCGTCGGCGAAGATCATCGAGCCTGTCGACGACAAGCGCCGCTGGGTCTTCAAGACGCCGCAAACCGACGCGATGATGGCCTCCGCGATCATCGCGCATGCGAGCAATCATGGCGTGAAGACGCTTGCGTACATCGGCCAGGCGGACGCGCTCGGCGAGACCTTCTACGCCGAAGTCGCGAAGTTCGCGCAGCTGCACAAGATCGAAGTGGTCGCGAATGAACGCTTCAATCGCACCGATCCGAGCGTGACCGGGCAGATCCTGAAGATTCTCGCGGCCAAGCCCGATGCGGTGGTCGTCGGCGCGGCCGGCACGCCCGCCGCGCTGCCGCCGAAAACGCTCGCGCAGCGCGGCTTCAAAGGCAAGGTCTATCACAATCACGGCGTCGGCAACCGCGACTTCCTGCGCGTGTGCGGCGCGGATTGCAACGGCACGTTCCTGCCCGCGAGCCCGGTGCTCGTCGCCGCGCAGTTGCCCGACGACCATCCGGCCAAGCGGCTCGCACTCGAATACATCAAACTGTACGAGGCGAAGCAGGGCGCGGGCACGGTCTCGGCGTTCGGCTCCTATGCGTGGGACGCGGGCATGCTGCTCAATCGCGCGGTGCCTATCGCGATGAAAGCGGGCGCGCCCGGCACGCCGGCGTTTCGCGCTGCGCTGCGCGATGCGCTCGAAGGCACGAAGAATTTCTCCGACACCAACGGGCAGGTCAACATGTCGCCCAACGATCACATCGGCCTCGATCAGCGCGCGCGCGTGATGGTCGAGATCCGCGACGGCAAGTGGGTCTATCAGCCGCGCTAACCTTCAATCGACGAGACCATGAGCGATCTATCCATGTATTCGGGCTATAAGTCGCTCGAACTGCGCCGCCATCCGCATGGCGTGCTCGAAGTCGTCATGCCCGGCGCGGGGGCGAACAAGAGCGGCCTGTCCACCGCCGACGCCAACATGCATCGCGAGCTCGCGGATATCTGGCGCGACATCGATCGCGATCCGGACACGCGCGTCGCGCTCATTCGCGGCGAAGGCAAGGGCTTTTCGGCGGGCGGCGATCTCGGGCTCGTCGAAGAGATGGCGAACGATTTCGACGTGCGCGCGCGCGTGTGGCGCGAGGCGCGCGATCTCGTCTATAACGTGATCAACTGCGGCAAGCCGATCGTCTCCGCGATGCACGGTCCGGCGGTCGGCGCGGGGCTGGTCGCGGGCTTGCTCGCCGATATTTCGATCGCGTCGAAGTCGGCGCGCATCATCGATGGGCATACGCGGCTCGGCGTCGCGGCGGGCGATCACGCGGCGATCGTCTGGCCGCTGCTGTGCGGCATGGCGAAGGCCAAGTACTATCTGCTGCTGTGCGAGCCGGTGAGCGGCGAGGAGGCGGAACGCATCGGGCTGGTGTCGCTCGCCGTCGACGAGAACGAACTCATGCCGAAGGCAATCGAAGTGGCGAACCGTCTGGCGCAAGGTTCGCAGACCGCGATTCGCTGGACCAAGTACGCGCTCAACAACTGGCTGCGCTCGGCGGGGCCGACTTTCGATACGTCGCTCGCGCTCGAATTCATGGGCTTCGCGGGGCCGGACGTGCACGAAGGCATGCGCTCGCTGCGCGAACGGCGCGCGCCGGATTTCCCGGGCGGCGCGCCGTTCTGAACCGCGCGAACCTCACACGAAAACAAGGAGAGTCGAATGACCGATAACGCCGGCGGCACGCCGCCCTACACGATTCCCGGTTTTCCCGGATTCGGCCAGGCCGACATGATGGGCAAGATGTGGGAACTGATGCGCCTGAATCCGTTCGCCGCCGCGATGCCCGGCGGCGGGCAGGGCATGGGCCCCTCCCTCTCGATGATGTCCGACATGCTCGCTCCGCTCACCAACATCGAAGAACTCGACAAGCGCGTGACCGACATGCGCGCCGTCGAGCACTGGCTGAAGCTCAATCTCAACATGCTGCAATCGGCGATTCAGGCGCTCGAAGTGCAGCGCGCGACGCTCGCGACGCTGCGCGCGTTCGGCGCGTTCGCTCAGACGTCCGTCGAGAGCGCGCACACCGCGGCGGCGGAGAATGCGAAGGCCGCGTCAGCCGGATGGCCGATGGGCGGCGCGGCGAAGACCGATGCCCCGAAGCAGGAAGCGTCGGGCGCCGCGCCCGCGAGCGAGGCATCGGCTGAAGGCGAAGACGCTTCGGGGCAGACTTCAGCGCCGCCGCCCGGCTTCGATCCGACCGGCTGGTGGAACGTGCTGCAATCGCAGTTCAATCAGCTTGCGCATCTCGCGATGATTCAGCCCGGCATGAGCGGCCCGCTCAACCCGATGGGCGCCGCGGGCGCGCAGCCGGCCGCCGCTGGTGAGAACGCCGCGGAGCAGCCCGCCAACGACGCCGATGAAAGGCCCGACGCGGCGGCCGCGAAGAAGGCGGCCGCGCGCAAGACGGCGCCGCGCAAGAAACCCGGCTGACTACGCGCGTTCCGGCGCGCTCACTTCCCTCACTACGACCGGCGGCGCGCATAGCGCCGCCGCGCTCGCCAATTCCCCTCGACGCGCACATTTCCGTAGCCGAAACGCATCTCAGCACCGACGCACATTTCGATTTTGTCTATGATGAAAGCTTGACGGTGCGGAATCTTTGTCCATCCATCGGCGTTGGGCACGCAATCTGCATCGAATGCGATATTTCGTTCGAACCGATCTGTCCATGACAAACTCATCAGAACAAGATTTCGATTCGGATTCGATCTCCGATGGCCCCGAGCGTCCGGAACCCGTGCCGCCAAGCGCCGCAACGGCGGGCGCGACCGGCATAGGCATCGGCGCCATCGCTCAGGAGATTGGTCTGACGAAGGACACTTTGCGTGTCTGGGAGCGCCGGTATGGATTTCCGCAGCCGATGCGCACTTCCGGCGGGGAGCGGCTGTATCCGCAGGAACAGGTGACGAAGCTGCGGCTCGTGAAGCGATTGCTCGACGCGGGACATCGGCCGAGCAAAGTGCTCGGGCAATCGATCGACGCGCTGCAGCAACTGGCCGAAAGCTCGGGCGTCGGCCAGGACGCGCCGGACGCCGAGCTCGACCATCTGATCTCGCTGCTGCGCGCGGGCGCTTATGACGATTTCCGCTTCGGCCTGCTGAAGCGCGCAACGCGCGACGGCCTCGAACGCTTCGTGCTGGATGTCGCGGCGCCGCTGTCGGCGCGCATCGGCAATGCGTGGGCGGCGGGCACGTTGCAGGTCTATCACGAACATCTGTTCAGCGAGGCGATCCAGTCGACGCTGCGCACGCTGATACGTCCGCTCTCGGATGCCGTGCGCGGGCGCAACGGCCGTCCGCGCGTGCTGCTCACGACGCTTTCCGGCGAAGGTCACGGCCTCGGCATCCTGATGGCCGAGGCGATGTTCACGCTATCCGAGTGCGAATGCGTGCAACTGGGATTGCAGACGCCGCTGCACGATATCGTCGATGCCGTGTCGGTGCACAAGATCGATATCGTCGCGCTGTCGTTCACGGCGGTGCTGCCGGCGCAGTCCATTTCGAACGGGCTGACCGACCTGCGCAACCTGCTGCCGCCGCACGTCCGCATCTGGGTTGGCGGCAGCAGCCCGGCGCTGCGCCGCAAGTTCGACGACGGCGTGCATCACATCGCGGGGTTGACCCCGATCGATGAGACCGTCGCGGATTGGCGTCAATCCACCGTGCTATGATCGACGACGCCCGAAACGTCGGGCATTGGCGCGGAAATCCGCATCAAGCGCGCATCGCATCGTTGTCATGCGCGCACGTCATACTGCGCGGCCGGCGCGGTTCCGGCGGCAGTTCGGCGCCACTTGAACATACCTCAGGCACAGGTTTCGCTCCTCACCCACGGTAGAACAAGACGCACAACAGCAACATTTGCACGGGGAGTGCAGTGTTTACGCGGGACGCGACGCGTTGCCGCAGCGCCAAATGTCGCGCTTCGTTGTCGCATTTCGTCTTCGGCCGACCGAATCCCGCGTAAAATTGAAAGCTTGGCTGCTCGCGTGCAAAGCATGTCTGCACGTTCCGGCCGAAAGTCAATACAGATATAACGTCGCATAAGTGGCATCAGGGGTGGACTATGAACACCATGCTTTATCCGGAACTTTATAAATCGCTGGAATCCGTCCGCTGGGATATGGAGAAGGACATTCCCTGGGACAAATTCGATGCTTCCCTGCTCACCGACGAGCAGGCCAAAACCATCAAGATGAACGCGATCACCGAATGGTCCGCTCTTCCCGCAACCGAAATGTTCCTGCGTGACAACCACCACGACAGCGATTTCTCCGCGTTCATGAGCGTGTGGTTTTTCGAGGAGCAGAAGCATTCGCTGGTGCTGATGGAGTATCTGCGGCGCTTCAAGCCCGACATGGTGCCGAGCGAAGAAGAGCTGCACGCGGTGCGCTTCGAGTTCGATCCGGCGCCGCCGCTCGAAACGCTGATGCTGCATTTCTGCGGCGAAATCCGCCTGAATCACTGGTATCGCCGCGCGGCCGAGTGGCACACGGAACCCGTCATCAAGCACATTTATGAAACCATTTCGCGCGACGAAGCCCGTCACGGCGGCGCGTATCTGCGTTACATGAAGAAGGCGCTCGTCAACGCCGGCGACACCGCGCGTGCGGCGTTCGCGAAGATCGGCGTGCTCATGGCGTCCGCGCGCCGTACGGAAAAGCCGCTGCATCCGACCAACCTGCATGTGAATCAGGCGCTCTTCCCGCGCGATACCGTGCAGTCGCGTTTGCCCGATCCCGAATGGCTCGAGCGCTGGCTGGACGACCAGATCCGCTTCGACGACAGTTGGGAGAAGAAGGTCGTCGAGCGCATTCTGCACAACCTGTCGATTCTGTTCGAGCGTTCGTTCGTGACCGCGCAGGAACTGAATCGCTATCGCAAGGAAGTGACGCAGCGCCTGCAGGCCGCGCCGGGCGGCGGGGCTGAACAGCCGGCCTGAGTTTCGGCTTCGATGAACGGACGGCTCGCCGGTCAGCACCGGCGAGCCGTTTTGCATTTTTCCCGTGCGAAGCGCCGTGGCACAATGCGCGCTTTCAGCACATCGCAACGAGCGCCGTCATGCCCGCTATTTTCGAACGCAAGATCATCACGCGCGAAGCGCTCGCCGCGCGCCGTCCGACGCTCGCCGGTCCCGTCGTTTTCACCAACGGCGTCTTCGACATCCTTCATCGCGGCCACGTGACCTATCTCGCTGATGCCAAAGCGCTCGGCGCGACGCTCATCGTCGGCGTGAACAGCGATGCGTCGGTACGCACGCTAGGCAAGGGCGACGATCGCCCGATCAATCGGGAAGATGACCGCATGGCGCTGCTCGCCGCGCTGGAGAGCGTCGACTGGGTCGTGAAGTTCGAGGAAACGACGCCGCTGCAATTGATCGAAGCCGTGCACCCCGACGTGCTCGTGAAGGGCGGCGACTACGACATGGACAAGCTGGCCGAATCGGCACTCGTGCGCGGCTGGGGCGGCAAGGCGCTCGCCATCGCGTTCGAGCACGATCGATCGACGACCGCGCTCCTCAAGAAAGTCCGCGCGCAGAGCTGATTCGCACGCGCGCGGTCACTGCCCGAGCGGCGCGGTCTGCACGTTGGCGGCAGGCGCCGGTCCGCCGACGCGCGGCTGATCGAACGCTTCTTCGGGACTCAGCGGGCGCGTCGCGAGCGCCTCGGGATGAACCTGCTGCAATAAGTGATGCGGTTCGCGCACGCCGGCCGCGGGAAGCGGGCCGAACATGCCGCGCATGACCGCGAACATCAGCAAGTTGGCGAGAATCAGAAGGGCGATCAGCCAGCGCAGCATTCTTGGGCTCCGTCCGTCAATCAAATCAGAAAAGTCAGGATGAGTGGCGCGCCGTCGCGTCGCGCGCGATGAGCGCGAGGCCGGACAGCACGAGGGAATCGTGTCGGGTGTGCGGCACGTCGAGCGCGCCCGCAATTTCATTTGCCGCGCCGCCGCCCAGCACGAGCCGGACGTCGGCGCGCCAGTCGGCCTTGAGGTCGCGCCACGCACGCTCAATCAGGCTCGCCTGCGCGAGCAGGCATCCGGCGGATAGCGCGGCGGCGGTGTCGGTGGCGAAAAGACTGCGCGTCTGACTCAGCGCCTCACGCGCCGATGCCGCGTCGAGCGTCGGCAATTGTGCCGTATGGCTGCCGAGCGATTCCATCATCAGCGACCAGCCGGGCGCGATGAGGCCGCCGGTGAACACGCCGTCGGCGCGCAGTGCTTCGAGCGTCGTCGCCGTGCCGAAGGTCGCGACCAGCAGATGCTCGCCCGGATACGCCGCGCGCGCTGCGATCATGCCGGCCCAGCGGTCGCTGCCGAGTCGGGCCGGATCGGCATAGGTGTTGATCACGCCGCACTGCTCGGCGCGCGCGCGGACCACGGTGCGCGGCAGCGTCGGCCAGCGCGCGTCGAGCAGGCGCTGGATGCGGTTCTGTACCGGCATGCCCGCGACGTTCGAAATCCACGCGCTCGCCGGCGCGGGAAGTTCGGACCAATCGTCGAGCGCGGCGTCGTCGGCGACGGTCGAGTGATGCGCGTGCTCGAATGCGCCGTTCGCGAGCGACGCGCCGGCTTCATCGACGAGCGACCATTTGATGCGGCTGTTACCCGCATCGATGAGCAGATACGGCGCCTCGGTTCCCGACGCGTTCACGGACGTTCCTTCGCAAGGCGCAGCGTGAGTTCGCCGGTCGTGACGGCGCGCGGGCCTTCGGGCGCGTCGATCAGCAACTGGCCGCCCTCGTCGACGCCCGATGCGATGCCGCGCGTCACTTCCATGCCCTGGTCGATCAGCGCGACTTCACGTCCGGCCCACGCGTGCGCGTCGAGCCAGCGCTGGCGGAACGGCCTGAAGCCCTCGGCTTCGAAGCGCGGCAGCGCTGCGTCGAGCGCGTTGAGGAGCGCGGCGAGAGTGTCGGTGAGATTGGCGTCGGGCCATGCCCGCGCGAGCGCTGCCGGCGCGGCGCCGGGCGCGGATTGCGCGGCGAGCCGGTTGGCTTCGTCGACCTGCGCGGCGAGTTGTTCCGCGCCGTGCAGATTCATGCCGATGCCGATCACGACCGCGGTCGCGTCAGGCGTGTTCCACGCGGTTTCGATGAGAATCCCGGCGAGCTTGCCGTCGTCGAGCAGGACGTCGTTCGGCCATTTCAGCGCAGGACGCGCGGATGGCGTGAGCGGCAGACGCGCGAGCGCATCGAGGACGGCGGTGCCGATGGCGAGACTCAGACCCGACAGCCCTTCGATCGGCCGCCGCAGCACGCAGCCGACCGACATCAGCAGCGCATTGCCCGGTTCGGCGAGCCACGCGCGCCCGCGCCGCCCGCGACCGGCGGATTGCGAGTACGCGACGCGGACGACGGGTGCAGGCGTGCCGTCGCGTCGCGAGGCGCGCAACTGCTCCAAAACGTCGGCGTTGGTGGAGCCCGTTTCGTCGACGATGTCGATGGTCCAGTCGCGAGCGGGCCGCTCGGCAAGCGTCGCAAGCCGCGAGCGGTCGATGCGCCAGGGCGCGTCGGGGGCGAAGGGAGCGATAGGAGAGGGGGTCATGGCGGGTATTGTAGCCGTGGGATGCGTGTTCGAAGCCCGTGAAACTCCGCTTCAGCGCGTCTTGTCGCTCGGATACCGCCGCCGTGCATGCAGCGAGTCCAGTACGGTGACGCGGTCCGTCGCACGGTAAACCACCAAGTAATTCGGATGAACCACCATCTCTCTGGTATTCGAGACCCTTCCGTGACGATAGATGTATGGAACATCCGCTAACGTCCGGACTGCTTCCCTGTTCATCGAAAGTAGATTGTCGGCCGCTTGCGGATCGCGCTCTTCAATGTATTCGTAGATTTCCCTGAGTTGTCTCCGTGCGCGCGGCCGCCAATCAACGAGCATTCCGTGCCTTTCGCTTGGCCGCCACGAGCGCATCCATTTCCGCGAATACTTGATCGTTGGGAATCGACGGCTCCGGGTCCGCAAGTGACGCTTCTACCTCCGCGCGGAACCAGGCGTCATACAGTTCAGCCTCTTCGAGCGAATCGAGTTCGGAAATAAGCGGATCGAGTCGTTTGTCCATTGCGGTTGCACCAGAGTTGTCGAAACCATGATAGGTCAGCGACTCAAGTGCACCGCAACACGGAAATTCCGATCCTTGCGCCTTCCAGCCGAAACCCGCCTGCCACCATCCCCGCGTCCCCCCGACACTCTTCGCTACAATGTCCTCTCCCCTTTAACCGCGTCTCATCGCGCCATCGATCCTTGGACTTCGACACGCCGCCGCGCCTAAGAGTGGAAGCCGGTCTGCAGGGCAAGGTGGTCCGGCTATCGGGCCAGTGGACCGCGCTCGCGCTCGCTCGCGATCGCGCGAAGAGCGGCGTCACGCGGCGTCTGCGCGCCATCGGGCGCGAGGCGATCAGCCAGTGGGATTTGCTTTCCGTCGAGCGGCTCGATCACGTCGGCGGCCAGGCGCTCTGGCGCGTGTGGGGACGCAAGATGCCCGCGACCATCGCGCTGTCCGACACGCAGCGCGAAATCTTCGAGCGCGTCGCGCTGCTCGACGCCGAACGCGAGGAACCCGAAGCCGTCGATCGCGTCGATCCGGTCACGCGGCTCGGCCAGCTCATCTTCGGTTTCTTCGATCACCTGTACGGCGGCCTCGCGATGTTCGGCGCCTTCGTGCTCGATCTCATCGGGCTGGTGCGGCGCCCACAGCGCATTCCGTGGACGGAAATCTCCGCGAACATCTACAGCGCCGGCGCGCAGGCGCTCGCGATCACCGCGCTCGTCGCGTTCCTGATCGGCATCGTGTTGAGCTACTTGTCCGCGCAGCAGTTGCAGGCGTTCGGTGCGAACCAGTACATCGTCAATATTCTCGGGCTTTCCGTGATCCGCGAGCTCGGGCCGGTGCTTTCCGCGATTCTCGTCGCGGGCCGCTCGGGTTCGGCGATCACCGCGCAGATCGGCGTGATGCGCGTCACCGAAGAACTCGACGCGATGCAGGTCATGGGCATTCCGCATAGCCTGCGCCTCGTGCTGCCGCGCGTGATCGCGCTCGGCATCGCAATGCCGCTGCTCGTCATGTGGACCAACATCATCGCGCTGACGGGCGGCGCGCTCGCGGCGAAGCTCGTGCTGTCCATCGACATGAACTTCTTCATTCGCTCGCTGCCGTCGGTCGTGCCGATCGCGAATCTGTGGATCGGGCTCGGCAAGGGCGTCGTGTTCGGCATGCTGATTGCGCTCGCCGCGTGTCACTTCGGCTTTCGCATCAAGGCGAATTCGCAGAGTCTCGGCGAAGGCACGACGACGTCCGTGGTGACGTCGATCACCATCGTGATTCTCGCGGACGCCGTCTTCGCGATCCTGTTCCAGAACGTCGGACTCTGACCGCCATGTCGACCACGCTCGCCACCGCCGTTCGTCATCAGCCGCCGCCCGTCATCGCGGAACCGGTGATCGAAGTGCGCGATCTCACCAAGCGGTACGGGCGCACGGTGATTCACGAGCATCTGAATCTGGATGTGCGGCGCGGCGAGATCGTCGCGTTGCTCGGCGGTTCGGGCTCGGGCAAGACCACGCTCGTGCGGCAGATTCTCGGCCTCGAGTCGCCGACATCGGGCACCATTCGCGTGCTCGGCGAGGAATGGGCGCAAATGGACGACGAAACCGCGAAGATGCTGCGCACGCGCTCCGGCATGATGTTTCAGCAAGGCGCGCTGTTTTCGTCGCTGACGGTATATGACAACATCGCGCAGCCGTTTCGCGAACTCGGCAAGATTCCCGAGGACCTGATCCGCGAATTCGTGATGCTGAAGCTCGAAATGGTCGGCCTGTCGTGCAAGCACGCGAGCAAGATGCCGTCCGCGTTGTCGGGCGGAATGGTGAAGCGCGTCGGCATCGCGCGGGCGATCGCGCTCGAGCCCGAACTGCTGTTCCTCGACGAACCCACGGCCGGTCTCGATCCGAAGGCATCGGACGAATTCGTCGATCTGATCGCGACGCTGCATCGCGCGCTCGGTCTGACGGTCGTGATGGTCACGCACGATCTCGACACCATGGTCGCGCTGTCCACGCGCGTCGCGGTGCTGGCGGATCATCGCGTGCTCGTCGCGGCGCCGGTGGAAGAGGCGTGCGCGGTGGATCATCCGTTCATCCGCGAGTACTTTCTGGGGCGACGCGGCCGCCGCGCGTTGCAGGCATTGCCGTCCGAGCGCCGCGCGAAGCTGCCGCCGGCCGCGCTCGAAGATGCGCCGATCGCCGTGAACAAGTAAGCGCGAAGCGAGCGCCAAAGGAACCTGCCGATGGAAAACAAATCACACGCGTTCTGGACCGGGCTTTTCACGATCGTGCTCGTGCTGGCCATCGCGTTCGCCGTGTTCTTCTTCAACGTCGATCGCACCGTGCGCGTGCCGTACGATCTGATCGCGCGCACCAACGTGACCGGCCTCTTCACGGACGCGGCCGTGCGCTATCGCGGCCTGGGCGTCGGCAAGGTGCAGTCGATCAGCTTCGACAAGTCGCATCCGGGGCAGATCCGCATCCGCATTGTCGTCGACAAGAACGCGCCGATGACGCATTCCACGTACGCGACGCTCGGCTTTCAGGGCGTGACGGGCATCGCGTTCGTGCAGCTCGACGACACCGGCACCGATACGGCCGCGCTGGCTTCGTCGCCGCAGCACGTCGCCGAAGTGCCGATGCGTCCCGGTCTCTTCGAGCAGTTGCAGCAGCGCGGCGACATCATCCTGAAGAAGTTCGAGCGCCTTTCCGACGACGCCGACAAGTTCCTCTCCGACGACGTGCGCAATCAGCTCATGGCGACGACGAAGAGCCTGCAAACCGCCGCCGACGGCATCGCGACGCTCGCGAGCCAGGTGGAGCCCGCGACGGCGCAGTTGCCGCAGACGCTCAGGCAGATCAACACGACGCTCGCCTCGACGCATCAGCTCGTGCAGAACCTGAATCGCCCGGACGGCCCGCTCGTGTCCAACTTGAACAAGGCGGGCAAGGCCGCCGAAGACGCGGGCGCGGCGCTCGCGGACATGAACGAATCGCTGCGTTTCATCACGGCGCGCGTCGGTTTCGAGGCGTTGCCGCGCTTCTATTCGTTCAGCGACGACGTGAGCGCGGCGGCGCGTTCCGTCGATCGCGCCGCCGACGCGTTCAGCACCAATCCGCGCAGCGTGCTCTTCGGCGCGCCGCAGAAGGAGCCGGGACCGGGCGAGCCGGGCTTCGCGTGGCCGGCGAAAGCGGCGCATTGATCGGGGAAAAGATATGACGGACATCGACATGAAAGGAGCGGTCGCGGCATTCGCGCTCGGCTGCGCCGCGTTGCTCGCAGGTTGCGGATCGACGTCGACCGCGATGCCGAACGCGCATTACGACCTCGGCGCGATACCGGCTGCCGACGCAAGCGCCAGCGCCGCGCCGATGCCGCCGGTCAAAGTGCTCGCGGTGGGCGCGCCGCGCAGTCTCGAAACCGATTCGTTCGCGTATCGGCTGAGCTATGTCGATGCACAGCGCACCGGCAACTATTCGAACAGCCACTGGACGATGCCGCCCGCGCAGTTGCTGACGCAACGCCTGCGCGATGCGCTCGCGGCGCGCGGCCCGGTTCTGTCGGGCGCCGATCCTGTGCGCGCCGTGCCGCTGCTCGAAGTCGAGCTGACGAGCTTCGAACAGGTCTTCGATGCGCCCGAGCAAAGCCGCGGCCTCGTGTCGGTGCGCGCGACGCTCACGCAGCAAGGCCGCGTCGTCGGCCAGCGCAGCTTCGCCGCGAGCGCGCCCGCGCCGAGCGCCGATGCCCCCGGCGGCGCGCGGGCGCTCGCGGCTGCATCGGACGATGTGATCGCGCAACTTTCCGCGTGGCTCGCCGCGCAGCCGCTCTCCGCGTCACGATGATCTTCCGCCCAGCATCGAAGCGTCCGGGCGGCTCATGACGATCAAGCAATGGCAGCGTCGCCCGTCGGCGTTCTCCCGGCAGGCGCTCGCCGCGTATGCGGCGCTCGTCGTCTACGGTTCGCTTTATCCGTTTTCCGGCTGGCGCTCGCTCGGATTGAGCCCGTTCGCGTATCTCACCGATCCGCTGCCGCAATATCTGACCGTTTTCGATGTCGTGACCAACGTGCTCGGCTACATGCCGCTCGGCGCGCTGATCGTGCTCGCGCTCTATCCGCGTCTGCGCGGCACATTCGCGGTCGGCGCGGCGCTCATCGGCGGCGCGCTGCTCTCCGGCGCGATGGAAGCGATCCAGACGTATCTGCCGACGCGCGTCGCCTCGAACCTCGATCTCGCCGCGAACGCGTTCGGCGCGCTCGTCGGCGGCATGCTGATCGCGCCCGCGACGAGCGCGCTTCTCGATCGCGGCCTGTTGCGGCGCATCCGCTTTACGTGGTTCGAGCGCGACGCGGCGTATGTGCTCGGGCTGACGGCGTTCTGGCCGTTCGCGGCGATGTTCCCCGCGCCGTATCTCTTCGGCGGCGGCGATCTTCCGCGCGTGCTGTGGGACGAGCTCGACCCGGCGATGCAGGACGCGATTCTCGCGTGGACGCCCGCCGCGTGGGACATCGAAAGCTGGCCGGACCGGCTCGGCGCGCTTCTGCCGGACGACGCCTGGGAAGCGCTGATCACATCGACGAGCCTGTTCGCCGCGCTCGTGCTCGCGACGCTGCTCACGCGGCAGCGCGCGCCACGCATCCGGCTGATGCTCGGCCTGATCGCGATGACGATCTTCGCGAAAGCGGGCGCAAGCTTTCTGCAGTCGCGCGCGGGCCTGACCTTCGACTGGGCGACGGACGGCGCGCTGGAAGGCATCGCCATCGCGACGATCGCGGGCGTGCTGTCGGTCGCGTTGCCGCGCGGCTTGCGCGCGGCGCTCGCGGGCGGGGCGCTCGTGATCTCGCTCGCGCTCATCAATCTGCTGCCGGTGAATCCGTATTTCGACATCGTGCTCGCCGACTGGCGGCAGGGCCGCTATCTGCATTTCAACGGGCTTGCGCACTGGCTCGCGTGGGTGTGGCCGTACGCGGCGCTCGGCTGGCTCGCTTCGGCGGCGGAGCGCGCGTGGCTCGCGCGGCGGCGCGCGCGCAAGGCGGGGCGCTCGGCCTGATACGGCGGGCACGAACATCGCTGGCTATAATCGACCGACACTCTCATCGCACCCGCTCATGGATTCCTTCTACAAGTACCACGTGTTCTTCTGCCTGAACCAGCGCGAAGCCGATGCGGCGCGTCCGAGCTGCGCGAACTGCAACGCGCAGGCCATGCAGGAATACGCTAAAAAGCGCGTGAAAAAACTGGGTCTCGCGGGCGAAGGCAACGTGCGGATCAACAAGGCCGGCTGTCTTGACCGCTGCGAACTCGGGCCGGTCGTGGTCGTGTATCCGGAAGGCACCTGGTACACGTATGTCGATGAAACCGACATCGACGAGATCGTCGATTCGCATCTCGCCAACGGCAAAATCGTCGAACGTCTTCTGATCGATCAACCCGCATGAACGCGCAAACCGAAAAGTTTCTCATCGACGGTCCGGTCGGCAAGATCGAATGCGCGCTCGACAAGACCGACAGCGCGCCGCGCGGCATCGCGCTCGTCGCGCATCCGCATCCGCTTTTCGGCGGCACGATGGACAACAAGGTCGCGCAGACGCTCGCGCGCACGTTCGTCCAGCTCGGCTACACGACGTATCGTTCGAACTTTCGCGGCGTCGGGCAGACGGGCGGCGAGCATGACAACGGCATCGGCGAACAGGACGATCTGCTCGCGCTGATCGATCACATGCGCGCGCAGCCGGGTCAGGCGGACGTGCCGATCGTGCTCGCGGGCTTTTCGTTCGGCACCTTCGTGCTGTCGCACGTCGCGAAGCGCATGCGTGATGCCGGCAAGGACATCGAGCGCATGGTGTTCGTCGGCACGGCGGCGAGCCGCTGGGAAGTCGCGCCCGTGCCCGACACGACGCTCGTGATCCACGGCGAAGTCGACGACACCGTGCCGATTCAATCCGTCTACGACTGGGCGCGGCCGCAGGAACTGCCCGTCGTCGTGATTCCGGGCGGCGAGCATTTCTTCCATCGCAAGCTGCATATCCTGAAGCGCGTGATCGTCGACGCGTGGCGTTGAGCGCATCGCTCGTCATCGATCGGCAAAAGCGGCTAAGCGCAGCCTGAAAAACGTTAAAACGAGCGGCAACCGCGCAGATTCCAAGGAAAACGGAAGCGGCCCGCGCGTATAATGGCGCAGAATTTTTTCACGGATTCCGGCCGCGCGACGTTGCATTCGACGTATCGCGGCCGTCGAAACCCCGGCTTCTGAGAACCGTTTTTGCGTCCGTCTGTCGAACGAGCGCTTTTCGCCGCGGCGCCGCGCGTGCCGCTGTCCTGGCGAAATGCCCGACCGACAGCGACGGTCAGCCTGTTCAACCCGTGCTTCGCCGATCATCCGATCCTCGATCGTCATCGTCGCAGCGTGCTTTTTCCGCCGATCGATCCTATGCGCTTTGTCCCTTCCGGCCTGTCTTTTCCTTCCGTTTCCGTTTCCGCAAAAGCCGTTTTCGTTCTGCCCGCCGTGCTGGCGGCGGCGAGCGCTTTCGCCCAGGTTCCGCCGCCCGACGTGACGGCCCGTTCGTGGGTGCTCGTCGACGCCACCAGCAATCAGGTGCTCGCCTCGGGCAATCCCGATGAGCGCGTCGAGCCGGCATCGCTCACCAAGCTGATGACCGCGTATCTCGTCTTCGATGCGTTGAAGTCGAAGAAGATCAACATGGATCAGACCGTCATGCCGAGCGAGGCCGTGCGCCGCGTGCGCACCGACGAGTCGCGCATGTTCATCGAGGCGAACAAGCCCGTCACCGTGCACGATCTCGTGTACGGCATGATCGTGCAGTCGGGCAACGACGCGGCCATCGCGCTCGCGGAACTCGTCGGCGGCAGCGAAGGCAACTTCGTCACGCTGATGAACGCGGCGGCGAAGCGCATCGGCATGACGCACACGAATTTCGCCGATGTGAACGGCATGCCCGATCCGCAGCACTACACGACCGCGGGCGATCTCGCCGTGCTGTCGACGCGCCTGATCCGCGACTTCCCCGAGTACTACAGCATCTTCTCGGTGAAGGACTTCACGTACAACAAGATCAAGCAGCCGAACCGCAATCGCCTGCTGTGGCTCGATCCGACCGTCGACGGCCTCAAGACCGGCCACACGAAGGCCGCCGGCTACTGCCTGATCGCGACCGCGAAGCGTTCGCTCGTCGGCGTGCCCGACGCGAGCCGCCGCCTCGTCGCCGTGATGATGGGCGAGCCGAAAGAGCACAACCGCGTGCAGGACAGCCTGAAGATGCTGAACTACGGCTACACCGCGTACGACGCGCTGCGTCTGTACAAGGCGAATCAGGTGATCGATTCGCCGCGCGTGTACAAGGGCGCGGCCGACAACGTGCAGGCGGGCGTCACGACGGATCAGTACATCACCGTGCCGAAGGGCCTGGGCGAGAAGGTCAAGCCAACGGTCACGCACGACAATCTGATCGTCGCGCCGATCAAGAAGGGCCAGCAGATCGGCAGCGTCAAGATGATGGCCGATGGCAAGGAAGTCGCGCAGTTCCCGCTCGTCGCGTTGCAGGATGTGCCGGAAGCGGGCATCTTCGGCCGCCTGTGGGATTCGGCGCTGCTCTGGTGGCAAAAGCGTAAGTAAGGAGCCTGTGATGAGCCAAGCCGAAGCATTCGATCCGACGGTCTATCTGAACGGCGAGTGGGGACCGCTTTCCGAAGCGCGCATTCCCGTGCTCGATCGCGGTTTCATCTTCGGCGACGGCGTGTACGAAGTCGTGCCGCTCTACGCGCAAGCCGACGGCGCGCGTCTGCCGTTCCGCCTGAAGCAGCATCTCGCGCGGCTCGATCGCAGTCTCGGCAAGATTCGCATCGGCAATCCGTTCGATGACGCCGGCTGGCGCGCGCTGATCGATCGCGTCATCGCGGAGAACGCCGGCGCGGGCGATGCGCTCGTCTACATCCAGGTGACGCGCGGCGTCGCCAAACGGCGCGGGCACGCGTTCCCGGCGGGAATCGTGCCGACCGTGTTCGTCATGCTCGGCCAGCTCGTGTTCCCGAGCGCGGCGGATCGCGCGCGCGGCGCGGTCGCCGTCACCGCCGAAGACAAACGCTGGCTGCATTGCGACATCAAATCGGTGTCGTTGCTCGGCAACGTGCTGATGGCGCAGCACGCCGCCGAAAACGACGCGCTCGAAACCATTCAGTTGCGCGACGGCTTGCTTACCGAGGGTTCGTCCTCAAATGTGTGGATCGTGAAGGGCGGCACGCTGCTGGGCGCGCCGCGCGGACCGCGCATTCTCGAAGGCATCCGCTACGGGCTCATCGAGGAACTGGCGCGCGAGGCGGGTATCGCGTTCGAGGAGCGCGACATCACCGAAGCAGAATTGCGTTCGGCGAACGAAGTCATGATCAGCTCGGCGACGAAAGAAGTCATGCCGGTCACGACGCTCGACGGCAAGAGCGTCGGCGACGGCCGCCCCGGACCGGTCTATGCTGCACTGTACGACGCCTACCAGCGGGCCAAAGCGCGCGAGTTCGCCGAAGAGGCCAAGCGCGGCAAGTGAAGGAGAAAGTCATGACTGACAAGCCACAAGCCACCGATCCGACCGACAGCGCCAAGCACAGCGCCGACGAGCTGTTCGATTTTCCCTGCGATTTCCCGATCAAGGTGATGGGCAAGACGCATCCGGAATTCCACGACACGATCGTCGATGTGCTCAAGGCTTTCGACAAGGATTTCGACGCGTCGCGTGTGGAGTCGCGCCCGTCTTCGGGCGGCAACTACACCGGTCTCACCTGCACCGTGCGCGCGCAGAATCGCGCGCATCTCGACGATATCTATCGCGCGCTCACCGGCCATCCGATGGTCAAGGTAGTGCTTTGATCTTGCCCGCGGGCGCATCGCACACCGCCGGCGTGCGCTCGTAGAGCAGCCTGAACTGCTCCGCTTCCTCGAAAACCCACTCCCTGAACGCGTGGACGCGCTTCGTCTGAAGCAGCGCGGTCGGGCACACGAAGTAATACTTCCACGGACTCGGCCCTTCGACATTGAAAAGCCGCACGAGCCGTCCCGCGATGATTTCCTGCATCGCGAGCGAGCGGCGCACGAGCGCGATGCCCTGACCGTCGATCGCCGCCTGCAGCAAATTCGACGAATCCTCATACAAGACGCCGCGCTTCGGTTCGGGCAGATCGGTGAGTCCCGCGGCGTCGAACCACGGGCGCCAGAGCTCGTCGTCCGAGCGCAGAAGCGGCAGCTTTTCCAGATCGCGCGGCACGCGGGGCAGCGCGCCGCCGCGAAAGTTCGGTGAGCACGCCGGGAAAAAAACCTCGTCGAGCAATTCCTCGGTGTGCAGACCCGCGTACTTTCCGTAGCCGAAACGCAGCGCCACGTCCGCGTCGTCGCGGTTGAAATCGATGAGCGAGGCGGTCGTCAGCAGTTCGAGATCGATATCCGGATGCTGCTCGATGAATCTGCCGACGCGCGGCGTCAGCCAGCGGGCGGAAAACGACGGAATCGTCGATACGATCAGCCGCCGGTCGCGATCGCCGGAGCGGATGCGGCGCGTCGATTCCGCCAGCGCGACGAGCGCCGAGCGCACTTCCGCCGCGTACTGCCGGCCGCGATCGGTGAGACGCACGCGTTTGCCGTCGCGCGCGAACAGCGACACGCCGAGCTCCGACTCCAGCGCGCGAATCTGATGACTGACCGCGCCGTGCGTGACGAAAAGCTCGTCGGCGGCGCGGGAAAAGCTCTCGTGACGGGCGGCGGCTTCGAAGGCGCGCAGCGCGTTCAGGGCGGGAAGCTGGCGGAGGTCCATATGGATTGTCGGCGGTGTCGTTGTCAATACAGCTCACATAGCAGTGAAAATTGATCGTTTTGCCTGATGCCTTGTCACGCCTAGGATTGTAGTCATCGAAACGTTCCCTTGGCGGAGTGGATCATGCGAGAAATATCAACAAGCGTCACCTTCGAAATCAAGCCCGGCGAAACCGTGCCGATGAGAATTGCGCGCGGCACGCGTCTCATGGTCCACGGCAGTCCCGTCTGGGCGACGCGAAGCAACGACATCGAGGATTACTGGCTCGTGCCCGGCGACAATCTCAAGCTGCGCGAGCGCGAGCGGCTCTGGCTTTCCGTCGAGGGCGACCGTCCGGCCTATGTCGTCTTCACGATCCTGCCGCGCTGCGACGAACGCGCGATGCACTGGGTTTCGACGCGCATCGAGCGTCTCGCGCAGCGGTTGCGCTCCGGATGGAGAACCGTCTGACCCTCAAGTATTCGCATTTGCCATCGAAGGCATGCGAATTCACCATCGGCGGGCATGGGGCTATTTCGGTAAACTACCGGCACCATGTCCGCTACACCGCTCGCCATCCCACAAGCAATCCACGACGCGCCCGCCACCGTGCTCAGTTCCGGTGACTTTCCGGTCGCGTTGCGCTGGCGCGGTCTCGAACCGTACAGCCAGAGCTTCGACGCGATGCGCGCCTTCACCGACGCCCGCACGCCCGAAACACAGGACGAAATCTGGCTCGTCGAGCATCCGCCCGTCTTCACGCTCGGTCTCGCGGGCGATCCGGCGCATCTGCTGCTCGCCGAAAGCGGCATTCCGCTCGTCAAGGTGGATCGGGGCGGACAGATCACGTATCACGGGCCGGGGCAGATCGTCGCTTATCTGCTGATCGACCTGCGCCGCCGCAAGCTCATGGTGCGCGAGCTAGTGCGGCGCATCGAAGAGGCCGTTATCGAAACCCTCGCGACGTATAATCTCGCGACCGACCGCAAGGCCGGCGCGCCGGGCATTTACGTGGCGCGGCATCCTCAAGGCGCGAACGATCGTACGCAGGCGCATGAAGGCGCGAAGATCGCCGCGCTCGGACTCAAGATTCGCAACGGCTGCAGTTATCACGGCGTGAGCCTCAATGTGCGAATGGACCTGCAGCCGTTCCTCGCAATCAACCCGTGCGGCTACGCGGGGCTCGAAACGGTCGACATGGCGACGCTCGGCGTCGCGGCCGACTGGCGCGACGTAGCTCTCGTGCTGGCCGAACGGCTGGCACTTCAAATCGGCGGCCTCCCCGCAATTGCCGCTGCAACAACCGGATCGACCGAATGACTGACGCAACCGCAAACCTGGCTGGCGACACCGCCGCTTCTGCTTCGTCGCCCACCGCTTACGACGCCACTGCAAAGCAGAAGGCACAGGCGAAGACATCGCGCATTCCTATCAAGGTCATTCCGATCGAGAAGCTGAAGAAGCCGGAGTGGATTCGCGTACGCACCGCGACGGGCAACTCGCGCTTCAACGAGATCAAGAAGATCCTGCGCGAGCACAGTCTTCATACGGTTTGCGAGGAAGCGAGCTGCCCGAACATCGGCGAATGCTTCGGCAAGGGCACCGCGACGTTCATGATCATGGGCGACAAGTGCACGCGCCGCTGCCCGTTCTGCGATGTCGGACACGGCCGCCCCGATCCGCTGGACGCCGACGAGCCGCTGAATCTCGCGCGCACCATCGGCGCGCTGAAGCTGAAATACGTGGTGATCACGTCCGTCGATCGCGACGATCTGCGCGATGGCGGCGCCGCGCACTTCGTCGAGTGCATCAGGCAGGTTCGCGAGCATTCGCCGGAAACGCGCATCGAAATTCTGACGCCGGACTTCCGCGGGCGTCTGGATCGCGCGATCGGCATTCTGACCGCCGCGCCGCCCGATGTGATGAACCACAACCTCGAAACGGTGCCGCGTCTCTACAAGGAAGCGCGCCCGGGTTCGGATTATCACCATTCGCTGAAGCTGCTGAAGGACTTCAAGGCGCTGCATCCGGAAGTCGCGACGAAATCGGGCCTGATGGTGGGTCTCGGCGAAACGGAAGAGGAAATTCTTCAGGTGATGCGCGACCTGCGCGCCCACGACGTCGACATGCTGACGATCGGGCAGTATCTGCAGCCTTCGGAGCATCATCTGCCGGTGCGGGCGTACGTGCATCCGGATACCTTCAAGATGTACGAGGAAGAGGCGTACAAGATGGGCTTCACGCACGCGGCGGTCGGCGCGATGGTGCGCTCGAGCTATCACGCGGATGTGCAGGCGCATGGGGCGGGCGTGGTTTGACGCCGGTTTCGCCCTTCCGCTGAGAGAAAGCCCACCGGAGACGGTGGGTTTTTTGTTTCTCGTAATCGAGGCGCTAACCGTCCAGAACCCCGGACGCCCGCATTCCGGATTTCCGGAATCCCGGATTCGAAGCCGCCAGCCGCTCAGAAAACTCCCATAGAATCATCGGCTTAAGCGAAACTTAAACCTGGCATTGCCCTTGCGATACAAACGGCACGGCCCATGAGCCGCCCATAAAAGTCAAGGAGACAAGCCGATGACCCCTCTCGCATCCAAACGTCCCTGATCCGTCGACGAAGCGGCTATCGCCCATCGACGCGTTCAGACGTGCCCACACACGCCCGCCCCGCGTCAACGCTCGCCGCTGGCCGTACTTCCGCCAACTGCTTGTTATCGCCTGGAAACATCGTGAAAAAACCCATCCATAAAGTCCTGTACGTGCAGGTGATCGTCGCGATCATCATCGGCATCGCGCTCGGGCACTTCTATCCCTCGCTCGCCACCGACATGAAGCCGCTCGGCGACGGGTTCATCAAACTCATCAAGATGGTCATCGGCCCGATCATCTTCTGTACCGTCGTGACCGGCATCGCCGGCATGGAAGACATGAAGAAGGTCGGCCGCGTCGGCGGCAAGGCGCTGCTGTACTTCGAAGTCGTGTCGACGTTCGCGCTGATCCTCGGTCTCGCCGCGACGCACCTCCTGCGGCCGGGCGTCGGCTTCAACGTCGATCCTTCGACGCTCGACCACAAGGCCGTCGATTCCTTCGCGACGAAGGCGCACGGCCAGAGCACGGTCGATTTCTTCCTGCACATCATCCCGGACACGCTGGTGTCGGCGTTCGCGCAGGGCGAAATCCTCCAGATCCTGCTGATCGCGCTCCTGTTCGGCGCGGTGCTCGCGCATATCGGCGAGCGCGGCAAGGTCGTGACGACGTTCATCGAAGGTCTGTCGAGCATCCTGTTCGGCATGGTCGGCATCATCACGAAGCTCGCGCCGATCGGTGCGTTCGGCGCGATGGCGTTTACCATCGGCAAGTACGGCATCGGTTCGCTGCTGCCGATGCTCAAGCTCATCGGCACGTTCTATCTGACGTCGATCGTCTTCGTCGTCGTGGTGCTCGGTGCGATTGCGCGCATGGTGGGCTTCAACATCCTGAAGTTCATCGCGTACATCAAGGAAGAAATGCTGATCGTGCTCGGCACGTCGTCGTCGGAAGCCGCGCTGCCGCAACTGATGCTCAAGCTCGAAAAGCTCGGCTGCTCGCGTTCGGTCGTGGGTCTCGTCGTGCCGACAGGCTACTCGTTCAACCTCGACGGCACCAACATCTACATGACGATGGCCGTGCTGTTCATCGCGCAGGCGACCAACACCGATCTCTCGTGGGGCCAGCAACTGACGCTGCTGGCCGTGACGATGCTCACGTCGAAGGGCGCTTCCGGCGTGACCGGCGCAGGCTTCATCACACTGGCCGCGACGCTCGCCGTCGTGCCGACGATTCCGCTCGCGGGCATGGTGCTGATTCTCGGCATCGACCGCTTCATGTCGGAATGCCGCGCGCTGACGAACATCGTCGGTAACGGCGTGGCGACGGTCGTCGTGTCGGCATGGGAGAAGGAGCTGGATCGCAGCAAGCTGAAGGCGGCGTTGTCGCGCGACGTCGACGTGACCGACGCCGAAGAAGCGAAGTCGGTCTGAATCCGCACTGAAGCCGGAAGCGATCATGCAAGCGGCGAAGCCTCAGTCCGCGAGTGCTTCGCCGCAGTCGTTTCCGGCGCCTGATTCGCCACAAGCCTATGACACAATGGCAGATCCTCTTTCGCGGGAATCTGCTCACGTGTCGCGCCGCATCGTCGTGTTCTTCGCGCTTTTCGCCGCGCTCGTGGCGTGCTGCGCGCTCACGTGGCATCTCGCGTGGCAAAGCGGCATCGACGAGTTGAGGCTCAACGCCGCCGCGCGCGTCGATCGCACGACGAACACGCTCAAGAGCACGCTCGACCGCTACGAATATCTGCCTTATCTGCTGTCGCGGCATCCGGTCGTGCAGGACGCGCTCGATCATCCGGATCGTGCGAACGTCGAGCGCGCGAACCGTTATCTCGAAGACCTCAACGCGCGCTCGCACGCCACCGTCACGTATCTGATCCGCGCAAACGGCATCGCGGTTGCCGCGAGCAACTGGAACGCGACGGACAGTTTCGTCGGCGTGGACTACAACTTCCGGCCGTATTTCATCGACGCGATGAAGGGCAGCACCGGCCGTTTCTTCGGCATCGGGACGATCTCGACCGAGCCCGGCTACTACATCTCGCAACCGGTCTATCGCGAGGGCACGAAAGAGATCATCGGCGTCGCGGTCGTGAAGCTGAATCTCGAATGGCTGCAAGGCGCGGATGCATCCGAGCCGCTCATCGTCACCGACGATCACGGCGTCATCTTTCTCTCGTCCGTGCCCGCGTGGAAATATCACACGGTGCGGCCGCTGCCGCAGAACGTCGAGGCGTCCGTCTATGCGACGCGCCAATACGCGCAACAGGCGATCACGCCGCTGCCGATGACTGTCGTAAAGACGCTCGAGGGCGGCGCGCAGATCGTGCGCGTCGGCGGCGGCGGGCGAGACGGACACCATGCGCCGGCGTTTCTCGCGACGCATCGCTCCATCGGCGAACCCGACTGGCAACTGATCACGATGGCCGCGCTCGATCCCGTCGAGAGCGGCGCGCAGATCGCGGTCATCGTCACCGCGCTCGTATTCGTCTCGCTGTGCCTGCTCGCGTTCTACTGGCGCATGCGGCGCGCGCGCGTGCGCGAGATGATCCGCAGCCGGGAGATGTTGCAGACCGCGTATGCCGAATTGAATCAACGCGTCGCGGAGCGCACGGCGGATTTATCGGAAGCGAACGCGCAACTCACGAAGGAAGTGAACGAGCGCACGCGCGCCGAACAGGATCTGCGCGCCGCGCACGACGAGCTCATTCAGGCGAGCAAGCTCGCCGCGCTCGGCCAGATGGCGGCGGGCATCACGCATGAACTGAATCAGCCGCTCGCCGCGTTGCGCAGTTTTTCCGACAACACTCGCGTGCTGATCGATCGCGGCGATCAGGCGGCGGCGCGCGAGAATCTCGAAGCGATCGCGTCGCTGACCGAGCGCATGGGCAACATCACGAATCAGCTGAAGTTGTTCGTCACGAAGGCGCGGCCGAAGAATGCGCGCGCCGACGTCGCGCGGGCGCTGCGCCAAGTGTTCTCGATGCTGCGTCCGCGCATGAAGAACGTCGTCATCGATATCGCGCCGGAACTCGCCGAAGGCAGCGCGCCGATCTTCGTGCGTTGCGAGGACTTGCGGCTGGAGCAGGTGCTCATCAACCTGATCGGCAACGCGCTCGATGCGGTCGCGTCGTGCGACAGGCCGCGCATCGTCATCGAACTGAATGGCCACGCGGATACGATCGAGCTCATCGTGCGCGACAATGGTCCCGGCATTCCCGTCGATGCGCTGCCGAAACTCTTCGAGCCGTTCTTCACGACGAAGGAAATGGGGCAGGGACTGGGCCTCGGGCTTGCGATTTCATCGGCGATCGCGCGCGATTACGGCGGCACGCTCGTCGCGCGCAATCGCGAGGCGCCGATCGTCGCGGACGGTCCCGAAGGCGGCACGCAGGCGGACGCCGATCATTCGCACGGCGCGGAGTTCGTGCTGACTTTGCGGCGCGCTTGAAAACACAGTTGGAGCAACACATGACCACCGGTTTGCAGGTGATCTTCATCGAGGACGACGAACTCGTGCGCCGCGCGAGCGTGCAGAGCCTGCAACTCGCGGGCTTCGACGTGATCGGGCACGGCAGCGTCGAATCCGCCGCGCGCGCGATCGACGCGAGTTTCCCCGGCGTGATCGTGAGCGATATCCGCTTGCCCGGCGCGAGCGGCCTCGATCTGCTCGCGCAATGCCGCGAGCGTGCGCCCGAAGTGCCGGTAATTCTCGTCACCGGCCACGGCGACATCTCCATGGCCGTGCAGGCGATGCGCGACGGCGCCTACGACTTCATCGAAAAGCCGTTCGCGTCCGAGCGCCTGATCGAAGCGGTGCGCCGCGCGCTGGAGCGCCGCACGCTCGTGCTCGAGAACCAGGCGCTGCGGCGCGAGCTGGCGGGCGCGGGGCAGAGCCGCATCATCGGGCGCAGTCTCGCGATCGAGCAGGTGCGCCGGCTGATCGCGAACATCGCGCCGACGGATGCCTCCGTGCTCATCAACGGCGATACGGGCGCGGGCAAGGAACTCATCGCGCGCAGCCTGCACGACATGTCGCCGCGTCGCGACAAGCCGTTCATCGCGGTGAATTGCGGCGCGCTGCCGGAGCAGATGTTCGAATCGGAGATGTTCGGCTACGAGGCAGGCGCGTTTACGGGCGCGCAGAAGCGGCGTATCGGCAAGCTGGAACACGCGTCGGGCGGCACGCTCTTTCTCGATGAAATCGAGAGCATGCCGCTGTCATTGCAAGTGAAACTGCTGCGCGTATTGCAGGACGGCGTGCTGGAGCGGCTCGGCTCGAATCAGCCGGTGCGCGCGAATCTGCGCGTCGTCGCGGCGGCGAAGGGCGACATGAACGAACTCGTCGCCGATGGCACGTTCCGACGCGACTTGCTGTATCGGCTGAACGTGGTGACGATCACGCTGCCGCCGCTCAACGAGCGGCGCGAAGATATCGTGCCGCTCTTCGAGCATTTTCTGCTCGATGCGGCCGTGCGCTACGAGCGGCCCGCGCCGCTCATCACGGATCGTCAGCGCGCCGAACTGATGCAGCGCGACTGGCCGGGCAACGTGCGCGAGTTGCGCAACGCGGCGGATCGCATGGTGCTCGGCATTCTCGACGACAGCGGTGCGGCGGCGGCGCTCGACACATCGACGCAATCGCTCAAGGAACGCACCGAGCAGTTCGAGCGCGCGGTGATCGGGCAGGCGCTGGAGCAGTGCGGCGGCGCGGTCGCGGTGGCGGCGGATCGGCTGCAGCTCGGCAAGGCGACGCTGTACGAGAAGATCAAGCGATACGGAATCGTCGTGAAAGGCGATTCGTCCGAGCGATAAAAAAGCCCGCTGGTTGTCGCCAGCGGGCTGCGTGTTTGCGTAAAGGCGTTCAGGCCGAACCGAGCGCCTTGTCGAGCAGTTGATCCAGTTCCGCGAACGTCGGCTCGCCGACATAGCGCTTCAAAATCTTCCCGTTCTTGTCGATGACGAAGGTCGTCGGCGTCAGTTGCACGTTGCCGAACTGCTTGGCGGCGCTGCCGTCGTCCATCGCGACCTTGAACGGCAACTTGCGCGTCTGCGCGTAGTTGTTGACGTACATCGGCGCGTCGTAGTTCATCGCGACCGCGACGAACTCCAGGCCGCGGCCCTTGAATTTGTTGTACGTGTCGATCATCTGCGGCATTTCCTTCATGCATGTCTCGCAGCTCGTCGCCCAAAAATTGACGAGATAGACCTTGCCCTTCAGATCGCCCGACGTCGAAATCTTCTGTCCCGAAAGCAGCGTGAAGGTCGCGTCCGGCACTTTCTGCTGGCCGCCGAAGGCGAAATACCCGGTGCAGGCGATCACGCCCGCGACGAGCGCCATCACGATGTAACGCAGCGGACTCTTCGCGCGCGTGGATGTTTCTTGCGTGGCTTGGGACATGGGAACCTCGGATGGCGCTCCGGCGAACGGAACGGAGACTGCTGCGTATTTTAGCGCCAATTTCGGGATGCGTTCGTGACGCGCCGATAAGCCCGGCATCGCAGCGCGATAATGATGGTTTTCACGCAGCGATTCCTCATGAAACGAGTTTTCCCCGTGTTTCCTGTCCGTTTGCGGCGCGCGGCCGCGCGCTTTCTTCCGAATATTGCTTCCGCCAACAAGCTGATGTGCGCAACTGTCACATGCGGCGCATTGCTCGCGTGCACGCCCTCATACGACTGGCGCACCGTGACGAACAACGACGACGGCTACGAAGTGACGCTGCCCGCGAAGCCGCGTTCCGAGGAGCGCAAGATCGACATCGCAGGCCGGTCGATGACGATGCGCATGCAGACCGCAGAAGCCGGCGACGCCGTGTTCGCCGTCGGCACGGTCGTGCTGCCGAGCGCCGATCCGCAATTGCAGCGCGCGACACTCGATTTCCTCCAGCAAGGTCTCGCGCGCAACGTGAATGCGAAGCCCGAGGCGCGTGCGACGCAGATCGACCTCGCGGCGGGCGGACGCGTGTTGGGCAGCGAGATCGAGGTGAAGGGCGAAGGGGGGGAGAAGCGCGAGTCGCGGACGATTCACGCGCGCTTCGTGGCGCGCGGCGCGCACGTCTATCAACTGGCGATCGTGTCAGACAAGACGACGCCGACCGAGCAGGCCGAGCAGTTCTTTTCGTCCTTCAAACTGTTTTAGAGGAAGGCCTCGAATTCTGCAGGCACTAACTTAAGAAGTGTCTTAGTGTGTCGGAAATAGCCGAAGTTCCTTCAGAAGTTTACGCGCTAATTCTCGGATTCATATGGACTTTTTGCGCTATCCACAATGTCTGTGGATAACTTTGTGGAAAACAGTGTGTGGTAGCGCTCAAAAGCCCGACTCATGCGGTTTACGTTAGTTTGCCTTCGTTCGCGGCAAGTTAAATAATTCAATAAAATCAATGGTCTGTGAAATGTGGCCAAAACCGGGGTTTGATCAGACGAAGGACCGCCCCGGATCGCTTCAGTGTGCATAAGTCAAGTCTTGACAAGTAATTTTCCGCTTAGCATCGCGTGGACCACCCCGCGTCCGCGCTGGCTTCAGGCGATCGACAGCGCCCGGCGGTACTGAACGGCTTCCGCGACATGGGACGCGTCGGGCATATCGGCGCCGGCGAGATCCGCGATCGTCCGCACGACCTTCAGCACGCGGTAGTACGCGCGCGCGGACCAGCCGAAGCGCTCGCCCGCAGCGCGCAGCAAGGCTTCGCCGGCGGAATCGGGGCGGCAGACGGCGTCGGCTTCGCGGCCGTCGAGATCGCGGTTGATCTTGCCCTGACGCTGCGTCTGTATGTCGCGGGCCGCCGCGACCCGCGCCGCGACGACGGCGCTCGACTCGCCGCGCTCGGTGCCGCGCGCCGACAGTTCCGCGGGCGAGAGCGCCGGCAACTCGATCTGAATGTCGATGCGATCCATCAGCGGACCCGACAGCTTGCGCAGATAACGCGCGGCGACATCGGGCGAGCAGCGGCAGCGCGCGCTCGGGTCGCCGCGCCAGCCGCACGGACATGGATTCATCGCGGCGACGAGCTGGCAGGCCGCCGGAAATTCCGCCTGCTGTGCGGCGCGCGAAATCGTGATCTGGCCGACTTCGAGCGGCTCACGCAGGGTTTCCAGCACTTTTCGGTCGAATTCGGGCAGCTCGTCGAGAAACAGGACGCCGAGATGCGCGAGCGTGATCTCGCCTGGCTGCGGCGGATTGCGCCCGCCGACGAGCGCCGCCGCGCTCGCCGAATGATGCGGCGCGCGGAACGGCCGTCGCCGCCACTGCTCGGGCGTAAAGCCGAGCGAACTCGCCGAAAGGATCGCGGCGGAGGTGAGCGCTTCGTCGTCGTTCATCGGCGGGAGCAGGCCGGCCAGGCGCGCGGCGAGCATCGACTTGCCCGCGCCGGGCGGACCGACCATCAGCAGATGATGACCACCCGCAGCCGCCACTTCGAGCGCGCGGCGGGCGGCGGGATGGCCGATGACATCGGCGAGATCCGCGGACGGCGCGGCTGTCGAGGGAAGCGGAGCGGCTTGCACGGGTCGCAGACGGGCGCCGGGGACATCGTTCAGATGCGCGCAGAGCGTGGGCAAGTCCGCCGCGCCGAAGACCTCGATGCCCGGCACGAGCGCCGCTTCCGCCGCGCTTGCGAGCGGCACGTAGATTTCGGGGATTGGCGGGGCTGCATCGCGCATCGATGCATAGTGGCGCGCCGCGCCGCAGACCATTGCGAACGCGCCGCGCATCGGACGCAGCGCGCCGGTCAGCGAAAGCTCGCCCGCGAACTCGCGATGTTCGAGCGCTGCAGCCGGAATCTGTCCGCTCGCGGCCAGAATGCCGAGCGCGATCGGCAGATCGAAGCGGCCGCTTTCCTTCGGTAGATCGGCGGGTGCGAGATTGACGGTGATTCTGCGGACGGGGAAATCGAAGCCGCAGTTCTGCAGCGCGGCGCGCACGCGCTCGCGGCTTTCGCGGACTTCGAGATCGGGCAGACCGACGATGGAAAACGACGGCAACCCGTTGGCGAGATGGACTTCGACGACGACTTCGGGCGCGCGCCCAGGAGCGGGCGCGCGGCTGCGTACCACGGCAAGCGACATGATTTCACCTGAAACGGCGCATGGACCGCGCCGGCAATAAAACTAGAAACTCACGGCTCGCTAGCCGAGGTACGCGATAGGCAGTGCTGGCGCCTCAGTCCTGCGCGGCCGTATTTCCGCCCGCGAGACGCTGCTCCAGCTGCGCGACGCGCTTTTCGAGTTCTTCGAGACGAGCGCGCGTGCGGACGAGCACTTGCGTCTGCGTGTCGAATTCCTCGCGCGTCACGAGATCGAGCTTCGAAAAGCCTTGCGAGAGCATCGCCTTCATATTCCGTTCGACGTCTTTCGCGGGCGAATTCTTGAAGAGATCGCTCATCTTCTGCTGCAAATCGTTGAAAACGTCGTTGGGCTGCTTCATCGTTTCTCCCTTCTTGCACAAAAAAAGTGCATTCATTGTTAGGTCAGTGCCCCGAATTATCGAATGTTCGATATTGGTGCGCGCCGCCGAATGCGCGAACGCGCGTCGAAGCACCTTTGAGGCGCCGCGATTTTAGCGCCGCCGCGCGCTCGCGTTGTCCGCCCATGCCCCTTTTTGCGGGACCTCTGGACCACTCTAGCAATGAACCTACCCCGACGCCAGCACGCGCGGCCCGCGTTAGCCGTTCGGCCGACCCTTCGTGCGATTGTTTCGCGAAATCGCGCAAAGCCGCATGGATGCTCGCATGGCATACGAGTTGCATAAGTGGCGCGACCTTTTCTGCACGCTTCAATGGACGGCATCGAAGGATCAGCACACCACAGCGAGGGATACATGAAGCTCATTACCGCAATCATCAAGCCGTTCAAGCTGGACGAAGCGCGTGAAGCGCTCTCGGCCATCGGCGTCTCGGGCATCACCGTGACCGAGGTGAAAGGCTTTGGCCGACAGAAGGGGCACACCGAGCTGTATCGGGGCGCGGAGTACGTCGTCGACTTTCTGCCGAAAGTGAAGATCGAGGCGGCCGTCTCGGACGACATCGTCGATCAGGCGATCGAAGCCGTCGAACGCGCCGCACGCACGGGAAAAATCGGTGACGGAAAGATCTTCGTCACCTCAATCGAACAGGTGATCCGCATCCGCACCGGCGAGACCGGCGCCGACGCGCTCTAACAAGAAATTGGCGATAAGAGGAACCAGAAGAATGCGTAACTTTTTGATGTCACTGTTGGTGGCGGGCGCGCTGATCGGCGCGAATGTCGGCACCGCTCTCGCCCAGGATGCGTCCGCTCCGGCCGCAGCCTCGGCACCCGCTGCAAGCGCGCCCGAAAGCGCCAACACGGCGATGGCGTCGTCGGCTCAGGCGGCATCGGCGGCAGAAGCCGCATCCGCCGCGTCCGATGCCGCGCCGGCCGCACCGACCGAGCCGGTCATGGTCGATTCGTCGAAGATCAGCTCCGGCGACACCGCGTGGATGCTGACTTCGGTGGCGCTCGTGCTGTTCATGACGATTCCCGGCCTCGCGCTCTTCTACGCGGGCATGGTCCGCAAGAAGAACGTGCTCGCGACGGTCATGCAGAGCTTCGCGATCTGCTGTCTCGTGACGATCCTCTGGACGGTCGTCGGCTACAGCATCGCGTTCACGCCGGGCGGCTCGTTCCTCGGCGGCTTCTCGCGCGTGTTCCTGCACGGCATGGCCTACATCAAGGGCGACAAGGCGACGACGCTTACCGTCAGCCATCTGGCCGTGACGATCCCCGAGTCGGTCTATTTCGCATTCCAGCTGACGTTCGCGATCATCACGCCGGCGCTCATTACCGGCGCGTTCGCGGATCGCATGAAGTTCTCGGCGATGCTCGTGTTCATGGCGCTGTGGTCGCTGATCGTCTACTCGCCGATCGCGCACATGGTCTGGGAACCTACCGGCTGGCTCGCATCGGCTGGCGTGCTCGACTTCGCGGGCGGCACGGTGGTTCACATCAACGCCGGTATCGCGGGTCTGATGTGCTGTCTCGTGCTCGGCAAGCGCGTCGGCTATGGCCGCGAAGTGATGGCGCCGCACAACCTCGTGCTCTCGCTGATCGGCGCATCGATGCTGTGGGTGGGCTGGTTCGGCTTCAATGCGGGTTCGGCAGTGGCGGCTGACGGCCGTGCCGGTTTCGCGATGCTCACGACGCAGATCGCCACCGCGTTCGCCGCATTCGGCTGGATGTTCGCGGAGTGGATCACGAAGGGCAAGCCGTCGGTGCTCGGCATCATCTCGGGCGCGGTTGCGGGTCTGGTGGCGGTGACGCCGGCGTCGGGCTTCGTCGGCGTGACGGGCGCGATCGTGATCGGCATTGTCGCGGGCGTGGTCTGCTTCTGGTCGGCGACGTGGCTCAAGCACAAGTTCAACTACGACGACTCGCTCGACGCGTTCGGCGTGCACGGCGTGGGCGGGATCATCGGCGCGCTGCTGACGGGCGTGTTCGCGGTGAAGGACATCGGCGGCTTCGACGGCAGCGTGCTCGTGCAGGCGAAGGGCGTGCTCGTCACGCTCGTCTACAGCGGCGTCGTCAGCTTCGTTTTGCTGAAGATCATCGACATGACCATGGGCCTGCGCGTCACGGAAGAACAGGAACGCGAAGGTCTCGACGTCACGCTGCACGGCGAGCACGTCGAGTAAGTCTTACGCCGCAACCGGCGCGCCGCGAGAGCGCGTAGGCTGCGAGCAAGGAACGAGCGCAGCGACTTCGCCCGCCTTATGGCGGGCATTTTTTTTGGTGCGCCATTTCCGTCCGGGTTTCGTCGAAGGCGGCGCCCAAACCTATTGAAGCGACAGGCGGAAAAGTGCGTGGAAGCGGCGCGGCGCGGGCCGCAAAACCTTGTCAATTGGCGGTTGATACCCATTTAGGCAAAGCAATTGCTCTACAATCTTTTGTCTTCTTCCGCGAGTAATACATGGTTCCGCACCTTGTTACGGCGTTAAGTGGCCCGCTGCTCGATCTCGAGCGGAAAATCCTCGAGGCCATGCCCGCCATCGAGCGCTGGTTCCGGCTCGAATGGCAGGAGCACACGCCGCCGTTCTACTGTTCCGTCGATCTGCGCAACGCGGGGTTCAAGCTCGCGCCCGTCGACACCAATCTCTTTCCCGGCGGTTTCAACAATCTGCCGCAGGAAGTGTTGCCGCTCGCGGTGCAGGCAGCGATGGCGTCCATCGAAAAAATCTGCCCGGACGCGAAGAATCTGCTCGTCATTCCCGAGCGCCATACGCGCAACGCGTTCTATCTCGAGAACGTCGCGCGCCTCGCGCTCATCATGCGGCAAGCGGGGCTCAACATCCGCTTCGGCACGCTGGACGAGAATATCCACGGTCCTGTAACCATCGCGCTCGCCGATGGCCAGAAAATCGTGCTGGAGCCGCTCGAACGCACGCCGCGGCGCCTCGGCCTGAAGAACTTCGATCCCTGCTCGATCCTGCTCAACAACGATCTTTCGGCCGGCATTCCGCCCGTGCTGGAAAATCTGCACGAGCAGTATCTGCTGCCGCCGCTGCACGCCGGCTGGGCGGTGCGCCGCAAGTCGACCCATTTCTCCTGCTATGACGACGTCGCTAAGAAGTTCTCGAAGCTCGTCGAGATCGATCCGTGGATGGTGAATCCGTACTTCGCGCATGTGGAAGGCGTCGATTACGAAGCGCGCACGGGCGAACAAGCGCTCGCGGAAGCCATCGACGGCGTGCTCAAGAAGATCGCGAAGAAGTATCGCGACTACGGCATCAGCGAGCGTCCGTATGTCGTCATCAAGGCGGATGCCGGCACGTACGGAAAGGGCGTGATGACCGTCCACGACGCGAGCGAAGTCGCCGCGCTGACCAAGCGCGAACGCACGAAGATGAACGACGCCAAGGAAGGCCTGCAAGTTCACGACGTGATCGTGCAGGAAGGCGTGCATACGTTCGAGCGCGTGGAAAATGCGGTCGCGGAGCCGGTCGTGTACATGATCGACCGGTATGTCGTCGGCGGGTTTTACCGCGTGCACGATTCGCGCGAGCGCGATCAGAACCTCAACGCGCCGGGCATGCATTTCGTGCCGCTCGGCTTCGAGCACACGGCGTTGCCCGACACGCACGCGAAGCCCGGCGCCGCGCCGCCGAACCGCTTCTACATGTACGGCGTGGTGGCGCGGCTGGCGCTGCTGGCGGCATCGGTCGAGCTCGAAAAGACCGATCCTGAAGCCATTCAGGTGTGAGTTCGCGGCTTGCGGTAAGCTCGCAGGCCGCGCACCGAACTAGCAAATCGTCATGAACATCCTCTTTATCGCCGACCCGCTCGATCGCTTCAAGATCTACAAGGACACGACCTACGCGATGATGGCCGAAGCCGCGCGGCGCGGCCACGTGCTCTATGCGTGCGAGCCGCAGCATCTCGCGTGGACCGGAACGAAGGTCGAGGCGAGCGCGCGGCGCATCGCGATCGTCGGCGACGAGGCCAACAGTGACCGCTGGCCGTGGTATGCCGCCGAGCAGGCCGAGCATCTGCCGCTCACGCATTTCGACGCCGTGCTGATGCGCAAGGATCCGCCGTTCGATCTGGAATACGTGAACGCGACGTGGCTGCTGGAGATCGCCGAGCGCAACGGCGCGCGCATCTTCAACAAGCCGCAGGCGATCCGCGATCATTCCGAGAAGCTCGCCATCGCGGAATGGCCGCAGTTCGTCACGCCGACGCTCGTCACGCGCGATGCCGCGCGCCTGCGCGCTTTCCACGCCGAGCACGGCGACGTGATCCTGAAGCCGCTCGACGGCATGGGCGGCATGGGCGTGTTCCGCGTGAAGGCGGACGGGATGAATCTCGGCTCGATCGTCGAGATGTTGTCCGAGGACGGCGCGCGCACGGTGATGGCGCAAAAGTTCATCCCCGAAATCAAGGATGGCGACAAGCGCATTCTCGTCATCGGCGGTCAGCCGGTGCCGTATTCGCTGGCGCGCGTTCCGCAGGGCAGCGAAGTGCGCGGCAATCTCGCGGCGGGCGGGCTCGGGCGCGCGCAGCCGCTGTCGGCGCGCGATCGCGAAATCGCCGAGACGCTCGGGCCGGTGCTGCAGGCGCGCGGCCTGCTGCTCGCCGGGCTGGATGCGATCGGCGACTATCTCACCGAAGTCAACGTCACGAGTCCGACGTGCTTTCGCGAAATCATGGATCAGACCGGCTTCGACGTTGCGGGCATGTTTATCGACGCGCTCGAGCGCGCGGCGCACTGAGTCTGCCAGCCAACGAAACGCGCGCGGACAGCGCGCCAAACTCACCTCGGCGGGACTGTTAGAATTGACTTTCCCGCGCCCGCGTTTCTGGGGCGCGATCGCGTCTAAAAGTGCGCTTAAAGTTCGCTTAAGCATCGACGCGCAGGCTTGGGGTAATGAAGCTGGAAGGCGGTTGATTTCGTTGTAACGGCATCCACTTTAGAGTTGTGTTCCGCGCCGCTCGCGCGCTTTCGAGCGAACTCCGACGTATTTGTCCGATTTTTCGTCGTTGATTTGTCGCTGAGGCAATTTCCTGACATGGCTGGCATTCTGATCATCGCGCACGCACCTTTCGCCACCGCGCTACGCGAGTGCATCGCACATATTTACGGTGGCTTGCCGGCGCGCATCGGCGTCATCGACGTGATGCCCGACTGCGATCCGGTCGAAGTTCGCGCGTTCGCGCGCTCCGAAATCGATCGCCTGAAAGAAGAAAACGGCGCGATCGTGCTCACCGACGTGTTCGGCGCGACGCCCGCGAACATCGCGGCGAGCCTGCACGACACCGATGTGCGCGTGCTCGCCGGCTGCAATCTGCCGATGCTCGTGCGCGCCGTCTGCTACCGCGCGACGCCGCTCGACACGCTCGCCGAAAAGATTCTTCAGGGCGGCTCGAAGGGCATCCAGGAACTGGATTCGTCCACGCCGCTCAACCCCTGCGCCCTCGCGACGAAGGCCGCCGGCTCGCCCGATCCGGCATGCTCGGCGAGCGCCGATCTCATCAGCGCGAAGGCCGCCAGCCACTGACGCCGCTCATTTCATCCATCTAGCGCTTCGGAGCATCATGCTGCAACAAGAAACAACAATCGTGAACAAGCTGGGGCTCCACGCACGCGCTTCGGCCAAGCTCACACAACTGGCGGGCAATTTTCAATGCGAGATCTGGATGAGCCGCAACGGGCGCCGGATCAACGCGAAAAGCATCATGGGCGTGATGATGCTGGCGGCGGGCATCGGCAGCACGGTGACGATCGAAACCGAAGGCGCAGACGAAGCCGAAGCGATGCAAGCCATTCTCGCGCTCATCGCCGATAAATTCGGAGAAGGGCAGTAAGCGTTTCGCCGCAGTGTCCGTCAGTGAAAAGCCGCGCATCGACGCGGCTTTTTCGTATCCGCATCACGCTTTCGCGTAACGTCGTGCAACCGTTCCGGCCCTGTCGTCACCGGGTGTTCAGGGACTTGTGAGCACGATCGAACATATAATGGACGCGCGGTTTGTGCCCGTCGAGGGGGCGCCTGGCAGACCGCGACATTCAAAGAACTAGAGGAGGGCGCGTGTCCTTCACGCTGCATGGAATTCCCGTCTCGCGCGGCATCGCCATTGGGCGCGCGTATCTGATCGCGCCGGCGGCGCTCGACGTAGACCACTATCTGATCGAGCCGGATCAGATCGACGCGGAAATCGCCCGATTCCACGCGGCGCAGGCGGCCGTCCTCGCCGAACTCGAAGCGCTGCGCGAAGACCTTTCCGCCGATGCGCCGAGCGAAATGGGCGCGTTCATCAACGTCCATACGATGATCCTGAACGACGCCATGCTCGTGCAGGAAACCATCGACCTGATTCGCACGCGCCGCTACAACGTCGAGTGGGCGCTCACCGAGCAACTGGAAATCCTCGGCGGTTATTTCGACGAGATCGAAGACGAATATCTGCGCGAACGCAAGGCGGATGTCGAGCAGGTCGTCGAGCGTCTTTTGAAAGCGTTGGCCGGCGCGCCGACGGCCGCGTCGCTCGTCGTGCATACGGCCGCCAGCAACGGGCACAACGAAATGATCGTCGTCGCCCACGATATCGCGCCGGCGGACATGCTTCAGTTCAAGACGCAGGCGTTCAAGGGCTTCGTCACCGACCTCGGCGGCCGCACCTCGCATACGGCGATCGTCGCGCGCAGTCTCGGCATTCCGGCGTCCGTCGGCGTGCAGCAGGCGAGCGTGCTGATCCGCCAGAACGATCTCATCATCGTCGACGGCGATCATGGCATCGTGATCGTCGATCCGGCGCCGATCGTTCTCGAAGAGTATTCGTATCGTCAGAGCGAGAAACTGCTGGAACAGCGCAAGCTCCAGCGCCTGAAATTCTCGCCGACGCAGACGCTCTGCGGTACGAAGATCGAACTGTGCGCGAACATCGAATTGCCGGAAGACGCGCAAGTCGCCGTCGAAGCGGGCGCGATGGGCGTCGGCCTGTTCCGCACCGAATTCCTCTTCATGAATCACAAGGACCAGTTGCCGGAGGAAGAGGAGCAGTTCGAGGCATACAAGCGCGCCGTCGAGTTGATGAACGGCAAGCCGGTGACGATCCGCACGATCGATGTCGGCGCGGACAAGCCGCTCGATTCCATGACCGGAAGCGATGGCTACGAAACCGCGCCGAATCCCGCGCTGGGCTTGCGCGCGATCCGCTGGAGCCTGTCCGAGCCGCAGATGTTCATCACGCAACTGCGCGCCATTCTGCGGGCGTCGGCGTTCGGGCCGACCAAGATTCTCATTCCGATGCTCGCGCACGCACAGGAAATCGACCAGACGCTCGATCTGATCCGCGAGGCGAAGCGTCAACTCGACGACGAAGGCGTGGCGTACGACCGTCAGGTTCAGGTCGGCGCGATGATCGAGATTCCGGCGGCAGCCATCGCCGTGCGGCTGTTCCTGAGCCGGCTCGATTTTCTGTCGATCGGCACGAACGATCTGATCCAGTACACGCTCGCGATCGATCGCGCCGATAACAGCGTCGCGCATCTTTACGATCCGCTGCATCCGGCGGTGCTGAACCTGATCGCGTTCACGTTGCGCGAGGCGAAGCGCGCGGGCGTGCCGGTGTCGGTGTGCGGGGAAATGGCGGGCGATCCCGCCGTCACGCGTCTGTTACTCGGCCTCGGGCTCACCGAGTTTTCGATGCATCCGAGCCAGTTGCTGATCGTGAAGCAGGAAATTCTGCGCTCGAACCTGAAGGCGCTGGAAAAGCCGGTCGCGGATGTGCTTGCGGCCTACGAACCCGCTGAATTGCAGGCCGCGCTCACGGCGTTGCAGAAGGTCTAGGCCAAGCCGTGATCCGCAATCAGTCGATCCACCCGAGCGATGACCTGCTCGGGTGAGATCGCCGAAGTGCATCGAAAGCGGCTGGGCTTGCCGCGCCGGCGCGGACACCACAGAAAATCGCGGTTGTCGAAGTCGCACGTCGTGTCGTTGAAGCAACTATTGCATGCGTGGAAATTGATCACGCGATACGGCGTGCGGAACTCCGTGTGCGGGGGATTCGCGGAAGCGACGGCCGCGCGAACGCGCTTTGCGTGAGCCCGCGTTGCGCGCTCGCCGGCGAAGTGATGGTGCTCAAAGAACGATCCGCCCTGCGATTGAAGAATCGATGAGCTTAAGCGGACCGTCCGGTCGACGGCGTAAGACGCGACCGATTTAGCGCGCTGCTTCGCGGCTTCCGGTGTTTCCGCAGACAGCGCAATCCGGCTGCCGCGCGATTCGCATCGTGTTCCATTCCATGCGCAGCGAGTCGAGCATCATCAGCCGGCCCGCGAGCGTCTCGCCGAAACCGCCGATCACGCGCAGCGCCTCCGCCGCCTGCATCGCACCGATGATGCCGACCGTCGGCGCGAACACGCCCATCGTCGAACACGCGACTTCCTCGAACGGCTGATCCGGCGGGAACACGCACGCGTAGCAGGGCGAATCGGGTGCGCGGAAGTCGAAGGTGCTGATCTGCCCGTCGAAACGCAGCGCCGCGCCCGACACGAGCGGCACGCGATGCGTGACGCAGGCCGCGTTGATCGCGTGACGCGTCGCGAAGTTGTCACTGCAATCGAGCACCACGGTTTTACCGGGCATGTTGATGTCGAGCCACGCGGCGTCGGCGCGCGCGTTCACCGCGATGACGTCGATGTCCGGATTCAGCGCGCTCAACGTCTCGCGTGCCGATTCCACCTTGGGCGCTCCGACCGATCGCGTCATGTGCACGATCTGCCGCTGGAGATTCGTGAGATCGACAGTATCGGCATCGACGAGCGTGATTTTTCCGACACCTGACGCCGCGAGATACATCGCCGCGGGCGCGCCGAGTCCGCCCGCGCCGATGATGACGGCGTGCGCGTCGAGAAAGCGCTGCTGCGCCTCGATGCCGATTTCATCGACGAGGATGTGGCGGGAATAGCGAAGGAGTTGGTCGTCGTTCATCGCGGAAAGAATCGGCTTGCTCGAACGAAGCATTCTAAGCGCGAAAAGAAGAAAGGCTTCGCAACGTTACGCTGCGAAGCCTTTGCGGGGACTACGGAAAAGTTACTTCGACTGCTGCGCGGTAGGCGCCGATGCCGGCTGCGCGCCCGACGCCGGCGCGGAACCCGGCGTGGCCGGCAGCGCAGGCGGTGCAACCACCGGAGCGGACGCCGAACGTGCCGGCTTGTTCTGCGCGAGCTTGCGTTCGCTGTACGACTTGGACTCCACGACCTGCTTGCCTTCCAGCTTGTTCAGACCTTGCTGGAGCATGAAGTCGTCCGCGCTGCCGAACTCGACCGGCTTGCGCTCGCGGTCCTTGCGGCGCTGCTCGGGCGTCTTCTTGTCGTTCTGCTCTTCGAGAATGCGCAGTTGCTCCAGACGATCCGCCTCGCGCTGCTCCTGTTCCTTCTTCTCGTTCGGATCCTGCGTGTTCGCGAGGTGGTTCGAGTAATCGACTTCGCGCGTGACGAGCGCGTCGTCCGGATCGCCGTCCGCGTATTGATCGACCGGCACGTCGGGGCGCACGCCCTGATTCTGGATCGACTTGCCGCTCGGCGTGTAGTAATAGGCCGTCGTCAGGCGCAGGGCGCTGTCGGCGGTCATCGGACGCACGGTCTGCACCGAGCCCTTGCCGAACGTGGTCTTGCCGACGATCAGCGCGCGATGATGATCCTGCAGCGCACCCGCGACGATCTCGGAGGCCGACGCCGAATACGCGTTGGTCAGCACGACCATCGGCACCTTCTTGAAGATTTCCGGCACGCTCTTCAGCGGATCGGAATCGAAGGACGGCAGGCGATAGTTGTCGTAGGTGTCGCGGAACGTCTGCTTCGCGTCCGCGATCTGGCCGTTGGTCGACACGACGACGGCGTTATCCGGCAGGAACGCGCCCGCGACGCCGACCGCGCTTTGCAGCAAGCCGCCGCCGTTGTTGCGCAGATCGAGCACGAGGCCCTTCAGATTCGGTTGCTGGCGCGCGAGATCCTGCAGCTTCGACGCGAGATCCGGCACCGTGCGCTCCTGGAAGCTCGTGATGCGGATGTAGCCGTAGCCCGGCTCCGGCACCTTCATCTTCACCGACTGCACGCGGATCACGGCGCGCGTCACGGTGAGCGGGAACGTGCGGTCGTCGCTCTTGCGGAAGATCGTGAGCGTGACCTTCGTGCCCGGCTCGCCGCGCATCTGCTTCACGGCTTTATCCAGCGTCATGCCGCGCACCGGCTTGTCGTTGATGCGCGTGATGAGGTCGCCCGGACGAATACCGGCGCGGAACGCTGGCGTGTCTTCGATCGGCGAAATGACCTTGATGAGGCCGTCTTCCGAAGAAATCTCGATGCCGAGGCCCGCGAATCGGCCCTTGGTCTGTTCCTGCAGTTCTTCGTAATCGGTCTTGTCGAGATAGGACGAGTGCGGGTCGAGGCTCGACACCATGCCCTTGATGGCGGCGGTGAGGAGCTTTTTGTCGTCGACCGGTTCGACGTATTCGTGCTTGATCTGACCGAAAACTTCGGCGAAAAGCCGCAATTGTTCGAGCGGCAGAGGCGAGGAAGCAGCTTGCTGTGCGGATGCGGAGATCTGCAGGGTGGCGAGTGCGCCGGCAGCAACGCCAACGGCTACCAGGCCGAAGTTTTTCAGGTTCTTTCGCATAGAGAGTGCGGTCGGAATCGGATGGGCTGCATCGTTGGTGACGGGCCAGTATACCCGCTCGCCTTGATTGGCGACTTAAACGCAACTTAAATGCCTGAGGCTTTCATCCGTTGAAGCGATGGCTCGCGCACGTTTCGACGCGATCCTGTCGATGCCGCTCGCGGTTCGTCAGCCGGGCGCCATGAACGCCGCGAGGGGCGCCCGTTATGGCGCCCTCGTGAGGCGAAACATCTGCCGGACAGCCGGAATCAGCCCGCTTTGCCTTGCTTGGCGACAGCGGCCTGCGCGGCCGCGATGGCTTCGGGATCGCCCAGATAGTAGTGCTGGATGGGCTTCAGGTTTTCATCGAGTTCGTACACAAGCGGCACGCCGTTCGGGATGTTCAGCCCGACGATGTCCTGATCGGAGATGTTGTCCAGATACTTGACCAGCGCGCGGATCGAGTTGCCGTGCGCCGAAATCACGACCTGTTTGCCGGACTTGATGGCGGGTGCGATCGATTCGTTCCAGATCGGCAGGACGCGCGCGACCGTGTCTTTCAGGCATTCGGTGAGCGGCAACTGTTCGCGCGGCACCTTCGCGTAACGCGGATCGTTGTACGACGCACGCTCGTCGCCCGGTTCGAGCGCGGGCGGCGGCGTGTCGTAGCTGCGGCGCCAGACGAGCACCTGATCGTCGCCGTACTTCTTCGCGGTTTCTGCTTTGTTCAGGCCCGCGAGCGCGCCGTAGTGGCGTTCGTTCAGGCGCCACGAATGCACAACCGGTATATACATCTGATCCATCTCGTCCTGGACGTGCCACAGCGTGCGGATGGCGCGCTTCAACACCGACGTATACGCGATGTCGAACTGGTAGCCCGCCTCCTTCAGCAGCACGCCTGCCTGGCGCGCCTCACGGTTGCCCTGCTCGGTCAGGTCGACGTCGACCCAGCCGGTGAAGCGGTTTTCCTTGTTCCACGTCGATTCGCCGTGGCGGATGAGCACTAGCTTGTACATGATTTCGGTCGGTCAGTTGGAAAAGCGGTGCGCCGATCGCACCCCGTCATGCTGCCCGAACGGGCGGGGTGTCGCCATCGGCCGGACGGCAGAGGCCATCGCGGGAAACGGTTATTTTATAATGCCCCGATTGCGCCCATTTCCCTTTCTTCCTTTCCTACTAAATTTCGGCGGCCCTCGACGTGAAGTTTTTCACTGATTACACGAATATTGCACTTATCGTCATCGCGCTGGTTTCCGGCGCACTGCTCCTTTGGCCCGCCGTCACGCGGCGCGGGCGCGGCGGCATTTCGGCCGCCGAAGCCACGACGCTCATCAACCGGCGCAACGCCGTGGTCGTCGATTTGCGGCCCGCCGCGGAATTCGCGAAGGGACATCTGCCGTCTGCACGAAATATCGAAGCCACGGAGCTTCAAGCAAAAATCGGCCAGATCGCGAAGAATAAGAGCAATCCGGTCGTGCTCGTTTGCCAAACCGGTCAAGAATCGCAGCGTGCGAGCCGCACCGTGTCCGAGGCGGGTTACGCCGAGGTCCACGTTTTGCAAGGCGGAGTGGACGCCTGGCAAAAAGCCGGCATGCCGGTGGTGAAACAAGGAGCAGTCAAGTGAAAAAAGTGGTGATGTACAGCACGGTCGTGTGCCCGTATTGCCAGATGGCCGAACGTCTTTTAAAGTCCCGCGGCGTCGAAACGATCGAGAAGATCCTGATCGATCGCGAGCCGGGCCGGCGCGAGGAAATGATGACGCGCACCGGACGGCGGACCGTGCCGCAGGTGTACATCGGCGAGACGCACGTCGGCGGCTACGACGATCTGTCCGCGCTCGATCGAAAGGGCGGCCTCGTGCCGCTGCTCGAATCGGCCTGACACATGCATACTCGCGGCGCGCGATTCGACACGAACGCGCGCCGCATACCGGATTACCTAGGAAATCAAAATGTCTGACGAGAACAACCAGCCGTTTTTCAACATCCAGCGCATCTATTTGAAGGACATGTCGCTGGAGCAGCCGAATTCGCCGGCTATCTTCCTCGAGCAGGAAATGCCGTCGGTCGAAGTCGAAGTCGACGTGAAGGCCGACCGCCTCGCGGAAATCGTCTTCGAAGTGCTGGTCACGGGCACGGTCACGGCGAAAGTCACCGACAAGGTCGCATTCCTGATCGAAGCCAAGCAGGCAGGCATCTTCGACATCCGCAACATTCCGGCGGAGCAGATCGATCCGCTCGTCGGCATCGCGTGCCCGACCATTCTGTTCCCGTACCTGCGCTCGAACATCGCCGACGCGATCACGCGCGCCGGTTTCCCGCCGATCCACCTCGCGGAGATCAACTTCCAGGCGCTGTACGAGCAGCGTATCGCCCAACTCGCGAGCGCCCAGGAAGGCGCGGCGAACGGCGCGACGCACTGACCTGACTCTGCCGGACCGGAGCCGAGCATGAAAGTAGCCGTTCTCGGCGCCGGCGCATGGGGCACCGCGCTCGCGGGCCACCTCGCGACCCGGCACGACACGAAGCTCTGGGCGCGCGACTCCGCGCTCATCGAATCACTTTCCCGCACGCACGAAAACACGCGCTATCTCGAAGGCGTGACGCTGCCGCACGCGCTCGCATTCGAGACCGATTTCGCCGCGGCGCTCGCGCATGCATCGGCGGATGAAGCGCTGTGCGTCGTCGCGACGCCGGTCGCGGGCCTGCGCGCGCTGTGCCGTTCGATGCGCGACGCCGGCGTCGTACCGGCGCATATCGTCTGGCTGTGCAAAGGCTTCGAGGCGGATACGCAGTGTCTGCCCAACGAGGTCGTCGCGGCCGAATTGCCCGAGCATCGCAGCAACGGAACGCTGTCCGGACCGAGCTTCGCGCGCGAAGTGGGACAAGGCTTGCCGGTCGCGCTGACGGTCGCGAGCGCATCGGCGGAACTGGGCGCGCGCACGGTCGCGGCGTTCCATCATGGCGCGATGCGTATCTATACCGGCGACGATGTCATCGGCGTCGAAGTCGGCGGCGCGGTGAAAAACGTGCTCGCAATCGCGACGGGCATTTCCGACGGCCTCGGTCTCGGCCTGAACGCCCGCGCCGCGCTCATCACGCGCGGGCTCGCGGAGATGTCGCGCTTAGGCGTCGCGCTCGGCGGCCGCGCGGAGACTTTCACCGGGCTAACCGGCCTCGGCGATCTCATCCTCACCGCGACGGGCGATCTGTCGCGCAATCGCACTGTCGGCATGCAACTCGCCAGCGGACGCACGCTCGAGGAGATTCTCGCGGCGCTCGGCCATGTCGCGGAAGGCGTGCGATGCGCGCGCGCCGTGCTCGGGCTCGCGCATTCGCGCGGAATCGAGATGCCGATCACGCAGGCGGTATGCCGCGTGCTCTTCGATAACGTGACGCCGCGCGATGCCGTGCAGGCGCTGCTCAGTCGGGACGCAAAAGCAGAGTAATCGGAGGCGTGTGTGCGTAGGCCCAAGCTCGAAGCGCTGAAAGTCGATATCACCACGCTCGAAGTCGATGCCATCGTCAACGCGGCGAACAAATCGCTGCTCGGCGGCGGCGGAGTCGACGGGGCGATTCATCGCAAGGCCGGCAAAGGCCTGCTGCGCGAGTGCGAGACGCTCGGCGGCTGCGAAACCGGCGACGCGAAAATCACGCGCGGCTACGATCTTCCCGCGAAGCACGTCATTCATGCGGTCGGGCCGCGCTGGAGCGGCGGCAAGAAGAACGAGCCCGAATTGCTCGCGAGCTGTTACCGGCGCTCGCTCGAACTCGCTCAGGAAGCGGGCTGCGAGTCGATTGCGTTCCCGGCCATCAGTTGCGGCATCTATCACTTTCCTCACGATGAAGCCGTGAAGATCGCGGTGCGCACGGTCATCGACACCTTGCCTTCCACGCCCGCCGTTCAGCGTGTCGTCTTTGCATGCTTTCAGGACGACATGCTCGCGCTCTATCGAACCGAACTCGAAGCGGCAAAGGCTTAAGCGCCGCCTTCGAATCCCGCCTGACGCCACGCCTCGAACGTCACGATCGCCACCGTATTCGACAAATTCAGGCTGCGATTACCCGGCCGCATCGGCAGGCGCACGCGCTGTTCCGTCGCAAAGTGCGCCAGCAATTCGGGCGCGAGGCCGCGCGTCTCCGCGCCGAACACGAACCAGTCGCCCGGCCTGAACGCGTGATCGAAGAACGGCGTCGAGCCGCGCGTCGTGAACGCGAACATGCGCGTGGCGTCGGGTGTTTCCTTCGCGATGAAGGCATCCCAGTCCGCATGCACGTTCATTTCGGCGTACTCGTGATAGTCGAGGCCGGCGCGGCGCATCTTCGCGTCGTCGAGCGGAAAGCCGAGCGGCTCGATCAGATGCAGACGCGCGCCCGTGTTCGCGCACAGGCGGATCACGTTGCCGGTGTTCGGCGGGATTTCGGGTTCGACGAGTACGACGTTGAACATGGATTGCTTCTAATAAAGGTGATTAATCTTTAGGCGTGCGCAGCGCCACGAAATTGCTGACACGCCGCGCGCCGGCGAGCTTCAGCGTGCGAGCAAGCGCGTCGAGCGTCGCGCCCGATGTCATCACATCGTCGACGACGCCGACATGCGTGCCGCGCACATCGCGCGAGACGGCGAACGCGCTCGCAACATTGCGGCGGCGCGTTTCGCGATCGAGCCGCGATTGCGCCGACGTATGCCGGACCCGCGCGATCATCGATGCGTGGGCGGGCACGCGCATCATGCGTGCGAGCGGACGCGCGATGGCCCACGCCTGGTTGTAGCCACGCGCGATGAGCCGTTCGCGCGAGAGAGGCATCGGCACGATCACATCCGGCGCGGGCAGATCGCTGTCCTCGAAACGCGCATGCAGATGCCGCGCGAATGCCTCGCCCGCGGCGAGCCGCGCACGAAACTTCAACTCGACGGCGAGCGTGTCGAGGGGCGCGCGATAGTCGGCGAGCGCGAGCGTGTCGTTGAACGCGGGCGGCGCTTCGAGGCACGCGGCGCAGTGCACGCGCAGGTCTTCGCGCTCGCGTCGCATCGCGGATGCCGCCAACGGCAGCGCGCACGTCGCACAGCGCAAGCGCGGCTCATTCCAGTACTGCGCGTCGCAACCATCGCACAGCAGTGCTTGCGACAAATTGCCGCATAACGCGCACTGGCTCGGCAGCGCGCACGCGACGAGCCGTTTTGCCGCCGACGCGAATCCGCGAGCGCGTGCCGTGACGGGCGTCCGGAAGGGAAGGCGAATGCTGTCGGCTTTCATGACTGCTGAATCGGAAAAATCGCGGCTCGATGCGCTAAACACGCGCATTCATTGCGCCTCACGAAGCGTTTATGCCTCGTATCAGCACTTCGCATGGGTCGTTTTCGAGACGACCGAGTATACTTCGCACTCTCCGCAAAAAGATCGACATGTCCCCGACATCCCCTAAAACTAGCCGTCCGGCCTATGATCCGCGCCGTTTGCGCGCGATCTTCGACGGTCGCGCCGCCGCCTTCGACGAGGTCGCGTTCCTGCCACGCGAGATCGCGGAGCGCATGCGCGAGCGGCTCGAATACATCAAGGTTGCGCCGATGCGCGTCCTCGATGCGGCGTGCGGCGCCGGGGCGGACCTGGCCGGTTTGCGGGAACGCTTTGCAGAGGCGTCGGTGACCGGCATCGACATCTCGTCCGCGATGCTCGCGCGCGCGCGCGCCGCCGAAGCCACGGACGCGGACAACGGCGCGGGATGGCGCCGCTTTCTTCCTTCGACGCTCGCGAAGGCGTTCGGCGCACGCGGCCCGCAACTCGCGCAGGCGGATTTTTCCGCGCTGCCGTTCGCATCGGGCGCGTTCGAACTATTGTGGTCGAATCTCGCGCTGCACTGGCATGCGCGGCCCGACCTCGTTTTTCCCGAATGGCAGCGCGTGCTCAAGGTGAACGGCTTGCTGATGTTCAGCACGTTCGGCCCCGATACGCTGCGCGAGCTTCGCGCCGCGTATCGCGAAGCGGAGCGGACGCTCGGGCTCGCGCCGCAAGCGCATACGATCGATTTCGTCGACATGCACGATCTCGGCGACATGCTCGTCGAAAGCGGCTTCGAAATTCCGGTGATGGATCAGGAAGTGCTGACGATCACGTACAAATCGCCTGAATCGCTGTTCGCGGACGTGACGCGCTGGGGCGCGTATCCGTTCGAGCGCGCGTTCGACGAAGGCCATGCGGACGCCAAGGCCGTGCGCGGCGCGGTGCATCAGGCGCTCGAAGCGCTGCGCCGCGACGACGGCACGATCCCGCTGACCTTCGAAGTGATCTACGGGCATGCGTGGAAGGCAGTGCCGCGCACGACAGCGGACGGGCACGGCATCGTCCGTCTTCAAGACATTGGACGAGGCTCGAGACCGAAACGCTGAATCGGTAAAGAGCACAGTTGTTATGTCTGAAATTTGCGCAAGAAAAGCGCGCAAAAAGGTGCGTCAAAAAGGCGCAGAAGCTTGTGGCGCTTGGCTTTGCGAGGTTACGACCCTTGCTTGTGGATGCCACCCAAGACGCCTATAATGCGTCAGTTTGTCGCCCGGACCGACACAAATTTGGGCGAAATCCGAGCAAATGTGTGTGATTGCGTGCGGATTGATGGAGGCAGCGATGCAAGCCAGCCAGACGCTGACGGAGTCCGAGCCGGTCATCAAGGACTGGCTGATGAAGCGAAACTGCTCGGTCTCGCCGCGTCAGTTCGTGGGCTTCTATGTGTCGCTTGCGCTGTTTTCGCTGGCAATCGCAACGCCGCTGTTTCTGAACGGCGCCTGGCTGGTGCTGCCGTTCACCGGAATCGAGTTGGCGGTCGTGGGCATCGCGTTTCTGATCTACGCGCGCCATGCGGTCGACTACGAACGGATCCGGCTGTATCAAAACCGGTTGTTGATCGAACAGATGAACGCCGAAGAGCTGACGCAGTTCGAGTTCAATCCGCGTTGGGTGCGGGTCGAAGCGGGCGCGACGCCGAGAGAGCCGCTCACGATCGTATCGCGCGGTCAATCGGTGAAAATCGGACAACACCTTGCACAGCATCGTCGCAAACAATTTGCTGCCGAGTTACAGGCGTCGCTGAGACGTCTATGAGAGGAGCCGGCGGGTGCGATGCCACGGGGGTCGAGGGTTTGAATGGAAAATTTGGGTAAGGATGCTATGAAAACAATCAAGCGAGCCCTCTCGGGCGTGCTGGCGGCAGGCGCACTGCTTTCCGCCGGTGCAGCCCTGGCGGTCGAAAACAGTCCAGGCGGTCCCGCTGTCAACGAGATCAACTTCCAGCAGCCTGTGACGAAGATCGCCGAGGAGCTCTACGGCCTCCATATCTTCATGCTCATCATCTGCACCGTCATCTTCATTGGCGTGTTCGGGGTGATGTTCTATTCGCTCTTCAAGCATCGCAAGTCGAAAGGCTTCAAGCCGGCCAACTTCCACGAAAGCACCACGGTCGAAATCATCTGGACGATCGTGCCGTTCATCATCGTCATTCTGATGGCGCTGCCGGCAACCAAGGCCGTCGTCGCGATGAAGGACACGTCCAACGCCGATCTCACCGTCAAGGTCACGGGCTATCAGTGGAAGTGGGGCTACGACTACGTGAAGGGTCCGGGCGAAGGCATCAGCTTCCTCTCGACGCTCTCCACGCCGCGCAGCGAAGTGAACGGTCAGAAGCCGATCTCGACGCTGTATCTGCAGGAAGTCGACAACCCGCTCGTCGTGCCGGTCGACAAGAAGATCCGCATCATCACGACGGCGAACGATGTCGTTCACTCGTGGTACGTCCCGGCATTCGGCGTGAAGCAGGATGCGATTCCGGGCTTCGTGCGCGACACGTGGTTCAAGGCCGAGAAGGTGGGCACGTATCGCGGATTCTGTACGGAACTGTGCGGCAAGGAGCACGCGTACATGCCGGTGGTCGTCGAAGTGCTGTCGGCCGATGACTACGCAAAGTGGGTCGACGGGCAAAAGAAGAAGATGGCCGCCGGCCAGGACGATCCGCTCAAGACGTACACCAAGGACGAACTGATGGCGCGCGGCCAGCAGGTTTACACGTCGAACTGCGCGGTCTGCCACCAGCCGACCGGCAAGGGCGCGGGCCAGTTCCCGGCGCTCGACGGCTCGAAGATCGCGAACGGTTCCATCGCCGAGCATCTGAATATCGTGCTGCACGGCAAGGCCGCGATGCCGCCGTGGCAAGGTGTGTTGAACGACGTCGAGATCGCGTCGGTCGTCACGTTCGAGCGTAATAGCTGGAGCAACCACACCGGCGATCTGCTGCAACCGAAGCAGGTCATCGACGCCAAGGCGGGCAAGATGCCCGAAGGCGGCGGCAATGCGGCGGCGGCATCGGCGCCGGAAGCGGCGAGCGCCGCGCCCGCGGCGGCCGAAGCGAGCGCGCCGGCTGCATCGGGTGCGCAGGCGTCGCAAGCCGCCGGTCTGCCCGCCAGCATCTATTTCGAGACGGGCAAGGATTCGCTGCCCGCCGACGCGAAGAGTGCGGTGGACGCCGCGGCGGCCTACGCAAAGGCGCATCCGGACGCGAAGATCGCGTTGTCGGGATTCACCGATGCGACCGGCAACGCCGACCAGAACGCCGATCTCGCCAAGCGCCGCGCGCAAGCCGTGCGCGACGCGCTGAAGGCAGCGGGCGTGTCGGAAGACCGCATCGTGTTGAAGAAACCGGAAACCATCACGGGCGGCGCCGATAACAAGGAAGCGCGTCGCGTGGAAATCAGTCCGGCTGCTTGACGTGCCGAGCGTGGCGCTTTCCTTCGCCGGACGGCAACGGAAAGTCCCACGCGTCATTGCCAAGTGCCCCGAGTATTCGCTTTAGGAGATGATTGTCATGTCTAGCATCGGACACGATGTAGGCGCAGGTCACGACCACGCGCACGACCATGCGCACGAGACGCCGCATGGCTGGCGCCGGTGGCTCTTCGCTACCAACCACAAGGACATCGGTACGCTGTACCTGTTGTTCTCCTTCATCATGTTCCTCTCCGGAGGCGTGATGGCGCTCGGCATCCGTGCCGAGCTGTTCGAGCCGGGCCTGCAGATCATGCGTCCCGAGTTCTTCAATCAGCTGACCACCATGCACGGCCTCATCATGGTGTTCGGCGCGATCATGCCGGCGTTCGTCGGTTTCGCGAACTGGATGGTGCCGCTGCAGATCGGCGCATCGGACATGGCGTTCGCGCGGATGAACAACTTCAGCTTCTGGCTGCTGCCGGCTGCCGCGGTGCTGCTCGTCGGCTCGTTCTTCGTGCCGGGCGGCGCAACCGCCGCGGGCTGGACGCTGTACGCGCCGCTCTCCACGCAAATGGGCCCCGGCATGGACTTCGCGATTTTCGCGGTCCACATCATGGGCGCGTCGTCGATCATGGGCGGCATCAACATCGTCGTGACGATTTTGAACATGCGCGCGCCGGGCATGACGCTCATGAAGATGCCGATGTTCGCGTGGACGTGGCTCATCACCGCGTACCTGCTGATCGCCGTGATGCCGGTCCTGGCGGGCGCGATCACGATGGTGCTGTTCGACCGTCACTTCGGCACGTCGTTCTTCAACGCGGCGGGCGGCGGCGATCCGGTGATGTACCAGCACATCTTCTGGTTCTTCGGTCACCCCGAGGTGTACATCATGATCTTGCCGGCGTTCGGGATCGTGTCGCAGGTGATTCCGGCGTTCTCGCGCAAGCCGCTGTTCGGCTATAGCTCGATGGTGTACGCGACGGCATCGATCGCGATCCTGTCGTTCATGGTGTGGGCGCACCACATGTTCGCGACCGGCATGCCGGTGACGGGCCAGCTCTTCTTCATGTACGCGACGATGCTGATCGCGGTCCCGACGGGCGTGAAGGTGTTCAACTGGGTGGCGACGATGTGGCGCGGCGCGCTGTCGTTCGAAACCCCGATGCTGTTCGCGATCGGCTTCCTGTTCGTGTTCACGATGGGCGGCTTCACGGGCCTGATCCTGTCGATGGCGCCGCTCGACATCCAGATGCACGGCACCTATTACGTCGTGGCGCACTTCCACTACGTGCTGGTGGCGGGTTCGCTCTTCGCGTTGTTCGCAGGCTGGTACTACTGGGCGCCGAAGTGGACCGGCTGGATGTACAACGAGATGCGCGGGAAGATCCACTTCTGGGCGTCGATGATCTTCTTCAACATCACGTTCTTCCCGATGCACTTCCTGGGTCTCGCCGGCATGCCGCGCCGTTATGCGGACTACCCGGCGCAGTTCACGGACTTCAACCAGGTCGCGACGATCGGCGCATTCGGCTTCGGCCTCGCACAGGTGTACTTCCTGTTCGCGGTCGCGCTGCCGACGTATCGTGGCGGCGGCGAGCTGGAGAAGGCATCCGACAAGCCGTGGGATGGCGCGGAAGGCCTCGAATGGACCGTGCCGAGCCCGGCGCCGTTCCATACGTTTGAAAATCCGCCGACGGTCGAATAAATAGCATCGAGGTTTGCAAGGCTTCCGCCACGGAAGTCTTGCAGCCGGCAAGCAAGAGAAAGCATGGCCCCGAATCCACAAAAAAGACGCACGCCCGAGGAAATACGCGCGGGTAACAAGCGGCTCGGAATCATCATGGTGTTGGTTGCCGCCGTCTTCTTTCTGGGTATCGTCGTCAGGCAATACCTGTTGTCGCGAGGGTAGGAAAGCAACGTGTCCACTCAGCAGGAAAATTCGCATGTCGACCGGTCGTTCAACCGGTCGATGCTGGTCAAGCTCTTCGTCGTCGCCGCGCTGATGTTCGGCTTCGGCTTTGCGCTCGTGCCGATGTACCGCGCGATCTGCCAGATCACCGGCATCAACAACCTCGTGCAGAAGGACGTCGGCGCGCGCGAGGCGAAGAACACGCAAGTGGACATGAGCCGCTCGATCTCGATCGAATTCGATGCGAACGCGCGCGGCCCGCTGAAGTTCAAGCCGGAGCAGAACTCGCTGGACATCCATCCCGGCGAAGTGATGACGGTCATGTACGACGTGACCAACGAGCAGAATCGCACGGTGAACGCGCAGGCGATTCCGAGCTATGCGCCGAAGCAGGCCACCGAGTATTTCAAGAAGATCGAATGCTTCTGTTTCACGCAGCAGACGCTCGCGCCGAACGAGACCAAGCGCATGCCGGTCGTGTTCGTCGTCGATCCGAAGCTGCCGAAGGATGTGAAGACGATCACGCTGTCGTACACGTTCTTCGAGCTGAACACGCCGAAGTCGGTGGCGAAGGGCTCGTGACGGCCATGAGCGCGGATACGCCGAAAAAGGGCGGTTTCTTCAAGCTCATCAAGGCGGTGTGCTGGTCGTTTTTCGGCGTGCGCCGCCGGGCCGACCTGGAGAGCGACGCCGCGCAGTTGAATCCGCTGCATCTGATCGCGGCGGGCATCATCGGGGCGGTGCTGTTCATCGTCGTGTTGTTGCTGATCGTGCGCGCGGTAGTGGGATAGACGGAAAACGCCGGGCGTCGCGCGAAGCGCTGCTGCCGGCGGCAAAAGAAAATTCAAGCAACTGGATCGAAGTGGAGAATCAACAATGAGCGGTCAAAACGAGAGCCCGTACTATTTCGTGCCGCATCCGTCGCGGCATCCGGTGATGGCTGCAACTGGCTTGCTGATCATGCTCGCCTCGCTGGCGTCGTGGGTGAACGGCCATAGCTTCGGGCCCGCCGGCACGTTTATCGGCTTGCTGTTCGTGCTGTTCGTGCTGTGGCACTGGTTCGGCGACGCCATCTCCGAATCCGAAGGCGGCATGTACGGCAAGCGTGTCGATGTGTCGTACCGCTGGAGCATGAGCTGGTTCATCTTCTCCGAAGTGATGTTCTTCGCGGCGTTCTTCGGCGCGCTGTTCTACGCGCGCGCCATCGCGATGCACGAACTCGGCAGCCTCGACTACAAGCTGATCTGGCCGGACTTCACCGCTGTGTGGCCGAACAACGGCCCCGCCGCGCTCGTGCCGCATTTCCGCGCGATGGTGCCGTGGCCCCTGCCGACCATCAACACGGCGCTTCTGCTGTCTTCCGGCGCGACGCTGACGGTGGCGCACCACGCGCTGCGCGAAGATCATCGCAAGAAGGCGATCATCTGGCTGGGCGCGACTGTTCTGCTCGGTATCATCTTCCTGTTCTGCCAGGGCTACGAGTATTTCCACGCGTACAACGAACTCAACCTGACGCTCAACTCCGGCGTGTACGGCTCGACGTTCTTCCTGCTGACGGGCTTCCACGGTTTCCACGTGTTCCTCGGCGGCACGATGCTGGCAGTGGTGATGTTCCGGCTGATTCGCGGTCACTTCACGGCGGAGCACCACTTCGCGTTCGAGGGCGCCGCGTGGTACTGGCACTTCGTCGACGTCGTGTGGCTGGGTCTGTACGTCGTCGTCTACTGGCTGTAAGGAATATCGACGCGGGCGCGCGCGATGCGCCGTCGGCGATGCAAGGCCGGCGGCGACGCCGGTCCGAGAGCATAGAAGCAGTGATCAACACGCCGCCCTCGATGTCTCAAGGGGCGGCGTTGTCGTTTGAAGAGGCGGTGCGTTTTAGCGCCGCGCGCGACAATTCGCCTCGCGGGGCGAGGCGCGCGTTGCGCGTATCGTCGCGATCAGCGTCCGATGGGAACGCCCGACGTTTGAAGCCAGCCCATCCAGTGAGCGAACAGGATGAAAAGGAAGAGCGAGATGGACAGCCCGACGCGCGCGGCGAGCGACCACACCATCCGCTTCGTCCTGCCCCGGTCGGTCATCATGAAATAGAGCGCCGAGCCCAGGCTGCCGATGATAAGGATGAATGCGATAGCAACGAAGATGTGCATGAAACCAGCCAGCGATTTTGCTCAGGAACGACGGTGAGCAGTATGAATTTGGACTATCTCATTATCTCACTCGACGGAACCCGGCGTGTAGCGGCCGGCCGGATGCCGACGGTTAGGCGTTCGGCATGAAGATCCGGTTCTGGCCCGCGCTCCTGATTCTGATCGTCGTCGCGATCACGGTGCGCCTCGGCTTCTGGCAGCGCGACCGCGCGCATCAGAAGGAAGCGCTCAACGCGCAGATCGTCGCGTTCGAGAATGCGCCCGCGCGCGAAGTCGGCGTCGAGCCGATGCCGCTCAAGTCGATCGAGTTCCATCGCGTGGAGGCGCGCGGCGAGTTCATGCCGGAGCGCGTCGTGTATCTGGACAATCGTCCCTATAACGACCAGCCAGGCTTTTATGTCGTGATGCCGCTTAAACTCGAGGGCGGCGGCTATGTGCTCGTCAATCGCGGATGGCTGCCGCGCAACATGGCGGACCGCACGGGCATCGAGCCGTATGAGACGCCGAAAGGCGTCGTCGAGGTGAAGGGGATCGCGCGCGCGAATGCGTCGCAGGCGTTCGAACTGGGCAGCGGCGGATCGGCTGCGCACAAGGAGATCCGCCAGAACCTGGATATCAGATCGTACGCGGCCGAAACCGGGCTGGCGTTTCAGCCGTTCGTGATCCAGCAGACGAACGATACCGGCGACAGGCTCGTGCGCGACTGGCCCGCGCCGACGCTCGGCGTCGAGCGCAATTACGGCTACATGTTCCAGTGGTGGGGCATGGCGGCGGCGGCCATCGGGTTTGGCCTGTACGCCGCGCGCCGCGCCGGGAAGAAGCGCGATGCAACCGACATAGGCGGCGAATCCGACGATGAAGCCGAGCATCACGCCTGAACACTGACGAACAGAGACACATTTTCACCGATGCAATCACAACGCTCCGCTGCCACCGACAAGACACGCACGCAGCAAGGAAACGCGAAGAAAGGCTCCTGGATCAGCGGCCGCTGGATGCTTTTGCTGCTCGCGCTCGTGTGCGCAGCGCCGGTGATCGCGTCGTATCTGATGTACTACGTGTTCAAGCCCGCGGGCGGCACATCGAGCTACGGCACGCTGATCGATCCGCAGCGCCCGATTCCGGCGCGGCTCGTCGTCACCGATGAAAAAGGGCAGACCCTGCCGTTCAAGTCGCTCGAAGGCAAATGGCTGATGATCACCGTCAACGGCAGCGACTGCGACGAGCAATGCGCGACGCGCCTCTATTTCATGCGGCAAGTGCGCGTGTTGCAGAACGCCGAGCGCGAGCGCGTCGTGAACGTGTGGCTGCGCACCGATGACAAGCCGGTCGCCGACGTCATCAAGTCCGCGTATCCGCAGCCGGACACGCGCATGCTCGTCGCCGACGAGAAGGCGATCGCGGCGTGGCTGCCGGTGAATGACGGCACAAAGCTCACGGATCACATCTTTCTCGTCGATCCGAACGGCAATCTGATGATGCGCTTCCCGAAAAATCCCGATCCGAAGAAGATCAACGGGGATGTGGCAAAGCTCCTGAAGTGGTCGCGCATCGGCTAAAGCGCGGCTAATACGCGGTTTGAAGGTTAAACATGAGTTATGTATTGCAACTGGGCCTGATCGGCATCTGCATCGCGCTGCTGCCGCTCTCGTACGTATGGGTGAAGGCCGATGACGACAAGTTCAGGAAACTCGTCTGGCTGACCACTTTCCTGACGCTCGATCTCATCATGTTCGGCGGCTTCACGCGTCTGACCGATTCCGGCCTCGGCTGCCCGGACTGGCCCGGCTGCTACGGGACGTCGTCGCCGTTCATCGCCCATGCGCAGATTTCAGCCGCGTATCAGGCGATGCCGACCGGTCCCGTCAGCATGGTGAAGGCGTGGATCGAGATGCTGCATCGCTATTTCGCGATGGCGATCGGCGTGCTCATCATCGCGCAGGTGATCATCGCGTGGACGGCGCGCATCAAGAAGCGTCCGCTGCACGTGTCGCCGTGGTGGCCGACGGGCATTCTGCTGCTTATCCTGCTGCAAGGCGCGTTCGGCGCGTGGACCGTCACACTGAAGCTGCAACCGGTGATCGTCACGACGCACCTGCTGCTCGGACTCGCGCTGCTCGGCGTGCTCGGCTGGCTGGCGGCGCGCATGACGCCGATTCCATCGCTCGACTCGGTTTCGAATGCCGCCGCCGCGCGCTGGATGCCGGCCGCGGCATTCGGCTTGCTGGTGCTCGTCGTGCAGATCGCGCTCGGCGGCTGGGTCAGCACGAATTACGCGGTGCTCGCGTGCACGGACTTTCCGCTGTGCAACGGCCAGTGGGTTCCGCCAATGAATTTTGAGCACGGCTTTCATCTCTGGCGCGCGCTCGGCATGACCGGCGACGGTGACGTGATCTCGCAGGACGCGTTGGTGGCGATTCACTGGACGCATCGCACGTTCGCGGTCGTCGTCGTGATTTATCTGCTGTGGCTCGCGCTGAGACTGCGACGTTTCGAATCGCTGCGAAAGCCCGCAAACGGCGTATTGTTGATGATCGTCCTTCAGTTCCTGACGGGCATGTCGAACATCGTGCTGCAGTGGCCGTTGCCGGTCGCGGTGGCGCACAACGGCGGAGCCGCGATCCTGTTGCTGCTACTCGTTATGCTAAACTTTCGAATCTCTTCCAGCCGTCCCGGCCGCGCCGCAGTTCCCGCGCGCGACGTCGTTTCAGCGTGACTCCACATCATGGATAGCACGACACTCAACTCCCCACTCGGCAGCCGCGCATCGCAGTATCTCGCGCTGACCAAGCCGCGCGTCACGCAGCTCGCCGTTTTCTGTGCCGTCATCGGCATGTTTCTGTCCACGCCCGGCATGGTGCCGTGGGACAAGCTGATCGGCGGCGCCGTCGGCATCTGGTTGCTGGCCGGCGCGGCATTTGCAATCAATTGTCTCGTCGAGCAAAAAGTCGATGCAAAAATGCGCCGCACCGCGTGGCGACCGTCCGCGCGCGGCCAGATCACGTCCACGCAGATTTTGACGTTCTCCGCGTTGCTCGGCGGCATCGGCATGTGGACGCTCTACACGTTCACCAATCCGCTTACGATGTGGCTCACCATTGCCACGTTCGTCGGCTACGCGGTCATCTACACGCTGCTGCTCAAGCCTTACACGCCGCAGAACATCGTGATCGGCGGTGCGTCGGGCGCAATGCCGCCGGCGCTCGGCTGGGCCGCGGTCACGGGACACGTGCCCGGCGACGCATGGATTCTCGTGCTGATCATCTTCGTGTGGACGCCGCCGCATTTCTGGGCGCTCGCGCTGTATCGCCGCAAGGATTACGAGAACGCCGGCCTGCCGATGTTGCCGATCACCCACGGCGAGAAGTACACGCTGCTCAACATCTTCCTCTACACGCTCGTGCTGTTCGCCGTGACGCTGATGCCGTATATCTCCGGCATGAGCGGCGTCGTGTATCTGGCGAGCGCGATCGCCCTCGGCGCGGGTTTCATCGGCTACGCGTGGAAGATGTATCGCGACTATTCCGATGCGCTCGCGCGCAAGACCTTCCGCTATTCGATCGTGTACCTGTCGCTGCTGTTCGGCGCGCTGCTCGTCGATCACTACGTGCGTACGGTGATCGGCGCATGACGGCCATTCTTCGTCGCATCTTCGCGCTGCTGTTTTTCGCGGCGCTGCTTTCGGCGTGCGAGAAAGCCCCGGATTTCAAGAATCTCGACATCACCGGGAACAAGCAATTCGGCAGCGATTTCGCCTTGCCCGATACGCACGGCAAGACGCGCACGCTCGCGGACTTCAAGGGCAAGGCCGTGGTGCTGTTCTTCGGCTATACGCATTGCCCCGACGTGTGCCCGACGACGCTCGCCGAGCTCTCCCAAGCGATGCAGCAACTCGGCGACAAAGCGAAAGACGTGCAGGTGCTGATGGTCACCGTCGACCCGGCGCGCGACACGCCCGATCTGCTCGGTCAGTACGTGGCGGCGTTCAACTCGTCGTATGTCGGTCTGCGGCCCGCCGACGATGCGCAACTCGCGAAGCTCGCCAAGGACTTCCGCGTCTACTATGCGAAGTCGCAGGGCAAGACGCCCGACGACTACACGATGGATCACACCGCCGCGAGCTACGTGTTCGACAAGGACGGCAAGCTGCGTCTCTTCGCGCGCGACGGGCAGGGCGTCGAGCCGTGGGTTCACGACCTGAAAATCTTGATCGACTGATCGCGAAAGTGGCCCGAACGGGCCACTTCTTTTTTCAGCCGTCCAGCGACGGCTCAGGCAGATTCAGACCCGGCGCGAGCCGCGTCGCCTTGAATTCGATGATGTCGTAGTGCGCGAGCCCTTGCTGCGCGAACGGATCTTCCGCGACGATCGCATCTAGCCGATCGCGCTCGATGCCTGACGCCACGATGACGCCGCCATCCCGCGGCACCTTCGGTCCCGCCATCACGAAGACGCCCGCCGCGAAATAGCGCTCGAGATAGGCGCGATGCGCGTCGAGCGCGTCGTCGATCTCGGCAAGCGCGCCTGTGTAGCGAAGATTGATGACGTACATGGTGAGATGCGCCTCCGGCTCGCGAGATTTGTGATGTTCTGTTGTTGATTCTAGCCGTACCCCGTGGCAGCGGATATTCACATGAGCAATCTGTATTTCACGTCGCACCAATGCTGTGCGAACATCCGTCACCCGGTCTGATCATCGATCGGAGACGAATCAGGCAATCCAGCAAGCACGCATCATCGAAACAGGAACACCATGCAGCGCAGAAATTTGCTTAAAGCCATTACCGCAGTCGCGGCCTCCGCCGCGTTGTTCACGAGCCTCGCCGCTCACGCCGACGACAAGGTGATCAAGGTCGGCACCATCAGCGGCCCGGACGCGCAAATCTGGCAAGTCGTGCAGAAGGTCGCGAAGCGCGAAGGGCTCAACGTGAAAGTGATCGAGTTCAACGACTACGTGCAGCCGAACGCAGCGCTCGACGCCGGCGATCTCGACGCAAACAGTTTCCAGCATCAGCCGTATCTCGACAGTCAGATCAAGCAGCGCGGCTACAAGATCGTCAACGCAGGGCTGACGTATATCTCGCCGCTCGGGGTCTATTCGAAGAAACTGAAGTCGCTCAAGGATCTGCAGCAAGGCGCGAAGGTCGCGGTGCCAAACGATCCGTCGAACGAGAATCGCGCGCTGTTGCTGCTGCAAGCGCAAGGCGTCATCAAGCTGAAGGCGGGCGCGGGCGCGAACGGCAACAACGCGACGGCGCTCGACGTGGCGGAGAATCCGAAGAAGATCAAGCTCGTCGAACTCGACGCCGCGCAATTGCCGCGCACGCTCGCCGACGTCGATGCCGCCGCGATCAACACGAACTTCGCGCTTGCCGCGGGCCTGCAGCCGACGAAGGACGCAATCGCGCTCGAAGACGTGCATAGCCCGTACGCGAACCTGATCGCGGTGCGCGCGAAGGACAAGGATCAGCCGTGGGTGAAGAAGCTGGTTGCGGCTTACCAGTCGGAAGATGTCCGCCAGTTCCTGAAGAGCGAGTTCAAAGGCTCGGTCGTGCCTTCGTTCTGAATGTCATCGCTTGAGTTTCGAAACGGCGTCCTGCGGGACGCCGTTTTCCTTGGCGCAATCAGTCGACGCAAATCTGCTGCAACTGCCGCTGCCAAAGAATGCCCGTGCTCCCCTCCTGCACCGGCGTGAAACCGGTTCGCATGAAGAGTCCGCAGAAATCTTCGTAGGGCTCGTCCAGCCGGCAGATCACCTGTTCGTAGCGAGCGCCGTGCGCGAAGTTCGTGCACGCCGCGACGAGCCGCTCGCCGAGTCCGCGACGCCGCGCGCCCGGTTCGACGAACAACATGTCGATGCGTGCGCGGCTTTCGGAGTCCGCAGTAAGTATCGCGGCACCGACGCGCGTCGCGTTGTTCTGCTCCGCCACCCAACACGCGATGCGCGGGGTGTTCGCCTGCATCTCCGCGAGAAAGTTCGCGACCATGTTCGCCGCCCATGCCTCGCTGACCAGCTTCGGCCGCTCGCCGCTATATAGATGCGCCTGGCGCTCGATCATCCAGCCGAAGTCTCCGGCGCGCGGGCCGCGCAGTCGCGTTTCTCCTTCGGCGTTCGGCGGCGAGAGCAGACGCTCGACGTCCGCCATTGCCGTGCAGAGCTGATCGATTTCGGCAGCGGTCAGCCGCTTGAGCAGCGCGGCGGCCTCGGCCGATACGTGCAGATCGATCTCATCGACCTGGGCTTTCGCTTCGGGCGTGATATGAAGCAGATGCGCTCTGCCGTCCGATTCGTTCTTTCGCCGTACCACGAGGCCGTTCTTCTGGAAATTGTTGATCAGGCGACTGAGATAGCCCGTATCAAGTCCAAGGTTGCGCGATAAATCGGCCGCCGTGGCAGCCCGGTCCTGCGCCAACTCATGCAGGATGCGAACTTCAGTTAACGAAAAGCAGCTTTTATGGAGCCGCTCGTGGAGTGCGCCGGTATGGCGTGCATAAAAACGGTTGAAACGGCGCACCGCTTCGACGGCCCGGCTCGGATCGGAACTGCCCATCGCTCTAGTCTCTCGTTTTGTTGAAATTAATTGTGAATCCGAATTAATACATGCATTGTGCCAAAGAAGAACGACCGTGCGAATACGAAAATGCCCGAAAAATGGGTTATCAGGCAATTAAGGAACCAATTCGGCAAGTGGACTACGTGTACGGGTAAGTCCCAATAGCAGACATGTTCCGAATCGAGCCGCTAAACATTTTTTAACTCATTGATTTAGCGAGAAATTTGACGTTCGTCCTGAGACGCCGCTTTAGCGTTGACTGGTATTATGTTGGTTATATAATGGGCTCCACTTTTGAGGTGAGAGCTTTCGATGGAGCATCGCTGGCAGGACCTGACACCCGACGCGCGGAGCGACACGCCGCTCTATCTTCAGTTGGCGTCGCGCCTCGCCACGGCGATCCACGCGGGCAACTGGTCGGCTGGCGAGGCGCTGCCGTCCGAGCGCACGTTGTCGGAAGGTGTGGGCGTGTCGCGGATCACCGCGAGAAAGGCCATCGCGCTGCTGGTCGAGCAAGGTCTGATCCGGCGCGTACGAGGCGCGGGCAGTTTCATCACGCCGCGCGTCGAAGATCCGCTTTCCCGTCTCACCGGTTTCACGCGAAAGATGGAGCAGCGCGGCTTCACGCCCGATTCGATCTGGCTAGAACGCGGACTGCGCGCAGCGAATCGCGATGAAACCGTGCGCCTCGGTCTGGCGCCGGGCGCGGCTGTTGCAAGCCTGAAGCGGTTGCGGCGCGCGGACGGCATCGTGATGGCGGTCGAGCATTCAACGTTGCCGGTCGCCGCGGTGCCCGATCCACTCGCGATCGGCGCTTCGCTCTACCGGTATCTGGAGGCGCGCGGGCTGTCGGTGGTGCGTGCGTTGCAGCACTTTCGCGCGGTGAACGCCGGCGCGGAGATCGCGCGGCTCATGGGCGTCGCGCCGCGTGCAGCGCTGCTCGTGATCACGCGCATCGGCTATTCGGCGGATCAACGCGCGATCGAATTGACGGACACCTACTGTCGCGACGACTACTACGACTTCGTCGCGGAACTGCATCGATAAGCGTCGGCACAGACGCGCTTAATCCGGACGCATCAAGAGAGCAAACAGAGAACGAGAGGACCCAAGGACGCCGTTCGCTTCTTTCGCGACGAAAGCCTGCTCGCAGCACGGCGCGGACGGCACTGAACCTCATCCATGCATCGCGTACTTCCAGAGAAATTCATGCTGAAAGGAAACATACTCACGACCGATGGCTGGATCCACGGCACGGTCCGCTTCGAGAACGGCCGCGTGACGGCGCTCGAAGGACATATCGCCGATCCGCTCGCCAACGACGCGCCCTACATCCTGCCGGGCTTTATCGATCTGCACGTTCACGGCGGCGGCGGGCGCGACATCATGGAAGGCGGCGACGCGGCGGACACCGTTGCCCGCCAGCACGCGCAGCACGGCACGACGAGCCTGCTCGCCACCACGATGACCGCGCCGCGCGACGAACTCATGAGCGTCGTCGCGGGTCTCGGCGAACAGGCCAAACACCGCGCGGCGGGCGGCGCGCGCATGCTCGGCGTGCACCTGGAAGGTCCGTACATCAATCCCGGCAAGCTCGGCGCGCAGCCGGACGCGGCCGCCGTCGCGGTGCGCGACGAAGTGCTGAAGTATCTCGATCTCGCGCCGATCCGCGTCGTCACGATCGCGCCGGAAATCTCCGGTCATCTCGACATTATTTCGGACCTCGCGGCGCGCGGCGTGCGTGTGCAGCTCGGCCATTCGCTCGGCACATACGACGACGCCGTGAACGCGCTCAAGCACGGCGCGCGCGGCTTCACGCATCTGTTCAACGCAATGTCGCCGCTGCATCACCGTGACCCGGGCATGGTCGGCGCGGCGCTCGCGCATGCCGAATACGCGGAACTGATTCCTGATCTGCTGCACGTTCATCCGGGCGCGATTCGGGCCGCGATGCGCGCGATTCCGCGTCTCTACGTCGTGACCGACAGCACCTCGGCGGCCGGTATGCCCGACGGCGAATATCGCCTCGGCAGCCAGCACGTCACCAAATGCATGGGCGGTGTGCGCCTCGCGGACGGCACGCTCGCCGGCAGCACCCTGACGATGGATCAGGCGCTGCGCAATCTCGTCTCGCTAGGCATTCCGCTCGCGGACGTCTCGAATCGCCTGTCGCGTTTCCCCGCCGACTATCTCGGACTCGAAGACCGCGGCCGCATCGCGCGCGGCGCTTGGGCCGATCTCGTCGTGCTCGACCGGGAGCACGCGCTGACCGCCACGTACGTCGAAGGAGAATCAATTGTCGAATATGCTTAATGAGGCGCTCGAGTCCGCCGACGTCGTCGCGGCCCAGCTCGCCGATACCTCGCGCATCGAAGAACTCGCGGAAAAGCTCAAGGAACAGCCGCGCAATGTCGCGCTCACGGTCGCGCGTGGCAGTTCCGACCACGCCGCCAGTTATTTCGCAAGCCTGACGATGAGCCGCATCGGCGTGCCGGTCGCATCGCTGCCGATGTCCGTCGCGACGTTGCAGCAGGCGCCGCTGCGTGTCTCGGGCCAACTGGCCGTCGCGTTCTCGCAGTCGGGCAAGAGCCCCGATCTCGTCGGCACCATGCAGGCGCTGCGCGACGCGGGGGCGTTCACCGTCGCGGCCGTCAACGTCTCCGGTTCGCCGCTCGAAAGCGCGTGCGAATACTTCCTGCCGCTGCTCGCCGGTCCCGAACTGTCGGTTGCCGCGACCAAGAGCTATATCGCGATGCTGTCGCTTTCCGCGATCGTGATCGCGCACGTTCAGCGCGACGTCGAATTGCTGAAGGCGCTCGATTCGCTGCCCGAGAAGCTGCGCGCCGCCGGCAAGCTCGACTGGACGCGCGCCGTCGACGAACTGAAGAGCGTCGATCGCATGATCGTGATCGGGCGCGGCCTCGGCCTCGCCATCGCGCAGGAAGCCGCGCTCAAGCTGAAGGAAACGTCGGGCATTCAGGCCGAAGCGTTTTCCAGCGCAGAAGTGCGTCACGGTCCGATGGAGATCATCGACCGCGACTATCCGCTGCTCGTGTTCGCGCCGCGCGGGCCGGAGCAGGCGGGTCTCATCCAGCTTGCCGCCGATATGCGTGCCCGCGGCGCGCGCGTGCTGCTCGCAGCCCCAGCCGACGTCGCCGAAGCGGAACTGCCGCTCGTCGCCACGGACCATCCTGCGCTCGATCCGATCGCCGCGATTCTTTCGTTCTACGTGATGGCCGCGGGTCTGGCCGCCGCGCGCGGGCGCAATCCCGACGCGCCGCGCCACCTGAACAAGGTCACCGAAACCCATTGAGTGAGATAGCCGATGCGCCGTGCCGAGGAGTCACTGTTGAACCATTCCATCGATAACCCGAACGACGTCGTGCTGCTCGCGCCGTTCACCGGTCCCGTCGTGCCGCTCGCCGACGTGCCGGATCCCGTGTTCGCCGAGGGCATGTTCGGCGACGGCATCGGCATCGATCCGCTCGATAACGTGCTCGTCTCGCCCTGCGACGGCACCATCACGCATCTGGCGCGCACGCATCACGCCGTGACGCTGCGCACGAAGGAAGGCGCCGAGATTCTCGTGCATATCGGCATCGACACGGTCGAGCTGGGCGGCAAGGGCTTCACGCCGAAGATCCAGCAAGGCGCGACGGTGCGCGCGGGCGAGCCGCTGATCGAGTTCGATGCGGATTTCGTCGCGCAGCACGCGCCGAGCCTCGTTTCGGTAATCGCGATCGCCAACGGCGATGCCTTCGATATCATCGATCGCGCCGGCCGCGGCGTGCTGAAAGCGGGCTCGCGCCTGCTGGTTCTGCGCGCCAAGGACGGCGAGAAAGCCGAGACGGCGCGCGCGGGCGCGGTCGTTCTCGACGAAGCGCGCCGCAGCCTGACGCTCTCCCATGCGGGCGGCCTCCATGCGCGTCCGGCGGCGCGGGCACGCGAAGCTTCCCGCGGTTTCGACGCGAAGGTCGAAGTGCGCTACGAAGGCAAGAAGGCGCCAGTGGAAAGCGTCGTTGGCCTGCTCGGCCTCGGTGCGGGCGAGGGCGCGACCATCGAGCTCGTCGGCATCGGCGTGCAGGCGCAACAGGCGGTCGAAGCGGTCGCGGTGGAATTGGTGCGCGCGGCGCAAGGCGAAGTCGAAGAATCGCCCGCGCGCGAGAAGTCGCCCGCGCCGGTCGTGCAAGCCACGCGAACGGGCGAGCCGTTGCCGCCGAACACGCTCGCGGGCGTGTGCGCGGCGCCGGGCATCGCGATCGGCAAGCTGGTGCGCTGGGACGATCAGGAAATCGTGCCGCCGGAACAGGCGAGCGGCGCGTCGGCGGCGGAAAGCCGCGCGCTCGATAAAGCCATCGCCCAGGTCGATGCCGAACTCGGCGAAACCGTGCGTACCGCGTCGCAGCGCGGCGCGGTCGGCGAAGCGGGCATTTTCGCGGTGCATCGCGTGCTGCTCGAAGATCCGACGCTTCTCGACGCCGCGCGCGATCTCATCAGCCTCGGCAAGAGCGCGGGCTTCGCATGGCGCGAGGCGATCCGCGCGCAGATCGCGCTGCTCTCGAACGTGCAGGACGAACTGCTCGCCGAGCGCGCGGCCGATCTTCGCGACATCGAAAAGCGCGTGTTGCGCGCGCTCGGCCTCAACAACACGGCGGCGCTCGAGTTGCCTCAGGAAGCCGTGCTCGCCGCCACGGAATTCACGCCGTCCGATCTGTCGTCGCTCGACCGCACGCGCGTCACCGCGCTCGTGATGGCGCGCGGCGGCGCGACCTCGCACGCGGCGATCATCGCGCGGCAGATCGGCATTCCGGCGCTCGTCGCGATCGGCGATGCGCTGCACGCGATTCCCGAAGGCACGCAAGTCGTCGTCGATGCATCGGCGGGACGCATCGAGCATGCGCCGACCGCGCTCGACGTCGAGCGCGCACGCAACGAGCGCGAGCGGCTCGCGGGCGTGCGTGAAGCGAACCGCAAGCTGTCGCGCGAAGCGGCATCGACGAAGGATGGCCGCGCGATCGAAGTCGCCGCGAACATCGCGACGCTCGACGACGCGAAAGCCGCCGTCGAAAACGGCGCCGATGCGGTCGGCCTGTTGCGCACCGAACTGCTGTTCATTCATCGCCAGTCGGCGCCGACGGTCGCGGAGCACGCGCAAAGCTATCAGGGCATCGTCGATGCCTTGCAGGGCCGCACCGCGATCATCCGCACGCTCGATGTCGGCGCGGACAAGGAAGTCGATTATCTGACGCTGCCGCCCGAGGAAAATCCGGCGCTCGGGCTGCGCGGCATCCGGCTCGCGCAAGTGCGCCCCGATCTGCTCGATGACCAGTTGCGCGGCCTGCTCGCCGTGAAGCCGGCGGGCGCGCTGCGAATCCTGTTGCCGATGGTCACCGATTCCGGCGAACTGCAGCGCTTGCGTGCGCGCATCGACGAACTGGCGCGCGAAGCGGGCCGCACCGATCCGGTCGACGTGGGCGTGATGATCGAAGTGCCGTCGGCGGCGCTGCTTGCCGACCAACTGGCGAAATACGGCGATTTCCTCTCGATCGGCACCAACGATCTCACGCAGTACACGCTCGCGATGGACCGTTGCCAGCCCGATCTCGCCGCGCAATCCGACGGCCTGCATCCGGCCGTGCTGCGTCTCATCAAGGCGGCGGTGCAGGGCGCGGAGAAGCACGGCAAGTGGGTCGGCGTGTGCGGCGCGCTCGGCGGCGATCCGGTCGCGGCGCCCTTGCTCATCGGACTCGGCGTGACGGAATTGTCGGTCGATCCGGTGTCGGTGCCCGGCATCAAGGCACGCGTGCGCAATCTCGATTACCAACTGTGCCGTCAGCGCGCCGAGGATTGCCTCGCGCTCGAATCGGCTCAGGCAGTAAGAGCGGCAAGCCGCGAAATCTGGCCGCAGGACTGAACGTCTTCCCTGCAGCCAGCTTCACGGATGCCTTTTCAGCAATCCCCGAAGCAGCAAAGACAAGACCTATATTTTTTGGAGAACCCGATGGACGCCAACCCGTTTGCAAAGATGCAGCGACTAGGCCGCGCGCTGATGCTGCCGATCGCCGTACTACCGGTGGCCGGCCTGCTTTTGCGTCTCGGCCAGCCCGATGTCTTCAACATCAAGATGATCGCGGACGCCGGCGACGCGATCTTCACCAATCTGCCGCTCTTGTTCGCGATCGGCGTGGCGGTGGGCTTCGCGAAGGACAACAACGGCACGGCGGGTCTCGCCGGCGCGATCGGCTACCTCATCGAAGTGGCCGTGATGAAGGACATCAACGACAAGCTCAACATGGGCGTGCTGTCGGGGATCATCGCCGGTATGGTGGCCGGCTATCTGTATAACCGATACAAGGACATCAAGCTGCCCGAGTATCTGGCATTCTTCGGCGGCAAGCGCTTCGTGCCGATCGTGACAGGCGTCGCGTGTCTGGTGCTCGGCATCGTCTTCGGCTACATCTGGCAGCCGGTGCAGGCGGCCATCGACGGCGCGGGCAACTGGCTGACGACCGCCGGCGCGCTCGGCACCTTCGTGTTCGGCGTGCTGAACCGCATCCTGCTGGTTACGGGTCTGCATCACATCATCAACTCGCTCGCGTGGTTCGTGTTCGGCTCGTTCACGCCGCCCGACGGCGGCGCGATCGTGCACGGCGACCTGCATCGCTTCTTCGCGGGCGACAAGACGGCGGGCGGCTTCATGACGGGCTTCTTCCCGGTGATGATGTTCGGTCTCCCGGCCGCGTGCCTCGCGATGTTCCATGAAGCGCCGAAGGAGCGCCGCGCGATCGTCGGCGGCCTGCTGTTCTCCATGGCCCTGACCGCATTCCTGACGGGCGTGACCGAGCCGATCGAATACTCGTTCATGTTCCTGGCTCCGGTGCTCTACGGCATCCACGCAGTGCTGACGGGCCTGTCGCTCGCCATCTGCTCGGCGCTCGGCATCCATCTGGGCTTCACGTTCTCGGCGGGCGCGATCGACTACGTGCTGAACTACGGTCTGTCGCAGCGCGGCTGGCTGGCGCTCGTGGTCGGTGCGGTGTACTTCGTCATCTATTACGGCCTGTTCCGCTTCTTTATCCGCAAGTTCAACATGGCGACGCCGGGCCGCGAGCCGGCCACGACCGACGCCGAAACCGACGTGGCGCAAACCGTCGATGGCGGCCTGATTCCGCCCGTGCCCGGCGCGGCAGCAGCCGTGTCGAACACGCGCGCTGCGAAGTACGTCGCGGCGCTCGGCGGCGCATCGAATCTGACGCTCGTCGATGCCTGCACGACGCGTCTGCGTCTGTCGGTCGTGGATTCGGAGAAGGTGTCGGAGCCGCAGTTGAAGAGCATCGGCGCGCGCGGCGTGTTGAAGCGCGGCGCGACCAACGTCCAGGTGATCATCGGGCCGGAAGCCGATCTGATCGCCGATGAAATCCGCAGCGAACTCGAGCATTCGTCGACGCGCGGCGCAACGCCCGCATCGTCGACGCCGGCGCAACCGGTCGCGGCAGCGGTGAGCGGCGACCAGACGCCCGGCCCGCTCGATCCGGACCCGTTCCGCTGGCTCGCGGTGTTCGGCGGCGCGACCAACGTGGTATCGCTCGACGCGGTTGCGCAGACGCGCCTGCGCGTGGTCGTGCGCGATCCGTCGTCGGTGGATCGTCAGCGTTTGTCGTCGCTGGATGTGGCGTGGGTGTCGGCGGATACGTTCCACATCGTCGTGGGCGCGGCGGCGCAGCGCTATGCGGCGCAACTGTCCACGCGCTTGTCCGGCAACGGCGGCGGCGCTGCACCGATGCCTGCCTGAAGCGGTAATCGAAGCTCGATAACAAACGGCGCCCGCGGGCGCCGTTTGTGTTTTCAGCGAAGTGCCAAAGAAAAAGCCCGCCGTCTCGTCGACGGCGGGCTTTGCAATTTCTGCAATGGCACAGTCAATTGTTACGCGTAGTCATGCAACGCCGAGCGCATCTTCTTCATCGCGCTCGCCTCGATCTGGCGAATGCGCTCCGCCGAGACGCCGAACTCGTCGGCCAGTTCATGCAGCGTCTTGCCGCCCGAGCCGTCGTCCTGCACGTCGAGCCAGCGCGCCTTGATGATGCGGCGGCTGCGTTCGTCGAGCGATTCGAGTGCATCGGCGAGGCCGTCGCTTTGCAGCCTGTCGTGCTGCCGCGCGGCGATGACGTTAGTCGGCTCGTTGTGCGAGTCGGCCAGATAGGCGATGGGCGCGTACGCTTCCTCGCCATCCTCGACCTGGCCTTCGAGCGCGATATCGCCGCCCGACAAGCGCGTTTCCATCTCCGCGACTTCCTCGCGCTTTACGTTCAGCTCGCTCGCGAGACCTTCGATCTCGTCCGGCGTGAACGCGGAATGGCTGGTCTTGTGACTGCGCAGATTGAAGAACAGCTTGCGCTGCGCCTTGGTCGTCGCGACCTTCACCATGCGCCAGTTGCGCAGGATGTACTCGTGAATCTCGGCCTTGATCCAGTGCATCGCATACGACACCAGGCGCACGTTTTGCTCTGGGTCGAAGCGCTTCACCGCTTTCATCAGACCGATGTTGCCTTCCTGGATCAGGTCGGCGTGCGGCAAGCCGTAACCGAGATAGTTACGGGCGATCGACACGACGAGGCGCAGGTGCGAAAGCACCAGCTGGCGCGCGGCGTTCAGGTTGCCCTGCTCGCGGAATTCGGTGGCGTACTGTCGTTCCTCCGCCTGCGAAAGCATCGGAATACGGTTCACTGCTTGTATGTATGAATCGATGTTGCCGATCTGGCCGGTCAGCATCGACGACTGCGCGTACGTCAGCGCGCCTGCCGAAGATGCCTTGGCAGGTGCCGAGCTCACAACATTCGGAAGGGTCATCGCATTGGTCACGCTCATAAGCTCCTTATCAACAATTCACGTGCCGCTTAACGACCGCGGCAAGTCAGACACGATATTAGCACTCCAGTCCATCGAGTGCTAAGTGTTAGAGCAGAGGGGAATGTGGGAGTTCCCACAAAAACTATCGAATTTGCGGGTCCAATAGGACGGACTGTTGCGCGAGCAGCGGAAGAAACTACCGGAGGCTGAAACGTTTTCGCATCATTTACCTTACTTGCCCACTGTCGCGATCAGAAATTCTACAAACGGGGGCGCGCTGATGCGATTTCTGCAAATGTTTTAAAACGTCACTAGAATCGCCAAGCGACAGCAATTTACGAAACACACCCGCTATCCGAGCAAATTGGGGTGCAAATGCATAAAAACAAGAGTTCGTGGCCCCGCCCGCTAGCGCGCGTGGCGGTTTGTACTGCATTGGGTCTCGCGTCGGCGGCGGCTCATGCCGACCGATTCGGTGTCCAGATCGCCGGCGGCGTCGCCGACCACGACATCAAGAAGGCCGATCTCGGCCTGTCCTGGGATCCGGGCCTCACCTGGTGGGAGATCGGCGGTTTTCACTTCACGCTCATCGGCGAAGGTCACGTGTCCTACTGGCACACGACCGAGGACAACGCCGTGCATCCGAACATATGGGAATTCGGCATTACGCCAGTGCTGCGCTTCGTGAAGAGCTCGGGCTACTTCCGGCCGTTCATCGAGGCGGGCGTCGGCGTGCGGCTGCTCTCGCACACGCGCATCACCGAGGATTTCAGCGTCGGGTCGGCGTTCCAGTTCGCGGACATGGTGGGCGTCGGCATGATCTTCGGGTCGAAGCAGAGCTATCAAGCGGGATTTCGCTTTCAGCATCTGTCGAACGGCGGTATCAAAGAGCCGAATCCTGGTATAAATTTCAGCCAGCTATATCTGCAATACAACTTCTGACGAGGCGCCGGCGCATCGGTTCCTCGACACAAGGGGAATCGACAGATGCCGGCAAAAACCATTGAGGCCATCCGCGGCCTCGAGCGCGATCGCTTCCGTGCCATGGTCGAGGGCGACGGCCCGGCGCTGGACGCGCTGCTGGCCGAGAACGTCAGCTACGTCCACACGAACGGCAAGCGGGAGACGAAGCGCCAGTTCATCGACGCGATCACCGCGGGCCGCCGCCGCTATCGGCAGATCGAAATTCAGTCGCAGGATGTGCTGCCCGCCGGCCGCGATACGTGCCTCGTGTCGGGCCGTGCGCTGATCGAGATGGAATCGAAGAACGGCGCGCTGCTGTTTCCGATCGCCTACACCGCCGTCCATGTGCAGACCGAAGGCCAATGGCAGCTGCTGGCCCTGCAGGCGACGCGCGTGGCGCTCGAATAGCCACGCGCGCCGCCCATCACGCTTCCACGGCTTCGTCTTGCCGCAGGTTGTCCACGACGCGCCCGGAGCGGTTGACCGCGCTCACGACGGCATCGGCGACCGCGAGCGCCGGATTCGCATGCACCGCGACGCCGAAGCGCGTCGGCCCGTCTCCGACACGACAGCCGACGAACGCCGCCGTGTCGCCGTTCGCCGTCACGGACGTCTCGAACCAGTTCACGCTCGCGTCCACGCCGAGCGCGGCGGCGACCGCCTGCGCGTGAGCGTCGCCGCTCGTCGCAGCCACTACGGCCGGTAATGCGACGCGCCTTTCGAATACCGTAAGCGTCGAAACGTCGATGCGCGATACCGGCCCGCCCGCATCGAAATACTCGCGCTTGAAGAGCTCGCAGATCGCTTCGCCGCTGATTTCCGCGCCGGATGCATCGGTGACTTTCTGGACGGCGTGGCTGAATTCGATCTGCACGCGGCGCGGCGGCGTGAAGCCGAGACCGCGTTCGAGCAGATACGTCGAACCGCCCTTTCCGGACTGGCTGTTCACGCGGATCACGGCGTCGTAGCTGCGGCCGAGATCAGCCGGATCGATCGGCAGATAGGGCACTTCCCACACCGTGCCCGGCACGCGCTGCGCGAAGCCCTTGCGGATCGCGTCCTGATGCGAACCCGAAAACGCGGTGAACACGAGATCGCCCGCGTACGGATGGCGTGGATGCACCGGAATCTGATTGCAGCGCTCGACGACGCGGCGCACGGCGTCGATATCGGAAAAATCGAGGCCCGGATCCACGCCTTGCGTGTAGAGATTCATCGCGAGCGTCACGAGATCGACATTGCCGGTGCGCTCGCCGTTGCCGAAGAGGCAGCCTTCGATGCGATCCGCGCCAGCGAGCAACGCCATTTCCGCCGCCGCGACGGCCGTGCCGCGATCGTTATGCGGATGCACCGACAGCACGATGCTGTCGCGAAAGCCCATGTTGCGGTCCATCCACTCGATCTGATCGGCGAAGACGTTGGGCGTTGCCGCTTCGACGGTCGCGGGCAGATTCACGATCATTTTGTGATCGGGCGTCGGACGCCACATTTGCGCGACGGCATCGCAGACTTCGCGCGCGAACGACAGCTCCGTCATGCTGAAGGTTTCGGGCGAGTACTGATAGATCCAGTGCGTGTCCGGCCGCGCCGCCGCGCATTCCTTGATGATGCGCGTGCCTTCGACCGCCAGCGCCTTCACTTCGTCCTTCGACTGGTTGAACACGATCTTGCGGAACGACGGCGCGATCGCGTTATAGAGATGCACGATCACCTTGCTCGCACCTTCCACCGCTTCGAACGTGCGCTCGATCAGTTCGCGGCGCGACTGCACGAGCACTTCGATGGTCACGTCGTCCGGAATGCGCTTTTCGTCGATCAGCTTGCGCACGAAGTCGAAATCCGTCTGCGATGCCGACGGGAAGCCCACCTCGATTTCCTTGAACCCGATTTTCACCAGCATCTCGAAGAACTCGAGCTTCGCTGCGATGCTCATCGGCTCGATGAGCGACTGGTTGCCGTCGCGCAGATCGGTGCTCATCCAGACGGGCGCTTTTTCGATCGTGCGGTTCGGCCAGCGGCGGCCATTCAGACGGACTTGCGGAAACGGACGGTATTTCTCGGCGGGGTTCGGCATCATGATCGTCGATCTCTCTTCGGACGGTTTGCGTAGCGTCTGCGAGAGAGGCCGTGTCCGGCGGCTGGCCGGGCGTGGCGGCATGCACGTAAGACCGGGCGGCGCGCGCGTTCACACGAATCACGGGCGATGGTGACGCCTGCGACCAACGTGAACGTGCGCGAAGCAGCGTGCATGTGACCCTCGCGTTTCCGTTTCGCGGGATGCGCGAACGAAAAGCTGACGACTACGGTTGGTAAGAAAAGGTACTGCGGGAAACTTCTGGAGGACCGCGCGACTTGCGAACGCACGGCGCTACGTCTGGCGACTTACGCTAGACGTAGCGATAGGGGCCGCGCTAGGCGGCCCGAAATAATTCGGAGGGAGGAAAACTGGGTCAAGCGCATGCGTTCGACTTTAAACCAGCGTTGAATAGTGTGTCAAACGGGATTTTCCTGACCGGCGACCGGCTTGCGCACCACATTGGCGATGACTTCAACCTGGCGCGCGACCGCGGGCGGCACCGGCACATCGCCGCGCAGCACGGATTCGATCCAGCGCGCGGTGGTCGCGGCGTCGAGCGTCTCGGGCAGCTCGACACGCGGGGCGTCCGGCTGCGAATGCTCGGGCGCGATCAGCGTTTCGGCGTGGCCGTCGTGAAACCAGTCGACCTGCACCTGGCGGCGCGTGTCCGCGACGGCTTCGCCTTCCGTGCCGCGCGCGAGCAGTGCGCCGCCCGCCGCCGCGTCCGGATGCGCGGTGAAAAGCCCGGTGAGACTCTCGCGATATTCGGGATGCGTGTAGTTGACGAGCCGCAGGCCCGGGTCCGCGAACGGTTGAAGGATCTTCACGAGCGTATGTGTCGAATTGCGCACGCCCATGCGGCGTCTGAGCGTGAGCAATCGCGCGAGCTTCGGCGCGAGCACGGTGATCGGCGCGAAGGAGAGGCGGCGCGAGGCGAGGCTGTCTTCGATTTCATCGTGCGAAGCCGCGTGCGCGATGCCCAGTTCGGCGAAGATTTCGGCGCTCGTCACGCGGCCGGGATCGCCGGTGACACCGTGCACCAGGACCGGTACGCCTTCGCGCGCGAGCAGCAGCGACAGGAGCGGCACGAGATTGGGCGTCTTGCGTGCGCCGTTGTAGCTCGGGATCGAGACGGGCCGTGCGTGCTCGCGGCCATCCTGGACATGCAGCGGCTCGAACGAGCGATGCGCGGCGGAAAGCATCGCGGCAAGCTCGGCGGCGGTTTCGCCCTTGACGCGATAGGCCAGCAGCACCGCGCCCAGTTCGAGTTCGGGCACGCGATCGTCGAGCATCGCTTCGTAGAGCGCGTAAGTATCCTCGTGCGAAAGTGCGCGCGCGCCATTCGGCCCGCGGCCGATTTCCTTGATGTAGCGTGCGCAGGCGAAAGTGGGGGAAGCGGAGTCGGTCATCGGAGAGGTGCGCGATCGGGCGCTCAATTCCGTAATCTGAGCGATGCCGTTGCGCTTTTTAAGGTGCAGGAATGCTATTGAGTACCGCATTTGAGGAGCGCTGGCAAGGTTTGCCCATCGAACGTTTCGCGCGCTTTTCCGCCGATGCTTACTAAAACCACCGCGCCAGCCGCAGCTCCGAAGGCCGGTCGAAAGCTCGCTGAGCCAAGCCCGACAAGCTTCGCCACGATTTGTGCGCGCACGTTACACTCCTTGTTCTCGCCGGCCGTGAACGCCGACGCATTCGTCCGGAAATCTGCAAATCAAAACAGCATCAGGAGAGCGGGATGAGTTATGTGTTTCCTCCGGCGCCGGCAGCAGCCGTGCCCGTCGATGGTTCGAACGAGCAGTTTCCCGTGCGCCGCATCTACTGCGTCGGGCGAAACTACGAAGCCCATGCGCGCGAAATGGGCCACGATCCGGATCGCGAGCCGCCGTTCTTCTTCAGCAAGCCCGCCGATGCCGTGCTGAACGTTGCGCCGGGCTCGACTGCGGAATTCCCGTATCCGTCGCAGACGAAGAATCTGCACTTCGAGATGGAACTCGTCGCCGCGATCGGCAAGCAGGGCAAGGACATTCCCGCCGATAAGGCGCTGGACTACGTCTACGGCTACGCGCTCGGGCTCGACATGACGCGCCGTGACCTGCAAGCCGAAGCGAAGAAGCTCGGCCGTCCGTGGGACACGGCGAAGGGTTTCGACCGCTCCGCGCCGATCGGCCCGATTCATCCCGTATCGAAGGTCGGGCATCTGGAAAAGAGCGCGATCTGGCTGACGGTCAACGGCGAGGAAAAGCAGCGCTCGGACATCTCGCAACTGATCTGGTCGGTCGGCGAGACGGTCGCGTATCTGTCGACGCTCTTCGAACTCTTCCCCGGCGATCTCATCTTCACCGGCACGCCCGAAGGCGTCGGCGCGGTCGTGAAGGGGGACGTGCTGAAGGGCGGCGTCGACGGCATCGGCGAATTCTCCGTGCGCGTCGTCTGAGTCCGCGACCATGAAGCTCTACAGCTATTTCCGCAGCTCGGCGGCGTATCGCGTGCGTATCGCGCTGAATCTGAAGGGGCTCGATTACGAGTACGAGGGCGTGCATTTGCTGCGCGACGGCGGCCAGCAGTTGAAGCCCGAATATCGCGCGGTGAATCCGGACGGCATTGTGCCGGCGCTCGTCGATGGCGACGACGTTCTCACGCAGTCGCTCGCGATCATCGAGTATCTCGAGGAGACGCATCCCGAGCCGGCGCTCCTGCCGAAGAATCCGTCCGATCGCGCGTTCGTGCGTTCGGTCGCGATGCAGGTCGCGTGCGAGATTCATCCGCTCGACAATTTGCGCGTGCTCAAGTACCTGAAGCATCAGGTGAAGGTGCCGGATGACGTGAAGGACGCGTGGTATCGGCATTGGGTCGAGATGGGTTTCACGTCGCTCGAAACGCGGCTGGCCGCCGACAGGCGCGTCGGCGCGCTCACGTTCGGCGACACGCCGACCGTTGCCGACCTGTGCATCGTGCCGCAGGTGTTCAACGCGCGGCGCTTCGGCATCGACGTGAGCGCTTATCCGACGATTTCGCGCATCGCCGATCACGCCAGCACGATCGACGCCTTCGCGCGGGCCGCTCCCGCGCAGCAACCGGACGCCGAATGACGGCCGATTTCCCGAGCTTTCTGTCGGGGGCGGGATTGGGCGCGAGCCTGATCGTCGCGATCGGCGCGCAGAACGCCTTCGTGTTGCGGCAGGGTTTGAAGCGACGTCACGTAGGAATCGTCGTGTCGATCTGCGCGTTCATCGACGTGATGTTGATCGGGCTCGGCGTCGGCGGCATGGGGGCGCTCATTTCGCGTGCGCCCGTCCTGCTCGACGTGATCCGCTGGGCCGGCGCGATCTTCGTGTTCCTGTACGGCTTGCGCGCGTTCATCGCGGCGTGGCGCGGGCCGGGGCATCTGGACGCATCGGATGGCGATTCGCAGACGGCGGTGGGCGCGGCATCCACGGTGCTCGCCTTGTCGCTGCTCAATCCGCACGTTTATCTCGATACCGTCGTGCTGCTCGGCGGCATCGGCGCGCAACGCGGCTGGCCGGGCGACGCGTGGTTCGCGGCCGGCGCGATGTCTTCGTCGATCGTCTGGTTCACGGCGCTCGGCTACGGCGCGCGTCTTCTGGAACCGTGGTTCGAGAAAGACGTGTCGTGGCGCGTGCTCGATGTGATCGTCGGCTGCGTGATGTGGTGGATCGCGGCTTCCTTGCTCTTCGCGCGATAAAAAAGAGCGCCACGCGGGCGCTCGTTTCACGTTCAGCCGAGCAACGCGTCGGCGAATTCTTCGGCGCTGAACGGCTGCAAGTCCTCGACTTTCTCTCCCACGCCGATGAAATACACCGGCACCGGCCGCTGACGCGCGATGGCCGCGAGAATGCCGCCCTTCGCGGTGCCGTCGAGTTTCGTGACGACGAGGCCGGTGAGACCGAGCGCGTCGTCGAACGCCTTGACCTGCGTGAGCGCGTTCTGACCCGTGTTCGCGTCGATGACGAGCAGCACTTCGTGCGGCGCATCGGGCATTGCCTTCGCGATCACGCGGCGCACCTTGCGCAGCTCTTCCATCAGATGCAATTGCGTCGGCAGACGTCCGGCGGTGTCGGCCATCATCACGTCGATCTTGCGTGCGCGCGCCGCGCCGACCGCGTCGTAGATCACGGCGGCGGCGTCGCCGCTTTCCTGCGCGATCACCGTCACGTTGTTGCGCTCGCCCCAGACCGTCAGCTGTTCGCGCGCGGCGGCGCGGAACGTGTCGCCGGCGGCGAGCATCACCGACTGATTGAAGCGCTGCAAATGCTTCGCCAGCTTGCCGATGCTCGTCGTCTTGCCGACGCCGTTCACGCCCGCGATCATGATGACGAGCGGTTGCGCGCGTCCGAGCATCAGCGATTTCTCGAGCGGGCGCAGCAGATCGACGAGCAGTTCGCGCAGCGCCTTCTTGACCTGCGAGGCGTCCGTCAGGCGTTCCGCGCGCACCTTCTCGCGCAGTGATTCGAGCAGGAATTCCGTTGCATCGACGCCGGCGTCGGACATGAGCAGCGCGGTTTCGAGCTCTTCGTAGAGATCCTCGTCGATCTTCGCGCTGACGAAAATCCCCGTCAGATTGGAGCTCGTCTTCGAAAGACCGTGCCGCAGACGCGAGATCCACGATTTTTTCGCGGCCGCATCGAGCGTCGGCGGCGGCACGACTTCCTCGCTCGCCTGATCCGTCTCTGGGCCGCGCGCCCATTGCGATTGCGTGCGCCCTTGCCAGTATTCCTTCGATTCCTCCGAGGGCGGTGCGGCGGGCGGCGTGGGCGCAGCGGGAGCGACGGGTTCCGCGGGCGCCGGTTCCTCCGGCTGCACTTCCTCCGACGGCGTTTCGGCGGAAAGCGCCTGACGTTCCAGCTCGGCGTCGGAGATTTCTTCGTCTTCGGCCGCCTCGACGGATTCGTCCTGAGGCGCGTCGAGCGGCGCATCAGCCGGCTTTTTGAATTTCTTGAAGAAGCTGAACATGGATGTGTGACGATGATGCGCGCGTGATCCGATGGCCCTGTGCGCGCTTTCGAGTCGTTTTTGCGCGAGGCCCGCGCGATGGGATGGAAGCGGCATATTTTATCAGGCGCTGCCGTGCGCGCCCGTGCGGCTCCCGTCATGGCGTGCGTGTGGTAACGTTGGCTTTCATTGCTCGCGCCATCCGATCTCAAGCAAAAACACGCCGGCGCGCCCGACTCCCACCTTCCTTTTATGCCTCGCTCGTCCGCTACCCGCTCCGCCCTGACCAGCCACACGCCATCGCGCGGCGGCAAACCGCACACGATCCGCATCATCGGCGGAGACTGGAAGCGCACGCCGCTGCCCGTGCTCGATCTCGATGGCCTTCGGCCCACGCCGGATCGCGTGCGTGAGACCCTCTTCAACTGGCTCGGCCAGGATCTCTCCGGACAGCGTTGTCTCGACATGTTCGCCGGTAGCGGCGCGCTCGGTTTCGAAGCCGCGTCGCGCGGCGCGGCGCGCGTGCTGATGATCGAACGAAGCGCGAAGGCGGCCGCTCAGATCCGCGCAAATCAGGCCAAGCTCGGCGCGCGCAACATCGAGATCGCGGAGGCCGATGCGCTGCGGCTCGTCGCGAGCCTCGCGCCCGGTTCGTTCGACGTGATCTTTCTCGATCCGCCTTTCGGCGATCACGCGTTGCTATTGCGGGCGCTCGAGCTGACGGCGCCGCTCGCTTCGCCCGATGGCGCGATTTACGTCGAATGCGGCGATGCGCTGGACATGTCCGGCATCGATGCGCTCGCCGGCTGGAGCGTCGTGCGCGAGGGCAAGGCGGGCGCCGTCCGCTATCATTTGCTGCGCCGCGAAAATGAGGAATAATGCGCGTTCCCGATTTCGACGCAGCCGATTTCGCGGGAAACGAGGCAGAGCTGGTCGTCGCAGCCACGCGGCCCAGTGTAAATAGAAGAGGAGAAGCTCATGGTTGTCGCCGTGTATCCGGGTACGTTCGACCCGCTCACCCGCGGGCATGAAGACATCGTGCGGCGCGCATCGAGCATTTTCGATCAGCTCGTCGTGGGCGTCGCGGACAGCCGCGCGAAGAAGCCGTTTTTCTCGCTGCAGGAACGGCTCGATATCGCGCACGAGGTCCTCGGGCATTATCCGAACGTGCAGGTGAGCAGTTTCACCGGGCTATTGAAGGATTTCGTGCGTAAGAACAACGCGCGCGTGATCGTGCGCGGATTGCGCGCCGTCTCCGATTTCGAGTATGAATTCCAGATGGCCGGGATGAACCGCTATCTGCTGCCCGATGTCGAGACGATGTTCATGACGCCGTCCGATCAATATCAGTTCATCTCCGGCACCATCGTGCGCGAGATCGCGCAGCTTGGCGGCGACGTGAGCAAGTTCGTGTTCCCGTCGGTGGAAAAGCGGTTGATGGACAAGGTCGGCGAGCAGACGCAGAAAGATCCGGCGGCGCCTTGAGACGCCGGGCCCGCGCACTTATCTGCGAAGGTGCGCGGGTTTATGCCGGAAGCCATCCGGCAAGAAGAGAGTGAAGCATGTCCCTGATCATTACCGACGAGTGCATCAACTGCGACGTTTGCGAGCCCGAGTGCCCGAACGACGCAATTTCGATGGGTCCCGAGATTTACGTCATCGACCCGAACAAATGTACGGAATGCGTCGGCCATTTCGACGAGCCGCAGTGCCAGCAAGTGTGCCCGGTGGAATGCATTCCGCGCGATCCGGCGCACGCCGAATCGCCCGAACAGTTGATGGCCAAGTACCACGCGCTGATGGCCGCGAAGGGCAATTCCTAAGCGACGATCTCCGTCAATGCAGCGACGAGCGCATCGCATTCGGCCGGCGTGCCGATGGAAATGCGCAGATGCTGATCGATGCGCGGCAGTTTGAAATGGCGCACGAAAATTTCCTTCGACTTTAGCGCCGCGGCGAGCGTCGCGGCATCGTGCGCGGGATGTTTCGCGAAGACGAAGTTGGCTGCGGACGGAACGACATCGAATCCAAGCGTCTGTAGCTGCGCGCTCAACTTCTCGCGGCTCGCGATCACCTTCGCGCAACCTTCCTCGAACCACGCCTGATCTTCGTACGACGCGATTGCCGCGACTTGCGCGAGGCGGTCGAGCGGATACGAATTGAAGCTGTCCTTCACGCGCGTGAGCGCCTCGATGAGCGCCGGATCGCCGAACGCAAAGCCGACGCGCATACCCGCCAGCGAACGCGCTTTCGACGTCGTCTGCACGACGAGCAGGTTCGGATAGGCGTCGATCAGATTCACGGCCGATTCCGCGCCGAAGTCCACATACGCTTCATCGATGATGACGGGTGCATCCGGATTCGCCTTCAGCAGCACTTCGATTTCCGACAGCGGCAGGGCGCGGCCCGTCGGCGCATTCGGATTCGGCAGCAGCACGCCGCCGCATGGCGCGCGGTAATCGTCGACATCGATGGCGAAATCGGCGTTCAGCGGCACGGTCTCGTATTCGACGCCGTAAAGCTGCGCGTACACGGGATAAAAGCTGTAGGTTATGTCGGGAAAGCGGATCGGCTTGTCGTGCTTGAGCAGCGCCTGGAACGCGTGCGCGAGCACTTCATCCGAACCGTTGCCCGCGAAAACCTGCTCGATGCGCAATCCGTGATGGTTCGCGACGGCCTCGCGCAATGCACGCGCGGTCGGATCCGGATATTTGCGCAGCGACGCGCCGTGCGCGCCGAGCTCGTGGCGGATTGCATCGACGACGCGCGGCGACGGCGGATACGGATTCTCGTTGGTGTTCAGCTTGACGGGATGCGCCAGCGCGGGCTGCTCGCCCGGCACATACGGCGTCAGACGATGGACGATATCGCTCCAGAAACGGCTCACTGTCGGCTCCAAATCAAGAATTGCGGTGCAGGTTCATCATCGCACGCTCGGTTTCGCCTGCGACGACGAACGGCATCACGGCGAGCGCGCGCTCGATCGACTGATCGATCACGTCCTGTTCCTCGCGGCGCGGCGGCTTGAGGACGAAGTTCGCGACATCGGGTTTCGCGCCCGCGCGCGCGCCTTCGGGAATCAGATCACGCGGATGCCCGATCCCGATGCGCAGCCGCCAGTACTGCTGCGACGAAAGATGCGCGGAGATGTCCTTCAGGCCGTTGTGTCCGCCGCTGCCGCCGCCGAGCTTCATCTTGACGGTGCCGGGCGGAAGATCGAGTTCGTCGTGCGCGACGAGAATTTCGTCGGGGAGAATCTTGAAGAACTGCGCGAGCGCAACGACCGATTGCCCTGAGCGATTCATGAACGTCTGCGGTTCGAGCAGATGCACTTCGTGGCCGTGCAGACGTCCCTTGCCGTAGAAACCGTGGAAACGGCGCTCTTCGCGCAACGTGGCGCCGGCGTCGCGTGCGAACTGGTCGACGAACCAGAAGCCCGCGTTATGCCGCGTCGCCGTGTATTCGGCGCCCGGATTGCCCAGGCCGACGATCAGCTTGATCATGTCGAGTCTTGTAGAACGAAAAAAAACCCGCCGGGGCTTGCGCGCCGGCGGGTCACGTCGACCGTTCTTGCGAACGGATCGAGAGGATAGCGATATTCCGCGTGCTTACTCGGCTGCCGGCTTGTCGCCTTCAGCTTCGCCAGTCCCTTCCGACACGACGGCAGCCGGAATGGTCGCCGAAGCCACCACCGGATTTTCCGCCTCGACGGAGATCGTCAGGCTCACGCCCTTCGGCAGCGGGATGTCCTTCGCGTGCATCGTCTGGCCGGCTTCGATCTTCGCCAGATCGATTTCCAGGAACTCAGGCAGGTCTGCCGGCAGGCATTCCACTTCCAGTTCCGTCACGACGTGCGAGATCACCGCGCCCGACAGCTTCACGGCCGGGTTGGTTTCCTGGTTCATGAAATGCAGCGGCACCTTGGTGTGCAGCTTCTTCTTCGCGTCGACGCGCTGGAAGTCCACGTGCAGCACGAGCTGCTTGAACGGGTGGTATTGCACGTCGCGCAGCAGAACTTGTTGCGACTTGCCGGCCACTTCCAGGTCGAGAATCGACGAGTGGAAAACTTCTTTCTTCAGGGCGTGCCACAGGGCGTTGTGGTCGAGTTCGACCAGTTGAACGTCCGTTTCACCGCCGTACACGATACCCGGGGTCTTGCCCGAGTTACGCAGGCGGCGGCTCGCACCCGTACCTTGCTTGCTACGCTCGAAAGCGACGACTTTCATATTCGACTCCTATATCTGCCCGCGACCAGGCAGGGAAACCGGGATCATCGAAAACGTGTGATCCCACAACAAGCGACGCGAACCTTCGTCCGTTCGCGCCGATCATGCAAAAACGCGAAGCCTCTGCTTCGCGTTCCTTGCTCGATTCTAATTAACCTTCGGCGAAGAGCGACATCACCGAGTCGCCGCGCCGGATTCGGGAGAACGTCTCCGCGAGCAAACCCGCGCTCGACAGCGGACGGATCTTCGCGCACGCGAGCGATTCGGCCGAAAGGGGAATCGTGTCCGTGACGACGAGTTCGTCCAGCTCCGACGCCGTGATGCGCGCCGCCGCGCCGCCCGACAGAACGGGGTGCGTCGCGTATGCGAAAACCTGTTTCGCGCCACGATCCTTCAATACTTGCGCGGCCTTGCACAGCGTGCCGGCGGTGTCGACCATGTCATCCATGATGACGCAGGTGCGGCCTTCCACTTCACCGATGATGTTCATCACTTCAGCGACATTCGCCTTCGGACGGCGCTTGTCGATGATCGCGAGGTCCGTGTTCAACTGCTTGGCGAGCGCGCGCGCGCGCACCACGCCGCCGACGTCCGGCGACACGACCAGCAGATGGTCATGGTTCTGCTTGCGCAGATCGCCGAGAAGAACGGGTGTTGCGTAGATGTTGTCGACGGGGATGTCGAAGAAGCCTTGAATCTGGTCGGCGTGAAGGTCCATGGTGATCACGCGATCGACGCCGGCAATTTCCAGCATGTTCGCGACGACCTTCGCCGAGATGGCCACTCGCGCGGAACGCGGACGGCGGTCCTGGCGCGCATAGCCGAAGTAGGGGATGGCTGCGGTGATCCGGCCTGCGGATGCGCGCTTGAGCGCATCGACCATGATCATCAGTTCCATCAGGTTGTCGTTCGTGGGAGCGCAGGTGGACTGCAGAACGAATACGTCTTTGCCCCGAACGTTTTCCTGAATCTCGACCATGATCTCGCCGTCTGAGAAGCGGCTGACCATCGCTTTGCCGAGAGGAATACCAAGGATTTTGACGACTTCCTGTGCAAGCGCGGGATTAGCGTTGCCAGTAAAAACCATCAGGCCGTCACTGCTCATCGTGCACCTGTCTGCGGCTGGAGGCGAGAGGAAAAACGCGAGAAAAGGAATGGCAGGGGAGGAAGGACTCGAACCCTCGCATGCCGGAATCAAAATCCGGTGCCTTGACCAACTTGGCGACTCCCCTACACAACTCTGAGTCTCGCCGGGAAGTGTAGGACATACCCGGCAAAACGAAACCTATGACGCGAAAGCGAAGAGAGGATGAGAATCCAGACTTGCCGTTACCACACTCTTCCAGCTTGCCGGCAGTTTGGCTTGCGCCATTTCTGCTTCGGCTCGGCTGGCGAAAGCGGCAAACACGCTTGCTCCAGATCCGGTCATTCGCGCCGGTGCGAGATTGGAAAACCACTCGAGCACCTTTGCAACTTCCGCGTACTTTCCTGCAACCACAGCCTGCATGTCGTTTCGACCGAAGCTGTCTGGCCAGTTTGTGTCTGACCTTTGCTGTGCAAGAAAGTCCATCATTGTGACGACTTTCGTATCCCGTGTCAAGCTTTTTTCGGAGAAAATCGCCGCGGTGGGGACGTGAGCATCAGGCGTTACTACGAGGAAGAAACGTTTCGGCAGATCGACTGCCTGGAGCGCCTCACCTACACCTTCTGCGAAAGCATTTTGCCCGAAGACAAAAAACGGCACGTCCGCGCCGAGTTGCAGGCCGAGATTCTGCAGAATCTCACGCGAAAGATCAACACCCCAGAGACGATTTAACGCTAAAAGAGTTGTCGCCGCGTCGGAACTGCCTCCGCCGAGGCCCGCGCCCATTGGCAAACGCTTGTCGATCTCGATCTCCGCGCCGAACTTCGTCCGCGTGTGCTGCTGGAGCAAACGTGCGGCCCGCACGACGAGATCGTGTTCTTCGGGCACGCCCGGCACGTCGGTCTTGCGCATGATGACGCCGTCGTCGCGACGCCTGAAGTGCAGATGGTCGCCCCAGTCGAGCAACTGGAAAACGGTCTGCAGCGAATGGTAGCCATCCGGACGGCGGCCCGTGATGTGAAGAAAAAGATTCAGCTTCGCGGGCGCGAGGCAGTCACGAAGCGTTTCGTTCGATGAGGACATGCGTGATGCTTTGAACCGAAAGCGGCTGAGTTATTGATCGAGCACGAGCTTGATGTCGAGCGGCGGTTCGCTGCGCGTGAGATTCACGCGCTTCACGCCGGTTCCCGGCGCGTCGGCATAGGCGAGATAGTCGATCGTCCATCCGTCCTGCTTGATTTCTTTCGGACGGCCGTTGTCCGCGCCCGGATCAAGCGTGGTCTGTGCACGCGAGCTAGGCGCGGCCGACGGCTGGAGCCAGTAGCGCAACCCTTCGACCGGCAGCGCGAAGCCGAGCGTGTTCTGCATGAGTTGAGATACGTTGTCGGCGCTGACGGGTTGCCGGTTCGGCAATTCGAGCGTCGCGAGCGACGGCGATGAAGTCACGATCGCCATCGTCTGGCCGAGCGGATTGCGCAACTGCAGCGTGACGGTGTCGCCCGTCTCCTGCCAGTCGAAATTGCCGTAGGCGTTGCGCGGCGTGCCGTTCTGGTCGTTGTACTGCACGGCGAAGCGTCCGTGATACATGCGGCTCGTCTGCGTCGCGAGCGACGTGGATGCGTTCGTCGTCGTGGGAACGCGCGGTTCCAGCGCGCAACCGGACATTACCAGCGCGGCGGCCGCCGCGATGCCGAGCGCGCCGCGTCGAAGCGATGCGCCGGCGAATGAATCGAATGCGATCAAAGGTCGTTCACCTGAAGTCGTTTCAGCGTTTTGACGAGCGTGTCGTTGTCAGGTTCGAGCTTCTGCGCTTGCCGCCATGTGGCGCGCGCCTGATCCTGCTGCCCTGACTTCCACTGCACCTCGCCCAGATGCGCGCCGATTTCGGCGTTCGGCTGAAGGTTGTAGGCGTTCTTGAGGATCTTCTCCGCCTCGGCCGCATTGCCCTGACGGAAGCGCGCCCAGCCGAGACTATCCATGATGAACGCGTCGTTCGGGGCGAGCGAAACCGCTCGTTCGATCAGCTTCACCGCTTCGTCGAGCCGCTGATTGCGATCGACGAGCGAATAGCCCAGCGCGTTGTACGCTTGCGGGTTGTTCGGCTGCGTCCGCATCAAAGTGCGAAGCTGCGTTTCCATGACGTCGTAGTGACCGTTCTTCTCGGCGGCCATTGCGTAGTCGTACGTCAGATCGGGATCGTCGGGGAACGCGGCGACCGCCTTCGCGAGATTCGCCTCCGCTTCCTTGTAGCGATGCGCCTCGAAAAGAATCGCCGAATCGGTGCGTGCGAGCAGCGCCAGATCGCGCGGATCCGAGCTTTGCAGATTGCCGATCAGCGCGCGTGCATCGTCGACCTTGCCTTGCTTCGCGAGCAGTTGCGCGCGCGTGATCTGCGCAGGCAAATACTGCTGGCTCGTGCGCGGAATCTTGTCGAGCCACTGGCTCGCGGCGTCGTCGTTCTTTTGTTCCAGCGCCAGTTGCGCGAGATAGATATAGGCCTGACCAGGATCCGCGCCCGGCGTGTTTTCCGCCGCCTTCGCGTATTGGTTCAAGAAGTCCTGCGCCTTGTCGAACTGCTTTTTCTGGATGTTGATGAGCGCGAGCGCCATCAACGGCGTCAGGTCCTTCGGGTCGTTCTTGCGCATGATCTCGAACTGCTTCTGCGCGTCGTCGAGCCTGTCGGCGGACAGATACAACTGCGCGAGCGCGAGCCGCGCGTCATGCGATTTCGGATTCTTGTCGACGTATTTCTCGAACGACGCGATGCCTTCCTTGCGCTCTTCCGGACCCATGCGCGCAAGCGTCAGCGCGGCGGGCAGGTAGTCCGGCTTGAGTTGCAACGCCTTTTCGAGCGATGCCTTCGCGCCCGGCGGATCATCCGCGACGAGCTGCTGACGTGCGAGCGCGAGTTGCGCTTCGGGCCGGTTCTGATCGTTTTGCGTCAGGTCCTTGAGCACGTTCAGGCCACCGACACGATTCGGCCCGCGCGCGAGTAAGGTCTGAAGAGAAAGTATGGCGTCGCCGCGCTGGTCCGGTGCCACCTTCGCGAGTTCGCGTTCGAGCGTCGGCTTCGCGTCTTCGGGCTTGCCGCCGACGATTAGCAGCGATGCGCTCAACTGCGCCGCGCGATCGGAATGCGGCGCGAACTGCTGCCAGAGCTGCGCCGACGTGAGCGCGTCGTTCGGGCTTTGCGCGGCGATCGCGATTTCAGTCGCGCGCTGCGCGAAACGCGGATCGTGCGTGTCGCGGGCCAGCGCGAGATAGGTCTGGAATGCGGGCGCGGGCTGGCCGCGCTGCAATGCGACTTCGGCCGCCAGAACCTGGAACACGATCTGGCTCGACATTGTCACATTCGGCAGATCCTGTGTCTCCGCGCCGCTGACGGGCGCGGTCAGCAGATCGGCGGCGTTTTGCGCGTCGGCCTGATCGTCGGCGCTCGGAACGGGCGTGGCGTTCTGCGCCTGGGCGTGCGCGGGCGCGAACGCGAGCGCGGCCATCGCGAGCGCAACGGCGCCGGCGATTCGCGACATTGGCACGGCGAACGAATGCGTCGAACTGGACTGACGCTTCGCAAACAGCTTCATGACGAACGAGTTCATGGAAATCCAGACGATGTTTCAGTCGATTGTAACGCGGTCGCTAAAATACCGGCACAAACGCCAGAGCAAGTCTCTCTCCAGAAAAATGCCCGAACTGCCGGAAGTCGAAGTCACTCGCCGCGGAATCGAACCCTATGTCGCCGGACGGCGCGTCGAGCACGTCGACGTGCGTACGCCCGCGCTGCGCTGGCCCATCCCGAAGCATCTTCCGAAGACGCTCGGCCATCTGAAAATCGACAAAGTAGAGCGGCGCGGGAAGTATCTGCTGTTCGAAACCGTCGAAGGCTGGCTGATCGTCCATCTCGGCATGACCGGCACGCTGCGGGTGCTGCGGCATGTGCCGCAGCCGCCCGAGGCGGCGAAGCACGATCACGTCGATATCGTATTCGACGATTTCATTCTCCGTTTTCGCGATCCGCGCCGATTCGGTGCGATTCTCTGGCATCCGCGCTCGGACGGCGACGTGCTCGAACATCCGCTGCTCGCGAGCCTCGGCGTCGAGCCGTTTTCGCCGGAGTTTTCGGGCGCGCTGCTGTTCCGCGAGACGCGCGGGCGCAAGGTGTCGGTGAAACAGGCGCTGCTCGCGGGCGGGATCGTGGTGGGCGTCGGCAATATCTATGCGTCGGAGAGCCTCTTTCGCGCGGGCATCCGGCCGACGACCGCCGTCGGGCGCATCTCTCTCGTGCGCTATGACCTGCTCGCGGACGCCGTGCGCGTGACGCTCGCCGCCGCCATCGACAAGGGCGGCAGCACGCTGCGCGATTTCGTCGGCAGCAACGGCGAGTCGGGCTACTTCCAGCTCGACTATTTCGTCTATGATCGCGCGGGCCTGCCGTGCCACGTCTGCGGCACGGCGATCAGGCAAATCGTCCAGGGACAGCGCTCGACGTACTTCTGCCCGCGCTGCCAACGCTAATATCCGATGCTCGCTCTCACCGATTTTTCGTCGCGCCTCATCGCGTGGCAACGCATTCACGGCCGTCACGACCTGCCGTGGCAGAACACGCGCGATGCTTACCGCATCTGGCTGTCGGAGATCATGCTGCAGCAGACGCAGGTTTCCACCGTCATTCCGTACTACGCGCGATTTCTCGAACGCTTTCCGACGGTATCGGCGCTCGCCGATGCGCCCATCGACGACGTCATGGCGCTCTGGGCCGGGCTCGGTTACTACTCGCGCGCGCGCAATCTGCACCGCTGCGCGCAGGCCGTCGCGCACGAGCACGGTGGCGCGTTTCCGCAGACCGTCGACGAACTCGCGCTGCTGCCGGGCATCGGACGATCGACGGCAGCGGCGATCGCGTCGTTCGCGTTCGGCGCACGCGCGACGATCCTCGACGGCAATGTGAAGCGCGTGCTCGCGCGCGTATTCGGCGTCGAAGGTTTTCCGGGCGAGAAGAAAGTCGAGAAGGCGATGTGGACGCTCGCGGAATCGCTCTTGCCGGAAGCCGCGAACAACAACGATGTGACCGCTTACACGCAAGGCCTGATGGACCTCGGCGCGACGCTGTGCGTGCGCGGCAAGCCGGACTGCGCGCGCTGTCCGTTCGCATCGGATTGCGTGGCGAAGGTCGAAGGGCGTCAGCGCGAGTTGCCCGCCGCGCGCCCGAAGAAAGCCGTGCCGACGCGCAAGACATGGATGCTGGTCCTGAGGGACGGCGATTCGATCCTGCTGCAGAAGCGTCCGTCGATCGGAATATGGGGCGGATTGTGGAGCCTGCCCGAAGCGGCGGACGAAGCCGCGCTAGCGCAAGTCGCGCAGCGTCTCGGCGCCGATGAACATCTGCAGCGACTCGCGCCGATGTCGCACGCATTCACGCACTTCAAGCTGGATATCGAGCCGCGGCTCGGCGAGGCGCGCCAGGCGCCGCGCGACTTGATGGACCTCGAAACCGTCTGGGCGTCGCTCGCGAAGATCGACGCCTATGGCGTGCCCGCGCCGGTGCGCAAGCTGCTCGACGCGCTGACAGGCACGCTTCTCTAAAGCAGTTGATGATGCTGCATGTAGTGATGCACGACGTCGATGCGCGCGCCGGCGTCCATCAACTCCATGAGCTTCTGGCGTGCGCGCATCGGGATCGGCAGGATTTCGGCGAGGCGGTTGGAGACCCAGGTGGGATCGTCGTATAGAAAGGGCTCGACGAAGGGCAGATTCTGCGGCTCGCGTTCCTTGATCGTGTCGATGATGCGCTCCAGCACTTCTGCGCACGCGCCGAATTTCGCGAGCGCCTCGGCGCCCTGCAGCGGCTGATCTTCACCCAGCAACTCGGCCGTGCCGACGATCAGATTGCTCGGCTCGACACGATGATCGGTGAGCCGGAAACGATCGGTTCCGCGTGCCTGCACGAGCAGGAGACCGAAGGTATCGACATCGCATTCCGCGATTTCAGCCAGGCAGCCGATGCTTTCCGGCACCGACGGATCGCCCGGCGAGGCGACTTCGTGCCCGCTCTTGAGCAGGCACACGCCGAACGGCGTCTGCTCGCGCAGACACTCGCGCGCCATGTCCAGATAGCGTGCCTCGAATATCTTGAGCGGCAGCAGGCCGCCGGGAAAAAGCACGGTGTGAAGCGGAAACAGCGGCAAGTCGGCCAGAACAGGATTCGCGGACATCGCGTCCCTCCAGGATGGACCGCCGGCGCGGGCGATCAGGTTCGCGTGTGGATCGCGCTACCCGGCGGGGATGGGCGCGTCACGATGCCGCACGATCACATTTGCCGTCTCGCAAAAGCGCGCGGCGAGCGCCTCCGCGATGAACACCGAGCGATGCTGGCCGCCCGTGCAGCCGATCGCGACAGTGAGATAGCTGCGGTTGTCGTCGCGAAAACGCGGCAGCCATTTGCCGACGAACGCGCCGATATCGTCGATCATCTCGCCGACCAGCGGCTGCGCGGTGAGGAAATCGATGATCGGTTTGTCGAGGCCCGTGAACGGGCGCAATTCGCGGTCGTAGTACGGATTGGGCAGCGTCCGGACGTCGAAGACGAGATCGGCGTCGAGCGGCACGCCGCGCTTGAAGCCGAACGATTCGAACATCAGCGTGAGGTCGGCGGCGTCGGTTTCGACGAAGCGCTTGACCCACGCGCGCAGAACGTTCGCGCGCAAATTGCTCGTGTCGATCTGATGGCCGTATTCCGCGAGGCCCGCGACCAGTTCGCGCTCGCGTTCGATCGCTTCGGCGAGCGAGTTCAGCACGCCGACATCGGCTTCGCGCATCGGCGGGCCCGACAGCGGATGACGCCGGCGCGTCTCGGAGAAACGCTGGATCAGCGACTGCGTGCTCGCGTTGAGGAACAGCACGCGCAGATCGAAGTCCTTCGAGAGCTTGTCGATGATGGACGGCACTTCATCGAGCGAGAGACTCGAACGCGCGTCGATCGCGACGGCGAGGCGCGTCTGGCCTTCTTTCGCGAGATAGTCGGCGAGTTCGGGCAGAAAGCGCGGCGGCAGGTTGTCGACGCAATAGTAGCCGCCGTCTTCAAGCGCGTTCAGCGCAACGGACTTGCCGGAACCGGAGATGCCGGTGATCAGGATGATACGCATGGGTCTCGGGAAATTCGCTTTTCCTAAGCTTAGCACCTGCGCCCGATTCGTTTCGGCGCGCGCTCAGATCAGCTTGCCGGGAAACTGGCTGTCGGGATCCTGCATCGCAAGGCGTTGGCGATCCATGAAGTCGCGCAAGGTATCGATGCCGCGCAGTTGCAGAATCGTGTTGCGCACCGCGGCCTCGACCAGCACGGCGAGGTTGCGGCCCGCGGCGACCTGAATCGTCACCTTGCTGATCGGCAGGCCGAGCACGTCGACGGTCTGGCTTTCCAGCGGCAGGCGCTGGAATTCGCCGTCCGGCCGGCGCACGAGTTGCACGATCAACTTGAGCTTCATCTTCCGGCGCACGGCGGTTTCACCGAAGATCGTCTTGATGTCGAGCAGTCCGAGGCCGCGCACTTCGAGCAGATTTTGCAGCAGCGGCGGACAGCGGCCTTCGACGAAATCGGGGCCGAGGCGCACGAAATCGACGGCGTCGTCGGCGACGAGTCCGTGGCCGCGGCTGATGAGCTCCAGACCGAGCTCGCTCTTGCCGAGACCGGAGTCGCCGGTGAGCAGCACGCCCATCCCGAGGATGTCGATGAACACGCCGTGCAGCGTCGCGCGCGGCGCGAGAATGCGCGACATGTACGCGCGCAGGCTGTCGATAACGGCCGCCGCCGACATGCGCGTCGTGAAGAGCGGCGTCGACGAGCGCGTGCAGCGCAGAACGAGCTCCGGCGGCGCGCCCACTTCGCCCGCGACGACTAGAAACGGCGGCTCGAGCGCGATCAGCTCGGCCATGTGGCGCGATCGGTCTTCGTCGGACTGGCGCTGGTAGTAGTTGATCTCGGCGTCGCCGAGCACCTGGATACGGTTCGGGTGAATCAGGTTCAGGTGACCGACGAGGTCGGCGCTCGACGTCGCGTTGGCGACCGTCTCGCTCGAAAAGCCGCGTTCCCAGCCTTCATGCCCGGTGAGCCAGCTGAGCTTAAGAGCGGCGGCGTTGTCGTCGAAAATGCTTTGGGCGTTGATGCTGGACGTATCCATGAGACCGGAACTCCGTTGGAAGCCGGGAGCAGCCTTTGCGTCACGACGAAGCGGGTCGCTTCGATACGCTGCATGGCGCTGCGTTTGACCGATTGTGCCCCAGAAGCCTTGCGTAAGCGAGGCGCGCCCGGCGCGGAGGCGGCACGGACGCGCAACGCTATGTTCGGGTGGCTATTACGGTTGCCATTGCGTGAGCACCTGATAGAGCGCGTCACGATCTTCTTCCTTGTGCAGACGCTCGCGCGCCTCGGTGTCGGAGAGCAGTTGGGCGATCTCGGACAGAATTTCAAGATGCTGCTGCGTCGCCTGTTCGGGCACAAGCAGGAAGATGAGCAGAGAGACCGGCTGGCCGTCGGGGGATTCGAACGCGACGGGTTCGGCGAGACGCACGAAGGCGGCGAGCGGTTGCTTCAGCCCCTTGATGCGGCCGTGCGGAATGGCGACGCCTTCGCCGAGGCCGGTCGAGCCGAGGCGCTCACGCGCGAAGAGGTTGTCGGTGACGGTGCTGCGAGCGATGCCGTTCTGGTTCTCGAAAATCAGGCCCGCTTGCTCGAATACGCGTTTCTTGCTGGTAACGGACAGTCCGAGAACCACGTTCTCGATGGGAAGAAATTTGGCTAAACGATTCATGTTGGCAGGCGAAAGCGTGGCCTGATAGCTCCTCATCGTGGCCGCTGTCTGAAAGCGCTCACGGCGATGGTGAAACGGAAAGTGCGCTGGCGGCGTTGCCTGCAGCGTGCCTGTCGTGCGACCCCGAAAATTACCGGACCATTATAGAACAGGGCACTGCCCGATGGTGCGCCGCGCAATGGCACGGTTTTCAATTCAATGTGCAGGACAAAGCCCTGAAAATCAATGGCTTGTATCACCTAGCGGCAGAAATCCAACAAAAAAGCCGCCAGTCGGGGCGGCTTCGGTTCGGTGCATGCGCCGATCCATCGTTTCCGGATATTCGAGGACTCCCTCCAATCAGTCCCGCCGTCCTGTGGCGGCGGGTTTTGCTGTCATCCGGCGATCAGACTTCGTGCATGCCGTGCTTCATGCTCACGGCGACGGCGCTTCCATCTCATGCGACTCGCCGCGGTACTTCACGGATTCATGGGCGTGGCCCTGGATCTTGTCCTTGTGCTTGATGACCTGCCGATCCAGCTTGTCGACCATCAGGTCGATGGCCGCGTACATATCAGCGTCACAACTCTCGATGAAAATGTCCTTGCCCTTCAGGTGCAGGTTGATTTCCGCCTTCTGCCTCTTTTCCTTTTCCCTATGATTGTCGACCGAGAGGACCACGTTGCCGTCGATCACTTGATCGAAATGACGGAGCACCCTGTCCAGTTTCGTGATCACATACTCGCGCAACGCAGGCGTCAATTCGAGGTGGTGTCCACTGATCTTCAGATTCATAGTTGCTCTCCAAGCTAATGGCCGCTAGGCCACGTCGGCTCGTCCGATACCGGTCGGCAATGTGTCCCGCCGGCGCGTCATCCTGGCGCGCTTGACAAACGGGGCGCATCGGCCGGCACGTCCGCGCTTTCGCGTTGCGGCCGGTAAACGCCCATCGCAACACGCGATGGACTACAGAGACGGGTCATAGAGACTTGCGCAGATTCACTGCCGGGATCTTGAGGGCTTCGCGGTACTTGGCTACGGTGCGCCGCGCTACCACGAATCCTTGTTCCGCCAGCAGTTCGGCGATGCGGCTGTCTGAAAGAGGAGTTTTGGGGTCTTCCGCTCCTATCAGTTGCTTGATGAGGGCCCGGATCGCCGTTGACGATGCCGCGCCTCCTGTGTCGGTCGAAACGTGCGATCCAAAGAAGTACTTAAATTCAAGCGTCCCGAATGGGGTGAGCATGTACTTGCCCGTGGTCACACGAGAAACCGTCGACTCGTGTAAACCCAGCGTATCAGCAATCTCCCGCAAAACCAAGGGGCGCATGGCGATTTCGCCATGTGCAAAAAAGTTCTTCTGACGCTCGACAATTGCCTGCGCGACACGCAGGATCGTCTCAAACCTCTGCTGAATGTTCTTGATGAGCCAGCGCGCTTCCTGAAGCTGCTGACGCAACGAACCGCTGCCCGGATCGCCGCGATTGTTGCGCAGGATGTTCGCGTACAAATGGTTGATGCGCAGCTTCGGCACGATCTCCGGGTTGAGTTCAGCCGTCCAGCCGCCCGACGTCTTGCGCACGAGAATGTCCGGAACGACGTAGTCTGCTTCGCTCTTGCCATACGCCGCGCCCGGAAACGGCTCCAGCGACTTGATCAGCAAATGTGCGTCCCGGAGGGCGTCGTCGCTTGCCTTCAACTGTTTGCGCAGGCGCGTGAAGTCGCGCGCGGCGAGCAATTCCAGATGATTCGTGACGATCTCGAGCGCCAGCGTGCGCGTTGGCGAGCCATCGAGCCGCAGCAACTGCAGTTTCAAGCATTCCGATGCCGAGCGTCCGCCCACGCCGGGCGGATCGAAACTCTGCAGCAACGCGAGTGCCGCGCTCAGTTCGTCGAGATCGACTTCGAGTTCTTCGGGAAGATCGGTTTGGACTTCGTCGAGCGATGCCGTGAGATACCCGTCCTCGTCCAGCGACTCGATCAGAAACGTGACGAGCGCCCGATCGCGCTGATTCGCCGCGGTCATGCGCAACTGCGCCGTCAGATGGTCGCGCAGCGTCGTGGTCGATTCGTGGATTTGCAGCGGCGGCAGATCGTCGTCGTCGGAAGCGTTGTTAGAACGGCCGTAGTCTTCCAGATTCCATGAACTCGAGTCCTGACCGCTGTCCGAGCCCAGGCCGTTGTACTCGTCGACGCCTTGCGGCTCGCTGTTTTCCGAACGCTCGGAACTGGAACTGCTCGACGTGGAGCCGTTGCTCATCATCGAATCGGGCGGCGCGCTCGATGTGGCCGGCGCCGCGATCAGCGAACCGTCCGCGGCGACGCGCAAAGGGCTCGCAATCCAGTCGTCGTCGTTCTCGAGCAGCGGATTCTGAGCGATGGCCATCGCGACTTCCTGCTGCAGTTCGAGCGTCGACAACTGCAGCAGCCGGATCGACTGCTGAAGTTGCGGGGTCAGCGCAAGATGCTGCGAGAGGCGGAGTTGGAGGCTGGCTTTCATGGCAAAGTTTTAATCATTGTAGAGAGTTTGCCACGCGCGCGAAACCTCGCGGGGATTCCAAAAAAGCGCATGCCGCCCACGGGGGCGGCACGTAAGTTTTGCAACTTTCGCATGATGCGGCGCACTATCAATGCGGCCTTTGCGACGGTGCGCTCACATGCGGAAATGCTCGCCGAGATAGACGCGGCGCACGCTTTCGTTCTCGATGATTTCGCTCGGCGCGCCCGCCGCGAGCACGGTGCCGTCGCTGATGATGTACGCGTGATCGCAAATGCCGAGCGTCTCGCGCACGTTATGGTCGGTAATCAAAACGCCGATGTTGCGCTGCTTCAGAAACTTCACGATTTTCTGGATTTCCAGCACCGCGATCGGATCGACGCCCGCGAAGGGTTCGTCGAGCAGGATGAAGCTCGGGTTGGTCGCGAGCGCCCGCGCGATCTCGACGCGACGGCGCTCTCCGCCCGACAGCGACAGCGCCGGATTCTCGCGAAGATGCGCGATCTGCAACTCGTCGAGCAAGGCTTCGGCGCGCTGTGTTATGGCGTCTTTTGACAGGCGTTTGCCCGACGCATCGGTTTGCAGTTCCAGCACCGCGCGGATGTTCTGCTCGACAGTGAGCTTGCGAAACACCGATGCTTCCTGCGGCAGATACGACAGGCCGAGGTGCGCGCGCTGGTGGATGGGCAGAAGGCTGATCGAGTTGCCGTCGAGATCGATTTCGCCGGCATCGAGCGGCACGAGACCGACGATCATATAGAACGACGTGGTCTTGCCCGCGCCGTTAGGGCCGAGCAACCCGACCACTTCGCCGCTCTTCACATCGAGCGACACGTCCTTCACCACGGTGCGCGAGCCGTAACGCTTCTTCAGATTGCGGACGACGAGCGAACTCGACTCGCCTTCCGGCTTACGGTGGGGCATGGCGGGCGAATTCACTGCTGCGGCGTTCCTTGAATGGTATTCGACGGAGAAAGCGTGGCAGGCGAACCGTTCAGCGGCGCGGCGCCGCCTGAACGCGGCGCGAGCATCGCGCGCACGCGGCCGCTCGGATTGCCGGGTCCGGCCTGGTCCTTGCCCGCGCTCGCCGTGTAGAAGTCCTTCTGGCCGTCATAGGTGATCACGCTGCCGTGCACTTCGTCCTGCACGGTCGTCAGGCCTTGCAGGCGGCGCACGACCGCGCGCGTCGTGAGCTTCGTGAAGTCGTTCTTGCCGTCGTAATCGATTCGCACCGCGTTGCCGTCGATGTACTCGTTCAGACCGTCACGCTTCTGACGGAAATACGAGAGATTGTTGCCGGTCGACGTGCCGGTGGCGTACTGATAACCCTGCGGGTCTTGCGTCACCTCAACGCGGTCGGCCTTGATCACGATCGTGCCTTTCGTCGCGACTACGTGACCGGTGAAGATGTTCTTCTGATTGAGATCGTCGTACGACATGTTGTCCGCTTCGATGTTGAGCGGCTTGTCGCGGTCGGCCTTTTCGGCGTGCGCCGGCAGCGCGGCCAGCGCGACCGCGATGGTCAGGGCGGCAGCGAGCCCGGCCCGCACGGCGTGCGTGGCACGGCGCGCGAGCATTGCGCGCGCAGGGCCGCCATCGGGACGAGGGAACCTTTCGTTCATGCAGTCACAATTCGGATGGGAGTGCCGGGATTACTTGGACGAACCGCCGTTGATATCCGTGGCTGCGATCGCGCCGCGCACGTTACCGAACAGCTTCATCACCCGGGTCACGTTGTTGTAGTTCATGCCAGAGGCCGTCATCACCGACGGGCCGCGCTGAAGTCTAACCGGTTTTTCCGTTTCGATGACATCGTCGTTCACCAGCACGCGAAAATGCTGGGAATCCGCCTGCATCTGCGGATCTCCGTAACCGGCCGCGCGCACGATGCGCGCGTCGTCGTAGAGATCGACGATCGAGACGTCGCCATTGACCGTGCCGCGCTGGGCCGTCGCCGTGACGGTCGGCTTCATCGGCTGGAACATTCGCATCGCGGGCAGCGTGAGCTCGCTGATCTCGTCGTCTTCGTAATGCACCATCGACTTCGCCGTCAGACGATATTGCGTCGTGCCGGTGGCGTCGAGCTCGGAAACCGAAAAGTTGTTGGCGAAGTAGTCGGGCGTGTGGCGCTTCTCGGGCGCGGGCGCCTGCTGTGCTGGAGGCAGCGTGGCCTGCAGCAGCCAGTAGGTGATGCCGGCCAGCGCCGCCACCGCGAGAAGCGGCAGGAGCGAGGCGAGCTTTCCGGGGCGCGGCATGGCCTCAGCCTCCGAGCGCTGCGGCGAGCAGTTCGTCGTAGCGATGTTGCGCGCGCAGGATCGCGTCGCAGACTTCGCGCACGGCGCCGTGGCCGCCGCGCGCTTCCGCGACCCAGTGCACGCGCTGAATTACTTCGGGATGCGCGTTCGCGGGCGCGGCCGCAAAGCCGCAGCGGCGCATCACCGCGAGATCCGGCCAGTCGTCGCCCATGTAGCCGCATTCGTCGGCCGGAATGCCGGTGGCTTCGAGAAGTTCGGCGAGCGCGACGGTTTTATCGCCGACGCCCTGATAGAGATGGGTGATGCCCAGTTCGCGCGCGCGCGCCGCGACGATGCCCGATTGCCGTCCCGTGATGATCGCCGTCTGCACGCCGACCGACTGCAGCATCTTCACGCCGTGGCCGTCGAGCGAATTGAACGACTTCATCGCGTCGCCTTCGGCGGTGAAATAGAGACTGCCGTCGGTGAAAACGCCGTCGACGTCGAACACCATCAGCTTCAGACGGCTCGCGCGTTCGGCGGCGGTGAGAGGCTTCTGCGCCATCAAATTACCTTCTTGGAGAAGAGGTCGTGCATGTTCAGTGCGCCGATCAGCGTCGCATCGGCGTCCACGACCAGCATCTGATTGATGCGAAAGCGCTCCATCAGTTCCACGGCTTCGACCGCGAGATGATCCGGCGCAATCGTGCGCGGATTACGGGTCATGACATCGGCGAGTTTCAACGCGCGGAAATCGCCGTCGCGCTGCAGGATGCGGCGCAGGTCGCCATCGGTGAAAATGCCGTGGACGTGACGATTTTCGTCGATGACCGCGGTCATGCCCATGCGCTTGTCGGTGATCTGGAAGAGCGCGTCCGCAACGGTTGCGTCGAGCGAAACGACCGGCACTTCGTCGCCTACGCGCATCACGTCGCGCACATAGGTGAGCAGGCGCCGCCCGAGCGCGCCGCCCGGATGCGAGCGCGCGAAGTCGTCGGGACCGAAGCCGCGCGCGTCGAGCACGGCGACGGCGAGCGCATCGCCGAGCGCCATGGCGGCGGTCGTGCTGGCCGTCGGCGCGAGATTCATCGGACACGCTTCCTTTTCGACGCGTGCATTCAGATGCATGTCCGCCAGTTGCGCGAGACTCGATTCGGGACGGCCGGTGATCGCGATCAGCTTTGCCCCAAGCCGCTTGATGAGCGGCAGAATGGCGACGAGTTCCTCGGTTTCGCCCGAGTTCGACAGCGCGATGAAGATGTCGTCGGCGGTGACCATGCCGAGGTCGCCGTGGCTCGCTTCGGCCGGATGCACGAAGAACGCCGGCGTGCCGGTGGAGGCGAGCGTCGCGGCGAACTTGCGCGCGACGTGGCCCGACTTGCCGATGCCCGAGACGACCACGCGGCCGCGGCAGCCGAGCAGCGTTTCGACCGCGTTCGTGAAGTTGTCGTCGAGGAGTTCGGAGAGCCCGCGAACGGCGTCGGCTTCGATCTGAATTACGTTGCGAGCCAGCGCCAGCGCCCGGTCGCCATTGATTTTCGCTATCATGCGCGGAGTATAGCAAAGGCGATTCCGGGCCGCCCCGTACGGAGCCCGGTGCGCCGCCGTCTATCCGCCCCCGCAAGCCCTGTCGTCAGGGGCCTTTTTAAGATGCCGGAGCGCCCGATTCACGCGCCTCGGAACGCTGACGAACGAGGACGCTAGTCGGATGCCGATTTCTCCGCTCGAAATGACGCTGTTGCTGCTGCTCTGCTCCGTGGCAGGCGTCGTCGTATTTCGCTATTTCAACCTGCCGCCGATGCTCGGCTATTTGACGGTCGGCATCATCGTCGGGCCGCACGCGGCGGGCATCGCGCCGGACACCGACCGCGCGCAGCATCTCGCCGAATTCGGCGTCGTGTTCCTGATGTTCTCCATCGGGCTCGAGTTTTCGCTCTCGAAGCTGCGCTCGATGCGGCGCATCGTGTTCGGACTCGGCGCGAGCCAGGTCGGTGCGACCATCGCGCTCGCGATGATCTTCGGCTGGATCGCCAATTTCTGGATCGGCATGTCGTGGCAGGCGAGCTTCGCGCTCGGCGGCGCGATGTCCATGTCCTCGACCGCCATCGTCAGCAAGCTGCTCGCCGAGCGGCTCGAGCTCGAATCCGAGCACGGCCGCAACATCTTCGGCGTGCTGCTGTTTCAGGATCTGGCGGTCGTGCCGCTGCTCATCATCATCGCGGCGTTCGGCAACGGCCAGTCGTCGCAGCTCGCGATGTGGCTCGGCATCGCCGCGGTGAAAATCGTCATCGCGTTGACGGTGCTGCTTTTCATCGGCCAGAAGTTCATGACGCGCTGGTTCGACCTCGTCGCGCGGCGCCGCTCGCAAGAGCTGTTCATGCTGAACCTGCTGCTCGTGACGCTGGGCGCGGCGTTCATCACCGACAAGTTCGGTCTGTCGCTTGCGCTCGGCGCGTTCATCGCGGGCATGCTGATCGCGGAGACGCCGTATCGGCATCAGGTGGAAGAGGACATCAAGCCTTTCCGCGACGTGCTGCTCGGTCTGTTCTTCGTGACGACCGGCATGCTGCTGAATCCGCGCGTGATCTGGGAGCATCCGTTTCTCGTGCTCGGCTTTTTCGTCGTGCCGATCCTGCTCAAGGCGGTGATGATCACCGGTCTCGCGCGCGCCTTCGGTGCGACGCCGGGCGTCGCGATGCGTACGGGCCTCGGTCTCGCGCAGGCGGGCGAGTTCGGCTTCGTGCTGCTGAATCTGATTCTGGATTCGCATCTCGTCGATTCCACGATCCTGCAAGCCATTCTTTCCGCGATGCTGCTCTCGATGCTCGCCGCCCCGTTCATCATCCAGAACGCGGACCGGATCGTGCTGCGGCTCTCGTCGACGGAATGGATGCTGCAATCGCTGCAAATGACGAAAATCGCGACGCAGAGCCTGAAGCAGAGCGGCCACGTCATCATCTGCGGATACGGCCGCGCCGGACAGAACCTCGCGCGCATGCTGGAGCAAGAGGGCATTTCGTATGTCGCGCTCGATCTCGACCCGGATCGCGTGGCGGCGGCAGCGGCGGCGGGCGAATCGGTCGTGTTCGGCGATGCCGGACGGCGCGAATCGCTGCTCGCGGCGGGCCTTCATCGCGCGGCGACGGTCGCGATCACGTACGCGAACACGCCGTCCGCGATGCGCGTGCTGCACAACATCCACGAACTCGCGCCGACTTTGCCGGTGATCGTGCGCACCGTCGACGACGCCGATCTCGAAAAGCTCACCGCGGCGGGCGCGACGGAAGTGATTCCGGAGATCGTCGAGGGCAGCCTGATGCTCGCATCGCACACGCTCGTCCTGATGGGCGTGCCGATGCGCCGCGTCGTGCGGCGCGTGGAGGAAATGCGCGATGCGCGCTACAGCCTGCTGCGCGGCTATTTCCACGGCGCCGACGACGTCGACGACGACGATGGCCACGAGCAGGTCCGGCTACAATCCGTACCCATCGACGCAAATTCCGAAGCCGTCGGGCATTCGCTCGACGATCTCGGACTCGTCGGCAACGGTGTCGAAGTGACCGCGATCCGGCGCCACGGCATCCGGGGCGTCGCACCGGACCCCGAAACCAAGCTGCGCGCGAACGATATCGTCGTGCTGCGCGGCCTGCCCGAAGTGCTGGCGCAAGCCGAGGAACGGCTCTCGCGCAATCGCCGGGCAGCCTAGCTTCCCTCTTTTGTCACCAAGGCGAACGCGCGGCCTCACGGCGCGGACTCCGGAGAAGTCATGTCCATTACCCCCTCGCACGCCCAGCTCGACGCCGCGCGTTTCATCAAGGAGCGCGTGCGCACCGTCGATAACTGGCCGCAGCCCGGCGTGCAGTTCCGCGATATCACGACCATCCTGCAAGACCGCAAGGCGCTGCGCATGCTGATCGACCTGTTCGTGCAGCGCTATATCGACGAAAACGTGAACGTGATCGCCGGCATGGACGCGCGCGGCTTCATCATCGGGCCGATTCTCGCGTACGAGCTGAGCCTCGGTTTCGTGCCGATCCGCAAGAAGGGCAAGCTGCCGTACAAGACGCTCGAACAGTCGTACGAGCTGGAATACGGCCGCGCGACCGTCGAGATTCACGAGGATGCGTGCAAGCCGGGCGACCGCGTCGTGATCGTCGACGATCTCGTCGCGACCGGCGGCACCATGATGGCCGGCAAGATTCTGCTGGAGCGGCTCGGCGCGCAAGTAGTCGAGGCGGCGGCGATCATCGATCTGCCGGATCTCGGCGGCTCGAAGCTGCTGCGCGAAAATGGCGTGCCGCTTTATACCGTTTGCGAATTCGCCGGACATTGACATGCCCAACTTTCTGCTCTTTCTCGCGGCTTCCGTCGCGATCACCGTCGCGCCGGGGCCGGACAATCTTCAGGTGCTCGCGCGCGGCATTTCGCAAGGACGGCTCGCGGGCGTGGTCGCGGCGTGCGGGTTCGCATTCGGCGTGATCTTCCATACGACGCTCGCGGCGCTCGGGGTTGCAGCACTGCTGCGTTCGTCGCCGATGGCGTTTCAGGCGGTGAAACTGGCGGGCGCGGCGTATCTCGTGTGGATCGGCATCAAGGCGCTGCGCAGCCACGGCCTCGCGACCGCGCACGCGCGCCCGAGCCAGCCGCTTACGACCGTGTTCCGCCAGAGCGTGATCGGCAACATGTTGAATCCGAAAGTGACGCTGTTCTTCATCGTGTTCCTGCCGCAGTTCGTCGATCCGCACGGCGCGCAAAGCGTGATGCTGCAGATGTTCGAACTCGGCGCGCTCTTCATGCTGCAGACGGTCGTCGTGTTTTCGCTTTTCGGCATCGGCGCGGGAATGATCGGCGCGTGGCTGAAGCGCCGTCCGCGCGTGGGCGTGTGGCTCGACCGGCTCGCGGGTGTCACGTTCATCGCGCTCGGCATTCGCGTCGCGCTCAAGGACTGAGAGATGCCGCTCGCTTCGATCGTTGCCGCACGCCGCTTCGACGCCGCCGCGCACCTACCGTTCTTTATCGGCGATGAACGCGTCGGCTGGACTCGCCGATCCGACGTCGACGCGCTGCGCCGCTGGCCGGACGTCTTCGTGATCGACGCCGCTTCGGTTCGCCTGCACGCAGCGCTCGCCGATGTGAACGCGCGCAGCGCCGCGCTCGGCGCGGTCATCGGCGCGCTTTTCGCCGAAGGCAAGATTCCCGGTTGGCGCGACGAAACCTACGCGATCCGCAACGGCTTCGACGCCGCGCCGCTCGCGTTCATCGAGCGTGCGGCGTCGCGCTTCTTCGGCACGATGACCTACGCGGTGCATCTGAACGGCATCGTAAAATACCGGGATAAGGCGCCGCAGTTGTGGATCGCGCGCCGCAGCGACACCAAGGCGACCGATCCCGGCATGCTCGACAACGTCGTCGCGGGCGGCATCGGCTGGGGTTTCGCACTCATGCCGACGCTCGTGAAGGAATGCTGGGAAGAGGCGGGCATGAGCGCCGAACTCGCCTCGACGGCGACGCCCGGCCGCACGTTTCATGTGCTTCAGTCGCTTCCGGAAGGCACGCAGGCCGAGCAGATCTTCGTGTACGACGTCTCCCTGCCGCCCGATTTCGCGCCGCACAATCAGGACGGCGAAGTCGGCGAGCATCGCCTTGCGCGCATCGAGGACGTCGCGCGCTGGATCGAAGAGGGCAAGCTCACCGTCGATGCGAGTCTCGCGACGCTCGATTGCATGCTGCGTCATCAGTGGATCGACGAAGACGCGTGCGAAGGCATCGACGCGCTGTTCGAAGCGCCGCAAATTTGAAAGAACCGAACGAGGAAAGGTCATGTCGACCGAACATAGTTTTTATCTGAAGTTGTCGTGCCCGGACCGGCCGGGAATCGTGCATGCCGTGTCGGGCTTCCTGTTCAATCTCGGCGCCAATATCCTCGATTCCGCGCAGTTCGGCGACAGCCGCACCGGCGAGTTCTTCATGCGCGTGCATTTCCAGCAAGTCGGCGGCGATCCGGGCCTCGACGCGCTGCGCAAGTCGTTCAGCGATCTCGCCGATGAATTCGGCATGCGCTGGGAACTGCACGACGCATCGGTCAAGCCGCGCGTCGTCATCATGGTGTCGAAGATTGGCCATTGCCTGAACGATCTGCTGTTCCGCTATCGCACCGGGCAATTGCAGATCGAGATTCCGGCGATCATCTCGAATCACAAGGATTTTTATCAGCTCGCGGCGAGCTATGACATCCCGTTCCATCATCTTCCGCTGCTCAACGCGACGTCCGAAGCGAAGGCCGCGCAGGAAGCGCGCGTGATGGAAATCGTCGATCAGCACGACACCGATCTCGTCGTGCTCGCGCGCTACATGCAGATTCTGTCGCCGGATTTGTGCGCGAAGCTGTCGGGACGCGCGATCAACATTCATCACTCGTTCCTGCCGAGCTTCAAGGGCGCGAAGCCGTACTATCAGGCGTTCGATCGCGGCGTGAAGCTGATCGGCGCGACCGCGCACTACGTCACGTCCGATCTCGACGAAGGCCCGATCATCGAGCAGGAAGTGGAGCGCGTCGATCACAACATGACGCCGGATCAACTGACGGCGATCGGCCGCGACGTCGAATGCGTGACGCTCGCGCGCGCGGTGAAGTGGCATGCCGAGCATCGCATTCTGCTCAACGGACACAAGACGGTCGTGTTCCGCTAAATCGCGCTTTCGGAAAGACAAAGCCCGCCGGTTCAGGCGGGCTTTTTTACGCTCAGACGAGCCGCAGATAAATCAGCTCGCGCTTGATATATCCGTAGAAAATCGGCGCGGCGATGACGCCGGGAATGCCGAACGCGGCTTCCATTGCGAGCATCGCGAGTAGCAGTTCCCACGCGCGCGCCTCGATCTGCCCGCCGATGATGCGCGCGTTCAGGAAGTATTCGAGCTTGTGGATCAGGATCAGGAACGCGAGCGACGCGACCGCGGTGCCGAACGACACCGACAGCGAAATGCCGACGATGATCGTGTTCGAAATGAGATTGCCGATAACCGGCAGCAGTCCGACGATGAACGTGACGAGCACGAGCGTTTTCGAAAGCGGCAGCCGTTCGTGAAAGAGCGGCAGTGCGACGAGAAGATACAGCGCGGTGAAGACTGCGTTGATCGCTGAAATCTTGATTTGCGCGAACACGATGCGGCGGAAGGCATCGGAAAAGCGCGACACGCGCGCGACGAGCGCGGTGGAAAGCGGCAGCCGATGGTGCGTCGCCCGCGGCGCGCTCACCGCGATAATCGCGCCGACGATCATGCCGATTACGATATGACCGAAGCCGCGCGCCATCTCCTTGCCGCCTTGCTGGAGCATCTCGGCGTGCTTGTGCATCAGCTCGGTGGCTTTGTCCTTCATCTGCACGGTGTCCACGGGCAGGTAATTCGCGAGCCAGTCGGGCACGGACAGCCGCGCGCTCGACGTGATGCTCATCAGCTGATCGAGCAATTTCTGGACGCTCGGGAAGTCGCGCTCGAAATGTTCGATGGTGGCGATGGTCGCACCCGTCAGCCCGCCGACGATGATCGCCGAAATCAGCCCGACCGCGATGAGACGCGCGCCCCGGCTGACCACATGCCGCTCGATCAGCGGCGCGATCATGTGCGTAAGCTGAAAAACCAGCATGCCGGCGAGCAGGCCGCCGAGCAATTGCAGCCTGAGCGTGAGATACAGCGCCAGCAGCGCAAGGACGTAGCTGCCGATCTCGACCGCCGACAGCTTCGGCAAGCTCATGTCGCTCGTCAGCCTGACGTGGCGCGTGGGCAGGTCCCGTACACGCGCTTCCTCGTTGGCCGCTTCGTTGCGCTTCGCCATGACTGCGTTCCTTTTCCCCTGCTGCGTACGACGGTTATTCGTGCCGCGGCGCGCGCGGCGCATTTCGACGGTCCGGCTGACAGCGCTTCGGCAGCCAGACCGGCGCCGTGAATCAGGCCGCCGATTTGGCTCGTTGCAACAAGGGTGCCAGATATCTGCCGGTAAAGCTCGCCTTCGACTTCGCAACCTGCTCCGGCGTCCCCTGGGCGATGATCTGCCCGCCGCCGGCGCCGCCTTCCGGACCGAGATCGATGACCCAGTCGGCAGTTTTGATTACGTCGAGATTATGCTCGATGATTACGACAGTATTACCCTGATCGCGCAATCGATGAATCACTTCGAGCAAAAGCGCGATGTCGTGGAAGTGCAAACCGGTCGTCGGCTCGTCGAGGATATATAGCGTCCGACCGGTATCGCGCTTGCTCAGTTCCAGCGAAAGCTTGACGCGCTGGGCCTCGCCGCCCGATAGCGTCGTCGCGGACTGGCCGAGCCGGATATAGCCGAGACCGACGTCGAGCAGCGTTTTCAGCTTGCGCGCCACCACCGGCACCGCCTTGAAGAACTCGTGCGCGGCCTCGACCGTCAGGTCCAGCACTTCGCTGATGTTCTTGCCCTTGTACTGGACTTCCAGCGTCTCGCGGTTGTAGCGCTTGCCGTGACACACGTCGCAGGGCACGTAGACATCCGGCAAAAAGTGCATTTCTACCTTCAGAACGCCGTCGCCCTGACAGGCTTCGCAGCGGCCGCCCTTCACGTTGAACGAGAAGCGGCCGGGGTCGTAGCCGCGCTCCTTCGCCGCCGGCACGCCTGCGAACAGTTCGCGGATGGGCGTGAACAGTCCGGTGTAAGTGGCCGGATTGCTGCGCGGCGTGCGGCCGATCGGCGACTGATCGACGGCGATCACTTTGTCGAAGTGTTCGAGACCTTCGATCGACTCGTACGGTGCGGGCTCCGTCGCCGAGCCGTACAGATGCTGCGCGACCGCGTGCTGCAGCGTGTCGTTGATGAGCGTCGACTTGCCAGAGCCTGACACGCCCGTCACGCAGGTCAGAAGTCCGACGGGCAAATCGAGCGTCACGCGCTTCAGATTGTTGCCGTACGCCTCGACGATGCGCAGCATGCGCTCGTCCGGCGCGGTGCGCTCGGCGGGATAGCTGATCGTGCGCTTGCCGGACAGATACTGCCCGGTAATGGAATTCGCGTCCTTTTGCACCTGCACCGGCGTGCCTTGCGCGACGATCACGCCGCCGTGCTCGCCCGCGCCCGGTCCCATGTCGACGACGTAATCGGCCATGCGGATCATGTCCTCATCGTGCTCGACGACGATCACCGAATTGCCGATATCGCGCAGATGCTTGAGCGTGTCGATCAGCCGGTCGTTGTCGCGCTGATGCAGGCCGATCGACGGCTCGTCGAGCACGTACATCACGCCCGTAAGGCCGGAGCCGATCTGCGACGCGAGCCGGATGCGCTGCGCCTCCCCGCCCGAAAGCGTCTCCGCGCTGCGTTCCAGCGACAGATAATCCAGCCCGACGTTGTTCAGAAACGAGAGCCGCGCGACGATTTCCTTGATGACCTTGTCGGCGATTTCGCCCTTCGCGCCCTCCAGACGCAGCGTCTGGAAATAGCCGAGCGCATCGCGTAGCGGCCAGCCGCTGATTTCATAGATGCCGCGCGCCTGTTCTTCTGCGCCGACTTTCACGAAGCGCGCTTCGCGCCGCAGACGCGTGCCTTCGCACGCCGGGCACGGCTGATTGTTCTGGTATTTCGCGAGTTCTTCGCGCACCGCCGCCGAATCGGTCTCGCGATAGCGCCGCTCCAGATTCGGGATGATGCCTTCGAACGCATGCTCGCGGACCGACGCGCGCCCGCGCTCGTTAATGTACGAAAACGGAATCGCCTGCTTGCCCGAGCCGTACAGAAGAATCTTGCGCACTTTCTCGGGCAGATCCTCGAACGGCGCGTCGATTTCGAATTCGTAGAATGCCGCGAGGCTCTGCAGCATCTGGAAATAGAACTGATTGCGCCGGTCCCAGCCCTTTACCGCGCCCGCCGCGAGCGACAGCGACGGATGCGCGACCACGCGCTTCGGATCGAAGAACGTGATCTGTCCGAGACCGTCGCATTCCGGGCACGCGCCCATCGGATTATTGAACGAGAAAAGACGCGGCTCCAGTTCCGGCAGCGAATACGAGCAGATCGGACACGCGAATTTCGAGCTGAAGAGCTTCTCCTTTTCGGTGTCCATTTCGAGCGCGATCGCGCGGCCGTCGGCGAGACGCAGCGCGGTTTCGAACGATTCCGCGAGGCGCTGCTTCATGTCCGGCCGCACTTTGAGACGATCGATCACGACGTCGATCGTGTGCTTGTCGTTCTTCTTGAGCTTCGGCAGCGAATCGACTTCGTAGATTTTCGCGACGCCTTCGTTCGCCGTGCCGCCGCCAGAGCGGATGCGAAAGCGGATGAAACCCTGCGCCTGCATTTCCTCGAACAGCTCGACGTGCTCGCCCTTCCGATCCGCGACGACCGGCGCGAGGATCATCAGCTTGGTTTCTTCAGGCAGCGCGAGTGCGGCGTCGACCATTTGCGAGACGCTTTGCGCCTCCAGCGGAATCAGATGATCCGGGCAATACGGCGTGCCGACGCGCGCGTACAAAAGACGCAGGTAATCGTGAATTTCAGTGACGGTGCCGACCGTCGAGCGTGGATTGTGCGACGTGGCCTTCTGCTCGATCGAAATGGCCGGCGACAAACCTTCGATCAGATCGACGTCCGGCTTTTCCATCAGCTGCAAAAATTGCCGCGCATACGCCGAGAGGCTTTCCACGTAACGGCGCTGGCCTTCCGCATAGAGCGTGTCGAACGCGAGCGACGACTTGCCCGACCCCGACAGCCCCGTGATCACGATCAACTTATGGCGCGGCAAGTCGAGATTGACGTTCTTCAGATTGTGGGTGCGAGCCCCACGAATACGAATTTCTTCCACGAGTTCGTTCCGGCGTTTTTCGGGTGCTTTCGGATGTTTTCAGCGGCGCTTTCATCTGTCCGGACGGGCCACGAAGCCATTGCCGGGCGGAAAGAGAGGGGGCCAAACCTGCTACTATAACGACTTTTAAAGGGCGCAGCGCCCGAGCCCGAGGGCCGGATGCGCGTCGATCGGCCGGCGCGGGGACTTGCCGGCCAAGTACGCGAGAGCGCCGACGCATCGAGCGGCGCGCTTTTAGCCGTGCGATTCCATATAGTGCCGTTTCGAGCAAGAACAAGGCGGCCGCGCCTGGCTGCGCCGCAGGCCAGGCCAGACGCGACCCTCATCCTTTTCCCGTTTCTGATGTCCAATCCGTCTGCCACGTCCACACGTCTGTCTGCGCCGGAGTTGCGCGCGACCGTGTCGCTCGCTGCCATCTTCGCGCTGCGCATGCTCGGTCTTTTCATGATCATGCCGGTGTTTTCGGTGTACGCGAAAACCATCCCCGGCGGCGACAACGTGCTGCTCGTCGGCATTGCGCTTGGCGCCTACGGCGTCACGCAGTCGATGCTCTACATCTTCTACGGCTGGATTTCCGACAAGCTCGGGCGCAAGCCGGTCATCGCGTTCGGCTTGCTCGTCTTCGCGGTGGGCAGCTTCGTCGCGGCCGCCGGGCATTCGATGACGTGGATCATCGCCGGGCGCGTGATCCAGGGCATGGGCGCCGTTTCGTCCGCGGTGATCGCGTTCATTGCCGATCTCACGCACGAGGAAAACCGCACGAAGGCGATGGCGATGGTCGGCGGCAGCATCGGCGTGTCGTTCGCGGTGGCGATCGTCGGCGCGCCGATCGTGTTCCACTGGGTCGGCATGAGCGGGCTTTTCACGGTGATCGGCGTCCTGTCGATCCTCGCGGTGGGCGTGGTGTTCTGGATCGTGCCCGATCCGCCCGCGCATCCGGTTCACGTCAAGGCGCCGTTCGCGGAAGTGCTGCACAACGTCGAGTTGTTGCGCTTGAACTTCGGCGTGCTCGTGCTCCACGCGACGCAGACCGCGCTTTTCCTCGTCGTGCCGCGCATTCTGGTGGACGGCGGGTTGCCGGTCGCATCGCACTGGAAGATTTACCTGCCCGTGATGGCGCTCGCGTTCGTGCTCATGGTGCCGGCCATCATCGCCGCCGAGAAACGTGGAAAAATGAAGAGCGTGATGCTGAGTGCGATCGGGCTTATCCTGATCGGCCAGTTGTTATTGGGCGCGGCTCCCCATACGCTGTGGTCCGTGGCAGCCATTCTGTTCGTGTACTTTCTCGGCTTCAACGTGCTGGAGGCGTCGCAGCCGTCTCTGGTGTCGAAGCTTGCGCCGGGCACGAGAAAGGGCGCGGCGGCGGGCGTGTACAACACGACGCAGTCGATCGGCCTTGCCCTCGGCGGGGTGATCGGCGGCTGGCTGCTGAAGCTCGACGGGCCGAGCGCGGTTTTCTTCGCGTGTTCGGCGCTGGTGTTGGCGTGGCTCATCGTCGCTGCATGGATGAAGCCGCCACCGCGCAGAACAGAGCGCGCGGCCTGAGAGAAATTGGAATCATCGAATCGAGCCGACAGGGTGCAACCGAATCCACGTCTGAAGACGAGATCGGTCCAATCGCATCTTTCGGCTGACAGTTAGCAAGGAATCTACCGGAGAAATCATGGCATCAGTCAACAAGGTCATTCTCGTGGGCAATCTGGGCGCCGACCCGGAAACCCGCTACCTCCCGAGCGGCGACGCCGTGGCCAATATTCGTCTCGCGACGACGGACCGCTACAAGGACAAGGCCTCCGGCGAATTCAAGGAACTCACGGAGTGGCATCGCGTGGCGTTCTTCGGCCGGCTCGCCGAAATCGTCAACGAATATCTGAAGAAGGGGTCGTCGGTTTACATCGAAGGGCGTATTCGCACGCGCAAATGGACCGATCAATCGGGCCAGGAGCGCTATTCGACCGAAATCGTCGCGGATCAGATGCAGATGCTCGGCGGTCGCGGCGGCGCCGGTGCCGGCGATGATGGCGGCTACAGCCGCAGCGCGCCGATGGATCGTTCGGGCGGCGGTGGCGGCGGCGGCGGACGCGCGCCCGCGGGCGGTCGTGCGAGCGGCGGCTCAGCAGGCGGCGGTTCCAGCCGCCCGAGCGCGCCGGCAGGCGGCGGCTTCGACGACATGGACGACGATATCCCGTTCTAAAGAATCACCGACAATTCGCGCATCGGAAGATGGGCCTCTGGCTGAAACAGCCTGAGGCCCATTTTTTTTGAGTCGGCGAGGCGCTTCCTGATTGCGGTGTGATCTATTGCTCGCGCCGGAGCCTATTCAGCGCTCGGCGCCTGGTAGTCGCGCTCGTACGCCATCAAGTGCACACCAACTATTCCGCAGTCTAATCGGATTTATCCTATGGCCTGCAAATTGGTCACATTCTATTTTTGAGGCGATTATCCGAGAAAATAAACGCAATCTTTATTTGCTTGTCGTCATCTAATTGAGGTTTTTGAAGGTTTGCGGTTTATGTGTTTCTGGTAAACGCGAATCGGAAAGCCGTGCTTAATCGTGCCGCGTGGATTAATCCGTTGCGCGCCGTTGCAGCCCACAAGCATTTTCACCGAGACCAAGAATAACCGGGGGCCTCTTGAAGCTTCGAATAGTACTGGCTGACGATCATCCTTTCGTTCTCCTTGGGATGAAGGCCATCTTCGCCGCCGCAGACGGATTAGAGGTCGTCGGCGAGGCAAATAATGCGAGCACTTTGTTGGCAGAACTCGCGGTCAAGCCGTGCGATGTGCTGGTCACGGACTTCGCCATGCCCGAGCCGGGAGCGGATGCAAATGACGGTCTCCGTCTCATTCGCAAGGTGCGCCAGGATTTCCCCGACCTCTGCATCGTCGTGCTCACCAGCGTGAGCAACGTCGCGATTTTGCGCTCCATCCTGAATGCCGGCGCGATGAGCCTCGTCAACAAGGCCGAACCCATCGAACTCGTGGTGACGGCCGTGCGGCATGCGAGCGTCGGACGCCGTTTCGTGAGCGCCTCGTTTGTCGCGGCGCTTGCGGAAGCGGGCACGGAGACCGAATTTTCGCCGGAGGAGCCGCGCCTGTCCGTGCGAGAGATCGAAGTCGTCCGCCTGTTTGCCAAAGGCCATTCGATTACCGAAATAGCAAAAGAACTCGATCGCGATGTTCGCACGATCAGCCGTCAGAAACGTGATGCGATGAATAAGCTAGGCGTAAGAAACGATCCCGGGTTATTCGCGTTTGTACGCGCACGCGGATTAGGATGAGTTTTTGGCGCACTGAAATGGTTTCGGATGCATCTTATGTATCTAAATTTTTCGATGCCGGATGATCGACCTTCTCTTTTTTGGATGTGAATTCTGGTCCGCAGGACTAGAAGGGGTTTGAGGCAATGGAGTTCTGGAACGGGAACCAGGTGTTCTCGCACGCTAAACGGATAAGGCTCGCAATAGCGGATGATCATCCTCTCGTCATCCTCGCCGTCGAGCGACTCGCTGGGAATTTTCCCAATGTAGAGGTGGTAAGTCGTCACGCTAATTCGACCCAACTCGAAGAGTCGCTTGCTCGCGGCGAGTGCGACGTCGTCGTCATCGACTATTTCATGCCGGGCGGACGTTACGGCGACGGCGTCGAGCTGATTCAGCATGTGGCGAACCAGTATCCGGAGGTCAGGATCGTCGTCCTGTCGCGCAGTGGCGACGCCGCGCTCGTCAAGCAGGCGCTGGAAGCGGGAGCCCACGCGTTTCTAAGCAAGGAAGACCGGCTCGAACTGATCTACGTCGCGATTGTTTCGGTCATCGCCAATGAAACCTATCTCGGGCCCGCAATACGCCGCACGCTCGCGCTCGCGGATTCCGAAAGCCACGCGCGTTTCATTCGTCAGCGGCTCACGAGCCGCGAACTGGAAGTGATCGAGCGCTATGCACGCGGCGCGAATGTCACCGAGATCGCGAAGGAACTCGATCGCAGCGTGAAGACGATCAGCGCCCAAAAATGCGCGGCCATGCGAAAGCTCGATTTATCGACAGACGCGGATTTGTATCGATTTATCGCGGACAGTGGCTTGATCTAGACGCATCGCATAGCGCGCACGCCGCGCAAGCCCTGAGGCCAGCAAGAACGCATAACAGAATGAGAACAAGAACGCCGAAACGCGCCATCGTTGCGGATGACCATCCGGTCGTCATCAAGGGTATTCAAACCCTGCTCGAGCGAGATGGCGCGGTGCGCGTGGTCGCCACCGCGTGCGACACGCTGGAACTTGCCGAAGCAATCGATACCACGCCGTGTGACTTCATCTTCTCCGACATCGGTATGCGCGGTATCGACGGGGAAAGCAGCTCGATCACCTTTCTCAGGCGTCTGACCTGGCAGGAAAAGCGGCCGAAGATCATCGTGCTCACGATGATCTGCCAAACGCGAATGCTGGCCGGGCTCGTTCAGCTCGGCGTAGACGGCGTGATCGACAAGCGCGACGGACTCGAATGCCTGCACGACGCGATATCCGTCGCTGAAGCCGGCGGCTGTTTCCTCTCCCCAACCGTGGAGGCGGCCGTGCGCCATTTGCCCGCGACATCGCCGGCGCGCGTGGGCGTACTGAGCCGACGCGAATGGGAGGTCTTCCAGCTCTACGCTCGCGGTCTTCTGGTCCATGAGATCGCTGAGCACTTCGGACGAAGCCGCAAGACGATCGCGACGCAGAAGCGTGCCGGCATGCGCAAGCTGGGACTCGATAGCGAGGAGGAGCTGGTCGCCTACTTTCAGCAAGTCGGCCTGGTCTGAAGTGGTGTAGCCGTCGCCGATGCCCGGTTTAGGAGCAAATTGGGACGGTTCTGATTCGATCCTGATACGCAGCGGCTCAGACTCAAGACATTTGCACTCGACAGGCAAGCACGAAGCGCGGCGACTCGTAGCGGTCAAAAGCCGTGAATCGGCGTCATCGAGTTCTTGCTCAGACGGCGCAGCAACGGTCCTTGCCGCGCCGGCCCGCATCCGAAGGATTCGAATTGAGATTTCTGTTCGCGCGTTGTTTGCTCCTTTTCAGCCTGATCGCGCCATCGTTCGGCAATGCGGCCGACCCGCATGCCTACGCTTCCCAGCCGACTTCTGGACTTCGAAAAAATACAAACGACGCAACGGCCAGCGCCCAACTCGATGAGCCCGAGCGCGGTTACTTGCGCACGCTGAGTCCGATCGCCGTCGGCTTGATAGAAGCGTCACGCGGTCGTCCGGATCAGCCGCTTCAGCCGCCGGAAGTCGCGCTCGCCAAAATCGAACAGTCCCTCGGCGTCACGTTCGAGCCGAAGCGATTCAACGACTGGCCCACGGCCGCATCGGCGTTTCAACGCGGCGAAATCGAAATGATCGTCGCACCGAGCCCGCCCGGAACCTTGAACTACGCGATGCATTCCGATTTGCAGCCGCTCGACCTGTTGATCAAGCGGGCGTTCAGGCAAGCCGAGACGCAAGCCGTCGCCAGGCAGGCGGCATCCGCGACCACGCATATCTCCGCGTTGCGCTTGCTGCCTGCGCTCATCGGCATCGCAGCCGTCTTGTTCGTGACGCTGCGCGCTTTCGTCCGATTGCAGCAGGAAATGGGACGGCGCATGGAGACCGAGCAGCGTCTGGCTACGCAACTCAGTTTCCAGCAGACCATGATGGAGGTGGTGCCGTATCCCCTCGTCGCGAAGGACATGCAGAATCGCTACATCGCGGTGAATCGTGCCTTCGAAGAAGCGCTCGGCGTTCGACGCGGAGACGTTCTCGGACGCACGAGCGTCGAAGTCACGGCGTGGGGAGACGCGCACAGCCGCGTGCTTCACGAGTTGACCAGCACGACGCTCAAAACGGGTCAACGTCAGGAAGTCGAAGCGGAATTTGCCGACAACAGCAATCACTCGCGCTGCGGGCTTTTCTGGACGGGCGCGTTCAATGCGTCGAACGGGGAGCGAGCGGGCGTCGTCGGCACGATGATCGACATCACCGATATTCGCGACGCCGAAACGCGCGCGCGGCAAACCGAGCGGCGTCTTCACGACGTGACGCGATCGCTGCCGGCGGTCGTGTTCCAGTTGCGCCGCGCGAGCGACGGCACGTACAGCCTTCCTTATATCGATGGCGATACGCGTCAGTTGCTCGGTCTGGACGTCGCCGCTCTGGCCGACGATCCGATTCACGCGCTGACGCACGTCCACGACGAAGACAGCGCCCGGCTTCTCGCGGAAATCGAAACTTCGGCGCGGACACTCGAGCCGCTGCACACCGAGTTTCGTTCGACGGTGGAAGGCGTGCACCGCTGGATTCGCGCGGATCTCGTCGCGCACCGCGAAGACGACGGCGCCGTGGTCTGGAGCGGCTATTGGGCCGACGCGAGTGTCGAGCACGCCCGCGCCGACGAACTCGCCCGCGCGCGCGACGCCGCCGAAGCCGCATCGCGCGCGAAGGACGACTTCCTCGCGATGATGAGTCATGAAATCCGTACGCCGATGAACGGCGTGCTCGGGCTCGTCGAAGTGCTCGAAAATACGCGTCTGAACCCCGACCAGTCGCAAATGCTCGGCATGATTCAGGATTCGGCGAGCGCGCTCCTGCAGATTCTGGACGATCTCCTCGACTATTCGAAGATCGAGGCCGGCAGGCTGACGATCGAGTCCACGCCGATCGATTTGCGCGAACTCGTCGATAGTGCGGTGGGCCTGCTCGCCGCAAGAGCGCACGAAAAGGGCCTGCGCGTGCGCGTCGACGTGGCGCCCGAAGTGGCCGCGGCGGTCAGGGGCGACAGCGTGCGGCTCAGGCAGGTTCTCTTCAATCTTATGAGCAACGCGATCAAGTTCACGATCAAGGGCGATGTCGCGCTGCACGTTCGCGCGGTCGAGCACACCGAGTCGGCGCAGGTGATCGAACTGTGCGTGAAAGACACGGGCATCGGGATCGCTCCGGACGCGCAGCGAAGCCTCTTCGAGCCGTTCGTGCAAGCTGAAACCTCCACGACGCGGCGCTTCGGCGGCACCGGGCTCGGCCTGACGATCTGCAATCGTCTCGTCGCGCTGATGGGCGGCGCGATGAGCCTTGAAAGCGCGCTGGGCGTCGGCACGGCAATGACCGTTCGTCTCACGATGCCCGTCGAGACCTTGCATTATCAGATCGACGGATTGCGCGGCAAGCGAGGCATCGTGGCGATCGACGACGATCGCGTCGCGGCGGCCCTCGTGCACTATGGCGAGGCGCTTGGTCTGCAATTGCTGCGCTACACGCCCGACGAACTCGCGCGATCAGAACACGAGTTGCTCGAAGACATCGAGATCGTCTTTCTGAGCGATACGCACAAGCACGCTTCGCCATCCGCTTCGCGTGTGATCCACGTAACCGAAAAGCCGAAGCCGACGGGATACCGCATTCTCGAAGACGACATCCGCGTGAGCGTCAATCCGATTTCATGGCACGGCCTCGGCGCGGCCTGCGTCGCCGCATTGACAGGCATGCCGCAGGTCGCATCGGGCGTCACGCATTCGCACGAAGCGAAGATGGTGGCGCCCGACCGGGAAGACGCGCTGCGCAGCGGCAGGCTCGTGCTCGTCGCCGAAGATCATCCGGTGAATCAGGAGCTGATTCGAAATCAGCTTACCCTGCTGGGTTTCGCGTGCGATGTCGTGCACGACGGCGCCGAGGCATACGCTGCCCTCGCTGACACCCGATACGGATTCCTGATTACCGATTGCCACATGCCGAACATGACGGGCTACGAACTGGCTCGACGCATCCGTTCGGATGAAGCCGGCGCGTCGCGTCGCTTGCCGATCCTCGGCGTCACGGCGAGCACGGCGCCCGACGAATTGCGCAAGTGCCGTGAGGCGGGCATGGACCACTGTCTCGTGAAGCCGACCCGGCTCGCTACGTTGCGGGAGCATCTGAACCGATGGTGGATCACGAATGAACGCACGCCCGAAGCCGAGACACATTCCGCTCAGGGAACCGATGTGCCGGCCCGCTACGATGACGAACTCGATCTGAGCGCCATGGCGCAACTATGGGGCAGCGAAGCGACCGTCAAGGCATTGCTGGATGCGTTCGTGTCGTCGTTCCGCGAGGATCTCGTGGCGCTTCGGCAATTGCTCGATCGCGGCACGGTCGATGATCTGCGGGACTGGCATCATCGCGTCGTCGGGGCGGCGAGCGTGTTGCAGTATCGGCCGCTGCTCGGCGCGCTGGAGGAGTTTCGTCGCGATCTGCATGTGAAATCGCGCGACGTGCGCCGTCGCGAGGGACTTGCGTTGATCGCGCGATGCGAGCAGCTCGTGGACCGTATCCACGCGCAAGGCGCCGCAATTCTCTGACCGGGCGCGTTCTTATTCCGTAGGTGTGCAGGGACTCGCATCGGCGAGTTCGCCATCGCGGAAATAGGCGAGCGCGAAATCGACGAACGCGCGTGTCTTGGCCGAAACGTGCCGGCGTCCCGGGTAGACGATGGACACTTCCTTGTCAGCGTCCTTGAGCGTATGGCCGGGCAGCAGTCGCACGAGCGAACCCACCTCGATATCCTGCGCCACGTAGCTCTCCGGGAGCACCGCGATTCCCATTCCGGAAAGCGCCGCCTGCCGCAACATGTGCGAACTGTTCACGCTGTATGCCGGATCGAGTTCGACGCTTTCCGTCTCTCCCGACGGTCCGATGAAGGACCACGTCGATCCATGGATATCCGAAGACGGCGCGAGAAACTCATGTGACGCCAGCGATGCCGGCCCGACGGGCGCGCGGCGTTGCGCCAGATAAGCCGGTGCGGCGACGAGCACCGCCGCGACTCTCACCAACGGGCGGTTGATCAGCATGCCGCTGTTCACGAGATGCGGCACGACGATGCCGACGTCGAAGCCCTCCGCGACGAGATCGACCGGACGATGCAGCAGCGTCAAGCGCAACTTCACGTTCGGGTATCGCTCGCGGAATCCGCGCAGCATTGGCGTGAGTCCGAGCAATGAGAATGATGCCGACGCGACGAGCTTGAGCGTGCCCGAAGGATCGACCGAACTGTTCCCCACTGATGCTTCGATCGTCTCGATCTGTTCGATCACTGCACGGCAGCCGTCCGCATAGGCGCGACCGGCCTCGGTTAGCGACACGCTGCGCGTCGTGCGGTTCAGCAAGCGCGTGTTGAGATGCGCCTCGAGCAACGAGACGTAGCGCGTTATCACGGCGTTGGATAGATCGAGCGCGTTGGCGGCACGGCCGAACGATTCGGTTTCCGCCACTTTCAGGAAGACGCGCATCGCCTGGAGTTGATTCATTGAGCGATCGATGTGAGAAGCGCATTTCGAACGCTTCGAGTATGCCGATAAATGCCGGCGGCTAAAGCGCGGCCTCGCGTGCGCGATGTTAGAGCGCGATGACATGCTGGGGAATCGGAGTGTTCTGATCGGAGACGAATGTCTCAATGCGACCACTGTGGCATGAACGCAACTCGTGTCCATAGGCGCGTTCGCACGGCGCTAATCGGATGACGCGTAAGTCCATGCGGCCTAAGCGTTAACCCATCCCGAAATTGAACTTTTCGAATTATTCGAAAAGGTTTTTGTGATTCCTTTGGCGGTTTCTCAAAAATAGCGGGCAATAAACTTTGCCGTGCCGAATATCGGTGCTGAACAAGACGAGCGAAGACGGGAGTCCGAACTCGACAGGCGTTTGGCCTGAAGCAACCCATCGAGTCTCAAGACTCAAAGGAATACACATGAAAAAGACTCTGATCGTAACGGCCGTCGCCGCTCTGGCCGGTTCGTTCGCAACTGCTGCAAGCGCGCAAAGCAGCGTCACGCTGTATGGTCTGGTCGATGCGGGCCTGACGTACGTCAACAACGTGCAAGCTCCGTTCGGCGCAGGCTACGAAAAGGCAAGCGCGTGGGGCGTGACCAGCGGCAATCTGCAGAACAGCCGTTGGGGCTTGCGCGGCGCTGAAGACCTCGGCGGTGGCATGAAAGCCGTCTTCACGTTGGAAAACGGTTTCAACATCGCGAACGGCACCAGCGATGGTCGCCAGTTCGGCCGTCAGGCTTACGTCGGTCTGTCGATGGCGCAAGCGGGTACTCTGACGCTCGGTCGTCAGAACGACGCTGTTGCCGACTATCTCGGCCCGTTGAGCGCGACCGGCTCGTGGGGCGGCACGTACTTCGCGCACCCGGGCGATCTGGACAATCTGGACGGTAACGCTTTCCGCATTAACAACTCCATCAAGTTCGTGAGTGCGAACTATTCCGGCCTGTCGTTCGCTGGCGCATACGGCTTCTCGAACACCGCGGGCAGCTTCGCCGCAAACCGGGCATACAGCCTCGGTGCGGGCTATGCGAATGGTCCGTTCAAGTTCGGCGCGGCATACACGCAAGCGAACGGTTACAACTCGAACAACGTCGGCGCGATCACGGAGGTTCCGGTAACGCTGTTCACTCCGGCCGATCAAGACACAGCACGCGTGCGTACGTTCGGTGCGGGCGGTAGTTTCACGACCGGTGCTATGACGTTCGGTCTGGTTTGGACGCAGATCCGCCTCGACAACAATAGCAACGCCGCGCTTGATTCTTCGTCGATTACCAATAACTACGAAATCAACGGCCGCTACGCACTTAGCCCGGCACTGTCGGTTGGTGCGGCTTACACCTTCACGTACGCCAAGACCGAAGTTCCGCTGGATGAGTCCAGGCGCGTTCGCCGTCACCAGTTCGGTTTGCAGACGGACTATGCATTGTCCAAGCGCACCGACATCTATGCTGAAGGCGTTGTGCAGATCGCGAGCGGCGGTGGAGACGGCGTGTACCCGCGCGCTGCTATCAGCGGCGCAGGCGACGCTTCCTCGAGCAGCCGTCAGGTTCTCCTGACGACGGGTATCCGTCACCGCTTCTAAAGCGGTCAGAGCAGTACCAAGCTGTTGTAGCTAGCTAGAGAAGGGCGCCGCGAGGCGCCCTTTTCGCATGGGCGCGCCCGCTTTCATCGAAGGGAAATGCGTCACGCATTTGAATTGATCTACCATGGCGATGCGGTCCTCCCAGCAAAACGCGCACTGACCGCGACCAGGAGAGCAATGATGATCTCGACATGCCGACCACATGTCCGCTGGATACCCATTCTGCTGCTCGCGACGCTCGCCGCGAGCCCCGCTCACGCCGACTCCGTCGCGCTAAAAGCGAACCTCCAGCCTTCGAGCGAAGTTCCGCCGCGCGTGAGCAAAGGCCACGGCATCCTCGACGCCACTTTCGACACCGACACTAAAGTGCTGACTTGGACCGCGACTTATGCGGAGCTATCGGGTCCGGTGACGATGGCGCATTTCCACGGCCCCGCGCCGGTCGGACAGAACGCGAAGGTGCAAGTGCCCGTCGACAAGAAAGCGCTCGCGAGCCCGATGAAAGGACAAGCGACGCTGACGGACCCGCAAGTCACCGATCTCATGGCGGGTCAGTGGTATTTCAATATTCACACGCAGGAGAACCCGACCGGCGAGATACGCGGTCAGGTGGTGCCTGCCGATTGACGCTCGGCGACGATGAGTTGGCAAAGCGCCTTCGCGTGCTGGGTCGTAGCGAAACGCGTGCGTCCGCACAGCGCGCATCCCACGCTCGACGTCGAACTCGCGCGCGACTACGCGTCGCGCCGGCTCTGGTCGCCGCGCGTGCCGAAAGGATGGCGGCTCGACATCCGCGAGACAATCGGCGATGCACCGCTGCGCGGCGAATGGCTCATCCCGCCGACAACGCCGCGCGCAACGATTCTTTATCTGCACGGCGGCGGTTATTACTTTTGCTCGCCCCGCAGTCATCGAGCGATTACGTTCGGATTGGCGACCCGCGCGAATGCCAGCGTTTTCTCGCTTGATTATCGTCTTGCGCCGGAACATCGCTTTCCAGCGGCGCTCGACGATAGCGTCGCGGCCTATCGTCGGTTGCTCGAAAACGGGGTGCCGGCGCAATCGATCGTCATCGCGGGCGATTCCGCGGGCGGCGGCCTCGCGCTCGCGACGCTTCTCTCGCTGCGCGACGCAGGCGATCCGCTTCCGGCCGCAGCCGTGCTGTTTTCACCGTGGACGGATCTGACGTCCAGCGGCGAGTCGATGCGAACCAACGACGGCCGCGATCCGATGTATCACGCGTCGGCGTTTCCCAAAGTGGCCGAGCAATATCTCGGCGCGGCGGACGCGCGCAATCCTTACGCGTCGCCCGTTTTCGGGGATTACGAAGGCTTGCCGCCGCTCTTCGTCCAGGCCGGCGATACGGAATTGCTCCTCGACGACGCGACCCGCGTCGCAGCCAAAGCGCGCGCGGCGGGCGTGCGCGTCGAAATGGAAATCTGGCGCGGCGTGCCGCACATCTTCCAGATCTGGGCGCCGTTCATGCCCGAGGCGCGCGAAGCGCTCGCGCACGCCGCCGCATTCATCGAATCGACGGCGGCGGCGACGAATGCTCATCGCCCGCCCATGACCTCGATCGTCTGATACGCGCGCTCGACCGCCGACGCGCCGTATCGACGCTCGAGTCTGCGCACGGTGAAGTGCCCATGCGCCATCTGCTGGAAATGGTCGATGAACACGGTGTTGACCATCGCGCCGAGCACCGCGCCGATCGCCGGAATCGACTTCGCCGCGACCTGCTCGCTGACCTGCACCGAAAACCGCGATGCGACCGTCTGCAGGAACTTGAGCAGCGCCGTCGATCCGTGACTGCTCAGACCCTTGGCGGCGATCTCGTTTGTCGCGCGCGAGACCGACTGCGCAAGCGCGCCGCGCACGATGAAATAGCCGAGATCGGCGTTGTCGTCGTCGGTTTTGGTGCCGCCCATGCCGAGCACCATCATGCATTGCAATTGCGCCTCGACTCGATGCACGTCCTCGCCTTCGCTGCGCGCGATATCGCAGATCGAGCGGAACATCAGCGTCGTCGTAACGGGCAACTCGACAGGCAACGCGAACAGTCCGAATGCGCCGCCCGCCGCGCCGGTCGTCGCGACGGCGAGTTTGTGCATCAGGTTGTGCGGCTTGTCGGGCGGCGGCGCGAGTAGCGAATCGGAGGGCGCGCTCTTGCCGAGCGTGCGCAGCGCGACCTGAAGGCATTTCTTCAGCGCGAGCTGCGTCGCGTCGTCGACTTTTTCCTGCGCGGCGGCCGGCAAGCGGCCCATCAGCTTTTCGATGGGCGCGCCGACGACACTCGCCAGCTTCATCGTCAGCGACGGGCTTTCCAGCAATTCCTTCGCGCGGGCAAGGGCCGCGAAATCTTCGGTCGTAAGCGGCGAGGTGATGATCGGCGTCGGTTCCATGCGAGGGTTCTATCCGGGAAAAGGTAAGTTGACACGCAGAATTAGAGTGCGCGCCCGTGCTATGATTCCATTTCCGTTGACTAGTCAATCATTGCGCTTACAAAGATGGCCGTTCATACAGCCGCGCATCATTCCAGCGGGCAGGTGCTGCCTTTTCGCGAATCCCTCATGGCGATGCTGGGCGTTTCGTTCGTCACGATGCTCGTCGCGCTCGATCAGACTGTGGTCGGCACCGCGCTGCCGACGATCGTCGCGGAGCTTAAAGGCTTCGATCTCTACGCGTGGGTCGCCACGTCGTATCTTCTGACTTCCGTCATCACCGTGCCAATTTTCGGACGCCTCGGCGATTACTACGGCCGCAAGCCGTTCGTGATCGCGTCGATCGTCGTGTTCACCGTCGCCTCCGTGCTGTGCGGGCTCGCCAACCGCATGATGTTCCTCGTGCTCGCGCGCGGCTTGCAAGGCATCGGCGGCGGGATGCTCGTCGGCACGGCGTTCGCGTGCATCGCCGATCTTTTCCCCGATAACGTCGTGCGCCTGCGCTGGCAAGTGCTGATGAGTTCCGCGTTCGGCATCGCGAACGCGGTCGGGCCGTCGCTCGGCGGCTTCCTCACGCAGTATTACGGCTGGCGTTCGGTCTTCTACGTCAATCTGCCGGTGGGCATCGTGTCGCTCTTTTTCGTGTGGCGCTTCCTGCCGCATCTGCGGCACGTCGCGCATGAAGGCAAGATGCGCCTCGACTGGCCGGGCGCCGCGCTGATCGCGGTGGCGCTCGGCGCGCTGCAATTGTTCGTCGAAATGCTGCCGAAACACGGCTTCGGCGCGGAATCCGTCGCGCTGCTCGCGATGAGCGTCGCCGCCGGCTTCGCGCTGTGGAAGTGGGAAATGCGCTGCGATTACGCGATCCTGCCCATCGACATGTTTCGCAACAAGGCGCTCGCCGCGCTCTTCACGCTCGCGATTCTCGGCGGTTTCACGATGTTCTCGCTGCTCTTCTATGCGCCGCTGCTGTTCCAGGGCGGCTTCGGCATGTCGCCGAAGGACGCGGGCATGATGATTACGCCGCTCGTCGTGTTCATCACGATCGGCAGCATCGTGAACGGGCGCATCGTCACGCGCCTGAAGAACGCCAATCTGATGCTGTACGTCGGTTTCGCGCTGCTCGCGGTGTCGTGTCTCGGCACCGTCGTCGCGACGCACAACATGCCGCGTTCGCTGCTGCTCGTCATCATGCTGCTCGGCGGACTCGGCCTCGGCTTCGTCATGCCGAATCTCACCGTGTTCGCGCAACAGACCGCGGGCCGCGCGCATCTGGGCATCGCGACGGCGCTTTTGCAGTCGCTGCGCATGATCGGCGGGATGATCGGCACGGCGCTCACCGGCACGCTTGTCGCGCATCTCTATGCGAGCGGCGTGAATCTCGCGCTGGAAAAAGATCACGCGATGCATTGGGCCGCTGATCTCTCCGATCCGCAAATCCTCATCAATCGCGAAGGTCAGGAGACGCTGCTTGCGCAACTGAGCGCGGCGGGGCATAACGGCGCGATGCTGCTCGAAGCCGCGCGCGAAGCGCTCGTCGCCGCGATCCACATTGGTCTCGCGCTCGCGGCGGTGATCGCGGTGGTGTCGTTGTGGCAGTCGCGCCGCGTTCCGCCGGTGCGACTGAAAGGGCCGCAAGAGCCGGTCATCCTCGCCGAATGATAGAGAAAGAGCATGAATGAACAGGACCGTATCGCCGTGGTGCAGCAATTCGGGCGCACATATCGCGCGTTCATGTCGGCGTTCGAGACGGCCGTCGGCCAGCCGATGCCGCGCTGGCGCATTCTGCTCGCGTTGCACGAGCACGCGGGCGTGCTGTCGCAGAAGCGGCTCGTCGAGCATCTGAAAGTCGACCCGGGCGCGCTGACGCGTCAGCTAAAGACGCTGGAAGGACTCGGCTGGATCGTGCGCAGCGTCGATGCACGCGACAATCGCGTGTCGAATGTCGCGCTGACGGCGCAAGGACGCGCCATCGCGGAAGATGGTTTGCCGCGACGCAATGCGTTCCTTCACGACACGATGGCTTCGCTGCCCGACGAGGCCATCGAGGCCTTGTCGAGCGCGCTGCACATGTTCGAGGGACGCCTTCAGGAAGTGGCGGCCGCGAATGCCGCATCGGCGGCCGCGCTCGAAGAAAAGGCTTAGAAGAACGTTTCGATCACTTCGGTGACGCGATACTTCGGGTCGACGACCAGAATCTGACGCCACTTGTCGAACGTCAGGCACGGATGCGAGATATCGAACGCGATCATGTCGCCGACTTTCACGTCGTCGCCCGGCTTGATGCGCAAGTACGCGTGCTGATCCATCAGGCCGAAAATCTCCCAGCCTTCGTCGGGCGATACGTCACGCGGCGCTTCGTTGCCCGGACGATAATGCTTCGCCGGCTCCGGCATGCCCGCATCGAACGCGGAATCGCGCTTGCCCAGACCGATGATCGCGCGGTCCGGTTCCGGAATCGACTGCACGTACGCCCATAGTTGCAGCGCCGGCTTCAGACCTTGGCCCGTCTTCTTCGCGATAGGATTGCGCGCGAAAATCTCGTTCTGCGCTTTCTTGTAGATGCCGACGTCGTGCGTCAGATAGCAGCCCGGCCGCAGCACGACCTCGATCGCATCGCTGTTGGCCTTCGCGAACTCGTCGGCGACGACGTCGTACCACGCCGATCCCGCGCCCGACAGAATCGCCGGCTTGCGCGCGATCTTGCCTTCGCCGATCAGCTTGCGCGTGACATCGACCGCGCTCTTCAGAAACTCGCGCACCTTGGTTTCGTCCTGCAGCACGCCTTCATACAACTCGATGCCCGCGAGTTCGATCGTGCCGTTCCAGCGCGCGATCGCGGCGAGCACGGCATCGCGCTGCGCGTCATCGCGCACGCCGGTGCGTCCGCCCGGCACCCCGAGTTCGATCAGCACGTTCAGCTTCTTGCGCACCGAGCTGAAAAATTCGCCGAGCTGATCGACGCCATCGGCTGAATCGACGAGACAGAAGAACTCGAAACTCGCGTCCGTGAGCAATTCGGCGATCATGCCCATGTTGCGTTTGCCGACGAGCTGATTCGCCATCAGGACGCGATGCACGCCGCCGCGATACGCCGCGCGCACCTGATGCGCGGTCGCGAGCGTAATGCCCCACGCGCCGGTGTCGAGCTGACGGCGGAAAAGTTGCGGCGCCATCGTCGTCTTGCCGTGCGGCGCGAGCTTCACACCGTATTCGCCGACAAAATCCTGCATCCACTTCAGATTGTGTTCGATGCGATCCGAATAGAGGACGGCGGCGGGCAGACTCACGTCCTCTTCGAGCAGATTCCATTGCAGGCGCGACGCGTCGTTCAATTGGATGCCCGTGCCGGGCACCATTCCGAGGCCCTTGCCGAACGGGTCGATCGTCGCGTTCTGATAGTTTGTAACTTTCATGTGCTGCCACTCCATCGTCCGTTTAAATAAACCCCGCGCGCAGTGCGATGTGCGTCAAGGTTGACGGTGCCATGTTAACCAAAGTAGCATCCGGGAAGGAAATGTTATTTAGTAACACGGGCTCATCGTAAACCATGAACGGCCACGCCGACACGCTCAGTTTCGACATCGTCGCACGCATCGCGGAGCGGGCGCCCGAGTTGCGCGGGGCCGAGCGCAAGGTAGCCGCGCTGATTCTCGACGACATCGTGAGCGCGTCGCGCGCGAGCATCGGCGCGCTGGCGGACAAGGCCGAGGTCAGCGTCGCGACGGTGACGCGTTTCGCGAAAGCCGTCGGTTGCGAGGACGTGCGCGAACTGAAGCTGCGGCTCGCGCAGGCGGCGGGCGTCGGACAGCGTTTCTTCCGGCGCGACGCGGACGCCGTGCCCGATTCGCTCGCCGCGCGCATCTTCGAGGAAGTGCAGGCGACGCTCGCGCAGAATCAGGGCGCGCTCGCCGCCGCGCCGATCGCCGAAGCCGCGGATGCGCTCGCGGCCGCGTCGATGATCTACGTGTTCGGCATGGGCGGCGGCTCCACGGCGCTCGCCGACGAAATGCGCTTTCGCCTCGTGCGGCTCGGGCGGCCGGTCGCGTCGTATCAGGACGGGCTGTTGCAGCGCATGGTGGCGTCGACGTTATCGAAGGAACATGTGGTCGTCGCGCTTTCGGTGACGGGGCAGACGCCCGAGATCGTCGAAAGCTGCGCGCTGGCGAGGCAGTACGGCGCGCGCGTGATCGCGCTGACCGCGCCCGCATCGCCGCTCGGCGCGCTCGCGGACTGGCTGATTCCGGTCATCGCGATCGAAACGGATTTCATCTACAAGCCCTCGTCGTCGCGTTACGCGATGATGATGGCGCTCGATTTGCTCGTCACCGAACTGGCCGTCAAGCAGGCCGATCACAGCCGCGAACTGTTGCGCCGCATGAAGCACGCGCTCGATTCGCATCGCGGCGGCGGCGAGCGTCAACCCTTGGGAGACTGATCATGGAATCGTTGAAGGCCGACACGCTGATCGTCGGCGCGCGCGTGATCGACGGCACGGGCGCGCCCGCCGTCGAACGCGATGTCGCCGTGCGCGACGGACGCATCGTTGCGATCGAGGCGCCGGGCGGTCTCGCGGACTGGACCGCCGACGACGTGTTCGACGCGCAAGGCAAAGTGCTCGCGCCCGGTTTCATCGACGTCCACACGCACGACGACACGCACGTGATCCGCTCGCCGCAGATGATGCCGAAGATCACGCAGGGCGTGACGACGGTGATCGTCGGCAATTGCGGGATCAGCGCGTCGCCGGTGACGCTGAAGGGCGATCCGCCCGATCCGATGAACCTGCTCGGTGACGCCGCCGCGTTCGCGTACCCGACTTTCGCGTCTTACGTCGATGCCGTGAATGCCGCGCGCCCGACGGTGAATGTCGGCGCGCTCATCGGCCATACGGCGCTGCGCAACAATCATATGGACCGGCTGGATCGCGGCGCGTCCGCCGATGAAGTCGCCGCGATGCGCGCGCAGCTCGAAGAAGCGCTGGGTAACGGCGCGCTCGGATTGTCGAGCGGATTGGCGTATGGCTCGGCGTTCAGCGCGCCGCCCGAGGAAGTGCAGGCGCTCGCCGAGCCGCTCGCGAAAGCGGGCGCGCTCTACACGACGCACATGCGAACCGAGTTCGACGCCATTCTCGACGCGATGGACGAGGCGTATCGCGTCGGGCGTCATGCACGCGTGCCGGTGGTGATTTCGCATCTGAAGTGCGCGGGGCCGTCGAACTGGGGACGCAGCGCGGAAGTGCTCAAGTCGATCGAAGCGACGCGCGACGGGCAGCCGGTCGGATGCGATTGTTATCCGTATAACCGCAGTTCATCGACGCTGGACTTGAAGCAGGTGACGGGCGATATCGACATCACGATCACCTGGTCGACGCCGCATCCGGAGATGGCCGGCAAGCTGATCCGCGAAGTCGCCGACGAATGGAAGGTGACGCAGCAGGAAGCGGCGAAGCGCTTGCAGCCGGCGGGCGCGGTGTATCACAACATGTCGGAAGACGACGTGCGGCGCATTCTTTCGCATCCCGCGACGATGGTCGGTTCGGACGGCTTGCCGAACGATCCGCTGCCGCATCCGCGTTTGTGGGGCGCGTTTCCGCGCGTGCTCGGCCACTATGCGCGCGACGAAGGCGTGCTGACGCTAGAAGAAGCCGTGCGCAAGATGACGAGCCTGTCGGCGCGGCGTTTCAGCATCGCGGAGCGCGGCGAAGTGAAGGTCGGCTATCACGCGGATCTGGTCGTGTTCGATCCGGAGCGCGTGATCGATTCGGCGACGTTCGCGAATCCGCAGCAGGCGGCGGACGGCATCGACGCGGTGTGGGTGAATGGCGTTTTGACGTATCGCGAGCAGGCCGTGACCGGCGCGCGAGCGGGACGTTTCGTGGCGCGCGGTTCGGCATCCAAGCTGGATGCGGCCGGCGCGTTTTGAGCACTGGTTCGAGTCAGGAAAAGGAGTCTGAAAGATGAAGCGTTATGGCGTGGAAGGTGGCAAGGGACAAGGCGGCGCGCATATGCCGTTCGCACGCGCGGTCGAGGCCGATGGCTGGCTGTTCGTGTCGGGCCAGACGCCGATGGAAGATGGCGAAGTGATCAACGGCGGCATCGTCGAGCAATCGCACAAGGCGATTCAGAACGTCATCGCGATTCTGAAGGAGGCGGGTTACGGCACCGAGCACGTCGTGCGCTGCGGCGTGTGGCTGGACGATCCGCGCGATTTCGCGTCGTTCAACAAGGTGTTCAAGGAGTACTTCGGCGCGAATCCGCCGGCGCGGGCTTGCGTGGTGTCGTCGATGGTGATCGACTGCAAGGTCGAGGTGGATTGCGTGGCTTATAAGAAGGCGTAAGAAGGCGAACATGCGATCGCGGCTCTGATTCCTGTGAAGCAGAGCCGCGTCGTTATTCACTGCCGCGCCAGCCGCGCATTATCCGGCATCGGCAAGTTGAAATTCGTTCTGAACGGATTGATATCCAGCCCGCCGCGCCTCGTATAACGCGCATACACCGCGAGCCGTTCCGTTTTGCACTCCCGCATGATGTCCATGAAGATGCGCTCGACGCATTGCTCATGAAACCCCGTATGTTCGCGGTAAGACACGATATACCGCAGCAATCCCGCGTGATCGATCTGCCCGCCGTAATAGCGGATCTGCACGCTGCCCCAGTCCGGCTGTCCCGTAACCGGGCAATTCGATTTCAACAGGTTCGAAAACAACGTCTCGTCGACGGGCGCTTCATCGTGCGCGGCCTTCAATAACGAAGGATCCGGCGAGAAAACATCGCAATCGAGATCGAGCCGGTCGAGCGACAAACCATCGAACTCTTCCATCGTGAGCTTGCCGAAATCGGCCGGCGCGGCGAGTTGCACCGAAACGGTCGCGCCGCAGACGGCGGACACATCGCGCTTGATTGCCGCGCGCACGTCGTCGATCGAATCGAATTGCGTCTGCGCGAACGAGCCGAGATACAGCTTGAACGACTTCGATTCCACGATGTTCGGCGAATCCGCCGGCACGAAGAACGTCGCGACCGCGATCTGCGGCTTGCCGCGCTTGTTCAGCCACGACAGCTCATACGCGTTCCAGATATCCGTGCCGAAGAACGGCAGACGCGCGGGCACGGCGATCGCATCGCGCGCGCGCTTGCGGTCGATCGGAAACAGCAGCGACGCATCGTACTGTTCGGTGTAATGGACGGGCTTGCCGAGCGGAGATTGATCGGGTGTCATGATGCGTTCGCTATGCCGCTGAGAACGTGCCCCGTCGCGGTGACGACGCGAGCCGATTCGCAGTGGCGAATTTGATCGTCGAAGAAAAAGTCGGGCTCGAATTCGCGCAGGAATTCTCCCTTGTCGAGTCCGCCGAGAAACATCGCTTCGTCGATTTCGATGTTCCACGCCATCAGCGTGCGGATCGCGCGCTCGTGCGCCGGCGCGGACCGCGCGGTGACGAGCGCCGTGCGGATGTGCATCGGCTGATCGTCGTGATCGTCGGCGATGCGCTGCAATTTGTTGAGCGCGGCGAGCAGCGGCTTAAGCGGACCGTCCGGCAGCGGCGACTCGCGTTTGTCCAATTCATGCCCGACGAACGCATGCAAACCATCGCTTTGAAACACGCGCTCGGCTTCGTCGGAAAAGAGCACGGCGTCGCCATCGAACGCGATGCGGATTTCGTCCGCGTAACGGCTCGCGGCGCGCGGCGTTTCCGGCAGCACGCGCGCGGCGGGAAAACCGGCGGCGAGCGCGTCGCGCACATCGTCCGGATTCGCCGATAGAAACAGCGACGCCCGCAAGGGTTTCAGATACGCAAACGGCGAACGGCCGCGCGTGAACACGCCGCGCTCGATCGCAAGTCCGTGTTCGCGGCACGAATGAAACGCGCGCAGCCCGCTGATCGGATCGCTGCGCGACAGGATCACCACTTCGACGCGCTGTTCATCCGCGTTCAGCGCGAGCAGCTTGCGGATCAGCCCGAACGCGACGCCGGGTTTCGCGGGCGTGTCGAGCCGCGAGCGTTGCAGCGCTTCGTATTGCGCGAGATCGCCGGTCTCGAAGACGCGGTTCTCTTCCTCGAAATCGAACAGCGCGCGCGACGAAATCGCGACGACGAGCTTGTCTTCGAGCGTGAACTTCGGCATTTCGATTTACGCCAGAAACAGCTTGTAGACCGGATTCGCGCCTTCGTCCCACCACGGATAGCCGAGCGTCGCGAGGAAGCGCTCGAACTCCGCGTTGTCCGACTGCGGCACCTGAATGCCGACGAGAATCGAGCTGTAATCCGCGCCCTGATTCCGGTAATGGAACAGGCTGATGTTCCAGTCGGGCGCCATCGACGAAAGGAACTTCATCAGCGCGCCCGGACGTTCCGGAAACTCGAAGCGCAACAGACGTTCGTCGCGCGCGAGCGGCGAATGTCCGCCGACCATGTAGCGAATGTGCTGCTTCGAGAGCTCATCGTGCGAAAGGTCGACGGTCGCGAAACCATGCTCGATGAACGACGACATCATCTGCGCGGTTTCCTTGCGCGACTTGATCTGCACGCCGACGAAGATATGCGCGGCTCTTTCATCGGCGATGCGGTAATTGAACTCGGTCACGCTGCGTGTGCCGACGAGCTCGCAGAAGCGCCGGAAGCTGCCGCGCTCTTCGGGAATCGTCACGGCGAACACGGCCTCGCGCGCCTCGCCGACTTCCGCGCGCTCCGCGACGAAGCGCATGCGGTCGAAGTTCATGTTCGCGCCCGACGTCACCGCGATGAGCGTCTTGCCCTCGATGCCCTCGCGCTCCGCGTACAGCTTCGCGCCCGCGACCGCGAGCGAGCCGGCGGGTTCGAGCACGCTCCGCGTGTCCTGGAAGACATCCTTGATCGCGGCGCAAAGGGCATCGGTATCGACGGTGATGACTTCATCGAGCAACTCGTTGCACAGCCGGAACGTTTCCTCGCCGACGAGCTTCACCGCCGTGCCGTCCGAAAACAGGCCGACTTCGGAGAGCGTCACGCGCTCGCCCGCCTTGATCGACTGCGCCATCGCGCAGGAATCCTCGGTCTGCACGCCGATCACCTTGATCTCCGGGCGCACCGCCTTGATGTACGCCGCGACGCCCGCAGCCAGCCCGCCGCCGCCGATCGGGCAGAAGATCGCGTGGATCGGACCCTGATGCTGGCGCAGGATTTCCATCGCCACCGTGCCTTGTCCGGCGATCACGTCCGGATCGTCGAACGGATGCACGAAGGTCAGGCCGCGCTCTTCCTGAAGCTGCACGGCGCGCGCGTAGGCGTCGCTGTACGACTCGCCCGCGAGCACGATTTCGACCGTCGGTCCGCCGTGCGCGCGAATCGCGTCGATCTTCACTTGAGGCGTGGTCGTCGGCACGGCGATCACCGCGCGGCAGCCGAGCCGCGCCGCCGACAGCGCCACGCCCTGCGCGTGGTTGCCCGCCGACGCCGTAATCACGCCGCGTGCGAGCACGTCTGCCGGGAGCTGCGCCATCTTGTTATAGGCGCCCCGAATCTTGAACGAGAAAACCGGCTGATTGTCCTCGCGCTTGAGGAACACGGAGTTGCGCAGGCGCGCGGACAGGTTGCGCGCGGGTTCGAGCTCGCTTTCACGCGCGACGTCGTACACGCGCGCGGTCAGCACTTTTTTCAGGTAGTCGGGATGTGTCATGCGAGAAATCGTCAGGCGGCCGCGATGCGCGCAGGTTTTTGAGAGCGAAAGCATCAATGATAGCGCCATCCGCGCGCGTTCCGGGCGCGCCGTGTGCTTCGACCGTCCGGACGGTCGTGTAAAAAAGCGTCGAAAATGACATGAACGCGTCGCGAATCCGCACGCAAAAGCCCCTTCTCGCTGCTAGCGCCCGCAAACGCGCGTTTGCCCGATGGGTTAGAATTTCCTTTTACGAATCAGCAATCAGGATCGGCAGATGCACCGGCAGCTTCGGATCGATTTTCTGGCGCATGTTTCCCGCGAGTCGCATCCCGCGGCGGAAAGGCATGCGCGCCACGCGCGATCGTGGCGTTGATCCAGGGCACACCGAAGGCGCTGTGACGAGCCCGGCGGCCTTCGCCAAGAGAAGTTTCATTCGAAAATTTGCGCCCCCACGCGCATCGCCGGCATTTCCGCTTTTCTAGCGCGAGCGCCGGCACACCGAACCGTCGAACATGAACGCACCTCAAGCCTTCGATCCGAACGGCGCCCATGCCGCCTTGGCGCTCGATATCGAGCCGCGTCTCCGCGAAATTCCCTATAACTACACGTCGTTTTCCGATCGTGAAATCGTCATGCGGCTCCTCGGCGACGAAGCCTGGGCCGTGCTCGACGAACTGCGCAACGAGCGCCGCACCGGCCGTTCGGCGCGCATGCTGTACGAAGTGCTCGGCGACATCTGGGTCGTGCGGCGCAATCCGTATCTGCAGGACGACCTGCTCGACAATCCGAAACGCCGGGCGCTGCTCGTCGAAGCGCTGAATCACCGTCTCGCCGAAATCGAAAAGCGCCGCAGCGCCGATCTCACCGCGCATAGCGACGAAGCCGGCAGCCGCGAACGCGCCGAGCGCGTGCAGTTGCTGGTCGCCGCCGCGCGCCGCGCCGTCGATGATTTCGCCGCCGAGTTCGGCCGCATGGCCGACTTGCGCCGCCGCGCGTCGCGTGTTCTGGGCAAGGAAACGCAGAAGGACAACATCAAGTTCGACGGCCTGTCGCGCGTCGCGCACGTCACCGATGCAACCGACTGGCGCGTCGAATACCCGTTCGTCGTGCTGACGCCGGACACCGAAGCCGAAATCGCCGGACTCATCAAGGCGTGCTTCGAACTCGGGCTTACCGTTATTCCGCGCGGCGGCGGCACCGGCTACACCGGCGGCGCGATTCCGCTCACGCCGTTTTCGGCGGTCATCAACACGGAAAAGCTGGAACAGCTCGGTCCCGTCGAAATGACGGATCTGCCGGGCGTCGATCACAAGGTCGCGACGATTTTCTCCGGCGCGGGCGTGGTCACGCGGCGCGTCACCGAAGCGGCGGAGCAGGCGGGCTTCGTGTTCGCCGTCGATCCGACTTCGCTCGATGCGTCGTGCGTCGGCGGCAATGTCGCGATGAACGCGGGCGGCAAGAAGGCGGTGTTGTGGGGCACGGCGCTCGACAACCTCGCGTGGTGGCGCATGGTCGATCCGGAAGGCAACTGGCTCGAAGTCACGCGTCTCGATCACAACTGCGGCAAGATTCACGACGTCGAAGTGGCGCGTTTCCGGCTCGACTGGTTCGACGGCAATCGTCCGCCGGGCGAGAAGCTGCTGCGCACCGAAAGCCTCGACATCGCCGGGCGCACGTTCCGCAAGGAAGGGCTCGGCAAGGACGTCACCGATAAATTCCTCGCCGGGCTGCCCGGCGTGCAGAAGGAAGGCTGCGACGGTCTCATTACGTCCGCGCGCTGGATTTTGCACAAGATGCCCGCGCATACGCGCACCGTCTGCCTCGAATTCTTCGGCCAGGCGCGCGATGCGATTCCGAGCATCGTCGAAATCAAGGACTATCTGTTCGAGACGTCGAAGCAGGGCGGCGCGATCCTCGCCGGCCTCGAACATCTCGACGAACGCTATCTGCGCGCGGTCGGCTACGCGACCAAGAGCAAGCGCAACGCGTTTCCGAAGATGGTGCTGATCGGCGATATCGTCGGCAATGACGCCGATGCCGTCGCCGCCGCGACATCGGAAGTCGTGCGCATGGCGAACGGCAAGAGCGGCGAAGGCTTCGTCGCGGTGAACGCCGAGGCGCGCAAGCGTTTCTGGCTCGACCGCTCGCGCACGGCCGCCATCGCGAAGCACACGAACGCGTTCAAGATCAACGAAGACGTCGTGATTCCGCTCAATCGCATGGGCGAGTACACGGACGGCATCGAGCGCATCAACATCGAGTTGTCGCTGAAGAACAAGCTGCAACTCGTCGACGCGCTCGAAGCGTTCTTCCGCAACGGCAAGCTGCCGCTCGGCAAGTCCGACGACGCGAACGAAATTCCGAGCGCCGAACTGCTCGAAGACCGCGTGCAGCAGGCGCTCGATCTGCTGAAGCGCGTGCGTGAGCGCTGGACGTTCGTCGGCGACAAGCTCGACATGTCCTTGCGCGAGGCGCAGCACTATCTCGTCAATCTCGGCTACGAAGCGCTCGCGGAAAAGTTCGCGGATCGCGTCGACATTCAGCCTGACGCCAACGTGTTCCATGTCGCGCAGGACCGTACGGTGCGCGTGTCGTGGAAGCAGGAAATCCGCGCGGAACTGCGCCAGATCTTCAACGGCGGCGAGTTCAAGCCGATCCTCGACGAAGCGCAGGCCATCCACAAGCAAGTGCTGCGCGGGCGCGTCTTCGTCGCGCTGCACATGCATGCGGGCGATGGCAACGTGCACACGAACATTCCCGTCAACTCCGACAATTACGCGATGCTGCAGGACGCGCATCACGCGGTCGCGCGCATCATGAAGCTCGCGCGTTCGCTGGACGGCGTGATCTCGGGCGAGCACGGCATCGGCATCACGAAGCTGGAATTCCTGACCGAAGACGAAATCGGCGATTTCCGCGCGTACAAGCAGCGCGTCGATCCGCATGGCCGCTTCAACAAGGGCAAGCTGTTCGACGGCGCCGATCTGCGCAACGCCTACACGCCGTCGTTCGGGCTGATGGGCTACGAGTCGATCATCATGCAGCAGTCGGATATCGGCGCGATTTCCGAGTCGATCAAGGACTGCCTGCGCTGCGGCAAGTGCAAGCCGGTCTGCGCGACGCACGTGCCGCGCGCGAACCTGCTCTACAGCCCGCGCAACAAGATTCTCGCGACGTCGCTGCTCGTCGAAGCGTTCCTGTACGAAGAGCAGACGCGCCGCGGCGTGTCGATCAAGCACTGGGACGAGTTCAACGACGTCGCCGATCACTGCACGGTCTGTCACAAGTGCGTGACGCCGTGTCCGGTGAAGATCGATTTCGGCGACGTGTCGATGAACATGCGCAATCTGCTGCGCAAGATGGGCAAGAAGAAGTTCAACGCCGGCAACGCGGCGGGCATGTTCTTCCTGAACGCGACCAATCCGCAGACCATCAATCTCGCGCGCAACGTGATGATGGACTTCGGCTACAAGGCGCAGCGTTTCGGCAACGATGTGCTGAAGAAGATCGTCAAGAAGCAGACGGCGCAGCCGCCCGCGACGGTCGGCAAGCCGCCGGTCGTGACGCAGGTGATCCACTTCGTCAACAAGAAGATGCCGGGCAATTTGCCGAAGAAGACGGCGCGCGCGCTGCTGGATATCGAGGACAACAAGATCGTTCCGATCATCCGCAATCCGCAGACGACCACCGTCGATTCGGAAGCCGTGTTCTATTTCCCCGGCTGCGGCTCGGAACGTCTCTTCTCGCAAGTCGGGCTCGCGACGCAAGCGATGTTGTGGGAAGCGGGCGTTCAGACCGTGTTGCCGCCGGGCTATCTGTGCTGCGGCTATCCGCAGCGCGGTTCCGGCCAGTACGACAAGGCCGAGAAGATCGTCACCGACAATCGCGTGCTGTTCCATCGCGTCGCGAATACGCTGAACTATCTCGATATCAAGACCGTGGTCGTGTCGTGCGGAACGTGCTACGACCAGCTCGCGGGCTATGAATTCGAGAAGATCTTCCCGGGCTGCCGGATCATCGACATTCACGAGTTCCTGCTCGAGAAGAACATGAAGCTCGACGGCGTGACCGGCACGCGCTACATGTATCACGATCCGTGTCACTCGCCGATCAAGACGATGGACCCGGTCAAGCTCGTCAACGATCTGATGGGTTCGCAGAACGACGGCTACAAGATCGAGAAGAACGATCGATGCTGCGGCGAATCGGGCACGCTGGCGGTCACGCGTCCGGACATCTCGACGCAAGTGCGCTTCCGCAAGGAAGAAGAGATTCGCAAGGGCGCGGCCAAGTTGCGCGGCATTCCGCTCGTCGCGGAAGCGGGCTCGAACGCGATCAATCCGATGAACGCGTCTGCGGGCTCGGCCGGCGCGGCGCCCGGTTCGGTGCTCTCCGCAGGCGATGGCGCGCAGACCAACGGCACGGACGTGAAAATCCTGACGAGCTGCCCGTCGTGCCTGCAAGGTCTGTCGCGCTACAACGAGGACGCCAACGTCGAGGCGGACTATATCGTCGTGGAAATGGCGCGCAAGGTGCTCGGCGAAAACTGGATGGAACAGTACGTCGAACGCGCGAACAATGGCGGTATCGAGCGCGTGCTGGTGTAATAGCGAAATCGAGGTTTGATTCGCTAGAGGTATGAGATGGACTGTGTGTTTTGCCGTGAAGACGGCGGCGAAGTGCTGTGGTCGGACGACACGTTGCGCGTCGTCCTTGCCGATGAGCCCGACTGGCCGGGCTTGTGTCGCGTGATCTGGGGCGCGCACGTCGCCGAAATGTCCGATTTGCCGGATGCCGACCGCGTGCGCGTGATGACCGCCGTCAACGGCGTCGAGCGCGCGATGCGCCGCGTGCTCGTGCCGGAAAAGATCAATCTGGCAAGTCTCGGCAATCAGGTGCCGCACGTCCACTGGCACGTCATTCCACGCTTTTCCAACGATTCCCGCTTTCCTCTGCCGATCTGGGCGCCGCGCCAGCGCACGGTGTCCGAATCGCAGCTATCGAAGCGCCGCGCGCAGGCCACGCTTTTGCGCGAACAGGTGCGCAACGAGCTGAACCAGGCCTTCGGCCATCAATAAGACGAGATCATGAGCGGACTCACTTCCACGACGCCGATTCCCACCGGCGTCGTCGTGCATTCGAAATCGCGCGTGCTGGAGCTGCAATACGGCGACGAGTCGTATCGCGTGCCGTTCGAGCTTCTGCGCGTCTATTCGCCGTCCGCCGAAGTGCAGGGCCACGGCCCCGGACAGGAAACGCTGCAGACGGGCAAGCGCGAGGTGACGATCATCGGCGTCGATCCGGTCGGGCACTATGCGCTGCAACTCAATTTTTCGGACGGTCACAATACCGGCATCTATTCCTGGGACATCCTGCACGACCTGGCGACGCGTCAGGACGAACTGTGGCGCGAGTATCTGGCGAAGCTGGAAGCCGCCGGCGTGGACCGAGACGCGCCGATGGCCGCAAAACCATCCGGCGGACACTGTCACTGAGCAATAGGGCTGCGGCATAACGCCGCATAGCCGGCGCGAGTTTTGCGCAGACATAGAACGAACAACAGGCGAGGAAAACGCGCGATGAGCAAGACCCACTTCGGATACGAAACGGTCGAAGAGCAGGACAAGGCGAAGAAAGTGGCGGGCGTGTTTCATTCCGTCGCGGGCAACTACGACTTGATGAACGACCTGATGTCCGGCGGACTGCATCGGATCTGGAAACACTTCACGATCGGGCAGGCCAAGGTGCGGCCGGGCTACAAGGTGCTGGACATCGCCGGCGGCACGGGCGATCTCGCGATGGCGTTTGCCAAGCAGGCCGGCGAGACCGGCGAAGTCTGGCACACGGACATCAACGAATCGATGCTGCGCGTAGGCCGCGACCGGCTGATCGACAAAGGCGTGCTGACGCCCGCGCTGCTCTGCGACGCCGAAAAGATCCCGTTCCCGGACAATTATTTCAATGTGGTTACAGTTGCCTTCGGTCTTCGTAACATGACGCATAAGGATCGCGCGTTGGCCGAAATGACGCGCGTGCTGAAACATGGTGGAAAGCTGCTCGTGCTGGAATTTTCGAAAGTATGGGAGCCGCTAAAGAAGCCGTACGATGTCTACAGTTTCAAGATTTTGCCGTGGCTTGGCGAAAAAGTGGCCAAAGATGCGGATAGCTATCGGTACTTGGCCGAGTCCATCCGCATGCACCCGGACCAGGAAACTCTCAAAACAATGATGGAACAAGCGGGCCTGGATCGAGTCGAATATTACAATTTGTCAGGTGGCGTGGTAGCGTTACACGTCGGGACCAAATTTTGATGTTCCACTCTCTTAAGGATTCGATATGTTCGATTCGCGCAAACCCCAATCCCGGGGTTTCCTGAACCTCTTCTTCAGGAAGGCCGGAATCTTGGCGCTGGCTGGCGTTATTGCGGCCGGCGCAATCTTCGCGGAAACGGCGGAAGCCAAGCGCATGGGCGGCGGCCGCAGCATGGGCCGTCAGTCGGCCACGGCAACGCAGCAGCATCAGGCGACGCCGCCTTCGCAGTCTCAATCGATGCAGCAGAACAACGCAGCGCAGGCACAGCGCGCGCCGGCCGCGCCGGCCGCACCCGCCGCGGCGCAACCCGCGCGCAATCGCTGGCTCGGGCCGATCGCCGGTCTCGCGGCGGGTCTCGGCATCGCGGCGCTCCTGTCGCACTTCGGGCTGGGCGAGGCGTTCGCCGGCGCGATGGCCAACATGATCATGATCGCGTTGATCGTGCTGGCGGCCGTCATGCTGTTCCGCTTCATCATGCGCAAGCGTCAGGGCAACAACACGCCGGCATACGCGGGTGCCGGATCTGCTTCGGGTTCGCCGTACGGCGCGGCCGCGCGCCAGAGCCTGAATCAGGAACCGCCGCAAATGCCGCAGCAGCCGACCGGTTTCGGTGCCAACTACATCGAATCGCCGGCGACGCAAGCGGTCGCGAATCCCAACGTGCCGGCGGGCTTCGACACCGAAGCATTCGTGCGTAACGCGAAGGTCTACTTCGTGCGTTTGCAGGACGCGTGGGATCGCGGCAACGTCAACGACATCCGCGAGTTCACGACGCCCGAGATGTTCGCCGAGGTGAAACTCGACGTCGACGCACGCGGCAGCGCGCCGAACCGTACCGACGTGGTTCAGCTCAACGCCGATGTGCTCGGTGTCGAGGACCGTGCGTCCGAGTATCTCGCGAGCGTGCGCTTCCACGGCCTGATCCGCGAGTCGGAAGGGGCGGCGGCGGAACCGTTCGTCGAGGTCTGGAACCTGTCGAAGCAGAAGTCGGGCAACGAAGGCTGGCTGCTGGCGGGCATTCAGCAGGTCAGTTGAGCTTGACCATGCCCTTGGCCGAATGGCCAGGGCGCCGGCAACCGTCGGTGTGATGGCCGGTTGCGAAGGTAGAATAGAAACCCGCGCGAGAAGTGTCCCGCGCGGGTTTTTTCATCTCACAGCCGATGACGAACGCAGACGAATCCGCCCGTCCCGCAGCAAATCCCGCCTTGAAGACCGCGTCCAGTGGATTCGCGGCCGCCGTGAACCATCTGCTCGTGCGCGAGCCCTGGGCGCTCGAGCGGCTCAAGCCTTATGCAGGCAAGCGCGTGAAGCTGTCGTGCGGGCCGGTTTCGATCGCGCTCGTCGTGCAGCCGGACGGTCTCTTCGCGGCAACCACGGAAGCGGAAGCGGGCGCATTCGACGTGACGATCGCCGTGCCGCTCGACGCGCTGCCCGCGTTCGTGCAAGGCGGCCAGGCGGCGGTGATGAAACACGTTCGCATCGAGGGCGACGCCGAATTCGCGACGACGCTCGCCAAGCTGGCCGAACATCTGCGCTGGGATCCGGAAGAGGATCTGGCGCGCGTAATCGGCGACGCGCCCGCGCATCGCGTTGGCATCATCGCGCGGGCGGTGCAGGAGCAGGCGCAGCGCACCGGGCGCAATCTTCTTGACACCTTCACCGAGTATTTCCTCGACGAGCGCCCGCAACTCGTGCGCAAGAGCGCGCTCGACGCATTCAACGCCGAGCTTTCGAAAGCGCGCGATGCACTGGCGCGCGTCGAAAAGCGCATCGAAAGAATCGAACGGCAAACCGAACAATCCCGGCCGGCGAGCGGCGCCTCAGCGCGATCCGGCGGCGAGTCTGTGCGCGACTCGCACGAATAACGAGCTGAAGCAAATTCGAACCATGCGTTTTCTGCGTTTCCTCAAGATTTTTTTCACGATCGTCCGATTCGGTCTCGATGAGCTGGTGATGAGCGGCATCGACGATCGTCGCGTGCGCTACCTCATGCGTATCACGACGTTCGGCCGCAGGTTCGACGTCGAGCGCGGCATCCGCTTGCGGCTCGCGCTGGAAAGCCTCGGGCCCATCTTCGTGAAGTTCGGGCAAGTGCTGTCGACGCGGCGCGATCTTCTGCCCGTCGATGTCGCCGACGAGCTCGCCAAGCTTCAGGATCAGGTGCCGCCGTTCGATTCGGCGGTGGCCGTGTCGATCATCGAGAAATCGCTCGGTGCGCCCATCGACGAATTGTTCGACGATTTCGAGCGCGTGCCGGTGGCGAGCGCGTCCATCGCGCAGGTGCATTTCGCGAAGATCAGGAACGGCGAGCACGCGGGAAAGGCCGTCGCGGTGAAGGTGTTGCGCCCGGGCATGCTGCCCGTGATCGACTCCGACCTCGCCCTGCTGCGCGACATCGCGACGTGGGCCGAGCGCCTCTGGGCGGACGGCCGGCGTCTGAAACCCCGCGAAGTGGTCGCGGAGTTCGACAAATATCTGCACGACGAGCTCGATCTGATGCGCGAGGCCGCCAACGGCAGCCAGTTGCGCCGCAATTTCCAGGGGCTCGATCTGCTGCTCGTGCCGGAGATGTACTGGGACTTGTCCGCGCCGACGGTGCTCGTCATGGAGCGCATGGTCGGCGTGCCGATCAGCCAGGTGGAGACCTTGCGCGCCGCGGGCGTCGATATTCCCAAGCTGGCGCGCGAAGGCGTCGAGATTTTCTTCACACAGGTGTTCCGCGACGGCTTCTTTCACGCCGACATGCATCCCGGCAACATTCAGGTGAGCCTCGATCCGGCGACGTTCGGGCGCTATATCGCGCTGGATTTCGGCATCGTCGGGGCGCTTTCGGACTTCGACAAGAACTACCTCGCGCAGAACTTCCTCGCCTTCTTCAAGCGCGACTATCACCGCGTCGCGACGCTGCACCTCGAATCCGGCTGGGTGCCGCCGAGCACGCGCGTCGAGGAACTGGAAAGCGCGATCCGCGCGGTCTGCGAGCCCTATTTCGATCGCGCGCTGAAGGACATTTCGCTCGGGCAGGTGCTGATGCGCCTTTTCTCGACGTCGCGACGCTTCAATGTCGAGATTCAGCCTCAACTCGTGCTTCTGCAAAAGACGATGCTCAACGTCGAAGGACTCGGGCGCTCGCTCGATCCGGAGCTGGATCTGTGGAAAACGGCCAAGCCGTATCTCGAGCGCTGGATGAACGAGCAGATCGGCTGGCGCGGCTGGTACGAGCGGCTTCAAATGGAAGCGCCGCAGTGGAGCAAGACGATTCCGCAGCTGCCGCGGTTGATTCACCATATTCTGGCGGAGCGCCACGACGCGCCGAAAAGCGGCAGCGACGAACTGATGCGAATGCTCCTTGCGGAGCAGAAGCGCACGAACCGCCTGCTCGTCGCGGTGCTCGTTGCCGGTGTCGTCGCGATGGCGGGCGCGGGCTTCGTAATCGCGCAGTTCTGGCTCCATCCCTGAGGGCGCGCAGCATGAGCGATCCGACGAACTCAAACGTTCCCGATTTCGAAAACCGCGATCCGAACTCTCCGGGTTTCTGGGATGAACGTTTCGGTCAGCACTTCACGCCGTGGGATCAGGCCGGCGTTCCGGAGATGTTCAAGAGTTTCGTCGCGTCGCGCAGTGCGCAGAGTGTGCTGATTCCGGGCTGTGGCAGCGCGTACGAAGCGCTCCATCTTGCCGAACGCGGCTGGCCGGTCCGCGCAATCGACTTCTCGCCGGCCGCTGTCGAGGCGGCGCGCGCGCAACTCGGCGCGCATGCGGGCGTCGTCGAAGAGGCGGATTTTTTTGCGTATGTGCCGCCGTTTTCGCCGGATTGGATCTACGAGCGCGCGTTTCTCTGCGCGCTGCCGAAGACCCGCTGGCAGGATTACGCCAGCCGGATGGCGGCGTTGCTTGCGCCCGGCGCGCTGCTGGCGGGCTTCTTTTTCATCGGAGCGACGCCGAAAGGGCCGCCTTTCGGAATCGAGCGCGCCGAACTGGATGCACTGCTGTCGCCGCACTTCGAATTGATCGAAGACCGCGAGGTGAGCAACTCGATACCCGTATTCGCCGGCCGCGAGCGCTGGATGACGTGGCGGCGAATCTGAGCCAGCCGGCTTGAAATTCGCCGCCGACGCCCCGAAATATTGCGCGGTTAATCTTGCGCCCGCGGTCCCGAAAATCGCGGGCCAATATCGGTTTGCGGCTATAATTCAAGGCTTTGCAAGCGTCGACAGATCATTGTAGGAAGAGTGCCATGCCGATTTACGCGTACCGTTGCGCCGACTGCGGCCACGAAAAAGACGTGCTTCAGAAACTGAGCGATGCGCCGCTCACGCAGTGTCCCGCCTGCGGGAAGGACACTTTTTCGAAGCAGGTGACCGCCGCCGGATTCCAGTTGAAGGGTTCAGGCTGGTATGTCACCGACTTCCGTGGCGGAAACAGCAATGCCGGCAACAAGAGCAACGCGGCCGCGTCTGACGCATCGGCGGCGAAATCGGACGATGCCGCTTCGGCCGGTTCCGGCAACTCGAATTCGAGCGATAGCGCGACGCCGGCGAGCACGCCATCATCCTCGGATGCCGCCAAACCCGCCGCGGGCGCGTCCGCATCGTCGAGCGCCGCCTGAGCGCCAGACGGCCGGCGCGGCCGGCCACATGCCGCGCCGATGACCTCGTAGACCGCGCTCAGCCGAGCGCGACCCGCCTGCCAAGCCGAATCTCCGACGCACTCGAGAGCCGGCGCAGCCTTCGCCCCGTGTAAATGACCACGAAAAAGACTACGCTGAAAACCGTGTTCCTCACCGGCCTGCTCGTGCTGGTGCCGCTCGCCATCACCTTGTGGGTGCTCGGGCTCGTGATCGGAACGATGGACCAGACGCTGCTTCTGCTGCCGCAATCGTGGCAGCCCGAGCGGATCGTCGGTTTTCATCTGCCGGGCGTGGGCGCGGTGCTGACGCTTGCGTTCATTTTCATCGTCGGGCTGTTGACGCAGAACTTCGTCGGCCAGAAGCTCGTGAAATGGTGGGACGCCATCCTTCGTCACATTCCGGTCGTCGGCCCGTTGTACACGAGCGTGAAACAGGTGTCGGACACGTTGCTGTCTTCGAGCGGCAACGCGTTTCGCAAGGCGCTCCTGATCGAGTATCCGCGCAAAGGCTCGTACACCATCGGATTTCTCACGGGCATTCCGGGCGGCGACGTGCTGAATCATCTCGATGAAGAGCACGTGAGCGTCTATGTGCCGACGACGCCGAACCCGACGTCCGGCTTCTTCCTGATGATGCCGAAAAGCGAAGTCGTCGAACTGGACATGACCGTCGACGCCGCACTGAAATACATCGTCTCGATGGGCGTGGTGGCCCCTTCGCCGAGCGCACCGACACCGGTCGCGCCAGCCCGCCGCCCCACCGAGCCGCCGATGTAATGCCGGCGCGCGCGCAGCGAGAGTCAGCCGCGAGAGAGCATGACCCGAGCGCGCGAGCCGTTGATTAACGAACAACGAAAGACACAACATCATGTCGATGCGATCTGAATACTGCGGTCTGGTGACCGAGGCCCGACTGGGCGAAACCGTCTCGCTGTGCGGCTGGGTGCATCGCCGGCGCGATCACGGCGGCGTTATCTTCATCGACTTGCGCGACCGCGAAGGCCTCGTTCAAGTCGTCTGCGACCCGGACCGCGCCGAGATGTTCAAGGTGGCCGAAGGCGTGCGCAACGAGTTCTGCGTGCAGGTGAAGGGCGTCGTGCGCAACCGTCCGGAAGGCACCGTCAATGCGAACCTCACGAGCGGCAAGATCGAAGTGCTATGCCACGAACTCGTGGTGCTGAACGCATCGGTGACGCCGCCGTTCCAGCTCGACGACGACAACCTGTCGGAGACCACGCGCCTCACGCATCGCGTGCTCGACCTGCGCCGTCCGCAGATGCAGAAGAATCTGCGCCTGCGCTATCGCGTCGCGATGGAAGTGCGCAAGTATCTCGACGCGCAGGGCTTCATCGACATCGAAACGCCGATGCTGACCAAGAGCACACCGGAAGGCGCGCGCGACTACCTCGTGCCGTCGCGCGTGAACGCGGGCCAGTTCTTCGCGCTGCCGCAGTCGCCGCAATTGTTCAAGCAATTGTTGATGGTCGCGAACTTCGACCGTTACTACCAGATCACCAAGTGCTTCCGCGACGAAGACCTGCGCGCCGACCGTCAGCCGGAATTCACGCAGATCGACTGCGAAACCTCGTTCCTCACCGAGCAGGAAATCCGCGATCTGTTCGAGAACATGATCCGCCACGTCTTCAAGGAGACGATGGAAGTCGCGCTGCCCGAGAAATTCCCGGTCATGCTGTACTCGGAAGCGATGCGCCGCTTCGGCTCCGACAAGCCGGATCTGCGCGTGAAGCTCGAATTCGCCGACCTCACGGATGCCGTGAAGGACGTCGACTTCAAGGTGTTCAGCATGCCGGCCAACTCGAAGGACGGCCGCGTCGCGGCGCTGCGCGTGCCGAAGGGCGGCGAGTTGTCGCGCGGCGACATCGACGGCTACACGGAATTCGTGCGCATCTACGGTGCGAAGGGGCTCGCGTGGATCAAGGTCAACGACAAGACCAAGGGCCGCGACGGCCTGCAAAGCCCGATCGTCAAGAATCTGCATGACGCGGCGCTCGCGGCGATCATGGAGCGCACGGCGGCGGAAGACGGCGACATCATCTTCTTCGCGGCGGATCGCGCGAAGGTCGTGAATGACAGCCTCGGCGCGCTGCGTCTCAAGATCGGACATTCGGAATTCGGCAAGGCGAACGGCCTGCTGGAAACCGGCTGGAAGCCGCTCTGGGTCATCGACTTCCCGATGTTCGAGTACGACGAGGAAGAGAACCGCTACGTGGCCGCGCATCACCCGTTCACGAGCCCGAAGGACGAGCACCTCGAGTATCTGGAAACGGACCCGGGCCGCTGCCTTGCGAAGGCGTACGACATGGTGCTGAACGGCTGGGAAATCGGCGGCGGTTCCGTGCGTATCTTCCAGGAAGACGTGCAGAGCAAGGTGTTCCGCGCGCTGAAGATCGGCGCTGAAGAAGCCCGCCTGAAGTTTGGCTTTTTGCTCGACGCGCTGCAGTACGGCGCGCCGCCGCATGGCGGCATCGCGTTCGGTCTGGACCGCATCGTCACGCTGATGTCCGGCGCCGATTCGATCCGCGACACGATCGCGTTCCCGAAGACGCAGCGCGCGCAGGATCTGCTCACGCAGGCCCCGAGCGAAGTGGACGAGCGCCAGTTGCGCGAGTTGCACATCCGTCTGCGTCAGCCGGAGCAGAAAGCGCAATAAGCAGCTTTCGTTGTCGATGTGATGAAAAAGGCGCCGGGTGCGCCTTTTTCGTTTTTTGCGTTACAGTCTTTGGGCATAAACAGATAAAGAAACGCGCGTTCAAAAGCTCATGCAGAAGCCGCCCAAAATTCCCGAATCCGTCCTCGTCGTCATTCATACGCCCGAGCTCGACGTGCTCATCATCGAACGCGCGGATCACAAGGGCTTCTGGCAATCGGTGACGGGCTCGAAGGATCACATCGACGAGCCGCTCATCGAGACCGCCGCGCGCGAGGTGCAGGAAGAGACGGGCATCGTGATAGGCAGCGCGCTCGTGCCCGAGAACGCGCTGCTCGACTGGCATCACAGCATTCAGTACGAGATTTATCCGCAATGGCGGCATCGCTACGCGGAAGGGATCATGCGCAACACTGAGCATCAGTTCAGCCTGCTCGTGCCACATTGTCTCGAAGTGACGCTCGCGCCGCGCGAACACACCGCGCATCTCTGGCTGCCGTTTCGCGAGGCCGCCGACCGATGCTTCTCGTGGTCGAACCGGGAAGCGATCCTGCAATTGCCCGAGCGCCTCGCGGCGCATAACCGATGATCGGACTGCGTCCCCGGCGCAGTTTCAAGCGGCTGCGCCAGGCGCTGTTCTCCGGCCGCCGGCCGCCGCGCTTATGCTTCACGACGGGCAATCACGTCAGGCTCTTCAAAGGTGGCGTGCAGTTCTTTCCGGCGTTGATCGAGCGGATCGACAACGCGCGCAAATCGGTGTCGCTCGAAACCTACATCTTCGCCAACGACGACATCGGTCGCGCCGTCTCCGATGCGCTCGTGCGCGCCGCCGAGCGTGGCGTCACGGTACGCGTGATCACGGATGGCATCGGCACGGAAAGCAATCTGCCGATGTTCGAGCTCTGGAAGGCGCGCGGCGTCGAGCATCGCATCTATAACCCGCATCTGCTGTTCGGTCCGCAAGGCTGGTCGCGCACGCATCGCAAGCTCGCGCTGATCGACGAGACCTTTGCGTTTTGCGGCGGCATCAATATCGTCGACGACTACGACCAGAACGGCACGCGTCTGGAGCGTCCGCGCTGGGATTTCGCGATGGAGGCGCAAGGCCCCGTCGTCAAGGACGTGCGCGAAGCGTTCGATCTCCAATGGCAGCGCATCCGGCTCGGCGTGAAGCCGCGTCAGCCGTCGCAGCCGGGTTGTGAAACGCAAGAGAGCGATCGCGCGCCCGGCCGATGGAACGCCCGTCGCGCCATGCTGGCACGCCGGCGCGCGCGTCTCGGCGAGATTCACGCGGTCGATCGCCCGTGCGTCGCTTTCGTCGCGCGCGACAATCTGCTCAACCGGCGCGCGATCGAAAAGGCGTATCTGCGGGCGATCGCGAACGCCGAGAGCGAAGTCCTGCTGGCGAATCCTTACTTCATGCCGGGTCGCAAGCTGCGGCGCGCGCTTGTCAACGCGGCGGAGCGCGGCGTGCGCGTGTCCCTCGTCATCGGTCGTAAAGAGTTCGTCGCGCTCGATTACGCGACGCCGTTTCTCTACGGCAATCTGCTCAAGCATGGCGTGAGGATCGCCGAGTATGAGAAGACGATGCTTCACGGCAAGGTCGCGGTAGTGGACGCGGACTGGGCGACCATCGGCTCATCCAATCTCGATGCGCTTTCGCTCGTGCTCAACAACGAGGCCAACATGGTGCTCGTCAATCATTCCGAGATCGCGGGGTTGCACGACGCCATTCTTCAGGCTTTTGACGAAGGCCGCCCCATCGATGAAAAACACTATGCGGCGCGGCCCGTTACGGAGCGCACGCTTAATTGGCTGGCTTATAACACGTACCGGCTGATGATGAAGGTGATCACCATCGGGCAGTACGATTAACCTGCCTTTTAGCAGCGATTGCGCAAAAATACATACCGACAAGCAGCGCTGGAGAAGGCTTCCCACGAATCGGGAAATTCGGGCAGTCACTTACAGGCAGTCCGTACATAAAACGCGACAATGAACCCCGACATTGTTGAGATTTATCCTATAGACAAGGCTTGGCGTTTTAGAAATGCGTGTCTAAAAATCTGCTTGTATCACCAACGTTCGGCCATAATAATAGAACGGCCGTTCGATTTTACGGGTCACATAAGAACGGTAGGGACATCATGCGAAAAGGCGAACAGACGCGGGCCGCGATTCTCGACGCAGCGCTGGAGTTGGCAAGTCGGGACGGGCTGGAAGGGCTGACGATCGGCCTGTTGGCCGAACGGATGCAAATGAGCAAGAGCGGTGTGTTTGCGCATTTCGGGTCGCGCGAGGACTTGCAGGTGGAAGTGGTGCGCGAGTACCACAGGCGCTTCGAAGATGAGGTGTTCTTTCCGAGCCTGCGTGAGGTGCGAGGCCTGCCGCGATTGCGCGCGATGATGAATCGCTGGATGGAGAAACGCATCCAGGAAGTGACCACGGGTTGTATCTATATCAGCGGAGCGGTGGAGTACGACGACCGCGCCGCGAGCGCCGTGCGCGAGCAGCTCGTGCATAGCGTGAGCATGTGGCGCGAGGCGCTGCTGCGCGCGATCCGCCAGTCGAAGGACGAAGGGCATCTGAAGGCGGAAACCGATCCGCATCTGATGCTGTTCGAGCTGTACAGCTTTACGCTCGGCCTGCATCACGACGCGCGCTTCCTGCATCTGCCGGAAGCCGTGCAACTGACGCGGGACGCGCTGGAAAAGACGATTCAGTCGTATCAGACGTCGAGTGCGGGCGCGAATGGAAGCGTTGCGCAGCCGACTCCGATCCCGGCCACGAATCTGACATCGCAACAGACCGACAGCCGTTAGCGGCGCCGTTCGAATCGACAAAGGGTTCGGCGGCGCGCAACCAGACGCTTGAAGAAACTGGAGAGACTCATGGGAAAGTACGCCGCCCCCCTTCGCGACATGCAGTTCGTGCTGCACGAAGTGCTGAACGTGGAAGCCGAATTGAAGAGCATGCCGAAGCATGCCGACCTCGACGCCGACACCATCAATCAGGTGCTCGAGGAAGCCGGGAAGTTCTGCTCCGAAGTCGTGTTCCCGCTCAATCAGAGCGGCGACCGCGAAGGCTGCACTTACGAGGGCGATGGCGTCGTGAAGACGCCTGCCGGCTTCAAGGAAGCTTATCGGCAGTACATCGATGCAGGCTGGCCCGCGCTCGGATGCGATCCCGAGTACGGCGGCCAGGGCTTGCCCGCGTTCGTGAACAACGCGCTCTACGAAATGCTCAACTCGGCGAATCAGGCCTGGACGATGTATCCGGGCCTGTCGCACGGCGCCTACGAATGCCTGCATGCGCACGGCACGCCGGAGCAGAAGTCGACGTATCTCTCGAAGCTCGTCTCGGGCGAGTGGACCGGCACGATGTGCCTCACGGAACCGCATTGCGGAACGGACCTCGGCATTCTGCGCACGAAGGCCGAGCCGAATCCCGACGGCTCGTACGCGCTCACCGGCACGAAGATCTTCATTTCGAGCGGCGAGCACGACATGGCCGAGAACATCGTTCATCTGGTGCTCGCGCGTCTGCCCGGCGCGCCGATGGGCACCAAGGGCATCTCGCTTTTCATCGTGCCGAAGTTCGTACCGGACGCGAACGGTGCGGTCGGTGCGCGCAACGACATCAAGTGCGGCTCGATCGAGCACAAGATGGGCATTCACGGCAACGCGACCTGCGTGATGAACCTCGACGGCGCGAAGGGCTGGCTCGTCGGCGAGTCGAACAAGGGCTTGAACGCGATGTTCGTGATGATGAACGCAGCGCGTCTGGGCGTTGGCATGCAGGGTCTCGGGCTGACTGAAGTCGCGTATCAGAACTCGCTCGTGTACGCGAAAGAGCGTCTGCAGATGCGCTCGCTGACCGGCCCGAAGGCGCCGGAGAAGGCCGCCGATCCGATCATCGTGCATCCGGATGTGCGTCGCATGCTGCTCACGCAGAAGGCCTATGCCGAGGCAGGCCGCGCGTTCACGTATTGGGCGGCGTTGAATATCGACAAGGAACTGTCGCATGCGGATGAAGCCGTGCGCGCCGAAGCCGCCGATTTTGTCGCGCTGCTGACGCCGGTCATCAAGGCTTTCCTGACCGATAACGCGTTCGAAGGCACGAACATGGCGATGCAGATCTACGGCGGACATGGCTTCATCTCCGAATGGGGCATGGAGCAATACGTCCGCGATGCGCGCATCAACATGATCTACGAGGGCACGAATTCCATTCAGGCGCTGGACCTGCTGGGCCGCAAGATTCTCGGCGACATGGGCGCGAAGCTGAAGCGCTTCGGCAAGCTGGTTGCGGACTTCGTCGAGCAGGAAGGCGTGAAGCCGGAGATGCAGGAGTTCATCAATCCGCTCGCGGATATCGGCGAGAAGGTGCAGAAGCTCACGATGGAGATCGGCATGAAGGCCATGCAGAATCCCGATGAGGTCGGGGCTGCTGCTGTGCCCTACCTGCGCACTGTCGGGCATCTCGTGTTTTCTTATTTCTGGGCGCGGATGGCGAGGGTTGCGCTCGATCGTGCCTCTGGCGGTGATGCTTTCTATAAGGCCAAGCTGGCCACCGCGCGGTTCTATTTCGCCAAGCTGCTGCCTGAGACCGCTTCTACGATTCGCGCTGCTCGGGCCGGTGCCAAGCCTATGATGGATTACGACGAAGCGTTGTTTTGATGTTTTTGCTTTCGCTTCTGCTTTCGCTTTCGGGTGATCCCGTTTTCGTGTCGGTCTATTAGCTCTGCCCCTGTGCGGGGCGGCAGTGCTAATGGACCGACGCGAAAACAGGATTGCACGAAGGCGGAAGCGAACCCGAGCGAAAGCGAAAGCGAACAAAAAAGCGAAAGCCGCAGCAAGACGAAACCCCAAACATTCACGAACCCCGGAGTGACCCCACCGTGAACGTCAAAAAAGTCGCCGTGCTCGGCGCGGGAGTGATGGGCGCGCAGATCGCCGCCCATCTGATCAACGCCCGCGTCCCGGTCATGCTCTTCGACCTTCCGGCCAAGGAAGGCCCGAAGAACGCCATTGCGCTGAAGGCCATCGAGAACCTCAAGAAGCTGTCGCCCGCCCCGTTCGGCGTGAAAGACGACGCTCAGTACATCGAACCCGCGAACTACGACGACGACATCGAGAAACTGAAAGAATGTGATCTCGTGATCGAAGCCATCGCCGAGCGCATGGACTGGAAGCACGATCTCTACAAGAAGGTCGCACCGCACATCGCGCCGCACGCGATCTTCGCGAGCAACACGTCGGGCCTGTCGATCACGGAGCTGTCGAACGGCTTCTCCGATGAACTCAAATCGCGCTTCTGCGGCGTGCACTTCTTCAATCCGCCGCGCTACATGCATCTGGTCGAGCTGATCCCGACCGCATCCACGAAGCCCGAGATCCTCGATCAACTCGAAACGTTCCTGACGAGCGTGATCGGCAAGGGCGTCGTGCGCGCAAAAGACACGCCGAACTTCATCGCGAATCGCGTCGGTGTGTTCTCGATTCTCGCGGTCATCGCCGAAGCCGAAAAGTTCGGCCTGCGCTTCGACGAAGTCGACGATCTCACCGGCTCGCGCCTCGGCCGCGCGAAGTCCGCGACGTTCCGCACAGCCGATGTCGTCGGTCTCGACACGATGGCGCACGTCATCAAGACGATGCAGGACAACCTGCCCGACGATCCGTTCTTCGCCGTCTACAAGACGCCGCCCGTGCTCGACGCGCTCGTCAAGAACGGCGCGCTCGGCCAGAAGACGGGCGCGGGTTTCTATCGCAAGGAAGGCAAGGCGATCAAGGTTCTCGATCCGAAGACGGCTTCTTATGTCGAGGGCGGCCCGAAAGCCGACGAACTCATCGGCCGCATTCTGAAGCGTCCGCCAGCCGAGCGTTTCAAGCTCTTGCGCGAAACCGACAACAAGCAGGCGCAGTTCCTCTGGGCGATCTTCCGCGACGTGTTCCATTACGTCGCGGTCCATCTGGAATCGATCGCGGACAACGCGCGCGACGTCGATCTCGCGATCCGCTGGGGCTTCGGCTGGAACCAGGGACCGTTCGAAAGCTGGCAAGCCGCGGGCTGGCAGCAGATCGCGAAGTGGGTCCAGGAAGACATCGATGCAGGCAAGGCGCTCTCGAACGCGCCGCTGCCCGCATGGGTGCTCGATGGTCCCGTCGCCGAGAAGAGCGGCGTGCACACGGACGAAGGTTCGTGGTCGCCCGCCGCGCGCCGTTTCGAGCCGCGCTCGACGCTGCCCGTGTACGAGAAGCAGGTGTTCCGCGCGCCGCTCGTCGGTGAGACGGGCGCCGATCCGAAGACCTACGGCAAGACGCTCTTCGAAACCGAAAACGTGCGCGCGTGGCTCGACGACGATCAAAGCGATGTCGTGATCGTGTCGTTCAAGTCGAAGATGAACACCATCGGTCCGGGCGTGATCGAGGGCCTCACGCAAGCCATCGAACTCGCGGAGAAGGAATACCGTGGCGTCGTGATCTGGCAGCCGACTTCGCTGCAACTCGGCGCGCCCGGCGGTCCGTTCTCGGCGGGCGCGAATCTCGAAGAAGCGATGCCCGCGTTCATGATGGGCGGCGCGAAGGGCATCGAGCCGTTCGTGAAAAAGTTCCAGCAAGGCATGATGCGCGTGAAATACGCGAACGTGCCGGTCGTGTCGGCGGTTTCGGGCATTGCGCTCGGCGGCGGTTGCGAGCTGCTGCTGCATTCGGCGAAGCGCGTCGCGCATGTCGAGAGTTATATCGGTCTCGTCGAAGTGGGCGTCGGTCTCGTGCCGGCGGGCGGCGGTCTCAAGGAAGCGGCACTGCGCGCGGCGGAAGCGGCGAGCGCCGTCAACGCGACCAGCGATCTGCTCAAGTTCCTGCAGAAGTCCTTCGAAAACGCGGCGATGGCGAAAGTGTCGTCCTCCGCATTCGATGCCCGCGCGATGGGCTATCTGAAGCCGTCCGACACGATCGTCTTCAACGTGCACGAACTGCTCGACATCGCGAAGAAGGAAGCGCGCGCATTGAGCGCATCGGGCTATCGTCCGCCGTTGCGCGCGAAGCAGGTGCCGGTCGCGGGCCGCTCGGCGATCTCGACGATCAAGGCGTCGCTCGTCAACATGCGCGACGGGCGCTTCATCAGCGATCACGACTATCTGATCGCGAGCCGTATCGCCGAAGCCGTGTGCGGCGGCGATGTCGAAGCGGGCAGTCTCGTCGACGAAGAATGGCTGCTGGCGCTGGAGCGCCGCGCGTTCGTCGAGCTGCTCGGCACGCAAAAGACGCAAGAGCGAATCATGGGCATGTTGCAGACCGGCAAGCCGGTGCGTAACTAAGCGGAGCTGCATAAGATGAGCAAACAACTTCAAGACGCATACATCGTCGCCGCGAGCCGCACGCCGATCGGCAAGGCGCCGCGCGGCGTGTTCAGGAACACGCGCCCGGACGAGCTGCTCGTCCACGCGATCAGGTCGGCCGTCGCGCAGGTGCCGGGGCTCGATACGAACGTGATCGAGGACGCGATCGTCGGCTGCGCGATTCCCGAGGCCGAGCAAGGACTGAACGTCGCGCGCATGGGCGCGTTGCTCGCGGGCTTGCCGAACACCGTCGGCGGCGTCACGGTGAACCGCTTCTGCGCGTCGGGCCTGACGGCGCTCGCGATGGCGGCGGACCGCATCCGCGTCGGCGAAGCCGATGCGATGATCGCCGGCGGCTGCGAGTCGATGAGCATGGTGCCGATGATGGGCAACAAGCCTTCGCTGTCGCCGCATATCTTCGATCGCAACGAAGATGTCGGCATCGCGTACGGCATGGGGCTGACGGCGGAGCGCGTCGCGGAACGCTGGAAGGTGAGCCGCGAGGCGCAGGACGCGTTCGCCGCGGAGTCGCATCGCAAGGCGTTGGCCGCGCAGCAAGCGGGCGAATTCGCCGATGAAATCGCCGCATACACGTTGAACGAGCGCTTCCCCGATCTCGCATCGGGCGAAGTTCGCGTGAACGCGCGCGAGATCGCGCTCGACGAAGGTCCGCGCGCGGATACGTCGGTCGAAGGTCTCGCGAAGCTGCGTCCCGTGTTCGCGAACAAAGGCTCGGTGACGGCGGGCAACAGCTCGCAGACGTCGGACGGCGCCGGCGCGCTGATCGTCGTGTCGGAAAAGATCCTGAAGCAGTTCAACCTCACGCCGCTCGCGCGCTTCGTGAGCTTCGCGGTGCGCGGCGTGCCGCCCGAGATCATGGGCATCGGGCCGAAGGAAGCGATTCCGGCCGCGTTGAAGGCGGCGGGCCTGAAGCAGGACGATCTCGACTGGATCGAGCTGAACGAAGCGTTCGCGGCGCAGGCGCTCGCGGTGATCGGCGATCTCGGACTCGATACGTCCAAGGTCAATCCGCTCGGCGGCGCGATCGCGCTCGGCCATCCGCTCGGCGCGACGGGCGCGATCCGCGCGTCGACGGTCGTGCACGGCCTGCGTCGCCGCAACCTGAAGTACGGCATGGTGACGATGTGCGTCGGCACCGGCATGGGCGCGGCGGGCATCATCGAGCGGCTTTGATGCAAACGGTCCGCGAGTGCCGAAAGCTCGCGGGCCGACAAAGGAGACAGCGGATGGAGATTCAGATCGAACGCGCGGACGGCGTGCTGAGCATCGTGCTCAATCGTCCGGAAAAGAAGAACGCGATCACCGCGGCGATGTATCAGGAAATGGCCGACGGCCTCTACGAAGCCGAGATGGACCCGACCGTGCGCGCGGTGCTGATCCGCGCGAACGGCACGACGTTCTCCGCCGGCAACGACCTCGATGACTTCCTGAACGATCCGCCGAAGGGACTCGACGCGCCCGTCTTCCAGTTCCTGCGGCGCATCGCCGGCTTTCCGAAGCCGATCGTCGCGGCGGTCGCGGGCACGGCGGTCGGCATCGGCACGACGATGCTCCTGCATTGCGACATCGTCTACGCGAGCCCGAACGCGAAGTTCTCGCTGCCGTTTTCGCAACTGGGGCTGTGTCCGGAAGCGGCGTCGAGCCTGCTGCTGCCGCGCACGGCGGGTTATCAGCGCGCGGCGGAAAAGCTCTTGCTGGGCGAAGCGTTCGACGTGAACGAAGCGATCGGCATGGGCTTCCTCAACGGCGCGATCGATGCCGCCGAACTCGACGCCTACGCGTTCGACAAGGCGAAGCGGCTCGCGCTCTTGCCGGCGTCGTCGCTGCGCGTGACCAAGTCGCTGATGAAAGGCGCGCACGCGCACGAAGTGACCGCGCGCATGGAAGACGAAGCCGCGCATTTCTCGCGGATGCTCGTCGCGCCCGAAGCGCGCGAGGCGTTTCAGGCGTTCTTCGAGAAGCGCAAGCCGGACTTCAGCAAGTTCGAATAGCGCGCTTCACTCGACATCGTATTCGACGAAGCTGTTCTCGCGCGCGAAGCTGACGAGCCGCAGGCCCGCCTGCATCGCGATCGAAATGGCGAGCGAGGTCGGCGCGGAAATCGTCGCGATCATCGGCACGCCGACGCGCGCCGATTTGCGCACGAGTTCATAGCTCGCGCGGCTCGACAGGAACACGAAACCTTGCGTCGTGTCCTCGCGGCGCAGGATCAACTGGCCGATGAGCTTGTCGAGCGCGTTATGCCGCCCGACGTCCTCGAAGGCGTAGCGCACTGCGCCGTTTTCGTCGCACCACGCGGCGGCGTGCAGACCGCCCGTCAGCTTCGTCAATTGCTGATGCGCGGGCAATTCGCGCGCGGCGCGTTCGATCGCATCGGGCGCGAGACGATTCAGAAAGCCGGTCTCCGGCACGCGTTCCGGCTGAAGATCGAGCAAGTCGATGCTTTCGATGCCGCACACGCCGCATCCGGTGCGCCCGGCGAGCGCGCGCCGCTTGTCCTTCAGCGACGCGAAAGCCCGCTGCACGACCTGCAGATGCACTTCCGCATGCGGCAACGCGACGCCGTCATCCCGCAAATAAACCTCGATATCGTGGATATCGCTGCCGCGCTCAACTATGCCTTCCGTCATCGAGAAGCCCACTGCGAACGCTTCGAGATCGCGTGGCGTGCACATCATCACCGCGTGCGAAATGCCGTTGAAAACCAGCGCGACGGGCCATTCCTGACCGACGTTGTCAGCGGCGATCGCAACTTCGTTCTTGCGATGCCTGCGCACCTGGCGCTCGACGAAGCCGGGTTGGTCGTCGGTTTCGAGTTGTTCCACTTCAATGCTCCTGACCGCTCACTTCGAGTAAAGTCGGGTATGTGACTTGCTGCCAAAAGTTGCTGTCCGCACGCATCGCGACGCGAACAGCGGCTAGATTGCAATGGTTCCAGCCAGATCCAAGGCCCTACAATAACTTAAGCGGGCATCGCGCGCCGCGCCGCCCGCTTCAATCCAACGAGGCTTCGCTATGGGACTTTACGACGCCGCGCGTCTCTTCGGATTCGAAGTCGAATCCTCTGACAATCTGCGCTTCATTCCGCTTGCCGTGCGCTTCAATCTCGACCGCTTCGGCATGCGCATCTCGCTTGACCAATGGCAGCAGCTTCCTTACGAAGATCGCGCGTTGCTGGCGCGCTTTCCGATCGAAGAAGAGGCCGAGCTCGAGAAGAACTTCGACCTCGCGCTTGAAGAGATGCTGAAGACGCACGCCAATGCCGCGCCCGAAAAGATCGAACGCGACCCCGATCCGGTGTGGATGCACGCCGATGCCGTGCCGGAAACCGTGATCCGTCAAAGCAGCCTCTCCGGGATCAGCGCGCCGAGTCTCGATCGCTGGGGCCAACTCGATCGTTTCCAGCGTTACGCGCTCGCGAAACTCTCGCGCAACACGGACAAGGTCAATCACGATTTCCTGCCCGCGATGAAAGAGTTCGGTCTCACGGAGTGAGCACGCGGCTCGCAAACGTTAAGCAGCCGCTTTAATCAGATTATTTGCGGGTGAGCCCTAAATGTCGGGCGAGATGCGCCGTTAATGGACGTTATCCATTAATCGGGCGTGGAGCCGTTCGCCACGCCGCGCATTGCGTTCGATGTGCGCGCATCAAAGGGATTAGCCCGCTCTTCATGACTCGATTCCTCTCCAGAGGTTTGCTCGTCAACATTGCCGTCGTGCTGGCCGCGCTCGGCGCCAACGCGTTCGTCGCCTGCGAGCGGATCGGCGGTCTGCGTGAAAGCGACGCGCGCACCTTGCGCTCGATGAGCCTGCTGCGCGACCTCGCGAACTATCGCAGCACGCTCGGCGAATCGCTGACGCAACTGAGCCGCTTCGAAGCCACCGGCATCGCGGAAACCGCAGCGGGCCATCAGGAACGCGTGGCGCATCTCGACGCGCTCGAAAGCGGCCTGCGCGCGCAGTTCGAAATGGAGCCCGGCATGATGGGCGCATTCGATGCGCTCGCCGCCCGCGCCGCCGTCATGCGGCACGACGCCGACGTCGCCTTCGAGCGCGCGAAGAACGCGAGCCCCGACGCGTCCCGCGCATGGGCCGATGCGGCGTTCGTTACGCTCGGCGAGGATCAGCAAGGCGTCGACGACGAGCTCGCGGCGGTGCGCTCGCGCATCGACAACGCGACGATCGGCGCGCTCGATCAGTCCGCGCGGGCGTCGAGCGGCGCCATGCTGCTGCTCGTCTTCACGATGCTCGCGGGCAGCGCCGTGCTGATCTGGCTCTTCGCGAGTCGCGAGCGGCAATCGCGCGAGAAGCTCGGCGCGGCGCGCGCGCGACAGCGCAGCAACGAGCGCTTTCGCGGCATGTTCGAGGCGCATCCGGTGCCGATGTGGATCGTCGATAGCGAGACGATGCGCTTCGTTGCCGTGAATCAGGCCGCGATCGAACACTTCGGCTTCAACGAGCCGGAGTTCATGGACATGACGCTGCGCGATCTGCATCATGCGGACGACTTCGACAGCTTCGCCGCGCGTCTTGCGCGCAGCGGCGGCGAAGGCGGCGAGCGGGGCGAGCGCGCTCAGTCGGGACGAGGTTCGGCGGGCGTCTGGCGCTATCGCTGCAAGGACGGATCGATCGTGGGCGCGGACGTGTCGCATCACTCGCTCATCTACTCGAGCCGGCCGGGCATCTTCATGCTGGCGAACGACGTGACCGACCGCATCAACGCGGAAGCCGAAGCGCGCCGCTCGAACGAGATGCTCGAAGCGGTCATCGACAACATTCCGCAGCGCGTGTTCTGGAAGGACCGCGAGCTGCGCTATCTCGGCTGCAACAATGCGTTCGCGCGCGATGCGGGTCTCGCGTACAACGAGCAGGTCATCGGCAAGACGGATTTCGACTTGCCGTGGAGCGCGCTCGCGGATCTGGTGCGCGCGGACGACGAAGAGGTCATCGTCACGACCGTGCCGAAGATGCATCACGAGCGCGACATCGTGATGGGCGACCAGTTGCGCACCGTCGTTTCGAGCAAGCTGCCGTTGCTCGACGGCGAAGGGCAGACCATCGGCGTGCTCGGTTCGTATCACGACGTCACCGATCACAAGCGCGCCGAACTCGCGCTGCGTCTGCAAAGCCGCGCGCTGGACGCGAGCGTGAACGCGATTCTGATCACCGGCGTCGTCGATGGCGCGAATGTGATCGAGTATGCGAATCCGGCGTTCAAGCGCATCACGGGTTATGACCCGAGCGAGGTCATCGGCCAGGATTGCCGCTTTTTGCACGGCCCGGACGGAGATCAGGAAGGGCTCACGTCGATCCGCCGCGCCCTCGATGCGAACATGGAAGCGAGCGTCGTCGTGCGCAACTATCGCAAGGACGGCGCGCTCTTCTGGAACCAGCTCTTCGTCGCGCCGGTGCCGAACGCGCAGGGCATGACCACGCATCACATCGGCATCATCAACGACGTGACCGATCTGATGCGCTATCAGGAAGAGCTCGAATATCAGGCGAATTACGACACGCTCACGCGCCTGCCGAATCGCAATCTGCTGAAAGATCGCCTGCAGCACGCGATAGAAACGGCGCGGCGGCGCGATGCGAAGATCGCAGTCGTGTTCATGGATCTCGACGGCTTCAAGAACGTCAACGACAGTCTCGGCCACAGCGTCGGCGACCGTCTGCTTGCGGTGATCGCGGAGCGGCTCGCGCGCTCGGCGCGTACGAGCGATACGGTCGCGCGTCACGGCGGCGACGAGTTCGTCGTCGTGCTGCCGGACATCACCGACGAAGCCGGTCTCATCGTGTGGATGGAGCGCACGCGCGCGGCGATCTCCGAACCGGTGTGGATCGACGACACCGAGCTGTATGTCGGCTGCAGCATGGGCGCGAGTCTTTATCCGCAAGACGGCGACGACGCCGAAACCGTGATGAAGAAGGCCGACCTCGCGATGTATCGCGCGAAGGACATGGGCCGCAACAACTATCAGTTTTATCAGCCGGAGATGAACGCGAGCGTCGGCGCGCGCATGAATCTCGAACGGCGCTTGCGGCGCGCGCTGCGCGACGGCGAATTCCTGCTGCACTATCAGCCGCAGGTCGACATGTCGACGCGTCAGATCGTCGGCATCGAAGCGCTCGTGCGCTGGCGCGACCCCGAGCAAGGGCTCGTGTCGCCGGCGTCGTTCATTCCGGTGGCGGAGGAGAGCGGGCTGATCGGACCGCTTTCCGAATGGGTGCTGCGCGAAGCGTGCCGGCAGAACAAGGCGTGGCAGGATGCGGGGCTGCCGCCGGCGCGCGTGTCGGTGAACTTGTCGGCGCGGCATTTCCAGCAGCGCGACATCGCCCGGCTCGTGACTTCGGTGCTCGAAGAGACGGGCCTTGCGCCGCGCTATCTCGAACTCGAACTCACCGAAAGCGCGATCATGCGCAACGCCGAGGAAGCGATCACGATGCTCTCGGAGCTATCGGCGCTCGGCATCGGTATTGCAATCGACGACTTCGGCACCGGCTATTCGAGCCTGTCGTATCTCAAGCGCTTTCCGGTGCATCGGCTGAAGATCGATCGCTCGTTCGTCGCGGATATCGGCTCGTCGGGCGACGATGAAACCATCACGTCGGCGATCATCGCGCTCGCGCATTCGCTCGAGATGCAGGTGATCGCGGAGGGCGTCGAAACGCACGCGCAGCACGATTTCCTGCGCGAGCGCGATTGCGACGAAATGCAGGGCTACCTTTTCTCGCGCCCGATGCCGCACGAGGCGATTCCGGGCCTTTTGCAGCAGGGCGTGCTGCCCCACTGATCGATTCTTATCAGTCCAGCGACGGCAGCACGCGCGGGCGGCGATCGCGGTCAGTCGCGACGTAGGTGAGCGTCGCTTCCGTCACCTTGACGACTTCTTCGGCGAGGCTCATGCGCTGCGCCCAGACTTCGACCGACACCGTGATGGACGTGTTGCCCGTCTTGACGATGTCGGCGTAAAAGCTCAGCAGATCGCCGACGAAAACCGGGTGCTTGAACAGGAACGAATTCACGGCGACGGTCGCGACGCGGCCGTTCGCGCGGCGGCTCGCCGGAATGGAGCCGGCGATATCGACCTGCGCCATGATCCATCCGCCGAACACGTCGCCGTGGACGTTGGCGTCGGCGGGCTGCGGCACGACGCGCAGCGCGACGTGTTTCTCAGGAAGATTGGGATGGTCGGTCATGGGAGGCGTTCCGGTTTGCAAGGCGGCGCGAAGGCTGGCGCGCGTGAGCGGCCTCTTGAACCTTCTGCGACAATGCCTATTTATGAATGAGCCCGATTGCGCGCGACGTCGCGCCAGGGCTTGCAGCAAATTGTACGGGAAAGCATCCAGACGAAGTTGCGCCCGTTTCGACGATAAAAACCTTCCCCACGCCGCGCCCGACTCCATTCGCGCGACGCGCTCGAACGATACGAACTCATGCGCCGCTTCCCGAACGCAGAGCCCGGGCCCGCGCAGCAAGGCCCGCGCAACGACTGGCAGACGATCCGCTCGCTGCTGCCTTATCTCACGACGTACAAATGGCGCGTCGCGTTCGCGCTGACGTGCCTCATCGGCGCGAAGGTCGCGAACCTCGGCGTGCCGATCGTGATGAAGCGCATCGTCGACGGCCTCGCTTCCGTGCAGCATCTCACCGCGCTCGGACGCGCGAACGATTCGCCGGGCATCGTGCTGATCGGCGGAATCGGGCTGCTCGTCGTCGCGTATGCGGCCGCGCGGCTTTCTACGTCGCTCTTCACCGAGTTGCGCGAACTGCTCTTCGCCAAGGTCACGGAAAGCGCCGTGCGGCAACTCGCGCTGCAAGTGTTCCGGCATCTGCATTCGCTGTCGCTGCGCTTTCATCTGGAGCGACAGACGGGCGGCATGTCGCGCGATATCGAACGCGGCACGCGCGGCATCCAGCAGCTCGTTTCGTATTCGCTCTACAGCATTCTGCCGACGCTCGTCGAGGTCGGACTCGTGCTCGCGTTCTTCGTGACGAAGTACGAGGCGTATTACGCGATCGTCACGTTCATTGCGCTCGTCACGTATATCGTGTTCACGGTGAAGGTGACGGAGTGGCGCACGCACTTTCGCCGCACGATGAACGATCTCGATTCGAAAGCGAATTCGCGCGCGATCGATTCGCTGCTCAACTACGAGACCGTGAAATACTTCGGCAACGAAGAGTGGGAAACGCGCCGTTACGATGAAAATCTTCAGCGCTATCGCGCGGCCGCGATCAAGTCGCAGCGCTCGCTGTCGATGCTGAACTTCGGGCAGCAGACGATCATCGGCGTGGGGCTCGTTTTCATCCTCTGGCGCGCGACGCAGGGCGTGATGGCGGGGCGTCTGACGCTCGGCGATCTCGTGCTCATCAACACCTTCATGCTGCAGTTGTACATTCCGCTGAATTTTCTCGGCGTCGTGTATCGCGAACTCAAGCAGGCGCTGACCGACATGGATCGCATGTTCACGCTGCTCGGCGCGGGCCGCGAAGTGCCCGATGCGCCGAACGCGCCCGCGCTTGCCGTGCGCGGCGGCGAAGTGCGCTTCGAGAACGTGAGCTTCGCGTATGAGAAGGCGCGGCCGATCCTGCATGGCGTCGATTTCACGATTCCCGCGGGCACGACGACGGCGGTCGTCGGACACAGCGGCTCGGGCAAATCGACGCTCGGCCGGCTGCTCTTTCGCTTCTACGATCTCGATCGCGCGCAGGGCGGCAGCATTCGCATCGACGGGCAGGACATTCGCGACGTCACACAGGATTCGTTGCGCGCGGCGATCGGCATCGTGCCGCAGGACACCGTGCTCTTCAACGATTCGATCTATTACAACATCGCGTACGGGCGTCCTTCGGCGAGCCGCGACGAAGTGATCGCGGCGGCGCGCGCGGCGCATATTCACGATTTCATCGAGGCGTTGCCAGCGGGCTATGACACGGCCGTCGGCGAGCGTGGATTGAAGCTGTCGGGTGGCGAGAAGCAGCGCGTCGCGATCGCGCGCACGCTGCTCAAGAATCCGCCGATTTTGATCTTCGACGAAGCCACGTCCGCGCTCGATTCGAAGTCCGAGCGCGCGATTCAGCACGAACTCGACTCGATCGCGCGCGAGCGGACGACCCTCATCATCGCGCATCGGCTATCGACGGTCGTGCATGCGCAGCAGATCATCGTGATGGATCACGGGCGCATCGTCGAGCGCGGCACGCATGCGGAGTTGCTGCGTGCGGGCGGGCTGTTCGCGCAGATGTGGGCGCTTCAGCAACAGCGCGCCGCCAGCTCCGGCGAAGGAGAGGCGGCGCTGGCGACACTGGGCGAATGACGCGCTGTCCTCACTCCATCGCGTGCGCGCCGCCGATGGCGACGCCATCGTGCGATTGCGAAGCCGTCGACGACCAGCGCAGCCACTGACCGCGCAGCGCGAAGAGCGCGCCGAACGCGCACGTTGCGAGCACGCCGAACGTGGCGAAGCCCATTTGATAGCTGCCCGTGCTTTCCTTCGCGATGCCCATGATGACCGGCAGATAGAACCCGCCGATACCGCCCGCTGCGCCGACGATTCCCGACAGCAATCCCGTCTTGCCCTTCCAGCGATGCGGGACGAGCTGGAACGTCGAGCCGTTGCCCAGGCCGAACGCGATATACAGGCAGATGAGAATCGCGAGACCGCCCGCGACCGGCGGCATCCAGATCGCGAACGCGAAGTCGCCGATGGCGATGGCCGCGAGCAGCACGAGCAGCGCACGCACGCCGGTCACGCGATCGGCGACATAACCGCCGAACGGACGCACGATCGCGCCGAGAAACGCGAGCAGCGACATGAAGAGGCCGGCTTCGAGCTTCGGCATCTGATAAAGCGAGGTAAGCAGCAGCGTCACATACGACGACATGCCGACGAAACCGCCGAACGTGATGCTGTAAATGAGCATGATGACCCACGTATCGCGCTCGCCGAGCACCGACCGATAATGCCGCGGCAGCACCGCGATCGCAATGAGCGCGCCGATCACCGGCAAGAGCAGCACGCCCGCCTTGCCGCCGCCGAACACGCCCGCGTTGACCGCGAGCACCAGCACGATCAGGCTCACGAGCGTCACCGCGAAGCTCGACAGCGCGCGCATCGTGCTGCCGGTTTTCACGCCGGCATCGGACGCCCATGCGAAGAGCGCGACGCCCGTAATCGCGAGCAGCGGCAGCGCGGCGGCGGTCGACATCTGCCAGCCGAAGGCATCGGCGAGATGCGGGAACAGGAAGCCGTCGAGCACCGCGCCGATGTTGCCTGCCGCGGCGAGTCCGAGCACGAGGCCCTGCACCTTCGGCGGATAGTTGCTGCCAGCCATCGGCAACGCGACGGCGAAGCTCGCGCCGCCCATGCCGAGGAACACGCCGAGCACAAGCAACACCGCATACGACGGCACGCCGGGCATGAGCGGCAGCACGATCGACGGAATCGACGAGAGCAGGACGCCCATCAGCGCGACGCGCCGTCCATCGGTCGATTGATAGAGGTTGCCGAGCGTCACGCGCAGAATGGCGGCGGCCAGCACCGGCACCGCGACGAGAAAGCCTTGCTGCGCGGCGGACATCGTCACGTCGCGTCCGATGAACGGCGCGAGCGGCCCATACAGTACCCAGACGGTAAAGCCCGTATCGAAGTAGAGGAAGCAGGCGAGGAGCGAGCGCCAGTTGCCGCTCTTGAGCGATGCGATCAGATTGGACATTGCGGGTTCCGTATATGCGCGTACTGCCGAATGAGCACGCGACGGCCCCGAAAATTGCAAGCATCATGCCAATGGAATGCATATTTACCGATGCGCCGGGTAGCGCAAGGGTCGGCGAGGGATCAGAGCACGCGTGAGGTTCCGCGTCCCGCAAACCGACAGCACCGCGTCCGTGCGTGACCGCATGCGAATGGTGCGCCGCGCCTTCGCACGGCTCATGCGCCCGCTAGAATGCGTTCTTTGCCAAGGAAGCGCCGCGCGCGCCCGAGAAACGCATGGAACTGAAATGGCTGGAAGACTTCGTGTCGCTCGCGGAGACGCGCAGCTTCAGTCGATCCGCCGAGCTTCGGCACATCACGCAGCCCGCGTTCTCGCGACGCATTCAGGCGCTCGAAGCGTGGCTCGGCACGGAACTCATCGACCGGTCGGTGTATCCGACGCGCCTCACGCAAGCCGGCAACGTGTTCTACGAGCAGGCGCTCGCGATGCTCTCGCAGTTCCACGAAGCGCGCACGCTATTGCGCGGACAAGGCGGCGTGCCGTCGGCGACCATCGAATTCGCCGTGCCGCACACGCTTTCGCTCACGTATTTTCCGCGCTGGCTCGAACACATCGAGGCGCGGCTCGGACGCATCCGCACGCGGCTGCGCGCGCTCAATGTGCACGATGCGGTGCTGTCGCTCGTCGAAGGCGGTGTCGATCTCGTGATGGGCTATCACCATCCGAGTCATCCGGTTGCGCTCGATCCCGCGCGCTACGACATGCTCACGCTCGGCGCCGAACCGATCAGCCCGTTTTCCGCCGTGACCAAAGGCGGACGCGCGCGCTTCACGCTGCCCGCGACGGGCGAATCGCCGGTGCCGTATCTGTCGTACACGCCTAATGCGTACCTCGGGCGCATGACGGAAGTCATCATCGCGACCGCGCCGACGCGCCTCTATCTCGACAAGGTCTATGAAACCGACATGGCCGAAGGTCTGAAAGCGATGGCGCTCGCCGGTCATGGCGTCGCGTTCCTGCCGCACAGCGCTGTCGAGGATGCAGTGGAAGAAGGGCGGCTCGTGCGCCTCGATCGCGGCACGCGCGGCACGCCCGCCGGCCAGTTCACGCTGACGATGGAAATCCGCCTTTATCGCGACAAGCTCGCAGCGCAGGGCGAAGAGCCGCGACAGGCATTGATGCGCGCGCTATGGGACGCGGTCGGTGAGGAATTGCTGAAGGCGCAGCCGGAGAAGCCCGCGGCATAAGGCTCGGCGACGTTATGCAACTTTTGCATGACGGGATAAGGAAACGGCATTGGATTTGGAAACGACGTTTTTCGACAATGAGCGAATTCCTTCACCGCTGGAGCATCAATGTCTGCCTCGAAGCAACCTGTGCAAGCGCCGGACGCAAAACACGCTATCCCGTCGTATCTCCATGCCGATGATCTCGGTCCCTGGGGAAACTATCTGCAACAGGTCGATCGCGTTGCCCCGTATCTCGGTTCTCTCTCCCGCTGGCTCGAAACCCTCAAGCGCCCGAAGCGCATTCTCGTCGTCGATTGCCCGATCGAGCTGGATAACGGCACCGTCGCGCATTTCGAGGGTTATCGCGTGCAGCACAACACGTCGCGCGGTCCCGGCAAGGGTGGCGTGCGTTACCACCAGGACGTGACGCTCTCCGAAGTGATGGCGCTGTCCGCGTGGATGTCGGTGAAGAACGCGGCGGTAAACGTGCCGTACGGCGGCGCGAAGGGCGGCATTCGTGTCGATCCGCGCACGCTGTCGCGTGGCGAACTGGAACGCGTGACGCGTCGCTATACGAGCGAGATCGGCATCATCATCGGGCCGAACACGGACATTCCCGCGCCGGACGTGAACACGAACGAGCAGATCATGGCGTGGATGATGGACACCTACTCCATGAACCAGGGCCAGACGGCAACCGGCGTCGTGACCGGCAAGCCGATTTCGCTCGGCGGCTCGCTCGGCCGCAAGGAAGCGACGGGGCGCGGCGTGTTCGTCGTCGGCACGGAAGCGGCGCGGCGCATCGGCATGGAGATCGAAGGCGCGCGCATCGCGGTGCAGGGCTTCGGCAACGTCGGCGGCATCGCGGCCAAGCTGTTCCAGGAAGCGGGCGCGAAGGTCATCGCCGTGCAGGATCACACGGGAACGATTCATAACTCGAAGGGCATCGATACCGTCGCGCTGCTCGATCACGTCGCGAAGAACGGCGGCGTGGGCGGCTTCGCGGGCGCGGATCCGGTACAGGCGGAAGAATTCTGGATGATCGAAAGCGACATCCTCATTCCGGCCGCGCTCGAAAACCAGATCACCGAGAAGAACGCGTCGAAGATTCGCACGAAGATCGTCGTCGAAGGCGCGAACGGCCCGACCACGACCGCGGCCGACGACATCCTCAACGACAAGGGTATCCTCGTGATCCCGGACGTGATCGCGAATGCGGGCGGCGTGACCGTGTCGTACTTCGAATGGGTGCAGGACTTCTCGAGCTTCTTCTGGACCGAGGACGAGATCAATCAGCGTCTCGAGCGCGTGATGCGCGAAGCGTTCGCAGGCGTGTGGCAGGTCGCGAGCGAGCACAAGGTATCGGTGCGCACGGCGGCGTTCATCGTCGCGTGTACGCGCATTCTGCAGGCGCGCGAGATGCGCGGGCTGTATCCCTGATTCGGTGTCAGGCGGTCGTGCCCTTTAATTGATTGCGGGCGGCATTTCATTCGGAATGCCGCCCGCATTTGCATGAAAGCGACAAGTCGGCCGACTCGCTGCATTCGGTCAAGCATGGTCACAAAAACGCCAGTAATATGCGCGGTCGCACCGGGTTGCACCCTTACGGCGACGGCGTCTCAGAAATAAGACGGTCGTGGGTTAACAATCATTCTTTCAGAATAATTACCCTGCTAAACTTGCCCCGGTTTTTCGCCACAGGAGATCGAACACATGAAGGTTAAAAAGGCTGCGCTGCTCGTCGCCGCGCTCGGGTTTCTCGCCACCGGCGCATACGCTCAAGACGCCGGCACGCTGAAGAAAATCAAGGACACGGGCGTGATCTCGCTGGGGCATCGCGAATCGTCCATTCCGTTTTCCTACTATGACGACAAGCAGCAAGTCGTCGGCTACTCGCATGAGTTCGCGCTGAAGGTCGTGGACGCGGTCAAGCAGAAGCTCGGCATGTCCGACCTGAAGGTGAAGCTCACGCCGATCACTTCGCAGAACCGCATTCCGCTCGTGCAGAACGGTACCGTCGATATCGAGTGCGGCTCGACGACGAACAACGCCGAGCGTCAGCAGCAAGTTTCCTTCTCGAACACGATCTTCGTGATCGGCACGCGCCTCATGACCAAGAAGGATTCGGGCGTGAAGGACTGGGCCGACCTGAAGGGCAAGACCGTCGTGACGACCGCCGGCACCACGTCCGAGCGCCTGCTTCGCAAGATGAATCAGGACAAGAACATGGGCATGAACATCATCAGCGCGAAGGATCACGGCGAGTCGTTCCTGACGCTGTCGACCGGCCGCGCCGTCGCGTTCATGATGGACGATGCGCTGCTCGCGGGCGAGCGCGCGAAGTCGAACAACCCGAACGATTTCGTGATCGTCGGTGCGCCGCAATCGCATGAAGCGTACGGCTGCATGATCCGCAAGAACGATCCGGAGTTCAAGAAGGTCGTCGACGACGCGATCGCCAAGGTCGAAACCTCGGGCGAAGCGGACAAGATCTACAAGAAGTGGTTCGAAAGCCCGATTCCGCCGAAGGGTCTCAACCTCAACTTCCCCGAAAGTGAAGACATGAAGGCTCTCTACAAGAGCCCGAATGACAAGGCAATCGACTAACCGGTTCGGTAATCGAACAGACGAAACGGAAGGAGCTTGCTTCTTCCGTTTCTTTTTGGAGTGAGTCCATGTCTTATCACTGGAACTGGGGCATCCTGCTGAGTCCGGTTTCGACCGGCGAGCCCACCACCTATCTCGGCTGGCTGATTTCCGGCTTCTGGGTGACGATCACCGTGTCGCTCGCGGCCTGGGTGATCGCGCTCGTGGTCGGCTCGTTGTTCGGCATCTTGCGCACGGTCCCGAATCGCACGCTGGCGGGCATCGGCACCGTCTACGTCGCGATCTTCCGCAACATTCCGCTGATCGTGCAGTTCTTCGTCTGGTATCTCGTGATACCGGAATTGCTGCCGCCTTCCATCGGCAACTGGTTCAAGCAACTGCCGCCCACCGCGCAGTTCTTTTCGTCGTCGATCATCTGTCTCGGGCTTTTCACCGGCGCACGCGTGTGCGAGCAGGTGCGCTCGGGCATCAACGCGCTGCCGCGCGGACAGCGCAACGCGGGTCTCGCGATGGGCTTCACGCAATGGCAGACGTATCGCTACGTGCTGATGCCGGTCGCGTACCGCATCATCGTGCCGCCGCTCACGTCCGAGTTCCTCAACGTGTTCAAGAACTCGGCGGTCGCGTCGACCATCGGTCTGCTGGATCTGTCCGCTCAGGCGCGCCAGCTCGTCGATTACACGGCGCAGACGTATGAATCGTTCATCGCGGTGACGATCGCCTACATGCTCATCAACCTCGTCGTGATGCAACTGATGCGCTGGGTCGAGGCGAAGACGCGGTTGCCTGGCTACATCGGAGGCAAATAAATGCATCAGTTCAACTGGAGCGGTGTGCTCGCGTCGTGGCCCACGCTGATGACGGGCGCGAAGATCACGCTGCAGATCACCGTGCTCGCCATCGTGGTCGGCATCATCTGGGGCACGATTCTCGCGCTGTTCCGCCTTTCGGGCGTGAAGCCGCTGCAATGGTTCGCGAGCGCGTACGTCACGCTGTTCCGCTCGATTCCGCTCGTGATGGTGCTGCTGTGGTTCTTCCTGATCGTGCCGCAGCTGTTGCAAAACGTGCTCGGACTGTCGGCCGACATCGACATCCGTCTTGCCTCGGCGATGGTCGCGTTCTCGCTCTTCGAAGCCGCGTACTATTCGGAAATCATCCGCGCCGGCATTCAAGCGGTGCCGCGCGGTCAGGTGAACGCGGCGTTCGCGCTCGGCATGACCTACGGCCAGGCGATGAAGCTCGTCGTGCTGCCGCAGGCCTTCCGCGCGATGGTGCCGCTCTTGCTCACGCAGGCGATCGTCCTGTTTCAGGATACGTCGCTCGTCTACGTCATCAGTCTCGCGGACTTCTTCCGCACGGCGACGAACATCGGGGATCGAGACGGCACGTCCGTCGAAATGGTTCTGTTCGCGGGCGCGTGCTATTTCGTGATTTGCGTGGTGGCGTCGGCGCTCGTCAAAAGTCTTCAGAAAAAGGTCGCAAGATGATCTCTATCAAGAATGTTTCCAAGTGGTACGGGCAGTTCCAGGTGCTCACCGACTGCACGACCGAAGTGAAGAAGGGCGAGGTCGTCGTGGTGTGCGGCCCGTCGGGTTCGGGCAAGTCGACGCTCATCAAGACCGTGAACGGCCTGGAGCCGTTCCAGAAGGGCGAAATCACGATCAACGGCCAGTCGCTGACGGACAAGAAGACGAATCTGTCGAAGCTGCGTTCGAAGGTCGGCATGGTGTTCCAGCACTTCGAGCTGTTTCCGCATCTGACGATCACGCAGAACCTGACGCTCGCGCAGATCAAGGTGCTCGGCCGTTCGAGCGACGAAGCCACGCAGAAGGGCATGAAGCTGCTGGATCGCGTCGGCCTGCGCGCGCATGCGGACAAGTTTCCGGGCCAGTTGTCCGGCGGTCAGCAGCAGCGCGTGGCGATTGCGCGCGCGCTGTCGATGGACCCGATCGCGATGCTCTTCGACGAGCCGACGTCCGCGCTCGATCCGGAGATGATCAACGAAGTGCTCGACGTGATGGTCGAACTCGCGCAGGAAGGCATGACCATGATGTGCGTGACGCACGAAATGGGCTTTGCGAAGAAGGTGGCGAATCGCGTGATCTTCATGGATCGCGGGCTCATCGTCGAGGACGATCAGAAGGAAGCGTTCTTCGCGAATCCGAAGTCGGATCGTGCGAAGGATTTCCTCGCGAAGATCCTGCACTGAGTCTCGGCTCGGCAAAGCAAAACGGCGCTTCCGAAAAGAAGCGCCGTTTTTTATTCGATCCCGAGTTCCGATTCCATCGCCGCTGTCGTCCGTATCTCGTCGATCTTCAGCGCGGATCCGATGCACGCCTTCGCGAGCGGCTCGGCCGCTTTCCTCGCCACTTCCTCCGGCACCGGAATATTCGTCGCGCGGGCGAGATCGCCGCACTGGAACATCGCGAGATCGCCGGGGGCGAAGCGCGTCCAGATTTCGTTGTCGGTGAGCGGCGACGTCGCGATCACGGCGACGCGGTCTTCCGGCGTCGTGTACTTGGCGAAATCGATCGACATGTCGGCATCGATCAGATGCGCGGTCGAGAACGGCCAGCTACGCACCAGGTAGTACAAATGCGTCGAGCAGTGCGAGAAGAGCGCCTGCCCGTTCGACATCAGAAAGTTGAAGACGCCGTATTGCGTGATGTCGCGGGTAAGTTCGGCGAGCGCGTCGAACAGTTCGTCGAGCGGCGGCTGCGAGCACGGAAACGCGCGCCGCAAGCCTTGCAGCAGCGCGCAGAAGGCAAGCTCGCTGTCCGTCGTGCCGACCGGCTGATATACGCCGGTGAGTTCGGGTGCGTGGCCTTTGAGGTCGCCGTTGTGCGCGAAGATCCAGTGCCGGCCCCACAGTTCGCGCATGAACGGATGGCAGTTCTCGAGCAGGATATGCCCCTGCGTCGCCTTGCGGATATGCGCGATCGTGTTCTTCGACTTGATCGGATAGCGCTTCACCATGTCCGCGAGCGGCGAACTGGCGGACGACTGATGATCGATGAAAAGCCGGCAGGCCTTGTCCTCGAAAAACGCGATGCCCCAGCCGTCGGCATGATGATCGGTGACGCCGCCGCGCGCCGCGAAACCGGTGAACGAGAACGTCACGTCGGTCGGTTCGGCGCAGTTCATTCCGAGAAGTTGGCACATGATGCTGAGGCGGTCGGTTTTTGGCCTGTTGTTACAATACGTCCGACAAGCATATCACCGAGACCGAATCGAAAAAAACGCGCAAACGCTCGTCGATGCGCGCGTTGTGGAAATTCCACGGCGATTTTTTCCGGTCCTTGCGTGGACTTGCGCCATTCCAACGTTCCCCGTCATCTCGCCATGTCCGCTACTTCATCCTCGCCCAATTCGCTCACGATCGCGCGTCCCGACGACTGGCATCTGCACGTGCGCGACGGCGCGACGCTCGCGGCCGTCCTGCCGCACACGGCGCGCCAGTTCGGCCGCGCAATCATCATGCCGAATCTGAAGCCGCCCGTGACGACGACGGAAATGGCCGCGGCCTATCGCGAGCGCATTCTGGCGGCGCTTCCGAAGGGCGCGCGCTTCGAGCCGTTGATGACGCTCTATCTCACCGACAACACGCCGCCCGACGAAATCCGCCGCGCGAAGGAAAGCGGCTTCGTGCATGGCGTGAAGCTGTATCCGGCGGGCGCGACGACCAATTCCGACGCAGGCGTGACGGATCTGCTCGGCAAATGTGCGAAAACGCTCGAAGCGATGCAGGAAGTCGGCATGCCCTTGCTGACTCACGGCGAAGTGACCGATAGCGACATCGACGTGTTCGATCGCGAGAAAGTGTTCATCGACCGCGTGATGACGCCGCTGCGCCGCGATTTTCCCGCGCTTAAAGTCGTGTTCGAGCACATCACGACGAAGGACGCCGCCGATTACGTGCGCGACGCGGACGGCGAGATCGGCGCGACGATCACCGCGCATCACCTGCTGTACAACCGCAACATCATGCTGGTCGGCGGCATGCGTCCGCATTACTACTGCCTGCCGGTGCTGAAGCGCGAGACGCATCGCGTGGCGCTCGTCGAAGCGGCGACGTCGGGCAATCCGCGCTTTTTCCTCGGCACGGACAGCGCGCCGCATCCGAAGGGCTTGAAGGAGCACGCGTGCGGTTGCGCGGGTTGCTACACGGCGCTGCACGCGCTCGAACTCTATGCGGAAACCTTCGACAAAGCCGGCGCGCTCGACAAGCTCGAAGGCTTCGCGAGCTTCCACGGCGCGGACTTCTACGGTCTGCCGCGCAGCAAGGAATCGGTGACGATCGAGCGCGGTACGTGGACGTTGCCCGCCGAATTCACCGCCGGCGATTCGACCGTCGTGCCGCTGCGTGGCGGCGAATCGATCGGCTGGCGTTTCGTGGACGCGCAGTAAGCACGCCGACGTGAGCGCGGGTTTCGCCGATATCGACTGGGCGCGGCCTTGGCTCGCGTCCATCGAAGCGCGCGGCAGGCGCTGGCAGACGGCGGCGCTCGCGGGTTACGACAACTATCTCGCGACATTGAACGACGACGCCACGGCCGCCGCGCAGGTCACGGGCCGCGGCAAGCCGCTTGCATTCATCGCGCAGGAAGCGCTGCCTTCGGGTGCGTCGTACGAAGGTCACATCGCGCAGACCGGCTGCGTGCCGACGCGCCACAATCTCCACGATTTCTTCAACGCCTCGATGTGGTTCGCGTATCCGCGCATCAAGGCGGCGCTCAACGCGCGGCAGGCCGAGCAGATCGATACGCTCGGCATCGGACCGACGCGCGGCGGCGTGCGCGACGCGCTCACGCTCTTCGATGAAAACGCGGTGTTCTTCGCCTGCGCCGATGCATCGCTTGGACGCGCGCTGCGCGGTTTCGGCTGGCGCACGCTCTTCGTCGGCGAGCGCGCGGCGTGGGGCACGCGCTGCGAGGCGCGCATTTTCGGGCACGCGTTGCTGGAAAAGCTCGTCGCGCCGTACAAGGCGTGTACGGGGCACGCGTGGATCGTCGATGTTCCCGCCGACTATTTTTCGCTCGACGATGCCGCGCGCCGCGCGTTCATCGACGGATGCGTGTCCGAACGGCTGAACGCCGCGCCGATCGACAGCCGCGCGTTCGCGCCGCTGCCGGTGCTGGGCGTGCCGGGCTGGTGGGACGCGAATGCATCGCCCGATTTCTACGACGACGTTTCCGTCTTTCGACCGGGCCGCCGATCGCGCGGATGCTAAAATGACGAGTTGCAAAGCGGGCCAGGCAATCGCGGCCTCCAAGGTGAAAGCCGAAGAGGGCGAGGAAAGTCCGGACTCCACAGGGCAGGGTGATGGCTAACGGCCATCCGTGGCGACACGCGGAACAGGGCAACAGAAAGCAAACCGCCGATGGCTCCGGGCGCAAGTCCGGAGATCAGGTAAGGGTGAAACGGTGCGGTAAGAGCGCACCGCGGACGTCGCGAGACGTTCCGGCACGGTAACCTCCACCCGGAGCAATTCCAAATAGGCAGGCGCGCATCTTCGCGATGCAGGACGGGGCCCCCGTTCGTCTGCGGGTAGGAAGCTTGAGCGCGTCAGTAATGACGCGTCTAGAGGAATGATTGCCACGCGCGTCGCTTTCGGGCGGCGCGTGCACAGAATCCGGCTTATCGGCCCGCTTTGTCGTCATTCAAAAGAGAAGAGCCGGCGTCTCGCGACGTCGGCTCTTTTCGTTTTTGCTTCCGATGAAACTTACGCTTCGACGATCTCGAACGAATGCGTCAGCTCCGCCGATTTCGCCAGCATGATCGACGCCGAGCAATATTTGTCGTGCGACAGGTTGATCGCGCGCTCGACGGTCGCCGGGTTCAGGTTCTTGCCCGTCACGGTGAAGTGAAAGTGGATCTTCGTGAAGACTTTCGGGTCTTCGCTCGCGCGGTCGGCCTTCAGCGTGACCGAGCAGCCCTGGATTTCCTGACGGCTCTTTTTCAGGATCATCACGACGTCGTAGGCGGTGCATCCGCCGGTGCCGAGCAGCACCATTTCCATCGGGCGCGGCGCGAGATTGCGGCCGCCGCCTTCCGGTGCGCCGTCCATGTTTACGAGATGGCCGCTTCCCGTTTCGGCGGCGAAGGCCATGCCGTCTTGTCCCATCCAGCTAACTTTGCATTCCATGCTCAGGCTCCAGCTGTTCAGCGCGTCGTTACAGAGGCTACATTGTAGCGGTTCGGAATTTTTCCACCGGTCGCTGCTTACGAGCATCTACCGGTTGACGAAGCGTAAATCGGCGCGGCGATTCTGATGCCGGCCGTGAGCGCGCCAGTCGAGGACGGGCTCTAAAGGCTCATCGCGACGGCGTCCAGGCAGCCGCGGCCCGTAAGCATCTGAAAATAAAGGGCTTTCGGGGGACATGTCCATTGTGCTCAGATTCCAGATTATGGAATCATCTTCCACGATGCAAATCTTCTTGCTTTGCAGCATGACCGTGCCTATACTCGTTTCTGTCTCCTCCACCTCCTCCTTTGGTGGATTAAGCCCGAGCCAAGCTGCTCGGGCTTTTTTTCGTCCTCGCGCCTGTCGAAGCATTCTTTTGACGCGGCGACCAAATTCCCTTTATAATTCAAAGTTCTCTTCGCCACACGCCCGCGGAGAGAGGCTTGTGAGAGCCTGCACGCGCCCGGTTTCGACCTGAGCGCACTCATATAAGCAGGGCCGAACAAGACACAGTTCAAGGGCAGATCAATTTTTTGGATCGATCATGAAGACGTTTTCCGCAAAAGCCGAAGAGGTGACGCGCGAATGGTACGTGATTGACGCGACGGATAAGGTTCTCGGCCGTGTCGCCAGCGAAGTGGCACGCCGTCTTCGCGGCAAGCACAAGCCTGAATTCACTCCGCACGTCGACACCGGTGATTTCATCATCGTCGTCAATGCCGGCAAGTTGAAGGTCACCGGCAACAAGACCACGGACAAGAAGTACTATCGTCACTCGGGCTACCCGGGCGGCATCTACGAAACGACGTTCGGCAAGATGCAAGAGCGTTTCCCGGGCCGCGCGCTCGAGAAGGCTGTCAAGGGCATGCTTCCGAAGGGTCCGCTCGGCTACGCGATGATCAAGAAGCTGAAGGTCTACGCCGAAGCAACGCATCCGCATACGGCTCAACAGCCTAAAGCGCTCGAGATCTAAGGGGAGCCCACATGATCGGTAACTGGAACTACGGTACGGGCCGCCGCAAGAGCGCCGTCGCTCGTGTCTTCATCAAGTCGGGCAAGGGCGAAATCATCGTCAATGGCAAGCCCATCGCCGACTACTTCTCGCGTGAAACGTCGCTGATGATCGTGCGCCAGCCGCTCGAACTCACGAACCACGCCACCACGTTCGACATCAAGGTCAACGTGAACGGCGGCGGTGAGACGGGTCAAGCCGGTGCGGTTCGCCACGGCATCACCCGCGCGCTGATGGACTACGACGCTACGCTCAAGTCGCAACTGTCGAACGCAGGCTTCGTCACGCGTGACGCGCGTGAAGTGGAACGTAAGAAGGTCGGTTTCCACAAGGCACGCCGCCGCAAGCAGTTCTCGAAGCGTTAAGCGCTTCTTGCCGGACGGGTTCCGGCGAAGCTGCAAAAGCCGCCCGCACGCCCTGTGCAGGCGGCTTTTTTCGTTTTGGCGCGTTTGGGCTGGACCATGTCGAATTTTCATATAGCCCATTGATTCCATGGACATTCGGCACGATATTGAGATCAGCCCTACAATAGCGGCTAGAAGCTTAATTGGAGAATTCGAATGAGCGCTGTCAGCGACACCCCCACGACCGAAATGCCGATGCCGTTCGTCTTCACCGACGCGGCCGCGGAAAAGGTCAAGTCATTGATCGATGAAGAAGGCAATCCGGATCTGAAGCTGCGCGTGTTCGTGCAAGGCGGCGGCTGCTCGGGTTTCCAGTACGGTTTCACGTTCGACGAAGAAGTGAACGAAGACGACACTGTCATGGACAAGGCTGGCGTGCAGTTGCTCGTCGATTCGATGAGCTATCAGTATCTCGTCGGCGCGGAGATCGACTATAAGGACGACATCAACGGCGCCCAGTTCGTCATCAAGAATCCGAACGCCACGACGACTTGCGGTTGCGGTTCGTCGTTCTCGGTCTAAGCGTGCATTTCTGAGGCTGAAGAAAACGGAGCCTCAGCGGCTCCGTTTTTTGTTAACGCGGATAAATCGCGCCGAGCACGCGCTCGCCCGCCGCGCCCGTCACCGCGGGCAGATTGCCCGGCTCGCGCGCGACACAGCGCATCGCGAGCCACGCGAAAGCAAGCGCTTCCACTTGTTGCGGCGGCACGCCGAGCGCCTCGGTCGTCATCACGGGAACGCCTGCGATTCTGCTGTCTTCAAGCGCCTGCTGGAGCATCTTCATCAACACAGGATTGCGTGCGCCGCCGCCGCACACGTACACGGCGCGCGTGTCCGGCGCGTGTCGCGCGATCTCGCGCGCGACGGTCGTCGCGGTGAGGGCCGTGAGCGTCGCCTGGACATCGGCGGGAGCGAGGTTCGCGAAGGCTGCGAGCTTCGCGTCCATCCACGCCGGATTGAACAGATCGCGCCCTGTGCTCTTCGGCGGCGCGAGGTCGAAAAACGGTTCGTCGAGCAGCGCGTCGAGAAGCGATTGATCGATTCGGCCTTTGGCTGCGAACTGCCCGCCGTCGTCATAGGCGCGCTGTGTGTGGCGCAAAGCCCATTCGTCGATCAGCGCGTTGGCCGGGCCGCAATCGAAGCCGCGCACGTCTCCGTTCGCCGCGAGAATCGTGATGTTGCTGATGCCGCCGAGGTTGCACACGACGCGCGTCTCGTTCTTTTCGCCGAACACGGTCGTGTGGAACGCCGGCACGAGCGGCGCGCCCTGGCCGCCCGCGGCGACATCGCGGCTGCGGAAATCGGCGACCACGTCGATGCTGGTCATCTCAGCGAGCAACGCGGGATTGTTGATCTGCCGTGTGTAGCCTTTGTCAGGCCGATGCCGCACCGTCTGGCCGTGCACGCCGATCGCGCGCACCTTCGTCGCCGAGCATCCGCTCATGCTCTGCAGTTCGTGGCAGCAGACGGCATAGCGTGTCGCGAGCGCATTCGCGGCGAGCGCTTCGCGTTCGAGTTCGTTGTCGCCGGGCGACTGCAGTTCGAACAGCGCATCGCGCAAGCCTTTGGAAAAGGAGACATGCGCCTCGCCGAGCACGACGGGCGGCTTGCCCGTCGCGAACTGGACCGCGACACCATCGACGCCGTCCATGCTGGTTCCGGACATCAAACCGAAGTACACGCCGTCCGCCTTGCCGGTTTCGATTGCTTCGGTTTTCTTTCCCACGCTGATCTCCTCGTCGATGCCGATGTTGCCAATCAGCGGCGATTATCCGCGTTACGGGGCGAATCGTTAAGACGCGATTCCACACTCCTGAGCGCCGAATGCCGCGCAAAACCGCGCGATCAAACACGAAAGGGCGCGAATGCCCGCGTCATCGCGTAAAATCGTGAGCCTGAACAAGCAATTGCGCGCGATTTCGTCATTTTCCGCGCCCCACTTCTCGACGCGGCATCTGCGCAGGCCACGCCACCGCATCGCCGGTCATCGAACCCTTTTGACTTCACAAGCCGCAAGCATGACCACTGATTCCAACGCGCCCAGCTTCCCGATCACCGAAGATGTCAAAAGCGCGCTCGCCATCGCCAAGCGCGGCTGCGACGAACTGCTGATCGAAGACGAATTCGCGCAGAAGCTCGCGCGAAGCGCCGCGACGGGCAAGCCGCTGCGTATCAAGCTCGGCCTCGATCCGACCGCGCCCGACATTCACATCGGCCATACGGTCGTGCTGAACAAGATGCGCCAGTTGCAGGATCTCGGCCACCAGGTCATTTTTCTGATCGGCGATTTCACGTCGCTGATCGGCGATCCGTCCGGCCGCAACGCGACGCGCCCGCCGCTCACGCGCGAGCAGATCGAGATGAACGCGAAGACGTACTTCGAGCAGGCGGCGCTCGTGCTGGATCGCGAAAAGACCGAAATCCGCTACAACAGCGAATGGTCGATGCCGCTCGGCGCCGACGGCATGATCAAGCTCGCATCGCGCTACACGGTCGCGCGCATTCTTGAGCGCGAGGACTTCACGAAGCGCTTCCAGGGCGGCGTGCCCATTTCGATCCACGAATTCCTCTATCCGCTGATGCAGGGCTACGATTCCGTCGCGCTCAACGCGGATCTCGAACTCGGCGGCACGGACCAGAAGTTCAATCTGCTCGTCGGCCGCGAGTTGCAGAAGCAGTACGGCCAAGAACAGCAGTGCATTCTGACGATGCCGCTGCTCGAAGGTCTCGACGGCGTCGAAAAGATGTCGAAGTCGAAGAACAACTACGTCGGCATCAGCGAGAAGCCGACCGAGATGTTCGGCAAGCTGATGAGCATTTCGGACGTGCTCATGTGGCGTTACTTCGAACTGCTGTCATTCCGCCCGATGAGCGAAATCGAAGGCTACAAGCGCGAAGCCTCAGGCGGCCGCAATCCGCGCGACTTCAAGGTGATGCTGGCGCAGGAAATCGTCGCGCGCTTTCACTCGCCGGCGGATGCCGAGCGGGCGCTCGAAGACTTCAATCATCGCGCAAAGGGCGGCGTGCCCGACGACATTCCGACTGTCACGCTCGCAGGCGCGCCGGTCGCGATCGGCCAGCTGCTCAAGCAGGCGGGACTCGTGCCGTCGACGAGCGAAGCGCTGCGCAACATCGAGCAGGGCGGCGTGAAGATCGACGGCGCGACGGTCTCCGACAAGGGGCTGAAGGTCGAAGCGGGCGAGTTCGTCGTGCAGGTGGGCAAGCGCCGCTTCGCGCGCGTCACGCTGACGGCGTAAGCCGATGATCGCGCTCATTCAGCGTGTGAAGCGCGCCGATGTGCGCGTGGGCGAGCGCGTGACCGGCGCGATCGACGCGGGCCTGCTCGCGCTGGTCTGTGCCGAGCGCGGCGACAACGAAGCCGCCGCCGACAAGCTGCTCGCGAAGATGCTCGGCTACCGCGTGTTCAGCGATGCAGCGGGCAAGATGAATCTCTCGGTGCAAGGCGTTGCCGGCGGCTTGCTGCTCGTCTCGCAGTTCACGCTTGCCGCCGACACGAACAGCGGCTTGCGCCCGAGCTTCACGCCCGCCGCGCCGCCCGACGAAGGCAAGCGGCTCTTCGATTATTTCGTGACGCAAGCGCGCGCGAAGCATCCCGTCGTCGAAACGGGCGAGTTCGGCGCGGGAATGCAGGTGTCGCTCGTGAACGACGGGCCAGTCACTTTCTGGCTTCAGGTACGACCATGACGACTCAGGTTCTCTTTATTCGACACGGCGAAACCGACTGGAACCGCATCAAGCGCATTCAAGGGCATATCGACATCCCGTTGTCCGAACATGGCTTTCTGCAGGCGGAACAGCTCGGCCGGCGTCTGGCGCACGACGGGCGCATCGACGCGGTCTATTCGAGCGATCTGCAACGCGCGCAGCAGACGGCGCGTCCTTTCGCGGATGCGCTCGGGCTCGACGTGCGGTTATCGGAGAACTTGCGCGAGCGTTTCTATGGCGCGTTCCAAGGCCACGACAGCGACGAGATCAACGACAAGTTTCCCGCCGAATATATCGAATGGCAGACGCGCGACCCCGGCTTCTCGCCACCCGGCGACGGTGAATCGCAGCGCGTGTTTTATCACCGCATCGTGCATGCGATGGAACCGATCGTCGCGGCGCACGCGGGCGGGCGCATCGCGGTCGTCGCGCATGGCGGCGTGCTCGATTGTGTGTACAGGTTCGCGATGAACCTGCCGTTGCAGGAGCCGCGCAACTGGCCGCTGCTCAATTGCAGCGTGAACGTGGTGGACTATGCCGATGGCGGCGCGAAGGTCGCGTCGTGGGGCGATATCGCGCATCTGTCGACGGACACGGACGACGACAATCTGCGCAAGCGGGCCTAGCCGTTGTTCGTATCCCAAAGATCCCGAATCGGCCCCGCATCCGGCGCAGCAAGACCGAAGTGCCGATACGTGAGCATCGTCGCGACCCGTCCGCGTGGCGTGCGCTGCAAAAAGCCCTGCTGAATCAGATACGGCTCCAGCACGTCCTCGATCGTGTCGCGCTCCTCGCCGATAGCCGCAGCGAGGTTATCCACGCCGACCGGCCCGCCATCGAACTTGTGCAGGATGGCTTCGAGCAGCTTGCGGTCCATCAGATCGAAGCCGACGGGATCGACGTCGAGCATTTTCAGCGCTTTGTCGGCGACGTCGGCGGTGATCATGCCGTTCGCCTTTACTTCGGCGTAATCGCGCACGCGGCGCAGCAGCCGGTTCGCGATACGCGGCGTGCCGCGCGAGCGCTTTGCGATTTCCAGCGCGCCTTCCGGCACGATCTCCGCCTTCAACAACGACGCGGATCGCGACACGATGCGCGCCAGTTCGCTCGCGTTATAGAACTCCAGCCGCGACACGATGCCGAAGCGGTCGCGCAGCGGGTTCGTCAGCATGCCCGCGCGCGTGGTCGCGCCGACTAGCGTGAACGGCTGCAGATCCAGTTTCACGCTGCGTGCGGCCGGCCCTTCGCCGATCATGATGTCGATCTGATAATCCTCGAGCGCCGGATACAGGATTTCCTCGACGACCGGCGAAAGCCGATGAATTTCGTCGATGAACAGCACGTCGTTCGCTTCGAGATTCGTGAGCAGCGCGGCGAGATCGCCCGCGCGCTCGAGCACCGGTCCCGACGTCTGCCGCAGATTCACGCCCATTTCCCGCGCGATGATGTGCGCGAGCGTCGTCTTGCCGAGACCCGGCGGCCCGAACAGCAGCACGTGATCGAGCGCTTCGGAACGGCGCTTCGCCGCCTCGATGAAGATTTCGAGCTGGCCGCGCGCCTTTTCCTGCCCGATGTATTCATCGAGCTTGTGCGGACGCAGTGCGCGCTCGAACGCTTCCTCGTTCGGCGAGACGGGCGAGGCCGAGATGACGCGTTCGGCGGCGAGTTTGTCGGTTTCGATCATCTTTCGATTGTACAGCGAGCTTTTGCGCGACGAAGCTGGCCGAATGGCCTAGGCTATCAGCCCTTCGAAAGCGCCTTCAACGCCAGCTTGATGCCCTCGGACACGCCCGTTCCGGCCGGCACGTTCTTGACCGCGGCGAGCGCTTCCTTCTCCGAATAGCCGAGCGCGAGCAGTGCGTTGAGAATGTCGGACGCGTGATCGGACTGCGAAACCGTGCCCGCGATCGCGCCGAGATCCGCGCCGAGCTTGCCTTTCAGTTCGAGCAGCAGGCGCTCCGCCGTCTTCTTGCCGATGCCCGGCACGCGCGTGAGGCGCGCGGCGTCCTGCGTCGTCACGGTTTGCGAGAGTTCGTGCACGCTCATGCCCGAAAGCACCGCGAGCGCCATGCGCGCGCCGATCCCGCTGATCTTCAGCAACTCGCGGAACGTCGAACGCTCCTGCGCGGTGAGAAAACCGTACAGCAGATGCGCGTCCTCGCGCACGATCAACTGCGTGAGCAGCACGACCTTCTCGCCGGCATTCGGCAGGTTGTAGAACGTGCTCATCGGCACGTCGATTTCGTAGCCGACGCCGTTGCAATCGACGAGCAAATGCGGCGGATTTTTTTCCAGCAGAACGCCGGCGATGCGACCGATCATGTTTGGTATTCGTAGAGGAAATTAGCCGATGAGACGACCGCGCCGCACGCGCAAGCCCTTCTTGGCCAGCCCCGGCGCGATGCCGCCCAGGGCCGCGAGGCCGGTGCCGCCGTGCGCGTGACAGATCGCCATGCCGAGCGCATCGGCGGCGTCGGTGCCGGGCACGCCGGAAAGCGACAGCAGACGCACGACCATCTGCTGCATCTGTTCCTTGGTCGCGCGTCCGTAGCCGACGACCGCCTGCTTCAGTTGCAGCGCCGTGTATTCGGCAACCGGCACGCCGCTCGCGACGAGCCCGCAGATGGCCGCGCCGCGCGCCTGCCCGAGGAGCAGCGTCGACTGCGGATTCACGTTGACGAAGACTTTTTCGATCGCCGCCTGATCCGGATTGTGCTGCGCGATGAGCGTCGAGATGCCGCTGAAAATGGTGTTGAGACGCGAAGGCAGATCCGCCTCGGCCGTCTTGATGACGCCGCTCGTCACGTAGTTGAGCGTGTGCCCCGTCTTCTCGATGATGCCGAAGCCCGTCACGCGCAGGCCGGGGTCGATGCCAAGGATTCTCATTCGTTCGCGTTTCGCGGCTCGTTGAAACTAAAAAGGCCTGTTTGCGCCGTTCGAAGCGCAAACAGGCCAATCTTAAATGAAGCGGCCGCGATCAATGGCGGAAATGACGCGTGCCCGTGAAAATCATCGTGATGTTGTGCTCGTCGGCGGCGGCGATCACTTCGTCATCGCGCATCGATCCGCCTGGCTGGATCACGCAGGTGGCGCCCGCGTTCACGACGACATCGAGGCCGTCGCGGAACGGGAAGAACGCATCCGATGCCACCGCCGAGCCGTTCAACGTCAGACCGGCGTTCTGCGCCTTGATGCCCGCGATGCGCGCCGAATCCACGCGGCTCATCTGGCCTGCGCCGACGCCCATCGTCATGCCGTTCGCGCAGAACACGATCGCGTTCGACTTCACGAACTTCGCGACGCGCCACGCGAACATCAGATCGTCCATTTCCTTCGGCGTCGGATGACGCTTCGTCACGACGCGCAATTCGTGCGGCTGCACGTTCTTCGCATCGAGCGATTGCACGAGCAGACCGCCGCCGACGCGCTTCAGATCGAACGCGTTGTGGCCGTCGCCGAGCGCGATCTGCAATAGGCGCACGTTCTGCTTCGCCGCGAACACGGCGCGCGCCGCCTCGCTGAACGACGGCGCGATCAGCACTTCGACGAACTGCTTCGCGACAGCCTGCGCCGCCGCTTCGTCCACTTCACGATTGAACGCGATAATGCCGCCGAACGCCGAAGTCGGGTCCGTCTGGAACGCCTTCGAATACGCTTCGGCCGCATTCGCGCCGAGCGCCACGCCGCACGGATTCGCGTGCTTGATGATGACGCACGCCGGCGCGTCGAACGTCTTCACGCATTCCCACGCGGCGTCCGAATCGGCGATGTTGTTGTACGACAGTTCCTTGCCCTGCAACTGCTCGTAGTTCGCGAGCGCGCCGGCCGGCACGCTCAGATCGCGATAAAAGGCCGCGTTCTGATGCGGATTCTCGCCGTAACGCAAATCCTGCACTTTCTCGAACGCGAGATTGAACGTCGCCGGATACGTATTGCGGCTCGAATGCTGCAGCTCTTCGGTCAGGCTCGTCAGATAGTTCGTGATCGCGCCGTCGTACTGCGCGGTGTGCGCGAAGACTTTCGTAGCGAGACGGAAATTCGTCTTGTAGCCGACGTTGTTGCCGTTCGCGCGCATCTCGTCGAGGACGGCGAAGTAATCGGCCGGATCGACGACGACCGTCACGTCGCGATGATTCTTCGCCGCCGAGCGCAGCATCGTCGGACCGCCGATGTCGATGTTCTCGATCGCGTCTTCCAGCGAGCACTCTTCCTTCGAGACCGTCTGCACGAACGGATACAGATTCACCACCAGCAGATCGATGGTCGGAATGTCGTGCCTTTCCAGCGCGGCCATGTGCTCGGGCAGGTCGCGGCGCGCGAGAATGCCGCCGTGAACCTTCGGATGCAGCGTCTTCACGCGCCCGTCGAGCATTTCCGGAAAGCCGGTGTAATCGGCGACTTCGGTCACGGGCAGGCCCGCGTCGGCGAGCAGTTTCGCCGTGCCGCCGGTCGAGAGGAGCTTGACGCCAAGCGCCGACAGCGATTTGGCGAAATCGACGATGCCGGATTTGTCGGAAACGGAGAGGAGCGCTTGCTTGATCATGATGAACACTGAAACCGAAAAGGGAAACCAGGCCGGACCAAGGCGCGCGCCTCAGTCCGATGAATCAAATCAATCCGTGCTGCTGAAGCTTCTTGCGTAAGGTGTTGCGGTTGATGCCGAGATACTCGGCCGCGAGCGATTGGTTTCCGCCCGCCTGCTCGAGCACCACTTCGAGCATCGGTTTTTCCACGCACGAAATCACCATGTCGTACACGTCGTGCGGGTTGGAGCCGTCCAGGTCCTGAAAATAGTTGTCGAGGCTCTGGCGGACGCATTGTTCGATGTTATGTCTGCTCATGCGGCAATCAGTCGGTCTGTCGTGTTGTTGAGCCCGCCGCACGATTCTTCCCCGTCCGCGTCCTCGGCGTCACCGGCCTCGTCCACATAGACGAGACGGTCCGACAACGCCTTTTGCGCGTCAAAGAATTCGTTGACAGCGAGCAATTGTTCTTTGGTCGTGTCCAGCGTATTCATCCGGTGCCGGAAGGTGTTGGCGCCGGAAAGGCCGCGAGTGTACCAGCCGATATGCTTGCGCGCAGTCCGAACGCCCGTGAATTCCCCATAAAAGGCGTAGTGATCTTCGAGGTGCTCGTTCATCACCTGCTGGATCTCGTCGATGCGCGGCGGCGGCAGGCGCTCGCCGGTATTCAGAAAGTGTTCGATCTCGCGAAAGAGCCACGGACGGCCCTGCGCCGCGCGGCCGATCATGATGGCGTCGGCGTGCGTGGCGGCGAGCACGTCGCGCGCTTTCTCGGGCGTGGTGATGTCGCCGTTCGCGACCACCGGAATCTTCACCGACGCCTTCACTGCCGCGATGGTTTCGTACTCCGCGTCGCCCTTGTAGAGATCGGCGCGCGTGCGGCCGTGGACGGTGAGCATCGAAATGCCGGCTTCCTGCGCGATCCGCGCGATGGTCAGCGCGTTCTTGTTCTCGCGATTCCAGCCCGTGCGAATCTTGAGCGTGACCGGCACCGCGTCCGGCCCCACGCCGACCGCCTGGACGACGGCCTCCACGATGCGCGCGACCAGCGGCTCGTTCTGCAGCAGCGCGGAACCCGCGGCCACGTTGCAGACCTTCTTCGCCGGGCAGCCCATATTGATGTCGATGATCTGCGCGCCGTTCGCGACGTTGTGGCGCGCGGCCTCGGCGAGCATCTGCGGATCCGCGCCCGCGATCTGCACGGAAATCGGCTCGACCTCGCCCGCATGGTTGGCGCGGCGCATGGTCTTCTCGCTCTTCCACAACTGCGCGTTCGACGCGACCATCTCCGACACCGCGTAGCCCGCGCCCATGCGCTTGCAGAGCTGCCGGAACGGGCGGTCGGTGACGCCTGCCATCGGTGCGACGAACAGGTTATTGCGCAGGACGTGTGAACCGATTGTGGGCATGAAGGCTAAACGATCCGCGCTGTCGGTGCCGGCGAGAAGCCGCGTCAGGCGGATGCAACGTTGCTGAAGGGGAAACAGCTATTTTAACGCGAAGAGCGTGCTGAAATTAAGAGCAATCGCGTGCAAGTCATTAAATCTTCTATGAAAGAACGGCCGGCCATAGAGGATAAGTTCCCGGACTTCGCCTGGACGATTGCCCTTTTTTCGTGCTCGATCAGCGCCTTTGACCGAACATCATCTGACGGGCGAGGGCCGTTTTTACCGGCGGAAGGAATTCGAGAGCGGTCAGCGCGAGACCGCGCATCGCCGCAAACGGCGGGAAATCGACCGTGAAGATGCGCGCGAGCGTATCGGTGGCGCCGATCGTCAGGCGCCGGTCCAGCGCACGGCGCTGCGCGAAACGGGCGAGCGCGAGCGGCCGGGGACCGTCGGCGGACAGCGCGTCGGTGAGCGCGAGCGCGTCGCGCAGGCCGAGATTCAGGCCCTGTCCGGCAACCGGATGCAGCGTCTGCGCGGCATTGCCGATCGCGACGGTGCGCCGGTCGACGAGCACGTCGAGCGCGGTCAGCCCGAGCGGAAACGCCGCGCGTGACGCGATGCGCGTGAAACGGCCCATGCGCGTGCCGAACGCAGCGCCGAGTTCGGCGAGGAAAGTGTCGTCGTCGAGCTGCATGCGGCGCGCGGCTTCGTCGGGCGAGCAGCACCAGACGAGCGAATAATCCGCGTGACGCTGGCCGCCGCACGGCAAAAGCGCGATCGGCCCTTCCGGCGTGAAGCGCTCCCACGCGACATTCGCGCGCGGATCGGACACGCTTACCGTGCCCACGATGGCCGTTTGCCCGTAATCGCGCGCGCGGCGCTCATCGGATGACTCGCCTTTCTGATAAAGACCGCCTTCCGCGTTCACGAGCACTTTCACGCGGACGGAGCGCTCGCCTTGCGCCGATTGCAGCGGCAAGGTGACGCCGTCGTTGTCCTGCAGCGGCGCGAGCGCGGACGTGTCGGTGAGCCAGTCGACCTTCGTTGCGCGCACCGCATCGGCGAGCGCGCCGACGAGCGAACCGTAGCGCACCACGTAGCCCAGTTCGGGCAACTCGTGCTCGTCGTGCTCGATCAACGTGCGGCCGAAATGCCCGCGCTGCGAGACATGGATGCGGCGGATCGGCGTGGCATCGCCCGGAAAGCCGAGCGGCTGCAGCATCACGCGGCTTCCGTGCGAAAGCGCGAGCGCGCGCGGATCGTTGGCGGCGGCTGCGGGCGTGCGCGCATCGATCAGCGCGATGGACAGCCGTGACGTCGCGCTGCGCCGGGCAAGCCAGCCGGCGAGCGCGAGCCCGACCGGCCCCGCGCCGACGATGGCGATGTCGTAATCGAAATGCGGTTCGATGCCTTGAACGTCGCTCATGGTCAATTTGCGTTTGATTCGCGCATCAGCGCTTCGATTTCGTCGGCGGCGACGGGCACTTCGCGCGTGAGCAACTCGCAGCCGTTTTCGGTGACGATGGCGTCGTCCTCGATGCGAATGCCGATATTCCAATATTGTTCCGGCACGTCTTCGGCGGCGCGCACGTAGAGACCCGGCTCGATCGTGAGCGCCATGCCGGGCGCGAGCGCGCGCCATGGTCGTGCGCCTTGCTCGTCGAGCGGGCCGTCGGCTTCGCGGTATTCGCCCGCGTCGTGCACGTCCATGCCGATCCAGTGTCCCGTGCGATGCATATAGAAGCGCGCGTAGGCACGTTGCGCGAGGACGTCGTCGACGCTGCCGAACTTCGCCTTGTCGAGGATGCCGGTATCGAGCAAGCCTTGCGACAGCACTTTCAACGCAGCCTGATGCGGCGCGTCGAAGCTGACGCCGGCGCGTGTGGCATCGATGGCCGCGGCTTGCGCGGCGAGCACGATTTCGTACAGTTCGCGCTGCGCCGGAGTGAAACGGCCGCTAGCGGGGAACGTGCGCGTGATGTCGGATGCGTAGCCGTCCAGCTCGCACGCGGCGTCGATGAGAATCAGGTCGCCGTCGCGCGCGATCGCGTTGCCAGCCGGATAGTGCAGCACGCAGGCGTTCGCGCCCGCCGCGACGATCGATCCATACGCCGGCGACTGCGCGCCGTGGCGGCGGAACGTGTACAGCAATTCGGCTTCGATTTCGTACTCGCGCATGCCCGGGCGGCACGCGCGCATCGCGCGACGGTGCGCTTCGGCGGAGATCGATGCCGCGCGGCGCATGATCGAGATTTCGTGCGCGTCTTTCACGAGCCGCATCTCGTCGAGAACCGGCAGCAGGTTCTCCGCGCGGGCGGGAGCGCGCACGCCGGTGCGGCTTTGCGCGCGCACGGCGGCGAGCCAGGCGCGCACCCGGGCATCCAGTTCCGCCGATGTGCCGAGCGCGTAGTGAAGCGCGGGTTTGTCGGCGATCATGCGCGGCATCTCCTGGTCGATCGAATCGATGGCAAACGCGGCGTCGAAGCCGAAAGCGTCGCGCGCGGCGTCGGGGCCGAAGCGAAAGCCTTCCCAGGTTTCGCGCTCCGCGTTCTTCTCGCGACAAAAAAGGATCGACACGGGCTCGCCGTCCTGCGCGCTCGCGTTCAGCACGAGCGTCGCTTCGGGTTCGTTGAAGCCCGTCAGATAGTAGAAGTAGCTGTCGTGACGGAAAGGGTAGTCCGTGTCGCGGTTGCGCAGGACTTCCGGCGCGGTCGGCACGATGGCGACGCCGCCGCCGCGTGCACGCAACGCGGCGAGCACGCGCTCGCGACGCGCACGGAAAATGTCGACGGCGATGGGGCTGGCGAGTTCGGTCGATGAGTTCATGCGCCGATTGTAGCGCCGGCTTCACGATGCGCGCACTCGGCCATTCGACATAGGCCAAAACGACGGCGACGCGTGAATTTGCCTATGCCATTCGGCCTAGTGGCGCGGCGAGTGACCGCGCCGCATACTCATTCGCCAGCGGGACGATTGCGCACGCTGCCCGCGATCAGATCGAAGCGAAACAGGCGGCATTCGAGCGCGCCGTTGAAAAGCGGCGTTTTCGTCGATTCGCGCAGCCGCAGCAAGCCCGGCAACTTGCGGTCGGACGTGAGCACGTAGGCGCGCCATCCCGGAAAGCGCTGTTTGAGCGCGTTGCCGAAGGAGACGAAGAACTCGGTGTCGGCCGGATCGGGTTGCGCGCGGGCGAAGGCGTCCTCGTCTTCGCGGCGGGAGCGCGCCGTATCGCGAATTTCGCCGCGCGGGCCGCGTCCGCGCACTTCGATACGCTCGCCGTACGGCGGATTCGCGATCAGAATGCCGGGCGCGTCGGTCGGCGGGACCATATTGCGGGCATCGACTTGCTTGAGCGAAAGGTCGGTGATGCCCGCGCGGGTCAGGTTCGCGCGCGCTTTTTCGAGCATGTCGCCGGAAATGTCGCTGCCGAAGATGCTCAACTCGGCTTGCGACGCACGCGCGGCGCGGCGTTGTTCGAGCGCGGCCGTCTTGAGCTTCTGCCACATGCCGGGATGGAACGGCTTCAGCTTTTCGAAGCCGAAGCGCCGATCGTTGCCCGGCGCGATGTTGAGCGCCGTTTGTGCGGCTTCGGCGAGGAAGGTGCCGCTGCCGCACATCGGGTCGAAGAGCGGCGTGCCGGGCGTCCATCCGGTCAGGCGCAGAATGCCCGCGGCGAGATTCTCGCGCAGCGGCGCGGCGCCCTTGTCCAGGCGCCAGCCGCGTTTGAAGAGCGGCTCGCCGGAGGTATCGAGATAGAGCGTGCACTCGTTCAGCGTGAGGAACGCGAACACGCGGACGTCGGGCTGGGCGGTGTCGATGCTCGGCCGCGCGCCGGCCACGTCGCGCAGGCGATCGCAGACGGCGTCCTTCACGCGCAGCGTCGTGAATTCGAGGCTTTTCACCGGCGATTTGATTGCGGTGAGATCGACGCGCATCGTCTGGCTGGGCGTGAACCATTGCTCCCAGCGCTGGCGATGCGTGAGTTCGTAGATGTCTTGCTCGTTGCGATAGGGGCCTTGCGCGACTTTGAGAAGCACGCGGCTCGCGATGCGCGAATGCAGATTCGCCGCCATGCCCGCGACCCAGCCGCCCCGAAAGTGCACGCCGCCGGGCACTTGCGTGCCGACGATCAGCGATCCGCCGCCGGAAAGGGGCGCGTCGGCCACGTGCCTTTCCCCGATCTCCGCCAACTCGGCGGCAAGCGGTGCTTCGAGACCGCGCGGGCAGGGGACGAACCAGTCGAAGAGGGGGGAGGCCATGTGGTGCTTTTTCGGACGTGTAAAGGCGGTATTGTACGCGGGGTGTTACAGCTGGCATGCGGTGCGGTTTCGTTGCCGGAAAAAGAAAGCGCCAGCTTCCTCGAATGCGGAAGCTGGCGCGATCGGTTCGGGGGATTCGAACCGGCTTGGCGCCTAATCCACCGCCTTCATCATCTCCTCGACCACCTTCTTCGCGTCCCCGAACACCATCATCGTCTTGTCCATATAGAACAGTTCGTTGTCGAGGCCGGCGTAACCTGCCGCCATCGACCGTTTGTTCACGATGATCGTCCGAGCCTTGTACGCTTCGAGAATCGGCATCCCCGCGATCGGCGATTTCGGATCGGTCTTCGCGGCCGGGTTGACGACGTCGTTCGCGCCGAGCACGAGCACCACGTCCGTCTGACCGAACTCGCTATTGATGTCCTCCATCTCCTGAACCATCTCGTACGGCACTTCGGCTTCCGCCAGCAGCACGTTCATGTGCCCCGGCATCCGCCCCGCGACGGGGTGAATCGCGTACCGCACATCGATGCCTTTCTCGACGAGCTTGTCGGTCAGCTCCTTCAACGCGTGCTGCGCGCGCGCGACCGCGAGGCCGTAACCCGGCACGATCACCACGCTTTCCGCGTTGCCGAGCATGAACGCGGCGTCATCGGCGGAACCGGATTTGACGGGGCGCTGCTCCGTCGATCCGCCCGCCGCCGCACCGCCCGCCTCGCCGCCGAAGCCGCCGAGAATCACGTTGAAGAACGAGCGGTTCATTGCCTTGCACATGATGTACGACAGAATCGCACCCGACGAGCCGACGAGCGAACCCGCGATGATCAGCATCGGATTGTTCAGCGAGAAGCCGATGCCCGCCGCCGCCCAGCCCGAGTACGAGTTCAGCATCGACACGACCACGGGCATGTCCGCGCCGCCGATCGGAATGATGATGAGCACGCCCAGCGCGAACGCGATGATCGTCATGATGATGAACGGCAGCCACGATTCGGTGAGCATGAAGATCACGCCGAAGCCGATCATCGCGATGGCGAGCAGCAGGTTGATCAGATGCTGTCCCGAGTACGTGACCGGCGCGCCCTGAAAGAGCCGGAACTTGTACTTGCCCGAGAGCTTCCCGAACGCGATGACCGAGCCCGAGAACGTGATCGCGCCGACAAACGTGCCGATGAACAACTCGACCCGATTGCCATACGGAATCGGCTCGCCGAGCGGTGCGAGCCCGAACGCGGCGGGCTCCGCCACGACACCATAGGCGATGCAGACAGCCGCGAGACCGATCAGCGAGTGCATCGCCGCGACGAGCTCGGGCATCTTCGTCATCTCGACTTTTGCCGCGATGTACGCGCCCGCGCCGCCGCCGATGATCAGCGCGACGAACAGCAGCGACAGCCCGAGCGCGAGATTCGCTTCGAGAAACGCGGCCTGCTTCACGATCAGCGCGAGCGTGGTGAGAATGGCGATCGCCATGCCCGCCATGCCGAACGTATTGCCGATGCGCGCGGTCTTCGGATTCGACAAGCCCTTCAACGCCTGAATGAAGCACACCGAGGCGATGAGATACAGGAGAGTAACGACGTTAAGGCTCATTTACGCGCCCTCCTTGCTCGTGATCTTCTTGGGCTCTTTCTTCTTGAACATCTCGAGCATTCGCCGTGTGACGAGAAAGCCGCCGAACACGTTTACGGCCGCGAGCAGCACCGCGAGCGTGCCGAAGAACTTGCCCGCAGCGCCGACCGTCAGGCCGACAGCCAGCATCGCGCCGACGATGACGATCGCCGAAATCGCGTTGGTCACGGCCATGAGCGGCGTATGCAGCGCGGGCGTGACGTTCCACACGACGTGGTAGCCGACGTAAATGGCCAGCACGAAGATGATGAGGTTGATCACCGTGTGATTGATGACATCCATGTGCGTCTCCGTTCAGGCCGTGGCGCGGGCGAGTTGTCCGTCGCGGCACTGGAGCGTGGCCGCGACGATATCGTCCGCGAGATCGATGTTGAGCGTGCCTTCCTTCGTGATGATCAGCTTCAGGAAGTCGAGAAGATTGCGGGCGTAGAGCGCGGAGGCATCGGCGCCGACCATCGAAGCGAGATTCGTGTGGCCGACGATATGCACGCCGTGCTTCATCACCACCGTGTCGACTTCGGTGAGCGGACAGTTGCCGCCTTTCCTGCCCTCGAACTCGGGACCGCGTCCGGCGGCGAGATCGACGATCACGGAGCCCGGCTTCATGTGCTTCACCGTTTCGACAGAAATCAGCGTCGGCGCGGGGCGGCCGGGAATCAGCGCCGTCGAGATGACAATGTCCGCCGCCTTCGCACGTTCGTGCACCTGCGCCGATTGCCGCGCGAGCCAGCTCGGCGGCATCGGGCGCGCGTAACCGCCGACGCCTTCCGCCGCTTCGCGTTCCTCATCGGTTTCGAACGGCACGTCGACGAACTTCGCGCCGAGCGATTCGATCTGCTCCTTCACCGCCGGACGCACATCGGATGCTTCGACGACCGCGCCCAGACGCTTGGCCGTCGCGATTGCCTGCAAGCCCGCGACGCCTGCGCCGAGCACGAGCACGCGCGCCGCTTTCACGGTGCCGGCGGCGGTCATCAGCATCGGCATGAAGCGCTGGTAATACTGGCAGGCCATCAGCACGGCCTTGTATCCGGCGATGTTCGCCTGCGAAGACAGCACGTCGAGACTCTGCGCGCGCGTCGTGCGTGGCGCGGCTTCGAGCGCGAACGCAGTGACGCCCGCCGACGCGAGCCGCGCGGTGTTCTCTGTATTGAAAGGATCGAGCATGCCGATGAGCACGGCGCCCGGCTTGAGCATCGCCAGTTCGCTTTCGCTCGGCGATTGCACCTTGAGGACGATCTCGGCGGAAAAGGCCGTGGCGGCATCGACAAGGTCCGCGCCTGCTTGCGCGAACGCATCGTCGATATAGCTTGCCGGCAAGCCCGCGCCGCTCTGGACAGAAACACGATGTCCTTGCGTGACGAGCTTTTTGACCGTTTCGGGCGTGGCGGCGACGCGCGCCTCGTTCGCCCGCGTTTCAGCAGGCACTCCAATGTGCATCTTGTAATCCTCCTGTCTTTGTTGCCTTTTTCGCCCGGGCAAGGCTTAGGAAGGCTTAAGGCTGAGTTTTATTTCAAATGCTGGAACTGACGGCTATCTCAACTGTAACCGAAGATTGCACGCGCAAGAATCCGATCCGGCACCCGTTCCGTTTTGCCACAGTCAGCGCTTTCCCTTAGTCCGCGTGCGCGAGATCTGTGCGAGGACGGTAAAATATCTCACCATGAAATCAGACACTTGGGCCCCCCACGTTACGGTGGCTGCCATCATCGAAAAGGATGGTCGTTTCCTCGTCATCGAGGAGCACACGTCGGCAGGGCTGCGAATCAACCAACCGGCCGGTCATCTCGAAGCGGGCGAAACGCTCGTCGATGCCGTGGTCCGCGAGGCGCTCGAAGAAACGGCGCATCGCTTCGAGCCGGAGGCAATCGTCGGCGCGTATATGACGCACTTCGCGCGGCCGGGGCGCGACGTCACGTATTTGCGTTTCACGTTTTGCGGCAAGTCGCTCGGCGAAGAAGCAGGCCGCGCGCTCGACGAAGGCATCGTGCGCGCGATGTGGCTCAGCGCGGACGAATTGCGCGCATCGGTCGACCGGCATCGGACGCCGCTCGTGATGAAGTGTGTCGACAATTATTTATCCGGGCGGCGCGTCCCGCTCGATTTCATCCATACGCATTCGGTCGCGCCGGTGGTGCGGGCGTGATATCCCTATGAGCAAGAAACGAGTAGTGGTGGGCATGTCGGGCGGCGTGGATTCGTCCGTAACGGCATGGCTTCTGAAGGAACAGGGCTACGACGTCGTCGGCCTTTTCATGAAGAACTGGGAAGACGACGACGACGGCGAATACTGTTCGACCCGTCAGGACTGGATCGACGTCGTTTCCGTCGCGGATTTGATCGGCATCGACGTCGAAGCGGTCAACTTCGCCGCCGAATACAAGGACCGCGTGTTCGCCGAGTTTCTGCGCGAATATTCGGCCGGCCGCACGCCCAATCCGGACGTGCTTTGCAACGCCGAAATCAAGTTCAAGGCGTTCCTCGATCACGCGATGTCGCTCGGCGCGGAAACCATCGCGACGGGACATTACGCGCGCGTGCGCGAGCGCGATGGACTTTTCCAGTTGCTCAAGGCAACGGATTCGACGAAGGATCAGTCGTACTTTCTGCATCGATTGAATCAGGCGCAACTGTCGAAGACGCTCTTTCCGCTCGGCGAAATCCCGAAGACGAAAGTGCGCGAGATCGCCGCGCAAATCGGCCTGCCGAACGCCAAAAAGAAGGACTCGACCGGCATCTGCTTCATCGGCGAGCGGCCGTTCCGCGAATTCCTGAACCGCTATCTGCCGACAAAGCCCGGCCCCATGAAGACGGCCGAAGGCAAGATCGTCGGCGAGCATATCGGGCTTGCGTTCTACACATTCGGGCAGAGAAAGGGCATCGGCATCGGCGGCGCGAAAGACGGCAGCGGCGAACCGTGGTTCGTCGCGGGCAAGGACATGGCGTCGAACACGCTCTATGTCGTGCAGGGGCACGATCATCCGTGGCTGCTGTCGCCGACGCTCGTGGCCGGAAACACGAGCTGGGTCGCGGGTTTCGCGCCGGAAGAGGGCGCGGCGTGCGGCGCGAAGACGCGCTATCGGCAGCAGGATGCGGCGTGCCGCTTCGCCAACGCGGACGATGGCCGTTTCGCGCTTCATTTCGACGACGCACAGTGGGCCGTGACGCCGGGACAATCCGCCGTGCTGTATCAGGAAGACGTGTGTCTGGGTGGCGGAATCATCGAACACGCGGCGGCTGGGCACGAGTCGCCGCAAGTTGCGGCGCTCGCTGCGGCGCGTTGAGCATCTCCGGCGGCAAACGAGCGATCAGCTCCGACTTCGGTCGGGGCTTTTTCCTATCGATCCGATAAAAACTTTTTTGAAACAGTCGCTTGATCGTCTATCTAGTGGTAGATAATTAACGCACACCGAATGCAGGGACAATTGCAGAGATACGCGAAATGGACAAGAACACGGTACGCGACGCTTTACTGGATCACGCTCAGACGCTGTTGATGACGCGCGGGTACAACGGCTTCAGTTTTCGCGATTTGTCCGAACTGGTCGGCGTGAAAACGTCGAGCATTCACTATTATTTCCCGACCAAGGAAGATCTCGCGCTCGAAGCGGTCAATGCGTATAGCGCCGACGTGATGTCGACGATCTACGCGATCGACAGCTCCGCCCCGGCCGACAAGAAACTCGACCGCTATACGAAGCTATTTGGAAGGATCATCGGCGACGGCAATCAGATTTGTCTGTGCGGCATGCTTGCGTCGGATATCGAGTCGCTGCCGGAGAAAGTACGGCACGCGGTGCAATCGTTCTACAAGGCGAATGAAACCTGGCTGGCGAAAGTTCTGGCCGAAGGCGAAGCGCAAGACACGCTCGACGCTGGCGGAAAGCCTGAAGCGGCGGCACGCACCTTGTATGCAGCGTTTCAGGGGAGTTTGCTTGCATGCCGCCTGTTTCAGACGCGGTCGCGGCTTGAAGAGGTCGCAGACGCATTTCGGCGGTAGATAAGCCTGTGGATAACCTTGTGAAAAACCCCTGAACTGGGCGTTGATTATCTACCGTTGAGTAGATAGATTTTGGCGGAATAGAGCATTTCTCTGACCCGATTCGTCGTTCGAACCATGTCGCCGCACGCGGACCGATGGTTTCAGGAAGAAAAGGGGTTTGGGAGAGAATCGGTCGATCGCGCCCTTCGCCGGTGATCTATCTAGCAGTAGATAATCTTCGATCTCACTTTGCGCTTCCGAGTGCGCCGGAAGCTCCCGCCGCGCGCGGGAGCTTGGTCCAAGAAAGGAATCAGACCGGCGCGGTATCCACGAACGACTGACGCTGCGAAATACGCGCGTAATACTTGTCGAGATTCGGATGTGCGTCGCGCCAGTTCAGATCGGGCATACGGAAATCGAGATAGCCCAGTGCGCAGCCGCAGGCGATATCCGCAAGCGTGAAGCGATTCGCCGAGCACCATTGCTTCGAGCCGATGCCGCGCGCCATCGCGCGCAAGCCGTCTTCGATCTTGTGACGTTGCCGCGCGATCCATTTGTCGCTGCGATGTTCCTCTTCGCGCAACACGCCTTCGAGACGGATCAGCACGGCGGCGTCGAGCATGCCGTCGGCGAGCGCTTCCCAGCAGCGCACTTCGGTGCGCTCGCGCCGCTCCTGCGGCAGCAGCTTGCCGACCGGCGTGAGCGTGTCCACGAACTCGCAGATGACGCGCGAATCGAATACCGCTTCGCCGTCGTCGAGAATGAGGCACGGCACTTTGCCGAGCGGGTTGTAGTCGTGGATCTTCGAATCGGATGCCCAGACGTCTTCGAGCACCAGTTCGCAGTCGATCTTCTTTTCCGCCATGACGATCCGCACCTTGCGGACGAATGGGCTGGGGTGCGAACCGATCAGTTTCATCATCTAATTTTCACGTTGATTCGAAATGCGGGCGTCGACGATCTTAACCGGCGCGCGCGAACCATCGGCGAATTAGAGATAGCGGCGGCCGACAATGTCGCCTGCCGACAACATGAAGCGCGCCCGGCGCGCGCCGGGCGTCATGGATCACTGCGCGCTGGCAGTGGTTGCCGCGCCCATTGGCGGACACGGCAGCACCGGCGCCGCGGCGGGTTTGGAACTGGCGCCGCTCTTGCCCTTCGCGGATGCCGAAGGCGCGCTCGCCGTCGCGTGCGGCAAGGAACCGAGGCTGCGCACACCTGCGGAGATCGCGGCGGCGAGTTCGTCGACCGCCTTGCGATGGCCGTCGACGAGCGCGTCGTAACCGGAGCCGACGCGTTCCTGCGCGAGCGTCCGGCATGTCAGCACCGTATCGGATCCGGCGGCGCGCACGCTCCACACGGCGTCGATCACCGCTTGCGCGCCCGGCCACGATTCGAAGCGCTGCACGTTCACCTTCACGCGATATACCGGCACCGATTCCGGATGCGGCGTGCCGTAGACGTCGATCGCACCGAGCTGCTGCGTGAGATCGGCGGAGAGTGCGCGCCGCACTTCGTCGCCCGGCAGCGACGCCCAGCGTTCCTCTTCGAGCACGCGCACCTGCGCGGGACTCGTCTGCACCACCAACTGATTCTTCGCGACCTGCTGCGGCATGTCGACGGGCGCAAGCTCGAAATAGAACGAAGCCTGCGTCGACGGCACGGGCCGCGCGTCGCCGCCGCCGAGCGTGTAGAAACGGCTCGTCGGCGAGGCGCAGGCAGCGAGCATCGCCGCTGCGCTCAGAGTCAACATCAACGAGCCGAACTTCATGGTTTATCTCCCGATTTTCCGCGCAAGAGCGATTCCGGATGGCGCTCCAGATAATCCGCGAGCGAGTTGAGCGATTGCAGCGTGCGCGTGAGTTCCTGCAGCGCCTGATGCACGTCCGACTGAAGCGGCGAATCCGACTGCAACGTCGATTGCGCCTGACCGAACGTCTGCTTGGCCTGCGTGAGCGTGTCGCGCATTTCCGGCAGGACTTCCTTGTCCATCCTGTCGAAGAGCGCGTTGGCGTTCTTGAGCGAGCCGTTCAGATTCGTGCCGATCTCGTCGAACGGAATCTTGTCGATCTTGCGCGCGATGTCGGCGATCTGCAGCTGCAGCTCGTCGAGCGTGTTCGGCACGGTCGGCAGTTCGATCGGATCGTTGCCAACGCTGACCTTCGCGGGCGGCGCTTTCGGGAAGAAGTCGAGCGCGACATACAACTGGCTCGTCAGCAGGTTGCCGGTGCGCAACTGTCCGCGCAGCCCGCGCTTCACGAGCAGTTGCAGCATGTCCTGGCTCGCCACCGAACCTTGCTCCGGCAGCGCCTGACGCGCGCGCTTGCCGAGGCGATCCGGGTAGAGGTCGATCGTGACCGGCATCATGAACGAATGCGACTTCTGATCGTATTGCACGCCGATGCCCGTGACCTGCCCCAGCACGATGCCGCGGAAATCGACCGGCGCGCCGACCGACAGGCCGCGCAGCGACTGATTGAAGTTCATCACGACGTGCACGGCCTCGCCGTCCGGATCGCGCATCGCGTCGGACTGATCGCCGGCCAGACGGAAGGTCGCGTTGTTTTGCGCCTGCGGGCCGGATTGCTGGTTCGGCGGCGTCTGGAACGCGATGCCGCCGAGCACGACCGTTGCGAGCGATTGCGTGTTGAGCGTGAAGCCGCTCGAATCGAGCCGCAGATCGACGCCGCTCGCATGCCACCAGCGCGAGTTGGTGCCGACGTACTGATCGTAAGGCGCGGTGACGAATACCTGCAGCGTGACGCCGGTGCCGTCCTTGTCGAGCGAGAACGCGACGACCTGGCCGACCTGCACGCGCCGGTAATAGACGGGCGAGCCGATATCGAGCGAGCCGAGCGATTCGCCGTGCAGCGTGAACGTATGGCCTTTCTGATCGCCGGTGACGGCGGGTGGCGTTTCGAGCCCGACGAAATAAGTCTCATCGTCGGTCGACTTGCCCGCATCGACGCCGATATACGCGCCGGACAAAAGCGTCGACAGGCCGGTCACGCCGCTTGCCGCAACGCGCGGACGCACGATCCAGAAGCGCGTGTCCTTGACGGCGAAATCGGTGGCTTCCTTGGTGAGCTGCACGTCGACGAGCACGCGCGCGTGATCCTTCGACAGCGTGATCGTCTTCACCGTGCCGATATCCACGTCCTTGAACTTCACTTTCGTCTTGCCGGGCTCGAGGCCTTCCGCGGAAACGAAGCTGATCGTCACGGTCGGTCCGCGGCTCGACACCGTCTTCACGACGAGAATCACGCCGATCAGCGCCGCGACGAGCGGAATCACCCACACGAGCGAGGGCAGCCAGCGGCTGCGCGGCTCGATCACGGGTTCGGGGAGGTTCGGCGGGAGGCCGCCCTTGTCCCCGTTACCGCTGCCGGCGTTGCTGGCGGGCGGCGCGGGCTGCTTCGGGTCGTTCGGACCTTGGGCACTAGTCATGTTTCTTTCCTGACGGTTCGATGTTGTCCCACATGAGGCGCGGGTCGAATTGCATGGACGCGATCATCGTCAGCACGACCACCGACGCGAACGCGAGCGCGCCCGGACCCGGCGTGATGACGGCGAGCGACTTGAAGCGCACGAGCGCGATGGTGAGCGTGATGACGAAGACGTCGAGCATCGACCAGCGCCCGATGCCCTCGACGATGCGAAAGAGCGTCGTGCGCTGACGCGGCTGCCATGTGGAGCGCCGCTGCACGCTGATGGTAAGAAAGGCGAGCGTGACGAGCTTGAGCATCGGCACGAGAATGCTGGCGATGAAAATCACCGCCGCAAGCGGATAGTCGCCGTCGTTCCAGAAGAGCGCGACACCGCTCATGATGGTGTCGTCCTCGGAACCGAGAATCGACGACGTATGCATGATCGGAAAGAGGTTCGCCGGAATGTAGAGAATCGCCGCGCTGATGAGCAGTGCCCACGTACGCGCGATGCTGTCCGGATGACGCCGGTGCACGACGGCGTCGCAGCGCGTGCAGCGCTGTTTCTCGACGGTGTGCGCGAGCGGCTGCACGAGTCCGCACGCATGACACGACACGACATTCGCGTGCGACGCCGTGATGAACTGCGTTTCGCGCGCCGCTTCGCCGGTTTTCGGATCGATGGAATCGCTCACGATTTTTGCCTCGCCGTGGTTGTGACGCGCTTCGAACCGCGCGGACCGAGCCTTGCCGCGATGTCCCACAACGCGCGCGGATCGAAGCTCACGACGACGGCGAACATAAGCGTCAGCGCGCCGAACGCGAAGAGCGCCGCTTCGGGAATCACGCGCGCGATGCTCACCATCTTCACGAGCGTGACGAGCACGCCGAGCATGAAGACTTCGATCATGCCCCACGGACGCACGAGCTGAATGCCCCGCAGGATTGCGTTGAAGCCAGGCGGCACGTAACCGGAACGCAGCGGAAGCAGCACGTAGAGCAGGGCAACGAGTTCGCACAACGGAAACAGGATGGTCGAGCAGAAGACGAGCACCGCCATGATTTCCATCTGCTCGTTCCACAACGCGAGGATCGCGCCGATGAGCGTCGTCTCCGACGTGAGGCCGTTCGCCTCCAGCTCGACGATGGGAAAGCCTTGCGCGATCAGGAACGTGAAGAGCGCGGCGAGCGTCATCGCCGAGATCTTGTCGAGGTTCGACGAGATGCTTCGATAGAGCAGCGATCCGCAGCGAGGGCATTTCGCCGAGGTGCGTCGAGGCAATGCACGTTTATGGAAGAGCGCGTCGCATTCGTGACACGCGATCAGGTCATCGGATTCGTTCGCGTTCATTCGCGTTCATGGTCGAGGCCCGAGGCTTGTCGAGCGTATTGGTCGGGCGCCGCGAGACCGGCTCCGACCGGGCATAGCAAACGGCGGGCCAGCGAGATTGGTAGCAGCATGGTATCAAATGGCGCGGGGCGGGCGAATTTGGACAGAACGCTTCTTTACAAGCGGAATTAAACTGCCTGGCCGCCCGTTAATACATCGATGCCGGAATCGGTCGCGGTTCGCGCCTTCATCGACCGTTGCACGCATGGAATAGTTCGTTGCATGGGCGGCACACGAGGCTCGCCGAGCCGGCTCGAAAGCCCGCAAAGCCGCGTCGGGACTGGGTTTGCCGGTTCGGCGCGGGCCTTTTTGCGCGCGCTGGCAATTCGTTATCGTTGAGGTAGCATGGCGGCCTTGAACACTTGTCGTCAGGCGGCGGCAGGCCGTGCGACATCGAACACTTGGGTGAGAGCAATATGGAAAGCACCGCTGGCATCACGGCGAGCGCGCCGGCGCAACGATACAGCGCCACGGCGATCGGTCTGCACTGGCTGATCGCGTTGTTGATCGTGGGCGGCTTCTGGCTCGGCTGGATCATGACGGACATTCCGGGCTTCACGCCGACGAAGCTCAAATACTTCTCGTGGCACAAGTGGATCGGCGTAACGGTGTTCGCGCTCGCGCTGCTGCGCGTCGTCTGGCGCGCCACGCACCAGGCGCCGTCGATGCCCGATGGCATGCCGCGCTGGCAACAGGGCGCGGCGCATCTCACGCATATTCTGCTTTACGCGCTGATGCTCGTCATTCCCGTGTCGGGTTATCTGTACAGCTCGGCGGCCGGCATTCAGGTCGTGTATCTCGGCGTGCTGCCGCTGCCGACGATCATCGGACCGGACAAGGCGCTGAAGGCGACGCTGCGCATCGTGCACATCGCGTTGAACTACACGTTGCTGTTCTTCGTCGTGATGCACGTTCTGGCTGCGCTGAAGCATCATTTCGTCGATCGCGACGGCCTGCTCGGCCGCATGCTGCCGTTTCTCAGATGAACGCGTGTCATTGTTTCCCCGCCGTTGGCAAGGCGTTTCCCGGCGGCTGATTGTGATCGCGTACTTATGATTTCCAATACCGGTTTGTTCGTTCGAACCGTTTGAATAGGGCACACATGAAAGTGAAACTCAACCGTTGGATGGCAGCCGCTGCTTCGTTCGCGATGATCGCGGGCGCGCATGCGCAGGTAGACATGAGCAAGAGCACGGTGACAGCCACGTCGAAGCAGATGAACGTGCCCACCGACGGCAAGTTCAACAAGTTCAGCGCGCAGATTGCGTTCGATCCGGCGAAGCCGACGGCGGGCTCGGCGAACATCACGATCGACACCGGCAGCTACGACCTCGGCGACGACGATTACAACAAGCAGGTGCGCGGCGCGGAATGGTTCGACGCGGGCAAGTATCCGAGCGCGACGTTCGTCTCCAGCGCGATCGCCCCGGCGGGCGGCAACAAGTACAACGTGACCGGCAAGATCACGATCAAGGGCAAGTCGCAGACGGTCACGGTGCCGGTGACGGTCACGCAGCAGGGCGCGACGGAAACCTTCGACGGCGCGCTGCCGATCAAGCGCACCCAGTTCGATGTCGGAACGGGCGAATGGAAAGATACGTCGATCGTCGCGGACGACGTCGTCATCAAGTTTCACATCGTTGCCGCGAAGAAGTGAGCGGCGTTTTTGTCACACACGACGCATAGTCAGCGTATCTGGTTAGTCAGGAGAAGAACTTGAAAAAGCTTTCGATCATTGCCGCGAGCGCGCTCGCATTGGGACTGTCGTTCGGCGCCTCGGTGAGCGCATTCGCCGCCGACACGTACAAGCTCGACCCGAACCACACTTATCCGAGCTTCGAGGCGGACCACTTCGGTGGCGTGTCGACGTGGCGCGGCAAGTTCAACAAGAGCAGCGGTGAAGTCACGCTCGACCGCGCGGCGAAGACCGGCACGGTGAACGTGACGATCGACATCGCTTCGGTCAACACCGGCAATGCGAAGCTGGACGAGCATCTGCAAAAGGCCGAGTTCTTCGACGTCGCGAAGTATCCGACAGCCGAGTACAAGGGCACGTCGATCAAATTCGACGGCGACAAGCCTTCCGAAGTGATCGGCACGTTGACGATGCACGGCGTGACGAAGCCGATGAACCTGAAGATCGAGAGCTTCAAGTGCTTCATGAACCCGATGATGAAGAAGGAAGTGTGCGGCGTCGAAGCGACGGCGACCTTCGATCGCGGCGACTTCGGGATGGATTACGGCAAGTCGTACGGTTTCAGCCTGACGACGGTGCTGCATATTCAGGCTGAGGGCGTGAAGCAGTAACTCGCGCTCCATTGCTGCTTCGAGAAGGCTTCGCGTGTCATGCGCGAAGCCTTTTTTGTGGATCGAGTTTTGGGTTTGGCAATTTTTGCAGGCAATCGCCGCCTGCCAATTGAAGGATGGTAGTTTGGCGTGCGCCAGGACCGGCCGCTCCTTGCCAGCCGAAAGCGCTCCAAAATTTGCTCTGCATTCCAAAACGAACATGATCCATGAATTGCGTCCCGACCTCCGCGATGTAACCGTTTGCGCTGTCGATTCACTCAATCCCCGGCTTGCCGCGCGGGCGCTGGAAATATCGAGCGCGCACTGCGACTTCGGCGATGTCGTGTTGTTCACGCATGAAGAGATCGCGACCAAAGCGCGCATTGTGCGTACGCCGCATATTGCTTCGCGCGAACAGTACAGCGATTTCGTGCTGGAACAAGTCATTCAGCACATCCGCACGCCTTGGGTGGTGCTGATTCAGTGGGACGGCTACGTCGTCGATTCGTCCGCGTGGCGCGCGGAATTTCTCGACTACGACTACATCGGTGCGCGCTGGCCTTGGAGACGGTAAGCGCGGAACATATCAGGGATACGTTGACTGACTGCGGCTTTTCCGCCGCGGTGTCGCAACTGTGCATTTCATTTTGCGAAGATCGATTGCGCGAGGCGGCGCGATGGGCGGAGGCTCCTGAGCGCTTCATCGCCTGAATGAAAACGGGCCTGTCCGCGAAGACAGGCCCGGTCGTTCTTATCGGCTCGACGTATTTCACGCATCGCTTCGATACTCGGGGAAAGACGTTTCCTCACGAACCCAATGTGCGGACGACAGCGACATCGCATGAGAAAAGTAGATGGTTGTTCTCTCTGTCGACTGCAGGCAGCGGAAACGCGGCATGGTATGGCGCGCTAGAACTTCGTCCGAAAAGACGTGGTTGAACTCGGGATTGCTCAGGTCGGCGGACAGCGCCGTCGCGAACGGCATGGTGAACGCCATCGAAGCGCTCATTCCGCCCGTGGCGTGAATGTCCTTGAATAAAGCATGCGGTAGGTACTCGTATTTCTCCGAACGGGAAATAAGGATGCCGCAATGTTTTGAGATCCTGAAGTCGTAGCCGCTATCGAGTTCGGCGACGCAGGTTTCGATGTGATTGGTGAGATAGATGTCGTCGTGATCCATCCAGAAAAAATGAGTGCAGTCCTCCTGGATGAGATGATTCAACGGAATCCGATACCAGTCGTTTTGGGGAATGCTCTGGGGCGTGTACATCCATACTACGGGTGCGCCGAGATCCATGACGCACCATGCGTAGTTGTCTCCGGCTCCGTTCTGATGCACGCAAATGATATCCGGGCGTCGCGTTTGGGCGAGCAGTTGCAGGACACAACTCCGTAGCAATTCCGGGCGATTGTAAGTCGGGATGAAAATCCCGATTTTGTTTTTCTGTGAGGACGACATAACGTACGGTTAACGGACTGATTTGCTCGGCAGCGCATTGCGTGCGGATTCGAGCCTAGTCGAAGTCGAGGTTGTCTTTTGTTCTTGCGTCGAAATTTGATGAAATTCGGGAGCCGGAAAGCAAACGGGCCAGTCACGATGACCGGCCCGTTTTGGTTTCAGCTTTCAGTGCGCCGCAACGCTCAAACCTGCGCACCCGCATTCGGATCGTTCGGATCGTACTTGTCTTTCTTGTCCTTCACGAGATCCTCGCGCTTCACGCCGAACCACATCGCGAGCGCCGCCGCGACGAACACCGACGAGTAAATGCCGAACAGAATACCGACGGTCAGCGCCAGCGCGAAGTAATGCAGCGTCGGGCCGCCGAAGAAGAACATCGACAGCACCATCATTTCCGTACAGCCGTGGGTGATGATGGTTCGCGACATCGTGCTCGTGATCGCGTGGTCGATCACTTCCTTCACGCTCATCTTGCGTTGCTTGCGGAACGTTTCGCGGATCCGGTCGAAGATAACCACCGACTCGTTCACCGAATAGCCGAGCACCGCGAGAATCGCCGCCAGAACGGACAGCGAGAACTCCCACTGGAAATAGGCGAAGAAGCCGAGAATGATGACCACGTCGTGCAGGTTCGCGATGATGCCCGCGACCGCGTACTTCCACTCGAAGCGGAACGACAGGTAAATCACGATGCCGATAACCACGCACGCGAGCGCGAGCAGGCCGTTCGTCACGAGTTCCTTGCCGACCTGCGGACCGACGAACTCGACGCGCTGCAGCTTCACGGCAGCGTTGTCGGCCTTGAGCGCGGTCATCACCTGATCGCTTTGCTGCGCGGACGTCAAACCCTGCTTGAGCGGCAGACGGATCAACACGTCCTGCGACGTGCCGAAGTTCTGCACCTGCGCGTCGGGATAGCCGAGCTTCGACATCGACGCGCGCACCGGTTCGAGTTGCGCGGCTTGCGGATACTGCACCTCGACGACCGTGCCGCCGGTGAATTCCACCGACAGATGCAGCCCGCGATGCACGAGGAAAAATACGGCCACGAGGAACGTCACGAGCGAAATCACGTTGAAAATCAACGCGCGCTCCATGAACGGCAAATCGCGGCGAATGCGGAAGAATTCCATTGTCTATTGCTCCGGACTCAGCGGATTCAGCGGGACTCGCCCGGTTTCTGTTGATCGATGCCGGGGCCCGAACGACGGCGCACCGTCGGCTTGCCCGTGCGCGCCGGCGCTTGTTCGGTCTGGCGCGGCGCGGCCACTGCGGTCTTCGTCTTGCCCTTGGCCGTTTTCACGATTTCGTCGACGGGCGATTCATCGCCGCGTTGCGCCGCGAGATAAGCCGCCGCGGCCGCTTCGGCATTCGTGCCTTCCGGACGCCACACCTGACCGATCGCGAGCGACTTCAGCTTCTTCTTGCCGCCGTACCACAGGTTCACGAGGCCGCGCGAGAAGAACACCGCCGAGAACATCGACGTCAGAATGCCGATACAGTGCACCACCGCGAAGCCGCGCACCGGACCCGAACCGAACGCGAGCAGCGCGAGGCCGGCGATCAGTGTCGTGACGTTCGAGTCGAGAATCGTCGCCCACGCGTGCTTGAAGCCTTCCTGAATCGCGGTCTGCGGCGGCGCGCCGTTACGCAGTTCCTCGCGGATACGTTCGTTGATCAGCACGTTCGCGTCGATCGCCATACCGAGCGCGAGCGCGATAGCCGCGATACCCGGCAAGGTCAGCGTCGCCTGAAGCAACGACAGCACGGCGACGAGCAGCAGCAGGTTCACCGACAGCGCCAGCATGGAGAACACGCCGAAGAGCAGGTAGTACGCGATCATGAAGACGGCGATCGCGGCGAAACCGTACGTGACCGAATCGAAGCCCTTCTTGATGTTGTCCGCGCCGAGGCTCGGGCCGACCGTGCGTTCCTCGATGATGTCCATCGGCGCGGCGAGCGAACCCGCGCGCAGGAGCAGCGCGAGATCGGTTGCGGCTTGCGGCGTCGGCTGGCCGGTGATCGAGAAGCGGTCGCCGAGTTCGGACTGAATGGTCGCGACCGTCAGCACTTCGCCCTTGCCCTTTTCGAACAGCACCATCGCCATCGGCTTGCCGATGTTGTCGCGCGACACGGACGACACCGCGCGTCCGCCCGCAGAATCCAGACGGATATTGACCGAAGGTCGTTGATGGTCGTCGAAGCCCGCGGACGCGTCGATGATGCGGTCGCCGGTGAAGATCACCTGCTTGCGCAGCAGCACGATGCGATCGCCCTGCTTGAACGCTTCGTCGCCGGGCGGCACCGCGTCGTTCGGGCCGATATAGGTGTTGACCGGATCCGCGAGACGCGCTTCGAGCGTCGCCGTGCGGCCGATGATGTCCTTCGCCTTCGCCGTGTCCTGCACGCCCGGCAGCTCGACCACGATGCGGTCGGAGCCTTGCTGCTGGATCACCGGCTCCGCGACGCCGAGTTCGTTCACGCGGTTATGCAGCGTGGTGATGTTCTGCTTGAGCGCGCTGTCCTCGACGACTTTCTGCGCGGCGGGCGAGAACGTGCCGACGACCTGAAAGCCATCACCGCCCTGGCGCGTCGTCCATTGCAGTTCGGACACGCCCGTCTGGAGCAGCGTGCGCGCGTTGTCCGCGCCCGCCTGATCCGAGAAACTCACGACGACCGATTGCCCGACCCGGTTCACGCCGCCATCGCGGATATTGCGGTCGCGCAGATAGGTGCGCGCATCGGCGGCGTCGGAGTCGAGCTTCTTGTTGAGCGCGCCGGCCATGTCGACCTGCAGCAGGAAGTGCACGCCGCCGCGCAGATCGAGACCGAGGTACATCGGCAGTGCGTGCAGGGCCGTCAGCCAGCGCGGCGAGGCGCTCTGCAGATTCAGCGCGACGATGTACTGCGGATCGCTCGGATCGGTGTTCAGCGCCTTCGAAAGCAGATCCTTCACATGCAGCTGCGTGTCCGTGTCTTTCAGACGCACGCGGATGTTCGCGTTCAGCTGCGAATTGTCGAAGGTGACTTCGTCGGCCTTGATGTTGCTCGCGGCGAGCGCGGCTTCGACGTTCGAAAGCGTGGTCGAGTCGAGCTTGACCGTCGCCTTGCCGCTCGACACCTGAACTGCGGGCGCTTCGCCGAAGAAGTTGGGGAGCGTGTACACGAGGCCGATGACGAGCGCCACCAGCATCACGACATACTTCCAGAGGGGATAACGATTCATGGGAATGGCCGACCGGAAAGTTGGCTTCGGAGGAGAGGGCGTCCGGCGATATGCGCGACGAGCCGGTCTGAAGACCCGGATGGCTCGGTGAGCGAGGCCGCGCCGGACGCGGTGGAACGAGTGGCCTTACAGCGACTTGATCGTGCCCTTCGGGAGAATGGTCGTCACTGCCGCCTTCTGGATGGTGATTTCCGTGCCTTCGGCGATTTCCACGCCGACGTAGGCGTCCGTCACCTTCGTGATCTTGCCGACGATGCCGCCATTCGTCACCACTTCGTCGCCCTTGGCCATGGCGGCGAGCATGTTGCGATGCTCCTTCTGACGCTTCATCTGCGGACGGATCATGATGAAGTACAGCACCGCGAACATCAGGATCAGCGGCAGGAAGCTCATCAGGCTCGATTCCGCGCCACCGGTTGCGCCTTGTGCAAAGGCATTGGAAATGAACGACACGTTGGTCTCTCCGTTGTTACATCGAAATAATTGACTGGAAGTCAGCCCGGCATTCTACCACCCGCACCTGCCCGAAAATGCCCGAATGCGCTTTGCCATCAAGCCGTTACGGACGATTCGCGGGCCTTATCGCAAGCAGTAGAAAGCAGATTGTAAAGCTTGGCGCAACGAAGCCGCGCGTTTTCAATCCACGCCGCGCGCGCGATTCTCCGCGAACGTCTTGCGAAACGCCTCGAACGTATGATTTTCGATCGATTCGCGCACTTCGCCAATGAGTTGCAGGTAATAGTGCAGGTTGTGAATCGTGTTCAATTGCGCGCCGAGAATCTCGCCGACGCGATGCAGATGATGCAGATAGCCGCGCGTGAAGTTCCGGCACGTGTAGCAGCCGCAGGATTCGTCGAGCGGCTTCATCGAGTTCTTGTGCGTCGCGTTCTTGATCTTCAGATCGCCGAAACGCGTGAAGAGCCAGCCGTTGCGCGCGTTGCGCGTGGGCATCACGCAGTCGAACATGTCGACGCCCGCCGCGACGCCCGCGACGAGATCCTCCGGCGTGCCGACGCCCATCAGGTAATGCGGCTTGTCGGCGGGCAGCTTCGGGCCGATGTGATTCAGCACGCGCATCATGTCTTCCTTCGGCTCGCCGACCGACAGCCCGCCGATCGCGAGGCCGTGGAAACCGATGTCCGAGAGGCCTGCGAGCGATTCGTCGCGCAGGTCTTCGAACATGCCGCCCTGCACGATGCCGAAGAGCGCGTTCGGATTGCCTAGCCGGTTGAACTCGTCGATGGAGCGCTTCGCCCAGCGCATCGACATGCGCATGGAATCGGCGGCGTCCTTGTGCGAGGTGGGAATGCCGTTGGTCGAGTAGGGCGTGCATTCGTCGAACTGCATGACGATGTCGGAGTTCAGCACCTTCTGAATCTGCATCGATACTTCCGGCGACAGGAAGAGTTTGTCGCCATTGATCGGCGACGCGAACGTGACACCATCTTCGGTGATCTTGCGCAGATCGCCGAGCGAAAATACCTGGAAGCCGCCGGAGTCAGTCAAGATCGGCCGGTTCCATCCCATGAACTTGTGCAGGCCGCCGTGCGCGCCGATCACTTCGAGACCGGGACGCAGCCACAAATGGAATGTGTTGCCGAGGATGATCTGCGCGCGGATCTCTTCGAGTTCGCGCGGCTGGATTGCCTTGACGGTGCCGTAAGTGCCGACCGGCATGAAGATCGGCGTTTCGACGACGCCGTGATTGAGCGTCAGACGGCCACGGCGCGCCTGGCCATCGGTCGTCAGCAGTTCGAACTTGAGCCCGTTGTCGGGCGGAGTGTGGGTTGCGGTCATTTGAGTTCCTGCCACTGGAAAACAGTCCAGCGCATCGGTTGAGAAAACTAGTCGCGGCGAGTCAGAAGCATTGCGTCGCCGTAGCTGAAGAAACGGTACTTTTGCTCGATTGCGTGACGATATGCATCGCGAATCGTATCCATGCCGGCGAACGCGGAGACGAGCATCAGCAGCGTCGACTTCGGCAGATGGAAATTCGTCACGAGCCGGTCGACGACGCGAAACGCGTAGCCCGGCGTGATGAAGATATCGGTTTCGGCCTGCGTCGCCGAGAGCGGGCGGTTCGCTTGCGCGGCGTCGCGCGCGGCGGCTTCGAGCGCGCGCATCGACGTCGTGCCGACCGCGATCACCTTGTTGCCGCGCGCCTTCACCGCCGCGATGCGATCGACGAGCGATTGCGGCAGGTCGTACCACTCGCTATGCATCTTGTGCTCCGCGATGTTCTCGACGCGCACCGGCTGGAACGTGCCCGCGCCGACGTGCAGCGTCAGCGTCGCGCGCTCGACGCCGCGTTTTTCGAGTTCGGCGAACAGCGCGTCGTCGAAGTGCAGGCCGGCGGTCGGCGCGGCGACCGCGCCCGGATTTGCCGCATAAACGGTCTGATAGCGCGTTTCGTCGTAGGCGTCGGCGTCGTGCTCGATGTACGGCGGCAGCGGCAAGCGCCCGTATTGCTCGATGAGCGTCAGGCATTCGGCAGGGAAGTGCAGCGTGTAGAACGGCTCGACGCGTTCGCCGACGGTCACGTCGAACGCATCCGCGAGGCGGATCGTCGTGCCTTCGGCCGGGCTCTTGCTCGCGCGGATCTGCGCGAGCGCCGTGGTCGCGCCGGTCAGCCGCTCGACCAGCACCTCGACGCGCCCGCCGCTGGCCTTCTGGCCGGGAAAGCGCGCCTTCAGGACTTTGGTATCGTTGAACACCAGCAGATCGCCGGGTGCGAGCAGGTTCGGCAGCTCGGAGAATCGGCGGTCGACGAGCGCGCCATCGGACACCTCGAGCAGACGGCTCGCGCTGCGCTCGGCGAGCGCGTTCTGCGCGATCAGCTCGGGCGGCAGATTAAAATCGAAATCGGAAAGCGTGAACATGGCTTGAACGTAGCGCGAACGGGCGCGAACGAAGTGCAATCGCGCCGAACAAACCTCATATTGTACTTGCGAAGAGAGTCAATGCCCTTGTCCGACCGCCGCGCCGCCGCCACGACCGATCCGCTGACCCTGGAGGAAAGGGACGCGCCGCGTGCCGCCGCGCCGGCGAAAAAGAAGGCGAAAGCGGACGAAAAGCCGAAAACCGTCGTCAAGACGGCGGACAAGCTCGCCAAGCTCGGCCTGAAATCCGACATCGATCTCGTCCTTCATCTGCCGATGCGCTATGAGGACGAAACGCAGATCACGCCCATCGGCGAGCTGATTCCGGGCGACATCGCGCAGACCGAAGGCGTCGTTTTCGACAACGAGATCGCGTATCGGCCGCGCCGTCAGTTGCTCGTGAAAATCCACGACGATTCCGGCGACGAACTCACGCTGCGCTTTCTCAACTTCTACGGCTCGCAGGTCAAGCAAATGGCGATCGGCGTGCGTCTGCGCGTACGCGGCGATGTGCGCGGCGGCTTTTTCGGGCTGGAGATGGTGCATCCGGCGGTACGCCCCGTCGATGACGACACGCCGCTGCCGCAAGCGCTGACGCCGGTTTATCCGTCGACGGCGGGAATTTCGCAGGCGTATTTGCGCAAGGCGATCGACAACGCGATCACGCGGGTCGATCTGCCCGAACTGCTGCCGGCGCCGATCGCGAAGGCGCATTTGCAGCCGCTCAACGTGCCCGGTCTGCTCGACGCCGTGAAGACGCTCCATCATCCGCGCGCCGATTCCGACGAAACCGCGCTGATCGACGGCACGCATCCGGCGTGGACGCGCATCAAGTTCGAGGAACTGCTGGCGCAGCAGTTGTCGCTCAAGCGCGCGCATGAAGAGCGCCGCACGCGCGCCGCGCCCGCGATGCCGCGCCGTGCGCCGGACGACGACGCGTCGCTCGTCGTGCGTCTGTTGCGCGCGCTGCCGTTCGCGCTGACTGGCGCGCAGCAGCGCGTGGTCGCGGAAATCGCGGGCGAACTGACGCTCGCGCATCCGATGCAGCGTCTGCTTCAGGGCGATGTCGGCAGCGGCAAGACGATCGTCGCGGCACTCGCGGCGGCGCAGGCCATCGACGCGGGTTATCAGGCCGCGCTCATGGCGCCGACCGAAATTCTCGCGGAGCAGCACGCGCGCAAGCTGCGCGGCTGGCTAGAGCCGCTCGGGGTCACGGTCGCGTGGCTCGCGGGCAGTCTCAAGGCGAAGGACAAGCGTTCCGCGCTCGAAGCAGCGGCGCTCGGCACGGCGAAACTCGTCATCGGCACGCACGCGATCATTCAGGACGCGGTCGAATTCGCGCGCCTCGGGCTCGTGATCGTCGACGAGCAGCATCGCTTCGGCGTCGCGCAGCGGCTCGCGTTGCGCGCGAAGGCGCTGAACGCGGCTGACGGAAAAGCCGATTTCCAGCCGCATCAACTGATGATGTCCGCGACGCCGATCCCGCGCACGCTCGCCATGACGTACTACGCCGATCTCGATGTCTCGACCATCGACGAACTGCCGCCCGGCCGCACGCCGATTCTCACCAAAGTAGTGTCCGACGGACGGCGCGACGAGATCATCGGCCGCGTGCGCGAGGCGGCGCTGACCGGAAGGCAAGTGTATTGGGTCTGTCCGCTGATCGAAGAAAGCGAGACACTTCAGCTTCAGACGGCCGTCGAGACTTACGAGACGCTCGTCGCCGCGCTGCCGGAACTGCGCGTCGGGCTGGTCCATGGCCGGCTCGCACCCGCCGAAAAAGCCGCCGTGATGGACGCGTTCTCGCGCAACGAAGTGCAATTGCTCGTCGCGACGACGGTGATCGAAGTCGGCGTGGACGTGCCGAACGCATCGCTGATGGTGATCGAGCATGCCGAGCGCTTCGGCCTCGCGCAGTTGCATCAGTTGCGCGGACGCGTGGGGCGGGGCAGCGCGGCGTCCATCTGCGTGCTGATGTACTCGAATCCGTTGTCGCAGACGGCGCGTGCGCGGCTGCAAACGATGCGCGAAACGACCGATGGCTTCGAGATCGCCCGGCGCGACCTGGAAATTCGCGGTCCCGGCGAGTTTCTCGGCGCGCGGCAATCGGGCGAAGCGATGCTGCGATTCGCGAGTCTTGAAAACGACGGCTGGCTGATCGAACCGGCGCGCGCCGCCGCCGATCAGATGCTTGCGCAGTTTCCCGACGCCGTCACGCGCCATCTGGCGCGCTGGCTCGGCGCGCGGGAGCACTATTTGAAGGCTTGACTGAACTCGCGCGGGCCATGTCGGTCCCTATTTAACCTGCGCGGACCGGCGAATCGGCAAAAGTTGTCGAACGGCAGCCGGCGGGTGTATAACTCAAACCTATCGAATCAATGTATTTCATTGGCCTCCAATGACCCTCACCGAATTGAAGTACATCGTCGCGGTCGCGCGTGAACGGCATTTCGGCCGCGCGGCCGAGGCGTGCTTCGTCAGCCAGCCGACCTTGTCGGTGGCAATCAAGAAGCTCGAAGACGAACTGAACGTGCAGATCTTCGAGCGCGGCACGAGCGAAGTCAGCGTAACGCCGATCGGCGAGCAGATCGTGACGCAGGCGCAGCGCGTGCTCGAACAGACGCTCGCCATCAAGGAAATCGCCAAGCAGGGCAAGGATCCGCTCGTCGGACCGCTGCGTCTGGGCGTGATCTATACGATCGGACCGTACCTTCTGCCGACGCTCGTCAAGCAGATGATCAAGTCGGTTCCGCAGATGCCGCTCATGCTCCAGGAGAACTACACGCTCAAACTGATCGAGCTCCTGAAGCAAGGCGAAATCGATGTCGCGATCATGGCGCTGCCGTTCCCTGAAACCGGCCTGATGGTGCGCGCGCTCTACGACGAGCCGTTCGTCGTCGCGATGCCGTCGGGGCACGCGTGGGAGAACCGTGCGAAGATCGATCCGGACGATCTCAAGCAGGAAACCATGCTGCTGCTCGGCAGCGGCCATTGCTTCCGCGATCACGTCCTCGGCGTGTGCCCGGAACTGATGCGCTTCTCGCAGAACGCGGACGGCATCCAGAAGACGTTCGAAGGCTCGTCGCTGGAAACGATCCGCCATATGGTCGCGAGCGGCGTCGGCATTACCGTGTTGCCGCGCATGTCGGTGAGCGAGGTGAAGCCGCACGCGGCGGGCATCGATTCTGGTCTGCTCAGCTACGTACCGTTCGACGAACCCGTGCCGGACCGGCGCGTCGTGCTCGCGTGGCGCAAGAGCTTCACGCGCATGCCCGCGATCGACGCCATCTGCGACGCAATCGCCAATTGCGATCTGCCGGGCGTGAAAAAGCTCGATATGCCGGTCGCCGTGAACTGACTCGGCTGTCCCCACGAAACGCCGCGCTCTGGCAACGGAGCGCGGCGTTTTCTTTTTTGCGGTAGCGCGCGCAAGCGAAACCGGCACTTCGCTTGATCTATCGCATATATAAATTTAATCGAATTATAAAAACCGATAGCTTGCGTTACGATCCTTCTCAGATGACGACACAGAGAGGATTTCATGACCGCCGCGACCTTCTTCGACCGCTGGAGTGACCTTCGCCAGATGGCGGTCTCGATCCTCGCCGATTTCGCGAGCGCCGCATGACGCGCGGCCGATCCGCATTCATCTCACGCCAAACCTCAAAAACAGGAGCATCACGATGACGACTCAACGACTCACGACCGCAGCAGGCGCACCCGTCGGCGACAACCAGAACTCGCAGACCGCAGGTCCGCGCGGCCCGGTCACGCTGCAAGACTTCTGGCTCGTCGAAAAGCTCGCGCACTTCGACCGCGAAGTGATTCCCGAGCGCCGCGTGCACGCGAAGGGCTCGGGCGCTTTCGGCATGTTCCGCGTCACCCACGATATCTCGCGCTACACGAAGGCGAAGCTGTTCGCCGACATCGGCAAGGAAACGCCGATCTTCATGCGCTTTTCCACAGTCGCGGGCGAGCGCGGCGCCGCGGACGCCGAACGCGACGTGCGCGGCTTCTCGATCAAGTTCTACACGGAAGAGGGCAACTGGGACGTCGTCGGCAACAACACGCCGGTGTTTTTCATCCGCGATCCGCTGAAGTTTCCCGACTTCATCCACACGCAAAAGCGCGATCCGTACACGAATATGCGCAGCAATGTCGCGGCGTGGGACTTCTGGTCGCGTCATCCGGAATCGCTGCATCAGGTGACGATTCTCATGAGCGACCGCGGCATCCCGAAGAACTACCGTCAAATGCACGGCTTCGGATCGCACACGTTCTCGTTCATCAATGCCGACGGTGAGCGCTTCTATGTGAAGTTCCATTTCAAGTCGCAGCAGCCGCTCGAGAACTATACCGACGCCGAAGCCGCCGCCGTGATCGCCGCCGATCGCGAGAGCGCGCAGCGCGATCTCGTCGACAACATCGACAAAGGCAATTTCCCGCGCTGGAATTTCCGCATTCAGGTGATGACGGAAGACGAGGCTGCGAAGTCGAAGGTGAATCCGTTCGACATCACGAAAGTGTGGTCGCACAAGGACTATCCGCTGATCGACGTCGGCGTGATCGAGCTGAATCGCAATGCGCAGAACTACTTCGCGGACGTCGAGCAGGCCGCCTTCACGCCGGCGAACGTGGTGCCGGGCATTGGCTTTTCGCCGGACCGGCTGTTGCAGGGGCGTCTTTTCTCCTATGGCGACACGCAGCGCTATCGGCTCGGCGTCAACCATCATCAGATTCCGGTGAATGCGCCGCGTACGCCGGTCGCGAACACGTTTCATCGCGATGGCGCGATGCGGACCGACGGCAACCTCGGCGGCCGCGTGAACTACGAGCCGAACCGTTACGGCGAATTCGCGCAGGACGTGAACGCAAACGAGCCGCCGCAAGCGGGCGGGATGGTGCATCGCTACGACCATCGCGAGGACGACGATTACTACAGCCAGCCGGCAGCGCTTTTCAGACTCTTCGACGAAGCCCAGCGCGAACGCTTCTTCGGCAACATCGCGCGGCACATTCATGGCGTGCCGAACGAGATCGTCGCGCGGCAGATCGGGCATTTCCGCCGTATCGATCCGGCGTATGCGCAAGGCGTGATCGATGCGCTCGCGAAGCTCGGGCAGACGATCGAAGAGCAGGACACCGCAGCCGTCTGACGGCGGCGCTTTCGGAAACACGGGAGAACACATCATGTCTCAGGCGTTGCATCACATCGCACAGGCCGTCGAGCAGATCGACGCAACGAGCGTTCGGGCATCGCGCGGCGTGCGCGTCGCGATCGCGTTCGGGATCGTCGCGGCGGGATACGGGCTGATCGTCGCGGGCGGTGTCGCGGGCGCGTGATAGCGTCGCCGTGCAATGAATCGTTCCCCGTTTATACGATAAACTGTCGAACGCTCGAAACGCCGCGCGGCAAGCTCTTGCGCGCGGCGTTCGCACCTTTCGAATCAACTCTCTCTCGGAGTCATCATGGCGAAGAAAGGCATTGCACCCGCCGTCAATATCGGCATCAGCGACAAAGACCGCAAGAAGATCGCCGACGGGCTGTCCCGCCTGCTGGCCGACACGTACACGCTGTATCTGAAGACCCACAACTTTCACTGGAACGTCACGGGTCCGATGTTCAACACGCTGCATCTGATGTTCGAGACCCAGTACAACGAACTGGCGCTCGCCGTCGATTCGATCGCCGAACGCATTCGCGCACTGGGCGTGCACGCGCCGGGCAGCTACAAGGACTTCGCGAAGCTGTCGTCGATTCCGGAAGCGGACGGCGTGCCGGCCGCCGAAGACATGATCCGCCAACTCGTGGAAGGCCAGGAAGCCGTCGTCCGCACCGCGCGCGAGATCTTCCCGGCGACGGAAGCCGCGAACGACGAGCCGACCGCCGACCTGCTCACGCAACGCATGCAGACGCACGAGAAGACCGCGTGGATGCTGCGCGCGATGCTGGCCTGAAGCGCTCGGCCTCGACATGACGAAACCCCGCTTTCACGCGGGGTTTTTGCTTTTCGGGCTGATCTAAAATAGCTCGTTGTGAATTTCGCTCCCAGGGTCCGCCATGTTCGCCCGTTTTCCGCTCTACATGCGCCTCGTGCGCCTCGACAAGCCTATCGGCAGCCTGCTGCTCTTGTGGCCGACGCTCAATGCGTTGTGGATCGCGTCGAGCGGCCATCCGTCGCCGATGCTGCTCGTCATTTTCATCGTCGGCACGATATTGATGCGCTCGGCGGGCTGCGCGATCAACGACTACGCGGATCGCGATTTCGACCGCTACGTGAAGCGCACGGCGGAGCGGCCGATCACATCGGGCAAGATCAAGGCGTGGGAAGCCGTGGCGCTCGCGGCGGCGCTCTCGCTCGTCGCGTTCCTGCTGATCCTGCCGCTCAACACGCTCACGAAGGAACTGTCGGTGTTCGCGCTGTTCGTGGCGGGTTCGTATCCGTTCACCAAGCGTTTCTTCGCGATCCCGCAGGCGTATCTGGGCATCGCGTTCGGCTTCGGCATTCCGATGGCCTTCGCCGCCGTGCAGAACCAGGTGCCGATGCTCGCGTGGATCATGCTCGCGGCGAACGTGTTTTGGTCGGTCGCGTACGACACCGAATACGCGATGGTCGATCGCGACGACGACATCAAGATCGGCATTCGCACGTCCGCGCTCACCTTCGGGCGATACGACGTGCTTGCCGTCATGCTCTGCTACGCGATAACGCTCGCGATTTACGTGGGCATCGGCGTCGCGCTGGGCTTCCGCTGGCCCTACTGGCTCGGCTGGCTCGCAGCGGCGGGCTGCGCGGTTTATCACTACGGGCTGATCCGCAATCGTGAGCGCATGGCGTGCTTCGCCGCGTTCAGGCATAACAACTGGCTCGGCGGGATGTTGTTTGCGGGGATTGCATTGCAGTATGCACTGTCGAACTGATCCCGTTCGCGTGGATCGGGTGCCGCAACGTGTGCAACGCACGTTGCGACATCGCGCCGCCCGCTGTTTTATTCCGGCCTGCGAAATGGTCTGAGAACGACAAATTTGTTCACATTGAAGTCTCGCGGTCTTATCTTTTGATAAGTTCGCCAAGTTAGGCAACTAGCTAATCCTTTGGGCGCGTCTGAAAGACGCGCTATACACCGCCCGGCAATTCGATTGCGAACGCGCCGGCCTTCCTTCGACAAGCCAACCGAACGCCGCGGGGTATTTCCGCGCGGCTGCATTCGTTCGTTTGCTTTACTTCCAATGTGTCAGTCATGGGTTTTCTCGCTCGCTTCGATCTAGCCGGACTCGCATCCCGAAACGGAGTCACGCATCTCATCGAGACCGGCTATGGACGAGGCGACTCGTGCCGTGCCGCCTTGGGCGCGGGTTTCGCGAAAGCGCTGTCCTGCGAAATCTTCGAACCGCTCTTCGCCGAAGCGGAACAAAGCGAGCGGCTCAATGTGGTGAACGCGGACAGTCTCACCTTCCTGCGCTCCGATTCGGTGACCGGCGTGCTCGCCGAACAGCGCTGCCTCGTGTTTCTCGACGCACACTATCCGGGCGCGGACCATGGCGGCAAGAGTTACATGAGTCAGGAACACTCTCCGACCGAGCGCCTGCCGTTGCTCGCGGAACTTGAACTCATGCGCGGGCGGGCCAGTGACGCGCTTATCGTGCTGGACGATGTACGCATCTACCGGCGCGAGTTTCAGACAAGCTGCGGGACGCTTCCGGATTGGGCCGAAAACGGCTTCGATCAGGAAGCGGCGTTTCTCGAATTGCTTGCGTCGTTCGACTCCTCGCACACGCTGCACTGGCATTCCGAGGATACGGGCTACGCGGTCCTGTGGCCGCGCGCTTGGGGCGAATACGCGCTGAAAAAATGGGTGCTGCCCGGCGACCAGACGCAGCCGTTCGCGCTCACCCTAGGCGTTCCCGGCACGACCTGCATCTCGCTCAACCGCCGCTTGCTCGACGCTCGTTTCAGCAATCGCTGGCTCGTGGGCAATGGGCTCGATATCGGCGGCGGCAATGACAGCATCGCGCTGTATCGATCGTTGTTTCCGCGTATCGACAGGGTGACGGTCTACGAGTGGGAGCAGGGCGACGCGCAATATCTCGAGAACGTTCAGGACGACAGCTTCGATTTCGTCTATTCCGGGCACTGCCTCGAACACATGATCGACCCGCGTGTCGCGATGCGCCACTGGTTGCGCGTGCTCAAGCCGGGCGGCCATCTCGTCATCACCGTGCCGGACGAGGATCTCTACGAGCAGGGCATGTGGCCGTCCACGTTCAACGGCGACCACAAGCACACGTTCACCCTATACAAGCGGGAAAGCTGGTCGCCCGTTTCGATCAACGTTGTGGATTTGCTGCGCAGTTTCGAGCGCGAAGTCAGCATCAAGAAGGTCGAGCTTCTGGATCACAGTTTCCTGCACGGCATGGAGCGCTACGATCAGACGCGCACCGCATTCTCGGAATGCGGCATAGAATTCGTCGTGCAGAAACTTTGAGAGCGCGGCGCCCTCAAGCCCCGCCCAACTCATCCCCCATCTCTCTCGCCCGCGCTTCTGCCGCGAGCGCGCCGCGCACGATCGCATCCTTCACGCCTTGCGCCTCGAACGATGCGAGCGCCGCCGCCGTCGTGCCGCCCTTCGACGTCACGCGCTCGCGCAGCGCGCTCGCCGGCTCGCCCGATTGCGCGGCCAGTTGCGCCGCGCCGGTGAAGGTCGCGACCGCGAGCGCGCGCCCTTGCTCCTCATCCATACCGAGCTGGCGCGCGGCTTCCTGCATCGCTTCGATGAAATAGAACACGTAGGCCGGGCCGCTGCCGGAGATCGCGGTGACGGCGTCGAGCTTCGCTTCGTCGTCGAACCAGACGGCCGTGCCGACGGCTTCCAGCACTTGCGACGCGAGCGCCTTCGCCGCATCGGCGACGCCAGGCAGCGCGGCGAGCCCCGTCACGCCCATGCCAATCAGCGCGGGCGTGTTCGGCATCGTGCGCACGATCTGCGCGTAGCCGTTCAGCCAGCGCGAAAGATCCGTCGCGCGAATGCCGGCCGCGATGCTGATGATCGTCTGCTTCGACAGATGCGGCGCGAGCGCTTCGGCCACGCTCTTGAGCACTTGCGGCTTCACCGCGAGCACGATCGCGTCGTAGCCGGCGAGCGCTTCGTCGACAGCCGCGCCCGTCGCGATGCCGAATTGCTTCGCCGTGCGCGCGCGCGCTTCGTCGTTGATGTCGATGGCATAGATGTCAGCGGGCGCAGTGCCGCGCTTGATGAGACCGCCGATGAGCGCCGCGGCCATGTTGCCGCCGCCGATGAATGCAATTTTCATGGTTGATGGTGAAGTCAGTTGGTGTAATTGCGCGCGCCGAAAATCGCGGTGCCGATGCGGACCATCGTCGCGCCTTCGAGCACGGCCGCTTCGAGATCGGCGGACATGCCCATCGAGAGCGTGTCGAGATCGAGGCCGTCGGCGCGCAGCGCGTTCATCAGTTCGCGCAGGCGCGCGTGCGGTTCGCGTTGCGCGTCGAGTGTTTCGGCGGGTTCGGGAATCGCCATCAGGCCGCGCAGACGCAAGCCCGGCAGGGCGGCGACCGCATGCGCGAGCGCGGCGGCCTCATCCGGTTCGACGCCGCTCTTCGATGCCTCGCCGCTCACGTTCACCTGCACGCATACGTTGAGCGCGGGCGCGCTTGGCGGACGTTGTGCGGAAAGACGTTCGGCGATCTTCAGGCGATCGATGGAATGCACCCAGTCGAACTGCTCGGCGACGACCTTCGTCTTGTTCGATTGCAGCGGCCCGATGAAATGCCATTCGATCTCGCCGCGCAGATCCGCGAGCTCGGCGATCTTCGCGATGCCTTCCTGCACGTAGTTCTCGCCGAACGCGCGCTGGCCGGCTTCGAAGGCGGCGCGCACGTCGTCGGCGGGAAAGGTCTTGGACACGGCGAGCAGCTTGACGGAATCCGCATCGCGCGACGCTTCGTGCGCCGCCTTCGCGATGCGTTGCCGGACTTCTTCGAGATGTTGGGCGATGGACATGCTTGAGGCTCGGGACGGTCGAGCCGCTCATTATACGAAGCGGCCTCAACCGTACAGCAGATGTTCCAGCAGTTGAATCCAGTGCGTGACGGGCGTCGACGTTCCGCTTTGCAGATGCGCGATGCAGCCGACATTCGCCGACACGATCATCTGCGGTTCCAGCTTTTCCAGCCGGTCGAGCTTCTGATTGCGCAGCGTGTACGAGAGCTTCGGCTGCAAGACCGAATACGTGCCCGCCGATCCGCAGCACAGATGGCTGTCCGCAGGCAGGCGCACTTCTAGGCCGAGCGCGGTCAGCAGATGCTCGACGCGTCCGCGAATCTGCTGCCCGTGCTGCAGCGTGCACGGCGGATGAAATGCGACCGTATGCACGCCGCGCCGCCGCGCGAGCGCGACGAGCTCTTCTTCGTACATCGGCAGGATTTCGGCGAGATCGCGCGTGAGATCGACGATCTTTTGCGCCTTCGCCGAGTACGCCGGATCGTTGCGCAGCAGATGCGCGTATTCCTTGACGGTCGCGCCGCAGCCCGACGCGTTCATCACGATCGCCTCGACGCCGTTTTCGACATACGGCCACCATGCGTCGATGTTGTTGCGCACGTCGTCGAGCGCGTCGTCGTTGTAGCCGAGATGCAGGCGGATCGCGCCGCAGCAGCCCGCGCCCGGCGCCGTGACGATCTCGATGCCGAGCGCGTCGAACACGCGCGCCGTCGCGGTGTTGACGTTGGGCATCATCGCCGGCTGGACGCATCCGGCGAGCATCAGCATCTTGCGTTCGTGCTTGTTGGTCGGCGCGGCGAGCGGGCGCTCGGGCAGCGGAATCTTCGCGCGCAGCTTGCGCGGAAGAATGCCGCGGAACTGCTGACCGAGCTTCATCGCGGGCGTGAAGAGCGTGCTGTTCGGCAGGAAGCTTGCGAGCAGACGCCGTTGCAGACGCTGACGCATCGGCCGCTCGACCTTTTCTTCGACGACCTTGCGCCCGATCTCGACGAGCTTGCCGTATTGCACGCCGGACGGACACGTGCTTTCGCAATTGCGGCAGGTGAGGCAGCGGTCCAGATGCAGTTGCGTGCTGCGCGTGACGGGCGCGCCTTCGAACATCTGCTTCATCAGATAGATGCGCCCGCGCGGCCCGTCGAGCTCGTCGCCGAGCAACTGATACGTCGGGCAGGTCGCCGTGCAGAAGCCGCAGTGCACGCACTTGCGCAGAATGGCGTCGGCTTCGTCGCCATCGGCCGTGCCGCGGATGAAATCGGCGAGATTGGTTTGCATCGATGCGCCTAGAAGTCTGGATACAAACGCGCGCGATTGAAGATGCGCGCCGGATCGAACGCAACTTTCAATCCACGGTGAATTTTCATGAGCGGCGCGGGCAGCGGCGTGAAAACGCCTGCATTGCGATCGTAGGCGGAGCCGGCGCGGAAGATCGTCGCGTGGCCGCCCGCCTGTTTCGCGCTGATGCGCACGGTTTGCGGATCGGTGTCGGTGATCCACCAGCGTTGCGCGCCGCCCCATTCCATCAGTTGCGCGCCCGGCAGATGCAGCGGCTCGGCGATCGACGGCAAAGCGAGCCGCCACAGCGCCGAACGCGGTTCGATGACAGCGAAGAACGGATCGGTCTGTTCGCGCATGCCGATCCAGAATCGGTCGGCTTCGACCGCATCGACGACCTCGCCGCCGAGCGTGTTGCGCGCGGTTTTCACGGCTGCTTCGGCGCCCGCGAGACGCAGCGCGAGCGTGCCGTCGCGCCACGCGCTGCCGCAGATCGGCAGCGGATGCCCGCCCCATTCGTTGAGCTTGCGCACGCCGTCTGTCGCGTGCATGTCGAATTTCAGCGTGGCTTCGGCGACGGGGCGCGGCAGCACCTTGATCGACAGTTCGAGAATCAGGCCAAGCGTGCCGAGCGATCCGGCGAGCAGGCGCGACACGTCATAGCCCGCGACATTCTTCACGACTTGCCCGCCGAAGTGCAGCACTTGTCCGTGGCCGTTCATGACGACCGCGCCGAGCACGAAGTCGCGCGGCGCGCCGGTCCATGCGCGTCGCGGGCCCGCAAGCCCCGCGGCGATGCAGCCGCCGAGCGTCGCGTTGCGCCCGAAATGCGGCGGCTCGAACGGCAGCATCTGATTATGCTCACGCAGCGCCGCTTCGATTTCGGCGAGCGGCGTGCCGCTTCGAGCGGTGATGACGAGCTCCGCCGGATCGTACGCGATGATGCCGCGATACGCCCGCGTGTCGAGGATCTCTCCCTGGAGCGTCTGACCGTACCAGTCCTTCGTGCCGCCGCCGCGGATACGCAGCAGCGTGCCGGTTTCTGTGGCGCGGGCGATCCTCTCCGACCAGCCGGCGACGACGTCGTCCTGTTCCATGGGTGTTCCGCTCTCGAATTCTGGTTTTCTATGGCAGTCCGGTCGATTGTACCGGCCGCTTAACGGCGCCACACGCGGGGAAACGTGGATAGCGGAACGCGTTCTCCCGGCTAGAAGCGCGGCAACTCGGGGTGCGGCAACAGGCCGCCGCGCACGTGCATCTTGCCGTATTCGGCGCAGCGCGCGCGCGTCGGAATGCCCTTGTCGGGGTTGAGCAGACCCGGCGGATCGAACGCGCGCTTCACGGCGAAGAACGCGTCGCGCTCTTCGGGCGAGAATTGCACGCACATCGAATTGATCTTCTCGATGCCGACGCCATGCTCGCCCGTCACCGTGCCGCCGAGTTCGACGCACGCCTCCAGGATGTCGCAGCCGAACGCTTCCGCGCGATGCCACTCGTCAAGATCGTTGCCGTTGAAGAGAATCAGCGGATGCATGTTGCCGTCGCCCGCATGGAACACATTGATGCAACGCAGCGCGTACTTCTTCTCCATCTCTTCGATGCGCGCGAGCAGCGGCCCGATCGCGCGGCGCGGCACGGTGCCGTCCATGCAGTAATAGTCCGGCGAGATGCGGCCCGCCGCCGGAAAGGCGTTCTTGCGGCCCGACCAGAACTTGAGGCGCTCGGCTTCTGAACGCGAGATCTGGATGCGCGATGCGCCGTGTTCGCGCAGCACCGCCGTCATGCGGACGATTTCCTCGGCGACTTCATCGTGCGTGCCGTCGGATTCGCATAGCAGGATCGCGGCGGCGTCGAGATCGTAGCCCGCGTTGACGAATTCCTCGACGGCGCGCGTCGCGGGCTTGTCCATCATTTCGAGTCCGGCCGGGATGATGCCCGCCGCGATGATCGCGGCAACCGCGTTGCCGCCTTTCACGACATCGTCGAAGCTCGCCATGATGACTTGCGCGGTCTGCGGCTTCGGAATCAGCTTGACGGTGATCTCCGTGACGATCGCGAACATGCCTTCACTGCCGATCATCACCGCGAGCAGATCGAGGCCGGGCGCATCGGGGCCGAGCGAGCCGAATTCGATGACATCGCCGTCCATCGTCACCGCGCGCACGCGCAGGACGTTGTGAACCGTGAGCCCGTATTTCAGGCAGTGCACGCCGCCCGAGTTTTCGGAGACGTTGCCGCCGATCGTGCACGCAATCTGCGACGACGGATCGGGCGCGTAGTAAAGGCCGAACGGCGCGGCGGCTTCCGAAATGGCGAGATTGCGGACGCCCGGTTGCACGGTCGCCGTGCGCGCGTACGGATCGACCTCGATGATCTTCCGGAAGCGCGCGAGCGACAGCACGATGCCGTGGCGGATCGGCATCGCGCCGCCGGAGAGGCCAGTGCCCGCGCCGCGCGGAACGATCGGCACGGCGAGACGCGCGCAGATCTGCACGACGCGCTGCACCTGCGCTTCAGTTTCAGGCAGCGCGACGGCGAGCGGCAAACGCCGATACGCGGCGAGGCCGTCGCATTCGTACGCGGCCGTGTCTTCCTCGCGAAAGAGCAGACAGTGCGTCGGCAGCACGGCCATCAGCGCCTGCACGACTTCACGCTGACGCGCGGCGAGCTGATCTTCGGTCAGCGCGGGCGCGTCTTCGTGCGGCAGATTCGGCGACATCTGCTCGGCTTTGAGCTCGTCGGGTGCGTTCACGTCTCCTCCTTGTTCGATGACCGCGCGGTCGGCGCCGCGTCTTCATGCGTGCATCTTGCGCGACTTCGTCAGCCTTCGAAAGCGAAGATTTTCCCCGGATTCATCAGATTCTTCGGATCGAGCGCCTGCTTGATGGCACGCATCGTGTCGACGGCGTCCTCGCCGTGTTCGTCGATCAGAAAGCCCATCTTGTGCAGCCCGACGCCGTGTTCGCCGGTGCAGGTGCCGCCCATCCTCAGCGCGCGTCCGACGATGAGCCGATTGATGCGCTCGGCTTCTTCGAGCTCTTCGGGCTTGGCCGGATCGAGCAGCATCGCGACGTGGAAATTGCCGTCGCCCACATGCCCGACGATCGGACTCGGCAAGTACGAGCCTTGCAGGTCCTTCTCCGTTTCCTCGACGCATTCGGCGAGGCGCGAGATCGGCACGCAGACGTCGGTCGTGACGGCGCGGCAGCCGGGCTTCAGTTGCAGCATCGCGAAGTAGGCGGAATGGCGCGCGTTCCAGAGACGGCTGCGATCTTCGGGGCGCGTCGCCCACTCGAAGTCCTCGCCTTTGTTTTCCGCGACGATGTCCTGCACCGTCTGCGCCTGTTCCGCGACGCCGGATTCGGTGCCGTGGAATTCGAAGAACAGCATCGGCGATTCGCGCAGCGTCAGATTCGAATGCTTGTTGATGGCGCGCACGGCGAGCTTGTCGACGAATTCGACGCGCGCGATCGGCACGCCCATCTGAATGGTTTCGATGACGGCGCGCACGGCGTCGCCCATCGACGGAAACGCGCACACGGCCGCCGAAATCGCTTCGGGTTGCGGATAGAGGCGCACGGTGATTTCGGTGATGACGCCGAGCGTGCCTTCCGAGCCGACGAAAAGACGCGTGAGGTCATAGCCCGCCGACGATTTGCGCGCGCGCGTGCCGGTTTTGATGACGCGGCCATCGGCGAGGACGACGGTTAGCGCGAGGACGTTTTCGCGCATCGAGCCGTAGCGCACGGCGTTGGTGCCGGAGGCGCGCGTCGCGGACATGCCGCCGATGCTCGCGTCCGCGCCCGGATCGATCGGAAAGAAGAGGCCGGTGTCTTTGAGCGCTTCGTTCAGTTGCTTGCGCGAGATGCCGGGCTGCACGGTGACGGTGAGGTCTTCGGCGTTGATCGAGACGACCTGGTTCATCTCCGACAAATCGATGGAGACGCCGCCTTGCACCGCGAGGAGATGGCCTTCGAGCGACGAGCCGTTGCCGTAGGGGATGATCGGGACGTCGTGTTCGGCGCAGAGCTTGACGATGGCTTGCACTTCGTCGGTGCTGCGCGCGAAGACGACGGCATCGGGAAGTTGCGGATCGAACGGCGATTCGTCGCGGCCGTGGTGTTCGCGCACCGCTTGCGCAGTGGAGACGCGGTCGGCGAATTGCTGCTTCAGGGCATCGAGAAGCGCGGCGGGGAAGGGGCGTTTCTGAAGCGCCTGATGTTCGGTCGGGTGATTCACGTGCGTGTCTCCGGGCGGTGCGGCTTTGGTTTCTGTTCTGGGCGTGGCTTTGTATCTCATTTTACGCCGTCGGGGAGCCGGTCGGCGCCGCGGGCTTCGCGCGGAGGCGCGTGCCTATAATGGGTCGGGGTTTTTGTCCGCTTTTCAGGAGTCGATGATGGGTCACCGCTTGAGCAAGATCGCCACGCGTACCGGCGATGATGGAACGACGGGTCTTGGCGATGGAAGCCGCGTTTCCAAGGACGATGCGAGGATTGCTGCAATCGGGGATGTGGATGAGTTGAATTCGTGTATCGGCGTTTTGCTTTGTGAGCCGATGCCTTCAGATGTGCGCGATGCTTTAACTCGGATCCAGAACGATTTGTTCGATCTCGGCGGCGAGTTGTCGATTCCGGGGCATTCGATGATTCAGGAATCGCATCTCGCTCAACTAGACGCGTGGCTGGAGGAGTACAACGCGACATTGCCGCCGCTCAAGGAATTTATTTTGCCGGGTGGGTCAAGGGCGGCGGCGCTGGCGCATGTTGCGCGCACTGTCTGCCGTCGGGCAGAGAGGGCTATTGTCGCGTTGCGGCGCATTGAAACTGCTGGGGTTAATGAGGCGCCGCGGAGGTATGTGAATCGGTTGTCGGATTTGATGTTCGTACTGGCGAGGATCTTAAACCGTGCTGACGGTGGCGAGGATGCGTTGTGGCGGCGCTAGGTCTTGAGCATGTACGTACCTCGTTACCAGTTCATCTATCGATTCATGAAGCGGAGCGGGCGAATCAACTGCATGCTGATTTGCGTTTCACCTATGCGGAAATACTTGGCATGTTAGCTTCGCGGGGCAGTGAGCGTTTTTTCAGATTGGCTGGGTCTTGCTCAGTCAAGAAAAATTCTTCGTCCTTGTATCGTTGAAGGCAAATATTAATGTTGCACTCTGCCAAGATTGCCGAAAATCAACTCTCCGGACAGTTGAGTCGCGCATAAAAATCAAACTGTACGAAGATCATGCGATTTATTTAACTAACTTTAAGGCGCGATTGAGGCATCAGATCCCGTTTTGAAAAAGGATCTTTAGGCGAGGTGCGAATTATCTTTTTCCGCACCTCCGCAAGAGTAGAGTTACTAGTTTCCTCCACCCCTCACAACCCGCCGCTGCTTGACCGCTTCCGCCAGTCCTTCAAGCACGCCGACACTCTCATCCCACCCGATACAGGCATCGGTAATACTCTGCCCGTACGTCAACTCGCACCCTTCCTTCAAATCCTGCCGCCCGGCAACGAGATGCGATTCCACCATCACGCCGACAATCCGCTCATCTCCAGCCGCAAGCTGCTTACCAATATCCTCACAAACCGGAATTTGATTCTCATGCTTCTTCGAGCTATTAGCATGACTCGCATCGATCATCAGACGCGCCGCCAACCCCGCCTTCCCGATATCCGAGCAAGCCGCATCCACACTCGCAGCATCATAATTAGGCGCTTTCCCTCCGCGCAAAATGATATGGCAATCCTCATTCCCCGCGGTAGAAACGATCGCCGAATGCCCGCCCTTGGTCACTGAAAGAAAATGATGCGGCTGCGAAGCCGCCTTAATCGCGTCGACGGCGATCTTTACATTTCCGTCAGTGCCATTCTTGAACCCAACAGGACACGACAGCCCCGAAGCCAATTCCCGATGAACCTGCGATTCCGTCGTCCTAGCCCCAATCGCCCCCCACGAAATCAAATCGGCGATGTACTGTGGGCTAATCATGTCGAGGTATTCGGTCCCAGCCGGCAGCCCAAGCTCATTGACATGCATGAGCAATTCCCGCGCAGCCCTCAATCCATCATTAATCTTGAAGCTGTTATCCATATACGGATCGTTGATGAGCCCCTTCCATCCAACGGTGGTACGCGGCTTTTCGAAGTACACGCGCATCACGATCTCAAGCTCACCCGCAAAGCGACGACGCTGCTCGATCAGCCTCCCCGCGTATTCCATAGCGGCCTTGGGATCATGAATCGAGCAAGGCCCGATGATGACGATCAGCCGGTCATCCATCCCATGAAGAATGCGGTGCATCGACTGCCGTGCGTTATAGATCAGCTCCGAAACCGGCTCGGCGCAAGGGAATTCGCGGATCAGATGCGCGGGCGGGGTCAGCTCTTTCAGTTCACGGATACGAACGTCATCGGTATTGTGCGGGGGCATGTCGGTTCTCCAGCGGCAGCGTGCGAATCAAACTATGAGACGAAAAAAAACCGCCAGACTCGCTGGCGGTTTTTTCGGGAATTCGGTCTTTCAACCTGTGTACGACTCACCCTCTCGATCCGCCAGCGGTCTGAGATGCCAAAAAAAATAAAAATAAAACTTGGCGGACATGATGGATCGAAGGCGTGTCAAAAAAGTTGTGACTGCTTTTATAACCTCAAACGCACGGCGTTGACAACCCCGCAGCTACGAGAACGCGGACAATCCGCATCGGATCATGCGGCGACACCGCAAAGACACGCATCCGATGCGGAAATCCCGCATGAACCATCAGACCGTGCCGCCGACCGTCATCTTCTCGATACGCAACGTCGGCTGACCGACGCCCACCGGCACGCTCTGTCCTTCCTTGCCGCAGACGCCGACGCCGCTATCCAGCGACATGTCGTTGCCGATCATCGTCACGTACTTGAGCGACTCAGGCCCGCTGCCGATCAGCGTTGCGCCCTTCACCGGATACGTGATCTTGCCGTTCTCGATCATGTACGCCTCGGACGCCGAGAACACGAACTTGCCGTTGGTGATATCGACCTGACCGCCGCCGAAGTTCACCGCATACAGGCCGTTCTTCACCGACGCCAGAATCTCCTGCGGATCCTTGTCGCCGTTGAGCATGTACGTGTTGGTCATGCGCGGCATCGGCAGCGCGGCGTACGATTCGCGGCGCGCGTTGCCCGTCACCGGCATCTTCATCAGGCGCGCGTTCAGCGAATCCTGAATGTAGCCCTTGAGAATGCCGTCTTCGATCAGCGTCGTGCACTGCGTCGGATTGCCTTCGTCGTCGATATTGAGCGAGCCGCGCCGATTCGGCAGCGTGCCGTCATCGACGACGGTGACGCCCTTCGCCGCGACCTGCTCGCCGATGCGTCCCGCGAACGCCGACGAGCCCTTGCGGTTGAAATCGCCCTCCAGGCCGTGTCCGACCGCCTCGTGCAGCAACACGCCGGGCCAGCCCGGCCCGAGCACGACGGTCATCGCGCCGGCCGGAGCAGGGCGCGCTTCGAGATTGACGAGCGCGGCATGCACGGCATCGTCGACGTACTTCTGGAGGATCGCGTCGGTGAAATAGCCGTAGTCGAAACGTCCGCCGCCGCCGCCGGTGCCGATTTCGCGCCGGCCGTTCTGCTCGGCGATCACCGTCACGGAGACGCGCACGAGCGGGCGCACATCCGCCGCGAGCGCGCCGTCGCTGCGCGCGACCAGCACGACATCGTATTCGCCGGCCATGCCGGCCATCACTTGCGTAATGCGCGGATCTTTCGCCCGCGCCATTTGCTCGACGCGTTCCAGCAATTTCACCTTGGCGGTGGCGTCGAGCGAATGCAGCGGATCGGCGGCGAGATAAAGATCGCGGCCCGACACGCCCGTAAGCGTGCTCGCCGGCTTGATCTTGTGCTTGCCGCCGCCCGCCTTGGCGATCGCGCGCGTGGCGATCGCGGCCTGACGGATGGATTCGGGCGAGAGGTCATCGGAATACGCGAACGCGGTGCGCTCGCCCGACACGGCGCGCACGCCGACGCCCTGATCGATGCTGAAACTGCCCGATTTGACGATGCCTTCTTCGAGACTCCACGCTTCGCTGCGCGTGGACTGGAAATAGAGATCCGCGTAATCGACGCGATGCGTGAAGATTTCCGCCAGCGTGCGGGTGATCAGGCCTTCGTCGAGGCCGTAGGGCGTGAGCAAAACGTCCTTCGCCGTGACCAGGTTACGAATGCCGGGTTCGATGATATTCATGCGGTGCCTATTGCGTGTTCTGTGACGAGTTCGATGATATTTGCAGACGATTTGCAGCCTATTCTACGTTCCGATTCGCTCACATCATGTGCGGGGAGAAACCCGCGTCTTCAAGTTCGCGCGCGCTTCAACGGAGCACGCGATGCCGGTAAGCCGGCAAACTCTGTCGCACGGCGGCGATGCGCTTCAGATCGATGCCGCCGATCACGACGCCCGGTCCTTCATCCTTCACATCGACGATTTCGCCCCACGGATCGATCAGCATGCTGTGACCCCACGTGCGCCGTCCGTTCTCGTGATTGCCGCCTTGCGCCGCCGCGAGCACATAACACTGATTCTCGACGGCGCGCGCCGTGAGCAGCGTCTGCCAGTGCGCGCGGCCGGTCGTGTAAGTGAACGCGGATGGCACGACCATCAGCGCGCAATCGCCGAGCTTTCGATACAACTCCGGAAAGCGCAGGTCGTAGCACACCGACAATCCCACGCGTCCGAACGGCGCGTCGAATGAGCGTACTTCGTTCCCCGGAAAGATCGTGCGCGCTTCGTCGAACGATTCCTCGCCCTTTTCGAAATTGAACAGATGAATCTTGTCGTAGCGCGCGACCTGCTGTCCGCGCGGATCGAAGACGAGCGTCGTGTTCATCACGCGATCCGGTTCCGGCGACTGCAACGGCAACGTCCCGCCGATGATCCATACGCCGTGTTCGCGCGCCGCGTCGGAAAGGAACCGCTGGATCGGCCCGTCGCCCGGCGTTTCGCGGATCGCGAGCTTATCGGTGTCCTTGAAGCCCATGTAGCAGAAATATTCGGGCAGGAGCACCAGTTGCGCGCCGCTTCGCGCAGCCTGGGCGATAAGCCGTCCGGCGTCCGCGAGATTCCGGTCGCGATCCGGCGCGCTGACCATCTGCAGCGCGGCGACCTGAAACGGGGCCGCGCTTTCGCTCGATCTTTCGCTCATGTCTTGGGTGCGCTGTCTAAAAAGGGGACGAAAACCGCGCCGCCGAACGCCCGTTTTCAGCGGGCAGCGGCCGGAGCCACGGCGGCGGGGGGTGTTTCGATCTTACCCTGATCGCCAGTGAGCCGCTTAACGACGGGTTTGCTCCACGAGCCGGTGATCGAATAGTCGAGCGCGAACGCTTTCTGAATCGACGCCGACAGCGCGAGATCGGCGGCGAGCGCGCCGAGGCCGAGCAGCGGATTGATGACCGCCGCGCCCAGTGCGACCGCGCCGGCGCCGACGGTCGGAATCACCTTGACGTGGAGGTCTTGCGTCTGCTTCGGCATATCGACGATGCCCTGCATCTGCACGCGCGCCGGCGACGTGACCATCAGGAAGTCGTCCGTGCGGCTGATGCCATCGACGATCGTCGCGTTGCCGGTGATCTTCTCGAACGGCAGGCCCTTGCCGACGACATCCTCGAAATGCAGCGTCAACAGGCTCGCGAGACTGCGCAGGCTGAAGACGCCGAGCCACTTCGCCGAGCCCGGCGCACGCAGAATCTGCCCGTGACGCAGATCGACGGCGACGTTGCCATCGAGCGTGTTCACGTCGACGGCAGTCGGCCCGCCGTTCCACGCCGCGTGACCCGACACGGTTCCGCTGCCCGAACCGACCACGTGCGGCGCGCCGAAACGGTCGATCAACTGGCCGCCGTTCTTCACGTCGAGCTTGAAGTTGAGCGACGTGCGGCGCGGAGTGACGTCATCGGCCTGACTGCGCATCGCGTCCGGTTGCGCGGCGGCCTGCACGACGCCGCCCGGCAGCGTGCGCCACGTCGCGTTCGCGGTGAGCGTCGCGTCGGGGTTCGCGAGTTCGAGTTTGTCGAGCGTCCAGATCGGCTCATCGGCGATGACTTCGTTATGTGCGTCGACTTCGAGCCGGCCGAGGTCGTGGTCGCGCAACACGATCTCGTTCACGATGAGATCGATCGTCGGCATGTTGCGCGGCGGCTTCATCACGAGCTTGCCGGCGGCATCGTGCTCCTTCTTCTCCGGAATCACGATCTTCGCGAAGCGCGCCTGCAACGCGCCCGGGCTTTCCTTCTTCGCGCCGGGCGTCCACGAGACATCGCCCGACATCTGATTCGACGCGATGTTCGCTTGCCATGTGCGACCGGTCTCGCTTTCACTCGCGGCAATCGCGACGTTCTCCCAGCGCCGGTCGAGCAGATTGAGCGTCGTGAAATGGATGGCGGCGCGCGTTGGGATGAATTGCTTCACGTTCTCGCTCATCGGTGCGCGCGGCGCGTTCGCGTCGGCGGGCGAGTCAGGCATCGCGGCGCTGAGTTCGGCGAAAGTCTTGCGCCAGGCATCGGCATCGAATTCGTTCAGATCGGCGGTCGCGCTCACGCCTTCGGCCGGCAAATCCGCCGGCTTGTTCAGGCCGATCGCGCCGCGCACGACCTTCACGCGCGCGCGCATGTTCATCGGCTCGGCGACGTTCTGCGGATCGATCTTGACCTGAGCCTTGCCGATCTGCTGAAACACGTAATGCGCGGCCACCGGGCCGACGTTCAACTGCGCGTCATGCAGATCCGGCGCGCCGCCCGATGATGGCTGGAAGCTGAAGGTGAGCGGCATCGGCGCGCCTTTCGCCTTGCCGAACGGCGCGGGCAGATCGATGCCGAGTCCGGTCAGATCCGAACTCGCCTGCACGACCGGCAGCGCGTTCTTGGCGCCGTGAACGTGCATCTCGTAAGGCGCGGCGCCGTCGATGCGCTTCATGAAAGCCGCGACTTGCGGCGTCATCGGCTTGTTGAGGCGGCCCGCGGCATCCGCGCCGATGCGTCCGTTCACGTCGAACGCATAGCTGCCGTCCGCCTGCACGCCGCCCTTGGCGCGCACATCGCCGCCGAGCAATTGCGCCGAGAGGCCATTGAGCGTGACGGTTTTCGCGGCGAAATCGGCACGGCCGCGCAGATGCGAGAGCGGCGGCAGATTGGCGTACCTGACTTCGTTGTCGGCGAAGGTGAGCGAGCCTTTGTACTCCGGCTTGATCGGCGGCTGCGGCGCGGGCGGCCGATAGCGCGGAATGCCGAGCGTGAGCGCGAGATCCGCGTTGCCTTTTGCGTCGATCTTGCGGGTCGCGTGCTTCGCCATCAGGCCGAGCGAGCTGTCGTCGACGTACTTCAGCATGTCGGCGAGCGGGCCGCGCGCCTTGCCGTCGATCCACAGCTTGGTTTCGCGATTGCCCGTATCGTCGATGCGCCCGACGACCTTCGAGACCTTCACGCCACGATAATGCCCGCGGCCGATATCGAAGCCGAGCTTGTTCTGCGCGAGCGTGAACGTCCCGTCGATACCCTCGAACGCCGGCCAGAAGTTCGGCAGGCCGTTGGCCATCTTGCGCGGCGGGAAGGGCGTGGGATCGAACTTGCCGCCGGTGAACGGCGCCTCGATGCGGAAGATGCCCGCATCGGGAAATTTCGCGTACGGAAAGCGCGTGAGATCGCCGTGCACTTCGATCGTCCCGTTCTTCGCGACGCCCGCCTGCAGCGCATGGCCGAGATAGACGCGCACGCGCTCGTTGAGGCTCGTCGGCAGATAGCGCACGAGACTCGTCACTTTCAGATGCGAGACCTTCGCCTTCAGATCGAGATTGCCGCGCCCGTGGCCCTGATTCCAGTAGTCCGCGGTGGCCTCGCCTTCGGCATCCGCGTTCTTCACGCGCAGCGTCTCCAGATGCAGCGTGAACGCGCGGCGCAGTTCGCCGGGCGCGATCGCATCGGCGACGGTCCAGCGCGCGCGGCCTTGCAGCGAATCGAAGACGAGGCGCGGATCGTCGAACGCGCCGGGAACGGTGACGGCGACGTTCTTCGTGTCGATCGTGATGTGGCCGCCTTTCTCGTTCGCGTCGACGCTGCCCCACAGATTCTCGACGCCCGGAATGCCCGCGCGCGGATGGTTGTTGATCGTGAGCCCGGGCGGCGGCTCCTGCGCCTGCACGCTCAGGCCGTTGAGATCGCCCTTGAACGCGTAGTGCAGAAGCGGCGCGTCGCCTTTCTTGCGCTGCTGCTGCGCTTCTTCCTCGGTCTTCGGCGCGGCGCGCTCGGTGTAGATCGTGTAATCGGACACCTGGCCGCGCGGATTGAAGCGCACGAGCTCGTTGAGGATCTTCGCCGGCAGCGGCAGCGCACGCGCGAATTCCGCGAGGATGCCGATATCGACGCTATCGCCCGTCAGCCGCAGCAATTGCCCCTTGCCGACCGAAGGCAGCCGGTACGTGGCCGTCAGCGCGCGCGACACGAGCAGACGCGCGACCGGCGTGCCGTCGTCGAGCGGCAACTGGCCGAACTCCGCGTGCAGGTCGCGCAGATCGAGCGTGTACGCGTTGTCGCTTTTGTCGATGTTCCAGTTGAAGCTGGCGATCGGAAGATCGAGGCGCGGCTGCGTCGGGCGCGTGCGCAGCGCGACGTTCGCGCCGGTCAGGTCGCCGGTCGCGTTCTGCAATTGGCCGCCCGCGAAGTTCAGCCAGATCTGGTTGTTGATGCGGCCGCTGTACATCTGGAACGGCAGCTTCACGTAGCGCGCGAGCGTCGGCAGATCGACGGGACCGGTCGAAACGTAGAGACGGCCGGTCCAGTTCGCGGGCGCGCCCATCGCCGAGAAGGGTTGATGACGGAAGTCCGCGCGGAAATCGAGCGGGCCGTGCAGCACGTCGCCATCGGCGGGCGCCTTGAGCGCAAGCCGATGACGCGCGCCGTCGTTGACGATCGCGAGGTGCAGGCGCTTGAACGCGATCTCGGGCGCGGCGCGCTGCGCGTCGCGCCAGCGCAGCGTGCCATCGCGCAGAAGAATGCGGTCCTGGCCGAGCAGCCAGGTCGTGAATGCGTTCGAACCGGTGCGATGCGTGGGAATCGGCACGCCCGCGACAGTAACCGCGCCATCGGCGTTGCGCGCGATGATGACATCGGGTCCGTCGACGGTCAGATCGGCGAGCTTGGGCCGCAGATGCAGCAGCGATCCCCACGCGATGCTCGCGCTCGCGTGCGGCACGGCGAGGCCCGGCGAGCCATCGGCGGCGTCGATGCGCAGGTTGTCGATATCGATCGTCGGCGAGAGCCCGGACCATCGCGCGGAAATCCTGCCGATGCGCAACTGGGCGTGAATCTGCGATGAGACGAGTTGCTCGATCCGCGGCCGGAACGAATCGACCTGCGGCATGACGATATAGCGCAGGCCGACATACACGCCCGCCACCGCGAAATACGCGATGGCCGCAATGACGAGAAGGAATTTGAAGACGCGCGCAAGCACGCGCTCGGCGTTGCCGCTGGGCCTGGCTTGTCCAACTTCGGTCGGGTCGACGGATCGTCTGCTGTCGGACATGCTGCTGCTGTTCGGCGATATGGTAGTTTTGCGTGTTTGACGCTGAAATGTAACACGGGCATTGCGGCGACGGCCGCTGCCTGCGCACTCGTGGAGGCTCGCTGAGCCGCGCCCGGCAAGACTTGCGGCGCGGTGTTATACCGCGATGCCTTTCCGGAAGCAATGAGCGAACCTAACCTTTCATGACCGACGCAACTCTTCTCAGTTCCGATTATTCCAACTATGCGGCGCGCGCGTACTCGGCGCGTCCCGAACTGGCGTCGAATGTCGCGCAATGGGCGCAGACGCGCATCACGCGTGGGTGGATCGAAGCGCGGCTGGACGCGCACTGCACGCCTTGCACCGAAAGCGGCGTGCTCGATGAAGCCGCGCTCAAGACCGCGTTGCGCCGCTTGCGGACCGAAGTCTTCTGCACGGTGATGGAGCGCGATCTCGCGGGCACCGCCGATGTCGCCGAAGTCACCGGCGCGATGACCGATCTCGCCGAAGTCACGGTGCAGCGCGCGCTGGCGGTGCTGTCGGCCGATCTCGAAGCGCTCTTCGGCGAGCCGCGCGGACCGGACGGCGAGCGGCTCACGCTCGGCGTCGTCGGCATGGGCAAGCTGGGCGGGCGCGAGCTGAACGCATCGTCGGATATCGATCTGATCTTCGTCTACGAAGAGGACGGCGAAACCTCGGGCGGCACGCGCTCGGCACTCCCGACGCAGGAATTCTTCACACGGCTCGGCCGGCGGCTGATCGGCGCGCTCGCGGAAATGACGCAAGACGGCTACGTCTTTCGCGTCGACATGCGGCTGCGTCCCAACGGCGACTCCGGCCCGCTCGTGTGCAGTCTCGGCATGCTCGAAGAGTATTTCTACGTGCAGGGCCGCGAATGGGAGCGCTACGCGTGGATCAAGGGCCGGCTCATCTCGGAGACGAAGAGCGATTCGGCGAAGCGTCTCGCGAAGCAGCTCGAAGCCATCGCGACGCCCTTCATCTACCGGCGCTATCTCGATTACGGCGTGATCGCCGCGATCCGCTCGCTGCATCAGCAGATTCGGCAGGAAGCGCGGCGGCGCGCGTCGATGCGCCCCGACAAGGCCGACGACATCAAGCTCGGACGCGGCGGCATTCGTGAGATCGAATTCAGCGCGCAAGTATTTCAGTTGATTCGAGGCGGACAGGCAGCGGATTTCCGCATTCGTCCGACGCTCGCGGTGCTCGAACGCGCCGCTGCGCATGGCCTGCTCGCGCCGCAGGTGTGCAAGGCGCTGTCCGACGCTTATCTCTTTTTGCGCACGGTCGAGCACCGGCTGCAATACCGCAACGATGCACAGACGCACGCGATGCCCGTCGCCGACGACGAGCGCGCGTTGCTCGCGAAATCGCTCGGCTTCGCGGACTACGCCGCGCTGATGGAAACACTCGACGCGCATCGCGAGCTCGTCGAGCAGCAGTTCGACGCGATCTTCGCCGACAAGGTGAGCGGGCAGGGCGGCTGCGGCGTCGCGGAGGATTCGGTGGCGTCGTGGATCTGGAGCGGCGCGCTCGCCGACGATTCCGCGCAGGAAGAGCTCGCCGCGCGCCTCATGGAACTCGGCTTCGCGGACCCGGCGCCGGTGCTCGCACGTCTGACGGGCGTGTGGAATTCGGCGCGTTACGCCGGCTTGCCGTCGCAGAGCCGCGAACGCTTCGATATCGTCGCTCAACGCTCGATAGAAGCCGTGCAGTCGATCGATGCGCCGCGCCGCGCCGACACCATCATGCGGCTTTTCGATCTGCTCGAAGCGACGGCCAAGCGCGGCGCGTATCTCGCGCTGCTGACCGAATATCCGGCGGCGCTCGCGCGCGTGCTCTCGGTGCTGTCGGGGTCGCGCTGGGCGGCGGGCTATCTGATCCGCCATCCGCAATTGCTCGATGAATTGCTCGACGACGAAGCCATCGCCAGCCCGTTCGACTGGGCCGCGTTCAAACGCTCGCTGATCGCACGGCTCGATGCCGCCGAGGACGCGGAACATCAAATGGATCTGCTGCGTCACGCGCATCAGGCCGAAGTATTTCGCATTCTGCTGATCGATCTCGCCGGGCATCTGAGCGTCGAGCACGTGAGCGACCGTCTCTCCGAACTCGCCGACGCCGTGCTCGACGTCACCGTGCAGACCGTGTGGAAGCAGTTCCCGAAGCGGCATCGCGAGACGCCGCGCTTTGCGGTCATCGCGTACGGAAAGCTCGGCGGCAAGGAACTGGGCTACGCGTCGGACCTCGACCTCATCTTTCTGTACGACGATCCCGACGACGCGGCCTCCGACATCTACGCGATGTTCACGCGCCGCCTCATTACGTGGCTCACGTCGGCGACGGGCGCGGGCACGCTCTTCGACGTCGACTTGCGTCTGCGGCCGAATGGCGAATCGGGCCTGCTCGTGACCGACCTCGCATCGTTTCGCCGCTATCAGATTCGCGAGGGCGACGCGGCGAACACGGCGTGGGTCTGGGAGCATCAGGCGCTTTCGCGCGCACGCTACAGCGCGGGCGATGCCGAAATCGGCGCGGAGTTCGAGCAGATTCGCGCCGACGTGCTCGTCATGGAACGCGACGCGGCCGCGCTTGCGCGCGAGATCGTGTCGATGCGCCAGCGCGTCGCCGATGGCCATCCGAATCGCAGCGACCTGTTCGATCTGAAGCACGATCGCGGCGGCATGGTCGATATCGAGTTCATCGTTCAGTACTGGGTGTTGCTGCACGCGCGCGAGCATCGCGAGTTTCTGCGCAACGCGGGGAATATCACGCTGTTGAAGATCGCCGCGAAAAGCGGATTGATCGCCGAAGCAGAAGCCGATGCGATCGGCGCGGCGTATCGCCATTACCGCAAGCTGCAGCACACGCTGCGGCTCGACGGTATGGAAAAGGCGCGCGTCGATCCGGCCACGGTTCAGACCGAACGCGACGCGGTGACGGCGCTGTGGGACCGCGTGTTCGCAGTGGCGTCGGCGGGCTGACGCGGATGCTTAAGCCGCCAGCATTTCCTTCGCGTGCTTGCGGGTGGTCGCGGTGATTTCGAGACCGCCGAGCATGCGCGCGACTTCTTCCACGCGTTTTGCGCGATCGAGTTGCTTTACCGTGCTCACCGTGCCGCCCGCATCGTCCGACGATTTCGCGACCTGGAAATGCTGATCGCCACGCGCGGCCACTTGCGGCAAGTGCGTGACGCACAGCACCTGACGGTCGCGGCCGAGCTGATGCAACAGACGCCCGACCACTTCCGCGACGCCGCCGCCGATGCCCGTGTCCACTTCGTCGAAGATGAGCGTGGGCGTCGGACTCGCCGTGCTCGCGATGACGGCGAGCGCAAGACTGATGCGCGCCAGTTCGCCGCCCGACGCGACTTTCGCGAGCGGCCGCAGCGCGACGCCCGCGTGTCCCGCGACGCGGAATTCGATCTGCTCCAGCCCGTTCGCGCCGCCTTCGGCGAGCGGCACGAGCGCGACCTCGAAGCTGCCGCCTGCCATCGACAGCTCCTGCATGCCTTCCGTGACCGCTTTCGACAGATTTTTCGCGGCCTTCGCGCGCGCCTTGGACAGCACCTTGGCTTGCGCGAGATATTCGCTCTTCGCTTTCTCGGCGGCGGCGTTGAGCGCATCGAGATCGGCGGCGGCATCGAGTTCGGCGAGCTGGCGGCGGCGCGCGTCGTGTTCTTCCGGCAGCGTTTCGGGTTGAAGGCGGAACTTGCGCGCGGTCGAGTGCAGTTGCTCCATGCGTCTTTCGACTTGCGCGAGCCGGTCAGGATCGAGCTCCAGCCGCTGCGCATAGTGCGATAGCGAATACGACGCTTCCTGCAACTGGATTTCCGCCGGTTCGAGCGACGCGAGCACGTCGTTCAACGCGGGATCGATATCGGACAGGCCGCGCAGCTTCGAGATGATAGCGCCGAGCTGCGAGATCATCGCTTCGTCGGATTCGGAGAGCGCGCCGAGCGCACCCTGCACGCCGTCGATGAGACTCGCCGAATGCGACAGCCGATGATGCTCCGCGCTCACTTCTTCCCATTCGCCGGGCTGCGGCGCGAGCTTGTCGAACTCGCTCAGTTGCCACGCGAGACGCTCGCGTTCCAGTTGCAGCTCGCGGTCGCGATTCTGGGCGGTCTCGACGGCTTGCTGCGCGTCGCGCATCGCGCGCCAGGCACGATTCACCGCGCCGGCCGTGTCGAGCAACTGCGCGTGCGTGTCGAAGAGTTCGCGTTGCGCGTCCGGTCGCATCAACAATTGATGCGCGTGCTGGCCGTGGATATCGACGAGCATTTCGCCGACTTCGCGCAACTGCGCGAGCGTCGCGGGCGTGCCATTGATGAACGCTCGCGAGCGGCCGCCCGAATCGATCACCCGCCGCAGCATGACCGAATCGGCATCCTGCGTGAGCGCGTGTTCGTCCAGCCAGCGCACGACGAGCGGATGCGTCGAAAATTCGGCGGTGATGTCGGCGCGCGCCTGACCGGCGCGCACGACGCTCGCGTCGCCGCGCGCGCCGAGCGTTAGCGCGAGGGCGTCGATGAGGATCGACTTGCCCGCGCCGGTTTCACCCGAAAAGACCGTGAAGCCTGGATCGAAATCGATATCCAGCGTGGCGACGATGACGAAATCTCGAATGGAAAGATGACGGAGCATGGACGCTTCGGGGAAGGAAGTTCTGGCAGATCAGAGAGCGGACGAATCCTGCGACGGATGCTCGTTCCAGTGCAGCTTCTTGCGCAGCGTGGCGTACGTGCTGTAGCCGACCGGATGCAGCACCGGCACCGTATGCTTCGAGCGCCGCACTTCAATCGCGTCGTTCAGTTCGACGGCGGTGAACGACTGCATGTCGAAGTTCACGTTGACGTCGCGACCGCCGATGATCTGAATGGTCACTTTCGAATCGTCGGGCAGCACGATCGGCCGGTTCGACAGCGAATGCGGCGCGATCGGCACGAGCACGAAGCCCTGCAATTGCGGATGCAGGATCGGCCCCGCCGACGACAGCGCGTAGGCGGTCGAGCCGGTCGGCGTCGCGACGATCAGTCCGTCGGAACGCTGGTTGTACATGAAGTGGCCGTCCACCGACACGCGCAGCTCCGCCATGCCGGAGAAGCCGCTGCGATTCACCACGACGTCGTTGAACGCGAGCGCGTGGTAGATCGGCTTGTCGTTGCGCACGATGCGCGCTTCGAGCAGGCTGCGTTCCTCGCGCTCGAACTGGCCGGCGAGCATTTGCGGGACGATTTCCTGCATCGCCTTGAGCGGAATGTCGGTGATGAAGCCGAGCCGGCCATGATTCACGCCGATGAGCGGTGTTTTATACGGCGCGAGCTGCCGTCCGATGCCGAGCATCGTGCCGTCGCCGCCGAGCACGATTGCAACGTCCGCGCGCGCGCCCATCTCCGCGATGGAGAGCGCCGGGAACTCCGTCACGCCGACGTCCTTCGCGGTGCCCGCCTCGAAGACGACCTCGAAGCCCTGGCTCCTGAGGAGATCGGCGAGCGATCTCAGCGGCGCCTCGATGCCCGGCGTGTTGGTGCGCCCCACGAGGGCGACGGTCTTGAATTGGCCAATTTCCATGCCGGCATTACACCATAGTCAGAGAGCGAAAAGAACCGTGGGCGATGGCCGCCGGGCGCGCCGCGACGAGACCGTGCGGCATGACGCGGGCAGGCTCGCCGTTTGTCGCTAGAATGGAGCGGACGTTGAATGCCGACCACCCGGCGCGGCTCGCCGCTATCCGACACGTTGAGCTAAAATTTCCCCATGCTAGACCCACGTGCACAAACCCTCCTCAAAACGTTGATCGAGCGCTACATCGCCGAAGGTCAGCCGGTCGGTTCGCGCACGTTATCACGTCATTCCGGCCTCGAACTGAGCCCCGCGACCATCCGCAACGTCATGTCGGATCTCGAAGACCTCGGGCTGGTCGCGAGCCCGCATACGTCGGCGGGACGCATTCCCACGCCGCGCGGCTACCGGCTCTTCGTCGACACGATGCTGACTGTAGAAGCACCGCAAGACGAGGCCATGACCACCGCGGTCAAGACTCGCCTGCAAGGCGAGGAGCCGCAGAAGATCGTCGCGGCGGCGGCGAGCGTGCTGTCCAATCTGTCTTCGTTCGCGGGCGTCGTGCTCACGCCGCGCCGGAGCCACATGTTCAAGCAGATCGAGTTCATGCGGCTGTCGGACAAGCGCATTCTGCTCATCATCGTGACGCCCGAAGGCGACGTGCAGAACCGCATGATGGCCACGCAACGCGACTATTCGCCTTCGCAACTCGTAGAAGCCTCCAATTACATCAACGCGCATTTCGCGGGCCTGTCCTTCGACGAAGTACGCCGCCGTTTGCGCGAGGAAATCGACCAGTTGCGCGGCGACATGACCGCGCTCATGCAGGCGGCCGTGGTCGCGAGCACCGCCGAGACGGACCCCACTGACACCGTGCTGATTTCCGGCGAGCGCAACCTGCTCGAAGTGGCGGACCTTTCGTCCGACATGGCGCGGCTGCGCAAGCTTTTCGATTTGTTCGACCAAAAGACGAGCCTCCTGCAATTGCTGGATGTATCGAGTCACGCGCAAGGCGTGCAGATTTTCATCGGCGGAGAAAGCAATCTCGTGCCGATCGAGGAAATGAGCGTCGTGACGGCGCCATACGAGGTCAACGGGAAGATCGTCGGCACGCTCGGCGTGATCGGCCCGACGCGCATGGCGTACAACCGCGTGATTCCGATCGTCGATATCACCGCGCGTTTGCTGTCGATGTCGCTCAGTCATCAGTGACGCCATCTTGGCGCGCCGCGAAAGAGCGCGCCACTAGGCCGTTCGGCCAATGATGCGTCCGGAAACGCGCCGCTATAATGGTCCTCAACTTTTCCGACGACCATCTTCAGGCTCGCTTCCCTTATGCGTTTCGACCTCGAGTTGCCCTCGCAGCCCAGCGCTTCGCATCGCGTCGCGGTGCTGCTGATCAATCTCGGCACGCCGGACGCGCCCACGCCGCGGGCGGTGCGCAAGTATCTGGCGCAATTCCTGTCCGATCCGCGCGTCGTCGAAATTCCGTCATTCGTGTGGCAATTCATTCTGCGCGGCCTGATCCTGCCGTTTCGCGGGCGCGCATCGGCGAAGAAGTACGCGCAAGTGTGGATGCCCGAAGGCTCGCCGCTGCGCGTGCATACGGAAAAGCAGGTCGACGGCTTGCGGCGGCTCTTCGCGGCGAACGACTATCACGTCATCGTCGACTATGCGATGCGCTACGGCACGCCGGGCATCGGCGCGATGCTCAATCAGCTGAAGCTCGAAGGCGCCGACCGCATTCTCCTGTTGCCGATGTATCCGCAATACTCGTCGTCCACGACGGCCACCGCGTTCGACGACGCGTTCGCCGCGCTCAAGCGCGTGCGCAATCAGCCGGAAATCCGCACGATCCGCCATTACGCCGATCATCCGGCGTATATCGCGGCGCTCGCGGAGCAGGTGCGCGACTATTGGCGGCATCACGGCCAGCCGGATTTCGCCGCGGGCGACAAGCTTGTGCTGAGCTTCCACGGCGTGCCGAAGCGCACGATGGATCTCGGCGATCCGTATCACGACCAGTGCCAGCTGACCGGTTCGTTGCTCATGGCCGCGCTCGGGCTTACGCCGGTCGAATGCCGCGTGACGTTCCAGTCGCGCTTTGGGCGGGCGGAGTGGCTTCAGCCGTACACCGCGCCGACGGTCGCGGAGCTCGGCGCGGGCGGCGTTTCTCGTGTGGACGTGTTCTGTCCCGGCTTCACGGCGGATTGTCTCGAGACGATCGAGGAAATCGGCATCGAGGTGCGCGACGAATTTCTGAAGGCGGGCGGCAAGCATTTTCACCGGATTGCCTGCCTGAACTCAGCGCCCGCGTGGATCAAGGCACTGGGCGAGATCGCCGCGCAACATCTTCAGGGATGGCCCGTGCAGACTGTGCAGCCGCTCAGCGCAGTGGCCTGAGCGCGGCTTTTTCAGGCATTCACCCATGAACTACAAGATTTCGACGGAACCTGGCGCGCGTTTGCGCATCGATAAGTGGCTTTGGGCAGCGCGTTTCTTCAAGACGCGTTCGCTCGCGAGCGATGCGGTCGAGAAAGGCCGCGTGAAGATCGGCGGGGCGAATGTGAAGCCGTCTAAGGACGTGCGCGTCGGCGATATCGTCGAGATCGATATCGAACGGCTGGTGTGGCAGGTCGAAGTGCTCGGGATATGCGATGTGCGCGGCCCGGCGCCGGTCGCCCAGACGCTCTATGCCGAAACCGGGGAAGGCCGTGCGAAACGCATGGCCGAGGCCGAGCGCCGCAAGAATTTCCGCGAGCCCGCAGCGGAACTGCAGGGAAGGCCGACGAAGCGCGACCGGCGCACTATCGACAAATTTTCTCGTTCGGATTGAAGTAGCTTTCGATGGTCGCGTGAACGCCGCCGTACTCGGTGGTACGTTCGGTCACGACGCCGGACATGCAGATGGTGGTCGTTCCCGCGACGAGTACCAGGGCGACCACCGCGATAGCAAAGGTCAGTTTCATGGTATCCCCGGGAAGCGGGTTGCCCGGTCAGAAGGCGGCCGGATCAGGAAACGGGCAAGGGCTGAAAGCGGTTTGAAGCAATTCGTAGGATTAGGGTTAACGTGCGTCCTGCGCTGCTTTTTTGAAGTGTAGGCGACTCAGGGCTTTCCCTCAATCCGAAAATCGCGCGCCGCGGCGAAGTCTGTATTACGAGCCATTGCGGCGCCACCTTGCTGTCGAGATTTGTCCGAAAAACCGTTTCGAAGGCTTGAAAAAGCTTTCGGCGCCCTCATTTCGGCCGTTAGTGCGAAAAATGCGTCCGACTTTCGGTCTGGCCGCTTTCGCAGCCGATTCAACTCACTGCAATACATATTCAGCGACATGGAAAACACGCAAGAGAATCCAGCGAGCCAGAACGCAACGCCCGCCGACGATAACGCGCGCCAGTCCGCCGACCCGACCAGCGCGGCGGCTCCCGCGTCCCAAGGCGCACCGGCTGATGCCGCCGCCGCGCCGCAAGCCGCGCCGAATGAGGCCGAAGCTGCGCTCGCCGAAGCGCAGGCCACCATCGCCGCGCTCAAGGAAGACTTCCTGCGCGCGAAGGCCGAAACCGAGAACGTGCGCCGCCGCAGTCAGGAAGATGTCGCGAAGGCGCATAAATTCGCCATCGAAAATTTTGCGGAGAACCTGCTTCCGGTGCTCGACAGCCTGGAAGCCGCGCTCGCCGACCAGTCGACGGATGTCGCCAAGGTTCGCGAAGGCGTCGAACTGACGCTGCGTCAACTGACGGGCGCGTTGGAGAAAGGCCGCGTGATCGCGGTGAACCCGGTCGGCGAAAAATTCGATCCGCATCGCCATCAGGCCATCTCGATGGTTCCGGCGGAACAAGACCCGAATACTGTCGTCACGGTGCTGCAGAAGGGCTACGTCATCGCCGACCGCGTGCTGCGTCCGGCGCTCGTGACCGTCGCCGCGCCGAAGTAATCGGTCTCGCGGCGTACGTGCCGGCCGTGTCGGTCGCCGCACAAAAAAACTTATAGACCGTATCGTTTGCAGGGTCTTGAAATCGAAACTGACGCTCTTATCTTGCGTACAGGTATGAATTTTGGGCGTTCGGCCCGGTAAATCGGCAAAAGCCGGCATCGAAAGGCCGGCCGCAACGCCACTGCGATCAAAGCTAGGAGAGGATAAAAAATGGGCAGAATCATCGGTATCGACCTCGGCACCACGAACTCGTGCGTGGCGCTGATGGAAGGCAATCAGGTCAAGGTCATCGAGAACTCGGAAGGCGCGCGCACCACGCCGTCGATCATCGCGTACATGGATGACAACGAGATCCTCGTCGGCGCGCCTGCGAAGCGCCAGTCGGTCACCAATCCGAAGAACACGCTGTACGCGGTCAAGCGCCTGATCGGCCGCCGCTTCGACGAGAAGGAAGTGCAGAAGGACATCAACCTGATGCCCTACAAGATCGTCAAGCACGACAACGGCGATGCATGGGTCGAAGCGCACGGCAAGAACCTCGCGCCGTCGCAGGTTTCGGCTGAAGTCCTGCGCAAGATGAAGAAGACCGCTGAAGACTACCTCGGCGAGCCGGTGACGGAAGCCGTCATCACGGTTCCGGCGTACTTCAACGACAGCCAGCGTCAGGCAACGAAGGACGCGGGCCGCATCGCCGGTCTGGAAGTGAAGCGCATCATCAACGAGCCGACCGCGGCCGCGCTCGCGTTCGGTCTCGACAAGGCCGAAAAGGGCGACCGCAAGATCGCCGTGTTCGACTTGGGCGGCGGCACGTTCGACATCTCGATCATCGAGATCGCGGACGTGGACGGCGAAATGCAGTTCGAAGTGCTGTCGACGAACGGCGATACGTTCCTCGGCGGTGAAGACTTCGACCAGCGCATCATCGATTACATCATCGGCGAGTTCAAGAAGGAGCAGGGCGTCGACCTGTCCAAGGACGTGCTCGCGCTGCAACGCCTGAAGGAAGCCGCTGAAAAGGCGAAGATCGAACTGTCGTCGACGGCTCAGACCGACATCAACCTGCCGTACATCACGGCGGACGCGTCCGGTCCGAAGCACCTGAACCTCAAGTTCACGCGTGCCAAGCTCGAAGCGCTCGTCGAAGAGCTGATCGAGCGCACGATCGAACCGTGCCGCATCGCGATCAAGGATGCGGGCGTGAAGGTCGGCGACATCGACGACGTGATTCTCGTCGGCGGCATGACGCGTATGCCGAAGGTGCAGGAGAAGGTGAAGGAATTCTTCGGCAAGGATCCGCGCCGTGACGTGAACCCGGACGAAGCCGTCGCCGTGGGCGCCGCGATTCAAGGCCAGGTTCTGTCGGGCGACCGCAAGGACGTGCTGCTGCTCGACGTGACGCCGCTGTCGCTCGGTATCGAGACGCTCGGCGGTGTGATGACGAAGATGATCAACAAGAACACGACCATCCCGACGAAGCACTCGCAAGTGTATTCGACGGCGGACGACAACCAGGGCGCCGTGACGATCAAGGTGTTCCAGGGCGAGCGCGAAATGGCCGTCGGCAACAAGCTGCTCGGCGAGTTCAACCTCGAAGGCATTCCGCCCGCACCGCGCGGCGTGCCGCAGATCGAAGTGACCTTCGACATCGACGCGAACGGCATTCTGCACGTTGGCGCGAAGGACAAGGCGACGGGCAAGGAAAACAAGATCACCATCAAGGCGAACTCGGGTCTGACGGACGCGGAAATCGACAAGATGGTGAAGGACGCCGAAGCCAACGCCGAGGAAGATCACAAGCTGCGTGAGCTGGCCGACGCGCGCAACCAGGGCGATGCGCTGGTTCACAGCACGAAGAAGGCGGTCGCGGAGTACGGTGACAAGGTCGACGCTTCGGAGAAGGAAAAGATCGAAGCGGCGCTGAAGGACCTCGAAGAGGCGCTGAAGAGCAGCTCGAGCGACAAGGCCACGATCGAAGCAAAGGTCGAGGCGCTGGCTCAGGCTTCGCAGAAGCTCGGCGAAAAGATGTACGCCGACATGCAGGCGCAGCAAGGCGCGGCGAGCGCGGCCGCGGGTGCGGCAGGCGCGGGCGCGTCGGCGGATGCGGGCGCGAGCCAGCATCACGATGACGTCGTCGACGCCGACTTCAAGGAAGTGAAGAAGGACTAACGCCGAATCGGGCGCGTGAGTGGCGACATTCACGCGCTTTTCGGTGGTATCACCGGGACGCGTTGGCGTCTGACGTGGAGCGCGCCTGGCGAGCCTTTCGGCTCTCCGGGCACGTTGTTTTTAGAGGCGCGTTGCTTCTGGCGAGGCGCAAAAAGTTTTACGCGCGGGTTGCGAGCGACATCCGCAGCATCTCGCAGCATCTGACAGGAACCGCGGCGCTCAAGCGCGGCGGCATCGAACCGACATGGCGAAACGGGATTACTACGACGTTCTGGGCGTCGCGAAAAATGCGAGCGACGACGAGATCAAGAAGGCGTATCGCAAGCTCGCGATGAAGTATCACCCTGACCGCAACCCGGACAACAAGAAGGCGGAAGAGAATTTCAAGGAGGCGAAGGAAGCCTACGAAATGCTCTCCGACCAGCAGAAGCGGGCCGCCTACGATCAGTACGGCCACGCGGGCGTGGATCCGAACATGGCGGGCGCGGGCGCGCAAGGTTTCGGCGGTTTCGCCGATGCCTTCGGCGATATCTTCGGCGACATCTTCGGACAGACGGCGGGTGGCGCCGGCGCGCGCGGCCGCAGCGGTCCGCAGGTGTATCGCGGCGCGGACTTGCGCTACAGCATGGAAATCACGCTGGAGCAGGCGGCGCACGGCTACGACACGCAGATTCGCGTGCCGAGCTGGGTGAACTGCAACGTCTGCCACGGCTCCGGTGCGAAGCCGGGCACGAAGCCCGAAACCTGCCCGACCTGTCATGGTCAGGGCCAGGTACGCATGTCGCAAGGGTTTTTCAGCATCCAGCAGACGTGCCCGAAGTGTCACGGCAGCGGCAGCTACATCCCCGATCCGTGCGCGAACTGCCACGGCGCGGGCAAGGTGAAGGAAACGAAGACGCTGGAAGTGAAGATTCCGGCGGGCATCGACGACGGAATGCGAATCCGCTCGGCGGGCAATGGCGAGCCGGGCATCAACGGTGGTCCGGCCGGCGACTTGTATGTGGAAATCCACATCAAGCAGCATTCGGTGTTCGAGCGTGACGGCGACGACCTGCATTGCCAGATGCCGATTCCGTTCACGACGGCGGCGCTCGGCGGCGAGATCGAAGTGCCGACGCTCGCGGGCCGCGCGAGCTTCACGGTGCCGGAAGGCACGCAGTCGGGCAAGACGTTCCGTTTGCGCGGCAAGGGCATCAAGGGCTTGCGTTCGAGCATCGCCGGCGATCTGTATGTGCATGTCCAGGTGGAAACGCCGGTCAAGCTCACCGACGCGCAGCGCGATTTGCTCAAGCAGTTCGAGAAGTCGCTCGTCGAGGGTGGCGCGCGGCATAGTCCGCAAAGCAAGAGCTGGTTCGACCGCGTGAAGAGCTTCTTCGATTGATGCGGTCGAGTGCGTCGTACGTCGGGCAGGTATGACGATGAAAACCGAAGAGCGCAGCGCGGTGTTCGCGCTGCTCGACGATTGCGATGCGACCGCCGAAAGGCGGTCGAGTCGTTTGTACACAGACTTCGTGCGCGAACGCGTGTGCGTGAACGCGCGCGATCTCGATGCCGTTTGCGCCGAAATCGAGCGCGATCTGCAGAGCGGCCTGCATGCGCTTGTCGTCGCGGATTACGAGTTCGGACGCAATCTCCAGTTCGGTGAAATCGGGCGTGGTGAAGATCACGCGCTTCGCGTGCTGATGTTTCGCTCGTGCGTGTTTCTGTCGCGTAAGGAAGTGAGCGCCTGGCTCGCCGATGACGACGTTGCAGGCGTCGCGGGCATTGCGCCGAGCGTCACCCGCGACGAGTTCGACAAGGCCATCGCCACGGTTCAGGAGGCGTTGAAGGAAGGCGAGTCGTATCAGATCAACTACACGTATCGGCTGAATTTCGATGTATTCGGCACGCCGCTCGCGCTGTATCGGCGATTGCGCGAGCGGCAAGCCGTGCATTTCGGCGCGTTCATCGCGTTGCCGGACGGCAGGTCGGTCGTGTCGTGCTCGCCGGAATTGTTCGTCGAGAAACATGGCGATCTGTTGCGCGCGCGGCCGATGAAAGGCACCGCGCCGCGGGATGCCGATCCCGAATCGCTGCGCCTCGACCCGAAGAATCGCGCCGAGAACGTGATGATCGTCGACTTGTTGCGCAACGACATGTCGCGCGTGGCGGTCACGGGTTCGGTCAACGTACCCGCGCTGTTCTCGGTCGAGCCGTACGCATCGGTGTGGCAGATGACGTCGACGATCGAAGCGCGCGTCATACCCGGCACGTCGTTCGCGGACATCGTGCGCGCGCTCTTTCCGTGCGGCTCGATTACCGGCGCGCCGAAGTATCGGACGATGCAACTGATCGACGAAATCGAGAGCACGCCGCGCGGGCTTTACACCGGCGCGATCGGCTGGCTCGATGCGAGCGGCGACTTCTGCATGTCGGTGGCGATTCGTACGCTCGTCATCGATGCGGCCGCGCGGCGCGGCGTGCTCGGCATCGGCGCGGGCATCGTGCTCGATAGTGTCGCCGCCGACGAATACGAGGAGTGTCTGTTGAAAGCGCGTTTTCTGACGGGCGCGGATCCCGGCTTCGAACTGTTCGAGACGACATACGCGACACGCGATGAAGGCGTGCGCCATTACGCGCGCCACGTCGCGCGGTTGAAGGCGAGCGCGGCGTATCTCGGTTTCACGTTCGACGAAGCTTCGTTGCACGAGCAGACCGCGCAACATATCGCGGACTTCGAAGGCCAGAAACCGTATCGAATGCGTATCGCGCTGGCCAAGAGCGGGCGCATCACGATGACGAGCGCGCCGCTTGCGCCGTTGCCATCGGATACGGTGAACGTGCTGCTCGCTTCGGAGCGCGGATTCGCGCCGCAAAGCTCGGCCGATCCGCTGCTCAGACACAAGACGACGCGTCGCGCGGATTACGATCGTGCGTGGAAAGCCGCCGAAGCCGAAGGCGCGTTCGACATGTTGTTCGTCAACGAGCGCGGCGAGTTGACCGAGGGCGGCCGCTCGAGCGTGTTCGTGAAGCTCGACGGCGAGTGGTTCACGCCGCCCATCGATGCCGGCGTGCTGCCGGGCGTGATGCGCGCGGTGTTGATGGAAGAACTCGGCGCGCGCGAACGCGCGCTTACGCCGAACGAACTCGACAACGCGCAGAGCCTGCTGATCAGCAACGCCCTGCGCGGCGCGGTCGAAGCGCGCCTCAAGCGTTAGCCAGAATCACCACTCGGCGACGCTGCCATCCGCGTGACGCCACACCGGATTGCGCCAGCGATGGCCGACCTTCGCCATTTCGCGCACTTTCTCCTCGTTCACCTCGATTCCCAAGCCCGGCCCTTGCGGAATCGACACCATCCCGTCTTCGTACTTGAAGACTTCCGGATTCCTGATGTAATCGAGCAGGTCATTGCCCTTGTTGTAGTGAATGCCGAGGCTCTGTTCCTGGATGAACGCGTTATAGCTGACCGCATCGATCTGCAGACAGGTTGCGAGCGCGATCGGACCGAGCGGGCAGTGCAGCGCGAGCGCGACATCGTAGGCTTCGGCCATCGTCGCGATCTTGCGGCATTCGGTGAGACCGCCCGCGTGCGACGCGTCCGGCTGAATGATGTCGACGTAACCGCCCGCCAGAATGTGCTTGAAATCCCAGCGCGAGTAGAGCCGCTCGCCGAGCGCGATCGGCGTGCTTGTCTGGTTGACGATATCGCGCAGCGCCTCGACGTTTTCCGAAAGCACCGGCTCTTCGATGAACATCAGCTTGAACGGATCGAGCTCCTTCGCGAGCACTTTCGCCATCGGCTTGTGCACGCGTCCGTGAAAGTCGACGCCGATGCCCACGTTCGGCCCGACCGCTTCGCGCACCGCTTGCACGTTGTCGATCACGCCCTGAACCTTGTCGAAGGTATCGATGATCTGCAGCTCTTCCGAGCCGTTCATCTTCACGGCCTTGAAGCCGCGCTCGACCACCGCCCGCGCGTTGTTCGCGACGTCGCTCGGACGGTCGCCGCCGATCCACGAATACACCTTGATCTTGTCGCGCACCTGGCCGCCGAGCAGCGCGTGCACCGGCACGCCGTGATGCTTGCCGAGAATGTCCCACAATGCCTGATCGACGCCCGCGATCGCGCTCATGCCGATCGGCCCGCCGCGATAGAAGCCCGCGCGGTACATGACCTGCCACAAGTCTTCGATATGGCGCGGGTCCTTGCCGACGAGATAGTCGGCGAGTTCATCGACGGCTGCGGCGACCGTATGCGCGCGGCCTTCCACAACCGGCTCGCCCCAGCCCGTGATGCCCTCGTCGGTTTCGATCTTGAGGAAGCACCAGCGCGGCGGAACGATGAAGGTCTCGAGTTTCGTGATTTTCATTGAGCGTCTCCTGAAGGGTTTTACATGGTAGCAAAAAGGCGATGTCTGGGCATATTAATAGTATTATTCGCGTAAAGATTAAGACTTACGAAACATCAGTCGAATGCCCGATAATCGTGCTCAAAATATGAAGGGAGACCATCATTTACCGCGATCTGCATGGCCGTGTGACGCATGAACTGGGCATGGCGATCCTGCGCGGCGACTTTGCGCCGGGTTCGCCATTGCCGCGCGAAGCGGAACTGATGGAGCGCTTTGGCGTGAGCCGCACGGTGTTGCGCGAGTCGTTGCGCACGCTGACATCGAAAGGATTGATCGAGTCGCGGCCGAAAGTCGGTACGCGCGTGCGCGCGCAAGACGCGTGGAATCTGCTCGATGCCGACATGCTCGACTGGTACTCGCGCGTCGCGCCGCCGCTGCAATTCGCACTCAAGCTTCAGGAAATGCGCGAGATGATCGAGCCGTACGCCGCCGCGCTCGCCGCCGACAACCACGAAGAACGCACGCGCGAACGACTCACGCGCGCGCATCAGGCGATGGCGGACGCGCAGAACGTCGATGAATGGGTGCGCGCCGATCTCGACTTCCATCTGGGCGTGCTCGCCGCGTGCAGCAACGAATTGCTGATTCCGCTCGGCGCGCTGATCGAGCGCACGCTCGAAGGCCAGTTGCGCCTGAACGCGAAGCGCGCCGACGTCTACAACGCGTCGCTCGCGGAACATACGGCGGTTTTCGAAGCGATCATCGCGCGCGATTCGAACGGCGCGCGCCGCGCGATGGCCGGTCTGCTTGGTGTGACACGCGGCCGGATTGAGGGCTAGAACGCGTTCAGCGGAATCTTCAGATAGGTCGTGCCGTTGCTCGCCGCGTCGGGAAAGTGGCCCGCGCGGATATTGACCTGAATGGCGGGCAAGATGAGCGTCGGCATGCCGAGCGTCGCGTCGCGCGCCTCGCGCATCGCGACGAACTCGTCCTCGGTCTTGCCGCCGCCGACGTGGATGTTCTTCTCACGCTGCTCGCGCACCGTGGCTTGCCATTGCGGAGCGCGCGTCTCCGGCGGATAGTCGTGACACACGAAAAGCCGCGTGTCGGGATCGAGCGCGAGCAGGCGCTGAATCGATCGATACATCGCGCGGGCGTCGCCGCCCGGGAAATCGCAGCGCGCGGTGCCCAGATCCGGCATGAAGAGCGTGTCGCCGACGAACACCGCATCGCCGACGCGATACGCCATGTCGGCGGGCGTATGTCCCGGCACGAAGAGCGCGGTTGCTTCGAGCGCGCCGATCATGAACCGCTCGCCGTCGGCGAACAGATGATCGAACTGCGAGCCGTCGAGCTGGAACTCGGGCTCGAGATCGAAGATCTTCTTGAACACGCCCTGCACCGTGCGTATCGACTCGCCAATTCCGATCTTCCCGCCGAGCGTGCGTTTCAGATACGGCGCCGCCGAGAGATGATCGGCGTGCGCGTGCGTCTCCAGAATCCATTCGACGGAAAGCCGCTGGTCCCGCACGAACGCGACGACCGCATCGGCGGATTTCGTCGATGTGCGGGCGGCTTTGGGATCGTAGTCGAGCACCGGATCGACGATAGCCGCGGCGGAGCCGGGCGCTTCGTAGACGACGTACGTCATCGTGCCGGTGTTGATGTCGAAGAAGGGCTGAATGATCGCTTGCACGTTGATTCCCCCGGTGCGTCACGCGATCCTGTGCTTTTGCGGCCCGGATGGATTGGGCGTGTTTGTCAGGATCGCGATACAGTGTAACCCTTTGCGCCGGGCATCGATGCGCCGGCCGTCGTCTTCGCGAAAGCTCCATCGAGAGGTTTGAATGCCGCACGTCCCGACCGCGCTCGCGTCGTCCTGGGGCGCGTGGGCCGTGTTCGTCAGCGTCCTCGCGACGCAGCTCGGCGTGCCGGTCCCCGCCGCGCCGATGCTCATTCTCGCCGGCACGCTCGTCGCCGCCGGCAACGTGCCGTTCTGGCAAATGCTGGTGGCCGCAGTGCTCGCGGTGCTCATCGCCGATTCCTTGTGGTTCACCGCGGGCCGTCTCTACGGCCGAACCTTTCTCAATTCGCTCGTGCGCTTCTCACTGTCGATCGATACCACGCTGCGCACCGCGCGCCGATGGTTCGAGCGCTTCGGCGTGCCGCTGCTCGCGCTGTCGAAGTTCGTGCCGGGGCTCGGGCTCGTGTCGGCGCCGCTGCTCGGCACCACGCAGATCGAAGTGCGCGTCTTCGTGTTGTGGGATCTGATCGGCGCGACGGCGTGGGCGAGCTTCTGGATGCTCGGCGGCGCGGCGCTCGAGGCGCAGATCGGCCGGCTCATCGAACTGGTGCGCGCGAACGGCACGACGCTGATCGACGTGCTCGTGATCATCGCGCTCGGCTTCGTGCTGTATCGATGGATCCGGCGCGAGCAGTTTCGTCAGTGGCTCGCCAAGTATCACATCACGCCCGATCAGCTCGACGCGATGATGCACTCCGACACGCCACCCGTGATCTACGACGCGCGTCCGGCGGACATTCGCCGTCGCGAGCCGTATCGCATCGCGGGCGCGATCGCGCTCGATCTCGATTCGCCGGATCGCGTCGATCAGTTGTATGCGGAGCACGAGGTCGTCGTGTATTGCGTGTGTCCGAACGAGGCGACGGCGAAGACCATCGCGCGTCAATTGCGGGCGAAGGGCTTCAGACACGTGCGGCCGCTGAAGGGCGGGCTCGATGCGTGGGAAAAGCACGGCTATCCGACCGAGCCGATTCCGCCCGAGCACTTGCGCGCGCCCGCCGATCACGACGACATCGATCACGATATGGTGACGATCCGCGCGACCGCGCCGGAATGAGCCGACCCTAGCTGCGGCGCGCCGGCCGGTTCACGAGCGCGATGCCCGCGAGGACCATCGCGGCGGCGACCATGAAGCGCGCGGTGAAATGCTCGCCGAGCAAGAGCACGCCGAAGGTGACGCCGAAGATCGGCGTGAGAAACGAGAACACGGAAAGCCGCGACGCCATGTAGCGCGTGAGCAGCCAGAACCACGTCAGATAGCTGATGAACGCGACGACGATCGCCTGATACGCGAGACTCGCGATCGCTATGGGCGACACGGCTTCGACGTGCGTCTGCCCGATGCCCGCCGCGAGCACGAGCAGCAGAACCGCCGATACCGCCAGCTGATAGAACAGCGTCTTGCTCGCACTCGCATGGGAGAGCGCGGACGCGCGCACGACGACCGTCGTCGCGGCCCAGAAGATGCCGGCCATGATGCCGAGCGCATCGCCAGCGATGCCTTGCAACGTCGATGCGCTATTCGGATTGCCGTGCAGAAAGCCGTCCGCGAACGCGAGCGCGATGCCGCAGAACGCGAGCACGATGCCGCTCCACTGCGTGCGCGAAAGCCGCTCGCCCGCGACGAACCAGTGCAGCCCGAGCGCGGTGAAACAGGGCGCGGTGTAGAGAAACACGGCCATGCGTGTGGCCGTCGTGAGACTCAGGCCGAAGAAGATGCAGACGAATTCGCCGCCGAACAGCACGCCCGCGAGCAGTCCGGCGGGCAGCGTGTCGTCGCGCTGAAAGAGCGGCACGCCGCGCGTGCGCGTCCAGACCCATACGAGCAATGTCGCGATCAGCGAGCGGATGCCGGCCTGCAGCATCGGCGGAATCGAGGCGTTGGCTTCCTTGATCGCGACTTGCTGGAATCCCCACGCGCCGCAGAGGGCGATCATCACGATGACGGCGGTGGCGTCGGGGGCGCGGCGCAGGGAGAGGGATGGCGAGCTCATCGGCTGTCGGTTAAGCGTGCACTGATCTGGAGCGTCGATTGTGCCAGCGAACCGCTGCGATGAACGAAAGGTCGGGACGAGCCCGTGGAGATTGCGCGCCGCGACGAGCGTGCGGCGCGCGCTTTGAAAGCGTGGATTGAGCGCGGTTCAGGAATGCTTTTCGATCAGTTCGACCTTGTAGCCGTCCGGATCTTCGACGAACGCGATCACCGTCGTGCCGCCCTTCACCGGACCGGCTTCGCGCGTCACCTTGCCGCCCGCCTGACGGATGCGCTCGCACGCATCGGCGGCGTTATCGACTTCGAGCGCGATATGACCGTAAGCCGTGCCGAGATCGTACTTGTCGGTGCCCCAGTTGTAGGTCAGTTCGAGCACGCTGTTCTCGCTTTCCGGGCCGTAGCCGACGAACGCGAGCGTGTACTTGTACTCGGTGTTTTCGCTTTGACGCAGCACATGCATGCCGAGAATGCGCGTGTAGAAATCGATGGAACGCTGCAGGTCGCCGACGCGCAGCATCGTGTGGAGGAGTCGCATGGTGGGATTCCTGTTTGTAGGTTTGCGGGGACAGGAATGAAATTGTACCGTCGGCGCCTTTTACGCGCTGACCGCGCTCACAGTGCCGGCAGCAAGTCCGGCGGATGATGCTTGAGCGTATGCCGCGCCTCGCGGAACTCGGGGAAGATCGATTCCACCGTCTGCCAGAAACGCGGGCTGTGATTCATCTCGCGCAGATGCGCGAGCTCGTGCGCGACGACGTAATCGATGATCGACATCGGAAAATGGATGAGCCGCCAGTTGAGGCGAATCTTGCCGTCGCTGGAGCAACTGCCCCAGCGCGTCGCCGCCGACGACAGCGCATACGCGCGGTACTCGACGCCGAGCTTCGCCGCATAGACCGCGAGCCGCGCACCGAAGATGCGCTTCGCTTCGCTTTGCAGCCAGCCTTGCACGCGATCCTTGATCTGCTGCGCGTCGGCGGATGCTGGCAGCGGAAGCGTGAGCACGCTGGTTTCGTCATCGAACGAAAGCGCGCTCGCAGAGTTGAGCGACACGCTGATCGTCTTGCCGAGAAACGGAAACTGCGCGCCGTCCTTCCATTCGATGCGCGGCAGCGCGCGCTGCTCCACGCGCGTCTGCCATTCGGTGAGCTTCCTGACGATCCAGTTCTGCTTGTCGAGAATCGCGCTTTCGATATCGGCGATCGTCACCCAGCGCGGCGCGGTGATCGCGAGCCCGGTTCCGTCGATGCAAAAGCCGATCGTGCGCCGCGACGAACGACGCAACCGGTATTCGAGCGCGCCCGCTTTGAGCACGATGCGACGCAGGCGCACGCCATCGGGCAGCGGTGCGGTGGGCGCGTTCGGTGCGGCGGGCGTGAGGACGGGAACGGGATCGGCGGGGGGAACATCGCCGCGCAGCGGAGCCGGTCCGTTCGCGGGCGGCGCGCCGGAGTAAGCCGGCGCATGCTCGAACGGCAGATCGAGTTGCAGGGTATCGAGCGCGACGGCGGGGCGCTGTCGCGAAGGGGCTTTCTGCATCGGCTCCGCTTTGCGCTCACGGCGCAGGAATGACGAGAAGAAAGAGTAGGGCACGCCTCGGCTCGAATCGAACGCCGCCGCGTCAGCGGCCCGCGCCCGCAGCGCCGGCTTTGGCCGGCTGCGCGTTCGGCACGGCGTAAGCGTGCGGATCGATGCGGCGCATTTCCGTCTCGATCCAGCTTTCGACGCGCGCGTTCACTTCCTCAGGCGTGAGACCGGCCGTATCGATCGGCTTGCCGACCGACACCGTGACTATACCCGGATATTTGATGAACGAATTGCGTGGCCACACGTGACCGGCGTTGTGCGCGATGGGCACGACCGGCGCGCCGGTTGCAACCGCGAAGCGTGCGCCGCCGGTCTTGTACTTGCCCTGGCTGCCGACGCGTGTGCGCGTGCCTTCGGGGAACATGATGATCCACGCGCCTTCGTCCATGCGCGCGCGGCCTTGCCTGGTGACGGAGACGAAGGCGTCGCGGCCCTGCTTGCGATCGATGTGCACCATCTTCAGGAGTCCGAGCGCCCAGCCGAAGAACGGCACATAGAGCAGCTCGCGCTTGAACACGTAGCAGAGCGGCCGCGGCATCAGCGCGGGAAACGCGAGCGTCTCCCATGCGGACTGATGCTTCGACAGCAGCACGGCCGGACCATTCGGCAGGTTCTCCATGCCTTCGATCGTGTAGCGAATGCCGATCAGATGCCGCAGCACGACGATCGTCGACTTGCACCAGCCGGCGGCCATCCAGTAACGCTTGTCTGCGCGCATGAACGGAAACGCGATGAAGCAGGCGATCGCGTACGGCACCGTGTACACGACGAAGTAAAGCATCAACAGCAACGAACGGATGAAGCGCATGGAATATCTGTTACTGAGCCGCGGCGCGATCCTGATGCCGCGCGAGGAAATCGAGCGCGAATGCGCGCAAGTCCTTGTGAACGAGGGTGCCTTCGGGCAACTGGCCTTCCTTGAGCGTCTTTTCGCCTTTGCCGGTCAGCACGAGATGCGTGGGAAAGCCGAGCGCCGCGCCCGCCTGGAGATCGCGCAAAGAATCGCCGACGACCGGCGTATCTTCCGGATCGATCTCGAAGCGGTCGATGATCTGTTGCAGCATGCCGGGCCGGGGCTTTCTGCAATCGCACTGATCTTCGGCCGTGTGCGGGCAGAAAAACACCGCGTCGATGCGCCCGCCGACGGCCGCGACCGCGCGATTCATCTTCTGATGCATTGCGTTGAGTGCGGCCATGTCGAATAGACCGCGCCCGATGCCCGACTGATTCGACGCGATCGCCACGCGATAGCCCGACTGGTTCAGCCGCGCGATCGCTTCGAGACTGCCGGGAATGGCGACCCATTCGTCCGGCGACTTGATGAAGGCATCCGAATCGACGTTGATGACGCCGTCGCGATCGAGGATGACCAGTTTGCGGTTCATGACCATGGGCGGCGTTTCTTAAGCAGCGAGCTTCGAGATGTCGGCGACGCAGTTCATCTGCTGATGCAGCGCGTTGAGCAGCGCAAGACGATTGTTGCGCAGCGCCGGGTCTTCCGCGTTCACCATCACGTCGTTGAAGAACGTATCGACGGATTCGCGCAACGCGGCGAGCGCGGTGAGCGCCTCCGTATAGTTGCGCGCGGCGAGCTGGCTTTGCACGCGCGGCGTCACTTGCTCGATCTGCGCGTACAGATCCTTCTCGGCCGCTTCGACGAGCAGTTCCTTGTCGACCACCGAAGGCGCGCCTTGCTCCGACTTCTTCAGAATGTTCGAGATGCGCTTGTTGGCCGCCGCGAGCGCCGCGGCTTCCGGCAGCGCCGCGAATTCGCGCACGGCGTCGAGGCGCGCGACGATGTCGTCGAGGCGCGTCGGGTTCAGGCTCAGGACCGCTTCGATATCGTTCGCTTCGAAGCCGCGCTCGCGCAACAGTCCGCGCAGACGATCGAGGAAGAAGGCGTAGACCGCTTCGGTCGAATCGGCGACTTGCGGCATGCCCGCGAACTGACGTTGCGCCGCGCCGACGAGATCGCGCAGATCGACCGGCAGCTTCTTTTCGAGCAGGATGCGCAGCACGCCCAGCGCGTGACGGCGCAGCGCGAACGGATCTTTCTCGCCCGTCGGCGCGAGCCCGATGCCCCAGATGCCGACGATCGTTTCGAGCTTGTCCGCGAGCGCGACCGCGGCACCGACGCCCGTCGACGGCGTTTCGTCGCCCGAAAAGCGCGGCTGATAGTGCTCCGAGCACGCGAGCGCGACTTCTTCCGGCTCGCCGTCGTGACGCGCGTAGTACGTGCCCATCGTGCCTTGCAGCTCGGGGAATTCACCGACCATGTCGGTCAGCAGATCCGCCTTCGCGAGACGCGCGGCGCGGCGCGTCAGCGCGGGATCGACCCCGACCATCGGCGCGATTTCGCCCGCGAGCGCTTCGAGACGCTCGACGCGCTGCAGCGTCGAGCCGAGCTTGTTGTGATAGACGACGTTCGCGAGCAGCGGCACGCGATCTTCGAGGCGCTTCTTCTTGTCCTGCGTAAAGAAGAACTTTGCGTCGGCGAGGCGCGGGCGCACGACGCGCTCGTTGCCTTCGACGATCTCGCCGGGCGTCTTCGTATCGATATTCGACACGATCAGAAAACGCGAGCGCAGCTTGCCGTTCTGGTCCGTGAGCGCGAAGTATTTCTGGTTCGTCTGCATCGTGAGGATCAGGCATTCCTGCGGCACCTGCAGGAATTCCTCGTCGAAGCGGCATTCGTAGACGACCGGCCATTCGACGAGCGCGTTCACTTCGTCGAGCAGCGCTTCGGGCATCACGACGCGATCTTCGCCCGCAAACGCCTGCAGTTGCGTGCGGATCGATTCGCGGCGATCGTCGAAGTTCGCGACGACGCGGCCTTTGTCGAGCAGGGTGTCGGCGTAGTCGTCGGCATGAGCGATCGCGACGAAGCCTTCCGACATGAAGCGATGCCCGATGGTCGTATCGCCCGCATCGACGCCAAGCGCGCTGACCGGCACGACGTCGCGGCCGTGCATCGCGATCAGGCGCTGCACCGGACGCACGAACTGCACGCTGGTGCCGTCCGGACGCTGATACGTCATGACCTTCGGAATGGGCAGCTTGCCGAGGGTTTCGTCGAGCGCGGCTTGCAGGCCGTCGGCGAGCGTCGCGCCGGGCGCGGCGTAGCGCAGGAAGAAGGCTTCGGCCTTGCCGTCCTGCGCGCGTTCGAGTTCGGCGATGGGAAAGTCGGGGAAGCCGAGCGCCGCGAGTTTCTTCGCGAGCGGCGGCGTGGGGTTGCCTTCCTTATCGAGCGCGACCGTTACCGGCAAGACTTTCTCGCGCACCTGCTTTTCCGGCGCGACATCGCGCACATTGCGGATGAGCACGGCGAGGCGGCGCGGCGTCGCGTACTTTTCGAACGAAGGCGCGCCGTCGATGAGATCGCGCGCGGCGAGACGCTCGACGATGCCATCGGCGAAAGCGGTGCCGAGACGCGCAAGCGCTTTCGGCGGCAGTTCTTCGGTGAGCAGCTCGACGAGGAGCGAAGCGTGGTTGGATTGCGTCATTGTTCTAGCGAGCCTCGTCAAGCCTGTTCGTTGTTGCTGGGTTCGCCCGGCGGCGTGCTTTCCACCTTGAGCGGCGGCGCCCATGCCGGACGCTGCGCTTCCTGCTCGTCGCTGACGAGATCGCGATCGCCCTTGACCGGATTGCCGAGCATCGGGAAGCCGAGGGCTTCGCGCGAATCGTAATAAGCCTGCGCCACGAGGCGCGACAACGCACGGATGCGGCCGATATACGCCGCGCGCTCAGTCACGGAAATGGCGCCGCGCGCATCGAGCAGATTGAACGTATGGCCGGCCTTCAGCACGAGCTCATACGCGGGTAGCGCGAGCTTCGCATCGATCATCTTCTTCGCTTCTTCTTCGTAGCTCTTGAAGAACGTGAACAGCAGATCGACGTTCGCGTGCTCGAAGTTGTACGTGGACTGCTCGACCTCGTTCTGGTGATACACGTCGCCGTAGGTGAGGCGGCGCAGTTCGCGGCCGTTCGGGCCGTCTTCTTCCCATTCGGTCCAGATGAGGTCGTACACGTTCTCGACCTTCTGCAGGTACATGGCGAGGCGTTCGAGACCGTAGGTGATTTCGCCGAGCACGGGCTTGCAGTCGATGCCGCCCGCTTGCTGGAAGTACGTGAACTGCGTCACTTCCATGCCGTTGAGCCACACTTCCCAGCCGAGTCCCCAGGCGCCGAGCGTCGGGTTCTCCCAGTCGTCCTCGACGAAGCGCACGTCGTTCTGCTTCAGATCGAAGCCGAGCGCTTCGAGCGAGCCGAGGTACAAATCGAGGATGTTTTCCGGCGCGGGCTTCAGCACGACCTGATACTGATAGTAGTGCTGCAGGCGGTTGGGATTCTCGCCATAGCGGCCGTCCTTCGGGCGGCGCGACGGTTGAACGTAGGCCGCGCGCCACGGCTCCGGGCCGATCGCGCGCAGGAACGTGTGGACGTGCGAGGTGCCTGCGCCGACTTCCATGTCGATCGGCTGGAGGAGCGCGCAGCCCTTTTCGTTCCAGTAGGACTGCAGCGTCAGAATGATTTGCTGGAAAGTGAGCATGATTGCCTTTTGCGGGCGAACGCGGCGCGGCCATCGTCGTGACGACGCGACTCGGAGGCTCGGCCGAAGTACTTAAACGGAGAATTTTAGCCGAACGGACGGGCGGGTGCGGCTTTTTGGGAGAAGGCGGGCCGCGTCGCATCGCGCGACGCGGCTTTGTTTCAGCCGATGTTCAACGCTCGCCCGAACGTTTCCGATTCGGCGCGAATGCAAACGCGAACGCCAGCAGAATCAGCGATACCGCGATCACCGTCATGTTCCCGCTCGTCACATACGGCGTGCTGCCCGACGTGCCTTGCACGCGCGCTTCGAGCACGCCCGTGGCGAACGTCGGCAGCTTCGAGATGACATCGCCGTTGGCCGCGATCGCCGCCGTCATGCCGGTGTTGGTCGCGCGCAGCATCGGCCGGCCGGTTTCCATCGACCGCATCCGTGCGATCTGCAAGTGCTGATCGAGCGCGATGGTATTGCCGAACCACGCGAGATTCGTCGAGTTGATGAGAATGCCCGCGGGCGTTTCCTGCTCGCGGATCGTGCGCGCGATCTCTTCGCCGAAGATGTCCTCGTAGCAGATATCGACGGCGACCGGCTGGTTGTGCACGACGAATGCCTTCTGCGCGATCGGCCCGCGCGCGAGATCGCCGAGCGGAATGCCCATCATGCGCACGAACCAGTGAAAGCCGGGCGGCACGAATTCGCCGAAGGGCACGAGATGATGCTTGTCGTAGCGATACACGCCGTTCACATGCGGCGTGACGCCGAAGAGACTGTTGGTGAAATCGGTTGCGCGGCCATCGGGCAGAATCGTGACGCCGATCGCGCCGAAGAGAATCGACGAGTTCGTGTCGTCGGCGAAATTGCGGATCGCGACGGCGAAATCCTGCGGAATCTGCACCGACAGCACCGGCAGCGCGGTTTCCGGCGTGACGATCAGATCAGCGGGCTTCTCGGTGATGAGGCGCTTGTAGAGCGCGAGCGAGTCATCGACGCCCGACTGCTCGAACTTCATTTCCTGCTTCACGTTGCCTTGCAAGAGACGCACGTCGAGCGGTGCGTTGGCGGGCGTCGTCCATTGGACGAGCGACAGCAGCATGCCCGCGACGATCAGCGCAACCGCGACGACGCCCGGCGCGAACGCGAGCCGCCGCGTCTTGCGCAAGTGATAGACGGCCTGCACGATCAGCGCGGCGACGAGCGCGAGCACCCAGCCGACGCCGTACACGCCGACGATCGCGCTGAAGCCCTTGAGCGGACCGTCGACTTGCGCATAACCGCTCGCGAGCCAGGGAAAGCCGGTGAACACGAGGCCGCGCAGCCATTCGCCGAGCGCCCAGGCGCTCGCGAACGCGAACGCGCCGTGCCATGTCGGCGCATAGCGCGGCGATGCTTCGATGTCGCGTGCGGTGGCGGCGTCTTCATCGCCGAAGCGCGCGCGCCCCGCGACGAACGACCAGACCACGCTCGACAACGCCGGATAGATCGCGAGATACAGCGAGAACAGTGCGACGGCGGCGGCGGCGAGCGGCGCGGCCATGCCGCCGTAGACATGCATGCTGATGTAGAGCCACCACACGCCCGTCACGAAGTTGCCGAAGCCGAATGCCCAGCCTGTCGCGGCGGCGCTTTTCCAGCCGTTCGTGCGCGAGAGCCACGAGAAGAACAACGCGAACACGGCGAGCTCGATCCATCCGCCGTGCGGCGTCGGCGCGAAGGAGAGCGTATTGATCGCGCCGAGCACGGCGGCGACGAGGTAATGCCAGAACGGCAATGCGCGACGCGTATCGGGTGTCACGGAGACGTCGCGTTGACGGGAGAGAAAGCGAAACGATGAATCGGCCATTGATGACGGTCGAGATGAAACGGCAAAAGCGAGTGTAGGACTGACAGCGGGCGCCGTTCGGCTGCGGCGCCCGCGAAGCGCTTAGTCGCGCAGTTCGTCTTCGTCGTCGCCCGCGTGGTGATGTTGCTGCGCGAGATTCGGCACGCGCCGCACGAGAAGAACGTGAATCTGGCGGGCGTCGCCGCGCAGGATCTCGAACACGAAATCGTCGATGCGTACTTTTTCGCCGCGATGCGGCACGCGCCCGAAGCGATGCGTGACGAGTCCGCCGATGGTGTCGACTTCTTCGTCGGAGAAATCGGTGCCGAATTCCTCGTTGAATTGCTCGATGCCGGTGAGCGCGCGCACGCGATACTTGCCGTCGGGCGTCGCGATGATATTGCCGGCTTCCTCGTCGAAGTCGTATTCGTCCTCGATGTCGCCGACGATCTGTTCGAGCACGTCCTCGATCGTGATGAGGCCGGCGACGCCGCCGTATTCATCGACGACGATCGCGATGTGATTGCGGTTCACGCGAAAGTCGTGCAGCAGTACGTTCAGACGCTTCGATTCGGGGATGAAGACGGCGGGGCGCAGCATGCCGCGCACGTCGAATTCTTCTTCGGCGTAGTAGCGCAGCAGGTCTTTCGCGAGCAGCACGCCGATGACGTTGTCGCGATTGCCTTCGTACACCGGATAGCGCGAGTGTGCTTTTTCGAGCACGAAGGGGATGAATTCCGCGGGCGTTTCCGCGATGTTGATGGCGTCCATCTGGGCGCGCGGCACCATGATGTCGCGCGCGCAGAGGTCGGACACCTGAAAGACGCCTTCGATCATCGAGAGCGAGTCGGCGTCGAGCAGGTTGCGCTCGTGCGCGTCCTGAAGCACTTCGAGAAGTTCGTCGCGCGATTCCGGCTCGTGCGAGATGAAATCGGTCAGGCGTTCGAGGAGCGAGCGCTTTTCTTGCGGTTTGTCGGTGTGGCGTCGACTGGGATAGGGATCGTTCATAGCGGAGCGCCCGGGAGTTCCCGGGCGCAGGTTAGCGGAAAGTTAAGCATACACCAAGGCAAAAAGCGGGCTGCGTGGCGCGGCGCGCATGACTTCAGCCATGCTAGCCGATAAATGTGCGAGAAGTATGTCCAGCGGAAAGCGTTGGCCGAATGGACGATATCAGGCGCGAAAATCATATGGAGGCAAAAAGCGCCAACGTCAGCGTCCGCCCTGCGCCTGGCAACGCTTCAACAACGCCTCCAGCGCCCGATCCGGCATGCCGCTCTCGCGCAGCGCCTCCACCGTCCGGCTGACGTAATCCAGCGTCGTCCCATATCGGCCGCTCGCGCAGCCGAGCACCGTTCGCACGACCGGATCGGCGAGCTTGCCGGTATAAGACGCCGCATCGCGCCGCATGACGAACGCGAGCGCATCGACGCGCCGTCCGTCCGCGAGCGTACAGGGCAGCCACGCGGGGCGGTACGAACCCATCGCCATTTCGCGGCGCCACAGCACGTCGAGATGCTCGATCGCACCGACGCCCGCGAGCCGGAACGCCATGCCGGTGCACGAGCCGCCGCGATCGAGTGCAAGCACGAGACCCGGCTGCTGCGGCGTGCCCCGATTCACGCGCGACCACAGATAAAGCCCGCGATGATAGCCATGCACTTTGCCGCGCACCGCTTCGACTGTCGGCAGCCCGGGGTTCCAGATCAGCGAACCGTAGCCGAAGAGCCACACGTCCGACTCGCCGTCCCAATGCGCGAACGCCGCCTCGCGCGATGCCGCAAGTTCGGCATCCGTCCACAATGCGGATTCGCCGAGCGCGGGCGGATAGCCGGCGCACGGCTCGGGCGCGATGTCAGGAAGTGACTCGGGATGCGTGGGTTCGGGCAGCTTGTCGTTCACGGCGCGTTGGGAACATCGGGGACATCGGACCGGCTTCAGGTCGAAGGCACGTAAGGATCGGAAAATCCCAGAGACTGCATGATATCCGTCTCGATGGATTCCATCTCTTGCGCTTCGCTCTCGACTTCATGGTCGTAGCCCTGCGCATGGAGCGTGCCGTGGACGATCAGATGCGCGTAATGCGCGGCGAGCGGCTTGCCCTGTGCGGCCGCCTCGCGCTCGACGACCGGGCAGCACAGAATCAGATCGCCCGCGACCGGATCGTCCTCCGATTCTGCATACGCGAAAGTCAGCACGTTCGTCGCGTAATCCTTCTGCCGATACGTGCGGTTGAGCATCCGGCCTTCTTCTTCGTCGACGAAGCGCACGGTCAGTTCGGCGTCCGCGAACAGCGACGCCTTGATCCAGCGCGCGACCGTCGCGCGCGGCAGGATCGCCTTGTGCGACGGATACGCCTTCGCCGCTGGAAACTGCAGGGTCAACGTGAGGCGCGGCATTATTCGGGCTTCTGCGCTTGCTGTTGCGCAGCGCGCGCGGCCTCGGCGAGCGCGGCGTCTTTCTGCGATTGCGCGTCGTAAGCCTCGACGATGCGCGCGACGAGCGGATGCCGCACCACGTCCGCCGACGTGAAATGCGTGATCGCGATGCCGCGCACTTCCGACAGCACATGCTGCGCCTCGATCAGGCCGCTCTTGTGGCCGCGCGGCAAGTCGACCTGCGTCGTATCGCCGGTGACGACCGCCTTCGAGCCGAAGCCGATCCGCGTCAGGAACATCTTCATCTGCTCGGGCGTGGTGTTCTGCGCTTCGTCGAGGATGATGAACGCGTGATTCAGCGTGCGCCCGCGCATGTACGCGAGCGGCGCGATTTCGATCATCTGGCGCTCGAACATCTTCGCGGTCTTGTCGAAGCCGAGCAGATCGTAAAGCGCGTCGTAAAGCGGACGCAGATACGGATCGACCTTCTGCGCGAGATCGCCCGGCAGAAAACCGAGCCGCTCGCCCGCTTCGACGGCAGGGCGCGTCAGCACGATGCGCTTGACCTGATCGCGCTCGAGCGCATCGACCGCGCACGCGACCGCGAGATACGTCTTGCCCGTGCCCGCCGGCCCGATGCCGAAGGTCACGTCGTGCGCGATGATCTGCTTCAGATACTCGCGCTGCGCGGGCGTGCGTCCGCGCAGATCGGCGCGTCGCGTGTAGAGCTTCGGACCGTGGTCTTCGTCTTCGCCGAGATCGATCGTCGCGCTCGGTTCATCGAACGGATGATCGGGATCGCCACGAAAACGCGGATCGATTTCGCCTTCTTCGCCGTTAGCTTCGCGCGCATCCTTCGCGCGACGCGTCGCATGACGCGCTTCGACGAGCGCGAGCTGAATGTCGTCGACGGAAATCGGATCCCGCGCGCGGTTGTAGAAGTTTTCGAGCGCCGCGAGCGCGACTTTGGCGCCGCGTCCGCGAATCGCGATCTTGTGGCCGCGTCGCGAAAGCGTCACATCGAGCGCCTGCTCGATCTGCCGCAGGTTTTCGTCGAGCGGGCCGCAGAGGTTGGCGAGCCGCGCGTTGTCGTCGCGCGGAGCGGTGAATTCCAGATGCTGCGTGGGAGCGTTCTTCAAAGTGAACTTGAGTTCCTGTCTTTAGTGCGCAAGCTCGGGCGCCATGACCAGTTCGCCGCGCAGCGAGTGCGGATAGGCATGCACGATCTTCACGTCGATCATCTGGCCGATGAGCCGCGCGTGCGATTCTGCCGGCGCCGGGAAATTGACGACGCGATTGTTCTGCGTGCGTCCCGCGAGTTCGTTCGGATCCTTGCGCGCCGGGCGTTCGACCAGAATGCGCTCGACCTTGCCGACCATCGATTCGCTGATGCGCTGCACGTTTTCCTCGATCGTCGCCTGCAAATGCTGCAGACGCTTCAGCTTGACTTCGCGCGGCGTGTCGTCGTGCAGATTCGCTGCCGGCGTGCCGGGGCGCGGGCTGTAGATGAACGAGAAGCTCGTGTCGTAGCTCATCTCGTCGACGAGCGCCATCATCTTGTTGAAATCGTCTTCGGTCTCGCCGGGAAAGCCGACGATGAAATCCGTCGACAGCGACAGATCCGGGCGGATCGCGCGCAACTTGCGGATGACCGACTTGTATTCGAGCACGCTGTAGCCGCGCTTCATCGCCATCAGAATGCGATCCGAGCCGTGCTGCACCGGCAAATGCAGATGCGAGACGAGCTTCGGCACTTTCGCGTAAGTGTCGATCAGGCGCTGCGTGAATTCCTTCGGATGCGACGTCGTATAGCGGATGCGTTCGATGCCCGGAATGTCCGCGACGTATTCGATGAGCGTCGCGAAATCCGCGATCTCGCTCGAACCGAGCGTCAGCGCGCCGCGATAAGCGTTCACGTTCTGGCCGAGCAGCGTGACTTCGCGCACGCCCTGGTCCGCGAGACCGGCGACTTCGGTGAGCACGTCGTCGAGCGGGCGAGACACTTCCTCGCCGCGCGTGTACGGCACGACGCAGTAGCTGCAGTATTTCGAGCAGCCTTCCATGATCGACACGAACGCGCTCGGGCCATCGACGCGCGCCGGCGGCAGATGATCGAACTTCTCGATTTCCGGAAACGTGATGTCGACCTGCGCGCGGCCGGTCGCGCGGCGCTGATCGATCATCGCGGGCAGACGATGCAGCGTCTGCGGACCGAACACGAGATCGACATACGGCGCACGCGCGACGATCGACGCGCCTTCCTGACTCGCGACGCAACCGCCGACGCCGATCAGCAGATTCGGGTTCGCTTCCTTCAGCTCGCGCACACGGCCGAGATCGGAGAACACCTTCTCCTGGGCTTTTTCGCGCACCGAGCACGTATTGAACAGAATGACGTCCGCGTCTTCGGGCGTATCCGTCTTGATGAGTCCTTCCGCCGCGCCGAGCACGTCGACCATCTTGTCGGAGTCGTACTCGTTCATCTGGCAGCCGAAGGTCTTTACATAAACTTTCTTGGTCATGAATCGTCGCCGGTCGCAGTGGTTAACCTGGGGGCGCTGTAAAAGAGATTAAAGAGGGAATTTGCGGCGCAATTACACTGATCTGCACCGCTTTTTACTGTATTTGACCCAATATTATAGCTCTGGCCGCCATTCCCGACGCTTCCCGCGCGCGTCGGGCGGATACGCCAGGTCGCCGAGCAGGTCGTTCGTCGTTTTTTCGAAACGCTCGACGAGAAAGTCCAGCAGCACCCGCACGCGCGGCGCCATGTAGCGATTGGCGTGAAAAAGCGCGTGCACGGCGGCTTCGTGCGTACACCAGTCGGGCAACACCATCTGCAGCGTGCCGGCGCGCACGTCGGCGGCGATATCCCAGATCGATTTATGCGCGATGCCGTGGCCCGCGAGCGCCCATTCGCGCAGCAGCGCGCCGTCGTTGGTTTCCCAGGCGTCGGCGAGCGGAATCGTGTACGCGTAACGCTCGTCGCCGCGCACGAAGACGAGCTCGTTGAGCGGCCCGTTCGCCGTAACGACGACGAGGAAGTCATGCCCGGTCAGATCGGCGGGCGTTTCGGGCACGCCCATGCACGCGAGATACGCGGGCGACGCGCACAGCACGCGGCGATTCGGCGCGAGCGCGCGGGCGGCGAGGCCGCTGTCGGGCGGGGCGCCGAAGCGGATCGCGAGATCGATCTCTTCCAGCAAAAGATTCGACACCGAATCCGATAGTGTGAGCGCGAATTTCACGTCCGGATGCAGCGCGCTGAATTCGTCGAGCCAGCCGTTCAGCATGGAGCGACCGAAATTCGATGTCGCCGAAATGCGAACCTTGCCGCGCACGACGTTCTGGCCGGCCTGCAGCGCGGCTTCGGCATCGTCGATCGCCTGCAGCGCGATCCGGCAATGCTGCAAATACACGCGGCCTTCGTCGGTTACGCGCAATTGGCGCGTCGTGCGCTCGAAGAGCCGCGTGTGCAGCGCTTTTTCCAGCTTGATGAGCCGCGCGCTCGCCGCCGCCGGCGACAGGCCCAGCTTGCGGCCCGCCGCCGACAGGCTTCCCGCCGACGCAGCTTCCACGAACAGGCGCATGTCGCCGAGCCGATCCATCGTCATTTTCAAATCCGGTTTGAGAATAATTCAAAGGGTAGGCCAATTCTCAAATCGCTGCGTGGCTTGCACAATGCGCTACGTGTAAACCCTTCCATCTCATCATGCCTCTTCCACTTCTCGCGCTTGCGATCAGCGCATTCGCCATCGGCACGACGGAGTTCGTCATCATGGGCCTCTTGCCCAACGTCGCGCACGATCTCTCCGTGACGATTCCATCGGCGGGGCTGCTCGTCACGGGCTACGCGCTCGGTGTCGCGGTCGGCGCACCGCTGCTCGCCGTGCTGACGAGCAAGCTGCCGCGCAAGCTCGCGCTGCAGTTGCTGATGCTCGTGTTCATCGTCGGCAACGTGCTGTGCGCGCTCGCGCCGGGCTATGGCCTGCTGATGGTCGCGCGCGTCGTGACGTCGTTCGCGCACGGCTCGTTCTTCGGCATCGGCGCGGTCGTGGCCGCGTCGCTCGTTCCGGCGGAAAAGCGCGCGAGCGCCATCGCGCTGATGTTCACCGGGCTCACGCTCGCGAACGTGCTGGGCGTGCCGTTCGGGACGTTCATCGGGCAGGAGCTCGGCTGGCGCGCGACGTTCTGGATCGTCGCGGGCTTGGGCGTATTGTCCGCGCTCGGCGTGACCGCGCTCGTGCCGAACCGCCACGACGCCGCGCCGAGCACGCTCGGCCGGGAAGTGCGCGTGCTGCGCGACGGCCAGGTCTGGCTCGCGCTCACGATGACGGTGCTCGGTTTCGGCGGCGTGTTCGTCGTGTTCACGTACATCGCGCCGATTCTCGAACAGGTGGGCGGCTTCTCGCCGCGCGCCGTCACGCTGATCCTGGTGCTGTTCGGCGTCGGGCTGACGATCGGCAACACGATCGGCGGCAAGCTCGCGGACCGCGCGCTGATGCCGTCGCTGATGGGCATTCTGTTCGCGCTCGCCGTCGTGATGGCGGTGTTCGCGAAGACGAGCCACAGCCAGACCGGCGCGATCCTGACGATTTTCGTCTGGGGCATCGCGGCGTTCGCGACGGTGCCGCCGTTGCAGACGCGCGTCGTCGAGAAAGCGAAGGACGCGCCGAATCTCGCTTCGACGCTCAATATCGGCGCGTTCAACGTCGGCAATGCGGGCGGCGCGTGGCTCGGCGGCGCGGTGCTGACGCACGGTCACGGTCTCGACGCGCTTCCGTGGGCCGCGGCGGCGGTCGCGCTGGCCGCGCTCGCGGTGACGTGGTTCGCCGCGCGCCTGGATGTCCCGCGCGTTACCTCGGACATAAAAGCAGCCGACGCTTGCTGAGCGCTTATCATGTTGGCTCAACGTAATTCGAGCCAACATGATCGATCATCTCATCTGCGATTGCGACGGCGTGCTCGTCGATAGCGAAGTCATCGCGGATCGCGTGATGCTGGACGTGCTCACCGAGACGTTTCCCGGCATCGACTTCAGACCGGTCGTCAAGACGGCTTTCGGACAGCAGACCTCGCGCTTCCTGACTCATCTGGAGACGAAGTTCGGCATCGTGATGCCGCCCGATTTCGTCGATACGATCGAGGCGCGCGTCTCGGTGGAACTCGCGCGCTCGGTCGGACCGATCGCCGGCGTGCGCGCCGCGCTGGAAGGCTGCGGCCTGCCGGTGGCGGTCGTGTCGAACAGCCGCATGGAGCGCGTGCGCGCGTCGGTGCGGCGGGCGGGGCTTTCCGAGATCGTCGGCGCGCGCGTGTTCAGCGCGCAGCAAGTCGAGCGGCCGAAGCCTTATCCCGACGTGTATCTGCTCGCGGCGCGCACGCTCGATGTCGCGCCCGAGCGCTGCCTCGTCGTCGAGGACAGCGTCGCCGGACTGACGGCGGCGCGCGCGGCGGGCATGAAGACCATCGCGTTCGTCGGCGCGAGTCATATTCCGTCCGGCTACGCGCAAGTGCTGCGCGAAACCGGCATCACGCGAATCATGGAGCACATGGACGAGCTGCCCGCGCTCGTCGCGGCGGGCGTGCGCGGGGATTTCGGCGACGTGCTCTCCTGATCCTTACGCCGCTTCCTCGACGGATTCACGCGCGGCCGCCAGCGCCGCGCGGAATTCCACCAGTTCCGCGATGGTCAGCATCGGCAGGCCGCGCTCCTGCGCGAAACGCTCGACTTGCGCGCCGCGCGTCATGGTGCCGTCGGCGTTCATCAGTTCGCAGAGTACGCCGGCAGGCTTGAGGCCGGCGAGGATCGCCAGGTCGACCGTGCCTTCGGTGTGACCACGCCGCGCGAGCACGCCGCCGGGCATCGCGCGCAGCGGAAAGACGTGGCCGGGCCGCACGATGTCCGCCGGGTTCGCGTTTTCGGCGATCGCCGCGCGGATCGTCGTCACGCGATCCGCCGCCGATACGCCCGTCGTCACGCCTTCCCGCGCTTCGATCGACACGGTGAACGCCGTGCCGTAGCGGCTGCCGTTCGCGGCGGCCATCGGCGGGAGTTCGAGCGCGCGTACTTTGTCGTCGGGCAGACACAGGCACACGATGCCGCTGCATTCGCGGATCAGAAGGGCCATGGTGGCGTCGGTGAGTTTTTCGGCGGCGACGATCAGATCGGCTTCGTTCTCGCGATCGTCGTCGTCCTGAAGCACGACCGGACGGCCTTCGCGCATGGCGTCGAGCGCGGCGGCGATGCGCGGCGGAACGTCGAACGAAGCGAGCTGGGGAAGGTCGGCAGAAGCGTCATCGGCGATGACGGCCGGTGTGGCGAACGACAGGCTGGCAGCTTGGGACTGGGACATGTGAAACGCTCTCGCAGGAAATGTAAGCGAAAAACGTTTCAGGGCATTGCAAACAGACAGAACGGCACCCCACGGCGACGCGCCAAGAGGCGCGGCGGCGTCCGGTTCGGCACGATGCGGAAATCGCCAAGGGGACGGACATGACCATCTGCACATCTTCTCTCATCCGGACTATGACCGTCGGCTCTGGCATCTCACCAGATCTGCTGACCCCGCGCGTGAATCCTGCGCGGGCGCTCGCGGGCTCGTGGTCCGGCCGCGAAGCCTCGCCACATACCGCCGGTGGGGAATTGCACCCCGCCCTGAAGACGTACTCGATGCCGCAAGCCGCAAGGCTCGCGAGCTTTTTTAGGATACCGCACGCCGGCGGTTTTTGCACCGCCGCATGACGCGAAAGGGTGCGATACGCCATGCATAGCCGTTAGCTGTCCGCCCATGCCTTCGCGGCGTTGACCGCGCGGCGCCACCCGGCGAGGCAGGAATCGATCTCCGGTTTCGGCATCGACGGCGTGAAGCGGCGCTCCAGTTGCCATTGCGCCTTGAGTTCGTCGACGTCCTTCCAGTAGCCGACCGCGAGCCCCGCCAGATAAGCCGCGCCGAGCGCCGTCGTCTCGGCGATGCGCGGACGCGCGACATCGACGCCGAGAATGTCGGCCTGGAATTGCATCAGCAGATCGTTCGCGCAGGCGCCGCCATCGACACGCAATTCGCCGATGCGGATGCCCGAGTCCGCTTCCATGGCTTTCAAGACGTCGAGGGACTGATAGGCGATCGAATCGAGCGCCGCCCGCGCGACATGACTCGATGTCGTTCCGCGCGTGACGCCGAAGAGCGTGCCGCGTGCGCGCGCGTTCCAGTGCGGCGCGCCGAGCCCGGCGAACGCAGGCACGAGATAGACGCCGTCGCCGTGCGGCACGCCGCGCGCGAGCGTCTCGATTTCGCTCGCGCGCCGGATGAGGCCGAGGCCGTCGCGCAGCCATTGAACGACCGCGCCCGCGATGAAGATGCTGCCTTCGAGCGCATAGCTGGCGTGATCGCCGATCTGCCAGGCAATCGTGGTGACGAGGTTGTTGCGCGACTCGATGGGCTTGTCGCCCGTGTTCATGACGAGAAAGCAGCCGGTGCCGTAGGTGTTCTTCACCATGCCGGAATCCGTGCACATCTGGCCGAAGAGCGCGGCGTGCTGATCGCCGGCAAGCGCTGCAAGCGGGACATCGGCGTTGAACACGGTGCCTCGCGCCGTGCCATAACGTTCCGACGACGTCCGCACTTCGGGAAGCATGCTGCGGGGAATGTCGAGCGCGTCGAGCAGTTCGTCGTCCCAGCGGCGTTCGTGAATGTTGAAGAGCATCGTGCGCGAGGCGTTCGTGACGTCGGTGACATGCAAGCCGTGACGCGTGAAATTCCACACGAGCCAGCTATCGACGGTGCCGAACGCGAGCCGCCCTTGCTTCGCCTTGTCGCGCGCACCTTCTATGTTATCGAGAATCCAGCGGATTTTCGTCGCCGAAAAGTATGCGTCGATAGGCAAACCGGTTTTCGCGCGAACCATCGCTTCGAGGCCGCGCGACTTGAGCTCGTCACAGAAGCCGGCCGTGCGGCGGTCCTGCCAGACGATCGCGTTATAGATCGGCGCGCCCGTCTCGCGATCCCAGACGATCGTAGTCTCGCGCTGGTTCGCTATGCCGACTGCCGCGATCGAAGCAGCGCTCGCGCCGGCGCGCGTGACGGCTTCCGCGGCGACGCCTGCCTGCGTCGACCAGATTTCGCGCGGATCATGTTCGACCCAGCCCGCCTCGGGATAAATCTGCTGGAATTCCTTCTGCGCCAAGGACACGATGTTGCCGTTCCGGTCGAACAGCATGGCCCGTGAGCTGGTGGTGCCCTGATCGAGCGCGAGAACGTACTGATCCTGCATGGTCTCCTCCGGTTCGAACGGACATCGACGTTTCGGGCAGCAAAGCCGCTGTCCGTTTGCGCAATCTATCGGAGCGAGGCGACGCGGACAAGCTGGCCGAACGGCATAAGCCGCGCGACATCGACCGCTCGAATGCGGATTTGGCCTATGCCATTCGGCCGAGTGGCGCGGCGTTCGTGTTCGTCCGATACTGGCGGCACGAAACCGATTGAAGGGTGAGTGCGATGCGTATGCTGTTGATTTCCGGCGTGCTGGGCGCGGCGCTTCTGACGGGCTGCGTGGGCACGCCCAGCCTGGACGGCTCATTGGGCGCGCCGTCGTTCAGCGCGCTGCAGGACATGTGCGGGACCTCGCCCGTCGACTACGGCGCGGACGCGCAATCGGTCTATTCAGCCTTCTACGATGCCTATGTGGCCGAACGGCGCGGCGGGTTGCAGAAGGAGCGCTTCTGCGCGTTCCAGGCGGCGATTGCAGAACGGTATCGTGCTTATCGCGCGAATCCCGGCCCCGAAGCGCAAAGCGCGTGGGCGAAGTTCTTCCTGGAGCAGCGCGCGCAGGCGCTGAGCTGGCGCGCGGCAGTGGACCCGACACTGCGGGCCGGCTGACGCGACTTGACGCTAGGTGAAGGGAGAGTGAAGCGGACGCGGCCTTGCACCGCGTCCCGAGTCCTGCCGCGTGCTACGAGTAACGCTTGAAAGCCTTGACTGTGGAGTCGCCGGTGGCGGTGAGGCGCCATTGCTGACGTCCCGATGCGAGATTTTCGAGTTGGACGAGCTGACGTTCGAGCAGGGCGTCGAGCTCTTCGCGTTCCATGTCGACCTGATTAGGCGCTTCCTGAACCAATAGCAGCGTGGCGAATTCGTGCGGACTCAGCATTGTGTTCTCCATGACGACCGAACGGCATAAGCAACCGGCCTTGTAAGCCGGGTCTTTTTGCTTCGAAACGTTGTACGGGAAAACTGAAAAATTGCCGGGCAAACGCGTCGATTTTGTGCTGCGGATGCCGGGAATTGGGATTGTAGGCAAGCGTCTGACAAGTGCCAAATTTGCCGAGAAAATTTTGGCTTTGACTTTTTATCAATGCAGAAGCGGTTTATCGCTCACGCGAATTCGAAGAATCCACTTGAGGTTCGTGCGGCGGCGCACACAAGGATCGGCATGCGAGCACACGCAATCAGCGACGCCTGATCGCCCGGTTAATGCGCAATGCGCATTAATTTATACGATAAATGAATTTGTTTTGGATTAAGCGGACAATGCAATATTCCCCCTTTGCCCGGATCGGCCACAAGGTCGGCCGGCACGTTCTGCCCGCTGGAATTTCGGACTTCATTCAATGACTCGCTTCAACTGGCAAAACCCGTATCCCACCCCGCGCCTTCCGGTGTTCGCCCGCAATATCGTTTCGACATCTCATCCGCTCGCCGCGCAGGCCGGTCTGCGCATGCTATGGAAGGGGGGCAATGCGGTCGATGCAGCCATCGCGGCCGCGGCGGCCATTACCGTGGTGGAACCCGTGTCATGCGGGCTGGGCGGCGACGCTTTCGCGCTCGTCTGGGACGGTCGGAAGCTGCACGGGCTGAATGCTTCGGGCGTATCGCCGGCGGCGTGGAACGTCGATTATTTCCGGCGCAAGTACGGCGAGGAAAACGGTCTCGCGCGCCAGCCCAAGCGCGGCTGGGACGCCGTGACGGTGCCGGGTGTCATCGCCGGGTGGGAAGCGTTGCACGCGAAGTTCGGCACGCTGCCCTTCGCGGATCTGATGGAGCCAGCCATCGAAATCGCCGAGCGCGGTCATGCGGTGGCGAGCATCGTCGCCTACAAGTGGGCGGCGGCGGTGCCGGAGCTCAAGGACATGCCGGGTTTCGCCGATGTATTCATGCCGCACGGCCGCGCGCCTGACGTGAGCGAACTCGTGCGCTTCCCCGGCCACGCAAAAACGCTGCGCCTGCTCGCGCAGCAAGGTCCGCGCGCGTTCTACGAAGGCGAGATCGCCGAGCGCATCGCCGCGTTCGCGCGCGCGGGCGGCGCGGCGTTGACGATGGACGACCTGCGCAACTATCGCGCGGACTGGGTCGAGCCGATCAGCAAGGATTATCGCGGCTACACGGTGCACGAGATTCCGCCGAACGGACAGGGCATCGCGGCGCTCATCGCGCTCGGCATTCTCGACAAGTTCGACGTGAGCGCTTTGAACGTCGATCGCATCGAGTCGCAGCATCTGCAAATCGAGGCGATGAAGCTCGCCTTCGCGGATGTCTATCGCTACGTCGCCGATCCGCGCTCGATGGAAGTCACGCCGGAACACATGCTCGACGACGCCTATCTGACCGAACGCGCGAAGCTCATCGATCCGAAAAAGGCGACGCACTTCGACTTCGGCATGCCCAAGGCGGGCGGCACCATCTATATGTCCGTCGCCGATGAGCGCGGCATGATGGTGAGCTTCATCCAGTCGAATTACATGGGCTTCGGTTCGGGCGTGGTCGTTCCCGACACCGGTATCGCGCTGCAGAACCGCGGTTGCGGCTTTTCGATGGATCCGAAGTCCGCGAACGTCGTGGAAGGCGGCAAGCGTCCGTTCCATACCATCATTCCGGCTTTTCTCACTCAGCAGGTCGATGGCAGGCAGGAAGCCGTCATGAGCTTCGGCGTGATGGGCGGCGACATGCAGCCGCAAGGCCATCTGCAATCCATCGTACGCATGCTCGACTACGGCCAGCAGCCGCAGGCCGCGTGCGACGCGCCGCGCTGGAAGGTGAACCGCGACTTCACGATCGACATCGAAGCCACGCTCGATCTCGAAACCGCGCGCGCGCTCGAGGGTCTCGGCCACACGATCAAGTCCATCGACGATCCCTACATGGACTTCGGCTCCGGCCAGTACATCTGGAAGCTGGATCGCAATGATCCGGAGCGCGGCTATGTCGCGGCGAGCGACAGCCGGCGCGACGGACTCGCCGCAGGCTTCTGAGGCTGCCATCGGAGGCCGCGCCGTCGGCCGGTCTCCGTCGATAAAAAACCACGCATCCGATCGCCGCAATTGTGCAGGCGAGGGGGCCGCGCGCCCGCGCCTCGTGGCCTCGGTCGGACATCACGACATGGAAGCGGGATAGGAGAAATCATGAACGAACGCGTGTATCAAGGCGCTGCTCCGACGCAGGCGCAAACGCCCGCGCCGCACCCGGCGCCATCCAAGGCGATGATCCGCCGCATCGTGTTCTCGTCGTCGATCGGCAACGCGCTCGAGTGGTTCGACTTTCTCGTCTATGGCTATTTCGCGACGGTCATCGCGAAGGCGTTCTTCCCGTCGAATGACGAATGGCTCTCGACGATGCTTGCCATCGGCACGTTCGGCATCTCGTTCCTGATGCGCCCGCTCGGCGCGATCGTGCTCGGCATCTACGGCGACCGCAAAGGGCGCAAGGCCGCGCTCACGCTCGCCATTCTGCTGATGATGGTCGGCACGCTCACCATGGCCGTGATGCCTTCGTATCAGCACATCGGAATCGCCGCGCCGCTTTTGATCTTGCTCGCGCGTCTCGTGCAGGGCTTCGCGGTCGGCGGCGAGTTCGGCAGCGCGACCGCGTTCATGGTCGAGCACAGCGAAGCGCGGCGCGGCTACTACGCGAGCTGGCAGTTCGCGAGCCAAGGGCTTGCCGCGATCATGGCCGCGGCGTTCGGCTCGGTACTCAGCGCCTGGCTGCCGCAGCCGCAACTCGAAAGCTGGGGCTGGCGCATTCCGTTTGTCTTCGGTCTGCTCGTCGGGCCGGTTGGCTATTACATCCGCTCGCATCTGGACGAAACGCCGGAGTTTCTCGCGACGCGCTCCGCGCAGAAGGCGAGCGCGCCAGGCGTGTCGTTCGCGAATCAATGGCTGAATCTTTTGCTGGCCGTGGGCATCGTCGCGCAATCGACGGTCGGCGTGTACGTCCTGCAACTCTATATGCCGCTGTACGCAGTCAAGCAGTTGCACCTGCCGGCGACCGCATCGTTCGCCGTCGTGGTGCTCAATGGCGGACTTCAGTTCATCTTCTCTCCGTTGATGGGCGCGCTCTCCGACCGGCTCGGGCGCATCCACATCATGCTCGGTACATCGATTTTCATGGGCGTCACGATTTATCCGATGTTTGCGTGGCTGCAAGCGCATCCGACAGTCGCGTCGCTGGTCGTTCTCCAATCGGTCGCGGGCATTCTCAAGGCCGCGTATTCCGGTCCAATGCCCGCGCTTATGTCCGAAATCTTCCCGACTCGCGTGCGTTCGACGGGTCTTTCCATCGGCTATGCGCTCGGCGTCACGCTGTTTGGCGGTTTTGCGCCGACCATCGTGGAAGCCTTCATCCATGTCACGGGGGACAAGCTCGCGCCGAGTTACTACGTGTTGCTGGCTGCCGTCTTGTCGGGAATCTCGCTGGCGATCGTCGCCTGGCGCATGCGCGCGGCACGACGCGCAACGTAACGGCGCGCTGCGCGACGGCATCGCGCGAAACAATCGAGGCGGCTTCGGCCGCCTTTTGCATTTCGAACACGACGCAACCATATACAGAGCCGACCGGCATGAATAATGCTGCAGCGCACCGACGACTCGACCGCGCCGGATCGTAAGAATTTGGAACGCATGGAACTGGCGGGCCGCGGGTGAGTCTGTCCCCATGTCTGCAAACTCATTGCAGGGCGGCTAAGATGAAAACAAGCCGCTGACACTTGAAGTCAACAGCGCCGGGGTCGATCCAATCACGGCGTCGCCTGAACCTCGGCCGTTTCTCATCGGCCGATGGCGCGTTCAGTCCAGCCAGGGAGCGCGATATATGCATACGGACAGTACACATGTGATGCCTTGGCGCATCGAAGACATCGATCTCACGCGAATCGATCGTCAGAAGGCGGCATCCAACGAGCACCTTCTCTTGTTGTTGTGCGCCTGCTCGTTCATCGAGAGCGGGACGGACCTCTATACGAGCAATCTCAGCAAGTATTTTCACGACGATCCCGAAATCTCGGCGTGGCTCAACAACGAATGGGAGCCCGAAGAGATGCAGCACGGCAGGGCGCTCAAGACCTACATCAACCACGTTTGGCCCGAGTTCGACTGGGACACTGCGTTCAGGAATTTCTTCGACGAATACTCGCTCACTTGTTCATACGAGGAGTTCGAGAAGAAGCGCGCGCTCGAGATGGTTGCGCGCTGCGTCGTCGAGACGGGAACGGCCACGCTTTATCGCGCGATCAACGATTGTTCGGATGAACCGGTGCTGAAGGAAATCACCGACAACATCCGCACGGACGAAGTGCGGCATTACAAGCACTTTTTCCATTTCTTCAAGAAGTGGAACAAGATCGAGGGCAATGGCCGCATGGCCGTGCTCGGCGCGCTCGTGCGGCGCGTCGTGGAACTGAAAAGCGAGGATTCGGAGATCGCGCTGCGGCACGTCTTCGCGATTCGTTACCCGGAGCGCGCGCAGGATGTCGAGTACAACCGCGAGCTCTCCGCGCGAGTGAATGCGCTCGTGCGGCGCAATCTGTCGGCGGATCAGGCCATCAAGATGCTGCTCAAGCCGCTCGATCTGCCCGCGCGCATTCAACCCGGCGTGCACTATCCGCTGTCGAAGATGACGCAGTTATTCTTCCGCTAACCTTGTTCGACGATGCCGGCGCAAAGCCGGCATCTTTTCATGACCGATCACAACACGCCCCGACCGTCGCTTTCGTCGCAATCCGTTTTCGATGAATGGCCGCCCGAGCTGCGCGCGCGCTTCGACGGCGCGCTCGCTCGCGCCGACGACGGCTTCACCGTTTCGCTATGCGCGGCGGATGAGGCTCATCGCGTGCGAACCGCTTTGTTGAGCGCCGGTGAGCTGTACGCGCCGGATGCGCGCAGACTCGCGTTCGCGTTGTGGCCGTCGTCGCGGACGGCGCAGGCTGTCACCGCGAGCGGACGCGCGACACTCGCCTTCGTATCCGATGAGGCGTTTTATCAAGTGCATCTGGACGTGCGTCGCGTGCCGCTCGACGATGTGCCGCTCGCGTGCTTCGTCGGCACGATCGAGAGCGGTGAGGTTCAACGGGTGGGATATGCGCGACTCACGAACGGAATTGCCTTCGAACTGACCGAAGCGCAATCGGCGCTCGCGCGCTGGCGCGAGCAACTCGACTGGCTGAAGCGGGCGGCGAGCGTCGCCGCCTGAATCACGACAGATGCATCAACGGCTGCGATCGCCCGATCGCAATGCGTCGCGCCGTCCGCCGAGCAATGCGCCGGGATTGCCGCCAGGCTTGCGCGAGTTCGCGACCTGACCGGCCTGAACCGGCTCCTGACGACGCGGCGCGGAACCCGCGTTCACGTTCGGCTTGCTGTGAGTGCGCGCATCGCGCGAAGGCTGCGCGCCGCCGTTGTTCGGCTTCGCCGGACGCGCGCCGCGTGCATCGCCGTTCGGACGGCCGCCTTCGCGGCGTGCTTCGCCACTCGAACGTCCCTCGCCGTTACGCGGATTCTGGCGTCCCTGACCTTGACCTTGTCCCTGGCCGCGTCCTTGACTGCGGCGCTGGATCGGCTCCGGCTTCGCGTTCGGATCCGGCTCGAAGCCGGGAATCACTTCGCGCGGAATCGGCCGCTTGATGAGGCGCTCGATGTCCTTCAGCAGTTGATGCTCGTCCACGCACACCAGCGACACCGCTTCGCCTTCCGCGCCCGCGCGACCCGTGCGGCCGATGCGATGCACATAGTCTTCCGGCACGTTCGGCAAATCGAAGTTGACGACGTGAGGCAACTGATCGATGTCGATGCCGCGCGCCGCGATATCGGTGGCGACGAGCACCTGCAGCGTCTCGGCCTTGAATTCGCTGAGCGCGCGCGTGCGGGCCGACTGGCTCTTGTTGCCGTGAATCGCGAGCGCGCTGATGCCGTCTTTCGTGAGCTGCTCGGCGAGCCGGTTCGCGCCGTGCTTCGTGCGCGTGAACACGAGCACCTGGAACCAGTTGTTGCCGCGGATCAGATGCGTGAGCAACTCGCGCTTGCGATCGCGATCGACCGGATGGATCTTCTGATCGACGGTCTCAGCCGTCGTATTGCGGCGCGCGACTTCGATCAGCGCGGGCGAATCGAGCAGGCTGTCGGCGAGCGCCTTGATCTCGTCGGAGAAAGTCGCCGAGAACAGCAGGTTCTGGCGCTTCGCCGGCAGGCGCGCGAGCACGCGCTTGATGTCGTGGATGAAGCCCATGTCGAGCATGCGGTCGGCTTCATCGAGCACGAGAATTTCGAGCTGCGAAACGTCGATCGTCTTTTGCTGCATGTGATCGAGCAGACGTCCCGGCGTCGCCACGACGATATCGACGCCGCGCTTCAACGCGTCGATCTGCGGATTGATGCCGACGCCGCCGAACATCACCGTCGACTTGAGCTTCAGATATTTGCCGTACGCGCGCACGCTTTCTTCGACCTGCGCGGCGAGTTCGCGCGTGGGCGTGAGGATGAGCGCGCGCACCGGACGCTTGGCGCCACCCGTGACGGGCGCGAGTTGCGACAGGCGCTGCAGGATAGGCAGCGTGAAGCCGGCGGTCTTGCCGGTGCCGGTCTGCGCGCCCGCGAGCAGATCGCCGCCTTTCAGAACGGCAGGAATCGCCTGAAGCTGGATCGGAGTGGGACTGGAATAGCCGAGTTCGTTGACGGCGCGAAGCAGAGGTTCGGACAGGCCGAGTGAATCAAAGGACATAAATTGGATGCTTATTCGTTGTGTCGAACGGCGCGCATGCGAATGGGCCACGGCGAAAAGTTTCGGCCGGCAGAGCGCATGTGCATCGCTCGAAGGAAAATCGGGCGGCGGGCCAGTTGGCGATCAGCGATCGCCGGGCGTTGCCGCGAGGTTCGACGTGCTATCAAGACACGTCATCTGGCGCTTAGTTGCATCGATGGACACTTCGACGCTGCGGCACCCGTTCCAGCCGGCGCTCACGCGACATAGCGCGCGACGCTCACGAACTGGCACAGGCTGCCTGCGAGCACGAACAGATGCCAGATGCCATGTCCGTGCCGGATGCGCTCGTCGTTGATGAAAAACCAGATGCCCGCGGTGTACACGACGCCGCCCGCCACCAGCCACGCGGTTCCCGCGGGCGGCAGCGCCGTCACGAGCGGATGAATGGCTACGAGCGCGAGCCATCCCATCAACACGTACAGCACCATCGAAACGCTGCGGGTTCGCCGCCCGAGCGTGAGTTCCTGCACGATCCCGAGCGCGGCGAGCCCCCAGCTCACGCCGAAGAGCGACCAGCCCCAGGGACCGCGCAAGGTCACTAGTGTATACGGCGTGTAGCTGCCGGCTATCAACAAGTAGATGGCCGAGTGATCGCACTTCTGCAGTATCGCTTTCATGCGCGGCGAGCGCGCGCAGTGATACAGCGTGGAGATCACGTAGAGCGCGCAGAGCATCGCGCCGTACACCGCGAAGCTCACGACCTTGTACGCGTCACCGTCGAGCGCGCCCATCGTGACGAGCGCAGCCAGACCCGCAACCGACAGCAGCGCGCCGATCAAATGGCTGATGCTGTTGAAACGCTCGCCGACATGCATATCGAATTCACCAAAAGACAAGGGGCGCGGCCACGAAGGCTGCGCCCCATATGCGTATTGTACGCTGTCCCGGCGAAGGACCTATGAAGCCATCAGTCGAGCGGCGCCGAACGCAGGTTGCTCACCTGCTGCGGCGACACCGGCGTGCCGTGGTTGCCCCACGACATACGGATGTACGTCACGACTGCGGCGACTTCCGTATCCGACAGCGACTGTGCGAACGGCGGCATACCGTGCGGCATCGGGTTGCCTTCCGTACTCGGCGGATAACCGCCGTTCAGCGTCATACGGATCGGGTTGACGGCCGATTGCATCTGGATCGACTGGTTGTTCGCGAGCGGCGGGTATGCAGGCGGCTTGCCGAGACCGTTCTCCGCGTGGCACTTCGCGCAGTTTTCGGTGTAGACCTTCTTGCCGAGCGTGAGCAGTTCGCCGCCGAACTTCTCGGACGTCTCCAGCTGCATGACTTCCGGCGCTTCCTTCTTTTGCGGAATCGACTTGAGATACGTCGAGATCGCGTTGATGTCCGCGTCGGTCATGTACTGCAGGCTGTTGTGAACCACTTCCGCCATCGGGCCGAACACCGCGCCGCGCTGCGACACGCCGGTCTTCAGCAGATCGTTGATGTCCTTCAGGTCCCAGTCGCCCAGACCGGCTTCCTTGTTCGACGTCAGCGACGGCGCGTACCAGTTCTGCAGCGGGATGAGGCCGCCGGCGAAGGCCGCCGAGCTGACCGGGCCGCCCATCGCGTTGATCGACGTGTGGCACATGCCGCAGTGACCGAGGCCTTCGACGAGATACGCGCCGCGGTTCCATTCGACCGACTTGGTCGGATCCGGCTTGTACTCGCCTTCCGAGAAGAACAGCGTGCGCCAGCCGATCAGCAGGTTGCGGTTGTTGAACGGGAAGCGCAGTTCATGCGGACGGCTCGGTTCGGAAACCGGCGGCACCGAGCGCAGATACGCGTAGATCGCGTCCGAGTCCGCGCGCGTGACCTTCGTGTAGCTCGTGAACGGGAAGCCCGGATAGAGCAGCGAACCGTCTTTCGAGCGGCCCGTGTGCATCGCGCGATAGAAGTCGTCGGAGGTCCACTTGCCGATGCCGTATTGATCGTCCGGCGTGATGTTCGGCGTGAACATCGTGCCGAACGGCGTGGCCATCGGCAGGCCGCCGCCGAATTCCTTGCCGCCGCGAACCGTGTGGCACGCGATACAGTCGCCGGCGCGGGCGAGGTACTCACCTTGTTTGATGAGCGCGGCTTTGTCGGCAGGCGTCGCCGCGATGGCGCCGCCCGAATGCAGGTTGTCGCCGCCCGACCAGAGGACGGCGCCGGCTGCGACGGCTGCCACCACGACAGCCGAGGAAAGTGCGAACAGGGACTTGCGTTTCATTGTGTTGTCGCTCCAGACGCCTTATTGCGGTTCGCTGCCGCACTTGAGCGGCATCTTCAACGAGCCAGCGGGCGCGGGCACCGGGTTGGCGGGTGCGGTTTGCGTAGAGAGCCATGCGGCGACGGCGGTCACGTCGTCGTCCGTCAGGCGCGAGGCGATCTGCTGCATGCAATCGGGCGCCTTCGCGTGACGCGTGCCCGACTTCCATGCGCCGACTTGCGCGCTGATGTAGTCCGAATGCAGGCCGACGAGACCCGGGATGGCCGGCTGCATGCCGGTCAGACCCTTGCCGTGGCAGGCCGCGCACGCGGGAATGTTCTTCGATGCATCGCCGTTCAGCACGAGCTGCTGGCCGCGCGCGAGCGTCGTGGCCGACACGTTCGACTTCACGGGCGTCGGATACGGCGGGCGCTGGTTCGAGAAGTACGTCGCGATCTGATGAAGGTAATCGTCCGAGAGATACGTGACGAGGTAGTTCATCGGCGGGTACTTGCGCCGCCCTTCGCGGAAATTCTGGAGCTGGTTGTACAGATAGTCGGCAGGCTTGCCGGCAAGACGCGGGAAGTAATCGTTGTCCGTGCCTTCACCGTGAACGCCGTGGCACGCGGTACAGCCTTGCACGCGCGCGGCCATCGTGTCCGGTGCGATCGGCTGGTTCTGCGCCTGCGCGGCGGAGCTGAAAACGCCAGCGCTGCCTACCAGAGCCGAGGCAAAAGCCATAGCGAGCAGCGGACGAAAAATGCGTCTTGAAAACACGCGACACTCCATGAAATTCGGGGACCTGCCGAGCTTCGTGCGGCTCGGTGCGAAGGTGGCGAACCACGGCCACGCAGGGGGCGGTGGGTGGCGGACCACGGCCACAGCGGCTCGACGAGCCTCTGATGCGACGCGGCATTCTATCATCGATGCATGATGATGACTATTTGACACAATCTCGCTCTAAGTCCCGCTGCAGCGCATTCGCGACAATATGCCGCGCGGCTATTGACCACCCGCGACGAACTTCATAGGCGCGTGTGGTTCATTGCCTCTCGACAAATATTCGACTCGATGCGAGACGCCCGATCGACGTGCTTCATGCAGTTTCGGAAGCGTCCGGCAAAAATTCAAGGCGTTTCGCTCGTGTTCGATGCTGTGCTGCACCGTGGACCTTCATTCAGACTCCGCAAAATTCCTTCGATGACCTTCCCTTTAGCAATGCGCGTTCACGCCGCGCCGGGTTCCGCATGATGAACGACGATCCTCTCTCGCTCGCGCAGACGGCCTTCGCCGCGCTCGCCGATCTGGCCTTCGCCTGCGTACTCGGCGCGCTGCTGCTGAACGTGTGGCTGTCGCGCGAACAGGCGTTCGCGACCGTATCGCCCGCGCGGCGCGGCTGGCTGCGGGCGGCGCGCGGCGGTCCGATCGCAGCCATCGCGCTCGTTCTGTGCAACTTCGCTTCGTTGTGGCTGCAGGCGGCGGCGATGAGCGGCGCGCCGATCGTGCAGGCGGGCGGCGCGTTGTGGCTCGTCGCGACGGGCACGCACGCGGGCATCGGCTGGTCGGTGGCACTGGCGGGCAGCGTGCTGTTGCTGCTCGCGTCGGCGGGCGGCGGCGCGCTTTCCGGTACGCGGATCGGCATGGCGCTCGTTGCCGCGCTGATCGTCGCGGCGGGCAAATCGGCGATCGGCCATGCCGCCGATGCCGGCGCGTTCTCGCTCGCCGAAGCGGTTCAGACGCTGCATCTGCTCGCGACGGCGGCGTGGGGCGGCATTGTGATCGCGGGTGCGTTCGTGTTGCCGGCGCTCGATACATCGCTTGCGCGCGCATATCTGATCCGCACGGTCGCGCGCATGTCGCGAGCGGCGTCGGTCGCGGTCGCGTTCGTCGTGCTGACGGGCGTGTTCAACGCGTGGCGCGGCATCGGCGGATCGGCCGCGGTGCTGACCGCGAGCGCGTGGGGTCATGCGTTGATCGTGAAGATGCTGCTGGTTGCGGCGGCGCTCGCGTTCGGCGCGCTCAACCGCTGGTCGGCGTTGCCGCGCCTGTCGCGCTCGGCATCGACGATGGACGCGCATACGGTCATCAACGTGATGCGCGTCGAAGCGCTGATGATGGCGGGTGTCTTCGTGGCGGCGGCGGTGCTGTCGCACAGCGTGCCGGGTTCGTCGCTCGCGGGATGAAAACGGCGACGCGCGGCGTTACTCGTAGCCGAGCCTGTGACTGACGATCGGCGCGCAAAACAGCGCGACCGCGCAGCCGATGATCTTGCCCTGCAACTCGACGAACGCCGTATGCGAACCGCCGACGAAGATCACTTCGACCAGTTGCGGCAGGCAGAACACGACCGCCGCACCGATGAACCAGCGCGTCACGGCCGCGATGCGCCAGCCGCGCTGCGCCCCGATTCCCGCGGCCACCACGCGCGCCACGCCCAGCGCGACGAGCGAGCCGACCGCGAGCTGGGCACGGACGTATTCATCGGGAAGGACCTGCCACATGATTGTTCTCGCTTTTTTGGTGACTATCGGCAGCGTATGCGCAAGAAGCTCGCCAGTATGTACGAGAAAACGCAGATCGTGAAGCGCGGCCCGCGCGGGGCCGCATTCGCTCAGAACGTGTGCTCCGGCCCGGGAAAACTGCCGTCCTTCACCGCGCGCACATAGGCTTCGACGGCGGCGAAAATGTTCGGCTGACCCTGCATGAAATCCTTGACGAAGCGCGGCCGCTTGCCGTGAAAGATGCCGAGCATGTCGTGCAGCACGAGCACTTGTCCGGAACAGTCGACGCCCGCGCCGATGCCGATCGTCGGAATCGCGAGCGCTGCGGTCACTTCGCGCGCGAGCAACGTCGGCACGGCTTCGATCACGAGCAGTTGCGCGCCGGCTTCCTGCAGCGCGATGGCGTCGCGCTTCATCTGCTCGGCCGCCGCTTCGGACTTGCCCTGCACCTTGAAGCCGCCGAATGCGTGCACCGATTGCGGCGTGAGACCGACGTGCCCGCACACCGGAATCGAGCGCTCGACGAGAAAGCGCACGGTATCCGCGAGCCATTCGCCGCCTTCGATCTTCACCATCTGCGCGCCCGCGCGCATCAGTTGCACGGCGTTCGCATAGGCGTCTTCCTTCGAGCCGATGGTGCCGAACGGCATGTCCGCGACGATCAGCGCGCTGCGATTGCCGCGCGCGACCGACGCCGTGTGATACGCGATGTCCGCGAGCGTCACTGGCAGTGTCGTGTTGTGGCCTTGCAGCACATTGCCGAGCGAGTCGCCGATCAGCATGACATCGACGCCCGCGCGTTCGAGCAGCGCGCTGAAGCTCGCGTCGTAACACGTGAGCATCGCGATGCGCTCGCCGTTTTCGCGCATGGTCTGGAGCTTGGGGACGGTGATCGTCGCGCGATTCGTTTCCTGCAGATACGTCATGGTCGTTTCACTGAAGAGAGCGTGGCCGGGCTGCGAATTCAGACCGATACGCCTTTGACAAAGAATTCCTTGCGCCCGCGCATGGCGCCGATGCGCTCGATCAGAAGCGCGAGGTCGTCATCCGAGGCGAGCGGGTTCAGGTGCTCCGCGTTCACCGTGAGCAACGGCGTCGCGTCGTAGTGATAGAAGAAGTCGTTATAAGCATCGCAGAGCGCGCGCAGATACGAATCGGAAATTTGCAGCTCCATCGGCAGCGCGCGCTTCTGGATGCGCGAAAAAAGCACTTCCGGACTCGCCTGCAGATAGACGACGAGATCGGGTGCGGGCGCGCTCGCATGAATACGCGAGGCGATGTCCTTGTAGAGCTGGAACTCGTCGTCGGGCAGGGTGAGGCGCGCGAAGAGCTCGCTCTTCTGCGCGAGAAAGTCGGTCATCAGCGCGGCGCCGCTCGTGACGATATCGGCGGCTTCCTGCGTCTGCGATGCGCGCTGCAACGCGAAGCTCAACTGCGTGGCGAGCGCGTGCCGCGTGGTGTCGCGATAGAAGCGCTCGAGAAACGGATTGTCCTGCGGGCGCTCGAACAGCGTGCGCATCGACCACCGTTCGGCGAGCAGCGTCGCGAGCGTGGTCTTGCCGACGCCGATCGGCCCTTCGATCGCGATGTAACGATGCGGCGGCCGCAGTTGAGGCGCGGTGACGGTGAGTGGCGGAACGCTCATCGGCAGTCTGTCTTCGTGGAAGGGGAGTCGGTTGCGTTGGAGCCGCGCGGTTGCGTCGCGACCATGCACTGACACGTCGCGACTTTCTCGATGCGCTGATCGGCGACGCCGTCGATGAACGCATCGGCGCGACCGCGTTGAGGAAGGATGAGATCCGGCTCGAGCTCGACGAGCGGCACGAGCACGAAGGCGCGCTCGGTCATGCGCGGATGCGGCACGACGAGATCGGCTTCGTCGATGCTCGATGCGCCGTACAGCAGGATGTCGAGATCGAGCGTGCGCGGCGCATTGCGATACGGCCGCTCGCGCCCGAACTGCAACTCGATGTGATGACACAGGCGCAGCAGCGATCGCGCGGGCAGGCTCGTTTCGAGCTTGACGACGCAATTGAAGTAATCGTCGCCCGATGAATCGATCGGCGCGGTGCGATAGACGCTCGATTTCGCGAGCACGGTGATCGTGTGCTGCTGGGCGAGACACACGACTGCGTCTTTCAGGGTCTGGCGCGCATCGCCGAGATTCGCCCCCAGGCCCAGATAAGCAATCGTCATGGCAGAAGTCCTACGCGTGGGTCACAGCGGAAAGCGGGAGAACAGGATCGCTCTTCGCTACTGTAACCAAATCCGGCGTTACTCGTCGTCGGCGGCTTCGCGCCTGTTCGCCGCACTCGATACCGCGTCGTCATTGCCTGCCTGCGCGGCTTGCTCGTCCTGCGCGCCGGGTTCGCCCGAGCGACGCTTCGCGTTGCTGCGGCGCCGGCGCTTCTTCGGTGCGTTGCGATCCTTGCCGCCTTGCGACAGGAGTGCTTCGCGCTCGGCGTGATCGCCGTCGATGAAGTCGCTCCACCATTGGCCGATGGCCGCATCGAGCTCGCCCGATTCGCAACGCAACAGCAGGAAATCATACCCCGCTCTGAATCTTTGGTGTTCCAGCAGCTTCAGCGCGCTGCGGCCGCGTTTTTCCAGCCGATGCTGAAGACCCCAGATCTCGCGCATGTCGGACGAGTAGCGCTTGTGGATCGCGAGTTTCTCCGTCTGCATATCGAGGACATCGTCCATCGCGCGATGCAATGCGGGCACCGGATAGTCGCCGTTCGCGGTGTATTGCTGCCAGCGCGTCTGCACGTCGTGCCACAGGAGCGTCGCGAAGAGAAAGCCCGGCGACACGCCCTTGCCGGCGCGCACGCGCTCGTCGGTGCTGGTGAGCGCGAGCGTGACGAACTTCTCGCCGTGCGGCTGTTCGAGCACGACATCGAGCAGAGGCAACACGCCGTGATGCAGCCCTTCCTGACGCAGCCGCGTGAGACACGCGAGCGCATGGCCGGACAAGAGCAGCTTCAGCATCTCGTCGAAGAGACGCGCGGCCGGCACGTTGTTCATCAGGTCGGCGAGATCCTTGATCGGCGCGCGCGTGGCTTCGTCGATCTCGAAGCCGAGCTTCGCCGCGAAACGCACGACGCGCAGCATGCGTACCGGATCTTCGCGATAACGCGTGGCCGGATCGCCGATCATGCGCAACAGGCGCGCGCGGATGTCGGCCATGCCGTCGTGATAATCCAGCACCGTTTGCGTGGCCGGATCGTAGTACATCGCGTTGATGGTGAAGTCGCGGCGCGTGGCGTCTTCGTGCTGCTCGCCCCAGACGTTGTCGCGCAGCACGCGGCCGCTCGCATCGACGGCGTGCGTGCGCGCATCGAGCTCGCCGCGCTTGAGGCGTCGCGGCGGTTCGGCGGAAGGCTCCGGCGGCGCGTCCATGAGCGCGCGGAACGTCGATGTCTCGATGATCTCCTGCCCGAACTGCACATGCACGATCTGGAAGCGCCGGCCGATGATGCGCGCGCGGCGAAAGAGCTTCTGCACCTGATCGGGCGTGGCGTCGGTGGCGACGTCGAAGTCTTTCGGCGCGACGCCGAGCAGCAGGTCGCGCACCGCGCCGCCGACGATGAACGCGCGATGCCCGGCCTGCTGCAGGCCGTCGGTCACGCGTATCGCGTTCTTCGAGATCAGCGAAGGATCGATGCCGTGAATCTCCGACGACAGGATGACCGGCACGTTCGGATCGCGCTTCACGGGCGCGGCGGCTTTCTTGCGCGTGCTCTTGCGAGCGGGTTTCGGCGCGGCTTCGGAAGCAGCGGCGGGGATGTCGTGGCCTTCGTCGGCAGAGGCGGTTTCTTGCCCGAACAGCTTGCGGATGAGTTTTTTAATCACGAGTGTCGAACAGGTTCAGGATGCGCCAGCCTTTGGCTTGCGCGTGCGCGCGCAGGGTGTCGTCGGGATTGGTCGCGACCGGATCCGTGACGCGCTCGAGCAGCGGGATGTCGTTGTGCGAGTCGCTGTAGAAATAGCTGTGCTTGAAGTCGTCGAGCGTCTTGCCGAGCGTCGCGAGCCATTGCTCGACGCGCACGATCTTGCCTTCGCGATAACTCGGCGTGCCCATCGGCCGGCCGGTGAGCGCGCCGAGCGGATGATCGTCGACCGTTTCGACTTCGCAGGCGATCAGCGTTTCGATGCCGAAGGCTTCGGCGATCGGCGCGGTGATGAACGCGTTCGTCGCGGTGACGAGGCAGCAGAGATCGCCTTCGTCCTGATGCTCGCGCACGAGCGTGACGGCGGCCGGCACGATGCGCGGGTTGATCACTTCGCGCATGAATTGCGCGTGCCAGTCGGTGAGCTGTTCGCGCGAGTATTTTGCGAGCGGGGCCAGCATCGCGTGCAGATACGCGTTGATGTCGAGCACGCCCGCCTTGTAATCGGCGTAGAAGGCGTCGTTCTGACGCGCGAAGGATTCCGCCTCGACGATGCCGAGCTTCACCATGAAGCGGCCCCATTCGTGGTCGCTGTCGGTGGGAATGAGCGTGTGATCGAGATCAAAGAGGGCAAGGTTCATGGGAGCGCATTCTACTTGAAGCGGGTCGGATCGTTGTCCGGCGCGGCGGGGCCGGATTCGGGGCCGTTCGGATCGGCGGGCGTTTCTTCCGGCGCCGATACGGGAACGAGGGGCGCGGCCCGGCCGGTTTGCTGGAGCATCGTGCGCAGCAGCGCTCGCGTCACCGCGCGCTTTTGTTCCAGGGAGAAGCGGTCGAGTTCGTCGAGCAGGGCCATGAGGCTCGGCATGTCGCGGCGAAAGTGCGTGAGCAGATAGGCGGGCACGTCGTCGGCGAGCACGATGCCGCGTTCGCGCGCCGCGTGCTTCAGCACCGATGCCTTCGCTTCGTCGGAAAGCGGCTGAAGATGGAACACGAGGCCCCAGCCGAGCCGCGTGCGCAGGTCTTCGCGGACCGTGAGCGCGAGCGGCGCGTCGTTGCCGGTGGCCACGAGCGCGCTCGCCGGATATGCGCGCACTTCGTTGAAGAGATTGAAAAGGGCGATCTGCTGCGCGGGGGAAAGGCGGTCGCAATCGTCGACGGCGTAAAGCGTCACGCGCGGATCGAACCCGAATGCGTTGAGCGCGCTCTGCGGGCCGAGATAGCGCGCATGGCCGTTCGCCTCGTGCGTGAGCGCCTGCAGCAGGTGGCTGCGGCCGCTGCCCGGCTCGCCCCACACGTAGAACGTGCGGTCGGCGACCGGCCCGGCCGCGAGCGCGCCTTCGAGTTCGCGCAGCCGCGCGATCAGTTCGTGATTGCCGGCGGCGAAAAAGTTATCGAAGGTGGCGGGCGGCGGCGTGCCCAGATCGAGCGTCAGTTGGCGTTGCACGGGAGATCGGTATCGTCGGGCCTTGAGTCGGGCGAATCTTGAAAACTGCCGGATGAGCTGCGGGTATACGCGCAAAGCCGCGGCGGACGGCCTTGCGCGCCAATGGCTCGGGCGCTTCTGAGATTGTCTGCGATCTCGAAAAAAGCGCCTTCGCGGATTCTGGCGTGCGCGGGAAAATCCGGCTGGCCGACCGTCGACGGGTCATCATCGGGTAAAATCGCATTTTACCGACCTTCTTGCTCCTCCCTCCATGAATCAACCGAAATCCGCACCGGACGCCCAAGGTTTGTCGTATCGCGACGCGGGCGTGGACATCGACGCGGGCGACGCGCTCGTCGACCGGATCAAGCCGTTTGCCAAGAAAACGTTGCGCGACGGCGTGCTGGGCGGCATCGGCGGATTCGGCGCGCTCTTCGAGGTGCCGAAGAAGTACAAGGAGCCGGTGCTCGTATCGGGCACGGACGGCGTCGGCACGAAGCTGCGCCTCGCGTTCACGCTGAACCGGCATGACACGGTCGGCCAGGATCTCGTCGCGATGAGCGTCAACGACATTCTCGTGCAGGGCGCCGAGCCGCTCTTCTTCCTCGATTACTTCGCGTGCGGCAAGCTGGATGTCGACACCGCGGCGGACGTCGTGAAGGGCATCGCCACGGGCTGCGAGCTGGCGGGCTGCGCGCTGATCGGCGGCGAGACGGCGGAAATGCCGGGCATGTATCCGGACGGCGAATACGACCTCGCGGGCTTCGCGGTCGGCGCGGTGGAAAAGAGCAAGATCATCGACGGCAGCACGATCAAGCCGGGCGATGTCGTGCTGGGCCTGGCATCGAGCGGCATCCACTCGAACGGTTATTCGCTGGTGCGCAAGATCATCGAGCGCGCGAATCCGGATCTCAACGCCGATTTCGACGGCCGAACGCTTGCCGACGCGCTGATGGCGCCCACGCGCATCTACGTGAAGCCGCTCTTGTCGGCGATGCAAAGCGTCACGGTGAAGGGCATGGCGCATATCACAGGCGGCGGTCTCGTCGAGAATATTCCGCGCGTGCTGCGCGATGGGCTGACGGCGGAGCTGGATCATCGCGCGTGGCCGCTGCCGCCGCTGTTCGCGTGGCTGCAGAAGCACGGCGGCGTCGCGGATGCGGAGATGCATCGCGTGTTCAACTGCGGTATCGGCATGGCGGTGATCGTTGCGGCGGAAGATGCCGATGCGGCAACCGGCCTGTTGTCGGGCGCGGGCGAGCAGGTGTGGAAGATCGGCGTCGTGCGCGAGAGCAAGGAAGGTGAGGCGCAGACGGTGGTGGTTTGATAGTGCCGTTGTCGCGCTGATAAGAAAGACCCTCGCGGAGTGCGAGGGTTTTTTGTTTGGGGATTACATCGGCCGCATGTAAGGCGACCGAATTTGCTGCGGATTCGGCCCCAGTTGCGTGAGGAGGAAGTCCATAGCTGTCTTGTTATAGGCCGGTCTTGGATCGACGTGCGAAACGCCGTTGGGCAGGTAAGGCGGGCGCAATCCGGGTGTAAGCAACTCGCCCTTGTACAACGCGCCGTTGTATTCGACGATCCAGTTCGCGCTCTCCGTGAGCAGCCCGATAGAGGTCCCCTGCACCCACATGTAGCGATGGCCGCCAAACGATTGGATTTTTCGCTTGTACCACACGCTCAATTGATCGAGCGTGCGTGGGTCGCTGTATTTTTCGGATAGATCGACCCGAAGGAACGTCGTAAGCGCCTCGTAGCGCGGCACGTACATCTTCGAGCCAGGTGGCATCAACGCTGTATCGCCGGACGGAAACGACGGCCGCGGCATCAGGAGCGTTAAAGTGTCCTTCCTGCCTTGGAAGCTTTCGGTCGCGGCCGTGACTGTCTGACATTGGCAAGCCCGTGGCGCAGTGGCGCCGCTCAGCGAAGCCTTTTGATACTGAGCTTATAGAACGATCGTGTGCAAAATTTCAGTATGACTTTTCAGACTTTCGAAGTTTTCCTAATCGCTGCTACCGCCCGCTCCGTCGCGTCCCCCGCGCAGCACTCCACCACGACTCGCTCCGGCATCGCGCGCAGCCACGTCAACTGCCGCTTGCACAACTGCCGCGTCGCGAAAACGCCCTTGTCGCGCATCTCGTCGTAACCCGTCGCGCCGTCGAGATAGTCCCACGCTTGCCGATAGCCGACACAGCGCATCGACGGCATCGAAAGATCCAGATCGCCGCGCGCACGCAACGCGCGCACTTCGTCGATGAAGCCGTGCGCGAGCATCGCATCGAAACGTGCGGCGATGCGCGCATGCAGCACCGCGCGATCCGACGGCTCCAGCGCGACCGGCACGAAGCGATACGGCGCATCCGCATCCTGAACGCGCGGCGCGGCGAGCAGCGCGGACATCGGCTGGCCGGACAGCATGAAGATTTCGAGCGCGCGCTGGATGCGCTGGGAGTCGTTCGGCGCAAGCCGCGCGGCGGTTTGCGGATCGACCGCCGCGAGCCGCGCATGCAGCGCGGGCCAGCCATCGCGGGCGGCGTCGGCGTCGAGGGCGGCGCGCACGTCGGCATCGGCGGTCGGCAGATCGTTCAGACCTTGCGTCAGCGCCTTGTAGTACAGCATCGTCCCGCCGACCAGCAACGGCACGTTGCCGCGCGCGACGATCTCGCCGACGAGCCGCAGCGCATCCGCACGAAACTGCGCGGCGGAATACGTTTCGGCGGGATCGATGATATCGATCAGATGATGCGGCGCCGCCGCGCGCTCCTCGGCGTTCGGCTTGGCCGTGCCGATATCCATCTCGCGATAGACGAGCGCCGAATCCACGCTGACGATTTCCACCGGATGCAGCGCCGCGAACGCCAGCGCGGCCGCGGTCTTTCCCGACGCCGTCGGCCCGAGAAGACACGCAACAGGCAAGGCGGAAGCGCTCATTGTCCGCGCATGAAGAGTCGGTCGAGATCGGCGAGCGTGAGCTGATACCACGTCGGACGGCCGTGATTGCACTGATCGGCGCGCTCGGTCGCTTCCATCTGGCGCAGGAGCGCGTTCATCTCGTCGAGCGTGAGCCGGCGATTCGCGCGCACCGCGTTATGACACGCGAGCGTGCCGAGCAATTCGTGCTGACGTTCGGTGAGCACGCGCGAGCCGCCATACGCGTGCAGATCGGCGAGCACGGCGCGCGCGAGCGATTGCAGGTCGGCGTCCTTCAGCAACGCGGGCACGGCGCGGATCGCGATCGACGTCGGCGACAACACCGCGAGATCGAAGCCGAGCGCATCGAGCGTCGCGCGCTCTTCCTCGACGATGCCGATCTCGACCGGCTCCGCTGTCATCGACACGGGAATCAGCAGGGGCTGCACCGCGATCGCGCGATCGGCGAGCGCGTGCTTGAATTGCTCGTAAAGAATGCGCTCGTGCGCGGCATGCATGTCGACGATCACGAGGCCGCGCGCGTTCTGCGCCAAAACATAGATGCCGTGAATCTGGCCGACGGCGAAACCGAGCGGCTGTTCATCGGCGTGATCGAGCGCACTGTCCGCACTGTCACTGGCGATCAGCGGCGCGGGAGGGCGCTCGTTCATCGTCGGATACGGCGTGTCGATGGTCGTCGTCGCGCCTGACGTACCCGCGCCGATGTCCTTGCGACCGAACAGCGCGTCGTAAAGCGCGAGCGGCTGCGCGACGGGCAGCGTGCCCTGCGTCATGCGCGACTGGCGCATCCAGTTCGTGCCGTTCTCGCTTTTCAGCGTGAGCGAATCCGGCGTGCCGGCGAAAGGCTTTGCGCTGAACGAAGCCGGGCCGGTCGGCTGCAATTGCGCCGCGTGTCCGCCCGCCGTCGTTTCCGGCGACGCGCCCGCATGCCGCGCCAGCGCGCGCTGCACGGCGTGAAAGACGTATTGATGAATCGAGCGCGAATCGCGAAAGCGCACTTCGATCTTCGACGGATGCACGTTCACATCGACGGATTCGGGCGGCAAATCGAGAAACAGCACGTACGCCGGATAGCGATTGCCGTGCAGCACATCTTCATACGCGGCGCGCACGGCGTGCGTGAGCAGCTTGTCGCGCACGAAGCGGCCGTTCACGAAGAAATATTGCTGATCGGCGCGCCCGCGGCTCGCGGTCGGCAAACCGGCGCAGCCGTAGACCGCAAGCGGCCCGGCGCGTTCGTCGAGCGGCAGATGCGCGGTTTCGAACACCTCGCCGAGAATCTTCGCGACGCGCGTCTGCGGATCGCTCGCGTTCCAGTGCTCGACGGCTTTGCCGTTGTGCATCACTGAAATCGCGACGTCGGGCCGTGCGAGCGCCGTGCGGCGAATCACGTCGAGGCAATGCCCGAGCTCGGTCTGCTCGCTCTTCAGGAATTTGCGGCGCGCGGGCGTGTTGAAATACAGCTCGCGCACTTCCATTGTCGTGCCGACGGTGCCCGCGGCGGGCGAGATGGCGCCGGTTTGCGCGTCGATGCGCGTCGCGTGCGGGCAGCTTTCGGTGCGGCTCGTGATGAACAGTTCCGCAACCGACGCGATCGACGCAATCGCCTCGCCGCGAAACCCGAGCGTCGCGACGGCTTCGAGTTCCGCGAGCGAGCGGATCTTGCTGGTCGCGTGGCGCATCAGCGCGAGCGGAAGCTCGTTCGGCGGAATGCCGCAGCCGTCGTCGGCGATCACGATGCGTTTCACGCCGCCTTCGTCGAGCGTGATGCGCAGTGTCGTCGCGCCGGCGTCGAGTGCGTTTTCCAGCAGTTCCTTGACGACCGACGCAGGCCGCTCCACCACTTCGCCAGCGGCAATCTGGCTGATGAGCTGATCGGGCAGCGGGGCGATGGCGCGCGGACGGCGCCCGGCATCGGCTGTCGAAGCGCCAGCGGAGGTTTCGTTTAGGTCGGACATGGCGAAATTATAACGATTCGCAACGTTCGGGCTTCGGGTGGCCGGCTGCATCGGTCCGGGCGCGCACGTATCCAAGAGCGCGGGCCAGAGCGGGACTTTCTTGCGCCGCAATTTATTTGCATTACTGAGTTTTTTTCGGGTCCACGCGTACAATGCATTACGCCGCCGCAAGAGAGTTCTGCCGGGCCGCGCGCAATCAATCCGTCGATCTCACTCACGCAATATTTCGCTCGCACCGCCAATTTGTTTGCCATCGAGGCGGCGATTCCTGCTGAGTATGAATTCGTTTGTGTTTCGAATGCCGCGTTCGCGAGCGTTGAATCGGGTAATCGTCACGGCCTAATAATCATTTCGGGCATTAATTGTTTAAGAGTTTTCGTATGGCCGCGACGATTTTGATCATGCCGGTTATCCGCAAATGCGGAGCGATTCAGCCACGGGATTCCGCCGGAGGCCAAATGTATTGGGTAATGTTTTCGAAACTTCAGAAAAAGGATAATTCATGTCCCGTATCGCTTCAGAAAAAAAGAAACCGACTGGAAATCATGCCGTGACCGAAGCGCCGCCGACGAAAGGCCAGCAGGCAGGCGCGCATTCCAGTCATAAGAACGCGGAAGCAAAAACTCAGAAAAGTCGTGTGGCGGCAAACGGTAAAAGCGGAAACAACTTTCCGAATGTGCTCGTGCATGGGTTTTGCGGTTGGGGTCGCGAAACGCTGACGAGCAAGATTTATCACTATTTCGGCGGCACAGGCGATATTCAGGAATATCTCAATAATAGGGGTTACCAGACTTTCACCGCTGCGGTCGGACCGTTATCCAGTAACTGGGACCGGGCCTGCGAGCTTTATTATTTCTTGAAGGGCGGCGTGGTGGATTACGGCGCGGTGCATTCGGCGCGTTACGGCCACGAACGTTATGGACGTTCGTACCCCGGCGTATTTCCCGAATGGAGCGAACAACACAAGGTTCATCTGATCGGACACAGCATGGGCGGTCCGACCATCCGCACTCTCGTGCAATTGCTGGAACATGGCGATCCGGATGAAATTGCCTTCGCGCCGAGTTCGCGAGAAGCCGGCACCTCCGAACTCTTCAAGGGCGGCAAGCAATGGGTACATAGCATCACGTCCATCGCTGGCGTCAACAACGGCACCCCGGTCGCAGACGATCTCGGCGAGCCGATGTCCGACCTGCTATTGAGCCTGGCGAGCCTGTGCGGCGCCGATAACCGCGATCTGCTTTTCGACTTCGACTTGAAGCAGTGGGGCATCCACCGCGAGAAGGGCGAGGATCTGGTCGAATACGCCAAAAAGATCATGCTCAGCAAGGCCTGGAAGACGACTGACAGCGCAATCTACGATCTTTCCTTCGCCGCGGCCCGACTGCAGAATATCTGGGTAAAGACGTCGCCGCACACTTATTACGCTTCGTATTGCGCCGATGGAACGGTGCCCGGCCTCGCCGACACGCGTGTTCCGATGTCGAACATGAACCCGTTGCTCCTCGGCGGCGGCGCGGCGCTCGGCCTCAATGAAAGGGATCTTGCGGGCGGATTCCTGAACTGGCGTCCCAATGACGGTTGCGTCCCAGTTCCGTCGGCGCAGTACCCGATCGGGCACGCGCACGAGTTCGTCGGGGACAACCCCGCTCATCCGCCGAAGAAGGGCGTCTGGTACGTTCATCCTCCGATCGCCGGCGTGGATCATATCGGCATCGTGCAGCCGGTCGGCAGCACGACGCTCGAGTGGCTGGAGGAATTTTTTGGGAAAATCGCGGCCTATAACAAGGCGCTGCCAATTTAGCGACCCGGCCGGAGCCTGATCTTTCCTGTGGGGCTTTCGGGCGCCGGGTTGCGCGCGCTTCCGGGTGAACATTCGTGTGAGCGAGCCCGGCGCCGCGCCACTTCGGTATCATGGCGCGACTCCCGCATTTGTTGCCGATGCGCCGCTTTTCCGGCGCCGGCTTACTTTTTGAGGAAAGATTTTTGGACACGTTGCTGCAATTCCTGGGACTCATCCTTCACATCGACAAGTCGCTCGGTGTCTTCATCCAGAATTACGGCGCCTGGGTGTACGCGGTGTTGTTCCTGATCGTGTTCTGCGAAACCGGGCTCGTCGTGTTTCCGTTCCTGCCGGGCGATTCGCTGCTGTTCATCGGCGGCGCGTTCGCCGCGTCGCACGAAATGGATCTCTTCGCGCTGATCGCGCTCCTGCTCATCGCGGCCGTGACCGGCAACACGGTGAATTACTGGATCGGCCGCGCCATCGGGCCGAAAGTTTTCGATACGAACATTCCCGTGCTCGAGCGCTTTCTGGACCGCGCCGCGCTGCAGAAAACCCACAACTTCTACGAGAAGCACGGCGGCAAGACGATCGTGATCGCGCGTTTCGTGCCGGTGGTGCGGACGTTCGCGCCGTTCGTCGCGGGCGTGTCGTCGATGAGTCACGGGCGCTTCCAGCTCTTCAATATTCTGGGCGCGCTCATCTGGGTGCTGTTGCTCGTGTTGCTCGGCTATTTCTTCGGCAATATTCCGTTCATCAAGCAGTATCTGAACGTGATCGTGCTGGTGGGGATCGGCGCGGCCATCGTGCCGGTGGCGATCGGCGCGCTATGGAAGATGAGCCGTCGCAATTCGAAGGCTTGAGGAAGAGCGGGATGCGCGAGGCCGTCGGATGCCGGCCTCGCTCACGCCGCGAAACCGCTTAACGGCGCCGGAACAGGCGGATCACGAAAAGCAGCACGACCGCGCCGATCACCGCGGTGATCAGCGTGCCGAGGATGCCGCCGCCGAATGAGATGCCGAGCGTGCTGAAGAGCCATCCGCCGATCACGCCGCCGACGATGCCGACGAGAATGTCGACGATCACGCCGAAGCCGCTGCCGTTCATGATGAGGCCGGCGAGCCAGCCCGCCACGCCGCCGATGATGAGGCTGAGGATGATTCCGTGTTGCATGATTTGCATGCGTTGAGACTCCAGTCGAATTGAGAGATGCGGGACGCAGGCGGGACCTGCAATCGGGCGCGGGCAATGTAGCGGAAATGACCGTGGCGGGGGATTGTCAACTGTCAAGGATTGTCGATGCAGCGTCGGCAAACAGCGCGGACGACAGATGACACATGGCCGGGGCAAAATACGTCAAAAATTTGGATTGCCAAAAGGTTCGGTCGGCGCTTGGGCGAAGTGTGTCGTTTAGGTCACTGAGGCGAATTTGTATCTGTAATGTTTTATGCTGGCGGAATTGGTTGAAAAAGTTCAAGACGACAAGCATGAGAAAGCTGGTGGTGATGCACAAGGAAGGTTTCGGATCGGGCCCGCGCGGGGCGATCGCGGGCGTGGCGCTCGCAGCGGGGTTGGCTGCCGGATTGACGGGATGTTCATCGACGCCGCGCGAGCCCGCGCCGATCGTCGAAAGTTCCGCGCTGAGCGCGCCGCCGGTGGTGCAGAGCGGGTCGCCGATCGTGACGCCCGCGCCAGTCGTGCCGCTCGGGCCGACGACACCCGCGCCCGTCGAACCGGGCTTTTATCGCGTTAAGCCGGGCGACACGCTTTACGGCATTTCGCGCACCTTCAAGCAGAAGCCCGCTGATCTGGCCAAGTGGAACACGTTGCCGGAAAGCAGGCAGGTGAACGTCGGGCAGGTGTTGCGCGTGATGCCGCCGGGTGCGTCGTCAACGACGGTGAGTTCGGCGACCGCCGGATCGAAGATGGCGCAGCCGCCGCTTCTGCCGACGCCGGAGAAATCTGTGGCGCAGAAGCCAGCGGCGGAAAAGCCCGCCGCTGCGGCCAGCGAAGAACATCCATCCGCAGTCACCGCGACTGCATCCAAGGGCACCTTCGTCTGGCCCGCGCACGGCGACGTCGTGCGCAAGTTCGGCGCGAGCGGCAACAAGGGCATCGACATCGAAGGCAAGGTCGGGCAGCCAGTCAAGGCAGCGGCGTCGGGCAAGGTCGTGTATGCGGGAAGCGGCTTGCGTTCCTACGGGCGCATGATCATCGTCAAGCACGGCAACGATTATCTGACCGCCTACGCGTACAACGAGAAGCTGCTCGTGAAGGAAGGCGATTCCGTCAAGCAGGGCGCGACCATCGCCGACATGGGCACCGGCCCGGGCGGCACGCCCGCGCTGCATTTCGAAGTGAGAAAGTCGGGCACCGCGGTCGATCCGATGCCGTTGCTCGGCGCGGCCGGCGGCTGATTCCTGGCCGGGCGGGAAGGGAGCCGAAAGGTGAAGAAGATCATGATCGCCGCGCTGACCGCGGCGTCGCTGACGTCGCTGCTTTCCGGCTGCGAGCAGCAGCAGAGCGAGGAAGCGTTGAACAAGCTCAAGGCATTTTTCAATGCAGTGAAGCCGGACAACTTGCTGCTCAAGAACCTGCAGCCCGGCGTGACGACCGAGGCGCAGATCCGCGACCAAATGGGCGAACCCGAGACGGAGCGCACGTTCACCGACGGAAGCAAGCGCCTCGAATATCCGCGCGGCCCGGCGGGCACGAACACCTACATGGTCGATCTCGACCCCCGCGGGCATTTCGTTTCCGTGACGCAGATGCTGACCGCCGAGAACTTCGCGAAAGTGCGCCTCGGCATGACGATGGACGAAGTGCGCAGACTGCTCGGCAAGCCGACCGAAATCGCAGAGTATCGGCTGAAGAAGGAGCGCGTCTGGAGCTGGCACTGGCTCGAAGACGGCGTGAATCAGGACGCCATGTTCAACGTGCACTTCGGACCGGATGGCACCGTGGTGACGACGTCGCGTTCCGAAGCGATCCGCGGCGGTCAACGCTGATTCCGGGCATGACGACGATGAGTGATTCGGTGACATACGACACGCGCCTTCGCCTGATGGACGAAGCGTCGCGCTATCGCGATCAGGCGTCGCGCCAGGCCGGCGCAAAGCAGCTTGTGCTCTGGGATTGCGGGCGCGGGCATCGCTGGGACAAGACGCTCGACATCGCGCAGAACGTGCGCTGCATGAATTGCGCGACCGAGCGGCGCGAATTGGAGACGAAGCGTCTGCAGGACATCGCGCAAGCGCGCGGCGGCGCGCTGCTTTCGCACCGCTATGTCGATGCCGCGACGCCCTTGAGCTGGCGATGCGCGTACGGTCACGTTTGGGATGCGACTCCCGATGCGGTGTCGCGCCATTGGTGCAGCGAGTGCGCGCGCACCGTGTTCGCGGCCGTCCGCTGACCGATCCAACGGCATCAAAGAAAAAGCCGGCGAATGCCGGCTTTTGAGCTTCTTTGTCGGGGCGCTGGCCTCTTTCGCCTGCGACTCGTCGCGCCGTTGGCAAAAACTCGCGCTTTGCTTTTTTATTCTTGCGCTTTGCTTTTACCCACGACCTGATCGAGTGCCGCCCATCCTGTTTGTCGGTCTCTCAGCGCGTTTTGCTGCTGCCCCCCGTGCGCTGGAAAAAGTATTGCAAATGGCCATTCCTAAGAATGTACGCTCGCAAACACATTCGCAAATTGATAAGCATCTGCGGGGAAGTCCCGATCCGCGAAGCGATCTTCAGTCGGCCGACGACACCGTTTCCACACGCCCGATACCCGAACGCATGTTCGCCGCGACGAGCGATTGCGTGACCATGCGCGCTTCCGCCTGCGCGATGTGCTCGAGCGTCGCTTCTTCCAGTTGCGCCGCGAAAACGGCGAGCGCCGTGCACAGACGTGCGTGCTGACCGGCATCGAGCGTCCAGACGCCTTCGTCCGAATGACGCGCGTCCAGTTCGACGAGCGCTTCGTGCGCGAGCGTGATGTCGTGGTCGCATTCCGCCGCGTGGCCCAACTGGCACAACTCTTCCGCGACCAACATGTGACGGCATAGCGTCATGAAGAGCGGCTGCGATCCGTGTCCGCGATGAAACGCGTCGAGCGCCACATAGCAGCGCAGCAGCATCGCGTCGATCATCGGTTCGCGGGCGGCGCGGCTGTAGGTCAGCGCGCGCAGAAGCGGCGACATCGCGGGACGGGCGGATTTCATGTTCGTCGATTTCTTCTTCACGGCAGAGCTCCCGAAAAAGGTGTTCGCTTAACGCCGGTGCTGTCTGTCGCGCCGGGACGCGGAATGCGTTGGATGCGTTTGACGTTGGAAGCATCATCGCACCGGAAAATTAGCTGTGTCTTAAGGCGCGTAACCGCCGGATGCCTGCCAGCTATAACGCCGCGCGACGACGGCGGTGGACGCATGTGCTGTGACATTTGTAAGTAAAAGTCGCAAGAGGCCGCCGTGCGATGTGGCCTAGGGTGAATACATATGTTGCGTTAATTTTGTCGATGGCAACATATGTATCATTCCACTCTCAAAGAGGACGTCATGAAATTTGCGTCGTTGCTCACATCGACTGTCGCGTTATCTCTGGTTGCGGGCGCAAGCTACGGCCAATCCACGATTGCCAAGGTCCAGAGCGCCAATCTCATCGCGATCGGGCATCGCGAGACGTCGGTGCCGTTTTCGTACGTCGATGCGAACAACGACGTCATCGGCTTTTCGCAGGACTTGTGCAACAAGGTGATCGATGCGGTCAAGGCGAAAACGAAGCATCCGGATCTACGCGTGCGCTTCATTCCGGTGACATCGCAGAATCGGATTTCGCTCGTGCAGAACGGCACGGTCGATCTCGAATGCGGCGTGACGACGAATCTCACGTCGCGGCAGAATCAGGTTGCGTTTTCGGACACGTTCTTCGTCGCGACGACGCGTCTGCTGACGAAAAAGGATTCCGGCATCAAGGACTTTCCCGATCTCGCGGGCAAGACCGTCGTGACGAATCAGGGCACGACGTCCGAGCGCATTCTTCGCAAGATGAACGAAGAGAAGAAGATGAACATGAGCATCATCAGCGCGAAGGATTACGGCGAAGGGCGCGCGACGCTCGAAACCGGCCGCGCGGTGGCCTACATGATGGACGACGTGCTGCTCGCCGGCACGCGCTCGCTGACGGCGAAGCCGTCGGACTGGGTGCTCGTCGGCACGCCGCAGTCGTCGGAGGCGTACGGCTTCATGATGCGTCGCGACGATCCCGAGTTCAAAAAGCTCGTCGACGACGCCATGAGTCAGGTGATGAAAAGCCCCGAGATCAAGACGATGTACGACAAGTGGTTCATGAAGCCGGTGCCGCCGAAGAACATCAACTTCGATTTTCCGATGAGCGAAGCGATGCAGAAGCTCTACGCCGAACCGAACGACAAGGCGTTCGAATAGCGCGACGGCGCGCGCGTCATTCCGCGAAGGGCAGATCCGTCTGCCCTTCGGCGCGCATCGCGAACGTGTTGAGGGTCATCGCGACGAGCGCGTAATAGCCCAGCAAGCCGACGAGATTCACGACGACCGTGTGCCCGAAGCGCGCGACGGCGGCGTCGTAGGTCGCATCGCTCACGCGCTTCGTGTCGTAGAGTTCGCTGGCGAAATCGAAGATGAGCTTGTCGTCGGCATCGGCGAATGTCGGCGTCTTTCCCGTGCGCAGCGCTTCGGCGAGATCGGCGGGCAGGCCGGCATCGAGCGCGATCGGATGATGAATGTGCCATTCCGCCTGCGAGCGCCAGCGCGCCGCGGTGACGAGAATCGCAAGCTCGGAAAGGCGCAGCGGCAGGCCGGTCTCGTAGCGGCAGAACGCGCCGAGTTTTTGCGCGTGCTGCGCGAGTTCCGGGCTGAAGATCCAACCGAGAAACGGCCCGTTGAGATTGCCGCGCGGTCCGCTCAGGATGTCCTGCAACACGGCTTTTTGCGCATCGGAAGCGTGCGCGATGTCGAAATCGGGAAGTCGCTTCTTCATGTTTGTTCTCACTGGATGACGGAAAGCGCGCCATCGATTGCATCGGAGAGCCGCTCTACGATCGTCTCGATTTGCGCGCTTGTCGTGATGAACGGCGGCGCGATGAGTACGTGATCGCCGATGCGGCCGTCGACGGTGCCGCCCATCGGATACACCATGAGGCCGCGCTTCATCGCCTCGCTCTTGATGACCGCGTGCAGCCTGTGCTTCGGATCGAACGGCATCTTGCCCGCGCGATCCTGAACCAGTTCGACGCCGGTGAACAGGCCGCGGCCGCGCACATCGCCGATGAACGGATGATCCGCATGCCGCTCGCGCAGCAACGCGCGCAGTTGTTCGCCGCGCGCCCTCACGTTGTCGAGCAGTTTCTCTTCGGCGATGACTTTCTGCACTTCGAGCGCCGCGGCGCACGCCGTCGCGTGACCGATATACGTGTGGCCGTGCTGAAAGAAGCCCGAGCCGCCGACGATCGTATCGAAGATCGCGTTGCTGACGAGCGTCGCGCCGATCGGCTGATAGCCCGCGCCGAGACCCTTCGCGATCGCGAGAATATCGGGCGACACGCCGTCTTCCTCGCACGCGAACAGATGACCGGTGCGGCCCATGCCCGACATCACTTCGTCGAGGATCAGCAGCACGCCGTATTTGTCGCAGACCGCGCGGATCTTGCGGAAGTATTCGCGCACAGGCGGCACCGCGCCCGCCGTCGCGCCGACGACCGTTTCCGCGACGAACGCCGCCACCGATTCGGCTCCGAGTTCGAGAATCTTCGCTTCGAGTTCATCGGCGAGACGTTGCGCGAAGGCTTCGTCGGTTTCGCCCGCCCGCTGTTCGCGATACGCGAAGCAGGGCGTGACGTGATGCGCTTCGATCAGCATCGGCAGGAAGGGCTCGCGCCGCCACGCGTTGCCGCCGATCGCGAGCGCGCCGAGCGTGTTGCCGTGATAGCTCTGCCGGCGCGCGACGAAATGCCGGCGCGCGGGTTCGCCTTTCTCGACGAAATACTGGCGCGCGAGCTTGAGCGCGGCTTCCATCGCTTCGGAGCCGCCGGACACGAAGTAGACGTGGCCGAGATTTTTCGGCGCGGCATCGATGAGCCGGTCGGCGAGTTCTTCGGCGGGCTCGGTCGTGAAGAACGACGTGTGCGCGTACGGCAACTGCTGCACTTGCCGCTGGATGGCTTCGATCACGCGCGGATGGCTGTGTCCGAGACACGAGACGGCTGCGCCGCCGCATGCGTCGATGTAGCGTTTGCCGGTCGAATCGACGATCTCGATGCCGTCGCCGCGGACGGCGACCGGAAGCGTGGCGCGCGGCGCGCGATGAAATACCGTGGTCATGGTGCCTGCCTTTCGAATGCGGAATGCGCGTGCAACACGCGATGTGGCATTCTAGCGTGATAACAACACATGTTGTCAATATCGCGTGTGACGCAACGCTCGGCCGATTAGCTCGCCGCGTAGGCGCCGTGCGCGTGCAGCGCGGCTTCGGCCTGTTCGAGATGGGCGACGGCGTCCTTGCCTTCGAGCGCGAGCAGATGCGCGACGAGCATCTCCGCCAGCGCCGACGCCGCGACGAGCGACGGAAAGAACGACGGCGATTCGTGCGCGAAGATCAGCGTGTGATCGGCGTTCAGCGCGATGGGCGACACGGCGCTGTCAGTGAGCGCGATGAGTTTCGCGCCGCGCTCGATCGCCGCCTGCGCGACGCGCACGGCTTCGACGGAATACGGCGCAAAGCTGACGACGACCACCGCGTGCTTTTTCTCGATGCCGCGCAGTTGCATTTCGAGCGTGCCCGCTTCGCCGCTGATCAAACTCACCGACGGCCGAAACAGGCGATATCCATAAAGCAGGCCGAACGCGACGGGATAGCACGACCGAAAGCCCGCGACGTGCACATGCGGCGCTTTCTTGAGCGTCTTCGCCGTATCGACGACGCTCTGCGCGTTTTGCGCGAGCGTGAGTTCGAGATTGTGCGATTGCGCGTGTGCGAGATCGCGGCTCAGGTGATTGTCGGCGCCGCCTTTGACGAGCGAACGGGCGCGCGTCGTCAGCGGCTCGGGGCGCGTGCGTACGCGGCTCACGAAGATTTCGCGCAACTCGTTCCAGCCGGGGAAGCCGAGTTGCTGGGAGAGACGGACCATCGCGGCGGGCTGGACCTTGGCGCGCTCGGCGACCTTGCGCATCGAGAGGACGGCGACTTCGTCGGGATAGTCGAGAAGGAAGGCGGCGCCGGCCTGGAATTGCGGGCTCAGATCGGGGAAGCGGTCGCGGATCGTCGCCGCGAGTTGGTCGAAGGTGGGCACGTTCTGGATGCTTGAGGAAGCGGACGCGCTATTTAAGCATGAGCGCGACGTGGAGAGCGGTCGCGCGCAGAAAACAAAAAAGCCGCTGTCCTTGTGGAACAGCGGCTTTTTCTTGAAGCTGGTGGCGAATCAGGGACTCGAACCCCGGACCTGCGGATTATGATTCCGTCGCTCTAACCGACTGAGCTAATTCGCCGAAAGAAGACGAGATTATGGCGAGCGTCGAAGCGGGTGTCAACCCCTTCTGCGCGATTTATTTAACAAATCGCGCAGAAGCCCGTCGATTAATCCTCGTGATACACATTCGACTTGCGCGTGTCCTTCACGAACAGCATGCCGATCACGAAGGTGATCAACGCGATCACGATCGGATACCACAAGCCCGAGTAGATATCGCCCTTCGCGGCGACGATCGCGAACGCGGTCGCCGGCAGGAAGCCGCCGAACCAGCCATTGCCGATGTGATACGGCAGCGACATCGACGTATAGCGGATGCGCGCCGGGAACATCTCGACCAGCATCGCCGCGATCGGGCCGTAGACCATCGTCACGAAGATCACGAGGATCGTCAGCACCACGATCGCCATCGGCCAGTTGATCAGCGCCGGATCGGCCTTTGCCGGATAACCCGCGCTCTTCAGCGTGCCGGCGAGCGTCTTGTCGAACGCCGCGCCTTGCGTCTTCGCGTCGGCGGCCTTGCCGTCGTACGTGTTCACCACCGTTTCGCCGACCTTGATCTGCGCCTGCGTGCCCGCCGGCGCCGCCACGTTCTCATAGTTGAGACCGGCCTTCGACAGCGCGCTCTTCGCGATATCGCACGAGCTCGTGAACTTCGCCGTGCCCACCGGATTGAACTGGAACGAGCACTCGCCCGGATCGGCGATGACGACGATCGGCGACTTCTGCGTCGCGGCTTCGAGCGTCGGATTCGTGTAGTGCGCGAGCGCCTTGAAGAGCGGGAAGAAGGAGAGCGCGGCAATCAGGCAGCCCGCCATGATGATCGGCTTGCGGCCGATACGATCCGACAGCGACCCGAAGAACACGAAGAATGGCGTACCGATCAGCAGCGCCACCGCGACCATGATGTTCGCGCTGGTGCCATCGACCTTGAGCGTCTGCGTGAGGAAGAAGAGCGAGTAGAACTGGCCCGTGTACCACACGACCGCCTGTCCCGCCGTCAGACCGAAGAGCGCGAGCAGCACGATCTTCAGGTTCTTCCACTCGCCGAACGCTTCCTTGAGCGGCGCCTTCGAGGTCTTGCCTTCCGCCTTGATGCGCTCGAACACCGGCGATTCATGCAGTTTCATCCGAATCCACACCGAGATCGCGAGCAGCAGGATCGATACGAGGAACGGAATGCGCCAGCCCCAAGCGCCGAACTGCTCTTCGCCCATGATCGTGCGGACCGCGAGAATCACGATCAGCGAGATGAAGAGGCCGAGCGTCGCCGTGGTCTGGATCCACGCCGTCCACGCGCCGCGCTTGTTCGACGGCGCATGTTCCGCGACATACGTCGCCGCGCCGCCGTATTCGCCGCCGAGCGCGAGGCCTTGCAACAACCGCATTGCGATGAAGATGATCGGCGCCGCGATGCCTATGGTCGCGTATCCCGGCAGGAAGCCGATCAGGAACGTCGACAGACCCATGATGACGATCGTCACGAGGAACGTGTACTTGCGCCCGACCATGTCGCCGAGCCGCCCGAACACGATCGCGCCGAACGGACGCACCGCGAAGCCCGCCGCGAAGCCCAGCAAGGTGAAGATGAAGCCGGCCGTCGGATTGACGCCCGAGAAGAACGTCTTGCTGATATAGACGGCGAGCGAGCCCGCCAGATAGAAGTCATACCATTCGAACACCGTGCCGAGCGACGAAGCGAAGATGACCTTCTTCTCCTCCGCCGTCATCGGTGCGTGTGACACGCGCCCTTCGACCGTAGCCATGCATCGTCTCCTGTTCTGATTTTCGATTACATCGGTCCGCGATAAGGCGGCTCCGGTGCAAAGGATTATTGGAACGAAAACTTACGGCGTTCTGACGCCGCGTGTCCGGACGCGAGCGACGTCCGAAACGACGATTTACGCCTAAGCCGCGCATATGTGATGCGAACGACCGTCTAAATTCGTCTATGCTCGTGCTTCGTGCGCGCGAAATGCGAATCTGCCGCGCTCGCGCTCAGGGTTTGTCCCGGGCAGGAAAAACCCGCTGAAGACTGACGCGGACAAGCGTTCCGGCGAGTCGCGGGCTGTCCTGATACACGTGATCCTCGATGGCGAGCGCGCCGCCGTGCATCGCCGCGATCTCCTTGACGATGGCAAGACCGAGTCCGCTGCCGTCGCCGTCGCGCCCGAGAATGCGATAGAAGCGCTCGACCACGCGCTCGCGTTCCGCCGCCGGAATGCCGAGTCCCGTGTCTTCCACTTCCAGATGCACGAGATCGAGATCGTCGTCGTCGGTCCGCACGCGTACGGTGATGCGCCCGCCCGCCGGCGTGTAGCGGATCGCGTTGTCGATCAGGTTCGACAGCATCTCGCGCAGCATCACGACATTGCCTTCCACTTCGACCGCAAACGGCGGCTCCTCATAACCGAGATCCATGCGTTTCGCGAGTGCCGCCTGAACCCAGTCGCGCACCGCGAGCCGCGCGAGATCGGTCAGGACGATGCGCGTGAATATCTGCCCCGTCGCGCGATTCTCGGCGCGCGCGAGCGCGAGCAATTGCGTGACGAGACGCGCGGCATGCTCGGAACTCATCGCGATCTGTTCTAGCGAGCGCTGCACTTCCGTCGAGACGTCCTGGCGCATCGCGAGTTCCGCCTGCATGCGCAGGCCCGCGAGCGGCGTTTTCATCTGATGCGCGGCATCGGCGATGAAGCGCTTCTGGAACTCCATGTTCTGTTCGAGGCGCGTGAGCAGGTCGTTGAACGACGCGACGAGCGGCGCGATCTCCGGCGGCGCGCTGCCGGCCTGCAGCGGCGAGAGATCGTCGGGGCGGCGCGCGCGGATGTTCGACTGCAGCGCGTGCAGCGGCGCGAGCCCGCGCGAAAGCCCGAACCATACGAGGATGATCGCGAGCGGCAGGATCACGAACTGCGGCAGGATCACGCCCTTGATGATGTCGTTGGCGAGCTGGCTGCGCTTGTCGAGCGTCTCCGCAACCTGCACGAGCACCGGCTGCGCGCTGTGCGGATCGCGCCCGGGCGCGAGGCCGGGCAGATCGACCGTCGTGTATGCGACGCGGATATCGTTGCCGCGCAGCACATCGTCGCGAAACTCGACGATGCCCGGCTGCGGACGATCGTCGTCGTGCGGCAAGGGCATGTCGCGATCGCCGCCGACGAGTTCGCCGCGCGTGCCGAGCACCTGGAAAAACACGCTGTCGACGTTATCGGCGCGCAGGAAATCGCGCGTCGCGTCGGGCAGGCGGAGTTCCGCGACGCCGTTTACCGGCTGAATCTGGCGCGCAAGCACGTAGGCGTCGGCTTCGAGCGCGCGGTCGAACGGCCCGTTCGCGATCGATTTCGCGACCAGATACGTCACCGCGATGCTCATCGGCCAGAGCAGCAGCAGCGGCGCGAGCATCCAGTCGAGAATCTCGCCGAAGAGCGAGCGTGGATGCGTTTCGGCGTTGGGCTCGAGCTCGTCGGGCGGCGCGAACGGATTCGCGTAGCGCGCGTCGCGCAGCGCGTCGGAGTCGTCGTTCGCTTGTGCGTTTCGCTGAGTTTCGTGGGAAACGGGCGACGCCATGCGGCCTACTTATAGTGATGGCTGGCGGACTCGCCGGCGTGCGGCCCGCCCGCGCCGTTCGTCGTGGCGGCCGCTTTCTCCAGCGTGTAACCGAGACCGCGTACCGTGATGATCTTCGCGCCGCTCGGCTCGATCTTCTTCCGCAGCCGATGCACGTAGACCTCGATCGCGTTATTGCTGACTTCCTCGCCCCACTCGCACAGGTGATTGACGAGCTGCTCCTTCGATACGAGCCGGCCGGTTCGCTGCAGCAGCACTTCGAGCACGCCGAGTTCGCGCGCGGACAGATCGATGACCTGATCGCCGATCGTCGCAATGCGCCCGATCTGATCGAAGGCGAGCGAGCCGTGCCGGACGACGGTCGGACCGCCGCCCGCGCCGCGGCGCGTGAGCGCACGGACGCGCGCTTCGAGTTCGTTGAGCGCGAAGGGCTTCGCCATGTAATCGTCCGCGCCGAGATCGAGACCTTTCACGCGCTCGTCGACGGAATCGGCGGCGGTGAGGATCAGCACGGGCATCTGCGAATTGCGCGCGCGCAGGCGGCGCAGCACCTCGAGACCGGGCATCAGCGGCAGGCCGAGATCGAGGATCAGCAGGTCGAAAGTTTGCAGGGAAAGGGCGGTGTCCGCTTCGACGCCATGCTTCACATGGTCGACGGCGTATCCCGATTGGCGGAGTGATCGGACGAGCCCGTCCGCGAGTATGCTGTCGTCTTCGGCAATGAGGATTCGCATCGTCGTGTGCGCCTTTGTACGCCATGCATGCGCGATCAAGCGCATCGGCATTGCCGGCACCGTGTGTCGCCCGGCGCGGCGGTCTCCAGGTGTTCGTGGTTCTTGCGTGCTTGGGCGACGTGGAAAAAAAGCTGCGCCACGCCGCGACAGGCTTGCAAAAACTACTGTTTTTTTATACAGTGTCTGCGTGAGTGGGAAGGGCGGTTTCGTATGCTCGATCGAGCGGCGAAAAACCCCGTGAACACTGCCTCAGACGCCGTTCATCATAGCAAAGGACGATTCATGGAAGAAAGCAAGAAAGGCCCGGCTGGCATGACTGCGGAGAAGAGCAAGGCCCTGGCCGCCGCGCTCTCGCAGATCGAAAAGCAATTCGGCAAAGGGTCGATCATGCGGCTCGGCGCAGGTGAGGCGGTCGAAGACATTCAAGTGGTTTCCACCGGTTCGCTCGGGCTGGACATCGCGCTCGGCGTCGGCGGCTTGCCGCGCGGTCGTGTCGTGGAAATCTACGGTCCGGAGTCGTCGGGTAAAACCACGCTCACGCTGCAGGTGATCGCGGAGATGCAGAAGCTCGGCGGCACGGCGGCGTTCATCGACGCGGAACACGCGCTCGACGTGCAGTACGCCGGCAAGCTCGGCGTGAACGTGCCCGAACTGCTGATCTCGCAGCCGGACACGGGCGAGCAGGCGCTCGAAATCGCGGACGCGCTGGTGCGCTCCGGCTCCATCGACATGATCGTGATCGACTCGGTCGCGGCGCTCGTGCCGAAGGCGGAAATCGAAGGCGAAATGGGCGACTCGCTGCCGGGTCTGCAAGCGCGTCTGATGTCGCAGGCGCTGCGCAAGCTCACCGGCACGATCAAGCGCACGAATTGTCTTGTCATCTTCATCAACCAGATCCGCATGAAGATCGGCGTGATGTTCGGCAACCCGGAAACCACCACGGGCGGCAACGCGCTCAAGTTCTACTCGTCGGTGCGTCTGGATATCCGCCGTATCGGTTCGATCAAGAAGAACGACGAAGTCATCGGCAACGAGACGCGCGTGAAGGTTGTGAAGAACAAGGTCTCGCCGCCGTTCCGCGAAGCCATCTTCGACATTCTTTATGGCGAAGGCATTTCGCGTCAGGGTGAAATCATCGATCTGGGCGTGCAGGCGAAGCTGGTCGACAAGGCGGGGGCCTGGTACAGCTACAACGGCGATCGCATCGGTCAGGGCAAGGACAACGCGCGGGAATTCCTGCGCGAAAATCCGGACATCGCGCGCGAGATCGAGAACAAGATCCGCGAATCGCTGGGCGTCGCTGCATTGGGCGAAGCTGTCGTCGCAAGCGCCGCAGCGGCCGACGACGAGTAAGCATCGAGCCTGAAGGAAGATGCAGACGCGCCGGCTCGGATCCAAGGCAGACCCGGCGGATAACGGAACCGGCGACGATTCCGATTCCGTCGATCGCTACGAGCGAAGCAGCGAGCGGCGCGGTGCATCGTCGAAGTCAGGCGGCTTCAGGCGCAGCAACAAGGAACGCGCCGGCGCGAAGTCATTCGCGTCGGCGCGTCGCGTTTTCGAGCCTGTTAAAAGGGATGAAAGCAGCGTAGATGCGAATGATCGCGCGGCCCGCCTGGAACAAGCTCGCGCCTTACTGAAGCAGGCGACAGCGCAGCCGAAGGCGCCCCCCGCCGATCGCAGCCCGCCGTCCGCTAACCCCCCGGACCCATTCGAAGACGCCGATCCATTCGAGCCCTTCGAACAATGCGTGCCTTCCGAGCCATCGCCAGCCGTTTCCGGCGAAACGGTTTATAGCCGCTCCAGCCAGCGCACCCGCAAGACATCGGCAAACGAAGTCAACAATCCCAAACGTCCGCAACGCTCGTTGAAGGGCCGCGCGCTCGCGTTCCTGTCGCGTCGCGAGTACAGCCGCGCGGAGTTGTCGCGCAAGCTGCGTCCGTACGTCGAAGAAGCCGCTCCGCTCGAATCCCTGTTGGACAGTCTCGAGCGCGATGGCTGGCTGTCGAACGAGCGCTTCGTCGAGAGCGTCGTGCATCGGCGGGCGTCGCGCATGGGCGGCAGCAGGATCATCAGCGAGCTGAAGCGGCATGCCGTCGGCGAAACGCTCATCAGCGAAACCGCCGACAAGCTCGCACAGTCCGAAACCGCGCGCGCCAGGGCGGTGTGGGAAAAGAAATACGGCGTGCCGCCGGAGACGCCCGCCGAGCGCGCCAAGCAGGCGCGCTTTCTGGCTGCGCGCGGTTTTTCGAGCGGTACGATCGGCAAGATATTGAAGGGCGGTGACGAAGATTGGAGCGAGGAAATCGTCGACGACTGAGCGCCCGTTCGGCTTGATCCGCACGCGCGTTCCATTCGTCAGGCACATGCCCGGCTCGAAATACCCGATATGCTAAAATTCCACGGTTTTCCCCGTACCGGCTCACTCCAGCATGCCTCTCTCGCCTCCCGCTCCCCGACAATTGCGTCATAGCCGCGCGATTCGAGTGGAAGCGTTCGAACGCGACGACGGCCTGTGGGATATCGAAGCCTGTCTAACCGATGAGAAGCCGCGCGACTTCCAGCTCGCGACGGGCGTCCGGCCGCACGGCCTGCCGATCCATGAACTCTGGCTGCGCATCACCATCGATCGCACACTCAGCATCGTCGACGTCGAAGCGTCGTCCGACTGGGCGCCGTATGGCGGTTTGTGCGCCGAGTCCAATGCGGTCTATCGCAAGCTCATCGGGCTCAATCTCCTCCAGAATTTTCGCCGCGAAGCCAACACGCTGCTGCGCGGCACTGCCGGCTGCACGCATCTCACCGAGTTGTGCGGGGTCTTGCCGACCGCAGCCATTCAGGCATTCGCGGGCGACGTCTGGAAGATCGAGGACGGCAATCCATTCAAGCAAGCCGACGCCAACGCGCAGCGCGACGAGCCGCCGTTTCAGCTCGGCCGATGCCACGCGCTGCGTTTCGACGGACCCGCGGTCAGGGAACACTACCCGCGCTGGTTCGGCCACGCGCCCGGCGAACCATCCAGATCCGGAACAACGGTGCAAGACAGGCCGGAGACAAAGTCCGCCTCGTAGCGCGCAAGCAGCGCTCGCGCTCACGCACGGAATTCAAACAAGAAAAGAATCAGCGGTTCAAGCAAACAGAAGTTCACTCCAACTCTCAGACTGAAGGAATCACGCATGAAGATTCACGAGTACCAGGGTAAGGAAATCCTGCGGAAATTCGGCGTCGCGGTCCCGCGCGGCAAACCCGTGTTCTCGGTGGATGATGCGGTCAAGGCCGCGGAAGAGCTGGGCGGCCCGGTTTGGGTCGTCAAGGCGCAGATTCACGCCGGCGGCCGCGGTAAGGGCGGCGGCGTGAAGGTCGCGAAGTCGATCGAACAGGTCCGCGAATACGCGAACCAGATCCTCGGCATGCAGCTCGTCACGCACCAGACCGGCCCCGAAGGCCAGAAGGTCAATCGCCTGCTGATCGAAGAAGGCGCGGACATCAAGAAGGAACTGTACGTCGGCCTCGTGCTCGACCGCGTTTCGCAGAAGATCGTCGTGATGGCGTCGAGCGAAGGCGGCATGGACATCGAAGAAGTCGCGGAAAAGACGCCGGAACTGCTGCACAAGTTCGCCGTCGAGCCGTCGACCGGTCTGCAAGACGCGGACGCCGATGATCTCGCACGCAAGATCGGCATTCCCGATGCATCGATCCCGCAAGCGCGCGCGATCCTGCAAGGCCTGTACAAGGCGTTCTTCGAAACCGACGCATCGCTCGCGGAAATCAACCCGCTGATCGTGACCGGCGAAGGCAAGGTCATCGCGCTCGACGCCAAGTTCAACTTCGATTCGAACGCGCTGTTCCGTCATCCGGAAATCGTCGCGTACCGCGATCTGGACGAAGAAGATCCGGCTGAAGTCGAAGCGTCGAAGTTCGACCTCGCATACATCTCGCTCGACGGCAACATCGGCTGTCTCGTGAACGGCGCAGGCCTCGCGATGGCCACGATGGACACCATCAAGCTGTTCGGCGGCGAGCCGGCGAACTTCCTCGACGTCGGCGGCGGTGCGACGACCGAGAAAGTGACCGAAGCGTTCAAGCTGATGCTGAAGAACCCGAACCTGAAGGCGATCCTCGTGAACATCTTCGGCGGCATCATGCGTTGCGACGTGATCGCCGAAGGCGTGATCGCTGCGTCGAAGGCCGTGGACCTGAAGGTGCCGCTCGTCGTGCGCATGAAGGGCACGAACGAAGACCTCGGCAAGAAGATGCTGGCCGACTCGGGCCTGCCGATCATCTCGGCGGACAGCATGGAAGAAGCCGCGCAGAAGGTCGTCGCGGCGGCCGAAGGCAAGTAAGCGCGTTCGCTTGTTGCCTTAAGAGAGCGTTCCACCAGATACGAATGGCGGCGCCTGGCTTTTTGCATGGCGACGCCAAACGAACAGAGGTCACTACATGTCGATTCTGATCAACAAAGACACGAAGGTCATCACGCAGGGCATCACCGGCAAGACCGGCCAGTTCCACACGCGCGCCTGCCGCGAATACGCGAACGGCCGCGAAGCGTACGTCGCGGGCGTGAACCCGAAGAAGGCCGGCGAAGACTTCGAAGGCATTCCCATCTACGCGTCCGTGAAGGAAGCGAAGGCCGAAACCGGCGCGACCGTTTCGGTCATCTACGTGCCGCCCGCGGGCGCTGCCGCCGCGATCTGGGAAGCCGTCGAGGCCGATCTCGATCTCGCGATCTGCATCACGGAAGGCATTCCGGTTCGCGACATGCTCGAAATCAAGGACCGCATGCGCCGCGAAAATCGCAAGACGCTGCTGCTCGGACCGAACTGCCCCGGCACGATCACGCCGGACGAGCTGAAGATCGGCATCATGCCGGGTCACATCCACAAGAAGGGCCGCATCGGCGTCGTGTCGCGTTCGGGCACGCTGACGTATGAAGCGGTCGGCCAGTTGACGGCGCTGGGCCTCGGCCAGTCGTCGGCGGTCGGTATCGGCGGCGATCCGATCAACGGTCTGAAGCACATCGACGTGATGAAGATGTTCAACGACGATCCGGAAACGGACGCCGTCATCATGATCGGCGAGATCGGCGGTCCGGACGAAGCGAACGCCGCTTACTGGATCAAGGACAACATGAAGAAGCCGGTCGTCGGCTTCATCGCGGGCGTGACGGCGCCTCCGGGCAAGCGCATGGGCCACGCAGGCGCGCTGATCTCGGGCGGTGCGGACACGGCTGACGCCAAGCTCGAAATCATGGACGCGTGCGGCATCAAGGTCACGAAGAATCCGTCGGAGATGGCACGTCTGCTGAAGTCGGTTCTCTGATCGAAGCAGGCAAATTACGCGAGGGTTTGGTACTCTTACTGATTCCTTTCGTAAAAGCCATTGAAAAGCGAGGGAGCGCTGCTTCCTCGCTTTTTTCATTTCAGCCTCATGCTTGAATTCTTTTCGACGCTCCATTGGGGCGCGGTCGTTCAGATCATCGTGATCGACATTCTGCTCGGCGGCGACAACGCCGTCGTGATCGCGCTCGCCTGCCGCAATTTGCCGGATCGGCAGCGCACGCGCGGCATCGTGTTCGGCACGCTCGGCGCAATCATCCTGCGCGTCGTGCTCATCGCGTTCGCGGTCTTTCTTCTCGACATTCCGTTTCTCAAGTTTCTCGGTGGCTTGCTGCTGCTGTGGATCGGCGTAAAGCTGATGCAGCCGGACCACGACGATCATCAGATCGACGCATCCGACCGGCTGTGGGCGGCGGTGAAGACGATCATCGTCGCCGATGCCGTCATGAGCCTCGACAACGTCATCGCGATCGCGGGCGCGGCCGAAGCCGCCGATCCGCGTCATAGGCTCACGCTGGTGATCTTCGGCCTGGTCGTGAGCATTCCGCTCATCGTCTGGGGCAGCACGCTGGTGCTGAAGCTGCTCGACCGCTTGCCCGCCGTCGTGCTGCTCGGCGCGGGTCTGCTCGGCTGGATCGCGGGCGGCCTCATCATCGACGATCCATTCATCGACCGATGGCCCGCGCTCAATACCGAACTCGTCGGATATGCGGCGCGTCTGGCGGGCGCGTTGCTTGTCGTCGCGTTGGGCTGGCTGCTCAAGCGGCGCGCGCTCGCCGACGGCAATCGCGCGGCGGGTTGATTTCTCCTAGGCCGTTCGGCTGACTGCCGCCGGAGCGGCTCCCTGAATACGATCGAAGCGTCCTGACCGCATTGCGCGGAAGGGCGCTTTTCTGTTTTTCAGGGAGTAGCAATGACGACGAAGGCTTCGGTTTTGGACGTGCCGCGCGAACGGCGCGCATGGTGGTTCGGGCGCACGAAAGATGCGCTGACACGCGGCTTCACACTGATCGAACTGATGATCGTGCTTGCGATCGTCGGCGTGGTCGCGGCGTATGCGATACCGGCGTATCAGGATTATCTTGCCCGAAGCCGCGTGGGCGAGGGCATGACGCTCGCGGCGGCCGCGCGCCTCGCAGTGGCGGAGAACGCGGCGAGCGGCGCGGATCTGGCGGGCGGATTCGCGTCGCCGCCGGGCACGCGCAACGTCGAGTCGATTCACGTCGACAGCGACAACGGGCAGATCACGATCGCCTATACGACGCGCGTCGCGCCGGCGGGTTCGAACACGCTCGTGCTCGTGCCTTCGACACCCGACAACGCCGATACACCTACGGCGCGCGTGTCGCTCAGCCGCGGTTCCGTGCAATCGGGGTCGGTGACGTGGGAATGCTTCGCGGGCAAGAAGACCGAGTCGTCGCTGCCCGCGCCGGGCGCCGGTCCGACGCCTGCGCAGGCACCGACATTGCCAGGCAATCTCGCACCGCCGGAGTGCCGCGCGTAAGCACTGAGGCGAAGCGCGGCGGGAGGATTTACGTCGCCGCCGCGCCGTCGCGCCGTCGTTTTTGCGCGAAAGTTGGCGATTTGGTAGCAAAACCGGCCGTTCGACGGACAGCGGGGGCAAAGTTTTGTATAGTGCGCCGGTCGCCGACGTTCCCAGTTCCTCATGCCTTCCCAATACGCGCGCTTTCTCTGCTTCGCCGTTCTGTGCCTTGCGTTGACGTTTCCCTTCGCGGTCGTCAACCACACGTATCCGATTCCGACCTTCTACGCCGAATACAGCGCGCTCGCGCTTTATCTGGCGCTCGGTGCGACGGTTGCGCTCCTCGTGCGCGTCTCCGAGCCGAAGGTGCCGTTCGCATCGCCGGTCGTCGCATTGATGCCGCTTGCGTTCGGCCTGTTGCTCGTCGCGCAGACGGTGCTGTTGCCGATCGCGCAGCCATCGATGAACTGGCTCGGCGGCGCGTATCTGCTCGCTTCGTTTCTCGCGGTGCATACGGGCTTCGGTCTCGTGCGGGCGGGGCTCGGCGAGAAGACGCTGCGTATCGGCGCGGCTGCGCTGATGGTCGGCGGACTGTTCGCGGTCTTCTGCCAGATCGTGCAGTTGCTGCATCTCGAAGTGAAATTCACGCCGTTCGTGGTCGCGTACAACGTGATGATCGAACGGCGCCCGTTCGGCAACATGGCGCAGGCGAATCACCTCGCGACCGTGATCGCGTTCGCGCTGGCGGGCGCGCTTTATTTCGTGCAGGCGCGTCGGCTGCCGCTCGTTCTGTGGCTGATCTTGTCGGCGATCTACTCGCTCGGGCTCGCGTTGACCGTATCGCGCGGGCCGTGGCTGCAGACGGCGGTGATAATCGTCGCCGGCTTCTGGATGGCGTTCGTGCTCGGGCGGCCGGTCGCGTCGGAAGGCTTCGACGGCCCCGGCCGCCGCGATGCGCGCGCGTGGATCGTCCCGATTCTGCTCGCGATCGTCTTTTTCGCGGTGAACGCGGCCGTGCGCTGGGCGAACGTGCACTTCGATTTCGGGCTCGCGCAATCGGCGGCGGAGCGCATGCAGGAAGCGAGTCAGATCGCGCCGCGCCTCGCGCTCTGGAAGTACGGCTGGACGATGTTCAAGACGCATCCGCTGCTGGGCGTCGGATGGGGCGAGTTTCCGCGCTATCAGTTCGACCTCGTGCGCGATCTGGGCGGCGTCGAGATCGCGAACAACGCGCACGACATCTTCATCGATCTGCTCGCAAAAACGGGTGCGCTCGGCGTCGCGATTCTGGTCGCGAGCGTCGTCTTCTGGCTGATTCGCGTGCTGCGCGCGCCGCAGACGCCGGCGCGCATTTTCGGATTGTCGCTGCTCGGCGTCCTGATGATGCATGCGCTCGTCGAGTATCCGCAGCAGTACATGTTCTTTCTGATGCCGGCGATGCTCGTCATCGGCCTACTGGAGACGCGTCCCTTGCGGCTGGTTCCGCGTCCGCTCTCTTATGGCGTATATGTCGTGCTGGTGCTCGGCGGGCTCGCGGCGTTGTATCCGACCTTACGCGACTACAACCGCGCGGAAGTGCTGTACTACGGCTCGCGCCCGGCCGAGCAGTATCGTGAAAATCCGTCTTTCCTGTTCACGGCGTGGGGCGAATACGGTGCGGCGACCTTGCTGCCGATCAACGCGCAGAACGTCGAGGAGAAACTCGCGGCGCATCGGAAGGCGATTGCGCTGTTGCCGGGCGAGACCGTGCTGCGCCGCTACGCGGTGTTGCAGGCGCTCGCCGGGCAGAAGGCCGAGGCGCTCGACACGATGGCGCGCCTGAAGATCTTCGCGACGCAGTTGCACGACTGGCCGAAGCAGCTTTTGGCCGTCTACGATCTGGCGGACGAAGCGGGCAAGCCGCTGGCGTCGTTCAAGGCGGATCTGGTGAAGCTGTATGGTGTGCCGCTGCCGAATCAGGAGCCTTCGGAGGATGAGGAAGAAGAGTGAGCGGTCAGGGCGCGGGCGACGGCTGGTCGTCCGCCACCCAATCCCCCGACTTCCCACCGTGCTTTTCCATCACTTTCACATTGGTGATGGTCATCCCCCGATCCACCGCCTTGCACATGTCGTAGATCGTGAGCAATCCGACCTGCACGGCGGTCAGCGCTTCCATTTCCACGCCCGTGCGCCCGACCGTCTCCACGCGCACTTCACAGTGCACGCCGGGTAGCGCTTCATCGATCGTGAAATCCACCGCGACGCGCGTCAGCGCCAGCGGATGACACAGCGGAATCAGATCGGCCGTGCGCTTCGCACCCTGAATCGCGGCGATGCGCGCGACGCCCAGCACATCGCCTTTTTTCGCTCGGCCTTCGCGGATCAGCGCGAGCGTGGGCGCGAGCATCGCGATCGAGCCGCGTGCAACGGCCACGCGGCGCGTTTCGTTTTTCGCGCCGACATCGACCATATGCGCCTCGCCGGCGGCATCGAAATGGGTGAGTCCGGACATAGCGTCTCCTTCGAATGGGCGCCTATCATACCAGCGTGAATCCGCGCGATTTTCCGCAGAACGCCACGGTCCGGCGCGACGCACCGCCGACCTGAGACGCGCCGCGCGCAACACTTGATACGATAAGCCCGTTTCGATTCTCGAGCCGACTATCGGCGCTTCGCGCCATGCATTTCACACGTCCGAGCCGCGCGCTCGCCTCCCTCCTTTGCGTCGCCCTCGCCATGCCGCCCGCGGCGCTGGCGCAATCGAACTCGCCTTCCGCGGGCTCGACCGGCACGCTCGCGGCCGCGCAACTGCGCGCGTCGCAGGAAAGCGCCAGCGGCGACGTGCCGGGCAACATCGCGGAAGGCGTGTTCGGCGTCTACGGCGGCGCGGAAAGCCGTTTCGCGAACCGCCCCGGGACGATGTCCGGTTTGCGCGCGCCGCTGTCGTCGGTGCAGCTTCCGGATCTCGGCGACGGCTCCGGCGGCTCCCTCACGCCGCAGGCCGAGCGCAAGGTCGGCGAGAAGATGATGCGCGAAGTGCGCGCCGATCCCGATTATCTCGACGACTGGCTGCTGCGCGACTATCTCGACTCGATCTCGTCGAAGCTTTCAGCGGCGGCGGCGACGCAGTATCTCGGCGGCTATCGGCCGGATTTCGATCTCTTCGCCGTGCGCGACGCGCAGATCAACGCGTTTTCGATGCCGGGCGGCTTTATCGGCGTGAACACGGGGCTGATTGCCGCGACGCAAACGGAATCGGAGCTGGCGTCGGTCATCGGCCATGAAATGGGGCACGTCCTTCAGCGGCACATCGCGCGGATGCTCAGCACGCAGGAAAAGAGTTCCTACGCCGCACTCGCCGGGATGCTCGCCGGCCTGCTCGCGGGCCTGCTCGCCCATAGCGGCGATCTCGGCATGGGCATCGCGATGGGCGGCCAGGCGTTCGCCGTCGACAATCAGTTGCGCTTCTCGCGCGCGGCCGAGCACGAGGCCGACCGCGTCGGTTTCCAGATGCTCGCGGCCGCCGGCTACGATCCTTACGCGATGGCAGCGTTCTTCGAGCGTCTCGATCGCGCGTCGATGGCCGATAACGGCGTGCCGCCGTACGTGCGCACGCACCCGCTCACGATCGACCGCATCGCCGACATGGAAGGCCGCGCGCGGCGCGTGCCGTACCGGCAGCCGCGTCAGTCGGCCGAATATGCGTTCGTGCGCGCCCGGGCGCGCGTGCTGCAGGTGAATTACGCGAGTGATTATCGCGAGGTCGCGAGCCGGCTCAAATCGGAAATCGAGGATCAGACGGCGCTCAATCCCGCGTCCAACTGGTACGGCATCGCGCTCGCGCAATCGCTGCTGGGCAATCACGACGCGGCCAGCGACGCGCTCGCGAAGGCGCGCGCGCTATTCGAGGGCGAGGAGGCGAGCGCGGCGGCGGCATCGGCGCAAGTGCAAAAGGAGGATCGCGCGGTTGGTCAAACGCAGCCGGCTCCGCGCAAGAAGAGCGGCGAGCCGTCGCTGCGCAACGCGGATGCGTCGACGATCGCGACGCCGCTCGACAACGCGCGCACGCCGCTCAATCTCGGAGACTCCGGCAACGGCAATGCATTGCGCGCGAAGAGCGACATCGTGCTTCCACCGGTTCGCGTCGAAGCCCGATCGGCTCCGCCGGCGAAACCTCAATCCGCACCGCCGGCGCTGCGCAGCACGCCGAGCCTCGACGTGCTCGCCGCCGACATCGCGCGCCGCGCCGGTCGCAACGACGATGCGATCCGCCTCGCGGACCTCGCGCAAAAGCGCTGGCCGGCGTCGCACGCCGCCATCGACGTGCATCTGCAGACGCTGCTTTCCGCGCGCCGCTTCGCCGACGCCCAGATGCTCGCGCGCCGCGAAACACGCGCCGAGCCGACGCGCCCCGACTGGTGGTTCTATCTCGCGCAGGCAAGCGCGGGTCTCAACGATCCGCTGCAACAGCATCAGGCGATGGCGGAAAAGTTCGCGCTCGATGGCGCGTGGGCATCCGCGATCCGGCAACTGAAGGAAGCGCGCGACGTCAAGACCGCGAGTTTCTACGATCTTTCGACGATTTCCGCCCGGCTGCGCGATTTCGAGACGCGCTACAAGGAAGAGCGCGAGATGGAGAAGAACGGCTAGCTAGCTCAGTCTTTCTTCGCGGCGGCGCGTTCGGCCGGACTCGCGACGAAGCCAAAGCGCGCGGCGACATCGGCGCGGGCGATCGGCTGCACGGTCAGATCGACGCCGTCGCGCCAGTGGAACACGCCGCGTGTGCCGGCATCGTCGAGCGACGCGTGGTCCGCGAACAGTTCGAGATCGTGATCGTGAAGGGCGGCGATGCGTGCGGGCGAGGCGTCATCGGAAAGGAGAATGCCGCCTGCGTCGTCGATCCAGACATGCGCCGGCTCGAACGGCGCGCCGCCCTGATCGATCAGCCGCAATGCGCCGTCCGCCGCATGCAGACGCACGATCCACGGCGTGTACACGAGCTCAACATACACGCGCTGCGGGCCGTTCTGAAAGAACCACTGGCCGTCGGCATCGCTTTCGTAGTTGCGGTTGATGAAGCCCAGCAGCGCCTCATGCCGGATCGGCGTGCCGAGTTCGCCGGCGGCTTGCGCGGCGTCGTCGCGCATACGCCACTGACCGCGCCGGTCGAGCAGCAGCCAGCCCGTGCAGTGCGGAACGTTGGGCCATTTGGCGAGCGCCTGCTTGACGATGTCATCCATGACGGTTCACGAAACGAAGTTCTCCAGATAACCGAACACGCGCTGCGACAGCCAGTCGATCCGGCCCGGAAACGGTCCCGTCATGAAGCCGACGTGCCCGCCGTGGTTCGGCTGATCGAGCGTCACGCGCGCCGATACTTCCGCCGTCGACGGCAACGCGAACTCGGGCAGGAACGGATCGTTGCGCGCGTTCAGCAGCAGCGCGGGCACTTCGATGTGCTTCAGATGCGCGCGGATCGTCGCCGTCGACCAGTAGTGATTGGTGTCGCGAAAGCCGTGCAGCGGCGCGGTGACGACGTTGTCGAACTCGTACAGCGTGCGCGCGGCGAGCACGGCGTTGCGGTCGTAGAGACCGGGATACTGCCCGAGCTTCGCGAGCGCCTTCTTTTTGAGCGACTTCAGGAAGCTGCGCGTATAGACCATGCCGAAGCCTTGCGAGATCGCGAGGCCGCCCGCGTGGACGTCGAGCGGCGCGGAAATGGCCGCCGCCGCGCTGATGATCGACGCGTCCGTGCCGCGCTGGCACAGCCAGTGCAGCAGCACGTTGCCGCCGAGCGACACGCCCGCCGCGACGATCGGCCCGCGATGCACTTGCGCGAGCCGCCGCAGAATCCAGTCGACTTCGGCGCTGTCCGCGAGATGGTAGAAGCGCGGCAGCAGATTGAGCGGGCCGCTGCAACTGCGGAAATGCGGCACGACGCCGTGCCAGCCGCGCGCCCGGGCGGCGGCCATCATCGTGCGAGCGTAGTGCGAATCGGAACTGCCTTCGAGGCCGTGGAAGAGCACGAAGAGCGGGGCGTTCGCGGCGGGTTGATCGGCGGGATCGGCGGGATCGTGCGCGAGAAAGTCGAGATCGATGAAATCGCCGTCGGGCGTATTCCAGCGCTCGCGCCGGTAACGCACGTCGGGCTTGCGGCCGAAGAGCGCCGGGACGATGGTTTGCGCATGGCTCGTGGGCAGCCAGCGCGGCGCGCTGTAGAGCCATTCGGCGGCGCCCGGCGAAAGCAGGCGCGCGGTTTCCTTCAGTGCCACGGCGGGCGCTTTGTCCACGAACGACGAATCGTGCTTCAACAACGGATCGCGCTTCATGGCCCCTCCCGACAGACGTCTTCTTCGAATTTCTTAGTGCAGCGGTCCCTGACCGTGACGCAGCTTCGCGGCGAACTGGCCCGCGGTTTCGATCGGCATCTCGCTTGCGTGAATATGCGCGATGCGCCACTCGCCGCGTTCGTGAACCATCACATACGTCGTGTAGATCATGCGCGGCGCGCTGGCTGGCTCGGCCGGCTGATGCGCTTCGGCGATCGCATAGACGACCGTGCCCAGGCTGTCGTACACGCGAATATCGAGCGGCTCGACGGTCACGGGCTGCGTCTCGAACTGCTTCGCGAGACCCGCGCGGATGCTTTCCAGCCCGTGCAGATGCGTGCCGTCCGCGCACACGCAGGTGGCGAACTCCTCGTCGATCCACAACGACATCACCGTGTCGATGCTGTTGTCCGCGACTGCCTGATAGTAAGCGTTGAGGGTATCGGCGGCGGCTTCGAAGAGGCGGGCGAAACGTGGCATGGCTCGTGGGTCTCTGGCATTCGATGCTTCACGCCAACGAAACGGCGCGCTGCAACGGTCATTGGTCAAAGCATGCCCCCGTTCGGAGACATTCGCGTGTCCGCACCCGCACACACGGCCGGAAACCGCCGGTACGAACACGCGTTTCGACGCGTGAGCGCAACATCAACGATGCGCGAGCAGCATGCCGCGCACATCGGCGAAGACCTGTTCGGCCGAGAGTTCGCGAAGGCAGTTCAGATGGCCGAGCGGACACTCGCGGGCAAAGCACGGACTGCATTCAAGATGCAGCCATTGTACCTTTGCGAGATCGGACAAGGGCGGCGTGTGGCGCGGATCGGTCGAGCCGTAGACCGCGACGAGCGGCCGGCGCGAGGCGGCCGCGACGTGCATCAGCCCCGAATCGTTCGTGACGACGGCGCTCGCCCGCGAAATCAGCGCGCACGCCTCACCGAGCGAAGTCTGGCCGCACAGGTTGCGCACCATCGGCGCGCGCTCCGCGATGGCCTGCGCGATCGGCGCATCCTTCTTCGAACCGAGCGCGATCATGCGCGCATACGGAAACGACTGCGCGATGAACTGGGCGAGCGAAGCGAAATGCTCCGGCGGCCAGCGCTTGGCCGGACCGTATTCCGCGCCGGGGCAGAACACGACGAGCGGCGCGCGCGTGTCGAGGTTGAAGCGCGTCGAGACGCGCGCGGCTTCGTTCGGATCGGCTTCGAGGCGCGGCACGGGCAGCGTCTGCGCGTCGGGAAGCGCGGCGGCTTCCGGCTGCGCGAACCGGTCGACGAACGGCAGCTTCGCGCCCGGCGCATAGGCGAGCGCCGCGTAATGCGCGGTCATCGGCGGACGGTCGGTCTTCGGCGGATTCGCGTGGCGCACGTTCAAGAGCCCGTAGCGGCTCTCGCCCTTGTAGCCGATGCGCAGGTTGATGCCCGCCATCCACGGAATCAGCGCGGATTTGACGGAGTTGGGCAGCACATAGGCGGCGTCGTAACCGACATCGCGCAAATCACTCGCGAGCTGCCAGCGGCGCAGCAGTTGCAGCTTGCCGTGGGCGAGGTCGGTCGCGTAGACATCGCGGATTTCCGGCATGCGCTCGAGCACGGGTGCGACCCAGGTGGGCGCGACGGCGTCGATCGCGATACGCGGATGAAGCTTGCGCAAGAGCGTGAAGAGCGGCTGCGCCATCAATGCGTCACCGATCCAGTTCGGTGCTATAACCAGCGCGCGGCGCATCTGTTGTTATCCGATCTCAAAATGAACGCGGCCCGCCGCCTTGGGGCGAGCCGTCGATTGTCGTGGGTATGTTTCGCGCCGCGTACGGCGCGCGTGAGCCAGGGCGCGGCCAGCGCCCCGCGGGCTTCAGTGACCGCCCTTGAGCACTTCGCCGTCTTTCAGCTTGTAGCGCGTGCCGCAATACGGGCAGCGCGCCTCGCCGTGCGTCACGTCGATGAACACGCGCGGATGCGTGCTCCAGCGCTGCATCTTCGGGTTCGGGCAGAAGGCGGGCAGATCCTTCGCCGACAATTCCACCAGCGGCATTTCCTTCAGGTCGCTCATTGCTATCTCTTTTCGTGATGTACGTCGCGCGGCGAGCGAACGGCCCGCCGCGTCGCATGAGATTGTTTAAACCTTCGCGAGCCAGCTCGCGTACTTCTCGTTCTTGCCGCCGACGACGTCGAAGAACGCGCTTTGCAGCTTTTCCGTGATCGGACCGCGCGCGCCCGAACCGATGGTGCGGTTGTCCAGCTCGCGGATCGGCGTGACTTCGGCGGCGGTGCCGGTGAAGAACGCTTCGTCGCAGGTGTAGACCTCGTCGCGGGTGATGCGCTTTTCGATCACCGGGATGCCGAAATCGCGCGCCAGCGTGATGACTGTGTCGCGCGTGATGCCGTCGAGGCACGAAGCCAGATCCGGCGTGTAGATCTTGCCGTTGTTCACGAGGAAGAAGTTTTCGCCGGAGCCTTCCGACACGTAGCCGTCGACGTCGAGCAGCAGCGCTTCGTCGTAGCCGTCGGCGACGGCTTCCTGGTTGGCGAGAATCGAGTTCACGTACCAGCCGGACGCCTTCGCGCGGACCATCGACACGTTCACATGATGGCGCGTGAACGACGACGTCTTCACGCGGATGCCCTTGGCGAGCCCGTCTTCACCGAGATACGCGCCCCACGGCCACGCGGCGATCGCAACATGGATGGTGTTGCCCTTCGCCGACACGCCGAGCTTTTCCGAGCCGACCCAGATGATCGGGCGGATGTAGCACGACTCGAGCGCGTTCGCCTTCACGACTTCGAGTTGCGCGGCTTCGAGCGTCGCGGCATCGAACGGGACGTCCATCTGGAAGATCTTCGCCGAGTTGAGCAGGCGCTTCGTGTGTTCCTTCAGGCGGAAAATGGCCGTGCCCTGCGCGGTCTTGTACGCGCGCACGCCTTCGAAGACACCCATGCCGTAGTGCAACGTGTGGGTCAGAACGTGGATCTTGGCATCACGCCAGTCGATCAGCTTGCCATCCATCCAGATCTTGCCGTCGCGGTCGGCCATTGACATACGGTTCTCCTAGCTGTCTCGTTCAAGTGAGTTCGGGGCAGGCCGCCAAAGACTTCCGGGCGGCGGCGCTCGCGCATCTCGCGCCGCGTTCGTGCATCGGCGATTGCCGGCGAACGCGCGCATCGGAGGCGCAAAGGCTGTGAAAGACCGTCATTTTAGCGTCTTTTCGCGACGAAACCGATCTTGGAGCGCCTTTCACGACGCTATAATTTGCCTTTCGCCGTCCGCTGAAAACAGCGGGACGAAACGGCGAAGCCCGCCATTCCCGATTTTCCCGGTTTTTCCCGATCCATCGCGCAATCGCTCGAGGCCGCGCATTGGCATCACGGGTGGTCTTCATCGCCTCGCATTCGCTCATGCTTGACCGGCTGTCCGACACCAATCGCCGCGCGTTTTTCGAGGGCGTGCGTACCTTTTCTCCCGCCGTCCTGGCGACGTTTTCCTGGGGTCTCGTGACCGGCGTCGCGATGACGAAGTCCGTGCTCACCGTGCCGCAGGCGCTCGGCATGTCGTTCGCGGTGTACGCGGGCTCGTCGCAGCTCGCGGTGCTGCCGCTCTTCGCCGCGAAGCTGCCGCTCTGGACGATTCTCCTGACCGCCGCGATGGTCAATCTGCGCTTCGTGATCTTCAGCGCGGGGCTCGCGCCGCATTTCTCGTGGCTGCCGCTGAAGCGGCGTCTGCTGCTCGGCTATTTCAACGGCGACATCATCTATCTGATGTTCTCGAAGCGGAATTTTCCTGCCGGCTGGCAGCCCGGCAAGGAGGCGTTCTTCTGGGGACTGGCGGTATCGAGCTGGTTGTCATGGCAAACATCGTCGGTGCTCGGCATCTTGCTCGCGAGCCTGATTCCCGATGACTGGGGCCTCGAACTCGCCGGCACGCTCGCGCTGATCCCGCTCATCGTTTCCGCTATCGCGACGCGTTCGACGCTCGCGGCGGTCGCGGTGGCGAGCGTCGTCGCGTTGCTGGCATTCGATCTGCCGTATCGTTTCGGCTTGCCGCTCGCGGTGTTCGCGGCGCTTATCGCGGGCACGCTCGCGGATGTCGTCGCCGAGCGGGCCGCGCCCAAATCCGCATCCGATGCCACGAGGTCCAGCCGATGAGCGCGCTGCAAGTCTGGCTCGCGATCATCGGCATGGGCGTGGTCACGGCGGTGACGCGCGCGCTCTTTCTGATCGGCGGCGAGCGCATGGTGCTGCCGCCGCGCGTGCAGCGTGTGCTGCGGTATGCGCCGGCCGCCGCGCTCGCGGGCGTCGTCGTGCCGGATCTGCTCGAAACGCCCGCGGGCATTTCGCTGTGGCTGTCGAACCATGCGTTGTGGGCATCGGCGGCGGGACTCGCGTATTACCTGTGGCGGCGCGGCATGATGGGCACGATCGCCGTCGGCATGGTGGTGTTCACGCTGCTGCGGCTCGTGGCCTGACCGCGGCGTGGAGATGGCTACGCGCCGCGTCAAATACGCGTCATCAACGATTGCCCGCTAAAAGCGGCCGGGTTGATCGGTTAAAATGAGGGTCTTTCCCGAGTGAGCGAGGTCGAAAGTGTGTCCGGCAGTCACCGCGCTACGGTTTTGCAATTCATTTTGCAACACGCCGCTCCCGGCTCCATCGCCGCGCCCGGGCAGGGCTTGCGCGCCTCTCCGGATTCATCTGTCTCATCCCTTTCTCCCGCATCCCGCGCGCGCGTTCGGCTTAAGCGCGCGTCCTTCGCCCCCAGCTTGAACCGCGCGCGAGCCGTCCTGCCCGGCGGCCTGCGCGCGGCGACTCCACGAACCGGCCCGCCCCGACGGCCGTTCCCGCCCGAACCGCTTCTTTATCTACGTTGACTCCCATGACGAAAGTACTGCGTTTCACCGATCTGATCGCCGAAGGCAAAGTCTCCGGCAAGCGTGTGTTCATCCGCGCGGATCTCAACGTGCCGCAAGACGATAACGGCAACATCACCGAAGATACGCGCGTGCGCGCCTCGGTCCCGGCGATCAAGGCCGCTCTCGACGCGGGCGCGGCCGTGATGGTCACGTCGCACCTCGGCCGTCCGACCGAAGGCCAGTTCAAGCCGGAAGACTCGCTCGCGCCGGTCGCGAAGCGTCTGTCGGAGCTGCTCGGCCGCGACGTGCCGCTCGTCGCCGACTGGGTCGACGGCGTTCAGGTCCAGCCGGGCAACGTCGTGCTGTTGGAAAACTGCCGCTGCAACAAGGGCGAGAAGAAGAACGACGACGGCCTCGCGCAGAAGATGGCGAAGCTCTGCGACGTCTACGTCAACGATGCGTTCGGCACCGCGCACCGCGCCGAAGCCACGACGCACGGCATCGCGAAGTACGCACCTGTCGCGTGCGCGGGACCGCTCTTGGCCGCTGAACTCGATGCGCTCGGCAAGGCGCTCGGCAACCCGAAGCGTCCGCTCGTCGCGATCGTCGCGGGCTCGAAGGTGTCGACCAAGCTCACCATTCTCAAGTCGCTCGCCGAGAAGGTCGATCAGCTGATCGTCGGCGGCGGCATCGCCAACACGTTCATGCTCGCGTCGGGCCTGAAGATCGGCAAGTCGCTCGCCGAAGCCGATCTCGTCGGCGAGGCGAAGGAAATCATCGAACAGGCGCGCACGCGCGGCGCATCGGTGCCGATTCCGAGCGATGTCGTCACCGCGAAGGAATTCGCCGCGACTGCGAAGGCGGAAACGAAGCCCGTCGCCGACGTCGCCGACGACGACCTCATCCTCGATATCGGCCCGGACACCGCGAAGGCGCTCGCCGCGCAACTCGAAACGGCCGGCACGATCGTCTGGAACGGGCCCGTCGGCGTGTTCGAATTCGACCAGTTCGGCAACGGCACCAAGACGCTCGCGCAGGCCATCGCGAATTCGTCGGCGTTCTCCATCGCCGGCGGCGGCGACACGCTCGCGGCCATCGCGAAGTACGACATCGCCGACAAGGTGAGCTACATCTCGACCGGCGGCGGCGCGTTCCTGGAATTCCTCGAAGGCAAGAAGCTGCCCGCGGTCGAAGTGCTCGAATCCCGCGCCGGGGCTTGAGGCGTTGGCCGCCCGAAACAATCCGGCGAAAGCAGGAAAGAAGGGCGCGCCAGCCGGCGGCGCGCAAACCGAAGAAATGGGAAGCGGCGCCGCGCTCGACGCGGCCGCCGAAGCAGCGCGGGTGATCGCGGAAGCGGCTCAACCCGATCAGACGGCGCCCGAAGACGAATCGGTGATTCCGGAAACGCCTCCGGTCATCATCGGCGGCGTGCCCGCCCATGCCCTGAATGAAATCGACAAAGCGACGCCGGCACGAACCGGCGCGCGCGCGCAACCGGTGAGCAACACCTCACTGCAAGCGCAACGTGCTCGCGGCCTCAACACGGGCGTTCCTACAGAGACGAGGAAAGACATGCATCGCGCTACCAAGATTGTTGCCACCATCGGCCCGGCTTCAACGAGCCCGGACGTCCTGCTGCAAATGCTGCAGGCGGGCCTCGACGTCGTTCGCTTCAACTTCTCGCACGGCACCGCCGACGATCACCGCCAGCGCGCCGAAATCGTCCGCGAGGCGGCGCGTCAGGTGGGCCGGGAAGTCGCGATCATGGCGGACCTGCAGGGCCCGAAGATCCGCGTCGGCAAGTTCGAGAACAACAAGACGATGCTCGTCGCGGGCAATCCGTTCATCCTCGATGCGAACTGCACGCTCGGCAACAACGAGCGCGTCGGGCTCGACTACAAGGATCTGCCGCGCGACCTGCGCGCGGGCGACGTGCTCCTGCTCAACGACGGCCTCATCGTGCTCGACGTGGTGCGCGTCATCGGCGAAGAGATTCACACGACGGTGAAGGTCGGCGGCGAGCTCTCGAACAACAAGGGCATCAACCGTCAGGGCGGCGGTCTCACCGCGCCCGCGCTGACCGAGAAAGACATGGAGGACATCAAGACGGCGATGTCGCTCGGCGCGGATTTCGTCGCGGTGTCGTTCCCGAAGAACGCGACCGACATGGAAATGGCGCGTCAGCTCGCGAACATCGCGGGCGCGCCGTACGGCATCAAGCCGAAGATGATCGCGAAGATCGAGCGCGCCGAAGCCATTCCGGCGCTGCAAGGCATTCTCGACGCATCGGACGGCATCATGGTCGCGCGCGGCGATCTCGCGGTCGAAGTCGGCAACGCGGCGGTTCCGGCGCTGCAAAAGCGCATGATCCGCATGGCGCGCGAGTCGAACAAGCTCGTGATCACCGCCACGCAGATGATGGAATCGATGATCCACGCGCCCGTGCCGACGCGCGCCGAAGTCTCCGACGTGGCGAACGCCGTGCTCGACGGCACCGACGCCGTGATGCTTTCCGCCGAAACCGCGGCCGGCAAGTATCCGGTGACGACGATCGAAACGATGGCCGCCATCTGTATCGAAGCGGAGAAGTCGGAAGAATCGCAGCTCGATCGCGATTTCCTCGACCGCACGTTCACGCGCATCGACCAGTCGATCGCGATGGGCGCGCTCTTCACGGCGTTCCATCTCGGCGCGAAGGCCGTCGTCGCGTTGACGGAATCCGGTTCGACCGCGCTGTGGATGTCGCGTCACTGGACGCACGTGCCGATCTTCGCGCTGACGCCGCGCGTGTCGAGCGAACGGACGATGTCCCTGTACCGCAACGTGACGCCGCTGCACGTCGACACCAACATGGACCGCGACACGGCGCTGAATCAGGCGCTGGAAGTGGTCGTGTCGAAGGGTTACGCGGCGCGCGGCGATATGGTCGTGCTGACGGTCGGCGAACCGATGGGCCAGGCAGGCGGCACGAACACGCTCAAGATCGTGCGCGTGGGCGATCACTTCTAAGCGTTTTTGAGAACGCTGCGCGGTCAAACGCCGCGCGATTTGTCGCAAGTCCGGAGCGAGCGCGGTCCCAGCACCCGCGCTCGTTTCGTCAAGCGCGCAGGACGATGAAGCCGAAAACCGCCCGAGAGCGAGTTCGCGCGCTGAAGAATTCGTTTCACTTATGGAGTCTCACCACAATGCCTCTCGTATCAATGCGTCAACTGCTGGATCACGCTGCGGAAAACGGTTACGGTCTCCCGGCGTTCAACGTCAACAATCTGGAACAAGTGCAGGCGATCATGTCGGCGGCGAACGAAGTCAACGCGCCCGTCATCATGCAGGCGTCCGCTGGCGCGCGTAAGTACGCGGGCGAAGCGTTCCTGCGTCATCTGATCGAAGCGGCGGTCGAGTCGTATCCGCATATTCCGGTCGTGATGCATCAGGATCACGGTCAGTCGCCCGCGGTGTGCATGGCCGCGATCCGCTCGGGCTTCACCAGCGTCATGATGGACGGCTCGCTCGAAGCCGACGGCAAGACGGTCGCTTCCTACGAGTACAACGTCGCGGTGTCGAAGCAGGTCGTGGAGTTCTCGCATTCGATCGGCGTAACGGTCGAAGCCGAACTGGGCGTGCTCGGCTCGCTCGAAACGATGAAGGGCGACAAGGAAGACGGCCACGGCGCCGAAGGCACGATGACGCGCGAGCAGCTTCTGACCGACGTCGAGCAGGCCGCCGATTTCGTCAAGCAGACGCAATGCGATGCTTTGGCGATCGCGATCGGTACGTCGCACGGCGCGTACAAGTTCTCGAAGAAGCCGACGGGCGATATCCTCGCCATCGACCGCATCCGCGAAATTCACCAGCGCATTCCGAACACGCACCTCGTGATGCACGGTTCGTCGTCGGTACCGCAGGAATTGCTGGCCGAAATCCGCGAATTCGGCGGCGACATGAAGGAAACCTATGGCGTGCCGGTCGAGGAGATTCAGGAAGGCATCAAGCACGGCGTTCGCAAGGTGAACATCGACACCGATCTGCGCCTCGCGATCACCGGCGCGATCCGCCGCTATCTGTTCGAAAATCCGTCGAAGTTCGATCCGCGCGATTATCTGAAGCCCGCGCGCGAAGCGGCGAAGGAAATCTGCCGCCAGCGCTATATGCAGTTCGGCTGCGAGGGCATGGCCGGCAAGATCAAGCCGGTTTCGCTCGACAAGATCGCCGAAAAGTACAAGTCCGGCGCGCTGGCTCAGATCGTGAAATGAGACTGATCTGAATCAGCCGGGTTTTGTAAAGTAAAATCAACGGGTTCCGGGTTCGGAACCCGTTCGTCTTTCTCCTCGCCGCTTCCCACGTCGAAGCGGCGAATCACTTTTTTCCGGTACATGACGATGTCCACGCTATACGAATCCACGATCAAATCGCTGCCGCTGCTCGGCCGCGGCAAGGTCCGCGACAACTACGCCGTCGGCGACGACAAGCTCCTTATCGTGACGACCGACCGGCTTTCCGCATTCGACGTCGTCATGGGCGAGCCGATTCCGAACAAGGGCCGCGTGCTCAACACGATGGCCGATTTCTGGTTCGAGAAGCTCGGCCACATCGTGCCGAACCACAACACGGGCATCGATCCGGCGACGGTCGTCGCAGCGGACGAAGCCGAGCAGGTGAAGGGCCGCGCGGTCGTCGTGAAGCGCCTGGAGCCGATTCTCGTCGAAGCCGTGGTGCGCGGTTATCTCGCGGGCAGCGGCTGGAAGGACTATCAGGCGACGGGCGCGGTGTGCGGCGTCGAACTGCCGCCGGGCCTTCAGAACGCGCAGAAGCTGCCCGAGCCGATTTTCACGCCTGCGGCCAAGGCCGAAATGGGCCATCACGACGAAAACATCACCTACGATGAGATGGAACGCCGCATCGGCACGGAGCTTTCCGCGACGATCAAGCGCATTTCCATCCAGTTGTACAAGGAAGCGGCCGAGTACGCGGCGACGCGCGGCATCATCATCGCGGATACGAAGTTCGAGTTCGGCCTCGACAACAAGGGCGATCTCTATCTGATGGACGAAGTGCTGACCGCCGATTCGTCGCGCTTCTGGCCCGCCGATGGCTATCAGGTGGGCACGAATCCGCCGTCGTTCGACAAGCAGTTCGTGCGCGACTGGCTCGAAACGCAGCCGTGGAAGAAGGAACCGCCCGCGCCCAAGCTGCCCGACGACGTGATCGCGAAGACGTCGGAGAAGTATCAGGAAGCGCTCCAGCGTTTGACCGGCAAGACGCTCGACTGAGTAAGAAAGATGACGAACGAAGTACACAAGAACGAAGCGCCGCTCGTCGGCGTGTTGATGGGCTCCAGTTCCGACTGGGACGTGATGAAGCATGCCGTCGCGATGCTGCAGGAATTCGGCGTGCCGTACGAGGCACAGGTCGTCTCGGCGCACCGGATGCCGGACGAGATGTTCGCCTACGCGGAAAGCGCGCGCGAGCGCGGCCTGCGCGCGATCATCGCGGGCGCGGGCGGCGCGGCGCATCTGCCGGGCATGCTGGCCGCGAAAACCACGGTGCCGGTGCTCGGCGTGCCGGTGGCGAGCAAGTATCTGAAGGGCGTCGATTCGCTGCATTCGATCGTGCAGATGCCCAAGGGCGTGCCGGTCGCGACGTTCGCCATCGGCGAGGCGGGCGCGGCGAACGCGGCGCTCTTCGCGGTATCGATATTGAGCGTCACCGATGCGAAATTCGCCGATGCGCTCGCCGCTTTTCGCGTGAAGCAGAATCAGGCGGCGCGGGACATGACGCTGCCGCCGCTGTGATCCCACTTCGCAATCTGGCCCAACGATGAATCCACAAAACTCCCCGATCTCTCCCATCCTGCCGGGCGCATGGCTCGGCATGGTCGGCGGCGGCCAGCTCGGCCGCATGTTCTGCTTCGCCGCGCAATCGATGGGCTATCGCGTCGCCGTTCTCGATCCGGATGAGACGAGCCCCGCTGGCGCCGTCGCGGATCGCCATATCCGCGCCGCCTACGACGACCGCGCCGCGCTCACGGAACTCGGCCGACTGTGCGCGGCAGTATCGACGGAATTCGAGAACGTGCCGTCCGCCAGCCTCGAATTTCTCGCGTCGTGCACGTTCGTGAGCCCGGCGGCGAGTTGCGTGGCGATCGCGCAGGATCGCGTCGCGGAGAAACGCTTCATCGCGGAATCGGGCGTGCCGGTCGCGCCGCATGTCGTGATCGAATCGACGGAAGCGCTCGCCGCGCTGCCCGACGAGAAGATCGCGGCCGTGCTGCCGGGCATTCTCAAGACCGCGCGTCTCGGCTATGACGGCAAGGGGCAGGTCAGCGTGCGCAACGTCGCGGAATTGCGCAACGCGCATGCGTCGCTGTCGGGCGTGCCGTGCGTGCTGGAAAAGCGCATGCCGCTGAAGTACGAAGTGTCCGTGCTGATCGCGCGCGGCGGCGACGGCAAATCGGCCGTGTTTCCGCTCGCGCAGAACGTGCATGTGAACGGCATTCTCGCGAGGACGGTCGTGCCCGCCCCCGATGCGCCCGATGCGCTCGTCGCGCAGGCGCAGGACGCCGCGCTGACGATCGCCGCGAAGCTCGGTTACGTCGGCGTGCTGTGCGTCGAATTCTTCGTGCTGGAAGACGGCTCGCTCATCGCCAACGAAATGGCGCCGCGCCCGCACAATTCCGGCCACTACACCGTCGATGCCTGCGCCACGAGTCAATTCGAGCAGCAGGTGCGCGCGATGACCGGCATGCCGCTCGGCGACACGCGCCAGCATTCGCCGGCCGCGATGCTGAATCTGCTCGGCGATATCTGGTTCGATGGCGACAAGGCGCGTTCGCCCGCGTGGGCGGAAGTCGCCGCGATGCCGGCGGCGCGGCTGCATCTGTACGGCAAGGAAGAGGCGCGCCGGGGCCGCAAGATGGGCCACATCAACTTCACGGCGGCGACGCTCGAGGAAGCGCGCACGGCGGCGCGTGACTGCGCGCGCATGCTGCATATCCCGCTCGATTGAGTTTTTTCGTAGTAGAAGCAATGACCATCATCTATCCGAGCGCCGCGCAGATCGACGAAGCCGCGGCCCTGCTCGATGCCGGCGAACTCGTCGCGTTTCCGACCGAGACGGTCTACGGGCTTGGCGGCGACGCCGAGAATCCCGAGGCCATCGCGCGCATCTATGCGGCGAAAGGGCGGCCGGCGAATCATCCGGTGATCGTGCATCTCGCGCCCGAGGCTGATCCGGGCTATTGGGTGCGCGAGTTGCCCGCCGATGCGCAGAAGCTCATCGATGCGTTCTGGCCCGGTCCTTTGACGCTGATTCTCAAGCGCGCCGCGCATATTCCGGCGGCGGTCAGCGGCGGACAGGATTCGGTGGGCGTGCGGTGCCCGTCGCATCCGGTGGCGCAGCAATTGTTGTCGGCGTTTCATCGGCGGCGAATGGGGACGGGCAAGCAGGGCGGCGTCGCGGGGCCGTCGGCGAATCGTTTCGGGCATGTGAGCCCGACGACCGCGCAGCACGTTCGCGACGAGTTCGGCGATGCCGTGCATGTGCTCGATGGCGGCGCGGCGGATGTCGGCATCGAATCGACGATTCTGGATTTGTCGCGGGGCTTTCCGGCGCTGCTGCGGCCGGGGCATGTGAGTCCGCGGCAGATCGCGGATGTCATCGGGATCGCGCCGAAGCTGCCGGATGGATCGGATGCGACCGCGCCGCGTGCTTCCGGGACGCTGAAGGCGCATTACGCGCCGCGCACGCCGCTTTTGCTGCTGCCGTTCGCGTCGATCGAGCCGTTGCTTCGTAATCGTGACGGGAAGATTGCGCTGGTGGCGCGGGCGTCGAGCGCGGGGGAATGGGCGCGGGCTGCCGATGTTCACTTCGTGGCGGCGCCTGAGGATCCGCAGACTTACGCGCGCGATCTTTATGGCTTGCTGCGGGCGCTGGATCGGGCCAATGTCGAGCGGATTCTGATCGAGAAGCTGCCGGAGACGGTGGAGTGGATTGCTGTCAACGATCGGCTTGGCAGGGCGGCGGCGGCGTTCGAGGCGGAAGAGTGATTACTGGACTTTGCGCCTGTTTGTGAAAGATGGGTTTGGGGGATTTTGCTTTCCGGTCAGGAAGTTATGATGCAGGGGTTCCTCCGCGTGCGCGGAGATAGACCCGAACAAAAATGCAGAAGAGCGAGTGGAGGAAAGGTTCCTCCGCGTGCGCGGAGATAGACCGTGCGCCCGAGCCGGGAATCGGCTCATCAAAGAGGTTCCTCCGCGTGCGCGGAGATAGACCCGCGACGAAGGACCGGTCTGTACGCATGGCGTGGGTTCCTCCGCGTGCGCGGAGATAGACCCGTGCAGCGCTCCCATGTCGTCGAGATACCACCGGTTCCTCCGCGTGCGCGGAGATAGACCCATCAGACTCTTGGCAATCTCGCCCGCGTTCTCGATTCCTCCGCGTGCGCGGAGATAGACCGTACTAGAACGTCAAACTGGACCGTATCGACGAGTTCCTCCGCCCCGCGGAGCCTTTCTCACCGCAACAAAAAAAACCGCTCGGGCGATCCCTCGCCCGAGCGGTTTTTCCATCCTAAAACCCCAACCCTTACTTCCCCAACCCCGTCGCCGCAATCGTCTGCTCGGCGGCCTGCGCGTACAGCGCATGCAGATGCGTCGTCGGATGCACGGTATCGGCGTACATGTACGTCTGATCCGCGCCCGCGACCGTCAACGTTTCCGGCGAGCAGAACAGCGACGTCGCGAAATCCTGCGGATTCGGCTCGCCGTACTTCTGCGCGGCCGCGGCCATCGCCTTCAGGTTGCACGCGGTGCCCGTATTCGACACCGTGAAGCCTAACTGCTGATAGTTCGCGGTGATCTGCGCCAGCTTCGGCGGCGTATCGAGGTAGATGACCTTCGACTTGATGTTGAGCGCCTGCAACGTCTGATCGAGCGCAGTATTGAACCCGATCGAAGCGCTCGAAAGACCGGCGCGCGTGACCGCGTCGCTCATCGTGCCCTGCGGCGTCGTGCCGATATCCGGCACGTTCGATACCAGCACATGCGTCGCGCCGTGCTGCAGGATCGTCGCGACGATTCCGCCGAGTTGCTTGGCCGCCGTGATGATCGCAGTGGATGCATCGGCCTGCGAGATCGCGCCGGCCTTAACCAACTGCAAGTTGTAAAGGACGTCGTTCGCGCCGCCATTCACGATGACGAGCTGATTCGCGTTGAAACTGCCGTGCGCCGCAAGGTAGTTCTGCACTTGCGTCGCGACCGGCACGGTCAACGCGCCCGCGTAGCTGTTCGGATCCGTAGCGTGACCGATGCCCATGGGATTCGTCACGCGCGCGCCGCCTTGCGCATAGCCGAGTCCCGACTGATTCGTCGGCGCAACCCCAAACCCCCCCGTCATCGCCGGCGTCAACGTATCGCCGTAATACTGCGCGACGTTCTGCACCCACACCTGACCCGGATTCGTCGTGAACCGTCCGCCGCCGAAGTTCGCGGCCGCGACCGGCGCATACGTGCCGACATCGGAAAGGCTGTCGCCGAACGACACCACTTGCAGCTTCACGCCGCCCGCGGGCGTCGAATTGTTGTCATCGCCGCCGCCGCCGCACGCGGCGATCAGGGCGAAGGCCGCGCTGGCCGTCGCGACTTGGGCAAAGCGCACCAGTGCGGCGCGCGTCGAGCGTTGCTTCTTCATGACCTCGTCTCCCTTCTTACCTGTTTTCTAGTTCGATTACGGCGTCAGACCGTGTCGCGGTCTTCATGCCGCTAGCTGCGAGTTTAAGCGATGCCGCGCGCCATCCTGGCGCGCGCGCAGCTTACGGCCGAGCGCCGTGCCCGACAGCGTACACGCGGCGCGCGTCTTTCCGAACGCGACTTCGTAGAAGAAATCTTCGGTGTTTGCAGACGCCCGTGCCCGCTCAATCCGCCACGCCCGGCCGACGCGCGCCTTCGTAGACCCATTCGAGCAGCGCATCGTGCGCGGCGCGCGCGGCCTCGGCGCGCGGATCGTTGATGAAACTCACGACCACATAGCTCTCGCCGTTCGCCGCGCCGACATAGCCCGCGATCGCGCGCACGTCGCGCAGCGTGCCGGTCTTGATGTGCGCATTGCCGAGCGCGCCCGCGTTCGTTAGACGGTTGCGCATGGTGCCGTCGACGCCCGCGATCGGCAGCGATTCGACGAACACCTGCGCGACCGGACTCGCGTTCGCGGCCATCAGCAGATCGGCGAGCGAGATCGCGGAAATATGCTCGTCGCGCGAAAGGCCGGAGCCGTTGTCGAGCACGAGACCGTTCATCGGCAGGGCGCTGCGTTTCAGGAACGCCTGGATCGCCGTCGCCGATTTCGCCGTCGTCGCGGGGGGCTTCAGTTGCGCCGCGCCGATCGTCAGGAACAGGTTGCGCGCCATCACGTTGTTGCTGAACTTGTTGATGTCGCGCACGACATCCGACAGCACCGGACTGCGATGCGTGCCGACGAGGCGCGCATTCGACGGCGTCGGGCCTTCGCGCGTCGTGCCTGCGAACGTGCCGCCCGCCTGCTTCCAGAGCGCGAGGAAACCGCCCGCGAAGAAGGTCGAATGATCGAGCGCCGCGACGTTGATCGTGCGCGAGCCGCAACGCAGCGGATAGTCGCCGACGAACGACGCCTGCACGAAGCCGCCCTGCGTCTGCGCGACGCTCGGCGACGCCGCCGAAAGCGAGCCGACGCACGCGCCGCGCGTCACGCGCAGTTCGTTGTCGATCTGAAGTTGCGCGAGTTGCGGCAATACGTCGATGGATACTTGTCCGTCGGCGTTGGGCGTCAGCGTGAAGGACAGCGATTTGAACGCGTAAAGCAGCGGATCGGGGCCGACGTTGTAGGGCGCGCTGTCGTCGTTGTCGAACGCGGGCAGATCGCGCGTCGACGCGTCGAAGTAGCGCTTGTCGAGCACGAGCGCGCCGTCGATGCCCGTGATGCCGTTCTTGCGAATCTGATCGACGAGATCGATCAGCTCTTCCGGCACGAGCTTCGGATCGCCCGTACCCTGAATGTACAGATTGCCGTGCAGCACGCCTTGCGCATCGAGCTGGCCGTCGGCGTACGCGGTCGTCTTCCAGCGATAGTCCGGGCCGAGCATCGAAAGGCCCGAGAAGGTCGTGACGAGCTTCATCGTCGATGCGGGCAGCATCGGCTCGTTCGCGTTCACCGAGACGAGCGGCAGCGGCGCGCCGACACGCTGCACGACGACGCTCATCGACGACAGCGGCACATGCGCGTGCGCGAGCGCCGTCATCACCGATGCGGGCAGCGGGCCGGCCGGCACGACCGCTTTCGCCGCGCGCTCGGCTTTCGCGCGCTTCGACTTCGCCCCGCCGATGGCCGCGCGCTGCGGCGCGTGACCTTGCGCATCGGCCTTCGAGCCGCCGCCGCGCGCATCGGCATCCGGCATATGGCCGAGGGCCGCGCAGGCGAACGCTGCGGCGAGAGCGTACGAAGACAGTCGGCGAGAGAAGGAACGGAAAACGGGCGGCATGGACGAGCGTTGTTCTTGGCTGGATGACGAGCGGCGGCGCGTGGCCGGGCGGGGTCGCGCCGCGAGGAAGCGGCTATTGTAGACAAGCTGGCTTGCGGAAATCGTACGGGTAAAAAATCATTGCACGACGCGCTTCGGGTGCGGCATGCGGTTGTCCTCCGATGCTGGACGATCGGCGCCGTTAAGTCCCGTTTAAGCCCCGCGCGGATACAATGACTCGCGGCCCCCGGCTGCGCCACGTAACCATCAACAGACATGTGCCATGCGAATCCTGCTTGTCGAAGATGACCGGATGATCGCCGAAGGCGTGCGCCGTGCGCTGCGCGCGGACGGCTTCGCAGTCGACTGGGTCCAGGACGGCGAGGCCGCGCTCACGGCGGTCGCGGGCGAGTCCTACGATCTGATGCTGCTCGATCTCGGCCTGCCCAAGCGCGACGGCCTCGACGTATTGAAGACCCTGCGCGCGCGTTCGAACTCGCTGCCGGTGCTGATCGTGACGGCGCGCGACGCCATCGCGGATCGCGTCAAAGGACTCGACGCCGGCGCGGACGATTACCTCGTCAAACCTTTCGATCTCGACGAACTCGGCGCGCGCATGCGTGCGCTGATCCGCCGTCATGCGGGGCGCGGCGAATCGCTCGTTCGGCACGGTGAACTGACGCTCGATCCGGTCGGTCATCAGGTGACGCTCGCGGGCAATCCCGTGTCGCTGTCGGCACGCGAATTCGCGCTGCTCGAAGCGCTGATGGCGCGGCCCGGCGCAGTGCTGTCGAAGAGCCAGCTCGAAGAAAAGATCTACGGCTGGGGCGAGGAAATCGGCAGCAATACGGTCGAGGTCTACATCCATTCGCTGCGCAAGAAGCTCGGCGCCGATCTCATCCGCAACGTGCGCGGCCTCGGCTACATGGTCGCGAAGGACGCCTGATGCGGTCGATCCGCCGGCAATTGCTGATCTGGCTGCTTGCGCTCGTGATCGTCGGCGTGGGCTTCGCGGGCTGGCTCATTTACCGGCAGGCGCTCGCCGAAGCCAACGAACTCTTCGACTATCAGCTTCAGCAGATCGCGGCCGCGCTGCCGTCCGAGCCGTTTTCTTCGGTGCTCAGTTCGCGCAGCGAAAGCGACGAAGGCGTCGTCATCCAGATCTGGAATCGCAACGGCGCGCTGATGTACTTCTCGCATCCGCGCGTGCCGCTCGCGCCGCATGCCGAACTCGGCTTCTCCACGGAGATGACGCCGCGCGGCGAATGGCGCGTGTATAGCGCGATTGTCGGCGATAACGTCGTGCAGCTCGCGCAGCCGCTGTCGATCAGAAATCGCGTCGCGGCGGGCGTCGCGTGGCGCACGCTGTGGCCGCTCGTGCTGCTGCTGCCGCTGCTCGGGCTCGCGATCTGGGTGATCGTCGGGCTCGGGCTCGCGCCTTTGCAACGCGTCACGCGCGCGCTCGACACGCGTCATCCGGAAGCGCTCGATCCGCTGCCGGATCGGCCGCTGCCGCAGGAAGTGCGGCCGGTCGTGCGTGCGCTGAATGCGCTGCTGTCGCGCTTGTCGGCGGCGCTCGACACGCAAAAGGCCTTCGTCGCCGATGCCGCGCACGAGCTTCGGACGCCGCTCGCCGCAGTGCAGATTCAGGCGCAGCTCGTCGCGCGCGCGCAGGATGACGAAACGCGTCGCGAGGCGCTCAGGGATCTGCACGAAGGCATCGCGCGCGCGACGCGGCTTGCGGAGCAACTGCTGGCGCTCGCCCGCTCGGAACCGGATGGCAAGGCGGCGTTCGCATCGGTCGATCTCGCCGCGCTGCTCGAATCATGCGTGCGCGGCTCGGTGCTGGTGGCGCAGCAACGCGGCGTCGATCTCGGCATCGAGGAGAGCGAACCGGCGACCGTGAACGGCGATCCCGATTCGCTGCGCGTGATGTTCAACAATCTCATCGACAACGCGACGAAGTACACGCCTCGCGGCGGCCGCGTGGACGTGTGCCTTCGTCTCGCCGATGGCCGTCCCGTCGTCGAAATCTCCGATACCGGGCCGGGCATTCCTCAAGAAGAGCGAGAAAGGGTGTTCGACCGGTTCTATCGCGTGGGCGAAGGGGCGAATCGCGCGCGCACGGATGTGTCCGGCAGCGGCCTCGGGCTCGCGATCGTGAAGCGGATCGCGCAGCAGCATGGCGCGACGGTGACGCTGGCGGAGTCGAGCGCGGGCGGTCTCAAGGTGGCCGTAACGTTCTGATGCGCGTGGCCGCCGCGCCGAAGCAAGCCGCTCTTCCTCCTCTTTTAAGAGCGGTTTAAGCGACGCCCCGTAACCTTGCTCCATCGATAAAGCGCGCTCCGTGAGAGCGCATCCCTCGTCAGGAGCACACACGATGAAAGCGAAGATTCTTACCCGCAGCGCCGTCGCGGCTGCCGTTGCCGTCGCCTTGTCGGCGGGTTACGTGGCGGGTCATAACAACGTTCCTGCACCGCAAGTCATCGCGCCCGCGCAAGCCGCCGCGATGATGCCCGCCGAAGCCGCGGCCAAGACGGGCATCCCCGATTTCTCCGGTCTCGTGGAAACGTATGGCCCGGCCGTCGTCAACATCAGCGCGAAGCACGTCGTCAAGCAGACGTCCGCGCGCAGCGGCCAGAATCAGTTGCCGATGGACCCCGACGATCCCTTCTATCAGTTCTTCAAGCGCTTCGGCGGCATGCCCGGCTTCGGCGGCGGCGATGGCGGCCCGCGCGCGGATCGTCCGAGCGAAGGCCTCGGCTCCGGCTTCATCGTCAGCAGCGACGGCTACATCCTCACCAACGCGCACGTCGTCGATAACGCGAACGTCGTCACCGTGAAGCTCACGGACAAGCGCGAATACCGCGCGAAGGTCATCGGCGCGGACAAGCAGTCGGACGTCGCCGTGCTGAAGATCGACGCGAAGAGCCTGCCGACGGTGAAGATCGGCGATCCGAACGGCAGCAAGGTCGGCCAGTGGGTCGTCGCGATCGGCTCGCCGTACGGGTTCGACAACACGGTGACGTCGGGCATCATCAGCGCGAAGTCGCGCGCGCTGCCCAACGAGAACTACACGCCGTTCATCCAGACCGACGTGCCGGTGAATCCGGGCAACTCCGGCGGGCCGCTTTTCAATCTGCAAGGCGAAGTGATCGGCATCAATTCGATGATCTATTCGCAGACGGGCGGCTTCCAGGGCCTTTCGTTCGCGATCCCGATCAATGAGGCGATCAAGGTCAAGGACGCGCTCATCAAGACGGGTCACGTCGATCGCGGCCGTCTCGGCGTGACGGTGCAGGGCATGAATCAGACGCTCGCGAATTCCTTCGGCATGAAGTCGCCGCAAGGCGCGCTCGTGAGCTCGGTCGAGCCGGGCGGGCCGGCCGCGAAGGCGGGTCTGCAACCGGGCGACGTCATCACGGCGCTCAACGGCGAGCCGGTCACGGATTCGACCTCGCTGCCGTCGCAGGTCGCGGGTCTCGCGCCGGGCACGTCCGCGAAGGTCACGGTGTGGCGCGACAAGAGCGCGAAGGATCTCAGCGTGACCATCGGCGCGTTGAAGGACACGAAGACCGCGAGCGCGAAGACCGGCGGCGGTGACGAATCGTCGGCGCAGGATGCGCGCCTCGGCGTCGCGGTGCGTCCGCTTACGCCGGAAGAAAGGCAGAACGATTCGCTCTCGCGCGGCCTGCTCGTGCAGCAGGCGGGCGGCGCGGCAGCGAACGCGGGCATTCAGCCGGGCGACGTGATTCTCGCCGTCAACGGCCAGCCGGTGACGTCCGTGCAACAGTTGAAGTCGATGGTTCAGCACGCGGGCGACAGCATCGCGCTCCTGATCCAGCGCGACGACGCGCAGATCTTCGTGCCTGTCGATCTCGGCTGACGCAGCGCATCGGGCCGCGACGCGGGCACGAAGCATGCTCCCGGGTTCCCTGGTGCCCCATCGCGTGAAACCGACGCATCGGGCGTGACGCCGCCGGCGCTTTCGAGCGCGGCGGCATCGGAAAAAGGAGCTGAAAACATGACGAGCAGAACCACGGGCAGGCTGGCGGCCGCGCTTCTCGTTGCGGCGGCGAGCGCGAGCATGGCGGGCGGCGCCTGGGCGCAGCAGGCGAGCGGCGCCTCGGGCGGCACGGCGACCGATTTGTCGAGCGCCGGCAACACCAACGGCGGCGGCCTGCCGCAGATCGAGCAGCAAGGCGACGTTTCGTATACGTCGGGCGGCGTCGGCCTCGACGAGTCGCGCGCATTGTTGCGCGAACAGGCGCACTGGCCGCTATCGCTGCGCTTCACGGGGCCGACTTCCGATTACCTTTCGGGCGTGCATGTGCGCGTCGTCGGCGGCAAGGGCGGCGAGGTGCTGTCCACGGAATCGATGGGACCGTACATGCTCGTCAAGCTGCCGCCCGGCAACTATACGGTCTACGCGAAGTACAAGGATCAGGAGAAAAAGCAGGCCGTGACGGTCGCGGGGCCGGGCAAGGCCAAGGCGGCATTCCACTGGAACATTCAGTAAGCGCGGGCGTCGAAAGGGAAACGCCCGGGCCGTCGAAAGCGCTCACGCAGGATCGGAAGTTTGTCTCATAATTAAGCCACGGGTGTCTCGATGACTCGTGGCTTTTTCTTTGGAAGCCGGTTCTTACGCGGAGGGGCAGCACGATGGGCACGGAACTGAACGTCGGGCACGAAACGGCGCATCACATCGAGATCACGCTGAACGGGCGGCGCTGCCGCGTGATCCATCAGGGCGTGACCTACGCCGATACGCACGCATCCCTCACGCTCGTCGAGCAGGGCGCGGAGAAAGTGCACTACTTTCCGCGCGCCGACGTGAACATGGCGCGCCTCGAACGCTCGATTCACACCACGCACTGCCCGACGAAGGGCCAGGCGACGCACTATCATCTGCTGACCGAAGACGGCCCGGTCGAGAACGCCGCGTGGAGCTACGAAGCGCCGCTCGACGCCGCCGCGAAAATCAAGGGCTATCTCGCGTTCTACGGTTCGCGCGTCGATCGCATCGACGAGACTTCCTAGGCGCGCATCCGAACAGACACCTTACATCCGCTCCGCCATAACGAACGCATGCGATCCTTGTCCCGGAGGCTCGAATGGAAGTCACCGATGCGCTGTGCGTTCCGCTCGATTGCGCGCACGTCCGCGAGGCGCTCTCCGATCTCGCGTTGCTGCGCGCGAGCCTCGACAATTGCGAATCGTTCACGCGCACGCCCAACGGCGAGTATGTCCTCACGCTGATCGTGCCGCTCGGCGCGCTGCGGGCGCGCTACGAAATTCGCGCGCACGCCGCCGGGCGCACGCGACAGGCGGCGCATGAAGAAGGGGAAAGCGACGCGTCGCACGACGGCGCGTACGCGCGCACGCTGAGCTTCAAGGCGCGCGGCGAAGGCGTCGGCTCATTGCGCGGGCAGATCGCGGTCGCGCTCAATCCCGATGACGACGGCGCCGCGACGTGGATCGAATACACCGTCTGGGCGACGGTCTCGGGACCGCTCGCCGGCTTGCCCGCGCGTCAGATCGAAAACGCGCTTCGTGAAGGCGCCGACGATTTCTTCGCCGAGTTCTGCGAAGTGGTGCGTGCGAAGCACGGCTTGCCGTCGATGCGCGCGGCAGGCGCAAGCGCCGAGCGCCGGCATGTGTTCTTGCGGCCGGGCGCGATGTCGGCGGCGTTCTCGCGTCGCTCGGGCGCGATGCGCGGGCATTCCGCCGACGCCCACGCGAGCGGCGTGCTGCGGCATCGGCTGCACGGACACGGATTCGTGCACAACGACCGCGATCATTCCCACGATCCGCATCCGCTCGGCCTGCCGATATGGGCGTGGGCGGCGATGCTCGTGTGCATCGCGCTGTTCGCGTATTTCGCGCAGCGCATCGGTTCGCAATAGACGGCGCGAATCAGGCGCTCGCGGGCATCAGCAGCGACGGGCTGCAGCGCAATGCGTCGAAGCATGCGTCGATGAGCGCTTCGGCGTCGCGTTCCGGATGAACGATGTCGGGCAGCATCAGCGAATCGTGCAGGATGCCCGTGAAGAGACAGTGGAGCATGGTCATCGCGCGGCGCGTGTCGAGCGTCGCCGGAAGCTGCTTCTTTTCGACGGCGTTGCGCAGCGCGCGCTCGATGCGCTCCATGCCGTCGCGCATGTTGTTCCGATGCCGCTCGCGCACCGGCCCCATTTCCTCGACGAATTCGCATTTCATGAAGAGGATGTCGAAGACGCGGCGCCGCTGCTCGTCGGTCGTGATGTTGCGCATGCACCAGACGAAGAGTTCATGCAAACGCGCGAGCGGGTCTTCCTCCTTGCCGTCCAGCGTGGATTCCACGAGTTCGTCGAGCGGCAAAAGGCTGCGGTCGAACATCGCGTTGAAGAGATCGCCCTTGTTGGCGAAATGCCAGTAGATCGCGCCGCGCGTGACGCCCGCCGCCTGCGCGATGTCCGCGAGCGTCGTGCGCGATACCCCTTTTTCGTAGAAGACGCGCTCGGCCGCGTCGAGTACGCGGTTGCGCGTCAACTGCGCTTCTTCCTTGGTTCGTCTGACCATATCCTGCGGCCGGTGGCCGTCTGCTCCTGCTACTGCCGTTTGAAAGCCGCTCTGTGGACGACTCTGTCGAAGGTTCGTCGAACGTAATCGATTCCCCGGAGCGGTTTCTTCTCATCGCCAATGGGGAGAAACACGTACGGTTTTTTACATTCATTCGTGAATGTATATACAATACCACCCGTTTACGAATATTCACAAATTCATCCGGCGGGCGGATTTCGCATAAGCTTGCGTTTCCATTGCCCGTTCTGGCCGTCCTGTGGCCACGGGCGACGCCTCCGAGCGTCGCGCACGGGTATGAGGCGTCACGCGCAGGCTGGCGTCGCCGCTCACTCGCCGGACAAGTTGGTGTATTCACAGCGTCCCGAAGGACGCTCGTGCGCGGCGTTGCCCGGGGAAGGCCGCCGCGTGCCCAAACTTCACTCTCAGTCTTAGACAGAGGTCGCTCCATGCGCGTCGAACGGGTTCCACTCCGCTTAATCACCGCCGCGACGGCTGCCGTGTTCCTGGCAGCGTGCGGGCAAAAACAATCAGCGCCTCCGCCGCAAACGCCCGAAGTGGGTATCGTCACCGTGCAGCCGACGAGCGTGCCGGTCATCGTCGATTTGCCGGGCCGCACCAACGCCTATCTGGTCGCGCAAGTGCGCGCACGGGTCGATGGCATCGTGCTGCGCCGCGAGTTCACTGAAGGCTCCGAGGTCAAGGCCGGTCAGCGTCTCTACAAGATCGATCCGGCGCCGTACATCGCCGCGCTGAACAACGCCAAGGCGACGCTCGCGAAGGCGCAGGCGAACGTCGCGTCGCAGAATGCGCTCGTCGCGCGCTACAAGATCCTCGTCGCGGCCAATGCCGTGTCGAAGCAGGATTACGACAACGCCGTCGCGGCGCAAGGCCAGGCCGTCGCGGATGTCGCCGCGGGCAAGGCATCGGTCGATACCGCGCAGATCAACTTGGGCTACACCGACGTCGTCTCGCCGATCACCGGCCGCACCGGTCTCTCGCAGGTCACGCCGGGCGCCTACGTTCAGGCGAGCGCCGCGACGCTGCTCACGACCGTGCAGCAGCTCGATCCGATCTACGTCGATCTGACGCAATCGAGCGTCGAAGGCTTGCGCCTGCGCCGTCAGATTCAGGAAGGCCGTCTGCAGACCGAAGGCATCCACGCCGCGAAGGTCACGCTCCAGCTCGAAGACGGCCGCACGTACACCGAGCAGGGCAAGCTGCAGTTCTCCGACGTGAGCGTCGACCAGAGCACCGGTTCGGTGACGGTGCGCGCGATCTTCCAGAACAAGGACCGCGTGCTTCTGCCGGGCATGTTCGTGCGCGCGCGGATTCAGGAAGGCACGAACGACCACGCGCTCGTCGTGCCGCAGATCGGCGTCACGCATGACCAGAAGGGCACGCCGACCGCGCTCGTCGTCAACAAGGACAACAAGGTGGAACTGCGCCAGCTCGTCACGGGCAGCACGTTCGGCAACAACTGGGTGGTCGACAGCGGCCTGAACCCGGGCGACCGCGTGATCGTGAACGGCGTGGAGAAGGCGAAGCCCGGCATGCAGGTGAAGCCGGTCGACGCGAAATTCCCGTATCCCGTAGCCGGCGCATCGGATGCGCAGGCGGCATCGGCGCCGGCCAGTGCCAGCGGCGCGAGCGCTGCCAGCGGTCCGCAAGCCGCATCGGCCGCCTCCGCTGCATCGGGCGCGCAATAAAAGGGAGCCTGTTACATGGCAAAGTTTTTTATCGATCGACCGATCTTCGCGTGGGTGATCGCGATCATCCTGATGCTGGCGGGGATGGCGTCGATCTTCACGCTGCCGGTCGCGCAGTATCCGACGATCGCGCCGCCCGCGATCCAGATCAGCGCGACGTATCCGGGCGCATCCGCGAGCACCGTCGAAAACACGGTGACGCAGGTGATCGAGCAGCAGATGACCGGCCTCGACCACTTGCTGTACCTGTCGTCGACGTCCGATGACTCGGGCACGGCCACCGTCACGCTGACGTTCGCGGCGGGCACGAACCCGGACATCGCGCAGGTGCAGGTGCAGAACAAGCTGCAGCTCGCGACGCCGCTGCTTCCGCAAGTCGTGCAGCAGTTGGGCACGAAGGTCACGAAGTCGAGTTCGAGCTTCCTGCTCGTGCTCGCGTTCGTGTCCGAAGACGGCAGCATGAGCAAGTACGACCTCGCGAACTACGTGGCGTCGAACGTGGCGGATCCGCTCTCGCGTATCGACGGCGTCGGTACGACGACGCTGTTCGGCTCGCAGTACGCGATGCGCGTCTGGCTCGATGCGACCAAGCTCACGAACTTCGCGCTCACGCCTGTCGACGTGAAGAACGCGATCACGAACCAGAACGTGCAGGTGGCGGCGGGTGCGCTCGGCGGCACGCCGGCGGTGCCGGGGCAGATGCTCCAGGCGACCATCACGGAAGCGACGCTGCTGCGCACGCCCGAGCAGTTCGGCAACATCCTGCTGAAAGTGAATCAGGACGGCTCGCGCGTGTTGCTGAAGGATGTCGCGCGGCTCGAGCTCGGCGGCGAAAACTACAACTTCGATACGAAGTACAACGGACAGCCGACTGCCGGCTTCGGTATCCAGCTCGCGACGGGCGCGAACGCGCTCCAGACCGCGAAACTGGTCCGCCAGAAGATCGACGATCTGTCGAAATACTTCCCGCATGGACTGGTGGTGAAGTATCCGTATGACACGACGCCGTTCGTGCGACTGTCGATCGAGGAAGTGGTCAAGACGCTGATCGAAGGCATCGTGCTCGTGTTCCTCGTGATGTATCTGTTCCTGCAGAACCTGCGGGCGACGATCATCCCGACGATCGCGGTGCCGGTCGTTCTGCTCGGCACGTTCGCGATCATGTCGGCGGTGGGCTTCTCGATCAACGTGCTGTCGATGTTCGGCCTCGTGCTCGCGATCGGCCTGCTCGTCGACGATGCGATCGTGGTCGTGGAGAACGTCGAGCGGGTGATGTCGGAGGAGCATTTACCGCCGCGCGAAGCGACCCGCAAGGCGATGGGGCAGATCACCGGCGCGCTGGTCGGCGTGGCGCTCGTGCTGTCGGCGGTGTTCGTGCCGGTGGCCTTCTCCGGCGGCTCGGTCGGCGCGATCTACCGTCAGTTCTCGCTGACGATCGTCGCGGCGATGGTGCTGTCCGTCATGGTCGCGCTGATTCTCACGCCGGCGCTGTGCGCGACGATCCTGAAGCCGCATCCGGAAGGGCACGAGCCCGAGAAGAAGGGCTTCTTCGGCTGGTTCAACCGCACGTTCAACAAGAGTCAGGAGAAGTATCACAGCGGCGTGCAGCACGTCATTCGCCGCTCGGGACGCTGGCTCATCATCTATATCGTCGTGATCGTCGCGGTGGGCATGCTGTTCCTGCGTCTGCCGAAGTCGTTCCTGCCCGATGAAGACCAGGGCACGATGTTCGTGCTCGTGAACGCGCCGTCCGGCTCCACGCAGGAGTACACCGCGCACGTTCTGAAGGACGTGCAGGACTATCTGCTGAAGGACGAGAAATCGATCGTCGAATCGGTCTTCACGGTGAACGGCTTCTCGTTCGCGGGCCGCGGCCAGAACTCCGGCCTCGTGTTCGTGCGGATGAAGGACTACGCGGAACGCCAGCACAGCGACCAGAAGGTGCAGGCGCTCGTCGGACGCATGTTCATGCACTTCGCGCCTTACAAGGACGCGATGATCTTCCCGGTCAATCCGCCTTCGATTCCGGAACTCGGCACGGCGGCGGGCTTCGACTTCGAGCTGCAGGATCGCGGCGGCCTCGGCCACGCTAAGCTGATGGAAGCGCGCAACATGCTGCTCGGCATGGCCGCGAAGGATCCGACGCTCGCACAGGTGCGTCCGAACGGCCTGAACGACACGCCGCAGTTCAAGGTGAATGTCGATCGCGAGAAGGCGAGCGCGCTCGGCATCGCCGTATCGGACATCGATCAGACATTCTCGATCGCGTGGGCGTCGCAGTACGTGAACAACTTCCTCGACGTCGACAACCGGATCAAGAAAGTCTACGTGCAGGGCGATGGTCCGTTCCGCATGAACCCCGACGACCTGAACAAGTGGTACGTGCGCAATGGCGCCGGAACGATGGTGCCGTTCGGCGCCTTCGCGACGGGCAACTGGACCTACGGTTCGCCGAAGCTCGAACGCTACAACGGCATCTCGGCGGTGGAAATCCAGGGCGCGGCGGCGGCGGGCAAGTCGACCGGCCAGGCGATGACCGCGATGGAAGCGATCGCGGCGAAGCTGCCGGCGGGCATCGGCTACGAATGGACGGGCCTTTCCTATCAGGAACGCCAGTCGGGTTCGCAGGCGCCGATTCTCTACGGCATCTCGATCCTCGTCGTGTTCCTGTGTCTCGCGGCGCTGTATGAAAGCTGGTCGATTCCGTTCTCGGTCATCATGGTCGTGCCGCTCGGCGTGCTCGGCGCGCTGCTCGCGGCGACGCTGCGCGGTCTGGAAAACGACGTGTTCTTCCAGGTCGGCCTGTTGACGACCGTGGGTCTGTCGGCGAAGAACGCGATTCTGATCGTGGAATTCGCGCGCGAGTTGCGGATTCAGGGCATGTCGACGGTCGAAGCGGCGATGGAAGCGGCGCGCCTGCGGTTGCGCCCGATCCTGATGACCTCGCTCGCGTTCATTCTCGGCGTGATGCCGCTCGCGATCAGTAACGGCGCGGGCTCGGCGAGCCAGCACGCGATCGGCACCGGCGTGATCGGCGGCATGTTGACCGCGACCTTCCTCGCCATCTTCATGATTCCGATGTTCTTCGTCGTTATCAGCAAGTTCAGCAAGAGCAAGGACGTGCCGGCGCCGGGTTCGTCGGGCGACATCGAAGGCACGAACGGTAAGGAAGGACACTGAGATGCTTAAACATTCCTTGATCGCGGCCGCCGTGGCGGTATTCGCCGCGGGCTGCACGCTCCAGCCGAAGTACGAGCGTCCGCCCGAGCCCGTCACGCAGACGTTTCCGGAAGGCGGCGTGTACGCGCACCAGCCGGATGCGAGTTCGAGCGCGAGCAACGGCCGCACGGCGAACGGCCAGAGCGCGCCGGACATCGGCTGGCGCGATTTCTTCGCCGATGCGCGCCTGCAGAAGATCGTCGAGCTCGCGCTGAAGAACAATCGCGACCTGCGCGTCTCGGTGCTCAACGTCGATGCGGCGCGCGCGCAGTATCAGATCACGCGCGCGGGTCTGTTCCCGACGCTCGATGCGGCCGCGTCGCAGACGAAGCAGCGCACGCCGAAGAATCTGTCGTTCTTCGGTAACACGATCTCGAACGAGTATTCGGTCGGCCTGAATGCGTCGTGGGAAATCGACTTCTTCGGGCGCATCCGCAGCCTGAAGGATCAGGCGCTCGCGCAATATCTGTCGACGGCGGAATCGCGCAAGGCGGCGGAGATCTCGCTGGTGTCGTCGGTGGCGGACCAGTATCTGACGATGCTCGCCTACGACGATCAACTCGTCGTCACGCAGAACACGCTCAAGACGGCGCAGGAGTCGTTCCGCATCACTAAGCTGCAATACGAGAACGGCACCGGCACCGAACTCGATCTGCGTCAGTCCGAAGGCGTGGTCGAGGAAGCGCAGGCGAATCTGCAGACGCAGTCGCGTTTGCGCGCGCAGGCGGAAAACGCGCTCGTGCTGCTCGTCGGGGAGCCGTTGCCTGCGGATTTGCCGGCCGGCATGCCGCTCGATACGCAGAATCTGCTCTCCGACATTCCCGCGGGTCTGCCGTCCGATCTGCTGACGCGCCGTCCCGATATCGCGGCGGCGGAGCAGTCGCTGCTCGCGGCCAACGCGAATATCGGCGCGGCGCGCGCGGCGTTCTTTCCGCGCGTCTCGCTGACGGGCAGCTTCGGCACGCTGTCGCCGACGCTCGGCGGCCTGTTCAAGCCGGGGTCGGCTGCGTGGTCGTTCGCGCCGCAGATCACGGTGCCGATCTTCGAGGGCGGCCAGAACAAGGCCAATCTCGATCTGGCGAACGTGCAGAAGCGCATCGAGATCGCCAATTACGAGAAGGCGATCCAGACCGCGTTCCGCGAAGTCGCGGACGGCCTCGCCGCGCGCGGCACCTTCGACGAGCAGATCAAGGCGCTCGAGCGCTTCGTCAATTCGCAGAGCCGGCGTCTGGAGCTGTCGGACCTGCGCTATCGCAATGGCGTGGACAGCTATCTGTCGGTGCTGACCGCGCAGACGGCGCTTTACGAAGCGCAGCAGCTGCTCATCACGGCGCGGCTGAATCGACTGACGAACCTCGTCGATCTGTATCAGTTCATGGGCGGCGGATGGATCGAGCGTTCCGGCGACGCGCCGCGTCCCGCCGATGCGCCCGTCGACTACGGCTCGCAAGGCGCGCCGCAAGCAGCCTCGGCGCCCGCGGCGAGCTGATTCGCCTAAAACTGTCGCACTCGAAGCCCGGCCGCGCGCCGGGCTTTTTTTCGCGCTTTCGAACTTGTTCCACATCGTTTTGCATCGATGTCTGGGTGATGCAACAGACTTGGCACATTGTTTCAGTTGCCATCAAAGATCCACACATCTGCCTACTCTTTCGTCTTCCTCACTGCGCGCGATAACTATAATCGGCTGCTTGCCGCAGTCGTGACGGCGCGATCCGTTCCATCGATCGTTCGAAAAAGTCGTTGACGAAGCTCGCCGCGAGCGTCGCATACATTCAGTTATCCCAAAAATATGGCCGCATTTCTTCCGAAAGCGGCCAGCCCCATCCAAGGCGCGCGGGCCGCACGAATGCCCCGGTCGCCGCGGTCAGCGACTTTCGCATCGCACGACAGCACATTGCGCGCGGCTCGCGGTCAACGCGAAGACGCGCGCCTTTCATTGTCAGTAACCTCAGAGGTCTCGCGTTCCATGCGTCTCATACGGATTCCATACCGCCTCATCGGTGTCACGACGGCCGCCTTGCTGGCAGCCGGTTGCGGAGAGAAGCATCCCGCGATGGCGCCGCACACGCCGGAAGTCGGCGTTGTCATCGTCGAGCCGGCCGATGTGCCGGTCACGACAGAACTCTCGGGCCGCACGAGCGCCTTTCTCGATGCCCAGGTGCGCGCGCGCGTCGATGGCATCGTGCTGCGCCGCGAATTCACGGAAGGCAGCCTCGTCAAGGCCGGGCAACGCCTTTACAAGATCGATCCGGCGCCGTATATCGCGCAACTGAACAACGCGAAGGCGTCGTTCGCGAAGGCCCATGCGAATCTCGTCTCGACCGCGGCGCAGGCCGAGCGCTACAAGGTGCTCGTCGCGTCGAACGCGGTCAGCAAGCAGGACTACGACAACGCCGTGGCGGCGCAAGGCCAGGCCGAAGCCGATGTCGCGTCGGCCAAAGCCGCGATCGACACCGCGCAGATCAAGCTTGGCTATACCGACGTCACGTCGCCGGTTTCGGGGCAGGCCGGCATTTCCCAGGTCACGCCCGGCGCATACGTGCAGGCGGCGCAGGCGACGCTGATGGTCACCGTCCAGCAGCTCGACCCGATGTACGTCGATCTCACGCAATCGAGTCTCGACGGTCTCAAGCTGCGCCGTCAGATTCAGGAAGGGCGTCTTTCGACCAACGGCCCGAACGCGGCGAAGGTCACGCTGATCCTCGAAGACGGCCGTGAGTATCCGGAGCAGGGCAAGCTGCAATTCAGCGATGTGAGCGTCGATCCGTCGACCGGATCGGTGACGCTGCGCGCGATCTTCATGAACAAGGATCGGGTGCTGCTGCCGGGCATGTTCGTGCGCGCGCGCATCGAGCAAGGCGTGAATCCGAAGGCGCTCGTCGTGCCGGTGCAGGGCATCACGCACGATCAGAAAGGCACCGCGCTCGCGATGGTCGTCGGCAAGGACAACAAGGTCGCGATGCGCCCGCTCGTCACCTCCGGGACGCTCGGCCAGAGCTGGATCGTCGACAGCGGTCTGAACGCGGGCGATCGCGTGATCGTCGAGGGCATCGATCACGTGCGTCCGGGCATGGAAGTGAAGGCCGTGCCCGCGCGTCAGCCCGAAGCGAAAGCCGACGCAACGGCCGCCTCCGGCGCGTAAGGACGGGAGACACGTCCATGGCCAAGTTCTTTATCGATCGCCCGATTTTCGCGTGGGTGATCGCCATCATTCTGATGCTCGCGGGTCTCGCGTCGGTGACGACGCTGCCCGTCGCGCAATATCCGACCATCGCGCCGCCCGCGATCCAGATATCCGCGAACTATCCGGGCGCATCCGCTCAGACCGTCGAAAACACCGTCACGCAGGTGATCGAGCAGCAGATGAGCGGTCTCGACCATCTGCTGTATCTGTCCTCGACCTCCGATGACAGCGGCACCGCCACCGTCACGCTGACGTTCGCGGCCGGCACCAATGCCGACATCGCGCAGGTTCAGGTGCAGAACAAGCTGCAACTGGCCACGCCCAATCTGCCGGCCGTCGTGCAGCAGCTCGGCATCAGCGTGACCAAGTCGAGCAGCAGCTTCCTGCTCGTGCTGGCGTTCGTGTCCGAAGACGGCAGCATGAGCCGCGAAGACCTCGCGAACTACGTGGCGTCGCACGTGCAGGATCCGATCAGCCGGCTGAACGGCGTCGGCACCGTCACGCTCTTCGGCTCGCAGTACGCGATGCGAATCTGGCTCGATCCGAACAAGCTGACCAAATTCAGCCTGACGCCGGTCGACGTGCAGAACGCGCTGACTTCGCAGAACGTGCAGGTCGCGGGCGGCCAGCTCGGCGGCGTGCCCGCGGTGCCGGGTCAGTCGATGCAGGCGACCATCACCGAAGCGACGCTGCTGCGCACACCGGAGCAGTTCGGCAACGTGCTGCTGAAGGTGAATCAGGACGGCTCGCAGGTGCGTATCCGCGACGTGGCGCGCGTCGGTCTCGGCGGCGAGAACTACAACTTCGAGACGCAGTACAACGGCCGTCCGGCTGCCGGATTCGGCATTCAGCTCGCGACCGGCGCGAACGCGCTCGCCACCGCGAATCTGGTGCGCGCGAAAGTCGACGAGCTCGCGAAGTTCTTCCCGCACGGTCTCGTCGTGAAGTATCCGTACGACACCACGCCGTTCGTGAAGCAGTCGATCGCCGACGTCGTCAAGACGCTCATCGAGGCCATCGTGCTGGTGTTCCTCGTGATGTACCTGTTCCTGCAGAACCTGCGCGCGACGCTCATTCCGACCATCGCCGTGCCGGTCGTGCTGCTCGGCACCTTCGCGATCATGGCGGCGGCGGGCTTCTCCATCAACACGCTGTCGATGTTCGGGCTCGTGCTCGCCATCGGCTTGCTGGTGGACGACGCGATCGTGGTCGTCGAAAACGTCGAGCGCGTGATGACCGAAGAGGGACTGTCGCCGAAGGAAGCCACGAAGAAGGCGATGAGTCAGATCACCGGCGCGCTCGTCGGCGTGGCGCTCGTGCTCGCGGCGGTGTTCGTGCCGGTGGCGTTCACGGGCGGCTCGGTCGGCGCGATCTATCGCCAGTTCTCGCTGACGATCGTCTCGGCGATGGGTCTCTCGGTGCTCACCGCGATGGTGCTCACCCCTGCGCTGTGCGCAACGATGCTCAAGCCGCACCCGGAAGGCCACACGGAAAAGACGACCGGCTTCTTCGGCTGGTTCAACCGCACGTTCGCGAAGAGCCAGGCGAAGTATCACGGCGGCGTGGCGCATGTCATCAGGCGTTCGGGGCGCTGGCTCGTCATCTATGTGGTGATCATCGTGGCGGTCGGCATGTTGTTCGCGCGTTTGCCGAAGGCGTTCCTGCCCGATGAAGACCAGGGCACGATGTTCGTGCTGGTGGCGACGCCCGCCGGCTCCACGCAGGAGATGACGCAGCGCGCGCTGGACGATGTCGCGGGCCATCTGCTGAAGAAGGAAAGCGCGCTCGTCGAGTCGGTGTTCACCGTGAACGGTTACAGCTTTGCCGGTCATGGCCAGAACTCGGGTCTCATCTTCGTGCGGCTGAAGGACTTCGCCCAGCGCACGAGCGCCAACGAGAAGGTGCAAGCGCTGGTGGGCCGCACGTACGGCGCGTTCGCGGGCTACAAGAACGCGCTCGTGTTTCCGGTGAATCCGCCGTCGATTCCGGAACTGGGCACGGCGTCGGGCTTCGACTTCGAACTTCAGGATCGCGCCGGTCTCGGCCACGAAAAGCTGATGCAGGCGCGCGCGATGCTCCTCGGCATGGCCGCGAAGGACGAGACGCTCGCGCAGGTCCGGCCGAACGGCCTGAACGACGCGCCGCAGTTCAAGGTGAACATCGACCGTCAGAAGGCGCTGGCGCAGGGCGTCGATCCGTCGAGCATCGACCAGACGTTCTCGATCGCGTGGGCGTCGAAGTACGTGAACAACTTCCTCGATACGGACAGCCGCATCAAGAAGGTGTACATGCAGAGCGATGCGCCGTTCCGCATGTCGCCGGAGAACATCAACAGCTGGTACGTGCGCAACGCGTCGGGCTCGATGGTGCCGTTCTCGTCGTTCGCGACGACCGAATGGAGCTACGGCTCGCCCAAGCTCGAACGCTACAACGGCCTGTCGTCGATCGAAATCCAGGGTGTCGCGAAGCCGGGCAAATCCACCGGCGAGGCGATGGCCGCGATGGAAGCGCTCGCGGCGAAGCTGCCCGCGGGCATCGGCTACGAATGGACGGGGCTGTCGTATCAGCAGATCCAGTCCGGCTCGCAGGCGCCGATTCTTTACGGCATCTCGATCCTCGTCGTGTTCCTGTGTCTCGCGGCGCTGTACGAGAGCTGGTCGATTCCTTTCTCCGTGATCATGGTCGTGCCGCTCGGCGTGGTCGGCGCACTGCTCGCCGTGTCGCTGCGCGGACTGGAGAACGACGTGTTCTTCCAGGTCGGCTTGCTCACGACAGTGGGCTTGTCGGCGAAGAACGCGATTCTGATCGTCGAGTTCGCCCGCGATCTGCAGCTCTCGCAAAAGATGGGGCCGATCGAAGCGGCGCTCGAAGCGGCGCGCCTGCGCCTGCGTCCGATTCTCATGACATCGCTCGCGTTCATTCTCGGCACGATGCCGCTCGCGATCAGCAACGGCGCGGGCTCGGGCAGCCAGCACGCGATCGGCACGGGCGTGATCGGCGGCATGGTGACCGCGACTTTCCTCGCCATTTTCATGGTGCCGATGTTCTTCGTCGTGGTGCGCTCGCGTTTCGGCGGCGACAAGGAGGACACGGATGCCGCGCTCGCGCGTTACGAAGCGCAGCGGCGCGCGCAACAGGGCAACGAAGGACACTGACATGCGTAGACTTTCCTTGATTGCAATGGCCGTCGCCGTACTGGCGACCGGCTGCACGATGGCGCCGAAGTACGAACGCCCCGCCGCGCCGGTGTCGGCGAATTTTCCGGCGCACGGCGTCTACGCGACGCAGCCGGTCGCGACGCCGGACGGCGCACGCAGCGCGAACGGCGTGGCCGCGGCCGATATCGGCTGGCGCGATTTCTTCGTCGATGCGCGTTTGCAGCGGCTCATCGACATCGCGTTGAAGAACAACCGTGACTTGCGCGTCGCGATGCTCAACGTGCAGGCCGCGCAGGCGCAGTATCAGGTCGTCACGACGCTTCTGCTTCCGTCCATCACCGCCGTGGGCGCGCAGTCGAAAACGCGCAAGCCCGACAATCTGTCGTTCTTGAATCAGACCATCTCGAATACCTACACGGTGGGCCTGAATGCGTCGTGGGAGATCGACCTGTTCGGCCGGGTGCAGAGCATGCGGAATCAGGCGCTCGCGAAATATTTCGCGACTGCCTATGCGCGCAAGGCTGCGGAGATTTCGCTCGTCTCGCAAGTGGCGGTGCAGTACCTCCAGGTCTTGCAGACGGACGACCTGCTGAAGGTGACGCATCAGACGCTGGCCAGCGCGAGCGAATCCTACCGGATCGTCAAGCTGCAATTCGACAACGGCGCCGCGTCGGAGCTGGACGTGAGCCAGGCGCAAACGGTGATGGAAGGCGCGGCGGCGAATCTGCAGGCGCAGGAGCGCGCGCGGGCGCAGGCGGTCAATGCGCTCGTGTTGCTGCTCGGCGAGCCGGTGCCCGACGATCTGCCGGGCGGCATGCCGCTCGACGGTCAAGACCTGCTCGCGGACATTCCTGCGGGTCTGCCGTCGGATTTGCTGCTGCGGCGGCCGGACATCATGGAGGCCGAACAGAATCTGCTCGCGGCGAATGCGAACATCGGCGCGGCGCGCGCAGCGTTCTTTCCCAACATTTCGCTGACCGGCATGCTCGGCACACTGAGCCCGACGCTCGGTGGTCTGTTCAAAGCGGGGTCGGCGGGATGGAGCTTTGCGCCGACCATCACCTTGCCGATCTACGGCGATCAGTTCGCGAATCTCGAGTACGCGAATATCCAGAAGAAGATCGAGATCGCCAATTACGAGAAGGCGATTCAATCCGCGTTCAAGGATGTCGCCGATGGTCTCGCCGCGCGCGGCACCTACGATCAGCAGATCGCCGCGCTCGTGCGCGATACGGCCGCGCAGCAACGCCGGCTGGAGTTGTCGACGCTGCGATACAAGCAGGGCGTCGACAGCTATCTCGGCGTGCTGACCGCGCAGCAGGATCTGTATTCGGCGCAGCAGACGCTGATTGCCGCGCGCACGCAGCGGTTGGCGAATCTCGTGACGTTGTATCAGGCGCTGGGAGGCGGGTGGATCGAGCGGACGGGCGATGCGCCGCGGGCGGCGGATGCGGGCTGACGCGCGACCCTCGCTTCGATAAACAAAAAAACGCCGCGGCTCCCGCCGCGGCGCTCAACGCAAGTACAGCCCAAACTCCTCAGTGCGCGTCGCCCGCATGGGCCGCGCCTTCGAACTCATGCGCGGCTTCACGCGCATCGCGTTCGGCATCGCGTTCCTTGCGCACGCCGTTGAACACGATGTTCAACACCACCGCCGACACCGACGCCAGCAGAATCCCGCTGTGAAGGATCGGCTCCAGCGCGTGCGGCAGTTGCGTGAAGAACTTCGGCGCGACGACCGGCACCATGCCCATCCCGACGCTCACCGCGACGATGAACAGGTTGTGCTGATTCTTCGAGAAGTCCACGCGCGACAGCGTCTTGATGCCGTTCGCCGCGACCATGCCGAACATCACGATGCCCGCGCCGCCGAGCACGAACGGCGGCACCGACGCCACCACCTGCGCCATTTTCGGAAAGAGGCCGAGCACGACGAGAATCACGCCGCCTGTCGCGCAGACGAAGCGGCTCTTCACGCCCGTCACGCCGATCAAACCGACGTTCTGCGAAAACGACGTATGCGGGAACGAGTTGAAGATGCCGCCGATCAGCGTGCCGAGACCGTCGACACGCAAGCCGCGCACGAGCGCCTTCTGGTCGACCGGACGCTCGACGAGATCGCCGACCGCGAGGAACATGCCCGTCGATTCGATGAACGTCACGAACATGACGATGACCATCGTCGCGACGGAGAGCGCATCGAAATGCGGCATGCCGAAGTGGAACGGCAGCACGATGCCGACCCACGGCGCGTGCGCGACGCCGTCCATGTCGACGCGGCCGAGCATCGCGGCGATCACGAAGCCGACGACGATCCCGAGCAGCACCGAAATATTCGCGATGAAACCTCGCGCGAACTTGTTGATGAGCAGAATCAGCGACAACACGACGAGCGACAGCAGCAGGAAGACCGGATTGCCGTAGTCGGGATTGCCGATGCCGCCCGCCGCCCAGTTGATGCCCACGCCCATCAGCGAGAGGCCGATCACCGCGATCACCGTGCCGACCACGACCGGCGGGAAGAAGCGCAGGAGCTTGCCGATCATCGGCGCGAGGACGATGCCGATCACGCCCGCCGCGATGGTCGCGCCGAACACGTCGAGAATGCCGAGCGAAGGATTCGTGCCGATCGCGACCATCGGGCCGACGGCGGCGAAGGTGCAGCCCATGATGACGGGCAGGCGAATGCCGAAGATCCACAGGCCGAGCGTCTGGATCAGCGTGGCGACGCCGCACGAGAACAGATCCGCGCTGATGAGAAACGCGACCTGATCTTTCGGCAGGCCCATCGCGGCGCCGAGGATCAGCGGCACCGCCACCGCGCCCGCGTACATCACCAGAACGTGCTGGATGCCGAGCGTCAGCAGTTGACCGGCGGGGAGCCGTTCGTCGCACGGATGCACCGACGGGTTCACCGAACTTAAAGCCATGTCTCTCTCCTATGTCTACTTCCATTTGAATGGCCTCCAAGTTAAGTGCATCGGCAACCATGAACAAGACCACGCGGCGCTATACGTCGCGTTCGCGTGCCGATATGGGTTTCGCGCGCCGCGAGCGGCGCAAACGTGCGAACGGCCCTGTCACAAGGGGTTTGACGCAAATCAAGGGAAATTCGTCGCCTGACGGAAGGCCGCGATCTTCGGACGGTCGTTATGATGTGCATCACGCCCCGCGTATAGTCCATTTTTCACGTTCATCGCGCGATGGCGGGGTTAACCCCCGTTTTACGCGTTTTCCCTAACGCCTTTTCAGACTCGGAATCCCATGCGTTTTTTAGGCATCGATCTCGGCACGGGCTCCCTCAAGCTCGCGATCGTCGATGAAGCCGGACGCGACATCGCGTCGTCGAGTGCGGCGTACGCGGTGACGAGCGCGCAGCCCGGCTGGGCCGAAACCAGCGTCGATGCGTGGTATGGCGCGCTCGTCGACGCAGCATCGCGTTTGCCCGCCAACGAGCGTCAAGCGGTACGCGGCATCGGCTTTTCGGGGCAGATGCACGGCGTCGTTTTGACCGACGCGCATGGCCACGCGCTTCGCCCCGCGATGCTGTGGCCCGACACCCGTGCCCGCGATCTGCTCGACGCGTGGCGCGAGCCGCAGCCGAATCCGGTCGCGCCCGGCATGGCGGGGCCGTTGCTGCGCTGGCTCGCATCGAACGAACCGCGGATCGCGGCGCAAACGCGCTGGGCCTTGCAGCCGAAAGACTGGCTGCGCGCGAAGCTCGGCGGCGCGTTCGTCACCGATGCATCCGATGCGTGCGCGACCGCGCTCGCCGCGCCATCGGGCGAATGGGACGAGGCGCTGATCGACCGGCTCGGCTTGCCGCGCGCGTGGTTCGCGCCGCTCGCGGCATCGCATGAAGTCGGCGGCGCGTTGTCTGCGGCGTCGGCGTCCGCGCTCGGTCTCGAAGCGGGCATTCCGATGGCCGTCGGCG